>DHVX01000071.1 GCA_002412885.1 Bacteroidales bacterium UBA5197
ATTCCATCAGAGAAATAAGACGTTCCACCGGTTTCGGATGCAATTGCTTCCAGAAGCCGGTGATCTGCAACCGAGTTTATGTCCTCAAGAATCAGGGATGTAACCACAAAATTTCCGGTTTTTACCAGAACTCCGGTTCCCGGATCAGTTTCTGCCCTGAAAGAATACAAACCTGCAGGCAATGATCCGATCTGAAGGTAATATGTTTCATCTTTAATTGAGAAAGAATAGTTGAATTCCTTTCCCTCCTCGCTGGTGATCAATAATCTGACCTCGGGTCCTGTTATGGGTTCTTCACTGTCGTTGAATAACCTTGCCGAGAACTCAACCGGATCATTTTCAGCGTAATAATTATTCCAAAACACTCTGAAATTACCCTTCTCCGATTGCTGTGAGAGATATTGAACTGATTTCACAATAAAATCATCAAAAGTATTGTGATTGCCATTGGAAGCATAATCATGCATTCTCCATTTCCAGATGCCTTCACCGGCAATAAAACCATATCTTACATCAGCCGTTTGTGAATATGCTACCAGCGGAAGATCTGTTCTTAGCTGGCCAATTTTCTGATGCGCAAGCGGATAAGTCGCATTTGATATCTGGTAATTTGCAAACGGCGAAACCAATGGGGGCAAATCAGCGAAGAGTTTCTCCATTTGTTCGGTAATTATAAAAAGCGGGAAGTTGCTGTTCAGCACTGGCAAAGCTTCATTCACAGCATTGTTATGACCGATGAGGGTTAAGCCGGTCTGCATACGATTAAAACGCGGTATGTCGTTTTGGGATCCGATAATAAATAAAACCGGAATTTTCAATCTGACAAGCTCATCCAGCAGCCGGGAAGACTGATTAGAGGCTGAAGGCAATTGGTGAAGAACAAATAAGCTGTAATCGGCAATATTTGCTGTAAAATTATCAATCAGAAACAATTCAGCTTCAAAGTTATTGCTGTATTCAAGGGCACGCTTCAGCGATGCGAGGTCGGGATGTGGAGAATTTGCAACAATCACTACTTTTTGTCGCATCTCTTTAACTTCAACAAAAATTTTTCTTACATTATTCTCAAGGCTTATTTCTCCGGGAATTCCTTCAAGCAAAACCCTGAACTTCTTCAATCCGGATTCACCGGCTTCTATAAAAAGCGGAATTGTAAATACCTGATTTCCTGAAGATACATTTATCTGCCGGGTAAATATTTCTTTGCCTTCGGAAGTAACACTAAGCCTGGTTGATTCGCCGCCAGCTTCACGTGCATGAACCACAATTTCAACCGGAAATTGATTTCCCTTAAAAGCATATCTGTTATGATTTACCTTACTGATTATCAGATCTCTGTTAACAGTGGTATCGCCAAACTTCACAGTTAAAACCGGATAAGTGGAATTTCGCACCTGATAAAGGGGATTTTCCCCGGAATTATAAATTCCGTCTGACATAAGCACAACAGCTCCAAGATTCCGGTTAAAATAGCGGGAATTTGTAAAACTCAGGAAAGAAGAAATGTCAGTTTTTCCATCCAAAAAATCAGCAGAATCAGATTCCAGGACATTCTGTCCGAAAACAAAAAACTTAACATCGTACTGTTTTCCCAGATCTGACTGAATCTTTTTCAGTGCTGCCGGCAATCTGGTTGAGAGAAAAACAGAGTCTTTTCCTCTGATCATGGAGGTGGAATTATCGACTCCAACAACAATTGAAGGCTTTTCTATATCACGGCTTATTACCCTGACCAAGGGTGACAATACAAGAAAAAAGATAAGGGAATAAGTGATAAACCGAAGAATTGCCAGAGAGATTATCAACGGCCGGGAAAAACCGGAGGATGAGTTTCTGTAGTATAAAATGGCAGCCACACCTGCTCCTGCAAGCGGGCATAATATTGTTAACCAGATTGGTAATCCCGAAATTAGTTGAAAGCCCAAAGCAGTAAGATTAGATTTTATGAATAGTAGCGGGTCAGATTTTTGAACAGAAGCCAAATGGAATTAATCCATCAATTACTGAATTTACTTAACAAGGTATAACCGGTAAGTTTCCCATTCTTGTCATATTGCTCTGATTTTACAGTTCCAACATTTCGTGAAATCCACTCTGTACCTTTTGCTGTAATTTTAAACATGGTTCGGAACTCAGTATCATAGCTCACTTTGAAGCACTCGAAAGTTCCGGCAGGAGTTGTGATGGTTTCAATGGCTTCAACCTTTCGGTTATATATCTTAACCTCGAGATTCATAATATTCATCCCTGAAGAGTTTACTGCCATTTTGATATCTCCGTCTTTCAACGTTTGTCCGACCTGCATTGCACCCGGCATTTCCAGATCTGCACCACTTACAGTAACTTCCATATCCTGAAAACCACTCATGGTTTTAGGGTCGAGGAAATTTTTCATATCCATATAAAAAACATCACCAATGCAACGCATTTCCAGTTCCTGTTCGAAAACAGGTTTATTTTTATCGTCAAATTGCTCGCTTTTCACTTTAATCGCCAGGCCATCTGACACTGAATTTACCGACAGTATGGTTTGCCTGTTGGTTGCCTGCAATTTATCTTTTGTGTTAAAACTCTGCATTTCGATTACAGTTCCCTGTTTTACAGGAAAAAAACCTTCGCAATTCTGCGATCTGGCTGATAGCATCAGCAGTAACATTGACAAAAACAGAGAAATCTTTTTCATGGTTAAATTTTTGTTTAAGTATGATACAAATATAAATAATAATCCTCAATGCCGGTGCCGGTTTGAAAGTGTAAAAAAAAGCCGCATTAAAGCGGCTTTCATGAATCAGATTATTCCGTTACAATTACATATGCATTCCACCACACACACTAATAACCTGCCCGGTAACATATGACGACAAATCAGAAGCGAGGAAAAGAGCAACATCTGCAACATCTTCGGGTTTTCCACCACGTTTCAAAGGAATACCTTCAATCCAGGTTTTGCGAACATCTTCAGGAAGTTTTGCTGTCATATCAGTTTCAATAAAGCCCGGAGCAATGGCATTGCATCTTATGGTACGTGAACCGAGTTCCTGAGCAATTGATTTTGTAAAACCGATCAGACCGGCTTTTGAGGCAGAGTAGTTGGATTGTCCGGCATTTCCTGAAAGTCCGACTACAGAGCTCATATTTACAATAGATCCGCTTCTTTGTTTCAGCATCACCTTCTGAACTGCTTTGGTCATATTAAATATGGACTTCAGGTTGACTTTGATAACCAGATCCCAATCGGCTTCTGTCATACGCATAAGCAATCCATCGCGGGTAATTCCGGCATTATTCACCAAAACATCAATTCGTCCAAAATCGGCCAATACATCATTGATTAGCTTATCGCTTCCTTCAAAGGAGCTGGCATCGGAGGCATAACCTTTGGCTTTTACACCAAAATCGGCTATTTCTTTTTCGAGAGCGATGGAATTATCATCATAGTTCAGGTCTGAGAATGCAACATTTGCACCTTCTGCAGCAAATCTGAGTGCAATGGCTTTTCCTATTCCTCTGGCACCGCCGGTAACCAGTGCAGTTTTTCCTTCGAGTAACTTCATGATTTTCTGTTTGTTGATTTAACTGATTTAACAATTACAGTAATTATTTTCAAATTTTGACGTTAGTCGTTTAACGCTGAAATCCATCTGATAAGATTGAAATCCTGCCTGTGCGGCAATAAAGGATGACGAGGACTTAACCGGAAAGCATAATCGAAAACGCCTGCCTGTAAAGTTGGGATTTCAATAAAGAAAGTGACAATGTTGCCATTAACACCGGCAACAGTCATATCCTCAATAAATGAAATTGTTTTGACCTCATCATTGATTTTATGTCCGAAAAGCACTTCCAAACCTATATCACCGGCTGATAACTCATTGACATTGAGCACAATTTCAGCTACAAAGTTTTCGCCTAAACGTAAAGGTTTTTTTGAAGAATCAGGCACCTTTACTGAAACAACCTCAATACTCTCCCACCCACGCAGAATCCTTCTTTTCCATGCTGAAAGCACCCGGATATTTTCAAACTCATTGGCAAACAGCAATGTTGAGCGGCTGATCAGGTTATTGTAAAACTGTTTATAGTAGTCGTCGAGCATACGTTTCATCGTAAACTCGGGAGAGATTAATGCGATGGTGTTTTTGATACTTGCCACCCATTTTTCAGGAATGCCTTTTTTGTTTCGGTTGTAGAAATCAGGAATAATTTCTTCTTCGAAGATATTGTAGATATTTTCAGCATCAAGTTCATCCTGAAATTGCTGATTTTCATAGGTACTTTCTTCCTGAAGTGCCCATCCGGCTCCTGGTTTATAGCCTTCGGCCCACCATCCATCTAATACACTAAAATTAAGCACTCCGTTCATCACAGCCTTTTCACCACTGGTTCCGGATGCTTCCAGAGGGCGGGTTGGGGTGTTAAGCCATACATCAACGCCCTGCACAAGTTTAGCACCTAGTTTCATGTCGTAGTTTTCCACGAAAATAATTTTTCCGAAAAACTGCGGCATTTTCGAATACTCAATGATACGTTTAATGAGATCCTGACCAGCTTTATCGGCAGGATGAGCTTTTCCGGCAAACACAAACTGAACCGGCCTTTCTTTATTATTTACCAGCTGAGAAAGGCGTTCAGGATTCGCGAACAACAAGTGTGCTCGCTTGTATGTAGCAAATCGACGGGCAAAACCAATGGTGAGCGTTTTATCATTCAGCGCTTCCAATGTCTTCATTATGAATTTTGGGTTCTCCTGCCGACGTCTCAAATCCTCACCTACCCTTTTCCGAAGGTAATTAATCAGGGTTTTTCTGTGATTTTCGCGCAGGTTCCAGATTTCCTCTTCAGGCACTTCTCTGATTTTTTCCCAGGCTGTGCGATCGGTTTGATTCAGGATATTTTCTTCGTTAAAAAGTTTTGCATATACCTTCTGCCATTCAGGCGAGGTCCATGAAGGCATATGTACTCCATTGGTAACGTGACTGATATAAAGCTCATCCGAGTAGTATCCCGGGAACATTCCCTGAAACATCTCGCGACTTACTCTTCCGTGAATGCGACTTACCCCGTTCATCATCTGCGAAAGCCGGGTTGCCAGCACACTCATTGAGAACTTCTCATCATGTTTATCTTCAACAAACCTACCCAGATTCATAAAGGTATTCCAGCTTATGTTAAGCCGATCGGCATAATGAGGAATATAAGCACGCAGGACGTCTTCGCTGAAAGCGTCATGTCCGGCCGGAACAGGCGTGTGAGTAGTAAAGAGTTGTGTTGCTCTGACAATTTCAACTGCCTGATCAAACATGAATTTTTTCTCCTGAACCAGCAATCTGAGGCGCTCAATTCCAATGAAAGCAGCATGTCCTTCATTACAATGAAATACTGAAGGATTAAGTCCGAGAGCATTCAATACTCTGATACCGCCAACTCCAAGGAGTAATTCCTGCTTGAAACGGTTGTCCCAATCACCGCCATAAAGCTGGTGGGTAATAAAGCGATCAGCATCGTTATTCTCTTCAATATCAGCATCAAGCAGGTATAAAGGAATACGTCCTACATCAAGCTTCCAGACCTTTGCATAAAGATTACGACCGGGAAGAGCGATGGAAACCATAAGCCATTCGCCGTTTGACGAGCGCACAGGTTTAAGAGGCATGTGCGTAAATTTCTGCGGGGTGTAAGTATCAATCTGATCGCCCGAGATGGATAGGTTTTGTTTGAAATATCCATATCGATAAAGCAGTCCTACTCCAACCATATTCACATTTGAATCGCTGGCTTCCTTCAGATAATCACCTGCCAGCATTCCCAGGCCTCCTGAGAATATCTGCACTGTATCGTGCAAACCATATTCCATGCTGAAATAGGCAATCTGATGCTTGGGCTTTTCTGAAGCTTGTTTCATATAAACCTCGAACTGCCCGTAAACATGATCGAGTTTATTCAGGAAAATTTCATTTCGCTCAAGCTGAAGCATTTGCTTAACAGTTAGCGATTCGAGCAAGGCGATGGGGTTATGATTAAGTTGTTCCCATTGCAGGGGATCAATCATTCTGAAAAGCTCTTCTGCATCGGGATGCCAGCACCACCATAAGTTGCGCGACATGCGTTTCAATCCGTTAAATCTTTCAGGAATTCCGGGTTTCACCAATACTTTGTGCCAGACAGGAATAGCATGTTGTTTCAAAGGAAACGACATGAGTGTATCAGGCTGTCTTTTATCGCGATAAAGATCTTCCCGTGCTGCTGCTTTGTCGAGTGCAATACCAAATGCAATTTTATATTTTCCGGTAAGCTCATCCCACAGGGCAATACGCGAAACATCCCAGGCCAGTTTCCGGGCTGCTTTTACCTGATCGACATCAAATGCTGCATAATCGCCAATTATGCGGGCAATGGCAGTTGTAACTGCTTCACCGTTGGTATCAGTACGATCCAGCACCCAGGCTCCGGGTTCACTGTCTTTAAATTTTTCGCGGATCCATAAACCAAACCCTGCAAGTGAAGTAGTGATGGTGGGAATGTGAAATGCAAGACTCTCAAGCGGAGTATATCCCCAGGGCTCATAATATGAGGGGAAAACCGATAAATCAAATCCGATAAGCAGTTCGTAATAATCAAGATTAAAAATTCCATCAAAACCATTAAGATAGGAAGGAACAAAAATCAGCTTTACCTTGTCGGTGGTTTTATTGAGCAATCCTGCCGATCTGGCTCTGTTGATAACATTGTCGTACTCATAATCATGGAGCCCGTGAGTAAGATAAACACCTTCAACCGGGTGATTGAAATCGGGATTATTTAATCTGTTATTAAGATCGGCAGAAGCACCTGTATGATTCGCCGGAACTGCAATAAAAGCTATAATACTCTTTTTGAGATCAGGATTTTTGTTCAGGCGTGCCAGTGCATCAATATACAGGTCGATTCCTTTGTTCCGGAACTCGTAACGACCGCTGTTGATCACAAGAAGGCTGTCCTCGGGCAGATCGGAATTGAACAATGCCCGGCTGACCTGCATTATTTTAATACGGGCTATTTCGCGACGGTTGGCAAACTCAGCCTGAGGAGGTACAAATCCATCATCAAATCCATTGGGGGTAACTACATCAACCTGGCGCCCCAGAAAATGCTTGCATTCTTCGGCAGTAATTTCACTTACTGTTGTAAACACATCGCTGACACGGGCAGCAGCTCTTTCAAGCGAAAATTTCGAAACCACGTCAAATCTTCGGGCTGTAGTTTCGCCCGGGTAATTATCGAATTCGCTGTAGAGCGGAAGATTATTCCCGGCAATTGAACGACCAAGAACAGTGGCATGGGTAGTAAAGATGCAGCCGATCTGCGGCACATTCTCTCGTAATTGAAGCACTCCGGTAGCTGTCATCCATTCATGAAAAATGGCCACCAGTTTATCGTGCGCAGAGATATTGAACTCATAAAAATTCTCTATCACTCTGGCTGCAGCGTAACCAAATAATGCAGGTTCCACATAATCCCATTGACCGGAAATTGAGTCAAGCTTATATGATTCCCAGAATTTAGCGAAGATCACATCTTTCTGATGAAAATACGGAGTAAAATCTACAAGAACCACAATCGGGCGGCTTTTTATGTTCCACCTGCCTATGCGAATGTGCAATCCGCGCGATTCAGCAAATTCACGCCATGATTTGTAAATATACCTATCCTCAATAAAATCTGGATTTTGATCGGTTTCTTTCCATACATCAGGGCCAATGAGTATGTAATTGTCTTCGTATTCTTTCTGTATTCCCGGAGCTTTGGTTGAAACAACCGTATAAATACCTCCAACTTTATTACAGATTTCCCAACTTGTTTCAAAAATATAATCCGGCCTTAGGTTTTTCTTTTCGGTCATGTTTATTGTGTAGGTTTAATTTTCGCCGTTTAACATATCTCCGAACATGAATATCTGATAAGCAGTTCGTTACAAAACTGCCAGATTTCATGTCGGAATTCGGCGGTGCAAAAATACGGATTAAAACAGCGACTTCAGCATTTCAGTCATCTTGTTTTTGTAAGTGTCAAGGGTAGATTTACGTGGCTTTTTAATCTGAGCCCTTACTGCTGCAAGCTCTTCCTTAAAACTATCGGGAAGTTTTTTTATCAGTTTTTTAATCTCATCCTCAGAGCGATCGTACATAGAATAAGCCAGCGTTTTGGCATCAACAGATGCTAAAAATTCTTTGAGTCTGGCTTTAGAGAGACTAAGAAGAATCTCAATATCCTCAATGTTTTCAGTATCCTCGGCATCTTTATATGCTTGTTTCGATTTTATTGCCAGGGCTTTCGGATCAGGAATACTATATTCGGGAATTGGCTCTGGTTTTATCTGAGAGGATTCAACCCTTCTGATGAAATCAGACAAAGCATTCATGTAGTTTATAAATGCCTCATAGGGAGAGCTATAAGGATTAAAATAATTATGAACTGCGCCATCGGAGAACCATTTGGTGCACATGTAATAGAAATGGTCAGAGGTTTGCAGATATAACCAATCCTTAATAAGTTCAGGATCCTCACATCCTTTCATTTGCGGGATCAATTTATAGATTGACTCAAAAGCTTCATCCTGCATTTCATTGCCCAGCCAGGCGGTCAGATCGCGTTCTTCGTCGGCCCATGAAATGGGAACCGGAACCGAGACAGCTGAAACAGGTTGAACTTTCCCTGCAATTCCGGAAGGTGTGTCAAATGTATAATCAGTTAAAGCAAATACTTGTTTAGGCATAGCTTTCATAAATTCAAAAATTCCGGTTTCTGCCCATTGATGCTCTCCGAAAGTTTCATAGTCAAGGAAAATATTTAACACCTGCTGATTTTTGTCGTAAGCATTTATCCAGGATGCGAATTTTTCAGCGGTCAATGGCCATTCAATCCAACTATGGTTTGAAAAACGGAATCCGATATCATCACTTAACTGGTAATTCCGGAGCAATAACTTTAACTTTGGGCTGGCTGCATTGCAATACATAAAGTTTGGGCTCTTCCATCCCAGAATATGTCTTGCGCCTTCAGTAAGCATTATGTTAAAGCCCATATTATGAACCTGTTCTCCGATATAATCAGAATATATAAGCTCTGTATTTCTGAATGAAGTCGGGCGTTTTCCGAACAATGCTTCGATACGATCGGAGTGCATCATAACCTGACTCCGAAACTCTTCAGGGTCTTTCAGCGATACCAGAGAGTGAGCATAAGTTTCAGCCAGAAACTCAACATTACCGGTTTTGGCCAGCTTTTTAAAGCTTTCGATTACCTCAGGTGCATACTGACTTAGTTGATCAAGTGCAATGCCAGAGATAGAGAATGTAACTTTAAAAGTTGCCCCGTATTCTTTAATCAGATCAAGCAAAAGCTTGTTCATTGGCAGGTATGACTTTTCAGCCACTCTTCGCACAATGGTTTTGTTCTGATAATCATCATAATAGTGGTGATCAACACCAATATCGAAAAAACGGTAAGTTCTCAGACGGGAGGGCTGATGTACCTGAAAGTATAAGCAAATTGACCTCATAATAAAGGAATTTAAAGCATTAAAAATATTATTCTTGATAGACCTGTTCGTAAACCGCTTTGATGTGTCTGGCAGCATTTTCCCACTTAAGGTTATCTACTTCCAGAGCACCGTATTTTGAGAACATTTCAGGAAGGCTCTTGTATTGAAGCAATCCGTAGATTGCATCAGCCATTGCATCAATATCCCAGAAATCGACTTTTAGCGCATGATGGAGGATTTCCGCAACTCCTGATTGTTTTGAGATAACCACTGGAACATTTGACCGCATGGCTTCAAGCGGAGAAATGCCGAATGGTTCGGAAACTGAGGGCATCACATATACATCGCTCATTGCAAACATTTTATCAACACTATCACCTCTCAGAAATCCCGTGAAATGAAATTTTGTTGAAATTTTGAGCTGAGCGACACGGCGTATCATTTTTTCAAGCAAGTCGCCTGTGCCGGCCATAACGAAACGGACATTCTGATCTCGTTGCAGCACCTTGTACGCTGCTTCAATAAAATATTCAGGACCTTTCTGGAAAGTAACCCTGCCCAGAAAAGTTACTATCTTTTCCGGTACATGTTTTTCTGTTATCCTGGCATCGAGCTTCTCGACCGGTTCCACTGCATTGTGCACGGTTATTACCTTTGCGGGATCAATTCCGTACCTGTCAATAACAATATTACGGGTAAGATTGCTGACAGTAATAACCCGGTCAGCGGCCATCATACCGGCACGTTCAATATCATAAACCCGTTGGTTAACGTTTTCGCCAGAGCGGTCAAACTCGGTGGCGTGCATATGAACAACCAGTGGTTTACCGGTAGCTTGCTTGGCAGCGACTCCGGCAGAGTATGTAAGCCAGTCGTGGGCATGAATAAGATCAAAATCAGAATCCTTTGCAATCTGCGCCCCTACCAATGCATAGCGTGCAACTTCCTGCAGAAGGTTTTCGCCATATTTTCCGGAGAAAACATAACGGGCATTAAAAACTGATTCTTCGTTCAGGGTTGTGACTTTCTCATTCGATTCCATCAGGTTATCGAAAGCCTCGGGCCCGATATAAGGCACAAGACTTGAATTTACTTCGAGGTATGTGATGTTTCTCCAGAATTCGGTTTGTTCGGTTTTTCTGATATCAATGCTAACATCGCTTGCATTAACAAGCCTTACAGCTTCTTCACTCTCGTCGCCGTATGCTTTGGGCACTACAAAGATGACATCAACATCATTTTTCAGTAAACCTTTTGTCATTCCGAAACATGCTGTCCCCAAGCCTCCGGTAATATGGGGCGGAAACTCCCATCCAAACATCAGTACTTTCATATATTGCAGCTTTTTAAGTTTTTAATCTTTGTGATGTTTATTTTTTTGATGAGTAATTCCTGATTAACCAATTTATCCGAAGCAACTCAGCAACATTCCATGCCTGTGAAATTGCTCCTCCTGGTTTGTGGGGAGGATCTCCGTCATAAACCTCTGAAATGGTACCAATTCCATGCTCCATCATAACGTCTTCAAAACCCCGGTATAGAGAAGTAACCAGACTCAGCCCTGACTTTCCGTGAATTTTCAGGTAACCTTCAACAAAATGTCCTAACAACCAAGGGTATGCAGTACCCTGATGATATGCCAGATCGCGCTCCGTTTGGGTTCCACTGTAAATGCCTTTATAAAGTACATTTTTCGGAGCCAGTGATCGCAAGCCCCTTGGAGTAAGTAATTCAGATTTAATTCTCTCAAGTATTCTTACTCGCTTATCTTCATCAAGGGGAGAAAATGGCAGAGAGGTAGCAAACACCTGATTGGGTCTTACTGAAAAATCTTTATAATCATTATGCGTATAATCAGCAAGATAACCGCGTGCCTCGTCCCAGAAATTTTCAATAAACGCAGCCGGGAATGCAGCAGCAATGGGTTTCCATTTGTCCACAAAATCTTTATCATCATTTTCTCCGGCAAGCTGAAGGGCAAACATAACAGCATTGTACCAGAGTGCATTAATTTCAACGGCAAAGCCAGTGCGGGGAGTTACCGGCTTTCCTTCAACCATTGCATCCATCCAGGTAAGGGGTATCCCTGTTTCACCTGCATAAATCAGTCCGTTGTCGTGAAGTTTAATATTAAAAGAAGCACCATCTCTGTAACCTTTGAGAATGGTTTTCATGTATTTTCCGTACTCTTTCCATATTTTAGATTTTCCACCTCCAAAAAGACTGTATTGTTGAAGTGTCCAGAAAAACCATAACGGAGTATCGGCCGAATTGAAATATGCATTATCTCCTACCCCTTTATTTGGGAATAGCGGTCCCCGCATTTCGGGCAGCAAAGAGTCAATGGCAGCTTTTGCCTGTTTTATTTCTCCGGTAACCATTGCCAGTCCGGGCAAAGAAATAAAAGTATCACGGCCCCACCTGCCAAACCATGGATATCCGGCAATGACTTCATAACGTTTACCCATCTTTACAATAAATTGCTGGGCAGAATTTACCAGGCAATTCTCAAAGCTTTCGCGAGGAATTCGTCTTGCTATCTCAGATTGAAATAACTTTTTGAGATTTTCCGGATTTACTGGTTCCGTACCGGCAGAAAAATAGATGCTTTCACCTTTAGCGATAGGCATTTCAAAATATCCTGGCACATAAAGATCTTCATAGCAATCATAACCCCGCGCTTTTTCGCGAATGTATTCTATGTTGTAATACCAATCCGGCACATGAACATATTCCGGCTCCTTCGAAAACTGAAGATGAAGGTGCGAATAACCTTTATACATGCGAAGACGGATGCCATTATTAATTTGCTCATAGCTGGTATCAACATCATAATTGGCTTTACACAGCGCATGACTGTTGCGGAACGCAAGAAATGGCCTGAATTTAATGGTAGTGGGCGAATTGGCACTGACCAAAGTATATTTTATGATAGTTCGTCCATCTTTGTGAGAGAAAAGCATCTCTTTGGTAAAAACAATACCTCCAACAGCATAGGTCAATCGTGGAATTGGTTCATTGGTAAGATCCTTGAGATATTTGTGACCTTTCGGCTGATAGGTTTCACCTTTGTATTTTCGTATTCCAAGATTAAATTCTGCATTGTGTTGAATCAGGGTCTCGTCAAATGCCGAAAGTAAAACATGATTGCCACTATCCATCGCTGGTTGCGGAACAACCAGAAGACCATGATATTTTCGTGTATTACAGTTGATTATGGTTGTACTTGCATAAGCTCCTTCGCGGCTGGTGCGCAGAAGCTCTTTGGGTAAACTGTACTCAAGATTTACCAGTTGTTTTTTTTCGAAAGATATGTAACTCATAGCAGCAAAATTGTACTTTATCCGATTAATTTTCCGGTTGCAAAATTACAACATAAACAAAGATCAACAAACATTGGGAACAAAGCAAATAAAAAAAGTGAAAATATTCAAAAAACCTGACAGTCAACAAAGACCAGTTATAAATGTTCAATGCTAAACTGCTGACTACAGCATCATTAAATTCATTTTTTCGGAATATAATTTTAATTTTCATTTTGCAAATTTTAAACTGACATTATTAATCTCATGCCGTTCGTTATTTTTCTTAAGATTTCCTATAATTTTAGCCCTTTAAAAAACAAATTATGAATAGTTTCCACAAAATGCACTTTTTTAGCTTACTTATTATTCTTGCACTTTCAAATTCAATTCTGGTTTATGGTCAGCAGAAAATACCGTTACATCAGGGAGTGTATGATTCATGGAAAGCCATCAACAACCCCGGAGTATCACAAAATGGCCAGATTATTCACTATGAGATAAACCCTCAATATGGCGATGGCTCCCTGATCTTAAGAAACCTTATTACAAAACAGAAAGACACAATTCCAAGGGCATACGGTGCGCTGATTTCTGCAGATGAATCATTTGCTGCCTTTAAAATCAAAGCTCCACTTCAATCCATCAGAAAAGCAAAACTAGATGGCAAGAAAAAAGAGGATTTGCCATTGGATTCTTTGGGTGTGATGACAGCAAGCGGAAAATTACTCAAGTTTGTCGGTTTGAAATCTTTTGCTGTTCCATCAGAATCCGGGAAAATTCTGCTTGCAATGCTAAAACCTGAAACTCCCAAAGCCGATACTGCTGTCAGCGATACTTCTGCTTCTGAGAAAAAGCCGGCAAATAAAGAAAAGTCCGGATCAAAAAAAGATAAAACAGAGTTATTGACGCTTAATCTTATAAATCCACAAACAAACTTTACATTTCAGCGCGAAAGGGTTACACTCGCGGAGCTTTCAGAAAACGGCAAAAGTCTGGTTTTTGTAATTTCCGGCGATGACAGTCTGAAGCTTAGTTCGGTCTGGCATTATGATGTTTCAAAAAATCAGGAGAAGATGGTTTTCAGCAAACCGGGAGTGATCAAAAATCTGAACATTCACCGAAGCGGGGAACAATTTGCTTTTATGCACAGCAGTGATACCATTGATGCAAAAAGGTACAGTTTGCATTACTTTAACAAAGAAAACGGAAGAATTATCGCAGACACTTCCGATATGAAGCTCCCTGAAGGCAATAGCCCCGGCGAACATGGCAAAGTTTATTTTTCGCATGATGGAAGCAAACTCTATTTCGGAATAGCTCCAACCCCTCGCCCTCAGCCAAAAGATACATTAACCGACGATGAAAAAGCAAAAGTTGACATATGGCATTACCGCGACCAGAGACTTCAGACACAGCAACTTAAACAACTCGAAGAAGACAGGAAAAAGACCCTGCTTTCCGTTTTTCACACCCAAAAAAATGAATTGATTGTTCTTGCAGATGAGAACATTCAATCGGTGAGTCCTGGTTTCAGAGGCGATGGGAAAATGGCTCTTGGGTTTGCCGATGAACCTTATCTGCTGCAGCAATCATGGTCGGGAAAAAGGTACAGAGACATTTACCTCATCAACAATTTAAACGGATCAAAAGAATTACTTCTTCAGCAGCATGACGGTCCGGTTTCGCTGAGTAATGACGGGAATTATCTGGCATGGTATTCATCCGGCGACAGCCTTTGGTGTTCAATGACAATCCGTGACAAGAAAACTACAAAACATAAAGTTACGGGCATTGCATTTTATGATGAATCGCATGATGTGCCGGGAATTCCTGGTCCGGAAGGTAGCGCGGGCTGGACCCTTGACGATAAGCTATTTGTGGTTTATGACAAATTCGATATGTGGGGACTTTCACCCGACGGGAAAACAAAACCCATCAACATCACCATGGGCAAAGGAAGATCCACAACAACCACATTTCGCAACATCAAAATTAACTCAGAGGTTCCTTACGTCGGAGATGAGCAATCAGCATTTCTGGTATCCTCATTCAATAAAAAAACTAAAAAATCGGGATATTTTCTGGTGCGGGAATCAATTGATCCTAAGCTATTGCTTGAAGATGATGCAAAGTTCGGCACTCCAATAAAATCGAAAGAAAGCAATATGGTTTTGTTTACCCGGTCCGACTTCAGTACTTTCCCCGATCTTTGGTTAGCTGATATGAGTTTTACAGAACCTCAAAAAATATCAACAGCCAATCCTCAACAGGCAGATTATTTATGGGGAAGCGTTGAACTCTATGACTGGATCAGCACTGAGGGTGATTCCTTGCAGGGATTGCTTTACAAACCGGAGGGTTTTGACCAAACAAAACAATATCCGATGCTGGTTTATTTTTACGAAAAATACACCGATCAGCTTCATCAGCACTATGCACCCCGCCCATCGCGCAGCATCATAAGTCCGACCTATTGTGTAAGCAACGGATACGTTGTCTTTATTCCAGACATAAATTACACCGATGGTTACCCCGGACAGAGCTCTTACGAGTCGGTTGTTAGTGGAACTTTATCTTTGATATCGGAAGGATTTATCGACAAAAACAGAATCGGAATTCAGGGGCAGAGTTGGGGTGGATATCAGGTTGCATGGCTCATTACCAGGACCAACTTATTCAATGCTGCCATGGCCGGAGCTCCGGTTAGCAATATGACGAGTGCATATGGCGGAATACGATGGGAATCAGGTATGGTACGACAATTTCAATATGAATCGGGACAGAGCAGGATTGGTGCCAATCTTTGGGAAAGACCCGATTTATATATTGAGAACTCTCCTCTTTTCAGGGTGGATAAAATAGAAACACCTTTGCTTATCATGTCAAACGATGGCGATGGTGCGGTACCGTGGTATCAGGGCATTGAATTATTTACTGCCATGAGAAGGCTTCAAAAACCTGTATGGATGCTCAATTACAACAATGATGAGCATAACCTGAAACAACGAGCCAATATGATGGATCTCGACATAAGAATGATGCAGTTTTTTGATCATTATCTGCAAGATGCTCCTGCTCCGGAATGGCTGAAAACGGGGGTTCCTGCCCTGAAAAAAGGTAAAATCTGAGATAATTTATCGCTTAATTACCTCTGAACAGATTCATCAGTCATCAAACTTATCATTAAAACAAGAACCTGAAAGTTCCAGCGAATGACTCATTTTTCAATTCTGCGGAACTGATCAACCACTTAGATCGCGGAAAGAAGGTTAAAGTACTGCTATTGAGAAATATAGGCCTCGACTCCATACCGAACATAAAAGAAAAGATGGCTTATATCCTACCTTTCTTCCCGATGAACAAGCGAATTTACTATATTTGGCCCTCCAAAATACCCCGGAGAGGAGTCAAAAAGGAGTTTTTTCGGGGTTTTATTACGAAAACCGGTTTGAAGATAACGATGGATTGCTGATTGCAGGGAACGAAAAAAGATTCGGACTCTTCACTTTAATACCGTCGAAGACATTGAGCAGCAGATAATTATCAGCCTTCTGAAACAGGCAGCTGAAATTGAAAGAATAAAATAGCAACACGAATAAATGGAAATTACAAACGGAATCATTTCATTAAAACAGATTGACACTCAGGATTACCCGGGTTTTTCAGAGGTTAAACTACTGTATTACAGAGCATTTCAGCCTGACGAAAGGCGCGAAGCTGCTGATTTGGTAGCCCAGATGGATAATCCGGCTTTCAAGTTGTTAATGATAATGTTGTATGATAAACCGGTAGGTTTGGTCGCAATATGGCAGCTTAGCAGTTTCATTTTTGTTGAACACATGGCAGTTACGGAGCAATTCAGAAACCGGAAAATAGGTGAAACGGTCATTAATATGATTGCTACTAATCAGGATCAAGCGGTTGTTCTGGAAACTCCTCCTGCAACTGATGCTGTTTCAACAAGCAGACTTGCATTTTACCAGCGTTCAGGATTTGACATTATTGATGAAGAATATCAACAACCAGCTTACAATCCTGCCAAAAATGCCGTTAAAATGCTTTTAATGAGCAACAGGCCGGTTATGCCTGATCCCATTGAAGATGTTATCAATGAAATACATAAAAAAGTGTATAAAAAATAAATCAGTTCAGATAAATAAAGCACTGTTGCCTCAATTAATGTTTGCTCCTCCGGCACAGCATTAAACACTGACATGCGGAATAAAAGAAACACATAATTCATTCGGATTATCAGCAATGCTTTAGTTTTAGTCTTATCACTCTTTCGATCGATTAATTGTCACTTCAACTTCACATTTTCCTTAAACCATTTTATATCTATGGTTGTTTATATATAGATTACTGCATAATCAATCCATCATTCACCTAAAACTTTAATTATGAAAAAGATACTACGCTCAAACGTATTTATGGCTCTGTTTATGGTATTTATGCTGCCATTTACAACCTGGTCTGCTGTGCATATTGTAAATGTACAGAACAATTTTTTCAGCCCATCCAACATAAACAATGTGCAAATCGGAGATGTAATTCGATGGGTTTGGGTCAGCGGTGTGCACACAACCACGTCCACAACCATTCCGGCTGGAGCAGCAGCATGGGACAGCCCTATAACCAGTGGTTCGCCAACTTTCGAATACACTGTTACAGTTGCCGGCAGCTATAATTATGTTTGTACACCTCATGCAGGCATGGGAATGGTTGGCTCGTTTTCCGTATCAGCAGGTTCTACACTTTCTGTTAGTCCTTCAAATCAGAATGTATCTGCAATGGCCGGAAGTACAATGTTCACAGTTACTTCCAATTCAAGCTGGACAGCAACCAGCAATCAGCCCTGGTGCACAGTAACACCTTCAGGTACCGGAAACGGGACAATAACCGCAAATTACACTGCGAATCCTGCAACTACAACGCGTGTTGCAACTATTACAGTAAGTGTCTCAGGTCTTCCATCTCAAACGGTTACAGTAACGCAGGCAGGAGCTGCTGCCACATTATCTGTTGCGCCTTCTAATCAGAATGTCGCAGCAACGGCCGGTAGTACCATGTTTACGGTTACCTCCAATTCAAACTGGACAGCATCCAGCAATCAAACCTGGTGTACAGTCACTTCAAGTGGATCAGGCAATGGAAACATAACCGCAAATTACGCTGAAAATACTTCTGTTACATCGCGTGTGGCGACAATAACCGTTATTGCATCAGGTGCAGCCAACCAAACCGTAACAGTGACACAGGAAGGAGCTGCTGCAACACTGTCAGTAGATCCACCCAATCATAATGTTTCGCCAATGGCCGGGTCAGTTGTTTTTATGGTAACTTCAAATACCAACTGGACTGCTCAAAGCAATTCGGACTGGTGCGTAACAAACACCGAAGGCACTGGAAATGCGGAACTGATTGCTGACTATGCTGAGAACGAAACCTACGAAGTCCGTGTGGCTGAGCTGGTTATTACTGTTGATGGACTTCCGCCACAAACAGTAACTGTTACCCAGGATGCTTCAACGGTTTCAGTAAACAATATCCCTGCAGGCAGTTTCCAACTATTTCCAAACCCTGCGCAGCAAACCATAAATATCAGTTTTGATAACAACATTGGTAAAGAAGTCCAATTGACAATTGCTCAAATGGATGGTCGCATTGTGATGGATACACCATTGACAACCAGTAAGATCAGGACTATTGATATTTCGGAGCTGCCATCAGGAACTTACATTGTTTCTGTCATTTCCGGAGATAAACCGCATAGGCAGATTCTGGTCAAAGCCCGATAATGCTCCCGATCTTTTCCGTGAAAGCGTTAAAAGCATTAAACAGGAAGGACAGAACAGATTATTTCTGACCAATAACCATATTGTAAAATTTACACCGGGAGACAGTCAAATCAGCATTTGGCTGCCAAACCCGGTGTTTTTTTTGTGAATGGCTGCAATAATCAGGGATTAAATCCGTAAATACATAACGATTAACTAACTTTGTGGCCTTACATAACTCCTATGCAATTACCCTCAAAATTTCTTCAAAGCGGAATGGTAGTTTTATTGCTGTTTCTGATATTTATTTCATGCCGGAAAGAGGATAAATTCGACACCAGCCCGGATACCAGATTAAGCTTTTCAACCGATACCGTACTTTTTGATACCGTATTTTCAACCATTGGTTCGTCTTCCAGGGTTTTTATGATCTATAATCCTTCAAAGGAAAGGATCAACATCAGTTCTATCAGACTAGCCAGAGGTGAAAGTTCTCCATTCCGCATCAATGTTGATGGAATTGCTGCTACCGAAATTAATGATCTGGAAATTGCTGCCAAAGACTCTGCTTTTGTTTTTGTGAAAGTCACCATTGATCCCAACCAGGCCAACAATCCGCTGATTCAGCAGGACAGCATTGTATTTAGCACCAATGGAAACATTCAGGATGTGAAACTGGTGGCCTGGGGACAGGATGCTTATTTTTACCGAAATGGCATCATCGGCAGCGATTATGTATTTACTGCCGACAAACCTCATGTTGTTTATGGCTTTCTGGCTGTTGACTCACTTTTCACCCTCACCATTGAAGCCGGCAGCAAAATACATTTTCACAGTGGTTCCATTTTACTGGTTTACACCGATGCTACACTGAAAGTAAATGGAACAAAAGAGAACCCTGTAATTTTCCAGGGCGACAGGTTGGAACCTTATTATCAGAACATTGCAGGACAATGGGGAAGAATCTGGCTGTATGCGGGAAGTATCAACAACGAAATCAATTATGCAATCATCCGCAATGGCGAGGTAGGCATACATGCCGACACCACCGGAAATTCGCCAAACCCAACGCTACGTATCAGTAATTCGCTCATTTATAATATGAGTCAGACCGGCATCCTTGGTCAGGGAACTCATCTGGAGGTTGCGAACTGTGTTATCGGGAACTGCGGCAACCGTTCTGTGGCACTTACCCTTGGCGGGAAATATGACTTCCGTCATTGCACCATCGGTAATTTCTGGAATAAATCCTTTCGTCGCGGTGCTGCAATTGAATTGAATAACTATTATTTTGATGCGGACAATAATGTTCAACTGCGCCCGCTTGAAATGGCATATTTCGGAAACTGTGTTATTTACGGAGAAAAAAACGAAGAAATTACCATCGATCAGCACAGTTCCGGCGGTATTTTAAACTACCGATTCGATCATTGCCTGCTGAAAACCGAACGCAATATTTCGGATCAGGAGAAATTTCCCGGTAGTATAAAGAATCAGAATCCATGGTTTAAAGACCCTATGATGGCACAATTCCAGCCTGACAGCACTTTATCTTCTGCAATTAACAAAGGAAACCTGATTGTTCATCAGGGTGCATTTCTGGATCTTTCGAAGGATATTGATGGAAATTCACGCATTTCTGATGAGGCACCGGATATCGGGGCTTATGAGTTTCAGCTTCCTGAAGAGAGAAGGAGGTAATTTACTGATAAAAACAGTATTGAAGAAAAATAATTTCCAAAAAAGCCGATTCTTTATCAGAACCGGCTTTTTATTTCATTTTTCAGCTATTTACTTTTTGAGAAGCTCAAGCATTTTTGAACCTAAATCAGCGGGAGAATCCACCACATGAACGCCACATTCGCGAAGGATAGCCTTTTTGGCTTCAGCAGTATCATCTTTACCACCCACAATCGCACCTGCATGGCCCATTGTACGTCCTTTGGGAGCTGTTGCGCCGGCAATAAAACTAACTACGGGCTTTGTGCCATGTTCTTTGATCCAGTAACCGGCTTCGGCTTCCATACCACCACCAATTTCGCCGATCATCACAATTCCTTTGGTTTCGGGATCGTTCATAAACAGCTCAACAGCATCGCGGGTTGAAGTTCCATTGATGGGATCACCACCAATTCCAATGGCTGTTGTTTGTCCTAAACCGGCTTTGGTCAACTGATCAACTGCCTCATAGGTAAGGGTGCCTGAGCGGCTGACAATTCCAACCACACCTCTTTGATGGATGAAGCCAGGCATAATACCGATTTTGGCTTCTCCGGGCGTAATAATACCCGGACAATTCGGGCCAATCAAACGGCAATCGCGCTCTTTGATATATTCTTTGGCCATCATCATGTCCTTAACAGGAATGCCTTCGGTGATGCAAACAATCACCTTAATTCCGCCGTCAGCAGCTTCCATAATTGCATCGGCTGCGAATGCAGGTGGTACAAAAATTATAGAAACATCGGCGCCTGTTGAAACAACAGCATCTGAAACTGTGTTAAAAACCGGCTTTCCCAAATGGAATCTGCCCCCTTTGCCGGGAGTTACACCACCCACTACCTGGGTGCCGTATTCTATCATCTGAGTCGCGTGAAATGTACCTTCTGTGCCGGTGAATCCTTGCACAATTACTTTGGAATCTTTGTTAACCAGAATACTCATAAATGCTTGTTTACTGTGTTTAAAACGAAATTGTCACTCCTAAGAATGAAAATTATCTAATTTTGTTCATTACTGAAGCAGAAATTGCGTATATTTCTGCATTAATTTGAGGGATTAAAAGTACTGAAAAAAAACTTACGCCATGAACATAGATTTTCTCTCTTCCGTAGATACCATTTGCGCACTTTCCACCCCTGCAGGATCAGGTGCTATTGCTCTTATCAGACTATCTGGCAGTCAGGCTGTTGATTTTACATCAACCATTTTCAAGCCCAAACGAACAGCAACTTTGCTTGAAGAAATTGAATCTCACAAAGCAACATTCGGGGGCATTGAGCATAATGGAAACCTGATTGACGAAGTGCTTGTGACCGTTTTCAGGAATCCTCACTCCTATACCGGAGAGGATGTGGTTGAAATTTCCTGTCACGGTTCTGTTTTTATCCAACAGAAAATACTAGAGCTATTGCTTTCAGCCGGAGCAAGGCTTGCCGAACCTGGTGAATTTACCATGAGGGCATTTATGAATGGTCGTTTCGATTTATCGCAGGCTGAAGCGGTGGCAGATCTGATTGCATCCAACTCCGAAGCTTCACATCGTCTGGCTATCAGTCAGATGCGCGGAGGATTCTCCATAAAAATCGGAGACCTCAGGGCTAAGCTGGTCGATTTTGCATCACTCATCGAACTTGAACTGGATTTTGCTGAAGAAGATGTAGAATTTGCTGACCGTACCGCTCTTTTTAAACTATTGGAAACCATTAAGACTGAAATTGAAAGCCTGAAATCATCTTTCTCGCTCGGAAATGTGATGAAACATGGTATTCCTGTAGCCATTGCCGGGAAAACCAATGTCGGCAAATCAACCTTGCTGAATGCGCTGCTGAATGAAGAACGGGCAATCGTATCAGAAATCCCGGGAACCACACGTGATGCCATTGAAGATACCATCAGCATTCAGGGCGTTACTTTCAGATTTATTGATACCGCCGGTCTGCGTCATACCGAAGATACCATCGAAAACATTGGCATTGAGCGCACTTACGAAAAAATGAATCAGGCTTCAGTTGTACTTTATGTTTTTGATATTACAACCGCAAGCGAGCAGGAAATTGATGATGCCATAGCTGAAATCCGCGTTCTGCTTGAAGATTCTGAGAAACAGATTATTCCGATTGCCAACAAAACCGATATGCTGATGGAATCGCCGCATTCCTTTAAAAAGCTGGTAGAACTTGATACCCTGTTTATTTCAGCAAAGCGCAACGAAAACATCAACCTGATCACCGATCGCCTGCTATCATCCGCCCACTACGGCGAAACCGGCGATCAGACCATAGTTTATAGTCTCCGTCATTTTGATGCCCTTACCCGTGCCGGACAGAGCATTGAAAGCATCGAAAAAGGTTTTGCCGAAAATGTCCCCTCCGATCTGATTGCCATCGATATCCGTCAGGCATTGCACCACCTGGGAACAATTACCGGCGAAGTCACATCAGAAGAGCTGCTGGGGAATATATTCGGGAAGTTCTGTATCGGGAAATAATTATCCTAACCGATTTCACGGGATGGCTCATGTCCAGCGAAGGCCGAAACAAATTATGATAACAAAAAAACTTATTCTAATATTACTCATACTGCTTGCTGGCTTCTCATGCAAACATACCATCAATAATGAATTAGTCAATGAACCAGGTAGCACTGATACATTAGCATCAGATTCAATCACTTATGGAAATCCGGAGATGGAATCTGACACCATAATAATTTTGCCTGTTGGTAATCAAGGCCTTGAAATTGACACGGCTGATTTGGATAAACTACTGGTTTATATTCCATATGAAAAAAGTTCTAATGGCTATCAAATTGAAAAGTATGCCTTTCAGGATCCATGGTGTTCAATACCGTTCTTTTCAAAATATAGAATGTATTATGCCAACCGAAACCTTGAATTTATGTTCTCTGATACACTTGTTTCGCCTATTCATATGGAAAGTGAATCCGGTCAGACCGGTTTTACAATCTGGAAACTGACAGAAGGAAAATACAGATTGATTTGTTTGCTTGATGGATTTATCCCCAACTATGCCAGAGTTGATAGTGTTTTTAATCTTGCGAAAGGCAAATATCTTATTACAGGAACAGCATCATGGGGAGATCAAGGCGATAATAGTGGATATTTCTGGGTTGCTGCGTGGGACGATATCCGTTCATTTAGAATAATACACATGGATAAATGGTTTACACCTGCTTCTGATTCAGTTTGTGATAAATATTCCTATTCTTATTTTTTCAGACAGGAGAAAATGTTAATCGAACTCAAGAAAATAAAGGAAACCTACGATTGCAACAATTACCCGGAAAGAAGATTAAACAGAGTGGTGAAAAATATTTCTATCGATCTCAACAAGTGTATATTGCTTGACCGGACAGAAGACTTTTAACCTTATCCAAACTTTATAAAAAAAAAGATTTAGAAGATTTTCATCCATTTACCGGTTTTTGCTGTGTTTCCATTGGCTGCTGAAATGATCCGATAGATGTAAGTTCCCGGCTCCAGCGATCCGACATCCAGGCTAAGCTCATTTCCAATAATCGTCTGGTTTATTACAAGAGAGCCGGAAACATCAAACAATTGGAATCCGGAATTCGGAATATCTGTAAAAACAAAAAGGCTTGAGTGTCCGGGGTTCGGAAAGACCCCTGAACTTTCAGTGTCTCTGCTGTTGACCGCAATATTGGTAATGATATTTATATTTTCGTAAGCGCCCATTTCTATAGAAGTCCCTATTATTCTTGGGTTACCCAAAATGTCCATGGCTGGGATATGAAGTCCGGCTGTATCGGCTGTCCCATGATTCACACAGGGAGAAAAATCAGATAGATTCCAGTCGGCTTCTGAACCATCATACTGTAATCCTGCTCCAGGAGTCGGTGAAATAAATTCCGGATATTCATAAATTGAATTTGTCCCGCCATTGCCGTACTCAACGCAATTATTGAAGAGTTGATAACCCAGGTTTGCGTTCTGTAAATGAATCTGATCACTGATCTGGCCAGGGTAACGCTCATTTCCCCAGCATATATTGTTATAGATACGCGCCCTGGAAAAAATCTCAATTCCTCCGCTTAAGGAATAGTTGTTCACAATGGTATTGTTAAATATCCGTGTAACTGATCCCTGATGTCCGTCAAAAAATCCGACGCCGTAATTATTGCAAATTACATTGTTATAGACCATAGCCTCCGGATTACTTGTGTATATAATTCCGGATATAGATTGATTGTTGAAACAGTAATTGTTGCTTATGGTCGGGCTATAGGCAAAGGCATCAAAAGTACTGATGGCTCCCCCGGATCCTCCTATGCAAATCCATCCACCACTGATTTTCCACCACATTGCTGCATTTCCTTTAAAGGTATTGTTATCGATTCGGGTATGGCACCCTGGGTTGATACAAATTGCGCCCCCTACATCAAATGATCTGTTATTCAGAAAGATGTTATTTTCTATGCGGACCTGATTTACATTTTTACAATAAATGGCACCTCCGGCAGCTCCTTCCACGCCATTAGTATAACAAATAACCATATTTGAACTTAATTCACTGTTCCTGATGAGTAGGTTGCCATAGTTATCAGCCCTGATAGCTCCACCCATAATGTCGCCAGCATATTCACCAAACTTTTTGGCAAACTGAATTTTGCAGTATTCAAATATTGAACTGTCCGGGGATGAATAACTGCTATGTAAGTGGATGCCTGCCCAACCACCTTTTGCAGACAAGGTGTCGGTAAAAAAAGCATTTGTATTGTGATTTGTAAAAACAATGGTATCATTCAATGCACCCAAAGCACTGATACTGCCTGATATATCAAGTTTAAAATAGCCCTGAAACTCAACATACGTGCCTGAATTGATCTGAAGTTTAACTCCCTGTGGTACAACGAGGTCTCCGATAACTTTTACCGTATCGGCATTCCAGACAGTGCCGGGTTCAATGGTGTCTGAAACATAAATTGTCTGACATTTCAGCTGGGACAATGGGAACAGCAGCACTATTAATAATGTGGAAATCAGATTGGGTTTCATAGATTTAAAATATAATTGGCTATGGTTTTTTAAAGAACTGATCAATATGAAAGAAAAAAAATGATGAACAATTGCAGGGCAAAGCTGTCTGATATAATTTTAGTCTTTAATCAACTGTTCAGCTACAAAACTCTGCAACTATAAATATATTGTTTCATCAACCTGATTTTATTCTGAGCCTTGTTAGCCATAGACTCCACCTGAGTAATCCAATCTTGCACCTTTATTAATTTTCAGCTGCATAAGATAATATGCAGTTGTAATTTCACAATGGATTCACTTAACCATTTCACATCTTTTTTTGTTTATCTTTGACTAAACCAAAACCCAAATAAATGAAACACAAACTACTCTTCTCATTAATTGGCGCTATTGTCATTTTTGCATGGCAGTTTCTGTCTTATGCAATGCCCAATTTTCATAAATCAGCATCGGCTTATACTCCGGCGCAGGATAGCATTTTAAAAATGCTTGAAAATCAAGGGCTTAGTGAAGGAATGTACTTCCTTGGGCAGCCTGACCCATCACTTAGCATGGCTGACCAACAGGCAGCGATGAAAGATTTCGAAGGTAAGCCCTGGGCTGTCCTCAATTATCACAAGGTGAGTTCTATGAGCATGACCATGCCTATGATCCGTGGCATCATGGTTTGTTTTGTACTTTCATTTTTATTATTCTGGCTTTTCCTGCAACAAAAGAGTCCAACTCTGATGAACCGGATACTCCTTGCTCTGGCTGTCGGGATGATCGGATTTCTGTTTGTACCTTATTCAAACTTTATCTGGTACAAAGCGCCGGATATATTCGCCCATTTCGCCGATGCGATTGTTCCCTGGGTGATACTGGGTTTTATCGGACACAAAATGGCTCAGATGCATGCAAAACATGCTTAAACTTTTGTTGCTGAGGGGATAAACCAATAATCCATTCAGTAATTTGTAAATCATATATTGCAAACGCCCGGTGAATATTGCCGGGCGTTGTTTTAAGCGGAATAATCCTGGCAAGAGGGGTTTATGAAGGTGAAGTATTCCAAAAAAAATGATTTCCCGGAAAAAAAACTGAAAAATATCAGATACTCAAATCTATAATCTATATATTTGCTTATAATATCGCTGAATAAAATCTATTTGACTCAAACCTGATGATATATACACTTCAAAAATTAACTTCTATGAAATCTCATTTCCTTTCTCTTCTCCTAATTGGATTTTCAGTAATTACCTGTTTTGGACAAAACAATCCACCTGTTGCTGTAACTGACAGTGTGGAAGTTATGGAGCAGGTTCAGATTATGATCGATGTAAAAGCCAACGATTACGATCCCGATGGCGATCAGATTTTTATCCATAATGTTTACCCGCATTTTGGCGTAGCTGAGATTGTTGATGAAAAGATAAGTTACAGATCTCACCCCTCCTATGGTACAGATTATTTCAGATACACCATCAGGGATGACCAGTCTCCACCGCTTGTTTCTGCCCAGACTGTAGTTAAAATAAAGCTGTTGAATAATCCCGACATTCCGGTAGCAGTTGCCGATACCTTTGAACTGATGAAGTTGCTGCCTCACAGCATAAACCTTGTTGCCAACGATTTCGATCTGAATGGCGACGAATTCAAAATAAAGGAAATTCTATCACCGGTAAACTGTTCGGTACAGATCAATCCGGATTCCCTTTCTGTGACGGTTACGCCCGGCCTTGGTCCGCTCAGCACTTTCAAATATAATCTGCGCGAAATAAATACCGCTACAAATTATATTTCCAAACCCGTCCAGGTAAGGATTCTAACTATTGATAATCCCGACATTCCGGTCATCATGCCTGACACAGCTTTCGCTACCGGAGGAATTTCCTTAAGCATTCCTGTTTTGGACAATGATTCAGATCTTCAGGGAGATGCAATTGAAATCAATACTTTCACCCAGCCTTCAAAGGGATCTGTTACGCTTGCCGGCGATGACCTTGTTTATTTACCTCATCTGTCTTTTACCGGAGTCGATCAGTTCACTTACAGCATCAAAGAGAAGCTGGATCACACCATTTATACAGGAAATACAACGGTTACGGTTTTTGTCAGCAAAAATCCTGATTGTCCGGTGGGTCTGGAAGATTTTGCATCCGGGACCACCGCTTTGCCCATCACCATTGATGTGCTGGCCAACGATTATGACCCCAACGGAGATGCACTTGCAATAAAAGATGTAAGTCATGGAACCATCACATCCGACAATAAAATCCTCTTTCAATCATCGCCATTGGCGCTGGGTCAGGACTCAATTTTCTACCGGGTTATGGAGGCCAATAATCCGCTGTCGTTTTCCGAATGGACCAAAGTGAATATTCAATTGGCTATAAACCAAAATCTGCCGGTTGCCGTGGATGATTATACTACAGCACACGCTGGTATTCCCATTGAGATCAGACCATTGCTGAATGATATCAGAAATGGAGAGGACACTCTTACACTTTTTGCTGTTTCAAACAATCATTTCCCCGGAAAACAAGGTTCAGTATCAGTTACAGGAGATGTTGTAAATTATATACCAGCTTTTCAGGCAAATGGAACAGACGAAATCCGTTATTTTGTGCGGGGTGATGATGGGTATAATGTTCTTGCGCAGGGGAAAATCTTTGTTAACATAACAAGTCAATCTTATTATGATTCTCTTCAGATAAATAATATCAACGCCGGGGTGCATGCAAACGGAGATTTGTTTTCGAGACAATTGATGCTTCCGTCTCCTTTTTCCGGTACTTCTCAGTTATGGGAACCCCATTACAGATACCCGGCAGATGCAAAAACAAATACCATTTTTGGCGGAACCCTATTGTTGGGAGGTCTTGACCAGTCAGGTAATCTCCATTATTCAGGAGTAGGGCAAACATATGAAGGTCCTGATTTTCAGGCTGGCCCGCTATCCGACCTTTACGACACCACTCATTATCTGAAATTTGCAAGAACCTGGAAAATCAGCAAAGCAGAAATAGATTATCACAGACAAAACTACTCACAACCAGGTTATCAGCCAATTGAAGCCATTCTTTTGTGGCCGGGCAACGGCAATCCGGCATTGGGACAGGCTGCACAACTGGCGCCATATACTGACCTCAACAACGATGGCTTATACAATTGTTTGGATGGCGACTATCCACTGATCAGGGGTGATCAAACCATCTTCTTTATGTATAATGATGAAACTCTCCGCACTGAAGCTTACGCCCCTCCGCTGGGCATAGAAATTCATGGCATGGTTTACGGATTTGATGCACCGGCTGATACTGCCTTACACAATACTGTTTTTGTGCATTATGACCTTATCAACAGATCTACTGAGAATTACAGCGATTGTTATCTGGGAATCTTTACCGATCCGGACATCGGCTTTTCTTCTGATGACTTTATTGCTTCAGATGTTACAAGAGGTTCATATTATGGATACAATGCCAAAGAAACTGACGGCAATGGGCAGTATTTTGCGTATGGCGACAATCCGCCGGCACAATCGGTTACGCTTCTGGCTGGGCCTTACAAGATTGCTGACGGACTCGACAATCCTGCCGGAGGATGTGATGAGAGTATTAATGGTCTGAATTTCGGGAATGATATTGTTGATGATGAGCGCCTGGGATTGACTACTTTTTCCAGCTTTCAGCCATATTTCACCGGTTGGATTATTGAATATCCCGATTTGACAGCATTAAATTATTACAACTTTATGAAAGGCATCTGGAACGACGGCACCCGCTTTATGTACGGTGGAAACGGCCATCCTGACATGGGATCAGTTGGACCTGAATGCAACTTTATGTTTCCCGGAAATTCCGATCCTCTCAACTGGGGCAGCAATTGTGTTTTCCCAGAAGGAGGCTATAATCAGGGCACAAAATTCTGGACTGAAGAAGAATCGAGAAACCCTGGAGGTGACAGAAGAGGATTGGGTGCAGTCGGACCATTTACCTTCGCCCCCGGGCAGGTTCATGAGGTTGATATTGCATATTGCACCGGACAGGGAAATGCAGGCCCGGGTTCTTCTGTTGATCAGTTGATGCGCAATATTGACAGTCTTATATTCAAAGTTGCGCAAAACGGGCTTTTAGTTCCCAATAACACGCTAGGCATAAAACCGGAAAAGCCGGTTGAAACATTCAGAATTTACCCGAATCCTGCTTCAACCTACATCACCCTTCAAGGCATTCCAATAAATCAATCGGCAGAATTTGTCATTTACAATATGGTTGGGACCAAAGTATCTGAAGGAAAATTACTGCAAGGCAGTCAATCGAACATCAATATTCAAAACCTGCCAACCGGAATGTACATCATCAGGCTAACGACGGGAAAAACGATAATTTCAGGGAAATTTATCAGAAAATAAGTTTCAGCCAAAAGGTTGATTAAATGTCTCATTTTTTAAATCCATATGCCAATTCACTTAAATTGGCAAATGGATTTTATTTTATCTCCGGACAGGTTTAATAACCAGCAGACTCCTTGAATTGCAAATCCAAAGGTGTTTAAAGCGGGTTAAAAATGAAAAGTGAAAAGTGAAAAGTGAAAAGTGAAAAGTAGCTTGTCTCGATAGAGTATGCTATTACGAGGAAAAGTGAAAAGTGGCTATGAGTACTGAGTTCAGAAGCGAATAAATAAGTGACCTAACAAGTTTTCTTCCAACTTGTTAGGTCTTCTTGTTTTAATATGGCGAAGAAACCGGCGAAATGTATTGAATTGCAAATTCAATGGTGTTTAAAGCGGGTTAAAAATGAAAAGTGAAAAATGAAAAATGAAAAGTGCTTGCCTCGGGAGCGCGAAGCGATAACGAGGAAAAGTGAAAAATGAAAAGTGAAAAGTGAAAAGTAGCTTGTCTCGATAGAGTATGCTATTACGAGGAAAAGTGAAAAGTGGCTATGAGTAATGAGTTCAGAAGCGAATAAATAAGTGACCTAACAAGTTTTCTTCCAACTTGTTAGGTCTTCTTGTTTTAATATGGCGAAGAAACCGGCGAAATGTATTGAATTGCAAATTCAATAATGTTCAAAGTGGAATTGCAACCGAGGCCGCCTTAGCGGACGAGCCTGCCAGACTGCTTCAGGCAGGCAGGCTCAGCGAAGCTAAATTCAGCTTAGCCGGGGCTTATCAACTCAATAATTACACCTACCCATCATTCTGTTTCTTAAATTTATTCTCATTTATTTCCCATTGCGAATAAGAAAAGAGCAGCCCTCCCAAAGTTCCTCCCACAAACATGCCCAGGGAGCCACCAGAATAGAACAGGCTAAAATCGTAATGATTATCAATAACCATATGTACAATAGCAGAAAAACCCGCCATTAATAAACCCAAAAGCAAGGATAACGAGATAATGAAGTTTCTTTTTCCGATTTTCCGGATTTTAATCCAGGTTTTTCTCATTTTGCAAATGGGATTGTGGGTTCCTTTCCTGTCCACCACCACCGAAGTTTGATCGGGGATGCGCCGTATTGAGCCTGTCGAAATATAGTTCAACATGGACTCATCGCTGGGTCTTGCAGACCGCTCAGAGTCCTATTTATTATGCACTGGGCTTTGTTGAACTTTCCAGTTTCTTCCTTTTGAAATACTCAACAATCTCCTCTTTTGTCATTTTGGAGAGCTTTTCACTTAATTTTTCTCGTTGTTCACGCATGAATTGTACTGCGTCAAACGTTTTCTTAGCTGTTGTCTTCATAGGTCATAAAGTCTCTGGGTGAACGAATTTCTAATTCTTTGTAGCCATTCTTGATGTTAATTGCATTATAGCCGCGAATTCTCTGAACATTTACAATATGTTTGAAATTCCAGCTAATCAAATAGTCAGCACGGTTAATAGTTGCTATTGCTATATGCAAACAGTCTGCAAAACTAGTCTGGCCGACAACTTTTTCTGCGATGTATTGCGTTGCCAATTCAATCACTTCGTCGTTGGTTTCCATGAATTCGGTATTCTCAGCTTTTAAACTTGTAACAAGTTTCTTAACTCTCTCGGGAGCAGAACTCAGTTCGTCTTGAGTAACAGCAGAGAATAAAAGTCTAAATTCTCCGTGCTGAAGTCTCTCGAAAAGCGGTCTCGTGAATTCGGAAAATTCCTCGTCGAAATAGCCGCCAAAAACTGAAGTGTCGATATAAAGTCTTTGTTTCATGCTATAAAGGTAATAAAAATCTCTTAAATTTTGTCTGATTTTCGAGGCCGGACATTTTTTTAGCCAAGCGCATAAAGGTTAAGGCTAAGCGCTGGCGGCAGTTTTTAAAACAGCTCTTTCCGGCCAGGACAATTTTCAATAAATGTACAATCTTTCTTCTTACAACCATGCGCCCGATAGCGTTTAGGCATTATTGTCCACCAGGTTTCTTTAATACTATATTTTTTAGTAATTCATTAAATCGTTCAATATTAAAATTATAGGTCGATTTTGTTGCTGTAAAATTGACATAGCAATACAGATGATCACTTTTTAAGTAAACATCCTCACAATAAAAAAATGAATTATTGCTTGTGTAAAATTCCCGAATCACATTCCCATCATCTGAAATTATTCTAACATTCTCTCTATTTCTTTTATTCTGATAATAACTCATGAATTTTTGAAAATCTATTGTATCTGATTTATATGTCCAACTTATTCCAACCGCATTGTAAATATTTTCTTTCTCGGGAAAAGAACCAAAAAAACTATTGTCAATTGGAATTTTAAGAATGTTTAACCATTCTGGTGCCTCAATCTCAATAAGACTAAGACTGTCTTGAAAGATGAACTTACCTGCGTTCTTAGTTCTCTGCTCCAAAATGCTTAAATCAATATAGCTGCCATAAACCTTAAGTGATTTTGCAATTGCTTTAAGATTGCGTTTTACCTTTTCAATATTTTCATTTTCATATACTGGAAAACATATCGAAACACTTGTGTTACTTTGTACAACAAAATCCAGGAATAATTGATGTGTAACTTGTAGTTCAACCACAGAAGAATTTGAAATCATATTAGTAATCCCTGCAGCTTCAAATTCAATTTCTCTGACAGGCACTTTCAGGTTTTTGGGTATTTTATACCACCATATCAAGAATGGCTTTCCGTTGTTATCGAAGAAGAGTTCATCGCCGTCCTTCAAACGTTTTCCTAAGTTTTCTTGTTGATAATCCAACTCCCATTTTTTATGACCATATAATGCATGCTTTGCAGCTGTTATTGATCCCATTACACCATTTTTTTGACCATTCCCAAATAGAACGGAGTTAACCTGAATGACTTTCCCATCACAATAAAAAATATTTCCTTCAACTTGAAATAGGGTGTCGGTTTGTAATTCTATTGTGTACCAACACTCTTTTGCGTTGTCAATAAAGAGGAACAAACTATCATGTTTAAGTGTATAAAATTTTGATTCAATAGGTTGAGCATTCAAGTTTACTGAAATCAACAAAAGAAATGCGAATTTAAAATATTGGTTCATAGTAATTAATATTAGTTTTTTCTAACCTTTGTGTCAACAGTTGAATACACGTTTCAATGCGTTTATTTCTGACTAGTCTTTAATCCTCGTGAGCGAAACTGCAACCCAGTTCTCCACCCCAAATATAATAACTTTTCACATATCCAAACTCTCCGGCGGTCTTTATATTAGCCCATTCCTTATCAACTCAATAATTACACCTACCCATCATTCTGTTTCTTAAATTTATTCTCATTTATTTCCCATTGCGAATAAGAAAAGAGCAGCCCTCCCAAAGTTCCTCCCACAAACATGCCCAGGGAGCCACCAGAATAGAACAGGCTAAAATCGTAATGATTATCAATAACCATATGTACAATAGAAGAAAAACCCGCCATTAATAAACCCAAAAGCAAGGATAACGAGATAATGAAGTTTCTTTTTCCGATTTTCCGGATTTTAATCCAGGTTTTTCTCATTTTGCAAATGTATGGTTTTGTGAAATATTGGTTAATGGTGGATGAATAAGTGGATGAATGTTTTGGCGATTTAACCGCTTCGTCACTGTCACCGAGCACCCAATCTTAATGAATTATTCTAAACTTCAAACCTGCACGTCAATAAGTCATTATATTAGCCCGCAATTGTGCAAAGCCTTTTATTATTAAATTATTCCCACCATTTTCGATTTTCTTGTTCAAGAGCACTCTCATTATGTTCTGATTGAAAATAAGCGTCTCTATATGTCTGCCAACCAAATTTAAGATATTTGTCTGAAGGAGAAAATTCACCTGCTCCTATATCTAAATCATCGGATTCAGGGATGCGCCAGTCTCCCCAGTTTGCAGTTTTTAAATTACTTGAATTGTATAGTGTCCAAGTGCCTGTAAACTGGTTATTGATATAATTGTCTGAAAAAAAATCAGTAATATTATACTCGAGACTTCCTGTTTCCGTTAAATGAAAACTAATTACAAAAATACCATTGAATGTCCCAGTATGGTTTTGGGCAGAGTCTTCGAAAAACTCGTAAAGTCCAATTAATACGCCCTGAGTAATAGTTCTTGAATTAATTGTATATAAAGCCCCCTCGACATAAGGTGTTTTAAATTCTCTTGCCATTTTTATAGTTAAAGATCCTTCAAAGTCGCAAACATTGTTCTTTACCATAGATTTACCTTTTACATGGTATTTTTTACCGCTCTCTTTTTTAACTTCGGAAAAGTGCATAAATAATCTTTGAAAGTTTTCTCCTATAAAACCCAAAGGTTCTTGTCTGACTGTTGGATAATTATTGGGGTCAAGATTTAACTCCTTCGCAAACCAGATATCAGAGAAGTCATTTTCGAAAATTGAATCATGAAACTCTCCTTTGTCAATGAAAGTTGTTCCGAATTGTCTGAGAAGAAAATCATCATAACGTTGTTTCTCATTTTGTCCATAGAGTATAAATGGGAGTATTATCCAAATAAATATCGCTGAACTTTTCTTCATAGTTAGTCAGTTTTTAAAGAATATGCACAACAAGTGAATACACGCAATCTTAAGTTTATCTCTGACTAGCCTGTATACTTTGCGAGTGAAACCACCAATCAGTTCTCCACCCCAAATATAATAAGATTTCACATATCCAAACTCTACCGGTGTTTTATATATTTACCCATTTCTGGATTTACATATGTACAATAGAAGAAAAACCCGCAGTTAATAAGCCCAAAAGCAAGGATAACGTGATAATGAAGTTTCTTTTTTATATGCCTTTTTTTATAATTCCAATAGCTGCGGACTAAATTAAAATTGAACAGAAACCAAAAGCTGTTACTTTTGACTTCTCGATAAATGTCTTTAGATCATTCATTGATTTAATATTATTGTTCTTCAATTCAAACAAGTATAGAGCTGGATTAAGATTCCGATATCGTTCTTTCCAATCTCGGTCCCATATTAAGAATCTAAAACATTTTCTATTCGGTTTTTGAAAAAGAAAATGCAACTCCATTACATTACTGATGTATATTGTGTCTGCAACTGATGATTCATGATATTCATATTTTTTATACATAGGAAATGTTGAATTTATTAAATCTGGAAACACAAGACCAAGTTCAAATATTTTCATAATCTCAGGGTCAGTATCCCAAAAAATGATTGCGCTTTTACCGAACTTGATTGTATCATTTGAAACATTAATCTGCCCCGCAAATTTTGGAAAGTGTACATTGGCCGAAGTCTGTTTTATTCGTTTCATACACTTTCGTTCCATATCATTCTGTGAGAATGTATAAAAAGACAAGTTGATAAGAACAATTAAGATCAAGTTGGTTTTCATAAATGGATTATAACGGTTGAAGCTTTAAGATGGCAGGCATTTAAAATTACCAATCTTCGCGGCTTGCAGAAAGCCCGTTAAAATTACAAATTTTCCGGATACCACAATGTGCCTGCTTGCGTAATGTTTTTGTTGGGCCGGAATTGCAGACCGCTCAGAGTCCAATTTATTAGGGGCAGCCTTTTATTCTCCATAAAGTTCATAAATTGTATTAAAAACAAGTCCTTCCCTATCATGTCTTTCCCAAAAGTCTGTTAATGTATATATTTTTTCAAAGCTTTCTTTTTCAGGTCCAAACTGGCAGTCCGAGAGAAAGTAAACTTTCTTTATCGGAGATTTGTCTATACCAATTTTTAATAACTTGTCTAGATCAGATCTGTATTGGTCGATAAACTTGAATCCATGTTCTTGATTTGCGCCTTTATTAGATGTCGGGTTAATAGGATCATATTCTGGAATAATTAAAGTGCCAGGTTTGAAGGACCAATCAATAATTTCTCCTGCGAAAAATCCATCTTTCTTATTGTCTTTAAAGTCTGGATTGCCAATATGGATAATTACACCTTTTTGCTGTCTAAGAAAGTCATAAAAGAGTCCCCGATGGCTTTCAAGTTTACTTTCTTCAATAATAGCAATGTCAAAGTCAGCCTGATTTAAGCCAAGTCCTGTCGAGTTAATTGAAGCTATTTCTAATGTCGGCATTGTTTTTTTTAAGGTTGCCCATATCGCCCGAAGCTTTACACTACCAGGCATTTTAAAATCACCAATCTTCGCAGCTTGCAAAATGCCCGTTAAAATTACAAATTTCCCGGTTACCACAATGCGCCTGCTTGCGTAAAGCTTTTGTTGGTTGACGGTTTTCGTGGTCAGCAAAACCCTGGCTTAGGGCTATGTGCTGTTATGTGGCGTTTTTCATTTTATCTTCTATTGTCTTAATAAAATTTTGTTGCTCTGTGTCGTCTTTAAAGAATCTCTTTGGAATGATATAAGCTGCAATGTTGTCAACGAAAATAAATACTGAGTTGTCATTCGTTTCTACTGATTTTATGCCTTTCCATTTTTGAATATTTTTATTGTTTTCAGATTCTTCAATTAGTCCTTCGTCATTAATCATAAATTTCTTCCTTCCTAATATTGAGCCATTATCTGACGGTAACTTTTTTGTCCGTTTCATCGCAAATGTCATTCCGCCAAGGTAAATGAGTCCAAATACAAGTCCAGCGATTATAACGGTTGTAAGGTAAGTCATAAGGTCAAATGGTCGTCCGCTATTTATGACGAGTGGAAGTCCGAACGCAACAATAATTACTATATAGATTCTTTTTCTAAGTCCTTTTTTAAGAAAATAATATTTATTGTAGTCCGCGTAGTCGTCTCTTGTCAAGTCAATGTTTATTTCCATAGTAGTGTTGTTTTAAAATGCCACTTAACGGTCGCACATATGGCCTGTGGCGGTTTGCGGGGTACTTCCTTATCCACCGATACAAACTTTAATGCGGGGCAGAATGTTTCAAATCGCCACATCCCCCGCCATTGGCTATATGTGATGTTGTGTGGCGTTTTTCATTTCTCTTTTGTCTGCTTTAATAATTTCTTTGTCGCTTTTGGTGTCAAGACCTTAACCCAATAAGTTACTATTGCATCGTATCCATACTCCAACTTGTCGTTATCATTCAATACAATCAGGGATGTTGCTATCTTGGAATTATGTTTTTCCTTCCATTCTCTTACATTATCAAAATAGTCAGTCTTTGAACCAAGCTTACTTCCACCGCTACCCGTTGCAAAAACTATTTTCTTTTCAGTAAAATCAAAATTTTTCTCTTGAATGGTAAACCTTAGATACTCATTCATAAAATTAGCTTCAATATCAGTCAACAAGGAATTATTATCTATTCCGCAATTTTCAGGATTAGGCCCAAAATTAAACGAACTACGGTCATAAATTTCATTTTCATTAATCGGAATGGATTTAAATTTTTCAAATGGAATAATCTGATAACCACTATAAGTTTCCAACCAATTACAAATTACTGCTTCATCAAATGCCTTATTATATTCCAATGATAAATCAGCAGAAAAAATCGCAGACTCCTTAATGATGAAAAGATTTTTCGATGTCTTTATAGTCTCTCTTTTATCCAAAATTGAATTATCCAGTTTTAACTCATTTTTAAGAATAATAGTATCTCCATTCATTTCAACATCGTAAATCAACGAAAGAATTGCGCAACGTCCGCTTCCATTAATCTGAAAAATAGCCTTTTTCAATCCGTTAATTGTCTCGTAGAATACATATTGATTTGTCGGAAAATCTTTCTTAGCAATCCATGTTTTATCTTTAACAGAATCCCATGGATTACCAAAAATAATTCCATTATAAATCAATGATAATAAGATGATTAATTTCAGTCGTTTCATTATTCGGTGTCTTTGTTAAAATGCCACACAACGGTTGGCAATAAGAAACGTAGGGCATTTCGAAGCTCAAATCTATCAAATTTTCGAGCTGTTTACAAAATGTTATGTCGTTCAAATTTAGCATTTTCTGCCCTATGTTTTTTATTGCGTGTTGGCAACTGCTTTTTCATTATTCTTATTCACAAGTATTTTCTGAGTATGTAAAAGATTCAATTGTAGTAGTTTCGTAATCAATCAAATTTTCATTAGTCCATATTTCTCCACTTACCATTTCTAAACGAATTATCCCAAGATTTTTTACAATATAAACAGTTTTTACTTTTAAATTATCCGTATAGTCGTATTCAAATCTCTTTACGTTTGTGAAGGTCAAACTGTCAATTGAGTATGTTTCGACAGTGGTCATATGAGTTTCATAAAAAATAGATTGTTTGTCATCCAAAACGAATACAACATCTTCATATCTTTTTCCTGTTTGGTCTTCTACATACCGAAGTTCATTTCTAAACCAAATTGAATCCGAATTATTTGTCATCAACATACTTGATTCATCCAAACATCCACAACCTGTATCAGAGGTATATTTTGTTCTATGTGAAATCCTCTTGTCAACTACGATAAATTTATTTCGTTCATTCGATGAGTTAATAAAAACGACAGAATCTCCATTATTTACTGGATTCCAATAGTATTCTTCAGTCAATGCAAATTCCCTACAATCAATTTCTCTAAAAATTAATTTTTTACAAGTTGATAGAAAAACTGCTATCAAAATAAACATTGTAATTGTAATAGTTTTCTTCATTTTGTGCTTTTTTTAAAGTTGTTGCCAACGAGCGGATTTACGCAATCCTGCGTATACATCTGCCTTGTTTACAAGCCATCTGTCCTCATCAACAAATCAGTTCTACGCATCAAATATATAACACCTTTTCTTATATCCAAGCCATCCAACGGCCAATCAATTCAAACATCATTTATTTTCCATTTAAATCCCATTTAAATATTGCCCCGGCGGATGGCAAATAATACTCAAATCCGTTGATACCACACCATAATATATATACATCTATTTTCCGGCAGTCAAATCCGGCAGATTCCTCTCTCCACGTTGTTGCGTTCGGAATGACGGGGTCGTTAAAATAAGAGAAGAGGGATCAGGCAGTGGCAGCTGCGCCACCACTGCCTGATCCCTCCCACTATGCTCCATCAAGCCGCCATTCCGAACCCGGATTTTAGGGTGAGGAACCGAACCGCCCAAGGCGGTGAGCTCACCGAAGGTAATCTTTTCCATTATAACCCATGAACCAGTTCGAAAAACGTTTAACTCATTATCAATTGGTTGAGACAAGCCTACTGTATTAAATCCGATGTTCACAAAAATAATTCCGGCAAAAGGACTTATGTTAGCTGATATTTTTTGTAATTTCATCCCGAAAAAGTTATCGAACCTGTTTTGTTTATTTCGTACTACTAAAATAGGAGATCTTTTTAAACCTTCAAACATTGAGTATAGAACTTACTTGCGGAATTAAGGAATAATTTAATTTGCCTTTTAGCAGCTAACAATATAAACCACCATAACTGTATAACATGAAAAAAGTAATTCTATTCGCAGTATTGTTGCTGTCAATCAGCACTTTTGCGCAAACCACGCTGAAAAACCATCAAACCCGGATTTCAACTTCAGACTTAATCCCTGATGGATGGATGCAAAATAACAGACATATACCCACAGAAATCATTACTGAGCCTAATTCATCTTCAGCATACCATAGTCAATCAGTAAACCATCGCTCCCTGGTTCAAAAAATTGACAGTAGCTACACCTGGCTGTGGGATACTCAAAATAACACCGGATGGGTAATCTGGTCTAAATATGTCGATATTGTTTATGATAATGCCTATAATGAACTGAGTAGAACTGCACAACGCTACAATGCCGGCATCTGGACAAATGCAAGCCAGATAATCCGTACTTTCGACGAAAACAATAATATGACAAGCTTTACTTACAGAAGGTTTATTGACAATGCATGGAAAAATTATCAGGGCTACGAATACGTTTACGATGAATCCGGAAATAGGATAAGCGAATTGTTCAAAAGTTGGGACAACAATGCCTGGGTAAACTACTACAGGTATCTGTTCACCTTTGATGCCAACAACAACATGACCAATGAGACTTTACAGGGAAACAGTAACACAAACTGGTATAACATAAATACTGTTGACTATACCTACAATGCTGCCAATAAGCTGTTAAGTACATTGCATCAATCCTGGAATGATAATATTGGCACGAACGTGCGTTTGGTAACCAACACATACAATACAAACAACAATATAACAATCAGCATCGTACAAAACTGGAACGGAACAGACTGGCAGTTTGATACTCAGGATATTTACACCTACGACACCGCCCATAAACTGATCAGCAAATTAACTCAGAAACATATCGAGGGCCAGTGGGTTGACAATGACTTAATTACTTATACCTATGATGGGGACGACAACCGGATTTTTGAATTAAAGCAAGTCTGGTACGAGAATGCCTGGCTTAACTATACACTGCATAATCGCATTTTTGACGTATCAAAGAATATTACCCTTCATCTTTATCAGGGCTGGTATGGCAATGAATGGGTTAATTACTGGCAAACCAACCAATCCTTCGACGAAAACAACTTCACCACCAGCGTGTCATCGCTCTATTGGAACGGCACCGGCGATACCATAACTTTCGGCGACAGCCTGATCAACTACTACCAGACGGTTCTGGTAAAAACTGAATCAATGGATTGGAATGAGCAGATTGTTGTATTTCCGAACCCTGGCAACGGAAGGTTCTGCATTAGCGCCCAACGTGCGGTCGAAGTAGTTGAAATAAGAAACATTTCCGGTCAGATAGTCTATACTGATTACCACCTTAACCAGGGGCCAACAACAGAAATTGACCTTTCAAATCTTTCTGCTGGAATATATATTCTCAAAGCAACCGCAGGCAATAAAACCTACAGCAAAAAAATAATTATACAGTAAAGTAACGAATAAGATTTTGTTGCTTTATAGTGATTTGTAATTGGTTTGCTGTGTTTTAAGATTGCCAGGGACCGCCCATTACCGGCTGCCATTCTGAAGCCCGAGGTTCCTTGCTTCGCTGCGGAATGACGGCCTTCCATATCAGGTTGGGGAGAGGAGGATCAGTTGGCGGCTTCGCCGCCAACTGATCCTCCTCCCTTCTCTTCCGGCTGCGTATTGTCATTCCGAAGCGCAGCGAGGAACCTGCCTCTTCACTTCTTGATCGTCATTTTCAGCGAAGCGAGGAACCTGCTTTTTACCCTCTTGTTCATATGAGAAAATTGCCCCACATCTTAATCCCGAAATTTCGGCAGTATGAGACTTGCCTGACTGATGGTATTCAGGCAGAGGCGCACTCCGTCAGCTAACTACTGGCGGAGCCGTCTACTCGATTGTGCCGTCGTGCTTTTTATTTAATGATGTTATAATCCTTAAGTTAATTCTCAAAATAATTTGTCTTTTCAGGGTTTTGCTCTTAAATGAAGGAACAGTATATCAATTACTATCTTTTTTAGTACTTAAAAACTCATTTATTAAATTGCATACTTCATCCGTTTTTTCAACAAATGGGAAGTGATTGCTCTTATTAATGACTACCAGCCGGGCATCTAAAATATTTGCCCATTGTTCAGTTGTCCATAGCGGTATTGGATCTTCGGCTCCGTGGATCAACAAAGAATAGACTTTTGGATTCTTATATTCCTGTTGATTAAACAAGATTTCGGCCATTTCGCGATATAATCTGTTCCGGACCTCCTGTCCCTTTTCATCACTCATCAAATCAGTCCGACTATTCATAATAAAGTCAGCTACTTTGGTTTTGTCATAAAATCGATTAGCTGTAATTCTCAGAAATTCATCGTCCATGCCTATTGTGGCTTCGGTCATACCAGGCATTGTTTTGATCGTCTTCATATCTATCTGCTCCAATTGTTTTTTCCAATTTGCACTGAATTCTTCCATCCCTTTATCAGTAAGAGGGCCGTTATCACAAAAGATAATGGCTTCTATATGTTGTGGATACTTCAATGCATACAGATAAGCCAGGTAACCACCTGCTGAATGTGTAAAAAGAACCATTTTTTCAATTTCTAATTTTTCTCTGATGCGTTCAATATCCTGAACGAATACGTCAAGTTTAATGCTATCGAGGATATGAGCAGGTGATTTTCCATTTCCCCGTTGGTCATAGAAAATCAGCTGATACCCGTATGGCAGTAAACTCTCCATATAAGGCAAAAAATAATTATGAACCAAACCCGGTCCGCCATGAATAAAAAGAATAGGCTGACCTTCGCCAATAACTTTGCAGTACAAATCAGCTCCATCTACGGGAATAGTGAGTTCTTTCACCACATGACTTTCCCTCTCAAAACTTTGTTTTTTTGAGGACCTTAGTTTTGTACTACAACTAAAAATCCCCGTTGTTAATACTATCAAAGCAATCGTTACAATTGTTTTCGTAAAATTGCAAGAGAAGTGTTTTAAAGAATCCATTTGAATATTAGTTTTAATGAAAATTAATCAAACAATTTTTTCGTGATAATTTTTCAAAGGTGTTGCCCAAGGGAATTGTTTCCATGTACCATTTAACAACCTTACTGACTCTGTTAATATTTTTGATATATATGTAGGCATGTTCATTTTAGTTTGTAAGATTATACTTAATACTCTTTAATGTGAAAACTCCGTAAGTAAATTCACCTTCGGGATAATGCCAAATGGTTTTTCCGACAGTGGGTATCTTTCTTCCTTCAAATTCTATATATTCTGATACTGGGGTTGTCCATCGAAATGTTTTCACTGTGCCATCATCCTGCAACGCAGACCTATCATCGGACATAAAATTGATTAATTCGCCCAATTCATTAAAGTATAATATTGCCGTAACAATATACTTTCCATTGGTTAGTGTAACTTTCGTTGAAAGCGAATCTATTTCACTCCATGTTAAGCGTTTATCAACCAGGCTTCCAGGAGAAAAAACGCACATATCGTTTAACAGGGTTACTGTTTCGGCTTTAGTTAATTCTTCGCCACTGATATTTACCACTTTAAATAGTTCAGCCACTTTAACCTGAAAGATTGCCTGATAATCTTTGTAAATATGTAATGCCCGAAAGGGGATGCCCATCTTGCTTGCTTTCATCAGAAAAAGACGGGAATAATTTCCATAAAAGTTATACTGAACGGAATGCGCTTTCATGGGTTTATCTCCCGGTTTACGGTACATCTCAGCATCAAATTCGATGCATACATTTTGGGTCTTACTTTTGCCGATAGCACCTGTATAGACTAAATATTTTTGAACACATGCAGGCAAATGAGCGGCTTCCTGTTTACTAAGTACACTTTCAGCCTTAACAGGCTGTAAAGCGAATTCTTCTGATTTTTTGAGTTGAAACATCTTTTTTGAAGATGTACAAGATGTTATTGTTGTCATAGCTAGTATAAAAATTACAATGTTACTGGATTTACTAAAAGTTATTTTCATGTTTTCCTTTTTTTTGATTAGTGAAGTCGATATTTAAAACCAAATTTTATGAAACTGGAACCCGGCATTTCAAATTTCGGTTGATTATAAAAGTCTTTATAAATCTGGCTACCCCGGTAGATATCGCAATATATTCCAAGCTTATCGTCATTACGGAAATGAAAAGGAAGAATTGAAAACCCGAGTGTTGGGCCTGCTGAAAAAGGAATGACAGAATAATCGGGCAAGATGCCGGTACCTTTACCAGAAACTGCATTTAATTGTCCGAGTAATCCGACCTTTAGCTGTATTTCTGCATTTTGAAATGTCTTACTAAACAAGGAAAAATTGTAGGTAAGAGGTATCATGAATTGAGAAACATGCAACTCCCTTACACCTATGTACTTATTCCCTGCATCAGTATAATTAAATGTCTGGTGATTGTACATGTAATTCAAACCGGTTTCTACCTGATTCTTTTTTAACCGATGGTTAATGTGAACACCGGCGTTAAAGCCAGGATGTGTGGCACCGGTAAATGCATCAACAGTAGCCTCGGCAGGAACTTTTACTCCTGGAATCACGCTCAAATCAGTGTTTTCGGTAATTCCACCCAAATTGCTGCCCATTTGGAATGATACGGTTGTTTTCTTTTCAGTCGAAACCAATTGCATGGTAGAGCATGACCAAAACAGACCCACTAAAACTACAGGTAGTAATTTGATTTTTATTGTTTTCATATCATAAAGCTTCAAATTTATGATACAAAGATAGGACGGAGAATCAGACTAATTGCTCCACAAATGTTACCAAATAATTTTTAGCCGATTAATTCTTTTCGGATACGGCTTAATGACTTGGGAGCAATGCCGAGGTAATTGGCAATATGATACAATTGAACTTTTTGAAATATTTCCGGATGGCTTTTGAGAAGGTTTTCATAGCGTTCCTTTGCTGTAAGCGTTTGGAATTCTATTGTTTGTTCCACAAACTTTATAAAAGCATGTTCTGTTAAAATCCTACCCAGTCGTTCAATTTTTGGGATTTGATAGTATAATTGATTTATATCTTCTTGTTTAATAATAAGTACCTCAGAGTCCTTAATTGCTTTAATATTCATGAATGATGGAGAATTATTCAAGCGGCTTAAATTATTGTTAACCCAGTCTCCTTCAAAAGCAAAGTGAATTGTTGCTTCATCTCCGTTCTCTAAAGTTTTAATATATATTACAACTCCAGATGTAAGAAGTCCAATATAGTCGCATACCTGACCTTCCTTTAAGAAAAAATCATTTTTCTTGATGGTTTTAAATTTAAAAGCATTACAGAAAATCAATAATTCTTCGTCAGTTAAAGAAACGATGGGGAAAATACTTTTTTTTATTTTCTGAATTTTATCCATTTTTCACTCAGGTGTTTTGTCTTTTAGCATGCGGCACAACGTTTTGCGTGTATGAGAAGTAGCGGATTTAAAAGCATTTCAGTTTCAGTTTGGCACTGACTTTTATTAATAGGATAGACGTTTGATTTAGCACTGAACCCGCTATTTCTTATACTCGCTGTTGGGCTTTCGTACTTATTTTTCTATAAATTCTTCCAGTATTTTGTTTACTTCTCGAGGTTTTTCCATCATTAGGAAGTGATTTACACTGTCCATTTCTATGTACTTCAGATTAGTAAACTTAGTTCTTAATACATTTTCATTATCAGGTGGCAAATCAGCAATTTTGGCATAAATGGCAATTGTCTGATTATTTATTGTTTTCTTGTCCCAAAACTTTTGGTTAATTAAACTTTTCATAGTCTGAAAACCAATTTTTTCAGGTGTTTCAGTCATTGTTGATAAAATATAATCACTTACGTTTTCAGGGGTTGTTTCTGTGATAAAACCTTGACAGAATTGTTCAACATTCTGCTTGTAGTTTTCACCTTTAAACATATCGACAAATCCGTTCAAGCCTTCTTTATATTGCAGATTTTCAATGCTGTCTGTCGGAAAGTCAAAATAAACGCCATCAATATTGCACAGCAATGCACTATCATTATTCAATTGTTTCAACACTTCAATTGCAACAGGAAGTCCCATACTATGAGCAATCAATACTGGATTTCTTATTTCTAAATCATTGATTATCTCCAAAACAGATCGAGCAAAGAAATCAATTGTATATTCTTTCTCTGCTTTATCGCTTTGTCCGTAGCCAGGTAAATCAATAAGCACTAAGCGATACTTGTCTTTAAAATAGTCATATTGATACTCCCAAGCGTTCAAGTCACATCCCCAACCGTGAATGAATATCAAGGTTTTGTCTCCTTGGCCATAATCTTTGTAATGAATTTTAAAGTCATCAACCGAAATATACTTAGAAGGAACAGAATCCAGCGTCCTTTCACTTTTATCGCACGATACGATAACAAGTATCAAAAAGAATACTGTCGAAATTTTAAGAATGGTTTTATTCATTGGTTGTTTTTTTAGTATGAAGCCCAACGATTCGATACCTGCACTTTTATTTTTCAATTCATCAAATTTCACGCAACTCTTTATTAATCAACAACAAGTTCTTTTTCCTGTAAGAATATCATTCCATTTTTAAGTAATTAAAAACGGATAAAGGGAAAAGAATATATACGCAACCCGATTAGGTGTGTGTTAATTGCATCAAATATATAGCAAAAATACTGATTACAAAAATTATTGGTTTTCAAAAACTAGTTTTTGAGCTGTCAACTTATTACCGCTTCAACTCCCCCAGCGTTTGCGTATTGTTATCCGGTTTCTTTTTATGTCCATAGTATGACTGTTGGGGTAAGGAAGGAGGATGTTCTTCTGACAGCAACCTTGGACCTTGAGGACCTAGCATTTCTTTTGAATACGGCCCCGGCTGATCTATCTTATTGCTTAGGAGATACCCGTTCATCTGTATAGACGGATATTAATTCAACATCCCCAATATTTCAGCAAGGCTGAGGGTTGGTTTTATGAGAAAATTGCCCCACAACTTAATCCCGAAATTTCGGGAGTGTGAGACTTGCCTGACTGATGGTATTCAGGCAAGGGCGCACTCCATCAGCTAACTACTGGCGGTAGCCGTATACTCGATTAGTAACCGTTGATTATTCTTTCTTTTTCCAATTCTTGTTCGAAATGCTCTGTGTCGTCATAAAAACCAACCTGATTACCTTTTTCATCAAAGTCGTAACCATACACAGGCCCACCTATACCTGAAATATATCTCTCGATTGTTTCAATTCTTCCATTTTCATAATACATTGTATAAATACCAGAAATCCATCCATTTGAAATCTGACCAGTACTTTGAATTTTAGCAGTACTTATATCCAGACTATCAGAATAATAATTGATGATTATTCCATTCCAATAATACCCCTGTTTTAAATGACCATAAAAAGTCTTTACTATATGGTTATCTTGCTTATAGCATATTTGAAAATTTCCTGATATTGGTACTCCAGATGAGATATAATGGCAATAACTCAATGAATTCCCCAAAATAGTAGTCATGTTATCGATACATTCCGTTATAACACTTACATTTGAAAAATATGTTGTGTCTGAGAAATTAAGTACATAAAAACCAGCATAATTAGAATCAGGTTTTTCATCATAGGTACAGCATGTGTCTTTCACTATAAAAGCTGAATCTCCTACAATAATAACTTTAGACTGAGAGTAAGTAAGTTTTCCCAATAAAATAAGGAGGATAAGTATGGTCGTTTTCATAACTTGATTAATGTCAAAATCTATAATTGTTTATTTTCCGAGACTAGGGAATGGTTATTAGCGGTTGCCGCTTTGCGAAGGCGGGGGTTTTCAGCTCTTAACTTCATTAGATGCACAAAGTTTGGATTTTCAAAGAAGCACGAAACCCCCGCTTTTGCAAAACGGCTGTTGGCAGAAGTATTTCTTTTCATTGCATCCTATTTACGTCTTGAGTTGTTTGTAAAGCCCCAATAGCTTCAAAAACTTCGTCTTGATTCTGCATTTCAGTCCAACCTTTTAATGCTAATTCCTTTCTTACTTGGTCTTCTGTTTTGTCTTTTACAAAGTGGTAAAAAGCAAAGTCAACAACTTCATGTGGAACTCTGTCAAGTTGGTATTTGGTTAGATTTCTTATAACTGCCATTACTGTTACATAGTAAGTTATAACAAGTTGCAAAACCCAATGAATTAATAAGCCAATCCACCCTGTGTTTAGTTTTTTTATTATAAGTCCTTGTTCAAATTTGATTTTTAGAAACTCAAAAAAACCAATTCGTTCATAATTGTTCTCATATAATATTATCTCGTATTGAAAGTATTGATTTAATAAGTATGTCAAGCCAACTGTCCCTAATATCAAATAATGGAGTTTGTCGTAATTGGTAAAGTTTGAAAACTTGATTAAATACTTAAAAGTAAAACCTATTGCAAATCCGACCAAAAACTCAATAAGTCCAATAATGTAGAAACCACTTATTGAAACTTTTGCAAGTAAAAAAGCAATTAAGATTGAAAGTATTGAACAGCCAAGTATAGGAATGAAAAATTTAGGTTCTTTGATTTCGTAAGGTTTTGGAAGAGAATCGGGAACTACATAATCGTCCCAATTATTTATTGTTTCTTTTTCATTTACAAGGTTTTGGAGTTCTCCTCTGTCAAAAGATTTTTCTGTTACTTGGAATGCGTAAATGAATAATTGAACACGTTTAGAATTTCTACCGACATCCCACATTTCATTTCCAAGTGTCACACTTTTTACTTTAATTTTTCCATACTCAAAAGTTGCCGTAATTCCTTCTGTCCAACGTTTTGTGCCAAACGACTTTTGGTTTCTTTTTGCTTCAATAGATGTGTCATCTTGATAGACTATATCCCAACCTAAATCTTTAAATGTCTTTTCTGCGACTGCAATAAATTCTTTCGCACTTAGTCTTGAGCTAAATTCTGAAACATATTTTGGTGTCCAAGCGAAACTATGTTTCTTCTTAATTGTCTTTTCGTATTGTTTGTATTTCACTTCCATTTACACGGTGTCTTTTAATATTTCTGCCAACGATTGGATACCCGCACTTGCATTTTCATTCCATCAAATTTCACGCTACTCTTTATTAATCAACAACAAGTTCTTTTCCCTGTAAAAATATCATTCCATTTTTAAGCAATTAAAAACGGATAATCAGAACAGGATACATACGGAATCCGCTTGGGTGTGTGTTAATTGCATCAAATATATAGCAAAAATACTGATTACAAAAATTATTGGGTTTCAAAAGATAGTTTTTGAGCTGTCAACTTATTACCGCTTCAACTCCCCCAAAGTTTGCGTATTGTTATCCGGTTTCTTTTTATGTCCATAGTATGACTGGTGGGGTAAGGAAGGAGTGTGTTCTTCTGACAGCAACCTTGGGCCTTGAGGACTTAGCATTTCTTTCGAATACGGCCCCGGCTGATCTATTTTATTACTTAGGAGATACCCGTTCATCTGTATAGACGGATATTTATTCAACATACCTAATATTTCAGCAAGGCTGAGGGTTTGCTTTAGCCAACGGGATTCCTGTCCATATGAGAGTATTACTGGCATTCTGGATGATTGTATGCCCCGAATAAGCGAATTTGCAGCCACGGTTATGATGGTAAATGAATGGATTTCTGTTTTGGTTGCAGGGTCTATCCAAATATCATATAGGCCGGCTAAACCAATCGGGTGTTTGTGTTCTCTCAGGTAAAACAGATATGGCTTTGGCAGGATTCCGGAGGACCACGCCACAAAAGCATCAGCAATTACGATGCAGCGTCTGGTAAACAATGGTTTTTGAAAAGCCGGTTTTAGAAATATTGCTTTTGAGCCCTTGAAATCTGGATTGTTCTCCGGGTTTTTATCGCCCTCTGCCCTGGCATTGATGAGCTGCATTCTGCTTTTTGCCCATGCAGGGGTAAGTCCGAAAACCGATAAGGTAAGCTCGCCGGGGTTTTCCTGTGTGATAATCAGCGATTCATTCCCGGGAGAAACGACAATCAATGGTTTCCAATCCAGTGTTTTCGGGAATTTAGACCCGAAATGGATTTCAATGGCTTCCAGGCTGCTGGCAAGAATGTATTTGCGGGGCATGATCAGATTCTAATCAAAATGTTTGATTGAAAGGTAAGCAAATAAATTGAGGAGGAAATAATGGTTGGGAGAATTTATTGGGGGATGGTGCATTGATCTGTTTCGCCACACCCTTTGTGGATCATTGGAGGTAATTCTTTTCTCTCCGCAACCTATGCCTGTGAAAATAATGAGTTACAGGCATTTTTTATTAAGGGGTAACGGTTTGGATTTCTAGACCGAAATTAGATTTTTTCCATATCAAACAATGATGTAGACATAAAAAAGAAAAATCTTTTTTTAAAAAATTATTTTTACATTTGTTCTGCCAACGTTAAGGATTATGTAGACAAGGTTAAAGTTCACTTATAAATTACCGATCAAATGGCAAATGAAAAGAAGATATCAAAACAAAACTTAAATAAGGTATTAATCGGTTATGGAAATAATTATGATTTAGAAGCGGTAAAAGAAGTGCGTTTCAACGCTTTTATGTTGACATTGTGCTCTTTTCTTTTGATGTATTTTCTGCGGGAGCATTCACTTATATTAATATATTTTAGTAGTATTGTTATAATCATTGGCTTACAATTCCAAATCCTTCAGATTTTAATAAATATAAAATTGGAAAGAGTCAACAAAAGCATTGATAATGTTAAAGATAATACTTATTTAAAAACATTAATTCACATTAGCTTAGTGCAGTTTTTAATTCTTAAGTTATTTTTATCTGGGATTATTGTATCCATAATTTACATTAATTTAACAATCACATTTCCAAGTGTCTATAATTTAAAATATATCAAGTATTTTGAGTGGTTTGTAGGATTAGTCGGTACAACTATATTTGTTACGATGTATTCAAATATTATAAAAAAGTTATTAATAAAAAACAAACTATATAAATTGTCAAAAGCAAAAGTTATACAAAAGTACATTGATTATATAAATATATTTCATTCTAGGATAAGGATTTCACATATTTATTTAATAATTGTAAGTATTTGCTGTTTTATTATACTTACAGCAAATTGGTTGCAAGACTCATTTTGTATACTTTTTATAACTGGCGTTGTAGCATATACATTATACAGATATTCAATTAACAGTATGAGTAAAGTTGTTATTATAATAGATAAAAGCAGACATTATATCCCTAACTACGATGAAACTGTATCTAATGTAAATATCAGTTTATATTCTAGCGCAATGGCAATGGTTTTTTTGGTTTATCCAATGTTTTTGATTGAACTAGCACAAAAAAAAATTGTGATTAATGAATTTTTTATAATATCATTAGTCATAGGTATCTTCATAAGCTTGTATCAGTATTTCGAAACGTACATTATTAATAAAACTATTAACGACAAGCACACTGCAAATTTTAAGGGTGTCATAATGAACCAAGATTAGTTTAATTTATTAAATAAGCATTATATATTTTTTCGATAAATATTTTAATATTTATCCTAGATTGTAGATAACCCGCCGGGCATGAGTAACTTTATTTTTGGTTGGTTTTTCACAGCCTAACTTTGCGTCAAAAAAAGATGACATGAACACAAAGAATGGCATCGATGCAATCGCTGGTATATCAACCCAATAAAAGTTGAATAAAGTAGTATTGAAATTAACTAAGTTCTTCAAGAAAATTCACAAAAACGAAAGGATTACGAAATTTCATATTTTCATTGTCCCATTTAGTTTGAAGATATTCAAATCCTGCATTGGCATAGCCTTCAATTTGTCGAATCAATTCTATTACAAACGCTTCTATTGCCTCTGTACCAGCATTTTCTAACTCAACCAACTTAAAACCAAAATCTTCAGACTTATTAAGCAGCATCATTAGGATATAATCTCTAATTGATGTTGGACTCCATTGAGAAAAAACAAAGAAATCGTTCGTTTTCTCACTTGCCTGAATGAAATTTTGCTTATCTAATTTAATGCCAATTACGATAGCATACATATAGGTCTGGTAGAATGCGCCAAATGAAGAAAAGTCGCCCTTACCACTTGAATCACCTTTTTTGGAGATGCTCTCAATTAAAGTTCGGTATTGTTCTTTATATCTGGGTCTTTTCTGACCTATTAAATCTCTTAATTGTGATCCGTCCATAATTTTTACCCTTTATAGCATTTGTTTTTAGTGACTAAATTTGTTGTGTCAGCCTTTTCCTCTATTACATTTACATAAAAAGTACCGGGAATGACACCGTTTTCCATTTTCTTCAAAATTTTAATCCCCAAATCATTCAAATAATTTTCGGACATGGGGTCGTACAATTCCTTAATTAAAATTATGCTTTGTGAAAATACATTAGGTGCAATTTTAAAAAAATTGTTAATAAAATTGTCGCCAAACTCCGAAAATGGTGCATCGGAAATAAACGGATAATCAAACTGTTTATTTCCAATTTTAGAAGAAATAATAGCCATTATAATTGATAGTTGTTTCATTCTTTGAAAACCTGTACCAAGACCAGTCAGTTCACCATCATTGACATTTTTGATAGAAACCTGGACGGTACCGTCTGCTTGTTTTGTGAAACTTAATTTTCCACCTGCAGATAAATTGCCTTGTGTGAGTTCACCATATTTCCTGTTTGCATTGATTTCTAGAGATTTCAGAATTTCGTCAAAAATTCTTTCTCTTGAATTATTTAGAATATACTCAACGCTCGCCATAATTTCCTTGAATTGACGATATTTTTCAATTTCGCTATTTGTGCTGATACTCTTAATTTCAACATCAATCTGTTTCAATCTAGCCCTCCACTGATTTAATGATAATTCTCCTTTTCTTATTAGTTCATCGTACTTTAAGATATCTTTTTCTGCTAGTGTGTAATCTGAAATATTTTGCTTATCAGTGTTATCTGAACCGGTTTCACTTCCACCTGCATTCAGAAATTCAAGTTTAGCATTTTCTTTTTCTTCTTCCTTTTGTATAATAATATCTTCCAACTCATCAGCTTTCTCTCTGTATTCAAGAATCGTCTGCGCAATTTTAGGAATACTTAAAGAAAATGCTCCGATAGTTGTTTGAATATTACTATAAAATGACCCAAAATCGTTTTTACTTGATTTCTCCTTATCCCCAGGACGCTCCATAACCAATTTGATATGATTCCAAGGATCAGAGTTTCTAGGTGCTTGCCGTCCACAAACCTCGCAAAATTCCATCCTAATCATTCTTTTTAAGGAAGGTATGTCAGGTGAACCTTCGGGAAGTTTAATCGGATTATCTATTACTTTTTGCGTTGCAATTGCTGCTGTTAATTCTTGACGTCTATTGTCAAACAACATTATTTGGTCTTGCAAACCCATCAGTATCCAAGGAGAGTATTCAGAAAATAACATTGAGTTGATATTCTTCAATTTGTTATTTTTCTTTTCCTTATAATGGTTGATTTCATTTTGTAGAGTTTTTTGAACTCCACGAAATTTTTCCCTATTCTGAGCATTTAGCAATATCGCTTCTAGATTATCTTTCTTTTTTTTAGCTTCAGACAATTCAGTTTTATAGGTTTCAATTTGTGTTTTAGTGCTATCAATACGATTTTCAAGTAATTCTGACTCTTGAACTAGTTCTTCAACTCTATTATTGGAAGAGTTAATCTCTTTCTCTTTCTCATTCGACAGTTTTTTTGTTTTTTGCGATAATTCCTTGCTAATCTCGCAAATTTCAATCAAGTTTTTGATTCCTGCCAATGTTTCAATTGTTGAAGATAGCCCGTTATGAGAGGAAAGGTCCACTAAATCTTCCATAGATTCACCTTGCAATAAAGCATAGTTGATCAATTCAGTCGGAATAATTTTTTTAATAATTTTTTCTTTATCAAAAGTATCCAAAACAGGGATATCTCTATTCTCAATAGTTTGCAAGATATCTAGCTTTTCGTTTGTATTCCAACTATTGCCATTTTTAGAAAATTGAACACTTTTAGTAACAGAGTATTTACTATCACAATCAAGAAAAGTGATGTTTACCCCCATATTAAAATTAGTTTCTTCGTTTATAACCTTTCCAGAGGCCATTTTTTGAAACGAGGAATTAGCACTGACCATCCTTTTTAAATCTGAATCATATACAGTACTTTTTAAAATCCAAAGAATTCCATTATAGAACTTGGATTTACCCATGTTATTATCGGCATTTATTATGTTTATACCCTCCTTAAATAGATAGGTATTATCATTGAAACTTCCATAATAGTTATAGAAATTCTGAAAGCTGATAGATTTGATTATTGTAGCCATATTTATAAATGCATTATTTGTTTTTGAATAATCTGAAATATTTGTTCTTTACTTCTATGATTTTCTTGCCCAGTCATTATTGTTTTAATAATTTCAATAACGAGAAACTTGGATTTCATAGAAAAGTTCTCCTGTTGCAAATCTTCTTTGGAAAGCTGATAAATTGTCTGTAATTCAGGCGATTGTAAAACTTCATTTAAAATTTCTTCAGTTGTCATTTTCGTGGAATTTATTGGTTTATATTCAATATGAGCTCTGACAAAACTAACTCGTAAAAGCGTGCAACCTCGTCTAATGATTGTAGTGCACCTGTATAGTTGTTCGACGCTAAATTGGCAAAATATGCTACCCGATTCAATTCGCCTCTTACCAAACTGCGTTCTATGCTCCATATCTCCTTGGAGTAGTAGGGTGATTGGAAATTTGGAACAACAACTATATCATATATATATGCAAATGTTTTTGCTGGATGTTTACGTAGCAAACGTCCTCGTCTTTGAATAAATTGACGAGGATTCCCTGAACTTGAAGCAAAAATACCATACTCAGCCCGCGGTACATCAACTCCTTCATCTAAGCATTTCATTGCGAACAATACATTGATTTGCCCATTTTCAAACCCCTGCAATATGGTTTTTCTCTCAGTTTTACTATTTTTACCTGTATAAGTATTGCATGTTATACTTGGATAAATTGCTTTAGTTTTATCAAGCATTTTTTTTATAATTGTTTCTTCATATAGATCATTTTCATAGTCAATATCAGAACTTGAATATAAAACTGCCTCGTCTTTGTCATACATTTTTTTCCCTTCAGGAACGTAAACAAAACAATATCTTAAATTATCCTCCCCTATTTCAGAAATTATCTCCTCGAAAATTCGCATTTTGTCGTCGGCTTTATGTAAAATACGCTTACGAAGCATCAACAATTTTTTTGCTTTTTGACCATCTTTGAATTGTTTAGTAACATTGTCAAATAATCGAAAGAGTTGTTCCGTGATCTCTGCATATTCTTGCATTTCATCATCATTCAGATAAGCAATTTTTGGATAATAGCAATAGTTCATTAGTCGCTCCTCGTCAATTGCTCTGCTCATAGGGAAATTATAAATATAAGGTGGCTTATCATTAAAAAAGCCTTCCAGCTCTGCTGTCCCTTCTTCATCATAAATTCTATTTGGTGTTGCAGACAAACCAATCCTTCTTGTAAGATGTAGTCTTCTAAAAACGGAACGGACTAATTCAGAACCGATATTGTGTGCTTCATCTGCTATCAGAATCATGTTTTCAGGTAATCGAGGGAACACTTGTTGAAAATCTTTATTAGTGAAAGATTGATAAGTAGAAACAATAACAAAACTAACTTTTTTACCTCTACTAACCTTGTCCTCCAATTTTACAAGTTGTTGTCGCCATTTCAAATTTTCGGAAAAAACGGTGACTACATTCTTAAAATCAAATTGTGCTATTTCATCAATCCATTGCTCGACTAAAGCAATTGTAGGGACTAAAATTAAAAGTTGATATAATCCATCCGTCTGACATTCATTTAATGCACAATTTAGCGAAGTTATTGTTTTACCAGTACCTGTTGCCATAGCAAAAATTCCACATTTCCCATTTTTTACCCATGCTTCATAAGCTTCAACTTGATATGGTCTAACTCCGTCCCGATACTTGAAAGGGAAATGTGGTTTACTTATTGTCGCAATTATTGTCGCTTGTTTTTTATCTCTATTCACTAGTTTCTTTATAATCTCCTTTTCTTGCAACAATAGTTCGTTCACATCAACATTTGGATAGGTTGTAAGTATCTCTTTGCAAAATTTCTTTGCAGGAAAAACATACACACTATTATTTTGACCATTCCAGATTTCTAAAAAATCCTGTTCGCTTATTTCAATTCGTTCACGGCTATCCTCACTTTTCCAAGAACATGAGCATTCAATTGTTTCAATATTCTTAACCAAAGCTGCAGCGGTTAAATTCATAGAACCAGTAAAGGCTACTTTATCACCATTTGTGTCTGTAAAAATACCAAATTTTTCGTGTGCCAATCCTCCGTCCTTGGGTATAACAATTTTTATTTCAATTCGTTCTTGTTGAATTAGATATGAGATGCATTTGAAAAAATGTTCATCCCTTTTTGATAAGGTTGCTTTTAGAGTATAAAAAGATTGAAGAATATATTCTTCAAAATTAATCTGTTGGTCATTTAATAATAGGATGTAATCGTCTTCGGTGAGATATTGATTTATGTATAATCGCATTTTACCTCCATTTATAATAAAACTAGCAAAACCTACTGATAGAACATTAATTGAGGCTGTACTAAAATAACCTAGACCAATGTCAAGAATAACACTGTTTGACAATGCCATCTCACAAAAATCAAAAGGCAAATATTTTCTGCCTGTCGAATATCTATATTTAAAATCATTGTCTTTTAACATATTACAACATTTTAGTAAGCTCAATGTATTTCTTACGCTGGTGATCACTTAACCTATCATTCAAAAAGTCGTCCTTGACATTACAGTACCAAATATATAGATTATTCTCTTGATTTCTTGCAGAGGGAGCAGTACCATTTCTCAACAAGAAGAGTTTCATTTTATTAAAATTCAAATCCCATTCATACTCATCTTTGTCTATTTCATACTCAAAATATTGATTTTGGACCCTTTCAACTTCTTCTCGTTGGCTTTCGGAAATTTTTTGTTTGTTATTTACAATTCTGTACCACCAGCGGTAAAGTGACTCCTCTTCCTTTTCTTCAGCAGAAGAAAAGGGGTAATGCTCGTTCTCAATTATAAATTTTTCAAATTCAATTAATCTCTGCTCAAATGTTTTTCTTTTGTCCCCTTGTGCTTCACTTGTTTTGTATTCAGGGGTATATTCTTTACACTCTAATCCAAACAAGTTCTTGCCGTAATAAGAAAACCTTTTTTGAGTATCATTTTGCATGGTCGTCCTGATACTAGCAATGTTAGTTTTTGGAAAATGCTCTAAAATATAATTTGTAATATCGCTGGTATTTTGGGGTGTTTTATTTTTCAATAAAAATTCAACAATTGCATCTCTTATTGTACCTGTCCTAACATGTTTCCACTCTTTTAAAGTATAAATACTACTTCTGTTTCGAAATGAGATTGAATCATGTTTCTGCAACCAAGGGCGAATTTGAGCAGCTTCGGTAAATTTATGAGAAGGCCAAATCTTCTTAAACTCCATGAATATTTCTTCAAGGTGCATCGGATCGCCATTTTGCTTTAATATTTTATAAACGACATCCTTAGGGTCTAGCCCTTTATTAGCTGGAATTTTTATTAGTCCATCAACACTATCAGAATATAAGCCAAATTCTTGAAGTAAAATTTCTCTAATAATGCTTCCTATCATCTCTATTTGACTAAAATCAAATTTTTTCCAGCTTTGTGAATTAGCTACAAAATCCTCAACATCTAAAAGATAATCGGTTATATTTTCTGCAAAAATATTATGAAACTCTACTTCCAATTTTTCAAAATCAAAAATTTCAGCGTACTTTTTTCTAATTAAAAAAGTAGACTTCCAGTATTTATCTCTCTTTCTCTTGTTAAAGCCTCCAATGGTTATAAATTCTTCTTTAAAAATGTAGCCAATTATTTGAAATACAAACTCAAGTGAAAAATTGCAATTCTCTTTTACAAGTATTTGCTCTACTTCAAAGGAGACTTGATTAACAATATTTTTTTCTTGTATGAGTTTAACAACATACGTCCAATCTTTCTTATTGTGTAATAATTCAAAATACTTGTTTGAATCAGAATTGTCTTTGTGACTAACTAAAACTTCTGCTATTTCGAATGTTCTGCGAAAGACACCATTACGGATTTGGCGTACTCTTTCCCGTGTTAAATTATATTTTTTAGCGACTTCCTCTAAAGTCTTATACTGATAATCTTTGAAAATTGGCAATGTGTCAATAAGAACTTTGATTCCATAATTTGTGCTTGAGATGAGCTGATGTTCTAAAATCCAAAACATGGGTAAATGATTGTTCGCACTATAAAAACCATAAACAAAATCATTTAAGATGATTTCACCATTTTGAAGTATTAATTTCAATATTGAGACCTCTTCTTCAGAAGCATTAACTAAAAAGATAAGTTCATCTTTCAATTTGTCTTTTAACTTAATAACCTCTTCAGCACTTTTTCCTCCAATTCCTTCTATTTCAAGTAAATTACGGTTATCAGTAAATAAATAATTTATTAAGAAACTCTCATAACCTATTGCTTTTAGTCTATTTTTTGTACGAACAGAATAATTAATAATATTTTGCTCAAACTTTTTTTTGAGAATTATTTTTTGTGTTTGTGTCAGATAAGAAAAAATATCCCCGCTTGCAATAAGTTTATTGTTGACTGCACTAAGTATATCAGTCTTTATTAAATTTTCAATTTCGTTTTGTTTTTGAGTAAGGGTTTCAACTTCATTAAATTCATTGGTGTTAGAAGAGTGTTCTAATAGTTGTTTATACTCTATACATATTTCCTCCAATTCCAAACAAGTTCCTTTGCCTAAATTCCTAATATTTAAAAATGATTGTCCCGTTTCATAATATACTACTACATCATAAAGAGAATATAAATCAGCATTAAAGCAACAATTTCTTGCACGGACAGATATTTTGCCGTCAATTAATAAATCATTGATCGAAATATTCTTTAATTCAGTCTTCAACATATCTCCTTTAATCCATTTTGAATTCTGTCAAACAAGTAATCATACCCAACCAAATTCGGATTATCCGATACATCATGGTGAATTAACTCTAGACCATGGTCAAGGTGCATCTTAAAGTAACGTGGTAAATCTCTATCATTGCTACTTATTTGGTAATTTGTACAAATTAGCGCTTCATAAATAGAATAATAATTGCCAAACAGAACATGTTTGCTGTATTCCTTGCCACCTGAATCTTTTACATCAAGAGGGGAAAACTTTTCGCCAGACTTTAAGGAATAGGCAATAGCAATTCTGGCAATGATGTTTTCTGCACCCAAATTAAATTTGCGTGTCAGTTCCGCAACAATTTCACGGTTTTTTAAACTTGTCTTTATTTGTGAAAACATATTCTATTCATTCATTAAATTGTTGACATCGATTTGTTCAATAAATGAACAAGAGTTTTCATTTTTAAGCAGATAGACAGAATTTATGTAGGGCTTCATCGTTTCCAGCTCATTTTTTGTCAATTCTTTATAAAGCAATGGAAATAAAATGACCTGTTTTGAAATAGTGGGATAAAACTCAGTTATAATTTTGTTTGCGTGGCTTTTGTCGAATTTCTGTAAAGGACTGTCAATAAAGACAGGAAACTGAATGCCAGATTCTTCAACAAGAGCTTTGAGTAAAGCGGTTGCATAAAGCTGCTGTTCACCTTTCGATAAAGATTCCTTCTTTATTAAGACTTTATCGTTGGAAAAAAGGTTAATATCAATAACATCTTCGACAATTACAATATCAACATCACCAATAAAATCAGTTTTATGCATTAGGTTATTCATTGTGGTTTTTATTCGTCCTTCTAGAGCTGACTTTTTTTTATTTTTCAATGCTACAAGAAATGTTAAGAGCTCTTTAATAAGTTGCTCAGCCACCTTGTCTTTTTTACTATCGCTGTCATCAACACTAACTTTCTTACTTAATTCTGATATTTGGCGGCTCAAAACTTCCAATTCCCTAATTTGAGCACCTCTATTTTCGTGTGTTTGACGAATTTTAAGTTCTAATTCTGCAATTTTTCGCTCATTATCATTCTTTTGCCTTCTTATTTTTTTAATTATATTGTCGTTTTCTTTAAAATGCATGTTGGAGATATTCCGAGCGGTACGTTCAACAACTAGTTTGTTTTTCCGATAATCGTCAGCTAAGTGTTCAAATTCGACTCGATATGTTGTTGTTAAATTCGAATAAATAGAAATAAATTCATCAAAATCCTCTTTACTAACACTCAATAAAGGCTTTTCGTCAGTGCTATCGTTATATTTTGCAACTATATTATTAAAAGCGGTCATTAATTTTTTTTGAATGTTTTCTGATAGTGCAACATTTTTATATGTTTCTTGCATTTCGTTGGCAATATCTATTAGCAAGGAATTCTGGCTTGAAACATTGTTTTTAATTTGTAGAATATTTATGTCTCGTTCGACTTGCGTCTTAGTTTGCTGAAATAGCTTACCCGATATAGCGAAAGGGGCAAATTCAAGAAACAATTTTAGTTTATTTTTGTAGTCAGCATCTTTCTGTCGAGTGTTTTGCAAGAGTGATTCCAGCCGATTCAGCTCTTCCATTGTTACTCCACTGCCTTCGCGCAAAAGTTGCATTTGAAGATTTTCATCTTCCTTTCTTAACAAAAACAGTTGGCTGTCAAGGTGAGTCGTTTGTTGCCCTTGTTTTTCAAGAATCTCATTTAATATTTCTTGTTTTGAAATCAGATTATCTAACTTATTACGACTATCAACATCATCAGATTTTCGGCGGAAACGTAATCTCAAATTTTCAAGATTTCTCTTTAAATCCTCATATTTTTTTACACCTAGAACTTCGTTGTAGGCAGAACATAGTTTGCGTTTATCTTCAATAGTATTAGTTTCAGCTAGAGAGACAATTTTCTCAGAATCAAAGAAGAAAAAACGCGCAATATCCTTATTTAGAATGAAATCATTAATAAAGATTTCGTTCCCTATTTCTTTAGTAAGTTCGTTAGGCATACCATCAATCAAAATTTCAACAATTTCTTCGTCTAAAAGAATATCGTAAAAACGAGTAATTTTTAATGAATAACATGGTATTGAGGGTATGAGTACTTCAGTAAATTCTAAGGAAACTGAGTACCTCGACCACTCTTTTATATATTCACTATCAGAAGTATAACCCTCCTTTTTTATTCGAGTAAGCTTATTTTGTGAAACTTCGGAATGCAATTTTTGTTTGCTAACCTCATTTAAATTATTTATAAGAGTATTGTAGTACTCACCTTTTGCCATTTCCTTGTTAAATGTCTGATCAATATCAGCCATTAACCTACCATATAAACACCAAAGTAATGAATGCAAAAAAGTAGTTTTGCCAAAGCCATTTTCACCTGAGATAATGTATAAATTTTTGTTATTCCCATTTTGAAAAACAATTCTATTCAAGCCTCGGTAGAGACGGTAGTTATTAAGCTCTATGCTTTTTATTAACATATTTCCACCTCCTTTATATATCTATCTAATCTTGCATCAAGATCAGTTTGTAAACCGTATTTTTTCATAAGCAAAATTTTGCTTTTTTGTAATGCTAGTAATTCCTGAATTAGTAGATAATGAGATGGATTGTTACATGATTGCTCTAGCAACAGCCGTTCCTGCAATCCAATATTATCATTAGGTAAATCATATCCATAAACATCATTATAAATATCATTGACGGTAGTCGAGAAATTGCCATCTCTATACCACATGACCTGAATGGCAATTAATTCTTGACTAGTAATCAAGTTGATGCTTGAACGAAATTGTTGTGTGTCTTTTTGAATGGTCAGTAACTCACGTAAAAGTTGCACACGATAATTTATAGTATAGTTCCCCATTTTATGCCCAGTCTCATCAACTGCTAATTGCCCATTACGTCTAGTTTCATTACGATACTCTGAAACATTACGATCCGCGACCAGTCTGTTGCGAAAATCTAATAATGGCTTCATCCAGTTTACCCCGTTTTTTACTAAAGCGTTCATTGACTTGTCTTCCTTTACAACGGTACAAGTCCAACAACCGAAACGACTTTGACCACAAGAAGGGTGTGAATCGGTGGTTACAACTGTAGGACATTCGTAATCGTCTGCTGATGCATCTAAGTAAATTTTAAAAAGTATCTGATTATCGAAGCCCCATGGTGACGGAATAGCATTAATTATCCACCAAACCTCTTCTAGCATCATTTCTTTGATTGGTGCATAAGTAAAAGTATTTGGGTTTAACGGGTGTTTGGAAAGTCGATGCCCTTTAATGTCATGCTTTTTGATTGACTTTGCCCGCTGTTGACTTTCAGAAATTCTAGTCCCAATAAGAATTATCGCTTCACCATTCTCCGCAACTTTATTTGTTATAAAAGTTGAAGTAGGTTTTATTTTCATTTTTTCAGTACAGTATCGAAAAGAATTATTTGGCACGGGATATCCCTTCCCTATTACACAACTCCAAAAGGTGTCTTCTATTTGAGGTGTTGTTGTTATAACCTTAATTGGCAATTTCTGCTCTGTTGCGGCTTTCCCAATGTATTGCAATACATTACTTACATATTCTTCTATAACAGGATTTTCTACCATAGTATCATTGCAAACGACATATATATGTCGTAAGAGATTTGGAGTGGGGCTTGTTTCTCTTATTCTAATTAATGCATGCCACACTAGAGTAAGCATAACGGTGGAATCTTTCCCTCCACTAAAACCAATTATCCAGGGGCGATTAAAACGGTCGTCTTCCAAATATTGATCTATTAATTCATCAATTATATTTGATATTCTGACAGGTAGTTGCTTCATTCTATTAAGATTGATCTATTTTTCATTTTGTACAAAAATAGGGAATTTCTATAACTTTATATTAGAAAGCTAAAAAATGGACTATTTAGTTTTCAGCTTTAGTTTGGAATTAAATTAGCTATCCAAATTTAACACGAAGGCTAGTTGCCCCAAGAGAGGCGTTGTATTGAGCTGCGATGCATTAAGCTTGTCGAAATGTCGAAATGCGTAGCATTGAGCCTGTCGAAATGTAGTTCAATTCTGAAGCTACGGGGCTGGGTCTTCCAGACCGCTCAGAGTCCTACATATTACACACAGTATTTTATAATTCTTTTAGTTCTTTATTGTAAAATAGACTATTCAGACTTCGGTCAATAATGTCTTTTCTTTTAACCCAAACAAATCCTTCGTGTTTTGTTATTATTGCTATGTCAACTGGTCCTCCAACTGTTTGTAATGTTTCACTTGTCTTTCTTTTTACAGAAGTGATGTTTATTAATGATTCAGCCAACTCTATTAAATCTTCTTTTCTTAAGAAACCTACGGATGTCATTACTGGCTTAACATATGTATCGACAGCAAATTTTCGTAGCTTTTCATTAATATGTTTAAATCCAGTTTTAAAAAAACTCCTAACATCAGACTTATTGATATTGTCATATTTTTTTGAAATTTTATCTATAATTTCTTCAAATTCAAATGATATTATCTTATTTAGTTCTTTTATAATATCTGGGTTAATCCCTTGAAAGAAAGTATCTACCATATCCCTTTGAGCGAAAGGTTTAACAATTGCTGTATTATTTTGCGATATTCGACTAGGTTCAGAATATTCGTATCTAAGTCTCCCAGATACTAATTCTCCAATTTTAACATTGCATATCGATGGGAATATTTCATTATTTCCATAACCAGCTATAACAATCCCTGAATAATCTTCTTCATCCGAAAATCTACAAATCAGTTCGTGATATAGTTGTTTGTAAATTCTACTTGTGTATTTAGCTTTTCGAGGTAATTTGTAGCTAGTATAAAAACCTGATAAAATTTTATCAATATAGGATTTGAATTCATTTTTGAAATCTTGCAATTTATATTCCTTAAAATCCGGTAAAATATCTTGTTTCATTGAAGACAATTCGTCAAGGATATCAAAAAATGTTTTTTCATATAATTTGTCTTTGTCTTCAGGAGACAATACAGAACTTGTGTTCTTATTTTTTAACTCAAATTGTTGTTTTAAAAATTCCATCATCCTATCAAGCATATCGTATAACCTGTATTCTATAAATTCTTTGATTTGCTCGACACTGACAAAAGAAGAATAATTCTCTTTAATGTATTTTATGAAGTCATCTCTATATTCAACTAGTGTGTCAAAACTCTTTTTTGCTAAATTTTTTGTGTAACTTTTTATAATTATTTCATAAGGAATTCCCATCCAACTTGCATTATTATATACCATAATGCCAATTGGTTCATATTTTGAAAGTGGAAACATCTTATTGGCATTATTAAACACCTTATTCGCCCTTCCAACTGTCACAGCACTGTCTGCTGCAAGAACGACACTTGTTTTATTTAATATTCCAATTTCTGCTGTCATTTTTTAATATTGTGTTTAACGCCGAAGCTTCACTCTGGCAGGCTTCTAAAAACACCAATCATTGCGGCTAACGGAATGCCCGTTAAAATTACAATTTTTCTCCGTATCACAATGTGCCTATTTGCGTAAACTTTTGCAGTTAAACAAACTGTCTTCATCAACCAATCAAATCCTCGCACCAAATATAACAACTTTTTAAATATCCTAACGATTCACCGAACATTAATACCATCTGCAAGAATTAAAAATATTCCTCTGATAATAAGGGACATGTTTTACAAGTGCAGCACTGGCGAAATGCCAACAAAATTTGCTTGTGCTAAAGGTTTGCAGATTGGTTATTCTGCGCTCTGATTAAAATTTCAATCTGCTTATGCATTTTTAAACACCATTCAAACGCCATTCAAACCCTGTTTAAATCGCATTTAAATCCGGAGGCGTAATTACACCTTATATATAGGTGTGGTTGGATGAAAAAGACACCTATATATTATGGTTTATAACCTGGCCGAAAATTGAAATTTTGCAGCAGGTGCACAAAATCCGGCAAAAAAACTGCTTAATGCAGTGGCTTGTTTTTACTTAATCAAATGAAGTCAAAGTCCAGAATATATCGCAATGCACTGCTATGTAGAGTATTGTGACTTTCAGGCTGGCTTGAATGATAATGGCTGAAGACGTAATCAAGTTCCTTGAAGAGATAATCGAAATCCTTGAAGCGGTTACCGAAATCCTTGAAAGAGTTACCGAAATCCTTGAAGCGGTTACCGAAATCCTTGAAAGAGTTACCGAAATCCTTGAAAGAGTTATCGAAATCCTTGAAAGAGTTATCGAAATCCTTGAAAGAGTTACCGAAATCCTTGAAAGAGTTACCGAAATCCTTGAAAGAGTTACCGAAATCCTTGAAAGAGTTACCGAAATCCTTGAAAAAATCACCGAAATCCATGAAAAAATCACCAAAATCTACGAAAATTTCAGACGAACCCCTTATTGATTTTGATCTCTTACCAGACTTCTTATCTCACCATCAAAAAGTATATTCACAACAATCGGGTTATGATAATTGTGCCCGAAGAAATAGAACGAAGAATCCATTAAAATCCGAAAATCATAAACTGCCGCACTACAATGAAACAGGAAAATTATTGAGTCTTTAAAACACTAAACTTTTCATAGTAAACCTGCTCCCTTTTTACACAAAAAATGATGAAAGATGATTTTTATGTTTACAGAAGGTAATTGTTTGAGGTAATTATACTTGCCTGACGAAACAAAATATTGTTAATAAATCACTTTTGCCATCATTTAAACCATCCTATAATACTAATAAATAGCATCTTATGTACTTTTGATCATATTCAAAAATTGTTAATAATTATTTTTACAATTTGTAAATCATTGTTTACAATTGCCATATATTTGCAATTATTGGACACACGAATTAAAATGAAGTCATATGATGAATGAAATATTTGGAAAACGTTTGCAAAGTGCCCGGATGCAGGCAGGCTTATCACTGGATAAGCTGGTTGTACTTATTGACAGAGCAGTTACTAAAACGGCCCTTGCCAGGTATGAAAAAGGAGTAATGATGCCAAAGTTTGAAATAATAGAATTATTGGCCGAAAAGCTTGGACTGGATGTCGATTACTTTTTCCGCCCTCTCACGGTAAGCATTACAGGCGTAAAATTCAGAACCAACAACAGTCTGGGCGTACGCCGCGAAGAATCGCTCAAACAGATCATAACGGCACATATTGAACGATACCTTGAGTTGGAGCAACTGCTCAACATCAGCACCACCTTTGAAAATCCACTTAAGGGTATTATTATAAAGAACAGAGAAGATGTTGAAAAGGCTGCCAATACCCTGCACGAAAAGTGGAATCTGGGTCACCGCCACTTGCCTGCAGTTATGAAATTACTTGAAAATTATGGAATAAAGGTTATCGAAATAGATTCCGACGACGATTTTGAAGGTTATTCAGCCCATGCCAACGGAGGTATCCCTATTATAGTTGTAAGAAAAAGTGCCACCACAGAGCGCAAACGTTTAACCGCGCTTCATGAACTGGCACATATACTGCTTGAATTTGATCCCGAACTTACCGATTCTCAGATTGAAATGCTGTGTTTTAATTTTGGAGGCGCGGTGCTTATTCCCGATCAGACTTACTTCAGAGATTTTGGCAATTACCGCATCAGCTTCTCAAAACGTGAACTGGGAATTATGAAAGATACCTATGGGATGTCGGCAGTAGCATTTGCAAAAAGAACAAGCGAACTGGGTGTTATGTCTAAAAACAGATTAATCCCGTTGTTCGAAATGGTAAGGAAAGATCCCATGGAGAAACATATAGGTACCAATGTAATGATTGACAATGCCACACGATTTGATAAGATGCTTTCGCGGGCAATATCAGAGCGTAATATTTCTTTGACCAAAGCCGCGGAACTGGCCGGAATTAATATTGACGAACTTATCAAAAACTACACCGACAATGACTAAAAACCTTACTTGCGACGCAAGCACTCTGCGGGACATGAGCAAATTAAAGCTCCTGTCCCACCTCCATAAGCTTGGCTACAGCCTGCACACAACCTCACTTGCATGCAAAGGACTTGACGATGCAACCAGGTTTGAAGTTGAAGCCTTAACCGCAACAGGATTGATTACTATTGATAAATCAAATGAAAGAGATTACCCGGCCTTTTTAAGAATGCGGCAGGATAATCCCGGAATATCACGAAGCGACTGTTCGGTGATATTTTTGGCGTGGCGGATGAAGTATAATCTGATTACTTCTGATCCCTACGTGATTAATGTCGCCTCAAAAGTAAACGTAACTGCAGTAAAATACAGTTTTGTATTCGGCGAAATGGCCGCTTCCGGTTTACTTACCCTTGCCGAAGCTACTGAAAAATACATGGAGCTAACCACTGAAGTTAACACCCTTTGCGATCTGGGCCATCAGGTCATACATCTGCCTATGGTGACTTATAGCTTCATTAACAAACAATCAGCAGGTTAAATAATTAACCTGAACAATACAGAAAACTGATGCAGATAGAAAAACACGACCGGGATTATGCTGAAGAGTGGTTCGGAACAGCCGAATACACAGAGCAGGATATTCAGGAGTTGCTCCTCATGGAGGAACATTTTTCTGATGCATTGACTTTTGATGTTATAATTGCAAGTGAATACAAAGTTACTGTAGTACCTTCCAGCGGATTAAAACGGCCGCCTGATAAAATATTATGCCCGCCAAAAGTATATGAGTACACCCCCGATGAACGTTTGCATACACACAAACTATTGGGTAAGGACTCTCAAGGCTTGCCTCCCCCAAATATCTGTCAATAATACACTCAGGTAATGCGATTTGTAGCAATACAAAATTTCGCTTTAACCGGGTGTGCCTCCTCCGATCAGGAAACAGCTTCATTTCACCAAAGCATTTAAATTGCTGTGGATTGATTTTGCTGAATGTATCCTCATCAAATGAGCGCTTATATATTATAATCGCCCGTTACGGGGGCAAAAAAGGCCTCAGGCCTGAAATTCTTTTTTGATTTTTACAGATTAATACAGATTACAGTGAGAACATATCGATTACGTCATCAGAAATACAAGTCCATGCAGATAACACTCGAAAGTTATCAGCAGGCCTTTGAAGGAAACCAGGAAGCCATGGCTGTGATGAATTCCTTCTCAGAACACAATAGTCAACTTTCGGCTTTGCTATCGAAATTGACCCGACCAGTTTCTACAGTTTATCAACCCAAAATGAACAAGCAAATTGAATTTACCAAAAAGCTTCGTTCAATGATCGGCGTTGGTATAACAGTAGCAACACGCAAGGGCGATGCAACACTGCTATACACTTTAAAGCTCTATCGCACTCAGCTGGTAAATGCTTCTGCATTTCTGCTGCGCGAGATGGCTGTCCACTTATCTGAAGAGATGACACCCCATACTGAAATACTGACAGGACTTGGCATTACGCCAGAGTTGTTTGAGGCGTTTAATCAGATGATTCAGGACTTCAGTGTAACAGTTGACAACACAAGAGTGCAGCTAAATGTGAGGAAGTCCGATCGCAAGGCGATTCGCTCCCTGCTTAAAACCTGCAACAGCATTGTAAGAGATCAGCTTGATCCACTTGTACTTACTGTAGAAGATGAACAACCGGATCTTTTCAGAGAGTGGTTCACACTGCGGGCCCGTAAAAAAGGCAAGTCGCAGTTGAATGGGCTGGAAACAGCCAACTCTGATATCAGCGGAACGGTTACCGACAGCACCACAAATCAGCCTTTGGCTTTCGCCATTGTTACCCTGGTTGAGCAAGGCACAGTAACCGAATCTGACGAAGATGGGTATTACACATTTGATGAACTTAGCGAAGGAGATTACACCCTGAGTTGTCATGCCTCAGGCTACGATGTACCGGAAGTGGTAAAAGTAGCAGCAGGGAAAGACGACAGCGTGGTTGTAGATTTTAACCTGAAGCGGGTAAATCCGATCCTTAACTGAAACTGAAGCCGCAATACAGCGGCAGAGTAGAAGTACCATTAAACCGGCCTGCATGTGTGGGCCGGTTTTGTTTTTGCTGACGTGTGGCGCAACACTTCGTCCCCTGACGCGTGATGAAAAACGCCTGAAACAAGCAATATGTGACCTAACAAGTTTTCTTCCAACTTGTGAGGTCTTCTTGTTTTATAAATGGCGAAGAAAACGCCTGAAACAAGCAATATGTGACCATGAAAAGACCATCGCTGAAGCTGAGCGGCATTTAGCTTCGCTGAGCTCGTCCGCGAAGGCGGCCTCGGTTATAAAGCCGCTCGTAACTTTGGTTAATTTGCAATAATCCAAATATGCTTTTTTATAATTGGTGAAGCGAAGCAAGAAAAGCCATATAATTGGCAGAGCTTATTGAATTGCAAATTCAATGGTGTTCAAAGGGGAATTGCAAAATAGAAAACAGAACCTTTTCCAACACTGCTCTCTACCCATATTTTCCCACCCAGCATTTCCACATAGGCTTTTGCTATTGCCAATCCAAGTCCTGCTCCTTGTTTCGCCATTTTGTCGTCTATATCAGCCTGAATAAAACGCTCAAAAATCGCTGACTGCCGTCCGGGCTCAATTCCCATTCCGGTATCTTTAACATAAAATTCTGCAAACCCGGCCTTTGCATCAAAACCAAATTCAATCGAACCATTGTCGGTGTATTTTATCGCATTCTTTATGAGGTTCTTAAAAATTATCTGAAATTTATTCGGATCGGTCTTTATTATGGTTTTTGATGAAAGGGGTGTCGTTTTCAATGAAAAGTTTAAGTCTTTTGCTTCTGTTTCGGGTTTAAAGTAAGTAAATAGATACTCCATCTGATCATTGACATCTATGTCTTTCAGGTCTAATTCCATTATACCGGATTCAATTTTTGAAATACAGACGATATCATCAATTATGCTGAGCATACGCGCACCGCTCACCTTAATGCTTTCAAGGTAGTTTTGCTGCAGCTCCTCCGGTAATTCCTGCTCCTGAAGCAACTCAGCAAAGCCCAGTATCCCATTCATGGGGGTACGGATTTCGTGTGACATATTCTGTAGAAATATAGTCTTAAGTCTGTCGCTTTCTTCGGCTCTTTGCCTTGCAATAATCAAATCGCTGTTTTGCTGATTTAGAATCCTGGTTTTTGCATTTACCTTATAATTAAGTATAAATGTAAATAACAGAAATATGGTTAAACCTGAGATCAATAAGGCAATCAACACTTTCAGGTAGTCGGGTATTGCAGTCTTTCCTTTTCTGAACCATTTGAGCAATGAAGCATAATAGTCTGATTGCAGGTCATTTTTCAGCAGTGAAATATTCTTGTCGAACATCTCAATAATGCGATGATCGGTACTATTTGAAAAGGCAAAATGCAATTCAGAAAGCTGTAATATGATGCCCGAAGGCACCACTTCGTCATCACACAACTCAGAAAAATAAAAGAAGCGGTTTGCAACCAGCGCATCTATTTTACCTTCTTTTAGTGCTTCAACCGACTTATAGTAGCTTTCGTAAGCATGGATATGATAATCAATATTGAAATTATTCTTCAAATCAAGTTTCAAATAATCTTCCTGACTCGAGGCTTTTAATACACCAATACGTTTGTTGTTTAAATCTGTGATTTTACTGATTTCAGAACCCTTTTTGGAAAAAACTTCCAACCATGAACCCAACACAGGCATACTGAAATTAAAGAGTGAATCCCGGGAATCTGAATATGCCATATCGGGCAGTATATCAATCTCCTGCTTTTCAAGCATGGAATATAATGCTGACCAACTCCCCTCGATAAATTCAACCTGCAGATCTTCGCTTCTGGAAATAGAGTTGATGATGTCAATAAATATTCCATCCGGTTCCCCGGCTTTATTGATAAATATTTTCGGATGATTGTCATATACCCCTACTTTCAGTATCCTGGATTTAATCTCATTCTGAGACATTGCAAGCAAGTGACACGCAAAGAAAACAACAATCAGAATTATTGATTTTCTTGTGTATTTATGGCCATTATTCATCATGTAGAAGTTTTTTTTACAGCAGGTACAGCAAAATACAAAAGCACGGTTTAAATTTCCTTTTTGTGATTCATCGCATGGTAAAAACACCAATCATAAGGCACTTCAAATATATGTATTTTAGCCCACAACATCTAAGCAATTAAAACATTGCAAAAACACGCTCAACCATTTTAAGTATGGCTTTGCCGGCCAACACCAACACTCAAATTGAATATCTGTTACAAATTCTGCAGTTCACGCGCGTCCTCTGACGGGTGTTGTAACTCTACACGAATTTTTAACAACTCATCCGCCGCTCATGCGCATCTGCTCACACCCATCTGCTCACACCCCACCGCTCACGCGCGTCCCCTGACGCGTTTATTAAACGCTTAAATTATTATCTCTTGACAAGGCGTTAAAAAGCGGAATTGCAACCGAGGCCTCATCAGCAGACGAGCCCTCCAATTAGGGCCGGCCCAGCGAAGCTAAATTCCGCTTAGCCGGGGCTCAGATTTTCAGTATCCGCGGGANNACCTTCTAAAATTGACTTCCAGAAATGATGGTTAATAATTCTGAATACAGTGACAATAATTAACACTATGGTCAAATTTTAGGCAGTCGCGGCGCGGATACGAGGCCTAACGGCCTGAGTGACAGAAAAAATGGATTAAGCGACTCAAGCAATGGCCGAAGGAGTTAGAAAAACTATGGATTGGTGTTTCTTCATTGGATAAGAAAACCTTCCAGGTCGAAAGAAAACCTGGAAGGTTATTCGAAAGAGAAAAAACGTCTTAATCACCGCTGGTAGGCATTAGTTACTGAATCACCCACTCAATTCGCGTAATTAGCGTAATTAGCGGTGATGACTTAAGAAAAGAGAAAGAACATCCCAAATTAGAGCTCAGCGGAGCCAAATTCCGCTTAGTAAGATAATCTTTGCGCCCCATATTGAATTTCTCTGCATTCTTTATACATTTGTGATGCAAGTGAGAATAAACTCTTGACATTGCCGGATCTACCAGATGTGTTCCGGAAATTTCATTTACAATTTAACTGCGTTTATTGGTCATTCAACATCAAAAAACCGGCTTCTGAGGAGAAAGACTTTAGAATTTTTGAGCAACGAAACATCTTTGCAAAAAAAATCAGAATGAAAACCATTGTTGTTGAAAAATCAGCGATGAATGTTATCGGGCTAATGTTGCACACTTCCTTTAAGGATGGACGGAATAAAACCGAAATTCCCCCGTTTTTTCATAAGGTACTCGATGAAAAACGATTGGATAAAGTGCCTGACAGGATCAATGAAAATCAGCTTTGCCTTTTCAGGATGCAACGAAATAATCCGGATTTTGATTACCTGATGGGTGTTGAAGTAAGTGAATTGAAAAACATGCCGGAAGAAATGACTGGTGTTACGCTCAAATCAAGCAAATATGTTTCGGCGAAAATAGTAAAAAGAGGTCCGGAAGACGTTGGAAAAGCTTTTGAGTACATCTATAAAAGCTGGATGCCTAAATCGATATACATACCAACCGGTGCTCCTGCATTTATTTATTACGACAGTGAGTTCTTTTCCGTTTTCAACAGTCGGGGTTATGCCGGCAATCCAATGGCTACAGTTTATGTTCCAATAAAGCCTTTGCTCATTAAGAAAATTCTCAGATTCTTTAAACTTTTAAAGTAAGCAAACGTGATTGAAACTGAGCGGCTGATGATAAAGCCATTGACTTATCAGCAGTTATTAAAGTATGTAAAAGAGGACCATTCGCTTGAAAAAGAGCTAAATGTAAACGATTCATCCAGGGCAATCTCTCCCGAACTTAAGGATGCGCTTGAAAATACCATACTTCCGAATGTAAATGATCCAAGCAGAAATTACTTGTATTCAACGCTCTGGACAATAATCTGGAAGGAAAAAAACATTATGGTGGGCGATTTATGCTTTGTGGGAGAACCTGATGCTGATGGTGAAATTGAAATCGGCTACGGAACTTATGAAGAATTTCAGCGAAAAGGTTTTATGACTGAGGCTGTGGGTGGCATGATTCGATGGGCAAAGAAACAACCGGAAATTAAAGCAATCATTGCCTCAACAGACAAAAGCAATGCAGCTTCATCCTCAGTTCTTGTCAAAAATAATTTCATTCAAGTTGGCGAGACTGAAGCACTGTTTAATTGGCGTTTGAGTTTGATTAATTTTAAATTTCCTAATCCGGAGGACTTAGCAAAATGACAAGTTTTAAAAGCAAAATATTCAACTTTCTGTTGAGAAACAGGCATCTGTTTCAGGGAAAACTAAAAAAGGAAACTTTTGATTTCAATAGTTCAATTGCCGGTTTCAGAGAGCTGTGTGAGAAAGGAGCAAGCAGATATGCCAAGCTTCCCAAAGAAATTACCATTAAAGAACAAATCATTGATGGGATAAAATCGGAATGGCTAATTCCGGATGGAGCCAATCCGAAAAAGTTGATTTTCTATGTTCATGGTGGCGGATATGTTTCAGGTTCCTGTAGTGATCATCGGGCAATTATCGCCAAATTTGCGAAGAATACCGGGGTTACCAATCTGGTTTATGAATACAGGCTTGCACCTGAGAATCCATTTCCTGCCGCAATTGACGATTCGGTGAAAGTTTATCAATGGCTTCTTGCTTCCGGATTTAAGCCTGAGAATATTCTGATAGCCGGCGAATCAGCTGGCGGCGGTTTATGCCTTGCAATTTTGCTTGCATTGAAAGAACGTAACATTGCTTTGCCTGTTGCCGCTGTCGCCATTTCGCCATGGACTAATCTTACCTGCTCAAGCGATTCGTACAGAACAAAAAACAAAGTATCGCTGGCTCCTTTAAACTCATGGACAGTTTTCAGCAAATATTACATAGGCGAAAATCAGGCTACCCATCCTTTAATATCTCCGTTGTTTGGTGATTTAGAGGGCTTGCCTCCCATTCTGATCAACTCGGGTGTTGACGATGAATTATATGAGGATGGAGAAAAGTTCTATCTGAAAGCAAAAAGCGCCGGAGTTGACATCACCTTCACCGCCGGAATCGGAATGGTACACTGTTACCCGCTACTGGCGCCTATGTTTCCGGAAGCCACGCAGGCAATGAATGAAATAGTTGATTTTACCACACAGCATTTAAACAGATGAGAACATTGTTGACCTGGGAAAGTTTCGAATATTCTTCCAAATAACAGATACTTAACCTCTTTGACAAAAGTTCTAAAACAATACCTAACGTAATTAAATTTGCCACTAAATCACTATCCCGATAGCTATCGGGACACCAAAAATTACCAACTTAATTCATTCATTTTGTGTAATTTGGAGTCTTGGAGCTTTGGTGGCAAGAAATGCGGGATTGCTCACAAAAAACAGAAACCACAATGAAGCCAGAAGATTTTGGATACAATGATAAGCTCGAAAGATTCAGGATTGAGAACAAACTCACCGATTTTGAGATTGGCAGGGTTATTTCAGAACATAAGGAAAGATACATTGTCAAAACAGAAAAGGGAGAATCGGAAGCGGAAATAACGGGAAATTTACGTTTTTCGGCAAGGAGTCGCGAAGATTTTCCTGCTGTTGGCGACTGGGTTGCATTGATAAATTACGACCCGGATTTCTCCATCATTCATAAAATACTCCCCAGATTTTCAGTCATTACCAGACAAGCTGTCGGACATACGGGAGAGGTGCAAATAATAGCTGCAAATATTGATGTTGCGTTTCTGGTTCAGGCGGTTGACAGGGATTTTAACATCAACCGGTTTGAAAGATACCTGACCATTTGTTACGCATCGAAAGTAAACCCGGTAATTGTGCTGACAAAAACTGATTTGATAAGCGATGAAAACATTACAGAAATAACTACTGCAATTCAACAGCGGATTCTTAATGTGCCTGTTATTGCCATCAGCAATGAAACTCAGGATGGTTACGAAGCGCTCAGAAAAATAATAGAAAAGGGAAAGACCTACTGTATGCTTGGTTCTTCGGGCGTTGGGAAGTCAACACTGGTGAATAATCTTTCAGGCAGAAACATTATGCGAACTGATTCAATCAGCGACAGCACCAGCAAAGGCAGGCATGTTACAAGTCACAGAGAAATGGTTGTGCTTGAAAACGGCGGAATACTGATTGATAATCCTGGAATGAGGGAGGTAGGCATTACCGATTCATCCGGTGGTTTGGAAATCACATTCGACAGGATTTTAAGTCTTTCGAAAAACTGCAAATTCAAAGATTGTACGCACACCAGTGAAGTTGGTTGTTCTGTTCTTGAAGCCGTTGAAAAAGGAGAAATAGATGAGTCTTCCTATGAAAACTACCTGAAAATGGAAAGAGAGAAAGCCCATTTTGAGGCAACCGTAGCTGAAAAACGAAACCGCGACAAGCAATTCGGGAAAATGATGAAGAACTATAAAAAGGATATGAAGAAAAAATAAGGTGAACGATATCTCCAACGATTTTCCATTCAACGGCTCAAACAGTCCATTCATCCCATTTCTTTTTCAGGACCGGATGAGGGGCAATACTTTTGCACTGAAAATTAATAAACCATGAGCACAAACATTACCATCCGAAAAGAGACACCTGACGATCATCGCCATGTGATTGAATTAACTGAAAAAGCTTTTGAAGCCCTCGAAATCAGCGACCACAATGAAGGCCAACTGGTTGAGAAACTTCGCAAAGCGCCCACCTTTATTGAAGAACTTTCGCTCGTGGCGGAACTCAATGGACTCCTTGTGGGGCATATCTTATTCACCCCGGTTATCATCGACAATACAGCGCAACAATTTCAATCGCTGATTCTGGCGCCGGTTTCTGTACTGCCTGAATTTCAGAGAAACGGCATTGGAGGTGAGTTAATCCTTGCCGGGCACCAAAAAGCAAAGGAGTTGGGATATAATTCGGTAATCTTATTGGGGCACCCCGGATATTATCCGCGTTTTGGCTACAAACCAGCATCAAAATGGGGAATAAGAACACAGATACCCTTACCTTCCGACGATGTATTTATGGCCGTTGAACTCACCGAAGGCGCACTGAGCAATGTTTCAGGCATGGTTATTTTTCCTCCTGAATTTGGAGGATGAAGTTTGGGAAACCTCTTTCCACTCAGCGAGAGAGAAAAATAAATCATCCGAAAGCACTCCCATAGCATGGCGGAACATCCCAATCCGCCATTCCTTATTTTCTTCCTGAATTTTATCACCCTGCATTGAATTTCTCAACAATCTTTATACATTTGCGTTGCAAGAGCGGATAGAACCCTTTGAATTGCATACTATAATCAGAAAACATCTTACAACATAATAATTTAACAAAGATTATAATCTAACAATCTTAAATTATGAAAACAATTACAATCAAGAAAGCAATCAAAAGGCACTTGTTATTTTTATTACTTTTTGGAACATTTTTAACATTGAACGCTCAAGTACAGGATTCTTTGACTATTAATAGCGGGCGTGTTGCAAGTGCAATCGGTTTTGAAACTCAGGCGTTGGGAGATTATTCTTTTGCTTCCGGGTATCAATCAGTCGCTGATGGATATTGTTCATTTGCATTTGGCAAACAGGCAACAGCTATAAATGGTAATTCTATTGCCATGGGTTACCAAGCCAATGCCAATGGAAACTTATCATTAGCTATTGGCCAGCAATGTTATTCAAATACTTATGCATATTCCTTTGGAAATAAGGCTAAAGCATACATTGACAATGCTTTTGCAATTGGGAGCAGAATTGATAATCATGGATTGAACAGTATCCTTATTGGAGGCTCTTCAAATCCTGATTTCCCATTAATAAACTACCACGGCAATGCAATCGCTTTAGGCATAAATGTAACTGAGCCAACCTTTTTTATTCAGGGGCCAAGTTACCCCAACAGCGGTAAAGGGAAAGTTGGAATCGGTACAACAAATCCAATCGCCCGTTTTCAGGTAGCCGATGGTGACATATTTATTCAGGATATTGACAAAGGAATAATAATGAAGTCTCCGGACGGCAATTGCTGGAGAGGGACAATGAACAACTTCGGACAGCTTGAATTTGTAAAATTGGCCGACTGCGAGAATCTTACAACTAAAACAAATGAAGAAACTGAAATTAATTCTATAAAGGTTTTTCCAAATCCATCGAAAGAGTATTTTGAAGTCAGGTGCTCTCAGGCAGATAGCCAGAAATATAACACTATTTCTATTTTCGGAACAACCGGTAATTTGATTTTTAGCCAACCTTTTAACGCAGGAACAACAAGAATCTCCACAACTAATTTTAAATCAGGTTCGTACATATTGAAACTTCATGGCGGGCAAGACAGTTTTTCAGACATTTTAGTAATTACTCATTAGATACGCTACTGAACACATTATTGAAAGGGCAACGGTTGACTTTTAATGAAAATTCTGCTGTAAGGAATATTGCGTTTGCAAAGTGCCTGCCAGCGCTCAGGCTGCCTCCCACTGACAACGATTTCGGATTGGCACCTTCTGATAGTTTTGCTTTACTTTAAGAATAAAGAATGAAAAGTGGAGACCAGCGACCACAAAAAAACGGGGCGTCACTGAAAAGCCTTATGAGTAGGAAATATAATAAAAATGAAATGAAAACTCTGAAATTAATCTTGATCACAACAATTGTAATTACATCAATGGCTGATGTTTTGGGACAATCTAATAGCAAAATCTTAAAAAGAGACGGCTTAAGAAACAAAGCAGATTATGGATATCTTAAAAACAATGAGGTATCTGGAAACGATTATTTCTTCTTTAAAACAACAGGAACTTATGTTGACCTGACAGGAGCGATTTCTGTTAATAATAACCAACTGTGGGATGATCCTGAATATGTTATTCCTATTGGATTTGATTTTGATTTATATGATATTACCATTGACTCCCTATATTTTGGCGTAGGTCTTGGAGGTTTTGTTTCGAGTATATTTGATGAAAATTATGAAGCCCAATATTTTATCAGCGCATTTGAAACAGATTTGATTGACAGAGGCGATATTACAGGAATATCTCAATCACCGATAAGTTACAAAGTAGAAGGTTCGCCAGGAACGAGAGTTGTAAAAGTTGAATGGAAAAATGCTGGTTTCTATGAGGAAGGAGACTTATTAGGGACACTCAATGATTATATCAATTTCCAGTTATGGCTTTTTGAAGGGTCAAATGATATTGAAATGCATTTTGGCCCAAATATGATTACGGACCCAACAATAAATTACTATGGAGAAACAGGAGCATATATTGGATTGTTAGATTATGATTTGACCAAAGCATATTTACTGTCAGGTGATCCGGGTAACCCTATCCTTGTAGATACATTAGATTGCTTAAATGGGACACCATCAAACGGAACTGTTTACAAGTTTTCAAAAAATACTGTAGGTATTGAAGTTCCTAATTCAATTGTTCCTACTACTAATGTTTATCCTAATCCTACAAATGGGATTTTTACAGTGAAACACATTTCAGGAAAAACAAGCCCTTACCAGATTATCGATTTTACAGGAAAAGTAATCCAACAAGGGATACTGACAGAAAGAGCAGCAACTATCGACCTGTCTAATAATGCAAGCGGTGTGTACTTGCTTAATGTTGAAGGGCAAACAACAAAATTATTAAAAGAATGACAGATGACATACGCACATGGCATCCATAAATAAGACTAAAACATGTCCGCTATAGCCGGGCAGTCCACCCTCTAAAGCAAACCCCTGCACTCTTTTTGCAGGGGTTGCTTTTAACTTTCTCCCAACTGCCCCCGCAAAAAGGCTGGACCAAACAAAGGATATTAGCATGTGTTTGACTAAACAAACCCAAATTGAAATCGCCAATTTCAATTTCCGCTTTATGGGAGATAAAATTTAATCATCCGAAAGCAATCCCATAGCATGGCGGATCATCCCAATCCGCCACTCACTATAATCTCGCGTCATTTTTTTTCCCTGCATTGAATTTCTCTTCATTCTTTATACATTTGCGTTGCAAGGGTGGATAAAAGCAAGTTACAATGGTAAGAACCTCAATGAAATCAGGAATGAAATTTATTAACCGAACCGATAAAATATGAAGATTTCAAACCAGTTTCTGCTAATTAGTTTTATTATTGTATTTATGACAAGTTGTGCTCCGTTGAAATTGAGCAAACTTGATACATATTACACTCCGATTCCTGAAAGCTCCAAAAAACTTGATATTCCGAAATACGGAAATGAGCACCATTTTAAAGGTTATCCATATGCTTACTGGAATTTCTGCAAGCAAAAACAAAAACAACTTGGATTGGTAAGCCCTGAAACATCGAACGATAGTTTAATATTTCGCCTGTGGATAACAAATCCGGCAGGTAAGAAAGGCCAACCACACGGACTAGTTGAGATAAAGAAAGATTCTATCGGCTGGAATGGTAAACTAATCTTTATGCATGTTGATTTTAATGTAGGAAATTTATCTGAGACAATAACAGATTCTAAAGTAATTGATTTAAAACCCTTAAAAACAGATTGGGAAACAGTTGTTGATAGTTTGATAATACTAAAGATTGCAGAGTTGCAGACAGATGATTTGATTCCGGGATATTATTCAGATAATCCAGGATATGGAAGCAATTCCACAACCTTTTCTTTTGAATATGCAACCAGGGACTTGTACAGATTCTATCAGTACAATGACATTTACAGAGTGGCCGACAAATTCTGGCAACCTAAAAATGTAATTGCCATTCTGGATTTATTGGAGAATGAATTTCAATGGGATGCTCAAGCCAAAAAATATTTTTAAAACAACATTTGCGTTGGAAAGATAGAACCATTTTCAAGAAACCCAAAACATGAAACGAATTCATTTATCAGTACTGACTTTTTTAATTATTGGTTTGCTCGCTTGTGGACCACAAACGCAGAATAAAACAGCTGAAGAGCTGGAAAATGGCTGGTTACTTCTCAATGAAAGCAGCTATTCAATTCAATATCCGGAAAACTGGGAATTGGATAAATCCGGAAAGATGGGACTGAGTTTAATTCTCCTTACGAATCTGTCCTCTGAACAAGACCAATTCAGAGATAATGTTAATTTGCTTATTCAGGACTTACGAGGGCAGGACATTAACCTTGACAAGTATGTTGAAATTTCGGAAGGACAAATAAAAACATTGATCAACAACAGCAATATTATTGAAAGCAATAGATTGAATGAAAACGGATCTGAATTCCAGAAAATTATCTATACTGGTGACCTCGGCGTTTACAAGCTCAAGTTCGAACAGTATTATTGGATTAAAAACGAAAAGGCTTATGTTTTAACTTTGACTTGCGAACTTGATCAATTTGAGATATACAAAGTGACCGGAGAAAAGATACTGAATAGTTTCAGACTTAAATAAAAACCAAAACAAACTCTGATTCACTACAGGAAAAATATATTTTCAAAAGTGCCCTGCCTACGCCTGGGACTCAACCCTTTACAAACCCACACAAACAATTTATTCAAACATTGACAGACACATTAAAAATGAAGTTCGGAGCAACACAAATTATTATTGAGGATGTAAGCAATGAAAGAAACTAAACTCTAAAAGCGGTTCTCAACAAATAATACATCTGTTTAGCAGCCATTTATCTTCGATGAGCCAACCCGATAGTCAGAGGATGATCTAAGCTTCCGTTTCTCGGTATTACAAATTCAGCTTAGCTAAAGGATTCAGGATTGGTTATCAAAGAATGAAAAAGAAATAACTTTGCGTTTAAGACACAGACATGAAAACAATTTACAATTTTTTCTCACTCATTATTGGCTCATCCAATGATTACAAATCCCTTATTCCCCGTTTGATTGTTGGATTGGTATTTTTATCGGAAGGAATTCAGAAATTTCTTTTCCCTGATCTTGTTGGTGCAGGCCGGTTTACGAAAATTGGTTTCGAAAATGCTGAATTTTTAGCCACTTTTGTCGCCACTTTCGAAATAATATGTGGCATCATGTTGCTTTTTGGCTTGATTACCCGTTTATCATCGCTTCCATTGCTCATCATTATGGCAACAGCCATAGTAACCACCAAAATCCCTAAACTTATCAATGATAGATTCTGGACAATGGCCCACGATTCCAGAACCGATTTTGCCATGACTTTGCTACTGATTTACCTGATTATTTATGGAGCCGGTAAGCTTTCTATGGATTCAGTAATCCGAAAAAACATTAGAAATGCGGAATAACTCAGGATCAAAGTTGAATTCCCGATTTCACTGATCTGGCTTTGGAATTTGTATATTTGTAAAAATTAAAAAATATGAAAATCGGAATTATAATCGAAACCTCGGAGTTGGAAAAGTCGTGGAATGCTTTTCGGTTTGCCGTTACGGCAAAGAAGCAGGGACACGAGGTGAAGGTATTTCTAATGGGTGAAGCCGTTGAATGTGAAGGCCTGATTGATGAAAAATACAATGTTGACGAGCAATTGAAAAGCTTTGTTAACATTGGCGGCGAAATACTTGCTTGTGGCACTTGCTTAAAATCGAGACAACTCAACGAAACTGAAGCATGTCCAATATCTACGATGGTTGATTGTGTAAATATGGTTGTCTGGGCAGACAAGACGGTGACTTTTTAAGCAAATTCAAAACATTGTGAGCGGGTTTGAAGGAGATGTGAACATTCTTAAATGGATTGTTTTTTTTTACCTCTCTGATTCAACTAAGCCATCATCCAGGACTGCCTGAATGCATGGCCGGCAGACTCACAACATCGCTCTGTGGTTAATTATTCACAATCAGTAACTTCCTGATTAACAAATGATTTCCCACATTTATCCTCAAAAGGTAAAGTCCCGGTTTAAATTGCTTCACATTAAAAACATACGACGATAAATTACCTGTTGCATCCTCTGCTGACATAAGTGTTCTTCCCTGCAAATCAGTCAACTCCACCTTGTGAATGATGGTTTCGTTGATCAGCGGTTTAACCACAAACCACTCACTTGTTGGGTTAGGATAAAAAATTACTTCGGTAGCTGCAGATTGTTCAGGTATCCCGTAAGAGCAATTGGAGAAGGTAAACGCGATATTGAAATCCTGTCTGGATATACACCCGGTGTAGATATCGGCTACTTTCACCCACATCTCGCGGTAATCAAACGAAATTCCCGATGCAATCTGCACCGTAGAATCGGCAAGTGAACCGTTCGACCACAAATAATCAACATTCTGAGTTCCGGGCTTCACAACCACAGTGTCGAAGACACATGCCATAATGGTGTTGTCAATAATCTGAAAACCGGAAGCAATAATATTCAGAACCGGAAGCGGATTTACAGTTACCTGCACATCGCGCTGAATGGTTGAAAAGCCGTCGCCTACCACAAGTTGATAAGAAGTTGAAGCGGAGGGAGAAACCTCAAATTGCTGTTGTGATGACAGCAGCAATCCGTTTTCAAACCACTGGCAAGTATATGTTGAAGTAAGTCCTCCAAAAGGCAGAGCATACAATGTTGCAGCTGATCCCATACAAATGGTATCAGGATCAGCCAAAGGAGATGCGCCAAGAATACCACCCTGAGTATTGACAATCATCTGAGCGGGCAAGCTGACGCATCCGTTTTCATCGGTAACTGTCAGTGTGAAAAAATTGGTAGTGTATAACGGCTTTGTAAAAGGATTCTGAACAAATGCATTTACCAAGGAATCGGCAGGATGCCAAGACCATGTGATATTACCGCCATGATTGCAGTTTCCTGAAAGCTGAACAGGTACGCTAAGCTGGGTGTATAGATCGGGGCCGGCATCGGCTAAAGGCAAAGGATAAACAACAATATCAACCGATGCCTGCATAACTGAGATCCCATCAAAAACCGCCACAACATAATGTGTACTTTCTCCAGGGATAACATAGGGACTTTGAAGATAACTAAAAACCACTCCATCATTGTACCAGGTGTACTGGTATGTACCTTCTCCGCCAAAAGCCTGCGCCGTCAATGTTGTTCCGTTGCCCTGGCAAAAAGCGTACTCCGATGCTGAAGCCTTCAACACCAGCGGACTTCCCTGAACTTCAACAAGCACTTCATCGCTTGCCTGACATTCGGTGACTGCATCCATGGCATAAAGGGTAAACAGGCTTGTGTATTCCAAAGGCAGGGTTTGTGGCTGAAGCACTCCCGCGTTCAAAAGCAGTGCTTCAGGCTGCCAGTTAACGATGGCAGGGTTGGCAATGCCCGACACAGTGCCCATGAGAAAAATCTGTACACCAAACATTACTGTAGTATCATTACCGGCATTTACTGCAGGCAATGGAGCTATTGCAATAGTAAGCGGAGTTGAGGTTGGTCCGTTTCCACAATCGCTTGACGCGGAAACAGCAAGTTGTACATTGCCTGAAAAACCTGCATTCCAGCTGATATTTACAGTGTTTAATGCAGGTGAAAGCACACCGGCTGATGATGGAGAAATCGTCCAGTTATATCCATTTGCTCCGGCAATTGGCAGTGTAGTATAGGAAGTTGAGGAACCGCCCTGGCAAAAAGACTCAGGGCCAAATGGCTGAGATGGTTGCAGTGGAAGCGGAAGAATTTCAACACTCAGCGGCGATGACCACACAGAAGTGCCACACTCATTTACGCCCCTTACCCTTATACCAGCTGTTCCTGAAAATGAAGCTGACCACGAAACGGTAACCTGCTGCCCCTGACCGTTTACAAGACCGGCGGTTGGAGGTATAATTTCCCATTGGTAATGGGTAGCAAAAGCAGATCCCGATGAATAATACTGTGTGAGCCCTGCTCCCTGACACAACTGCACCGGGCCAATGGGAATTCCGGTCTCCTTGGGCAGAGGGTTGACATTAACAGCAAATGGCGGAGATGGTTGGCCGATACCGCAATCGTTCACACCCCTTACCTGAATATGAGCGATTCCGATAAAATTATCAACCCAGTTTACCATAGCAGAAGTAGTGCTTCCGTTGATTACACCTGCAGAGGCGGGATGCAGCGTCCATTGATAAGAAGAGGTAAACTGCAATTGGCTTGTGGTGTAAACTGTATTGGGAGGATTCTCGCATAGCGAACTGTTCCCTGAAATCTGGCCAGCATTTGGCGGAAGCGTATAAATTACAACCTGTGTAGAATAGAAAACCTGCGGACAGGCAGCCGACGGAGGAATTGTATTGGTAACTGTATAGGTCCCGGGTGCAGAAGCTTCCAGGTTTATTTCTCCGGTAAAAATGCTTACAAATACCAACCCGTTCGGAGATGATGTGAAAGTTCCGGCCGATGAACCCGGAGGGAATACCGGCGTTGGATTGGGAGCCGAAACACAATATCCGGGCAAAGGATATCCGAAAAGCGCAGAAGGTGAGGTTCCAACTGTAAGCACAATACTGGCTGTATCCGGACAAGCACCGGTGGTATAATGGGTTACAGTATATGTACCGGGAGCGCTGATGCCAAGGTTGATATTTCCTGTGGAAGGATTAATTGAGAGGCCGGGAGGAGTTGATGTATATAGCCCGCCGGGAAAACTTGCAGTTGGATTTCCTGAAAAACCGCTTTGGCAGAGTGTGGACGAACCATAGGAAAAGGATGCATTATCCTGAGGAATAACGGTTACAATTACATCGTCGGTATAAGCCTGCCCGCCGCAAAGATTCACCACAGCAGTATAAACAGTGGTAACGGACGGTGTTACAATCAGTTCAGGACCATATCCCACAATTGTTCCGTTGGGATATCCATTTACATACCACTTGATGCCACTGGGCACAAACCGTGTGCTTTCATTGGTGACTGTCCATTGCGTGGAATTACGGCCGGTAGCTGTAAATGCAACGGTTCCGTTGCTGTTGTGCACTCCCTGCGTAGCTGTTCCGCCAGCCCAGCTCGGGCAATTGGGTTTATTGGTAAGGTGATTTTCAACAACACTGCTTTGTTCATTCAACACAATCTGAAAAGTTCCGCGGGTTGATGTGCAGCTGAACATCGGGCTCTCATACCAGTAAACAATCAGCTTTCTGTTGGGTGCTGTACCGATGGTTTTGTAAAAAACATAAGGGGGACCGAACGAAGAAGCTACCCCCGGATGCCAATCCTGCCAGGGAGCCATAATACAGTTTTTTGGAACTGATGAGTTGGTACTCGGTATAGGAGCTGATGTATAGGTTGTCCATGAAGAGTTGGTGGAAAAACCAACCCAGCCGTTTGAACCAATATAAAAGTTTGTATAATTCTGATTGAAAAAACAGAACTGAAACCCAATGGAGAAAGGTCCTGCAATCTGATCATCCTGATTGCCGCCAAACGTCACAGGAGTGCCGCCTGTGTATGTTTCCGGCTGATAGGGATAGACTTCGAAACTATAACTGTCGGTTCCATAGCCACCGGTAGCCACAGCAAACATGGTTACGGTTTCGCCCTGACAAATGGTATGGTCAGGACCTGCGTTGATTTGTGCAGAAATGCCCTGTACGAATAGCAGGGAAAACAAAAAGAGATAGAGCAGTCGTTTCATAAATTCCCCCAACTGCCGGCCAATCTATCAGCCTTGTGATTTGTACTGATCCAGCGGAATTAAGGTGCCATCAATATCAAACAGGCCGATTTCAAGAAACCGGAGTATTTTAAGTACATAATTATTGTCTGGGGGATAATGAAATCGTATGCTGCATTCAAATGAACTGTCCTTCTTCTTTTTGTAATCAAAAACCATCGTTTCAGGCATCGATGCTGCCGTCTCCGACATAAGCTTCACCTGATCCGCATCAGCATACAAGCGAAACTTGGTATAGTAGGAATCTTTATGTTTATAGCAAATTTGCGAACTGTCGCTGAAAACTGCAGTCAACTGTGCAACAGCATTCTCAGGCATCAATAAACAGGTAAAAAGAAGAGCAGTGCTAAGAACCAATTTTAAAAACAAACCTGTTAACCGGGCTATCGATGATTTCTTCTCAAAATTGTCCATAGATGATATTCGTTAAGTTTTAACAAATTTACTTACAACCACGCCCTTTGGTGAGGTTATCCTGATAAAATAAGTTCCTGAAGAAAAACCGTCCAGACTCAGAGAATGGTTTGTAATTCCTGAAACGCTCTTTCTAATGTATTTTTCAACCAGCAATCTGCCACTAAGGTCGGTCAACTGAACCTCAAAATCATCCGAAGGTCCATCAATGGATATATTTACAAAATCCTTTGCCGGATTTGGAAATATCTTAACCAGACCCGACAATGGAATTTCATCGGTACCATAACTGCAGGCAGAGAATGTGAATGCAATAAAAGCAGTATCGTAATTCCGGCAGGCTGTAAGGGGGTTGGTTACCCTAACCCAATATTCGCGGTAGTCGAAACTGATTCCGGAAGCAAGTGTCATTAGCTCGCGTTGCGAGGAACCGTTGCTCCAGAGGTATTCTGCGCCAGGATTACCTGCATCAAGCACAATGGTATCGAAAACACATATGGTTATTACTCCATCTTGCACAATAAATTCAGGTTTGATCAGGTTAACTACGGGCAATGGATTCACTAAAACCACCACATCCCGCTCAACGGTATTAAAGGCATCAAAAACTGTCAGGCTGTAAGTGGTTGTACTTTGGGGAGATACATTCAGACTTGCTTCGGTGGATATTTCTGTATCTCCGATTTTCCAGGAATAAAAGTATGTTGGAAAATTTCCTCCACTTGGAAGCGCAGTAATCAGACTGGTGTCACCAAGACAAATGGCATTGGGGGTTGCAATCGGATGAGCAGCCAGAGCACCGCCCGTAACATTAACAATAATATAATCAGGTTGGCTTACACAACCATTTCCATCGGTAACCACAAGGCTGAATTGATTTGGCGTATGCAGCTTTCGGGTTGTTGGGCTTTGAATATTGGGATTCCACAACGAATCGGAAGGCTGCCAGGCATAAGAATAGGGTGGCAAACCTGAAACCGTGCTGCCCTGCAATTGAATGAAAGTTCCGTGATTAATCGTTAAATCATCTCCGGCATTGGCAACTGGCAAGGGATTAACAACCACAGTTACCTGAGATGATACAGGATTGTAGCCATCGTTTACCAATACAGTATATGTGGTGGTAGTTGTTGGCTCAACCAGGGGATTTTGCAAGGTAGAAGTCCATCCGCCAGGAGCTGACCACGCATAAGTGTAGGGTTGTTGCACATTTCCGCCGAAAGCATTTACCTGAAGCAGGGCCGATTGTCCGACACAAATTTCACCGGGGCTGGCTGAAGCAGACGCAGCAAGCGCATCGCCCACAAATAGAGTAGCGGCTGGCGACTGACTTGAAGGGGGGCAATCACCACTTACCACACACCTGAACTGATATTGCCCCATTTCGAAAATGGCCGGGCTTACTGTGAGTGTATTGGTGTTGGTTCCGGTGTAAGGCGAGCCTTCGCTGAGGTATTGCCAGAACGCGGTTGAATTTTGCCTGTATTGCCACCTGAAACTTGTATCGCCAATTGCCTCAACCTGAAACACTGCTGCTCCGCCAATAGGAACCATCTGATCTTCAGGCCCTGAAAGAATGGCAGGAAGAGGATCCAGCTCCACCGTAAAGTACTTGCCGTGAATATTTGAATTGTTGCCACAAAGGTCGGTTACACTTCCTACCAGCCGAAGCTCATACTGACCACTTTCATACATGGGAGGGTAAAAACCGATGGTAAAAAACTTCTCCTGTTCTCCACCTGCCTGACATCCGGCACCGTTTACACTTCCAATAATATGTTCAGTTCCATCGGGACCAACCAATAAAAAATCGGAGGGAGCTACTGAAAGGCAGAGAATATTCTCATTAAACACGAAAGAAAGTTCTGTAGCACCTGAGCATCCGATATTTGTTTCTACATTTGAAATGGTGGCAGGAACATCGTCAAAAATATCAGCAGTTGAAGCGCTGAAGTCAAGTGTGTAACCACTTTGTGTCTGGGTCCAGTTGCTTACACAAAGTACATAGGTGTCGCCGGCATTTACAGGCAGATCTGCGTTCCACTTATTGGTTGGCCCGCCACCATTGCAATGCTTCGTGCCTCCGTTTGCGCTGCTTATTCCGGTAGTGCCCTGATAACCACCCCCTCCTGCTGCATTACAACTGGCTTGCATAAAAATAGCATTGTTGTAAATATCACTGCACTCCATGGTGTTCATATTAAAAACAGCCCAATCATAATCGTCAGACGAAGAAACCGGTGTAATTACAAATCTGAGTAATCCACTGGTTTTAACTGAAATAACATACCAAACCGAATTCTTTTCTCCATCCATACAACTCCTCGGACATGTCTGGCTTGGGTTAATTTCGTTGGGATAGTTACCGGTACCCTGGAATGACAGAGGCTGTACATACTGATATGTACAAACCGGAATTGCCCCAAGGCAATCCTGAACAGTTGGCACCTGAGCATAGGATGAAACAACGGAAACAACCAATGCCAATAAAACAAATGACTTTGCAAAGAGAATTTTTAAAACTGGAAACTTCATTTCTGGATCTTTTTACCCTGTCCGACAAACCTTGAATAATCAGGGAGCAGACAGGATGAGTTATGGTAGCAGGTGTAAAAATAAACAAAAAATGATATCATCAAATTGATTTATGAAAAATATAAGAGAGGCCGGAGGCCGGAGGGAGGAAGCAGGAATTTCCAATATCTAATTTCTAATTTCTAATTTCCAATTTCCAATCCTCTAACCCTAACCTTAACCTAAACCTGAACCTCAACCTCAACCTCAACCTTAACCTCAACCTCAACCTTAACCTCAACCTCAACCTGAAGTCAGAAGTCAGAAGTATGAATTTCTAATTTCCAATGTCTATTCCTCTAAAAATATACCTCCAAATATTTGCCAGTTCATTAGAAATTATTCTATTTTTGAACAAAATTGAGTCACCCTGACAACAGGATTAATTATTCTTTATCGATAGCATAAGCAGATAACCATCTTCAAAACATTAAAGAATGACAAAACTTATAAAATCATTGTCTTTCATGCTGTTAATACTAATGTTTCAATCATGCGAATATCCATTGGATGAGGAGTATTACCGGGAAGTCGCGCAGGTAGATCCAAATACTTTAAATGTCAGCCTAAGCCCCACTGATTCCGTATATTACCTTACCGGCATTACCCATTTCAGTTGTAATACCCTGACTGATGGATTAACGTTGTATGATGTCAGGGTTTTTATTGACACTACAGAAATTACAACCTATAAGGACAAAATAAATGATTTCTATCTGGATTGCAAAGACTATACCGACGGTGAGTACATCCTTAACGTGGTATTGGTAACCAGCACAACCTCAGGCAGTCTGGCCGATTTATTAGGCGCTGAAGGGTTTATTTATCATTTATCCTGGAGACTGGTTGTTGATAAATCAACGCCAACGCCTGTGCAGATTACAAGAATATTTAATGATAGTGGCATCGTAAAAATTGAATGGGAAAAATATTTGAAGGTTAATTTCGGATGCTACAAAGTAGTGAAAACTGTAAGAGGCTACCCCTCCAATGTTGTTGAAGTTGTCACAGACAGAAACAGGACTTATTTCTATGATTCGACCTTTATAGGAGGGTGGTCAGAATATTTTGTAAGGGTTGAATCTCCGATTTTTAAAACCGCCAGCAGTGAGAAAATAGTATATAGTGATGAATACCCTGAATTTAAAGCTGAATGGAAATACGATAATCATGTTGAGCTAAGCTGGAATAAATGCAAATATCCCAAAGCATTTGTAAAGTATGTGTTATATATTAATAACCAGTCACCAATTGATATCCTGAATATAAATACAACAACCTTTTCAGGTAATTTTGGTATTCTCAGCCAGAAATCAACATTCAATCTCAAAGCCATCTCCCGAAATGCCAAAGTCGATAACGGAAAAGTATATAACTTGAATTCAACTGCTAATTGTATTGTGGGCGAAGAGTTTATTGAGTTTTCAAGTGCAATGAAAAATCAGGCAAATGGCTACATCCTTTTCAGGGATGAGTCAAATTTGTACAAATACAGCCCATTTTCAGGCGGAATTGAAACAGTTATGCCTCATCCTGCTGACTACTCGAATTACGTTCTATCCCCAAATTTTGACAAATTGTTTTTCGGCTCAAAAACCGAATACATTGACCCATCATCACTTATGATTATTACTGTCCCGGCGTTCAATTATCTTATCAGCAATCTATCATTGACAAATAATGGAATAAGCAGGGTTTCCGGATCACTTGTGATGTATGATTACAATAATTTCGTTCAGGGAATCGGCCTGAATGTTACCGGGAGCGGGGCTTGGTCAATATCTGATGACAATAAATACTTGTTTTTATTTAACAAATATGATGAGATTCTCGATTGTTACGAAATAATCAACGGACTAGCTACAAAAATCTGGACACTCCCCGCCACAGAGTATAAGCTTATACCTGGGCAGCCGGATAAGATAATAGTCAAAAATTCAACCTCCGCCGATGCCAGAAGTCTAAGTAGCAACCAGGTGATAATTTCAATTCCGGCGGCAAAGCACTTTCTGGAGGATGTGTATTCACCCCAGAAACTGTTATTGCTTTACGACTACTCTAGTGATAATCTGGAGTTTTACAACTATGAAACCGGTGCAAAACTTAAAACGATTCATGGCCGAAGTGCAAATTATTATTATTCCGAAAATACATTATTTTCTTCCTATGGTTTTAAAATCCCGATAAGTTGGTAGCAAAATGAAAAACATAAACCTGATTGCTCTTTTCCTTATTTGCTTTTCCGGGGTTAATGCTCAGGTAAGCCTGAAATATCGTCCGGGATACGGTACTTATTTAATGACCAATCTTTCGTTCTTACAGGAAAGAATTTTAGCAAAAAGTGAATTGCCGGCGAAGATTACAGCTCAGTTCCCGGGATATATCAACCACAAATTAATGATACATCTACCCAAACAGGGAGAGGACAATTCGTTGTTTCTTGGCTATGTAACTACTGGTGGAAGGATCAGCCTGACCGACTATTCAGGTAAGTGGCATTTTGACATGAAACTGAACGGAATTAAAGCCGGATTACACAAAGAATTTCCATTTCAAAAATTCAACCGGTTCAACATCAAGACCTATTTCGACTTCGGAACTACCCTGACTTACATGATCATAACAGAATCTATAGAGATTGAAGAAGAGAAAATAAAAGAATCAGCTCTTTTTGTTGGACATGGTATCGATTTCGAACCCGGCTTTCTTATTAAGATTGAACAACCACGGTTCAATGTTGGACTATTCTGTGGATTTGAGCTGGATATTGCTATGGCTTTTTATAAGAGAGGCGCATTCAGGGGAAAATTACAAGGAGGAAACCGGCCGGTCAGGCCGAACTGGTCAGGACTAAGAACAGGCTTTCAGATTGATTTGAAATCCAGAAAATAAACATTCTGGCCCGAAAAGAGAAATCAGAGGTCAGAGGTCAGAGGTCAGAGGTCCGAAATCCGAAATCCTCAACCTCAACCTTAACCTTAACCTCAACCTCATCCGCAATCCGAAATCCGAAATCCGAAATCCGAAATCCGAAATCCGAAATCCGAAATCCTCAATCTCATATATTTATTTCAAATCTTTTTGACAATGCTTTTCGTAATATGATTTTGCCTGTTCAGAACCCTGATCCAATGCATTCTTCCAGTCCTGACAAGCTTCGGATTTCTTTCCAATTTTGAAAAAGCATACGCCCCTGTTCATCAAAGCCGCGGAAAAGTCAGGCTTTAGTTTTAGTGAATAATTGTAATCCTCCAGTGCAAGTTGCTCATTTCTCATTTTAAGGTAGCAATTGCCCCTGTTAAAATAATAATAAGGAACAAGATAAAAGTCTTCGCCATTTGCCTTTGCATACATAATTGCGTAATTATAATCTATTAATGCTTTTTCAAGGTCTGAGTTCAGCCGGTGAAGTTCACCGCAATAAAAATGCAATTCATCATCTTCCTGAAATATCCTTAATCCTTTTTCAAGGCCAGAGATTACCTTAATGGTATTCTCAGTATTCAATGCTCCCGCCTGATACAACACCAAATAGGCCTCCCTGAAAACGGAGTCAATACGGATGGCTTCAAGTAATTGAGTAACTGCCTGGTTTGCTTTCTTTTCCTGTATCAAAACCCTTGCTCCATCAGTCAGCTCAATTATATTATTTCTGCCTTCCTCTGTAATTGAATATATTTCCTGGCAATGGACATCAAATTGCAGGCAGGCGAATGCAATAAAAGCAAAAATATACTTTTTCATTTTCTGGTATTTTGTGACTATTAGAAATTCAGGGACCTTCGAAAATCAGTTAAAGAATTTTTATGCGAATATTGTATTTATTTCCGGAACCATGCATACGAAAATAGAATGATCTGAAAAAAAACAGAGAATCCGTAAATTTGTCAATCTAAAATCCGAAGTCAGAAGTCAGAAATCAGAGGTCAGAGGTCAGATGTCCGAAATCCGCAATCCGAACCGAAGCGAAGCGGAGCTCACCGAAGGTAAATCCGAAATCCGCAATCCGAAATCCGCAATCCGAAATTGGAAATTAGAAATTAGAAATTAGAAATTCCCTTATAATCCATAAATTTGCATAATCAAATCGCAAAACCTGCGTTAAAGGTATAATACGAACCTGCAAAGGCAACCACGATGTTTAGAAACCAAAAGATTCTTTTATTTGCATTGTCAGCATTCATATTTGCTGCCTGCGGAAAAGATGAACAAAATACCACCAATCACCTTCCTGTCGCCAACTTCACCGTCAACACATACCGCGGCGATGTAAACACTGTGTTTCAATTTGATGCCAGCCTTGTGAGCGATCTGGAGGACCCGACTGATGTGCTTGAAATCAGGTGGGACATGAACAATAGTGGTGTTTATGACACTCCTTTCAGCACGGTGAAGTTTACTACACATCAGTACAGCCAGAGTGGCTTGTATTTTCCGGTAATGCAGGTGCGCGACACCAAGGGAATGACAGATTCCATCAGAAAAATGGTGGTGGTTGTTACCGACCTGAACAATCAGCCGCCTGAGCTACCCATTTACCTGACACCACCCAACTGGCAAACATGGATGGAACCTACAATTATTTTTAAATGGACATGCTCAGATCCTGAAAACGATCCGCTCAGCTTCGACCTGTGGATCGGCCGAAGTCTGGAATCAATGCAGCCGGTGCAAACCGGAATTACTACTTCTGAAATTGTTGGTCAGAATACCGTCTTCAACACAACAATATCAGGCTTTGGATTAAATCGCACCTTCTACTGGCAGGTATTTGCACGCGACATAGCCGGTAATTACACTCCTGGCCATATCTGGAGATTTACCACCAGACCTGAATAAATGCCCGGATCAGGAATTTTCAGAACATTATTGCTGCTGATGTTTGTTTCAGGGCAAATGTTATTTGCTTCTGAATATCACCTCAAAGGAAACATTAAAGGAATCTCCGAAAGTAAGATTTTCCTGCAGGAATTTTATGGCGACCAGAACAAAGTCACCGATTCTGCAATGGCCGACCTGAATGGCAATTTCAGTTTTACCATAAATTCTGAAAAACCACCGGGACAATACCGGTTGATTTTTGCAAACCGACGTTTCCTCGATTTCGTTTTTAACCAGGAAAACATTCAGTTCACCACCAGTCTCGATCATCTGATCGACGATATGAAAGTTACTGAATCCACTGAAAACTATGTGTATTACCAATACCTGAAGTTCAGAGTAAAAAGTCAGAAGCGAATTGATCAGCTAAGCAAACAGCTTTATTCTTACGACAGCACCAAAGCTTTTTTTGCGGAAGCAAAACACGAATACCTGAACCTCATCAGGCAGGAAGATGAATTTACCAATCAATTATTGAGCGAATACCCGCAACTGCTTGTTTCATCTTTTATCAAAATTGATCGCGAACCCAGACCCGATCCGTCATGGAACAAAGCAATGGCGAACCAATGGGTTTTTGAAAAATTTCCTGAATATTTTCAATTCAACGACACATTATTGCTGAGGTCAAATGCCGTTTCGGCAAAAATAATCGCTTATCTTTCAGTTGCACTTTCACTTCACAACCACCCCGATAGCCTGGAAAATATCTTGAAAACCGCATCCTTCCGTTTGCTGGCTTCAACCGGACAGAGCGAAAAGATGTTCAGATTTATGAATGAATATCTGAGCAATGGTTTTGTAAGATTGGGATATAAAAATATATCCGCACAGATTTCTGAAATTCCTTTTCCTTGCTGTACCTGCCGGACAGTTGAAAACAAAAACACTTTAAGCAAGGCAACAAAAGCCGGAATGCCAGCTTCCGTTTTATTGAAAAATATAAACGGCGAAAAAACAAAGGTAAAACTTCAGGGAATAACCACCCTGATGCTGATTGCCGCAGCAGATTGCAAATGGAGCGATCTGCTGACAAAAGGCCTTATGTCGGGCAACGCACTTTCAACCGCAGGAAAGCAGATATTAATCATTTACAGTGAAGATGAAATGACTGAAGTAAAATCTGAAAACAGGTTTTTACATTTTATTTCTGAAAAGGAGCTGAAAAAGATTTCTGTTGCAGCGGGAGTTCAAACGCTTCCCATGCTCATCACCATCAATGAAAAGGGAGAAGTATTGCATACCTCAACTTCATGGCTTGATCTGATGTAGAGACTGTTACTCTGACCAGCCGCTGGCGAGAATATCTACCAAATGTATGGTTTTAATCGGAAGGTTCTGCTTTTTGATATAAGCATCAAGATGCATAAGGCATGATGAATCGGTGGAAACAATATAATCTGCACCGGTTTGCATGGCCCGGTTAACCTTAAATTCAGCCATAGCTACTGAAATTGCTTCATGTTTCACTGAAAATGTTCCACCGAAACCGCAGCAGGTTGTTGTTTCTTCCATTTCAACAAGTGTCAGACCGCGCACATTGGCAAGCAATTGTCTGGCTTCATCTTTAAGCCCGTACTCCCTCAATCCGGCGCAGCTGTCATGAAAAGTTACCTTATGGTTAAAAGTCGCACCTATATCTCTGACTTTGATCACATTTACAAGAAAGTCTGAAAGTTCAAAAATATTCTTTTTCAGCAGGCGGTATTCATTGTGCAGGGCTGAATTATAGAACATTTCATCGTAATAATTCCGCACCATTCCCACACATGAAGCCGAAGGGGCAACCACATATTTACAGTCGATAAAGTCGCGGATAAACTTCTCGCCCATCGATTTGGCATGATCCCAGAAGCCACTGTTATATGCTATCTGACCACAGCATGTCTGGTTTTTGTTATACCTGACATCAACTCCGGCCTTTTCAAGCACTTTAACCATATTGTAACCAGTCTCGGGATAGAGCTGATCTATAAAACAAGGGATAAAAATATCAACAACCATGAAATCTGAAAATTTTAACAAACCTACATTATATTTGCATCAAATACAACGATTGTTTACAAATTAGCCGGCCATTTAAAAATCAGGCGATTAACTCTTCTTCATGAAAACACTTCAACTCATTCCGGCTGTTCGCGACATCAGATTTTTATCTTTACTGATTATTACGGTACTTTTTTCATCCATCAATCTTCAACTCAAAGCACAGCCTGATTCCGGAAAGTGGCAGGCAATCTTCGACAAACACGATGCAACCGGAACATTTGTTTTGTATTCAAGCAAAGCTGATAGTTTCTTTATTTACAATCCCGAAAGGGCAAATACCCGATTCCTTCCGGCCTCTACATTTAAAATTCCAAACTCGCTGATTGGCTTTGAAACAGGCGTAATTTCGGATCCTCATGAAGTTTTTATCTGGAATGGAACTGATTACGGATATCAGGCATGGAACAAGGATTTAAGTCTGAGAGATGCATTCAGGTTATCGGCTGTGTGGGTATATCAGGAAATTGCACGACGCGTTGGGCGCGAATCCATGGAATACTGGTTGCAGGAAATAAACTATGGAAATATGCTCACCGGTCCGCACATCGATAAGTTCTGGCTGGAAGGAGACATTGCCATTTCTCCTGTGGAACAAATCGGGATTCTGCGAAAACTGCAAGCCGGGCAACTTCCTTTCAAAACTGAGAATCAAAAGCTTGTAAAAGAAATTATGCTGATCAAGCAGACCGATACACATCACTTGTATGCAAAGACTGGCTGGGCAGCCAGAATCAAAAACTCCATTGGCTGGTATGTAGGGTTTGTAGAAACACCGTTTGATACGTGGTTCTTCGCACTGAATATTGATATGCGAAAACCATCCGATCAGGATGCACGCATCGCAATATCTATGGAAATACTTGAAAAATCAGGAATATTTCCTGTTTCTGATAACTGATTACTCCACCAATCGACCGAAATCGGTAAATCTGAACAATGCTTCTCTCACCAGTGCAGTTTCGCATTTCTGCCCTTCTACTGAATTGCCGATACCTTTGAGAAGAGTGAGCATAAGCCGCCCTTTTTCATTTTTCTTGTCGTAATTGGTAATTTCAACCAGCTCATCAATGGCTTCAGTAGGGATCTTATAATGGTTGAAATTGAGCAAAATCTGTTTGACAACTTCATCGCGTTGCTCATGACTGAAACCGATAGTCCGGTAAGAAATATAAGCTTCGCAGATCATGCCCATTGCAATGGCTTCGCCATGGGTAAGTGGATTTTCGTCGTTGCGCAGCGAATAGGTTTCGAAAGCATGACCCATGGTGTGCCCGAAATTCAGCTTGCGGCGCACATTCATTTCTTCAGGATCTTTATTTACTATATCGCCCTTTATTTCAATGGCTTCAATAATCAGGTCTTCCCAGTTGCTGATAACTGCCATTGGAATTTTAATCAAACGGTTCCAGAAAGTCGCATCGGCAATAAGTGCATGTTTCAGCATTTCGGCATAGCCAGAGAGCAACTGACGGTGAGGTAGTGTTGACAAAAATCCCGGCCATACGTAAACGCCTTTTGAAGCAGAAAATAGTCCGATCTGATTCTTCAGCGAATAGAGATCAACTCCTGTTTTTCCGCCAAGTGAAGCATCGATCATACCCATCAGTGAGGTAGGAACATTTAAATAATCCATTCCCCGGTGAAAAACCGAAGCCGCAAATCCACCCAGATCTGTGATCATGCCACCGCCAAGGTTTATCAGCAACGACCTGCGATTGCCTCCGGCAACAGCCATTTCATTCCACACCCGCTCACAGGTTTCGAGGGTTTTAAACTCCTCCCCGTGACTCACTACAATCGTGGCGGCCGATGAAAGCTGAGGGATAAAACTGGTAAGAACCGGAAAACAATGCTTGATGGTGTTTTCATCTGCAAGCACAAAAATAATTTCCTTGTTCGAAAAATTTCCGGTAAGGTGTGCTTTCAGCTCTTCAAGTGCTGACTGCCCGACAAAAACAGGGCTTCCTGCTATTTTGAACTTATGAATCTTTTTTGCCATAGTGCAAACTTACATCAAGTTTTGTGAAAAATATTAAAAAACAGTTAATATTGTTTCAAATGTACAATTTATTTGCCCGATTGACTAATTTTGATTTTTGAAAAAACGGGGGTAAACAAAGCCATGGAACTAAACCTAAACAACACGGAAATTGCGTTCAAGATAAAGAGCAACAAAGATTTAAAAAGGGCACTCTTTTTATTCAATGCCATTTCACAGCCTTTTATGGTTAAACTGGGAAACGTTTTTACCAGAATTGCATTACGCTTAAAGGCTCCGATTGCCTGGGTCATAAAACCTACCATATATAAACACTTTGTTGGTGGTGAAACAATTGAAGAATGTATTTCAACAGTTGACAAACTCAAAGGTTTTAAAGTTCATTCTATTCTTGATTATTCGGTTGAAGGTGGCAATGATGAAGAAAGCATTCATGCCACAATGCTTGAAACACTTAAATCTATCCGCAACGCAGCTACCAACCCCGCAATTCCATTCGCAGTATTTAAACCCACCGCTTTTGCCAATCAGCATTTGTTTGAACATGCTGATCCTATCAAACCGCTTGAAGGAGAGATGGAGAAAGAATTTTATCGTTTCAGATCGAGGGTGAATATTCTGTGCAACGAAGCCTTTAAATATAATGTTCCCCTTATGGTTGATGCTGAAGACAGCTGGTATCAGCATCTGGTTGACGACACTGTGCTTGAAATGATGAAGCGTTACAACCGCGAAAAAGCCATTGTTTTCAACACACTTCAGATGTATCGCGCCGACCGGCTTGAGTTTCTGAAAAGAAGCATTGAAGAAGCCCGTGAAGACAATTTCTACCTGGGATTGAAATTTGTAAGAGGCGCATATATGGAGAAAGAGCGTTTGCGTGCTTTTGAAAAAGGATACCCCTCTCCTATTCATCCCGATAAGGCTGCGACCGACGAAGCTTTCAATACTGCCTTGCGTATTTCGATTGAGAATGCCGATATCGCGAGTATTTTCTGCGGTTCGCACAACGAGAAAAGTAACCTGCTGTTTGCCGAAGCCATTAAAGCAAATAACTATTCACTTGACGATAACAGGTTCTGGTTTTCACAGCTATACGGCATGAGCGACCACATAAGTTTTAATCTGGCCGATGCCGGATACAATGTCACCAAGTACATACCCTATGGACCAGTAAATTCGGTGATGCCCTATTTACTTCGCAGAGCCGAAGAAAACACATCGGTATCCGGGCAAACCAGCCGCGAGCTGAGTCTGATCAGAAGCGAAATCAAACGGAGAAAGCAATCTGCGAAAAACTGATTTTTATAAATGTGCTTCGACTTTGATACCTGTGAAAGATTGTTCGTTTTGTCCTTCGTTCCGATAGCTATCGGAACGAAGTGTTTAAACGCTTGATTTAACTGTCATCTCCGCATTATGCTCAATTTTTTTTTTGAGTTACAACTCAGGATGACATCGTATAGAGTTGATAACGTAAGTATTAAAGAGAATAATTGCTCCCCTAACACGAATGTCACACTGAGCGGAGTCGAAGTGCTTTTGATCCGGTTTCAGCCTTTCATCACAACATTACACTCCGTTTTTCTTAAGTCTCAACTCAAGAAGACTGCCAGTCTGAGCCTGAATGCCGTTTTTGACGTTTGATCCGGGTTCTCCATTCCATCCATTCAACCTCTTAAACCATAGATTCAACAGCTTAATTTCCGCATTCACCGATTTTCATTCTATACACCGATGGTATCAGGGTATTTTTGCTGCAATATTCGGCAAAATATCATCTGATTATGAAAAAACTCAACACCTTTACACCGATTCTGTTGCTCATTCTGGCGCTGCTTTATGCTGTTTTCGGGATGTCGCAAACCGAAAATAAAACAGGCTTTCTGCTTTCCGGCATCGAAACCCGGATTACCGGATTTGCAGGGCCATCGCTCAGCATTTCAGAAATAAAAAACAAACCTGCATTGTTCAAAGGCGGCAGCGGTGGAATAATTGTAAACAGAAATTTCTTTGCCGGAGCTTTCGCGGAAACACATGCAGGTTCGCACAACACCGGCCGGTTAAGCCTTACGCTGGGCAACAGGCAGACAGTCACCTATTCAAACCTCAGAACTAACTTTGGCTTTGCCGGGCTGATGTTCGGATATATCCGTCAAAAAACCGAAAACTTCAGGCTTCAGGCGGGCATGGGAATTGCGCTGGGCAGCATCAGCCTGTCAGAAAATGATTACCGGCTTGACTTTCGCGAAAACATAATAAATGATGGCGTGTTTGTAATAATACCCAAAGCTGAAGCCGGATTCAGACTTTTTCCTTTTATCAGAACCACTTTAGGACTTGGTTACCGTATAGTCAGAGGAACAGGCAGAACAACTGCAACTTCAGAGGGAACTATAAAAAAATGCCTGAATAACAAAGACTTCTCAGGACCGTTGGTATCAATCAGCATCCATATGGGAAACTTTAATTCCTGAGACAAGAACAAAACTAAAGCAGCTATAAAAACAACCAACTAAAAGATGAACAAAACATTTTACTTACTCTTATTGCTTCTCCTTCCTGCTTTTGCTGCTTTCGCCGACACAGAGCCGGAAACCCCCGGAAGCAAACGATTTACCATCAGTGGAAACATCAGAGACAAAGAATCTGGCGAAGAATTGCTGGGTGCAACCATTTACGTGCATGAACTGAAAACCGGCACTGTCACCAATCAGTATGGGTTTTACTCACTCAGCCTGAACCCCGGCGAATACAAAATCACTATTTCATTTATCGGTTTCACTCCCATTGAAAAGCTGATACAGATGCGTGAAAACATCACGCTGAACGTTGAAATGGCTCCTGCTCGTCAGCAACTCAGCGAAGTGGTTATTACCGGCGAAAGGCCAGGCGACAACATCCGTAAACCCGAAATGAGCGTAGTGAGAATGGACATTAAAACCATAAACCGCATTCCGGCACTTATGGGCGAAGTTGATATCATCAAAGCCATTCAATTGCTTCCGGGCGTTCAATCCACCTCCGAAGGGTCATCGGGGTTCAGCGTAAGGGGCGGAAGTCCTGATCAGAACCTGATCCTCCTCGACGAAGCCATTGTTTATAATGCTTCCCATCTTCTGGGATTTTTCTCGGTTTTCAACAACGATGCCATCAAGGATGTAACCTTATATAAGGGTGATATTCCGGCTTCTTATGGTGGAAGACTTTCGTCGATACTCGACATCAGAATGAAAGACGGAAACTCAAAAAAGTTTGCCGGCGCCGGTGGTATTGGAACCATCTCAAGCCGCCTGACGCTTGAAGGTCCGGTAATCGAAGACAAAACATCATTTCTGCTGGCAGGCCGCCGCACCTATGTTGATATTTTTCTTCCTTTTGCAAAAAACGAGGATATCCGCGACAACGTACTCTACTTTTACGACCTGAATGCCAAAATCAACCATAAAATCAACGACAGAAACAGGCTTTACCTTTCGGGATATTTTGGCCGCGATGTTTTCAGCAATGAATTCGCTCGTATGAGCCTCGGCAATCAGACCGGTACATTGAGATGGAACCACCTCTTTTCGCAGAAATTATTTTCCAATTTCACTCTCATTCAAAGTATGTATGATTATGAACTGGGAACAGCGGAGGGCAATGCAAATTCGTTTATCTGGAAATCGAAAATGCAGAATCAAAGCCTGAAGGGTGATTTTACATGGTACATAAATCCCGATCACACGCTTCGTTTCGGGGTGTTGGGCATTAGACATACTTTCGATCCGGGTTTTGCCAGAGGAACAGGCAGCGAAAGCCTTTTCACCGAGTACAGACTCCCGCTGAACTACGCGATGGAATACGGCGTTTACATCAACAATGAGCATAAAATAAGCAGTAAAGTCGTGATCAAATACGGACTCCGTTTATCGGCTTTTCAGAATACCGGAGTTGCCACCATTTATAATTACGACTCCGATTTCAATGCCATTGATTCTGTGCTGTATGGCAAAGGAAAAATCATCAATACCTATATTGCTCCGGAACCGAGGATTGGGCTCAATTACGTGATTAATCCTGCATCTTCTGTAAAGGCAAGCTATTCCCGAACAGTGCAATATGTGCATCTGGCGCAAAACTCAACCGCCGGAACTCCGCTTGATTTATGGTTTCCGAGTAGTCCGAATGTAAAACCGCAGAAAGCTGATCAGCTGGCTGTGGGCTACTTCAGGAATTTTAAGGGCAATGCGTTTGAAACTTCCGCCGAAGTCTATTACAAGAACATGTATGATGTAATCGACTTTAAGGACAATGCTGAATTGCTGCTTAACCCTAAACTGGAAGGAGAGCTCCGCACCGGTAAAGGCTGGTCGTATGGAATGGAAATTATGGTAAAAAAGAACATCGGCAAGCTGAATGGTTGGGTCAGTTACACCCTGTCGGCAACCCGCAGGCAAATTGAAGGCATAAACGAAGGAAATAGCTATCGCGCTCCGTATGAGAAGCCACACAACATTTCGGTGATTATAAATTATGAGTTCTCCGAAAGGGCTGTTTTATCATCAACCTGGGTTTATTCAACCGGTTCGCCCGTTACTTTCCCAACAGGGCGTGCAGTGATCGGCAATGTAATTGTCCCCATTTACAGCGACCGCAATTCATACCGTTTGCCCGATTATCATCGCCTTGATGTTTCATTCACTTACAAAAACAAGATCAGGGAAAACCGAACGTGGCAGGGAGAATGGAATTTTTCGGTTTACAATGCTTACGGGCGAAAAAATGCCTGGGCCATCAACTTCCAGCAGGACCCGGTTAATCCATATGTTACTTATGCCGAAAAAACCTACCTGTTCAGCATTATTCCTTCAATAACCTACAACTTTAAGTTCTGATACGCTAAAACCACGAACAAAATGAAAACTCTGAATATAAAACCCCTGTTTATAAAAGCTTTTGGCATTGTTGCTGCAACATTAATCATGGCATCGTGCACCGAAAAAATTGACATTGAGCTGGATGAAAGTTATACCCGTCTAGTGGTAGAAGGAAGTATAACCACCGATACTACGGCTCATATAATCAGACTGACCCGTTCAACCAGCTACTTTTTTCCTGAACAGGCGCCCGGTGTCAGCGGGGCAGAGTTGACTATTGACGATGGCTCAAACCTTATCACACTTAGCGAAACAGAACCAGGAACCTATGCAACACCAACTGATTTTCATGGTTTGCCAGGACGTTACTACACACTCAATATAAAATTATCAGAACCCATCGGAGGGTATGACAATTACACCGCCAGTTCATATATGAACTTCCCGGCACCCCTTGATTCCATAAAAGCAGTATTCAGAAGCGAATGGGGGCCAGACGGATTTTATGAAATTACCTGTTATGTGCAGGACTCGTCAAGCGTTGATTTTTATATGTTTAACGTGTTCAAAAACGGAGAATTGATATCAGACACGCTGAATAAGGTATTTGTTACCGATGACCGTTTTTATAACGGAAATTATACCAACGGGATAGGCATCGGATATCTTAACCAGTCGTATGAAAGGCAAAAAGTTAACCCCGGGGATGTACTCGCTATAGAAAGTGCACGCATCACAGAAGAGTATTTCAAATTCGTAACTCAACTACAAATACAATCGGGATATCAGAGTCCGCTTTTCAGTGGACCGCCGTCAAACATCAAAGGAAATATCAGCAATGGCGGCATTGGATTTTTTGCTGCATATCCGGTAAGCTATACCACAACAATTGCTGAAAGTAACTGATGCGGAATCCGCTATCTAGCTGGCTTTCAACTGCATTAAAATTACCTTAAATCGGCAAAATCCATACAACAATTTACATCCTGCTGCGTTATCTCTGCAATCGATTGCGCTAATATAAATTCAACATACTTTTAAATCTGAATTGCTATGCTGGAGTACACAAAAACCATTTTGCAAAAAGTCAGTTTCAACCGTGATCTTTTCAGGAAAGAGCTGATAAAATCGAAACGATGGTTGCGCAGGGAAGAATTAATTCTTCTTCAGATCTGGTGTCTTGTCACATTTAATGACTCTTACAGTGACATTATTCGTGAAGTATTCTACGGTATTTCCCGATAAGGGAGATTTTTGGTGTTAACGATAAAGGCCCTTCTACGGGCCTTTATTATTTTTTGAAACCGGAGCAAATGATTGAGAAAAAATCATAATCCAACGCATAGTTTGGATCTGTAAAAACATCTTATATTTGGATTGAAAATCAGATATTCACTTTAGGTTATAGAACTATAATTTTGCCTGGGTGCCCGTTTGGAACAATGTTGACAAATCGCAAAAACAATAAATCTAAAAGAATCCCAATGTTTAATATTCAGGACTTGCATTTAGAAAAGGAATTGTTGCCTCTTATAGATTTCACCCCGAATGAATTCTCGCGAAAAACTTTGCAGGAGCTAATAAAACAACCGCTTGGCTCTATAGAAGAAATTCTCCACAGGCAGCTCATATTGAAGGGGTTTATTGCCAATAATGTTATTTTCAAAAATTATACTTATTCCAGGAGAGAATTGTTGGAGGTTTTATCATTTCTTAAACCTGAAAATTTTAATGATAATCCGAAAAGAAATCAGAGACTACGTCTTTTGTTTTCAGAGCAGAGCAGACACAGAAAAGCCAGCAATCTGATTCAAGCAGTACTGTTTTTGAATAGAATTCAATTGTTTTTTATTGCAAGAATAAATTTAGCAGTCTTTCCTGAAAATTATAAAAAGGTTCTGATTAATATAAATGACTTTCTTTCAGGTTTAAACTTGCCCAAATATGAACTATTAATCAGAGAGCAGAATTTCAAGGTAAAACATATTGTCGAATTATCTGACTTGTTTGCCGAAGCAATTGTCAACGGAGAATTTGAGAAATTCTGGAAACACTTTTTTTTATTTGAGGCTTACCTGTCTATCAGTCTGGGAATATTAAAACACGAATGGGCATTCCCGACATTTTCAAAAAAAGGATTCACTTTGATTGAATTTTATCATCCGATGTTGTTGAACCCTGTATCCAATAGTTTTACAACAAATAGCAATGTTATTTTAATAACCGGACCCAATATGTCCGGAAAATCAACATTCCTGAAAGCTGTAGGTCTTTGCGTTTTTCTTGGTCACATCGGGTTAGGTGTGCCGGCCAAAAAAGCAGAAATTCCATTTGTTGATACAATCTCAATATCTATAAACCTCAATGACGATATTATAAGCGGGTTTAGCCATTTTATGACTGAACTGATAAACCTCAAAAAAGTAATTACCGAAGCTACAGAGAATAATTATTGTTTCGCTGTATTTGATGAATTATTCAGAGGCACCAACAATGAAGACGCAATAGAAATAAGTGCAATGACAATAAAAGGGTTAACAAAATTTAAAAATTCAATATTCTTTATTTCTACACACCTTCAGGAGCTGAAAGAGTTAGCAGAGGTGAAAGAGGAAAAAATTGCAACTTTTTACATTGACTGTGAATTGAAAAATAACAATCCTAAATTTACTTATGAGTTAAAAGAAGGGTGGTCGAACCTAAAAGTTGGACGAATATTAATTGAAAAAGAAGGGTTAAACAAACTATTGGGTTAAGACAGATGAAGGGGTGAGAGTAATCAAATGAATATGCAGTTCGCATCATCCTTAATCAAGTCATCTGCCGCCATACTTTTTCTCTTTCTTAAAAAAAACTACTTTTGAAGCTGCAATATTACCAAAATTGAACCATCTGCACCATGAACAATACAACTGAATATGATGAGCGTTTCGCTAAAATGTCCTTTGCCCTGGTTTATCCAATGTACCTCCTGAAAGTTGAAAAAAAAGGCAGAACTAAGGAAGAACTTCATCAGGTAATTGAATGGTTGACAGGCTTTAACAACGAAAAACTAGAAAGCCTGATCGAAGAAAATGTAAATTTTGAAACATTTTTCCAGCAAGCAAACTTAAACCCTTCTTCGCATCTGATTACCGGAGTTATTTGCGGTTATCGAGTGGAAGAGATACAGAATCCTCTCACACAAAAAGTCAGGTACCTTGATAAACTGGTAGATGAACTGGCAAAAGGAAGAAAAATGGAGAAGATATTGAGGGGGATATAGGTTACAGAGGTTTTTAACCATACCGCTAATTGTTCTCCATTCAACCACCATTAAATTCACACTCCGATGTCATTCCCTGCTATTTAATCAAAAGACAAAAGGTCAATAAATGAAGATCAGGTAAATGATTTTTCGCAGTGAGTGTGAGGTTGACTTTGAAAAAATGGAAAATTGCGATCAGACCTCTCTTTGAATCAGGAAAACAGTGTAACCGATGTAAACCATCAATAAAATGGCAGCTTCCCACCTGTCGAGCCTTTTTTTACCGCCCAGAAACATGGCAAGAAACAATAACAAAGTGCCTGCTGCTACCAGATAGATATCGGTATTAAAGGTAGTATTGAAACTCAGAGGTCTGATCATTCCACTTACCCCAAGTATAAGGAATATATTAAAGATATTAGATCCGATTATATTACCCACGGCAATATCATTGTTTTTGCGGTAGGCAGCCACCACCGATGTCGCCAGCTCGGGTAATGAAGTGCCTGCAGCTATAATTGTCAGCCCGATTATTTTTTGACTCACACCATAAGCTTCAGCAAGGTCAATGGCATTTGTAACAACCAGCCTGCCACCAAAAATCAGACCTGCAAAACCAAGAACGATAAATAACGTGATTTTAAATACTGTTAAATGCTTGTCTGTGACTGATGCATCCGTTCTGTCTGTTCGCATCTGCCTGTAAATATAATAAAGGAACAGCCCAAAAAATACAAGCAAAATTAATGCATCGGCCCTTGAAAGAATGTTACTTCCACCCATAAACATATCGTTACCCACCACAAAGAGTAAAACCAACGCCAACAAAGAAAAGGGAATCTCCTTCCATACAGTGCTTGATTGCACCACCAAAGGACTGATTAAACCGGCAATGCCAAGAATGGCAAACAGGTTAAACATATTGCTGCCGATGACATTGGCAAAAACGATATCATGATGATTTTGCATGGATGAATAAACATTCACCACGAGCTCAGGCGCTGAGGTGCCAAACGCAACAATGGTCAACCCAATAGCCAGATCAGGAATCCTGTATTTTTTGGCCAGAGCAGAAGCTCCTTCAACCAGCCAATCGGCTCCTTTAATCAGCAGCACAAAACCTGCCAGCAACAGAAATATTTGCAGTGTCATAAAAATGATAAACAGTTTAAAAAAACGTTCGCAAAAGTATGCAAAATAGCATCAGTAATTACTGAATAAATCTGTCTGTAACAATTTATTATCAGGCTGTTCAGAACAGGCATGCCATCACCTGATAACTTAACAATAACTTAACATACGCTCTGTTATGCAGGAATAATCTTTGACTAATATTGCGCCTTCAATTCCTCTCCATCAAATGGAAACCATTTACCTGATTCTCATCCTTGTTTTATTTCTGCTTGCCATTTCCGACCTTATCGTTGGTGTGAGCAACGATGCAGTAAACTTTTTAAATTCGGCAGTTGGCTCGAAAGCTGCACCGCTGAAAATTGTAATGCTGGTAGCTGCAGCCGGGGTCCTCGCGGGAACAGTTTTTTCGGGGGGAATGATGGAGATAGCCAGAAGCGGGATTTTTTATCCCGACAAGTTCACATTTGCCGATATAATGCTGATTTTTCTGGCGGTAATGATCACCGATGTGATTTTGCTTGACACTTTCAACACCATAGGTTTTCCAACATCAACAACAGTTTCGCTGGTTTTTGAACTAATGGGGGCCTCTGTTGCAATTGCAATATTTAAAATTGCAGGAGGGGCAGAACATACACAGCTTGGCGAATACATAAATTCAGGAAAGGCACTGGCAGTTATATCGGGAATTTTACTTTCTGTAATCATTGCTTTTACGATTGGTGCCTTTACTCAGTTTGTAACCCGACTGATTTTCACGTTTAACTATGAGCGGAGACTCAAATACCTTGGCGGACTTTTCGGAGGAATCGCCATCACCATCATCGTCTATTTTATTCTGATAAAAGGTGCAAAAGATGCAGCTTTTATGACCCCTGCCAATTATAAATGGGTAAAAGACAACAGTTTGCAACTTCTGATTTTCAGTTTTGCAGGCTTCACCTCTCTACTTTACCTGGTTAATATTTTCTTCAGGGTTAATGTTCTGAAAATTGTGGTACTTGTGGGAACATTCGCGTTGGCGATGGCTTTTGCCGGAAACGATTTGGTGAATTTCATCGGTGTTCCACTGGCTGGCTATGACTCTTATTTAACTTTCATAAACACACCCGGCGCCAATCCGGGCTCCTTTACCATGGAAGCACTCAGCGGTGCGGTAAAAACTCCAATGATTTTCCTGCTTATGTCAGGCGTAATCATGGTGATTACTCTATACTTATCGAAAAAAGCCCGTACTGTAATTATGACCGAGGTTAACCTCAGTCGCCAGGATGAAGGTGAAGAAAGATTTGGTTCCTCAGCATTATCAAGAGGCATTGTCAGAGTTTCGCTTGGCATGAACAGTTTTTTTTCAGGTATTCTTCCTGAAAGCACGAAAGAATGGATAGCCGTAAGGTTTGCTCCACTTCCCAGAAAACGAAAAGAGAAAAATCTTCCGGCTTTTGACCTCCTCAGGGCTGCGGTGAATCTGGTGGTATCAAGTGCCCTGATTGCTCTTGGAACTTCATTAAAACTGCCGCTTTCAACTACTTATGTGACTTTTATGGTGGCAATGGGCACCAGCCTTTCAGATGGCGCGTGGGACCGGGAAAGTGCAGTTTACAGAATCACCGGTGTATTTTCAGTAATCGGAGGGTGGTTCTTTACAGCTATATCTGCATTTACAATATCTTTTATTCTGGCCTCCCTGTTTTTCGTTGGCGGAACAATTGCCATTTTTATCATGATTTCAATTGCTGCTTTTATGGCTTACCGGACTCATAGAATTCACCTGAAAAAAGAAGAATCAGGAAAAGTATCAAAGGCTAAAGAAGAAGCAGTAAATCCGGATAATGTAAAAGAATTCTGCACCAAAAATGCAGCTGAAACCTTTACAACAGTTTCTGCATTTTACAATCAGATTATTACCGGAAACCAGAATACCGACATAAGCGCATTAAGAGAGATCAGAAATAACATTACCGGGCTGCAGAAGGAAGCCAGAACTCAAAGAAAGATAGTATCACAGGTGCTTAAAGGAACTGCTGAGCAGGAAGCCGATCAGGCATACTATGCCATCAGAACACAGGATAACCTTCTGGAGATTCTTAATTGTATTGGCATTATTGCAGGAGCTTCAATAAGCCATATGGCCAATCATCATAAGCCTCTGAGCGAAATGCAGCTGACTGAGCTAAAAACAATTAATGATAAACTCACCATTCTTTTACATGGTATAGCCCGGACTGTTGCACCCGATGACAACACCATCGCAGAAACTCCTGAGGTTCTGAAAATACCGGTAGAAGCCGAAATAGAGAAGAGCAGTAAAAACGAGGTAAAACGAATCCGCGAAGAAATGACTGGCAACCGAAGCAGCATTTTATTTATGAGCATATTGCAGGAAACCAGAAATATAGTTCACTTTTCATCACAGGTTTTGCACAGCCTTAATAAATAAAGAGATTCAAGGATTCAAAGATTTTCACAATTTCTTGCTCACAAGTAAATTGATTTTTCAATCGTTAACCAAATTCCATGACAGAAATATTTTCTGAAATAACTTCCTGGTATTTCAATAACATCAACTATTTCACCATTACCTTGCTTATGGTGGTTGAGAGTTCGTTTATACCCTTTCCTTCGGAAGTTATTGTACCTCCGGCAGCCTACAAAGCAGCAACTGGAGAACTGAATATATTTCTTGTAGTTTTCTTCGCAACCCTTGGCGCCTTGATTGGTGCTTTATTCAATTACTATTTCGCTTTATGGATAGGCCGGTCGGCAATTTATGCGCTGGCTGATACAAGATTGGCAAGAATGTTTATGATTCAGCCTTCATCTATAAAAAAAGCTGAAGATTATTTTGTCAGACATGGCAAAACTTCAACCTTTATCGGCAGACTGATACCAGCCATACGTCAATTGATATCCATTCCTGCGGGGCTTGCCCGGATGCCACTGAAAAGCTTTATTATTTACACCACCGCCGGTGCATTGCTGTGGAACACAATTCTGGCTTTTATCGGTTATTATTTCCCGAAAGAACTGATGGATAAATATTACCATGAAATAAATGCGGTGATGATAATTTCCGGTATTTTGTTTGCATTATATCTGGTTTACCAGGGATTTAAGGCAAAAAGCAAAAACAAACAATCTTAAAAAATGCATCAGGAAATCATAATCGGTTGTGAGTGTTTAACATAATTATTACTCAGAAGGGATAGTTAATCCGGTTTGATAATAAATATTCGAATAATTCTATAAATTTGAATGGTTTTAAAAATATTAGAAATGAGAAATACATATACATTTAATTCGTTCATAATTATACTGTTACTTGTTTTAGTATCCTGTGACAAAGAAAGCCACAAGGACGATACTGATACTGGCAATCGTGATCCAAGGTTAAAAAAACTTACAGCTACACTCCGAATAAATAACTATTCGTATGATGAGATCAATGAAGTTTTTTTTCGATATAACAACAAGAACGAACTTGCAAGTATAGCTTCTCCATTTTTAGGCGACTCAGTTTATTTTACATATCGGCAAGACGGAAAGATAACTTCCGCGTTTTATCAGGAAACTGACGATTTTCAATATACAAGCCAATACACATGGGGTGAAAATACTGTGACGATAACTTCCACATCAGATCCGGAAGCTAAAATAGTAATAACACTTAACAACAATGAGAACATGGTAAAAATGGAGTCCTATGAATATGACGGAACAAACTGGCAATTAACTAATTATAACACATATACCTGGATAAATGAGAATCTTACCAGAACAGAAATTTTTGTTGATGCTTACTCCAAAGCTTTCACTCCGGAAGCAGGCACTGAGTTCGAAGGCACTAACCATTCAGGTTCCTTATTTTACAAGTATGAAGATGTGATATACACTTATGATCAAAAAGAAAATCCATTCAGAAAATTCTATTTTTACAAGTTTTCAGAGAATGCATACATGGGCTCTGCAAACAATGCAATTTCAGCTACCACTAATAGAATCAACATTATAGGTGAGCATATTAATACCTTTACACAAAGTTTCATTTATACTTATCAGGAAACCGACCTTCCTGAAACAAAACTCGAAGAAAGATCAAACTCGTCATATTTCCAGGAATTTGAGTATGAATAAGCCCTCTGGTAAACTTTCATTCCTCCCTCTTCCACTCCATCATCTTCGCGATCTTTTATTATTCCATACATTTGATGCATAAAGACAAATGATCTAAAAATACATTTCAGTTATTATGAGGTGATATTTGCTCAGGTAATTTAATACACCTCCTCTGCCCTGACAATCCCAAATTCAAAATCATTTCCTCCATTGCCACGCGGTTTTATCTGCTAACTTTGCCACACCAACAAATAATCAGATGACCGAACACCATGTATGGCACAGCAAAGTAAATGGCGAAAAAGCAGTTTCAAAACTCAAAAAACATGGGTTTGATGCTTTTTTCTTTTCAACAAAAGAGGAAGCCGTAAAGTACATCTCGGCTCAGTTTTCCCCCGGGTTAAAAGTTGCTTTCGGCGGATCACTAACGGCCAGACAACTTGGGCTGAGAGAACTGGCAAAAACCAGTAACTGCATAATCATCGACCACGGTTTACCTGATTTAAGTGAGAATGAGCGCCTGGACATAATGCGGCAGGAGTTGATGAGCGATCTGTTTATCAGCAGCAGCAACGCAATTACACTGGATGGAAGCATTGTTAATGCCGATGGATATGGAAATCGGGTAGCAGCTATGATTTTTGGTCCAAGGAAGGTGATTGTGGTGGCAGGCATTAATAAAGTTGTTGAAAATGAAGAAGCTGCCCTCAACCGCTTGAAAAATACTGCCGCCCCTATGAATATGAAACGCCTGAACCGCGATACTCCATGCGCCATTGATGGAATCTGCCACGATTGCAATGCTGAAGAAAGAGGCTGTAGAGCATACACCATACTTCGACGCCGCCCGGCTCATACACCAACGCAGGTTATCATTATAGGTGAAGACCTGGGGATGTAGTAATGACGCGGCTTCCTTCCATCAAAAAGCACTACTCAGTAAGCTAAATATCAGTCATTTACATAAATTAATGCACTTTTAATCAATAATTTAATAAAAAACTTGCTTTCTTTAGATTTGCTTCCTTACTTTTGAACTTTCGTTTAAAGTTACAGATATGGAATTAACTGTATTGAATGCTATCTCTCCTGTAGACGGGAGATATAGAAAACAGGTAGAAGGACTGGCATACTTCTTTTCAGAAGCAGCCCTTATTAACTACAGGGTTTTTGTTGAAACAGAGTATTTTATTGCACTTTGCCAGATTCCGCTGCCCCAGTTAAAAAATGTAACCACGGCTGATTTTGAAAATCTGCGCGCACTTTGCCGTGATTTTACTTTTAACGATGCCGCCGAAGTTAAAGAGATAGAGGCTACAACAAACCACGACGTAAAAGCCGTGGAATACTATCTCAAAAAGAAGTTCGACAAAATGGGCCTCGGAAAATATAAGGAGTTCCTTCATTTCGGGCTAACTTCTCAGGATATCAACAATACTTCAGGGCCTTATGCGCTGAGGCTCGCAATGGAAGAAATTGTACTTCCAATACTTGAGGAGCTTGTGAAGAAACTCACCGACAAATCAAAAACATGGAAAAATGTTCCCATGTTGGCCAGAACTCACGGTCAACCGGCAACACCAACAACAGTTGGTAAAGAACTGTATGTTTTTGTGGATCGGCTTAAACAACAGATAAAGCAATTAAAATCCATTCCTTACACCGCCAAATTTGGTGGCGCAACCGGAAACCTGAATGCGCATTATGCTGCTTATCCTGAAATTGACTGGATTGCTTTTGCAGATAAGTTTACACGAGAACACCTGAATCTTGAACGGCAGAAATTCACCACTCAGATTGAGCATTACGACAATCTGGCAGCACTTTTTGATGCCCTTAAACGCATAAACAACATTATGATCGACCTCAGCCGTGATGTATGGGCTTATGTATCAATGGATTATTTCAAACAGAAGATAAAAGCCGGCGAAGTTGGATCATCAGCAATGCCGCACAAAGTCAATCCCATTGATTTTGAGAATGCCGAAGGAAATCTCGGCATTGCAAACGCACTTTTTGAGCATCTTTCCTCAAAACTACCCATCTCAAGGTTACAGCGCGATCTTACCGATTCAACAGTTTCAAGAAATATTGGCATTCCGGCAGCGCATACTGTAATTGCCATAAAATCAATCACACGGGGTTTGTCAAAACTCGTTCTGAATGAAGAAAAAATTGCACTCGATCTGGAAAATAACTGGGCGGTAGTTGCCGAGGCCATTCAAACCATTTTAAGAAGAGAAGGTTTCCCGAAACCTTACGAAGCGCTGAAAGGCCTTACCCGCACAAACACCCGCATAACCGCAGAAAGCATCCGTACTTTTATTGAAAAACTCAATGTGAGTGACAAAGTCAAAAATGAGCTTCTGGCGCTAAGTCCACATAATTACACAGGGCATATCGGGTTTTAGTTTTAGTCGGAGGTCGGAGGACAGAGGTCGCTTGTCTCGGGAGCTCAAAGAGATAACGAGAGAGGTCAGAGGTCAGATTTGAAAATTTGAAGATTTGAAAATTTAGCAATTTGAAGATTTAGCAATTTGAAGATTTGAAAATCCGAAATCCGAAATTTGAAATCCGAACCGAAGCGGAGCTCACCGAAGGTAAATCTGCAATCCGAAATCCGAAATCCTCAATGAAAAGCTGCAATCAACAGATCAATATCTTTATGCGGAAGGTGGAAATACTCACTGATGTAGCGATTTGTTGAAATACCATTATAAAGGTACACCCCGTTTCTTACGCCAATGTCAGTCCTGAGGATGTTATTGATTCCTCCCTCCTCTCCTATTTTGAGTAAAATCGGAGCAAGCAGATTGCTGAGTGCACGTGAAGCTGTTCGCGGAACCCTGGAAGCTATATTAGGCACACAATAATGCGTAACTCCGTATTTTTCAAAAACCGGATTCTTATGGTTGGTGATTTCTGATGTTTCGAAACATCCACCCTGATCTATGCTCACATCAATAATGATGGCACCGCCTTTCATTTGCTGAACCATAGCCTCGGTAACGCAAACCGGCGACAATCCACCCTGTGGCCTGATGGCACCGATTGCCACATCGGCTGTCCGCAACGCATCAAGAATAGATTTGGGCTGAAGAATGGATGTGAAAATCCTTGCTCCAAGATTATTCTGCAATCTTCGAAGCCTGTATACCGAGCTATCAAAAACCTTAACCAGCGCGCCCATTCCCATGGCAGCACGTGTTGCAAATTCACCAACGGTCCCGGCACCAAGAATTACAACTTCGGTGGGAGAGATTCCGCTCAGTCCGCCAAACATAAGACCACGCCCATAACCCGGATGACTCAGGTATTCAGCAGCTATCAGAATAGATGTGTTTCCGGCTATTTCTGACATAGCACGAATCACCGGGTAATTGCTTTCCTTATCCTTAACATATTCATAAGCCAGGGCAGTAATTCTTTTTGAAGAAAGTTTCCTGAAATGAGAATCATTCAGACTGGCAAGATTGAGTGATGAAAGCAATACCTGTTTTCCGCGCATCATCTCGATTTCTTCACCAGTTGGAGGAGATACTTTTATAATAACATCGCACTGAAAAACCGGCGATGAATCCTTTACAATTTCGGCTCCTGCTTCGCTGAACTCATTGTCAGAATAATGTGCAGCCATGCCCGATTTTGTTTCGACCAGTACCCTGTGTCCGGCATTAACAAGCAAAGCAACAGCATCGGGAACCAGAGAAACACGGTTTTCTAAAAGCGTGGTTTCGCAGGGAATACCAAGCGTGAGTTTACATGCCTGGTTTGGTATCTCAAGACGCTCTTCCTGAGGCATAAGGCCAACAGAATGAGAAGGATACACATAATATTCATTCTGCTCTTGCATTTTCGTGGATGGTTATCAAATTGTCATGCTAATTTATGCATTAATTCAATAGAAAAACCATCTGAAAAGCAAATCACAAAACACTGAAAATCCTTGAATCGTTTAACTCATCAATGCGGATATTGATGGAAAGGCAATCCTCAGGAATAAACTCCCCAGCTACTTCAGGCCATTCAATGAAACAATAATTTCCGCTGTAAAAGTAATCCTCATAACCAATATCCAGAAGCTCCGAGGGTTTGCGCAAGCGATAAAGGTCGAAGTGATAAACAGGGTTTCCGGTACTGGTTCTGTATTCATTTACAATTGAGAAAGTTGGGCTGGTTACAGTATCTTCAACCGTCAGTTGCCGGCACAGAGCCTGAATAAAAGTGGTTTTGCCGGCGCCCATCTGCCCTGAGATCGCCATAACTCTGGCATCAGGAATGTATGCAAGTATCTGTGCAGCAATATTATCAAGCGAATCCAGGCCTGCGCAAATAAAAGTTTCAGGTTTCATAAACCAATTACTTTGGATTTAAAGTTATGAATGGAACCATCATTTCTTCCATTGAAATACCTCCGTGCTGGAAAGTATTGCGGTAGTAATTCACGTAGTAATTGTAGTTGTTCGGATACGCGAAGAAATCACTTCCCCTGCAGAAAACATAATTTGAACTCACATTCGTTTTTGGCAGAAATACATCAGCCGGATTCTTGACTTCAAATACTTCCTTACGGTTATAGCTCAGACTGCGGCCGGTTTTGTATCGCAGGTTGGTATTCGTTGCTTTGTCGCCGACAATTTTAACGGGTCCATCAACTTTCACCGAGCCATGGTCGGTCGTAATGACTGTTTTTATTTTTTTATCGGCAAGAAACTTCATAATGTCGTACAAAGGCGAATGCTCAAACCACGAAACGGTCAACGAGCGATAAGCAGCTTCATCGTCGGCCAGTTCGCGGATAACTTCCATTTCGGTACGGGCATGTGAAAGCATATCAATAAAATTGTAAACAATCACATTGAGAGGATTTCCGGCTATGTTTGGCAAGGTTTCAACCAATTTACGACCAGCAGTGAGATTCAGAATCTTATGATAACTATACTTTATGTCGCGGCCGAACCTGCGAAGCTGCTCTCCCAGCAATTCACTTTCAAACTGATTTTTACTGCCTTCCTCTTCCTCATTTACCCAATATTTTGGATATTTCTTCTCAATTTCAGTGGGCAATAAGCCTGAGAAAAGCGCATTTCGTGCATACTGTGTTGTGGTAGGCAATATGCTGAAATATATTTCATCCTTCTCAACCCTGAATAATTCCTCAAAAATGGGCTGCAGTACTTTCCACTGATCGTACCTGAGGTTATCAATCACAATCAGAAACAGTTGTGGAGTCTCGTCAAGCAGAGGAATAACTTTTTCTCTTATCAGCGTATGCGACATAACCGGCCTGTTCGGAGTTTTCCCATTTACCCATTCCAGGTAATTCTGCTCCACAAACCGGCTGAAAACCTGTCCGGCTTCATCTTTCTGCATTTTCAAAATACTCATGATTCCCGGATCCTGTGATCTTTCAAGTTCCAGTTCCCAGAAGATCAATTTTCGGTACACCACCATCCATTCTTCAAATGACAGACGGTTGCTGATTTCCATTCCGATGTTTCTGAATTGCTGCTGATACGAAAAAGCAGTTTTCTCACTGATAAGTTTTTTATTGTCGAGGTTTTTCTTCAGGCTCAGAAGTATCTGATTCGGATTGACCGGTTTTATAAGGTAGTCGGATATCTTTGAACCGATTGCATCCTCCATGATCGACTCTTCCTCACTTTTGGTGATCATCACAACCGGAAGATTAGGATACAGGTTTTTTATCTGCATCAAAGTCTCAACACCAGAAAGACCCGGCATTTGTTCATCAAGAAAAACAATATTAAAAGGTCGGGATTGAAGAATTTCAATGGCTTCCACGCCATTATTCGAAGTAAATACATCATATCCCTTTTCCCTGAGAAACATAATATGTGGTTTGAGCAGATCGATTTCATCATCGGCCCAGAGTATTGCTATCTTATCCATGTTGATTGTTTAGGTTTATGCTGATAATTTGGTGGGCTAAAAGCCTTACCTTTGCATATAGTTTGCCACCCCAATGATAATGCCGGAAATGGCAAATTATTTCATTCCCTCCGGTTATTTAACATTTTTTCGCTTAACAAAGATACGTCAAATCGTGAGTCGAAGCCTCAGTAACAAACGAAAAATCATAAACGATCCGGTTCATGGGTTTATAACCGTATCGGGCGACTTAATGCTGGGTCTGGTGGAAAATCCTTTACTTCAACGACTTAGAAGAATCCGGCAACTCGGAATGACCTCCTATGTTTACCCAGGAGCATTGCACACCCGGTTTCATCATGCACTTGGAGCCATGCATCTGATGCAGGATGCTCTGGAAACGCTGAAGCTCAAAGGAATTGAAATTACTGACAAAGAAACCGAATCAACACTGGCAGCCATACTGCTTCATGATATAGGACACGGCCCTTATTCCCATGCACTTGAGCACAGCATTGTTTCGGATATAAACCACGAAGAAATTTCGCTGCTTTTTATGCAAAAGCTTAATGCTGAATACCATGGGCAGCTTGATATGGCAATCAGTATTTTCACAAATACATATCCGAAGAAATTTCTCCATCAATTGGTTTCAGGACAACTGGACACCGACCGTCTGGATTACCTGAAACGGGATAGTTTCTTTACGGGGGTTTCAGAAGGTGTAATCAACACCGAACGGATTATCAAAATGCTTACTGTGCACAACGATGAGCTTGTGGTTGAAGACAAAGGAATTTATTCGATAGAAAAATTTATCGTAGCAAGGCGGCTGATGTATTGGCAGGTTTATTACCACAAAACTGTTGTTGCAGCTGAAAATATGCTGATAAGTCTTCTGAAAAGAGCCAAAGAACTGATTTCAAAAGGAGTAAGCCTACATGCAACGCCGGCACTTGACTTTTTTCTGAGAAGCAACCTGAATGCCAATGATTTTCAGTCAAGACCCGAAGTTGCGGATTGGTTTGCTCAACTTGATGATTATGACATTATGTCGGCCATTAAAGTATGGGCAAAACACTCTGATCCTGTACTTTCTTTTTTGAGCGATTCACTGATTTCGAGGCGTTTATTCAGAATTGTGATCAAAAATGAACCCTTCTCCGCCTCTGAAATTTCCATTGTTGAGAAATCAATACAAGAAGAATGGCCGACGCTCAATGCGCATGAACTGACTTATTTCATTCAGCAAGGTTCCATAACCAACAATGCCTATAATCCTGGAAGTGATAAGATTAAGCTGCTTTACCGCAATGGTGATGTCTCTGACATAACGGAATCATCAGATCAGATAAACGTTTCTGTGTTATCTGTATCCATAACCAGACATTTCCTTGTTTTCCCCAAAACCATTCAGGCATTCTGATTGTTAAGGCTTACTTATAAAATCATATATTTTTGGTAACTTGCGCCGCTTTTTGAAGCACATCAATCGGCCATAAATAAACTTGAAACAATCTGAAGCTGACAAGCACAACAGAACCGAAAACCAGCCCAAATGAAATTTACCGCACAACAAATTGCAGACCTTATTGAAGGAACCATAGAAGGAAACGCCAACGCAGAGATATATAAACTTTCGAAAATTGAGCAGGGAGAGCCGGGGTCAATTTCATTTCTGGGCAATCCGAAATACACCCATTTCATATACGAAACCAAAGCATCAGCTGTGATTGTTAACCGTGATTTTCAGCCTGAGCAGGAGGTTACATGCACACTGATAAGGGTTGAGAATGCAAATAGTGCTTTTGCAAAAATGCTCGATGCTTACAATCAGCTTACTTTAAAAAAACCAGGAATCTCCAAACATGCTGCCATTGCCGAATCAGCAAGCATTGGCGAAAACTGTTACATCGGCGATTTTGTAAGCATCGGCGAAAATGTAAAAATTGGAAAGGATACCAAGATTTATCCGAATACATCGGTGGGCGATAATGCATCCATCGGAGATGATTGTACGATATATGCAGGCGTAAAGATTTACAGTGATTGCCGGATTGGAAATGCCTGTAACCTGCATGGCGGAGTGGTTATCGGCGCTGATGGGTTTGGATTTGCACCTCAAACCGACAACAAGTATTCAAAAGTTGCTCAGATAGGAAATGTAATCATTGAGGACAATGTTGAAATAGGTGCCAATACAACCATCGACCGTGCTACATTGGGCTCCACCATTATCCGTAAAGGGGCTAAACTCGACAATCTCATTCAGATTGCACACAATGTTGAAATTGGCAGAAATACAGTAATTGCTGCTCAAACGGGCATTGCCGGATCAACAAAAATAGGCGCAAATTGCATGATTGGAGGTCAGGTTGGCATAACCGGTCATCTTGAAATCGGCAATGATGTAAAAATAGCTGCACAATCGGGCATTTCAACCAATGTTGCTGATGGTCTGATAATCATGGGAAGTCCTGCTTTTGATATTTCAAACTACCGGAAGTCATATGTATATTTCCGCAGCCTTCCCAAGCTTGCTGATCGCATAAGTGAACTTGAAAAACAAGCAAAAAAAGCAAAGGATTAACTTCCGATATATTTTTATACTACTGATTTATTGACACTTACACATAGACAAAGGAAACATTTTAATTCTTAACTTTGCAGACCTTATGTCAGAAAAACAGAAAACTTTAAAAGAAGCAGTTACCATATCAGGTGCTGGTCTTCATACCGGTCAGGAAGTTAACATAACCTTCAGGCCGGCACCGGTTAACCACGGGTTTAAATTCAGAAGAATTGATTTGCCTGATGCACCGATTGTGGATGCAGATGCTGATCTGGTTGTTGATACATCGAGGGGAACGACGCTGGAGTATAAAGGAGTGAGGGTGAGCACAGTTGAGCACGCACTTGCTGCACTTACAGGAATGGACATCGACAATGCACTGATCGACCTCGATTGTCAGGAAACTCCTATTCTGGATGGCAGTTCAAGATTTTATGTTGAAGCCATAAAAAATGTTGGTGTTGTTGAACAGGAAGCAGAAAGAAATTATTTCAAAATTACTGAAGTTCTCAGATATTCAGATCCTGAAAAGAAAACTGAGTTGCTAATCCTTCCCGATGACACTTTTAAAGTATCGGTAATGATTGATTACGACACAAAAGTATTGGGCACACAAAATGCCCACCTTAGTCATTTGAATGATTTTGCCGAAGAAATAGGCCCCTGCCGCACATTTGTTTTTCTTCATGAGCTCGAATTTCTGATCCAGAACAATTTGATTAAAGGCGGAGATCTGAGTAATGCAATAGTTTTTGTTAACCGACTTATTGAAAAAAGTGAGCTTGACCGGCTTGCGAAATTTTTCAACAAACCAAATGTTGAAGTTCTGAAAGAAGGAATACTCAATAACCTTGAGCTTTCATTCAGCAACGAACCTGCACGGCACAAACTTCTGGATGTAATTGGTGATCTCTCGCTTGTGGGCACCAGAATCAAAGGACATGTAATTGCAAGCCGCCCCGGACATCTGGCCAACACAAATTTTGCACAAATCATCAAGCAACACATAAAACACGAAACCTCGCTGCCACAGGTTCCTAAATACGACCTGAATAAACCTCCATTATACGACATCAACGACATCAAACGACTGTTGCCACACCGGCCTCCGTTTTTACTGGTTGATAAAATACTCAGCATGAGCGATCATGATGTGATAGGGCTCAAAAATGTGACCATGAATGAAGGATTTTTTGTTGGTCATTTTCCTGATGAACCTGTAATGCCGGGCGTTTTGATAATTGAAGCGATGGCGCAATCAGGCGGAATTTTTGTACTCAGCTCGGTACCTGATCCTGAGAATTACATCACCTACTTCATGAAGATTGACAATGTAAGATTCAGGCAAAAAGTAGTTCCGGGAGATACCCTGATTTTCCACCTCGACCTTATTTCGCCTTTCCGCAGGGGCATTAGTCATATGCGTGGCATAGCTTATGTTGGCTCGAAAATTGTAGCCGAAGCTGAACTTATGGCTCAAATCTCAAAAAAAACAATATCCTAAATGAATCAACCCCTGGCTTACGTTCATCCACAAGCAAAAGTGGCGAAAAATACCGTTATTGAACCTTTCGTTAATATCGAAAAAAATGTAGAAATCGGTGAAGGTACATGGATAGGCTCCAATGTAACCATTATGGAAGGTGCTCGTATTGGCAAAAACTGTAAAATATTCCCCGGAGCTGTAATTTCTGCGGTTCCTCAGGATTTAAAGTTTGATGGTGAAGAAACACTGGTGAAAATCGGCGACAATACCGTGATCAGAGAATTTGTCACCATTAATCGCGGAACCAAAGCAAATAACGAGACTGTAGTCGGAAATAATTGTCTGCTGATGGCATATGTTCACATTGCACACGATTGCATTGTGGGCAACAATGTAATCCTTGCCAATGCAGCTACTTTGGCAGGACATATTACCATAGACGATTACGCCATTATCGGCGGACTTTCTGCCATTCACCAGTTTGTCAATATCGGAGCACATGTAATGATCTCCGGTGGTTCGTTGGTCCGAAAAGATGTACCTCCTTTCACAAAAGCAGCCAGAGAGCCTCTTTCATATGTGGGCATCAACTCAATCGGACTCAGAAGACGCGGATTTACTCCTGAAAAAATCCGGGAAATTCAGGATATTTACAGGTACATTTACCTCAAAGGAAACAATGTTACTCAGGCGCTTGAATTTATTGAAGCCAATTTACCGGCAACTTCTGAACGTGATGAAATCATTTCATTCATTTCACGATCAACCAGAGGTATCATGAAAGGATACTCTAAACAGGTTTAGCTACTGCGCACTTTTCAAAGCGGCAATTTCGGCCCGTAACTACTTCATTACTGATCAACTACATGATTTAAAAGACAATGCTTTCTATATCTCTCGAAAAAGCAGGCAAGCAATATAACCATACCTGGATATTTTCTGAACTCAGTGCAGAAATTCAATCAGGAACTGCTACTGCAATACTTGGTTCCAATGGTTCGGGGAAATCCACTTTGTTGCAAGTGATTTCATCGGCAATTATGCCTACCCGCGGAAACATCAGATACAATCTGAATGGTTCTGAAGTCCGACCTGAACATGCATTCAGGCTGATGTCAATTGCAGCACCTTACATTGAACTTATTGAAGATTTCACCCTTACCGAAATGGTTTGCTTTCACAGGAGGCTTAAACCTTTGGTAAGAAATATGGCCACGCCTGAGTTTATACGTATTTGCCAGCTAACCGATAGTTCGGATAAAGCCATCCGGCATTTTTCTTCCGGAATGAAACAAAGGGTAAGGCTTGCACTTGCCATATTGAGCGACACCCCGGCCCTGCTGCTCGACGAACCGGTTACCAACCTCGACAGAGCTGGGATTGCCTGGTTTCGCGACCTGATCGATAAAAATTCAGCAAACCGGCTGATCGTTATCAGTTCCAATTCGGTAACCGAAGAATTTGATTTCTGCAAACAGCAAATCAAAATGGAAGATTACAAAACCGTTTCAGGGCTCGAACAAATTCCTGTCTTCATTTAAGTAGTTTTGGCTTACTTAAAAGATATTGTGCGGGATAGAGGCATCGCCGGACAATCATTGTGCAATGCAATGAGCAAAATAAATCAACAACTAATGGCAAAATTATTACCTTTGCCAACTCAAAAAACATTAACAATCAACACATTTTATGGCAACTACCGCTGATTTTAAAAACGGAATCTGCATTGATTTTAACGGAGATTTATACACTCTTATCGAGTTTCAACATGTAAACCCCGGCAAAGGCGCTGCTTTTGTAAGAACAAAACTTAAAAACCTCAAAACCGGAAAAGTTATACCGAACACATTCAGTGCTGGTGTAAAGATTGATATTGCCAGGGTAGAACGCCGTCCATATCAGTTTCTTTACAAGGAAGAAGATGGCTACAACTTTATGCATATTGAAACCTTCGAGCAGGTATTAATTCCGGAAACAATTATCAACGCACCGCAATTTCTTAAGGAAAGCCAGTTGGTTGAAATTATGTTTCATGCCGAAACTGAAACTCCGCTTAGTTGCGATTTACCTCCTTTTGTTGAACTGATAGTAACTTACACAGAGCCAGGACTTCGTGGAGACACTGCAACAAATACTCTTAAACCTGCTACCGTTGATACCGGCGCTATAGTTAATGTTCCTTTATTTATTGGCGAAGGTGAGCGCATTAAGGTTGATACTCGTACCGGGGGCTACGCTGAAAGAGTAAAATCCTGATATTGAACGGGATAGTTAAAGCAATAATATCTGACTGCTGTGCGATAATTAAAGTTTGTAAAAATCCAGTAAAAAAGCTGTTGTGACAAACAGAATAATCAAATGTAATTCCTCTGGTGGTGCACACTGTGGCAGAAACCATCAGGAGCAAAATTTGATGAATCAAGGTAAATACATTGGCTTCACTTGCGTTAACTTCAATATATTTTCAAAAAATTGATAATTACCGGGCCTAATTTTATGGTTCGGTTTTTCTTTGTCGAAAAATCAACCAACCATGCAACTCAACCCAACCTTTACACTTGCAACCATAGCAGATCTTCTCGGAGCTAAATATTCAGGACAGCCTGAATTTGTTATATCGGGTCTTAATGAGATACATATGGTACAATCCGGCGATCTCACTTTTGTGGATCACCCGAAATATTACAGCAAAGCACTAGGGTCGAAAGCCACAACCATTATCATAAACAAAGAAGTAGAATGCCCTGAAGGTAAAGCTCTTATTTTTCATGAAGATCCTTTTGCGGCTTACGTTTCGCTGGTTAAAAAGTTCAGGCCTTTTGAGCCGGCAACAGCAGCAGTAAGTGCAAGTGCCGAAATAGGCGAAGGTACCGTTATTCAGCCTAATGCTTTTGTGGGCAATCATGTGAAGATTGGCAAAAACTGCATCATACATGCAAATGTCAGCATTTATGATCATACTGAGATAGGCGACAATGTAATTATCCACTCAGGTAGTGTAATTGGGGCCGATGCATATTACTTTCAGCGCAAACCTGAAGGTTACCGAAAGTTTGAATCATGCGGAAAAGTGGTCATCAGCGACAATGTAGAGATAGGTGCATTGTGTGCAATCGACAAAGGAGTATCAGGAGATACCTTTATCGGCAAAGGAACCAAATTCGACAATCAAGTGCAGGTAGGTCACGACACATACATTGGCAGCAACTGCCTGATAGGATCTCAGTGTGCAATTGCGGGAGTTACAAGATTAGAGGACGATGTAATTTTATGGGGAAAAGTTGCAATCAATAAAGACATTGTAATTGGGAAAGGTGCGGTCTTGCTCGCAACTTCGGCTGTTAACAAAAGCCTTGAAGGCGGAAAAACCTACTTTGGCATACCTGCAGAAGAAGCACGCAAGAAAATGCGCGAATTTGCTGCGCTCAAGCAATTGCCTTCAGTTTTGGCTGCACTGGGCAAAATCAATGAGTAGAGGCGGGCATAATTTCTCAAATTAATTCATTGAAACAATCATCCTGCACCACGTATCGCGGTCTTTCATTGTAAACTTCAGACTGATTCCTTCCTTTGTCTTGAGTTCAAGCCCTTTCGGGAAAAACCTGAACACATTATAATAAATCACTTCGCTGATCTGATCAGGAAGAATCTCAAAATCATAGGCTTCCGCTTCCCGTTGTGCCGAAATGAAATAAATTCTCTGGTTTGTAAGTACAAGCTTTCCTTTAAATTCTGCCGTTCCGGAAGAATGAAGCGTGTTGGTGGCTTTCACCACGGTTTCGTTTGCTTTTAGATCGATGCGCATATCGGACAGCGTTTGGGGATAGTTTTTCAAAGTTCATGCCAACAATTGCAACCATCTGTTTATCTGATATATAGGATGAATAAACGATTCACAGCCAGGAATTAATGTTCAGAATTGAACATGCGTTTTTCAGTTATGATCAGTTTACAGCTACAGAGCTGCTGACCTGAATCAGACGGAGAAAACAAACAATAGTTACATAAAAATGAAGGAAACAGCAGAATGGCTATTCCTGTGCAGGATTTTCTTCAGGTTCTTTAAGGGCATGCATTGAACCTGTTTTCACAAATTCGGAATCTTTGTGAAAGATATCGAGGGCAACAATCATCGCGATAAAGCCCCAGAATGGAACGGAAGCTTTGTCGGTATCCAGAAAATTATTCAGGAATCCATGAATAAAATAGGTAACCAGCGCCAGCACAGAAACAAGACTATATAATCTGACTTCGTGGTTGACAGCATTTTTATAGACCCTGATTCCGGTAATTATGACAACAATTCCAATCCAGAAAATGCTAACCAGTCCAAAAACACCCTGTTCGGAAAGCGGACCGATATATTCGCTATGTGCATTTCCGAGATCTCCGGCATTGGTGCTGATAATGGTACGTTCTTTCGAACGCTGGAAAGGGGCATATATAAACTGATAAGTACCGGGTCCCCATCCCAGCAATGGACGTTCTTCAAACATTCTGAAAGCAGATTGCCATCTGTTTATTCTCTCAAGATTGGAAGCATCAGATGAAATATTATAGATAGATTTTACGTGTTCGATAAAATTCTGAGAGGAATCCTGTTTATTCTTTTCAAGGACGTAAAGAATTTCAGATTTAAACATATAGAAAGATGCAATCAGAATTACCAATCCTCCCAAAATCCAGCGGAATTTTATTTTATAAACTACGAATACGGCTACAACCACCGATCCGGCAACACTCACCCAAGCAGCCCTGCTATAAGAAAGGTAAAGCGCCACCAATAAAATAACGGAAGCTATCAGCGCATACATCCGATAAGTTTTGGATCTTTCCCGATTAAACATAAAACCAACGAACACGGGAATAAAAAAGGCCAGAATGGCGCCATAGGCTGTGTGGTCATTATAAAAGGGCTTCATTACCCAATGCCCTTGCCTTTCGGCGAAGCCAAAGGATGAATGGTGTATAGTTGTGTAGATTATAACAACTGCAAGACTGGCCATGTAAAGCCATTTGAATCTTGACACATTTTTAATATCTCTGAATAATAAAACCCCAAGAAAATAAAAAGGGATTACAAACCAAAGCCTGGCGGCAAATGACTTGAAGGATACCATCGGTAATTCGCTGGTTATGCTTGTAATCAGCATCCAGGCAAGACTAAAGAAGATTGCAATGGTTACCGGATGGGAAAGAATACGGCGATCATAATTGCTATTGAATATTGTTTTCAGAATAAAAATAATCATTACCCCAACCATAAGCGGTTCAGAAGGCACGGAAATACCAAACCCCATCTCACTATCAGCGAAATTCACTGCCAGCGGAGTAACCATTACAATAAAAAGTAAAAGTTTATCCAGCCAGAACAGGTACATTAAAGCAATGATAATGGCCACAGGAATAGTAATACCCCAATAGAACTCCTTAACAATAAGGAGAGAGTTCAGCAGAATAAATAAACCGCTGAGCAGGTAAAACCATCTGAGTTTGGGATTGGCCAAGACTGAAAAAATTGATTAATCGTTAGGATTATTTCCGGCCAGTTTCTGCAATTCCAGATTGATTTTCCGATTCTCAATCACAGAGATAACCACAACAGAAAAGAACATTGATGCAACCACGGCATAAAGAACGATTAACCAACGCACGGGGTATGATTTCTTATCAGCAATAACCGGCGGGGTTATCACATTTGAAAAGGTAAATATTTTGGCTGCATCATACACAGCGCGGTCATAAACCAGTTCAAATTCAGAGTAAATGCGCATAATGTCATTTCGTCTTTGGGTCAGGATAGCCAACTCTCCTGACTTAGATTCAAAGTTTTCCTTCAGCCGAAGTACATCCTTGGTGTTGATGCTTGTAGAATTTGACCCATCAACTGTACGAAGGTATCCACGAGTAATTTCGCGTGCCTGCGATTCGTAATCGATAAGCTCATAATTTTTACGTAATTCACTCAATGCGGATTCTACACTATCAAGCTGAGCTTTTTTCTCTCTAAGGGTGTAGCCCATGCTATTTACTACCTCTGAATATTTCTCACGATGAATTGCTCTGATTTTGGCGTTGCAAAATTCAATAATCGACAGCACCATATCTCTGGCAATTACCGGATCAGTATCCATGACAATAATTTCGATAGATTCCCATTGCGTTTTGTTGATCTTTACATTCTTATTGTAAAGATATTGCATGGTGGAATGATAGTATTTGTAGCTGGAATCAATCCGGTAGTGATCAGAAAGGTTGAATTTTTTGATTACACTATCTTTGATATCCTGCGACTGCAGCCACTGCAGCATTTGCTCCGATTCACTTTCATCAGAATAGGGTGCAATATTGGAAGGGTACACCAGCGCGTAAGACTTGAATCTGGGTTTGATGAAAAATGAACTGGAAAAAATAGCAGCAAGCAATGCAGCTATAACAGCAATAGCTAGCAGATGCCACTTCCATTTGAGGAAGATTTTCATCATATGAATATTGCTGAAGTAATTCTCCATGTTGGGCTTAATGTTGTCCATTATGCTGAATTTAAGGCTTTTTAAATCGAACGAGCGTTTTTTTTTAACAAATTGAGCTTTCCCACTTTCTCAAGACTTATGATTACAAGTATTGAAATAAGGAAGGCTGAAATGGTTGATACCAGGACAATTATCCAACGTACCGGGTATGATTTTTTTTCAGCTTTATAGGCCGACTCAACAATAAATTTCTGAGGCAGATTTTCGGTTGCATCAACCCGAGCTTCTTCATAACGTGCCTTCAGGTAGCTCAATTGCTTCTTTTCATGCTCAAGCATATCCCGCAATGAAACATAAGAACCTCCGTATTGTGCAAGAACGGAAAGTCTATCTTCAAGTGCGCGAATACCAGTGGTGTTGCCTTTGGCGATTTCAATAGCCAGTTGCTGGTTAATCATTTCAGACTGAGACTCATAGTCATAAACTCCAAGTTCCCTGATTTTCCGCAAAGAATCCTCCATCACAGAGATTTCATTTACCAGCTTAAAATATTCACGTTCAACAATCCGAAAACCTTTCAATGCCCTCTCCGATTGCATTGCGTTCTTGGTTGAATCAAGAAGTTCAGAAATTGCATTGGCAATATCAGCAGCCATTTGTGGATCACGGTCAAGGACTGTAATCTTAACTGCCATAAACTCAGTTCTTCTGAAAGTTATGTTGCTTTCATACCGTCTGTTGAGTTCGGTGTTTTTGTACTTTGATTTTGGGCTAATCATGTAATGCTTCAGCAGGTCAAATTTCTCAACCACTTTATCTCTGATCTTACTGGAACTGAGAATCTGAAGCATCTGCTCTGTTTGTTCATCCTCTCCAAATTCAAGAATATCAGTTTTTGCTGTTGGCTGATCGGTGAGCAATGCCCTTGAAACGGAATTGCTGGATACCGGAAATAAAACAACTGTTGATTTAAATAAAGGCGTAATAAACCAGGATGATGAAAAGAAGGCAGCCAATATAGCGGCACTCAGGCTTATTATTATCAGGTGTTTACGCCAGGAATAGAGAAACGTCCCGAGACTGGTGGAGTCAAAATCCCTGATTTCTGAAAACTTATTCTCCGACATATGGAATGCTGGTTCGTTTAGGGTGGTCAAAGATATGGAAAAATATTTCACTTAGCGAAATGAAAAATCAGTCAGTTTCACTTTTGTGCAGGAAAATATTCAAATTTGAAATAAAAATGAATGGAAACCACTTATTTGTCTGCATTGAGAACCAACTCCGGGCATGAAAAGAGGAGAAAACACAGGTTTAATCACCGTTCAGTGCTCGAAAAAATATTGATAAGATTCCTGATGTTAAGTAACTGAAGCAAGCCTGCCCACAAAACTGATGCTGCTATAACCAACAATGCTGACTTTGCCCAATGAAAAGGGAGCATAGTTGCGAGCCAGTTAATGGCAACTACCCCGGCAAAGAAAAAAAACAGCCGTAAAATAAAAGAATAATTTATTGTAAACCGGAAGAAAACTGAAGCCAGGAAAACCTGAATAATTGCCATAATTGCCTGTGTAATCAGGCTTGTCCATGCTGATCCAAGCGCTCCATAACGAGGAATAAGAATTACATTCAGTGTAATATTCAGCACCATTCCTCCGGCCGCAACATAATTCAGATGTTTCAGGTTGCCATTTGCTGTGAGTAAGGTTCCAAAAACATACGTTGTGGAGATGGCGACAAAACATCCCATCAAAACACCAAATACAACTGCAGATTCTTCAATATGCTGCTCATACATCAGATCCATCAACGGGAAGCTGAAAAAGTATGAAGTCACCGAAAATATTACTGAAACAACAAACAGAAGTGTAAATGAAAGCTTCACCAGTTTATCAACCCTCTCACCTGTCTTGATTAAGCGGGCAAACAATGGCAAAAGCAGAACTGAGAAAAGGTATGCGATATTATTGAGCGCATCAAGCAATCGATATGCATGGGCATATATACCGGCTTGCAGATTTCCGGATTCCTTTGGCAATAAACCTTTCAACATAACCGAGTCGATGCGGTTATAAAATGTCATTAATAAAACGAGGATTGCAAAAGGAAGACTTTGCTTGATGATCATCATAAAAAATGGCCAATTCCAGTTTAACCGCCTGAAAGAAGCCTTTCGTATTACAATCAACAACGCCACAATTCCTGTCAAAAGGTAAGAGGCGGTCTGAGCATATACAAACCATTCAATACGAAACTGGCTTTCGGTGACTTTGCCCCAGAGCAAAACACTACAAATGGCGATCATCAGAACTCTGTCAAGGACCGACAAAATGCTATCGGTTTTAAAGAGAAGCAATGCCGAAACATTTGATCTCAGGTAAAGGATAAAGGAGATAAAAAACTGATTCAATCCCAGTAAAGCAAGTAACCACAACTCGTTTCCACGAAATCCCCAGAGTATTCCCGCGATGATTGTGACAAAAAAGTAAACAATTGCCAGCATAAACTTAAGGACCAGAATACTGGAAAAGTGCTTATTCAGCAGCTGAGAATTCTGAGCAATGTTTCGGTTGTTGAAATTGGTAATCCCAAAATCAAACAGGATATTGAATAGAAAGGAGAAGTTAAAAATAATAAAATAAAACCCGAAATCCTCAGCACCAACCACATTCTGGACTGTCCTGTCAATGCCAAAAATCCAGAATGGCTTGATCAGCAGGTTCAGAAACAGAAGAAAACCAAGGTTGGTAATAAATTTACGTTGCATTCCGGATTTTTTGACCAATCAATGGCCGGGTGATGTATTACCTAAAACATGAATTTTAACCTTCAATTGTTCAATAAAGATTAAATTTGCGCAAAAATATCATTATTCTTTAAATAATCTTTCACCCCGGCAGAATAAAAAAATCTGCAGAACAATTTACTGATTTGAATATAGTTGTAAATACCCGATTATTGCTTTATGGCCGGCTCGAAGGCATCGGCTGGTTCACGTATGAGAACCTCCGTCGCATTGTCATTGCCCATCCCGAGCACAACTTTTATTTTATTTTCGACAGGCCGTATCATGCTGATTTTATTTTCAGCAGCAATGTTACACCCATAGTTGTAGGTCCTCCTGCAAGGCATCCCATTTTGTATTATATATGGTTTGAAATTTCAATTCGCCATATGCTACACAAGCTTAAAGCCGATATCTTTCTTTCGCCTGACGGATATTTATCGCTTGGCTCCAAAACACCATCAATCGCGGTATTTCACGACCTTAACTTTGAGCATTATCCTGCCGATCTGCCCATTGCTGAAAGGTGGTATTACAGAACTTTTTTCAGAAAATATGCTGCAAAAGCCTCGCGGATAGCAACGGTTTCAGAATATTCGAAAAGCGATATCTACAAACAATACGGAACTGACCCGGGGCTGATTGATGTTGTTTATAATGGTGCCAACGAATTATATGCGCCTATTGATGAGGAGCTTAAAATCAGCACCTGTAACAAATATACCGAAGGCCGCCCATACTTCTTTTTTGTAGGGTCTTTGCATCCCCGTAAAAATCTGATAAACCTTTTCAGGGCATTCGATATTTTTAAGCAGAATGATACCCGGAATTGTGTACTGCTTTTGGCAGGTGCAAAAAAATGGTGGACCGGCGAAATTGCTTCGGTTTATGATTCGATGAAATATCAGGATTCGGTAATTTTTACAGGAAGACTGGAAACCGAAGAGATGAAAAATGTGATGGGCGCAGCAATCGCACTCACCTATGTATCCTATTTTGAAGGCTTTGGGATACCGATTGTCGAAGCTTTCAGATGCGGGACTCCGGTTATTTCATCAAATGTCACTTCTATGCCCGAAGTGAGCGGCCAGGCAGCCCTGCTTATAAATCCCTTTAAACCCGAAGAAATATCAGATGCGATGCATATGATACTTCATGATGAAAATCTCAGAAGCAAGCTCATAGAAGAAGGTTTCAGACGTGCTGAGATTTTTACCTGGGACAAATCAGCCGAAAGGTTATGGAATTGCATTGAGAAAGTACTTAAACCTTCAGCGGCTCTTCTTTCCGGAAAGTAATAAGGCTCACGAAATAAACCGCGGCGAAAGCCAAAACAAACGAAGCAAATCTGGCTGAGAGGTTTTGATCGAGAATTGAAATCTCTGTCCAGATAATGGTTACCAGTGTACCGGTCACCATGCCTGCAAAAACTCCCTGCCATGTGATTTTTTTCCATCGTAGCATCAGCAGCAATGCGGGACCGAATGCGGCCCCCAACCCGGCCCAGGCATATGACACCATCGCAAAAATAAGTTTCCCTGATGAAACAGCCACAAGGAAGGCCGCAATTCCAACAAACAACGTTACCAACCGGCTTAAATTCACCATTGATTTCGGCGTCAAATTAATCTTCAGTATATGCCGGAAAAAATCTTCGGATACAGTGGATGAAATAACCAGCAACTGGCCATCGGCAGTTGACATCATGGCGGCAATGGCTGCAGAAACAAGGATTCCAGCTACCCATTGAGGCAGCAGGTAATTGGCAAGATGTGGCATAACCTTTTCAACATCATCAAAATATCCCTGACCAAACAAAGCCAGCCCAACAAGCCCAATTACAAAAGCTCCGGCAAAAGCAGGAACGGCCCACATAAAAGCAATCCGTCTGCTTTTTCTTATTTTTCCCGGATCTTTGATCGACATAAATTTGGTAAGCAAATGAGGCTGACCCATATAACCAAATGCCCAGCTGAGTCCGCCAACGATGGTGGCTACCGCAGCCCATCCTGTTTTGCCACCGACAACATCAAGATAACTTCCGCCGGCACTTTGAATGGCTGAATGCAGCGAGTGTCCGGACGAAGACACCTCAATCAGTCCGGCCACAGGAAGCAACACAAGTGCTCCGAACATCAGCAGGGCCTGTACAAAATCGGTCCACACCACCGCGGAAAAACCACCCAGCATGGTGTAAAGAATAATCACCACCGCGCCTGCAACCATTCCTGTAAACGGATCAATGCCAAATGTAACATTAAGTACTTTTCCGGCACCGTTGAACTGCGCTGCCAGATAAAATGTAAAGAAAAAAATAATAATTATCATGGCTGTAAAGCGTATGATCAGGCTTCCGCGCGAAAAGCGGTTGGCAAAAACATCGGGAAGCGTAATGGCATTTGATTTTCCTGATTGCAACCTGATTGCTTCTGCAACAGCATACCAATAGAAAAATATTCCGATTAGGCAACCCAATGCTGTCCACACTTCAACCACACCAAGAGCAAGTGCTGCGCCGGGAAGTCCAAGTAACAGCCATGCCGATTCTCCGGATGAACGCTCAGATAGGGCTACCACCCAGGAGTTCATTTTACGCCCACCTAAATAGTAATCGGCTGTGGATTCGTTGCGCCTGTAAGCGTATATTCCTATGCCCAACATGGCAAATAGGTAAACGATAAACCCAATCAGCGTTGCTCCCATGCTCAAAATTTCAGAAAGTGGAAGTGCGAATTTAGAGAATTTCCCTTTGATAAAGGAATCTTTGCAGGATAAGCGTTCAAGCACAGAATCTCCGCTCAGTGTGACATTCGAGTCAGGTCAGCAATGATTCTCTTTATTGCACACGTTATCAGCTCTATACGATGTCCTCCTGAGCCTGCCTGCCGCGCAGTCAGGCAGGCGGAGTCGAAGGACTTTTTTTTTAGTATTCCTACACCTTGACTAAACGTCATTAGCAAGTTAAAGTATATTCACCTCAGGCTCAATTTCAACGCCGAAAGTGGTTTTAACTGAATCCATTATTTTATGAGCAAGTGTAAGTATTTGTGTACCATTTGCAGCACCATAATTTACCAGCACCAATGCCTGTTTTTTATGTACGCCGGCATCACCGTCCCTGTAACCTTTCCATCCGCACTTTTCAATAAGCCAGCCAGCAGCAAGTTTAACACCGCCCTCTGCCGGATAGGATGGAATACTGGGATGCAAAGCCAGAATCTGATTGAAATGATCGTTTGAAATAACCGGATTTTTAAAGAAACTACCTGCATTGCCAATTTCGAGGGGATCGGGCAATTTGCTTTGGCGAATGCTGATAACCGCTTCAGCAACAGATTGAACACTCTCTTTCAGTCCCATGGCAATCATCTGGTCTCTGATAGAACCATACGAAAGGCTCAATCCGGGGTTTTTATTTAGCCTGAAAGTCACAGAAAGGATAATATAACTGCCTTTCAGTTCCGTTTTAAAAATGCTGTGCCGGTAGCCGAAATCACATTCATCGCTGAAAAATTCGCGAAACTCACCACTCCGAACGGCAACGGCATCAAGCATGTAAAATGTATCCTTGATTTCAACGCCGTAAGCTCCGATATTCTGAATGGGCGCACTGCCGACATTTCCGGGAATCAGGCTCAGGTTCTCAAGTCCGCCATAATTCCGCTTTACGCAGAACTGCACAAAATCATTCCAGTTTTCGCCAGCTTTTCCCCTCACATAAACATAATCTTCATCCTCATCAACAATCTCAATGCCCCGGGTAGCAATATGAACCACCAACCCATCGAAATCGCGGGTAAACAACAAATTACTTCCTCCTCCCAGAAAAAGCACAGGCCCGTTGTATGTATTGACAAACTTTAGCAAAGCCGGAAGCTGATCTTCGGTAGTGATTTCAGTAAATGCGGCTGCTTTTACATCTATGCCAAAGGTGTTGAATGGCTTCAGGCTGGTATTGTGTTGTATGCTGATTGGAATCTGTTTGTTCATGCTGCAAAAGTACAGAGATTGCATGATTAAAAGAAGCGGGGAAATTCATCGCTCTGCGGCATATAAAATTTTTTTTAAACAAAAATCAGGTACTTTTGCATGCCAATTCATTTTTAGTCTGCGTTTTGAAAAAAGTAATCGTTTCAGTTACCAATGATTTAAGCACGGACCAACGTGTTGACAAGGTTTGCAGAACCTTGCTTGAACTGGGTTTTAAGGTAACATTGGCCGGACGATGGCTGCCCGGATGCCTGGCTCTAAACGACAGGCCTTATGCAACGCATCGCATGAAACTACTCTTCAGGAAAGGCTCGCTGTTTTATGCAGAATACAATATACGGCTGCTTCTTTTTCTTCTGACAAACAAGAGTAATCTGTTGGTATCCAACGATCTGGACACCCTTCCGGCAAATTTTACAGCACACAGGCTTAAACGTGTTCCAATCGTTTACGATAGCCACGAATATTACACCGAAACCCCGGAACTGGTCAACAGGCCTTTTGTTCAGGGAATATGGGAAAGGATTGAGCGTTTCATTTTTCCGAAACTTACCGACATTATCACCGTAAATCAATCCATTGCTGATCTTTACGAAAAGAAATACGGAAAGAAATTAAAGGTGGTCAGAAACATTCCGCGGCTTCAAACGGAAACAAAAGCATTAACCCGTGAGGAATGCGGACTTCCTGCTGACAAAAATATAATTCTGATGCAAGGCGCTGGAATTAACATTCAGCGCGGAGCGGAAGAAGTTGTTGAAGCCATGAAATATGTTGACAATGCGATTCTGCTCATTATCGGCGGAGGCGATGTCATCGGGAAACTCAAGGAAATGGCTAAGGCTCTGAAACTTGAGGATAAAATTATTTTCAAAAACAGACTCCCCTACTCCGAATTAATCATGCACACTCGACTTGCTGATATCGGTCTCACACTTGACAAAAATACCAACATCAATTACCGTTTTAGTCTTCCAAATAAGCTTTTTGACTACATTCACGCCGGAATTCCGGTACTGGCGTCCCGACTGCCTGAGATTGCCCGTATTATAGAAGGTTATAACATCGGTAAAATTGCCGAAAGTCATGATCCTGAATACCTTGGCAATCTTATTACAAATATGCTTTCGGATGGGGAATCACGAAAAATCTGGAAAAAAAATCTTTTACACGCTTCATCAGAACTTACCTGGGAGAAAGAAGCAATAACCCTGATAGAACTTTACAAAAAATATGTCTGAGCGTTACCTTCATATTGTTTCTTTTGATGTGCCTTTTCCTCCCAATTACGGCGGGGTGATTGACGTTTACTACAAAATCAGGGCATTGCACAAAATGGGGATAAAGATTTATCTTCACATTATAGAATATCCTGGCCGCGAACAAGCTCCCGCACTTGAGCCGATGTGCGAAAGAGTTTTTTACTACCCTCGTAAACTCGGATTAAAATCTGCATTTTGCCTGAAACCATATATCGTAAAAAGCAGGCGTTCTGAAGATATGATCAATAACCTTTTGCAGGATAATCATCCGATATTATTCGAAGGCTTACATTCATGTTATTATATTGATGACCAAAGACTTAAAGGACGTAAACTGATTTATCGGGAAAGCAATATCGAACATCAGTATTATATAAATCTTTTCAAAGCAGAGCGCAATCCGGGCAAAAAAGCCTATTTTCTGGTTGAGAGTCTGAAGCTCCTGTTTTTTCAGAAGAAACTAAAAAATGCTGATCTGATGCTGGTTGTTTCGGAGTATGACACCAATTATCTGAAAAGTAAATTTCCGCATAACGATGTGAGATTTCTTCCTAGTTTTCATTCAAATGAAGAGTTGAACATAATTGAAGGAACCGGAGATTATGCGCTTTACCATGGAAACATTGAGGTTCCTGAAAATGAGGCAGCAGCAGCATTTCTGATTAATAAGGTTTTTGCACAAACCAATCATCGGTTGATTATTGCCGGGATGAACCCTCCAAAACATATTGTTGAGCTGGCGGCAAAGCACCGCAATATCTCAGTAATTGCCAACCCTGATGATGAAGAACTATTCTCTCTGATCAGAAACGCACAGATAAATATCCTGGTAACATTTCAGGCTACTGGGCTTAAGCTAAAGCTGCTCAACACATTATACAATGGAAGACATTGTCTTGTCAACCTTTCAATGCTTAATGGAACGGGGCTAAATAAATTATGTTACACGGCCGAAACCCCGGCAGAGCTGAAAAAGATGCTTGATGAACTTTCAGGGAAACCATTTTCGAAAACCGAAGCTTTGGCGCGAATAGAGTTACTTAAGGCTAATTATTCTAATTCAGCCAATGCCCAAAGGTTAGTCAGTGCGGTTTTCGGTGAATAAAACTTTTCCACTTTCACATTTTACTATTCGTGACGGGAATTTTTCCATCAGCGCATAATTGTGGGTAGCCATTAAAACGGCCCTTCCCGACTTACTGATGTCGATCAACAGCTTCATTATCCCGATAGAAGTTTCGGGGTCAAGATTTCCGGTAGGCTCATCGGCGAGTATAAGTTCAGGATCATTCAGAAGAGCGCGGGCAATTGAAACCCTTTGTTGCTCTCCGCCCGAAAGCTGATGTGGCATTTTAAATCCCTTGGTCGAAAGTCCTACTTTTTCAAGTACCTGCTTTATCCGGTCATCCATAGCAACTTTATCTTTCCAGCCGGTTGCTTTAAGCACAAATATAAGATTTGAATGCACAGTGCGATCGAACATCAGCTGAAAATCCTGAAAAACAATTCCAAGTCTGCGCCTCAGAAACGGAACATCCTTGCTTTTGATTCCAACAAGGTTATATCCGCAAACAGACCCAAATCCCTCATTAAGAGGCAATTCAGCATAGAGGGTTTTCAATAAACTGCTTTTACCTGTACCGGTTTTACCAATCAGGTAAATAAACTCCCCTTGCCTTACTTTAAGGTCAACACCTGACAAAACAAGATTATCGCGTTGAAAAATGCTGATATTCTGAAGATCAATGATTATATCCGAATCCATACTCTTTTATTTTGAGTGTGTAAAGATAGCAAGGAATACTTTGAGGAGCATGATTAAAGAGTCATGATTTCAAAACATATGCTGTGGTAACTATTTCTGTCGGCCGATCATAAGGTTATATCGGGCTGAGTTGCCAAACATCTGACTGAGATCATGATTGGTTTCAAAACGCGATAAAGCCAGTTTGTTCTGTTCCGACATTTTTGCAGGATTTGCAATTCCCGAAAATGCATCACTGCCAAAGCCTGAGAACAAACCAATTGGAACCAACTGTAGAAGTTCCAGGTCCGACTGAAGGCATAAAGTTTTCAATTCATCAACAGTCTGAGCGTTATAATCCGGATGATTTGCCTGCAAAATAAGGTTTGCCGCTTCGTAATTCTTTTCACGGATAAACCGGAAAAGGTAATAACCCGGACTCCGGTGCGAAGTAATCAATACACCCCCGGGCTTTAACAGCATGGCAAGTTTTTGCAGATTCTGAGCAGGATCGGGCAGGTTGTAAAGCAGCTCCAGGCACATAACCACATCAAAATGCCCTTTGGGGAGACTTTTCAACGATTGCTCAAGAGTCTCGAGACGGAACTCTACATTCCCCTTGCCATTGATTTTCTTGCTGATAAACCGGAAGTAGCTGGTTCTGATATCGGTTGCAACCACATTTAAGCCTTTCAATGCAGCAGGAATGGTAAAACGTCCCATCTGACAGCCGATATCCAGCATTGTCTGTCCTTTTACCAGATAGGGGCTGATGTAACGGTTGTATTCTTCAAAATAAAACTGTTCAGCCTTGTGGGTGAACATATTATGGGGAGGAATGAGTCTGTATCTGGCAAAATTCAGCACTCTTCGGGCGAAATTCAACAACATAAGAAACCTTGATAAGTGAAAAAAAAATTAAATGCAGGTTTAATTTTGGAAGTGAAACAACAAAAGCCCTTTTACTTCCACTCGATTGTGTCTTTAAAATTGAGGATTCTTTCGAGCATACCCATCAATAATCTTCGGTTTGCAGGTTTGCTGATGTACTCAATGCAACCGGCACTTAATGCTTTTTCTTTATCCTCGGAAAAAGCAAAAGCGGTAAGTGCAATTATAGGCAGGTCAGGTCTGAACTCAAGTATCTTTCGTGTTGCGGTGTATCCATCCATAACGGGCATTTTTATGTCCATTAATACCAGGGAAATTTCAGGGTTACTCTGGCATATATTTACAGCTTCCAGCCCGTTTATTGCTCTGATCAGTTTCACCTTATAATTGGTGAAGAGTTTACTCAGATAAAGGAAGCTGACATCGTCGTCTTCTGCAACCAGAAACACAAAATCAGCCGTAATAATTCCCCGGGTAGCAGCAGTTTCTGAAATCACGGGCATTTTTTCAGGAATGACTTTGATTTCAATGGGAACAGTAAATGAAAATTTTGATCCGACCCCAAATTTTGATTCAACGCGAATATCTCCACCCATCATTTCCACAAAAGCTTTGGAAATGGCTAGTCCCAAACCAGATCCCTCAAATTCGCGCGAATGTGAAACATCGGCCTGAACAAATCGGTCGAAAATACTTTTTAATTTCTCGGGTGGGATTCCTTTACCTGTATCTTCTATAATGAAAATAAGCGCATTATCGAGTAAATTGCATTCAAGGGTAATGCTACCTTTGGATGTAAACTTGATGGCGTTCTTTAACAGATTGGTTAGCACCGATTCTGTTTTATGAATATCTATTAAACAGGATTTTCCTTCATTGCCAATGTTGGTTTTGAGAATCAGGTCTATTCCATTGGCATCTGTTTCCGGTTTAAAGAACGAATACAATCGCTTCAACAAAACAGCAATGTCAGCATTTTCCTTATTGACAGATATTTGTCCCGATTCAATTTTTGAAATGTCAATAATATCATTGATCGTACTCAAAAGGCGTTGTCCGCTGGCATTTACGATTTCGATATACTCATCACGCATTTCGCCTGTAAGATCGGGTTCCTGAAGAAGGCTCATAAAACCAAGAATTCCATTCATAGGCGTTCTGATTTCATGACTCATATTGGCAAGAAATGATGATTTAAGTCTGTCGCTTTCTTCAGCTTTCTCTTTCGACAACCTGAGTTCATCAAGCAATTGCTTTTGTCTGGTGGTGTCTTCCACTACAATTACAAAATTGCGGATCAGTTCGTTTTCGTCCAACACAGGTGACACTGCAAAATTTCTCCAATAAAACTCCCCGTTTTTCCGAAGGTCCTTATCTTCGCCAAAGAAACTCTCGCCTGTATTTATAATTTCCCAAACCGGATTATTCTCCACTCCTTCACCATCAGCAAGAAGTAGCTGAGGAATTGTGCCAATCATTTCATCGGCACCAAAGCCTGATATTTCAGCATATTTTGGATTTACATATTCAATAATGCCTTCACTGTTGGTTATTATAATTCCAACCGGGCTTTGGTCCACAGATCGTATCAGGAAATTGATTTTTCGCTGGGCTTCTTTTTGCGAAGAAACATCATGAACTATTGAATGAATAAGCAAATTATCGCCGATGCGCACTGCACTTGAAAAGACTTCTACATCTTTCACACTTCCGTCCTTAAGCCGATGCTGAAAGTTAAAATGAACCTTCTCCTTTACATCAACTCTGGCAATTTCGGAGCGTATCTGATCCGGGGTCAGTGTATTAATCTGATCTATAGTCATTGAAGTAAGTTCGTCGAAACTCCAACCATAAAAATCAGTGGCAGCATCATTTGCATCTACTATTTTCAGAGATACAGAATCAACAAGAAGTTTGATAGCAGCATCATTACGAAAAATGCTTCTGAACTTTTCCTCACTTTGTTTCAGGGTTTCTTCTACTCTTTTACGATAGGTAATGTCATCAATTACAGCAAAATACAATTTCCGACCTTCCTGATTCAGACTTTGCAATCTGATTTGAATTGGATAAACAGAAGCATTTTTTCTTCGATGAAAGGATACCAGATAGATATCTTTTGCAATCCCTGCTTCAATTTGCTTAATGAATCCCCTCAACTCGGCCTCAGAGAATTCCGGAGCAATATCACATGGGGTCATCTCTGATAATTCTTCTGAAGAATAACCCAGATTCTTAAGCCCACTTTGATTTATGTACTCAAATTTCAAGGTATCGCCATCAAACACGAATATCTCGTTTCTACTGCTTTCTACAATATTCAGTAATTTAAACTTCTCTTTTTCAGCATTTTTACGATCAGTTACATCTCTGAAATTAATTACAATCGCTTCTACTTCAGGCACATGAAACATATTACTGAATGTACTTTCAACCCAGCGCCATTCATTATTTTTGGTTTTGAATCGGTAAACCAAAGTCCTGACCTTACTCTTATCATTGATCACTTGACTGAGTGCTTCAAAAACCATTGGCAGGTCTTCGGGATGGGTAGATTCATTGGGATCAGGCAAAACTTCTGTTTGATCTGAATATCCATAGACTCTTTTGGCAGAAGGACTTGCAAAAATCATTTTACCGGTTTTGTCAACCAAAACAATTCCATCCGGAGCTCTTTCTATCAATGATCTGTAGTACTCTTCAGCTTTGCGCAGATTATTTTCAGCATCTAAACGCCCTGTGATGTCATTCACCATCACATGGCGGGCCATCCTGCCTTTGTAATTTACAGAATGAGAGGTAATCTCAACATAAACAAGACTGCCATCCTTTCTGAGATGTCTCCATATTCCCGCACTATTTAGTGTTTCTGAGGTTTGATTCACATCTTCAAGCAAAGCAGGAATATCCTCAATAGGTCTGATATCCTTGAGTGTCATGCTCAGAAACTCCTTGTATGAATAACCGTAATTATTTATTGCGGCTTGATTAACCTCCAGAAATTCAAGTGTTTCTATATCATAAATCCACATGGGTTGTGGATTCTCCACAAATAATTTCTGGTACCGGCTGCGGCTATCTTCAAGCTCTTTGCGATAAAAATACTCATCGGCCTGGTCTCTGAAAACCAATACTACTCCGCTAAGCGTTCCATCTTCTTCTTTAATGGGAGCTCCGCTATCAGAAATCGGAAATTCCTTCCCATCCTTCGATATCAGCAAAGTATGGTTGGCCAGTCCAACAACAATTCCCTCTTCTATTACACGATGTACAGGATTTTCAACTTTGGCCCGGGTATCGAAATTTACAATATTAAATATCTCTTCAATATCGCGGTTCTTCGCATCTGCTTCAGTCCACCCTGTAAGCTGCTCAGCAACTTCGTTAAGATTTTTAATTTTCCCGCTGGCATCAGTCACAATTACGCCGTCTCCGATGCTGTATAGAGTTGTTTGAAATTCCTTTTTTGTGAGATAGAGAGATTTATATATCTGAAGTCTGCGTCTATTGTTAAAGAAAAGAAAACCAAATAATGCCAGAAGTAAAAATAATAACACTGAGGCGGTAAAGAGTATCAATTCAGTATTCAAATCAGCCAAAAGTTCGGTTTTGTCGATTTTTGAAACCATAAACCAGGGAGTATCTGCAACCGGACTTGTGTATGAGAACACCTCTATTCCGCGATAATCTCTGCCTTCAAAAATCCCTTTATGCCCTGAAACCGCAGCTGCAGCAGGCAAATCGGAGCGAGTAACAGGAAATTTTAAATCAAGGATTTGTTTGTCTGAAAACCTGAGTTTATTTAAAATACGTAAACTATCGCCTTCCTTTTTTGCCAGAACTGACTCAAAGGAACTGTTGTCTTCCGGCCAGAAGGAGACCAACGGATAAATCGCTTCTACCGGATCTATTCTATAAATAATTACTGACTGAATTACCCTGTTTTTATCCAGAATCGGAGAAATAATATCAAGATGCGGCACTTTATGAATCGGACAATTGTAAATATCGGTAAACACTATTCTTTTCTCTTTTACCGACTGAATTATAAAATCAGTCAAAACATTGTATCTCTCAATGGGTCCAGCCTGAGTTGAAATCAGAAATTCACCATCCGGTTTCGTAAGCACAACATCAACAGATCCATGCTCTTCGGCAATAAGCAAAAGGTAGTCTCTGAGTTTTTCTCTGTTAATATTGCCGGGATCAGCCATGTAATTATTATAAACTGATCTTCCTGACAGATTCTCTGAAATCAATCTGGCATCATTCATTTCATCCTGATACCAGGCAGATAACTGATTGACTTTAAGGCTTGTCAACGCCTTAAGATAGTTGCCCTTTTCTTGTTTGAGATCGTCAACTTTATAGTTAATTATTTTCAAAACTACAAAACCTGTAACGATCAGAAGCACTAAATACAGCAAAATAAAGCCATAAACTCTCTTGCGTCCTGATATCGTTTTTACAGTGCTATGAGCCATAAGAATTAGTTAAGTAATTAAAGAGACTACTTCGACATCTTTACAAATATACGTTGTTATTTATTGGCAATTTGGCTGAAACAGAAAATTTTCTCAAGTCGGGGCTTGAGAGTCAGCGCTTGACTATCGCTGAATCAAAGTCAGTGCGTGACTTCGTAATAGATTTGTCTTTTGAAACGAAACGAAAGTTCGGGTAAAGCCCTGACTATCGCATATTACATATTACTTCCCCGTGAGTATGGAGTTACAGAATAATTAGAAAACATCCCATTCAGATATTTGTAATATCCTGCAATGGCAATCATTGCAGCATTATCGGTGGTATATTGGAATTCGGGAATGAAGGCTTCAAATACGCCCTCATTTTGTTTTTGAAGTATGGCAGCCCGCAAAGCCGAATTTGCTGAAACACCACCAGCAATAGCAACCTGTGAAATTCCGGTTTGATTTACAGCTTTTATCAATTTATCCATCAATGAATCGACTATGGCTTTTTGAATAGAAGCACACAGATCGGCTTTATTCTTTTCGATAAAATCCGGATCATTTTTCAGATTATCGCGTAAAAAATAAAGGAAAGATGTTTTGAGTCCGCTGAAACTATAATTAAGTTCTGATATGTGTGCCTTTGCAAACCTGAAAGCAGCCGGATTTCCATCCTTTCCGAATTTATCGACCAGTGGGCCTCCCGGATAAGGCAATCCCATGATTTTCGCAGCTTTATCAAAAGCTTCGCCGGCAGCATCATCAATGGTATGACCAATTACTTCCATTGAGAAATAGTCGTCAATCCTCACTATTTGTGTATGTCCACCCGAAACTGTAAGACAAAGGAAAGGAAACGAAGGAACACGACTAACTGCTTCAGCTTTGGTTATAAAATGAGCCAGAATGTGTGCCTGCATGTGATCCACTTCCAGCAACGGAATATTGAGTGCCCAAGCAAATGATTTGGCAAATGAAGTTCCAACCAATAAGGAACCCAACAACCCGGGACCGCGGGTAAAAGCGACTGCACTGATCTGATTTTTTGAAATTCCCGCTCTTTTAATTGCTTCATGAATAACAGGAATAATATTCATCTGATGTGCACGGGATGCCAGCTCCGGAACAACACCTCCAAAACCCGCATGTATATCCTGATTTGCAATTACATTCGATAAAATAACTGTATCCTGCAGCACTGCAGCCGAAGTATCATCGCATGAAGATTCAATACCAAGAATATATGTTGACATATTTGTGAGAATGCAAAAATGAATGTAAAAAAAAATTACGAAACCTGAAGAATCTGCCCGATTTTTGTGACCTTTGCAGGTTAAGCAGAAAACCTGGAACAATCCGAAAAGCACAGAGACACTTAAGCCTGCAAAGTTATCAAAAAGACGCTTTACATATCATTCCTCACATTATTAACCGGAGCAATTACCTTGCTTGTGGTTTATGGAATATTCAGAACGTCATATGTACAAACAAAACTTGCCGGAGTAGCAACCCGTTATCTGTCGAAAGAACTAGGCACACAGGTGAGTATTCAAAGCCTTGATATTTCATTTCTGTTTAACATTGTGCTGACCGGGGTTTCAGTAAAAGACCTTCACAATACATATCTGCTTAAAGCAGAAAAAATTAAATTTAATATCGGAAAATTAAATTTCAAACGCAGGTATCTGGGAATTTACACATTTTCATTGCAGCAGGCAGAAGTAAATCTGATACTATATCGATCAGACAGTGTGATGAATTACAAATTTATTGCTGATTATTTTACGGGAAACGACACCATCACGAAGGATGTCACTAAAAAGCCATGGAATGTTGGCTTTTCGGGAATTAAGTTTTCAAATACCACCTTCAGATATCACAACCAACTTACAGATTCTGTAGCAACCGGCGTTGACTACAACAACATATACATCAGCAATTTAAACCTTGAAATCAATCGACTGGCTTTCAGCAGCGATAGCATTTCGGCGAACATCAAAAACCTGCAGTTTGATGAAAAATCGGGCTTTATTCTCAGCTCGCTGACTGCACAGATACAGGTAAAAAATGATTCTATAGTCGCCCGCAATTTGCAAATTATTACACCTGAGAGTCATATAAATATGAATCTGAAATTTCTTCACAACAATTATTCAGCGTATAATAATTTTATTGACAGCGTTAAAATCTCCGGAAATTTCGATCAGTCGGCCATTATGCTAAGTGACATTGGCTATTTTGCGCCTGAATTGGCTCAAACAAAGGAACTGTTAAAGATTCACGGACCGGTTAAAGGCACAATTGCATCACTCAGAGCCCGGCAACTAAGGCTGGCACTTGGCAAAAACACCTATTTTGAAGGCGATATATCGATGGATGGGCTCCCAAACATCAACGAAACATTTATTCACTTAAATATCAAAGACTTTAAAACCAATTATCAGGATATCAAAGCATTCAGAATCAATGAGAAGCAGTCGATTGAAATACCTGATCTGGTTAAAAACCTGGGCAATATCAGGATTAAAGGATATTTCACAGGCTTTATTTATGATTTTGTTTCTGCTGCTACATTTACAACGGCTTCAGGCACATTGCAAACTGATATCAGCCTGAAAACAGATTCAAAGAACAAAATAAATTTCAGGGGTCATGCGAACATTAATAACTGGGACCTGGGAAAAATCTTTGAAGTGAAGAAATATCTTGGAAAAATTGATTTTGACTCCGAACTTTCAGGAAGCTATCATAAAAAAGAAGGAATATCCGCCTTGCTTGATGGCGTGGTAAAAAAGCTTGAGTTGATGGGCAATGAATTCAATAACATCAAAATAGACGGAGCAATGGAGAACAAGCTATTTAATGGAACGCTTGTTCTGAGGGATGAATTGATTGATCTGGATTTTAATGGTTTGGTGGATTTCTCATCGGAAATTCCGGCGTTTAATTTTAAATCAACAGTCAAAGATGCTTATCTGAGCAAACTAAACCTGTGGGAAAGAGATTCAACATCAAAACTGAGCACTGCCATGGATCTGAACTTCAAAGGTTCGAACATTGACAATCTGCTTGGCTCACTCAGGTTTTCAAACACTTTATACTCTGAAGAAGGCGTTAATTATCCGGCAAAAAATATTGAACTTACCACCAGAACTACTTCAGAAAATTCAAAAGCATTAAGTCTTGAATCAGATTTTGCCGATATTAATTTTACCGGGCGGTTTACTTTTATCGATTTTTATTCATCGCTCATGAATATTCTGAATGCTTACCTTCCATCGCTAAGACCAGCTCCTGCTATTGAACTTTACGTAGAACAGGAACACATTTTTGAATACACCATCAATATAAAAGATGTAAATGCGCTTACCGAACTGTTCTTACCTTCTTTAAAAGTCAACTCAACTGCATATCTTTTCGGGAGCTATAATTCGGTTAATGAAACGGTTTTAATCAATGGACAGGCCGATCAATTTGAATATCAGGGAATAAAAATCAATAATTGGTTTGTGCGTGGACAAAACAGCGGAAACTCGCTACAGATAACCACTGGTTCTTCGTCGGTTGTATTCAGTGAATCATCCAAAGAAAACGCACTGGAACTGGGACTCGACAATTTTTCATTTGATGTTTCAATGAGAGGTGATAGTGTGAAATACCTTATAAACTGGAAAGATGAAATAACTGGCAAACGCAACTTCGGCGATTTTGCAGGAATACTTTCATTTTCTGAAAGGCCTTACATCAAAGCAACCTTGAATAAAGGGGACTTTGCAGTGAATGATACAACTTTTGTGGTTGAACAGATTGGTGATTTCATCATTGACAGCAGTTCGGTTTATATAAACAGCTTCCGCATCAATGGGGTACATCAGGACTTACAGATTGACGGAAAAATCAGCACCAACCCGGCCGACATGCTTTATTTAAGATTCAAGGATCTGAACATTTCCAACGCTGATCTGCTGCTTGCGCAGGAGAATCTTGATTTTGATGGCATTGTGAATGGATATATTTCGCTGAATGATGTGTATGGAGCACGAAAAATACAAGCAGATATTAAGGTTGACGACTTTAGCTTTAACAAAGACAGGCTTGGTGATGCCGTCATTTTAACAAGATGGGATGATGAAAAGTCAGGTCTTGAAATTAATGCCGACGTAATTTACACAGGAAACATTGGCTCGCACAAACCCATTTCGGTAAAGGGATATATTTTCCCGGAAAGAAGCAGCGACAAAAACTTCGATCTTGACATCGGGCTTACCAATTACAATCTGACCTCGCTTAATCCGTTTTTAGAAGGATTTGCCTCTTCCCTTAAAGGATATACCAGCGGAACACTCAGACTTGACGGCACTTTTGCTGAACCTGCTTTTACAGGCTCATTGCAGCTGATGCGCACGCAAATGAAAATTGACTACCTGAATGTGATCTATTCATTTGCCGACAAAGTAGAAATTACCCCTGGACTGATTTCGGCCAAAAATATAATGATATATGATTCGTTGGGAAATACGGGACTTTGCGATTTCAGCCTGACGCACAATTATTTCAGAGATATGGTAATGAACCTAAATGTTCAGGCCAGCAATTTATCAGGACTTCACACTACCTTCAGACATAACGAATTATTCTATGGGAATGCGGTTGCTTCAGGAAATGTAAGCATCAGAGGGCCATTCTCAGACCTCAGAATGAACATCAGAGCCAGATCGGAGAAAGGCACCAACATGTTTATTCCCATTAATCTGGATGTTGATGCAACTGAAAATGCTTACATCAGATTCACCAAAAAAAATGGCAACGAAGAAGAGATAACCTATTTTGAACCAGTTACATCGGGTGTGAACCTTGATATGATCATAGATGTAACCAAGGATGCCGGAATACAGATTTTCCTTCCCGAAAACATCGGCAATATAAAAGCCACCGGATCAGGTCAGATTCAGATGGGCATTGATACCCGGGGAGACATTACCATTTTTGGCGACTACAATATTGAAGGAGGAACCTTCCTTTTTACTTTTCAAAACATTATCAACCGGGTATTTTCTATTGAGCGGGGAAGTGTTATCTCATTCACCGGCAGTCCGTATGATGCAAATATGAATGTTAAAGCAGTTTATAAAATCCGCGCTTCACTTAATGGAATTCCCGAGCTTGCTGCAATGCCGGAATACGCAGGACGAAATATACCTGTTGACTGTATTATTCACCTGAAAAACAACCTTTATAATCCCGATATCGCATTCAGCCTGAGGCTGCCCGATGCCGAAGAGCAACTGAAAAATCTGGTTTTCTCAGCCATTGACACCACCAATGAAGCAGTAATGACTCAGCAGATGGTTTCGCTGCTGCTTTTGAAATCATTTAGTTTTACCGGCAATGCGAGTCTGGCCGGAAGTGTAGGATCTTCTTCATTAGAAATGCTTACAAGCCAGTTGAGCAGCATGCTTTCTCAAATAAGCAAGGATATTGACATAGGCTTAAACTATCGCACAGCAGATGCGCTTACCTCGGAAGCTATAGAAGTTGCGCTCTCGACCCATTTGTTTAACGACCGCGTTACAATAGATGGAAATTTCGGGATTATTAACTCGGGATCAACGCAAAACACCAGTAATATAGTGGGCGATGTAGTGGTAGATGTTAAAATAACCCGCGATGGCAGATTCAGAGTAAAAGCTTACAACAAGACAAACAATCCCTTTGAAGTGACATCCTATAATGCGAATTACAAGCAAGGTGTAGGCATATATTACAGATATGAATTTGACCGCTTTTCTGAAATTTTTCAACGTCAGCGCAAAAAGACCGTACCTTTAACCACTGAATAAATCAACCACTTCAAATCCCGGAATTTTTCTCCGGGTAAAAAAGAAAACCATCTAAAAACAAATACCATGAAAAAAGCTGTAGTAACCTTTGCCGGCCTGATGCTGTCAATTGCATTACAGGCTCAGATCACAATTACCCGTGATGACATGCCAAATATCGGTGATACACTCAGGGTGAGTACTTCGCCTATACTTTTCGGCCAGGATCCGTCGCTCACCGGCCCCGGATACACCTGGGACTATTCAACTCTGCTACCCACAGATCAAACCGTTGAAAGTTATGTAAATCCGAATACAACGCCTTTTCTGTATCAGATTGTGTTCAACATGAACGTTGCAAACCTTGCTTCTCCCATCGAAGCTATTGACTTTATACCTGATATAGACATTACTGACGCTTATATTTTTTACAAAGACAACCCGACCAATTATTTAAGGCCCGGTTATGCTGCTACAGTTATGGGCATTCCTATACCCATGAAATTTGATATTCCGGAGTTGCTTTACACTTTTCCCCTTACAATTGAATCGCCTAAAGATTCCAGTCTATCCAATTACGCCCTCGATATCCCTAACCTTGCATATTTCAGCATTGAACGCAAACGCGTTAATCAGGTTGATGGCTGGGGTAGCCTGACAACTCCTTTTGGTTCGTTTGATGTTTTAAGGGTCAGGTCCGATTTTTATGAACGCGATAGTCTCTATGTAGATTCCCTGCAAACAGGGTTTCCGATCATCCGATACTACACCGAATATCAATGGCTTGGCAACAACCAGGGAATTCCACTGCTTTCAATTACAGTTGAAGGTCCGATGACGACTGTTCGTTACAGAGATATTGCTCAGAATTTCAATCCAATTGTAATTTTTGCTGAAGATGCTACAATCTGTCAGGGCGATACAGCCGAAATTTCAGTTGATGTAAGTGGCGGATTCCCGCCGTATAGTTACGTGTGGAGTACCGGAGAGCAGACCAGCTCAATAAAAGTTTCGCCTGATGAAACCACAACATACACAGTGCTGGTTACCGATGTTCAGAATGGAGCTATGCTCGGAAATGTTACTGTTAATGTGATTCCTTTCGAAAGACTTGAACTGGGGCCTGATACATTGGTATGTGCAGAAACAAGCATTTCGTTTGACGCAGGAACAGCTTACAGTCAGGTGAGATGGTTTGTTAATGATGTGCTTATTTCGCAAACACAAACGTTTTCGCTTGACACCACAGGTATCGGACTGAGCAACGTAATGGTAAAGGTGGAATATGAGCAAGGCGAATGTTCTGCTTCAGACGAAATTTCAGTCGGTTTTTACATCTGCGGAAGCATTGCAGAACAGGAAATACTGCGATTAAAAATTTATCCTAATCCTGTAAAGGACTACCTTATTGTTGAAACGGGAGGGCTGTTTGAAACATCTGAAGTCTCGATACAGGATATGAACGGACGCCCGGTGAAAGCGGATGTGACATCAAGCGTCAACGGACAAATTATCATAAATACTTCAAAAATCAGTGCAGGAAGTTACATTTTAAAAGTCAGCGACAACAAACGTACCGGAGTTGCGCGATTCGTTCGTAACTAATCTGGTCAACTTTTTTTAAAACCATCTGCATTAGTTTGCAGGTGGTTTTTTTTTATCTGAAACCTGAATGTTTCCGACTTCAGAATTACACATTTCACTTTGTACGTATTTGCACTAAAGCTATCCGAAAACGAACACTATTACTTAATTCGTTGTTTATCAATGCAATAGAAGTATTTTCTCACAAAAGAGAGTGCGAGAATTATTATTTATCATTGATTATCAATAGATTACATAAATTGAGTATTAAAACAGGCATCAAATTCGTCAGCATTTTGATCTGTAATAAAAAATGGATTAATTGGAATTTATTGCTATATAGTATTGATATACTGTACATTATAAACTATGGCACGATATTAGTAAAACTGTCTTCGGAAACAACTTAAAACCGACTGCCATGAAAACCATATTCATATCCATACTACTCAGCGCACTCACTCTTTCCGAACTAAGTGCATCAATAGCCGGAGTTAATCCGACACTACCACTCAACTCTCAATACTACGCTGCTAAAGCCGACACCCTGGAAATCAGGAATGGGATGGCAGAAAATCTGCCACAACCAACAGATGAGGAATACATCAACGATATTCCCTTCGACACAAAAGAGGTGAGCTCTGGCTATTTATTTTCAAATCTTCCCAAACCTGCTGAAGAGGCACCGGTGAACGATTTCCCTTTCGACACCAAAACATTATCAGACAGGTTTCTGCATAAAATCTTACCGGAAATTGCACCTGAAGAAGAAGGCTATATTAAAGATATACCTTTTAACACTTCATTCATAGCAAACTGCTTCCTGCAGTGTGAAAATTTCCCATTGTGCAAACAGAAAAAATCTGAAAAGGTTTCTTTTACCGAAAATTAAGTCAATAATAAAGGGAAACACAAATCTTGCGAATTGTATCTCAAATCGAGTAGGAGGAAAATAAAAC
>DHVX01000069.1 GCA_002412885.1 Bacteroidales bacterium UBA5197
TGTCTTTTATATGTCCGGCAGGGAAACCAAATAATACCGGATACTTATAGTTTTTTACGGTATCGGCTATAATTTCTTCCGCACTTTTTCCGTAAGGAACAGCATTGTCTCTCATCTGACTCATTCCGCCCACTACCAGACCTGCCAGCTCATCCAGTTTTCCGCTGCGCTTCAGGTTCATCATCATGCGGTCGATGTGGTAAAGATATTCATCAAGGTCTTCAATAAACAGAATTTTGCCCCTGGTTTCAATATCAGAAGCCGTTCCGCTTAAGCTATAAAGTATGGAGATGTTGCCGCCCACAACTTCCCCTCTGGCATGGCCGGGGCGTGATAAATCGCCTGTTACAACCTTGTAATCAGCCACTTCGCCAAAAAGTACGCTTTTGAGTGCTTCCACCGAACCGGAATGTGAGCCATCAGCAGGAAAATTCAGCGGCATGGTTGCATGCAGTGTTTCTATGCCAAAATGTTTGTTGATGTGTGAATGTAACACCGTAATGTCGCTGAAACCCACAATCCATTTCGGATTTTTCTGAAATGCAGTAAAGTCAAGCTGATCTATAATTCTAACCGTCCCATAACCTCCTCTTGCACAAATTATTGCTTTAATCTCCGGGTCATCAAGCATTATCTGCAAATCGGCAGCGCGCTGCTCATCGTTGCCCGCAAACTGGTTTTCTGCAAGGTAAAGACCAGCACCCGCAATAACTTCCAGCCCCCATGATTCCATAGTTTTAATGGCTGGCTCAACCTCTTCGGGAGAAACCTTCCGGGCTGTTGCTACAATCCCAACTTTGTCGCCGGGCTTAAGAAATGCAGGAGTGATCATAATTAGGATTTGATTGATCAAAGGTAAACGATTTTGTATAGAATACCCCCGATTGAAATTTAGAATGATTCTAAGCTTTTGATCTATGTTGCTTTAATCTTACTTCACTATTTTTGTAGAAACTGATTAAAGAGGTATTTCATAAAATTTTCAGACCTGATAATCAGAACTGCTTTCGCAATCAATACATAATAAATATGGAAAAATCAATCAAAGGAACCCAAACTGAAAAGAACCTGCTGAAATCATTTGCAGGAGAATCACAGGCTGCAAGGCGCTATCGTTTATTTGCTGCAAAAGCACGTGAAGACGGTTATGAGCAGATTGCTGCTTTTTTCGAAGAAACAGCCAATCAGGAAGACTCACATTCGAAAATGTTTTTCAAATATCTTGAAGGCGGAATGCTCGAAATTACAGCATCTTATCCTGCCGGTATGGTAGGAACCACCGCTGAAAACCTTGAAGCATCAGCTGAAGGTGAAAATGAAGAATGGACACTTCTGTACCCTGAATTTGCAAGGATTGCCGAAGAAGAAGGCTTTAAAAGAGTTTCAAACACTTTTAAACTGGTTGCCAGTGTTGAACTGGAACATGAAAAACGTTACCTGAAGCTGCTTGAAAACCTCAACAAAAACAAAGTTTTCGAGAAAGATGAAGAAATCATCTGGGTTTGCCGCCACTGCGGATATCATTACAAAGGAAAAAAAGCCCTGAAAAACTGCCCTGCCTGTGAACATCCGCTTGCTTATTTTGAAATGAAGCAGGAGAATTATTGAGAAACTCAGCGTGAAGAATTTGTAGTAATAAAATGCGCATCTCAATTTGGGCTGCGCATTTTTTATTTATAAAAGTCCTGTAAATAAGGGATGAGTCTTTGCTGTTCAGCACTAATTAATGCACAACCATTTTCTCTGTAAAAACAACTTGCCCGTCGCGAAAACCCTGCAGTATATATACTCCCGGCTTTCCCGGTGCAGTAATTAACGGATTGGTCGAATTCAAATTCGCCAGAGAGTAAACCCTTCCCGAAAGGTCAGTAATTCTGATTGTGCAGTTTGTATGGTTGCCGGTGATCCTGATTAATGAGCCCCTTTGCACCGGATTTTGGAAAAGTAGCGTGCTCGTGCCAATTGTCGGTTGTATTGAAACCCCCGTATTGAATGGCACCCTTATAAATTTCGGACGGTAGGTGTCGGCATCCAACCGATCGCGAGACAGATTAATGCATTGCGAAGGGCAAATATATGGCTGAAGGGTATCCACCCAATCATTCAGGTTATAAGAAATTAACAATTCATCGTTTTCGGTAAATGAAGGATGTGCCTGAGCATTGTAAGTAAGCAGATAATTTCCGTTGAATGTATCTTCAATGGTATACACCAATGTTTGGTTTATAAAAGGCCCCCAGGGCTTGTCACTTTCATAAACATATATTTCACGCCCCAGGCCGCAGGTGAGGTACCCATTTTCCTGAGTTATCAGGTAGAATTTGCCGTTCATTGCAATCACACTGAACCCCGGCGAAACAGGATCGCTGCTGATGTTTGCTGCAAGGTTGTGGTTAAATGACCAACCCGAACCGGTATAAAACTGATAAGGTGCTTCTAAATTTGTTCCTATTAAAGTTCGGGCAATCACAGGTTCCCACACAATCCAGTTGAGACGGTTGCCATAAATATAACGATAGCCGGTTGCTGTATCCGTAATAACTGCCCTTCCGGACTGAATTTCACCATATGCGGGAAGCGGATTGATACTGTTGATGCTGAGTGAGGGCAATTGAAGCCGGGCAATATAAGTACCAAGGTTATCCATTGTGGCTCCATCAATTTCATCGAGAAAGATATATGCAGTATCAGCATCGGTGAAACCATGGCCGGGCCATAGAATTGCAGGATCGTCCGGCCCCAATTTAAACGTTGAACGCAAAACCCCGGTTTGGGAATCATCAATATAGGTTGTGAGTTGATTCAAATTGACCGAATCCTGAACCAGCATACAATTTCTGATCTGGAAAAGGCAGGGAAGCGTATTATTAATTGTGTTAACATCCGCAAGGTAACTGTCGCCGAATAGCCAAATGGTGCGACCATCAGGCAAAGGCACCGAAATGGTGGCATCCCCCGCTGTCCATCCTCCGGAATTCAGTCTGAAGTATTCCGTAAAAACCTGATCCGGATAACCGGGAAGCTGGGCATTAACAAATTGAGTCATTATGAACAGCATAACGACTAACGTCAGTTTTTTATAATTCTCCTTGTAATTACGGTTCATTGGATTGAATGTGCAAGCACGAGCAAATATATTAAAATTTTCATCCATTGCATGATCTTCCCCGTGAAGCCAGTTTCGGCCAAATCACCTTTATCGCCTTTTAATAACCTACCTCCTGACCGGATTATTCGACCATTAATCACCCTCCAAATACCTTTTAACCAATCAATATTACCACTCAATCAATGGGACAGTTTTGCCAGAATTTGGATGATAATTTTGCACATTACTGACTAAGTTTTATTAAGTATTTACATTTTAAAAAAGTCATAATGAAAACATCAATCATTAAAAAACAGATCCTTTCTCTGCTATTGGTTATAGCAGTTTTTCAGGTTAATTCGCAGGATGTAACGGATAGCGTTTACCATGAGAGGTTGTTTTACCTGTGCAAAGTATGGGGACATGCGAAGTATTACCATACCCGGATAGCCGCGGGGCTGGTTAACTGGGATAATGAATTGCTGAATTCTGTAACCGCATCCAAAACGGCTGCGACAAACGCAGCATTTAATGAAGTTCTATTAAACATGCTAAATAACGCCGGAGTAATGGGAACAAGCAATGTAACACTCCCTGTTGTTCCGGATAGCCTGAACAACAACAATGACCTGAGCTGGATACAGAGTCCGTTTCTCTCGGATGCCGTACGAGCAAATCTGAATACAATTACCAGCAGGTTCAGGCCACAAAGTAATGTTTATGTTACTGCCTCAACAACAGGCAGTAATCCTGCGTTTAATACTGATAGTTTATTTTATACCGGAGAAGATTTTCCCGTTGAAGAAAAGAGAATGCTGGCGATGTTCCGGTACTGGAACCAGATTCACTATTTCTTCCCCTATAAAAAGATAATGGATCAGAACTGGGATACGACCCTGGTGGAGTTTATCCCAAAAATTGCTGCATCAACCGATGCATTGACTTTTAATCTGGCTTTTAGCGAATTCAGAACCAGAATAAATGATGGTCATGCGGGCTATGGTAGCCCAGTTTACTATAATTTCAGGGGACTGTCATATCCCCCGTTTCTGGTAAGATATATTGAAAATGAAATGGTGATAACCAAAGTATTGCAAGGCGTCACTAATGTATCGGTTGGGGATGTCATCAAGGAGATTGATGGAGTGAACATTTATACATTACGCGACAGTTTGAGGAAACATGCTCATGGATCAAATCAGGATGGTATTGAAAGGAACCTGAATACACTCATAATGTATGGAGACATCGGCGAATTTGACATAACTGTTGAAAATTCTTCAGGTACTCATGCCGCTACGCTTAACAGAAACCGAGAAAATGCCAGTAATCTGGTTTTAAACAATAGCCCGGTTTGGAGAGATACCATTGTCAATGGAATTTGCACTTTCGGAATTGCGGATATGGGCAGGCTTGAAACAACGCAGGTTGCCGACATGTTTGCTGACCTATGGAACACTGATGCGATCATCTTCGATATACGCAACTATCCAAAAGGAACTCTTCAGTATATTGTAAACTATTTATATTCTTCACCAATCCATAACGCTAAATTTACGGTACCTGATATTAAATATCCCGGACGATTAACCTGGATTTCGCAAACATTGGGCTCGGGTACTTCAAACCCATACAGAGGCAAAGTTATCTTGCTGTTCGATGAAAGAACAATAAGCCATGCAGAATGGACCTGCATGGGCCTTGAACAATTTCCCGGAGCAATAAAAATAGGCAGCCAAACTGCCGGTGCCGACGGGAATGTTTCCCTTTCATATCTGACTGCAAATATTTCTACCGTTTTCACAGGATTAGGAACCTATTACCCTGACTACACACCTACTCAGCGTATTGGCATTGTCCCGCATTTTGAAGTACGACCCACCATTGCCGGCATCCGGGCAGGGCAGGATGAAGTGCTGAATTTTGCGTTGGATTGCAACCTGATTGGCATAAACTATTGTGTTTCCCGTGGGAATAACACCACAAGCGAGTGGATCAATCAAGTCAGTCTGGGAACATTCTCAAAGACCTCAGGCGCTAACGGTGGTTATGGTGATTTCAGGTCTCCGGCTATTGAGGTTGAAAGCGGACTCACTTACAACCTGACGCTTACCCCGGGCTTCAAAAATAGAACAAGAGCTGAATACTGGCGGGTATGGATAGATTATAATAAGGATGGAGACTTTACCGATGCGGAAGAGCAGGTATTTGCTGCAGACGGATTAAAAACCACTATTTATGGAACTATTACCATTCCGGCAGGAATAACAGGGGAGACCGGAATGCGTGTTTCCATGAAATACAATGCCGCTCCAACTGCCTGCGAGCAATTCAGTTATGGCGAAGTGGAGGACTATACCTTATCCATCAATCCGTTTGTGCCGATGCCCCCTGTTGTCAGTTTCTCGGGAAATCCAACTGAAATTCTTATTGGGGAAAGTGTTCAATTTAACGACCAATCAACCAATAATCCTGAATCCTGGTTATGGACATTTCAGGGTGGAACTCCAGCGACAAGTACCTCACAGAACCCGGTTGTGACATATAGTGCTGCAGGAACCTATGACGTATCTCTTCAGGCAACCAATGCCGCAGGTTCAACCACATTGTCACTGCCAGATTATATTACCGTAACCGAAACCACAGGTTTAACTTATTGTGCATCACAGGGCAACAGCAATGCCAGTGAATGGATAAGGAAAGTAAATATCTCGACATTTGAAAACCAGAGCGGTGCATCCTACTATTCTGATTTCACCAACATGGTAATTCAAATGTTGCCGGGTTCTTCAAACACAGTAACACTAACTCCGGGCTATTCCGGTAGTACCCTGTTCGAATACTGGAAGATATGGATCGACTTTAATGCCGATGGCGATTTTCTCGATGCCGGTGAAAATGTGTTTACAGCCAGCAAAAAGAAGTCAGTTGTTACCGGAACAATCAGCATCCCTGCTTCTACCATTGGACAGACAAGGATGAGAATATCCATGAAGTATGGCAGCGCACCATCGTCCTGTGAGGTTTTCGCCAGAGGTGAGGTGGAAGATTACACCGTAAGCTTCACCGGTGGAACAAAAAGTATGGAGGTGAATACCGCATTTGAGGTTCTGGTCTATCCGAACCCTTCCAACTCTGCATTTAATTTAACGCTAAAGTCAAATAGTAAAGAAATGGCAATCATTCAGTTATTTGATTTTTCCGGCAAACTAATCGAAACCTGCAGTTCAATATCTCCTGATGATATCATTACTGTCGGCAGGGATTTAAAACCAGGAATGTATGTTGCAGTTGTTACACAGGGCAACGAGCGTAAAATGGTTAAATTGTCAAAAGTCAGATAAGGATTGGTAAAACTGAGTGTAAGGGATATCTCTTTAATCGTGAGAGACAAATGCATAAAAAAAGAGACAACAAGAAGATATCCCAACTAATGATTTGAGTGCGATTAAACGGGTTAAAAACTTAAATATCAAAGCCATGAAAACAATCAAATTAATTCTTTTAGCCTTTACACTCAGTTTTACTTTTTACAGTTGCGAAAAGTATGCGGATGAAAAGATGGAAACTACTCAACAAAAATCAGCTCAGGCAGATACAAAATCAAATGAAAGTAAGGGCTTGCTTTGGGTTTATCAAGACAATTTTGATACACCATCTGCACTTCAGGAAATCTGGAGGTTATATGGACGACCGTCCCCGGAATGGAAAGATTGGGCTTTTGGAAGGGACGGCCTATTCGACAACAACGGACCTTCTCCGGTTAATAATTACGCGGTATCCAATTTCCCGATAGGGAGAGACTATGGCTACACGGTTGAATCAGAAGTAATGCTGAATATCTTAAACCCTGCAGGAACTTGCGTTTGTCCGGGCATTGGTGTTACAAAAGCATCTGAGTTTAATCCGATAACCGGTGAAATGCGGACAGGTATCTCTATGCGGCTTATATATGCCGGTGCAGCCGCTACCTGGTTTCCGGCCAAAATGCGGAACCATACCTGGTTTATTATGGACTTTATTTCTGATAACGGAACGGTCGCATCATCCGGCTACATCCCAGCCGACATTTACAGCAATAACTGGTGCATTTTAAGATTTGAAGTTTCTCCTGCCGGTTTTGTAAAGTTTTTCTGTGACGAAACACTGCTATGGGCTCCGCTGATCCGCCTTCACCCTATGATGTTCAAAAACAACCTGTTGGTACTTGGGTACACTTCTGACGGTGATCTGCAAACCCGCTCCGGGGTAGCTTATCATGACTGGATAAAAGCGACTTTTCCTCTCAGTCCGAAAGACTAATTTTCAGGAATCGCTTAGAAAGAAAATAGATTTTCCTGGTATTGATCCATCAACACAATAATGCAAGCTAAAGGTTGGTCCAATGGCCTACCTTTAGCTTGCAGAATTTGCACTTCTGATCCTGGTTTTTATGGCATTGAGTGGCAATAGGTTATTCCATTAAAACTTTTATTAATTAAATGCAGATTCTCATCAGGAAAACTCAAAACCTGTCGTAACTTTACATACTCTCCCGCTCGTCAGGCTAAAAAGTGCCTCACAAAAAAAATCCAACAGTACCTATAGCCCTTCAGAGTGTATATCTTAATTGTACCAACTTTCTTTGATTTTACTACAGCCACGAATTTCAAAATAATAGTTCTTCTTACTACTCTGCCTGACCTGATAAACAAATGAAAGATGAAAAAGTATCGTGCAATCATTGTTGATGATGAGCGAAATGTTCGTGAGGCGCTGGCGCTATTATTGAATGAGTTTTGTCCTGAAATTGAGCTATGCGGCTCTGCTGTTTCGGCTGCTGAAGGCAGAGCCCTTTTAAAGACCGAAAAAGTCGATTTTATTTTCCTGGATATTTCAATGCCCGGTGAAGATGGTTTTACTTTTCTAAAATCAATTCCCAAAGATGAATACGGGATTATTTTCGTAACTGCTTACGAAGAGTATGCACTTAATGCATTAAAAGCCAATGCCATTGATTATCTGTTAAAGCCTGTCGATTCAATTGAACTTCGCGAAGCCGTTTCCAAAGCCATTCAATACCATGAATTAAGAAAAGCCAAAGCTGATATCAGATCGGTTTACCGCGAATCACTGAATAATCTGCATGATCAGGTGCATTCCGAAAACAGGAATATTGAAAAAATAACCATTGCCGAGCAGTTTGGATTCAGAATGGTGAAGGTCTCCGATATTATGTACCTGCAGGCCGACAGCAATTATACAATTCTTCATTTATCGGGCCTTGACAAAATTGTGGCTACGCGATCTATGTGCGAATTTGAAAAGATTCTGGAAAATTCCACGTTTTTCAGAATACACAAATCTACCATCATCAACATGAATTTTCTGAAAGCATACTCCAGTTACGAGGGGAACTTTGCAGAACTTACAGATGGAACAAGGCTCAGCATTTCAAGGAGAAAACTGATCGAATTCAGGGAGGCGGTGAAGCAATTTTCGAAATCAATAGAATAACTTGATAAAAACGCTCGTTGTTTTTTTTACGATCATTTTTTTAGCCGCCATTAAATTACTGGCGCAAAATCCTTATATTCAACATTATACTACTAATGATGGTCTACCATCAAATATGATTTACCAGGTATACCAGGATAGCCACAAATTTATCTGGTTTGCAACAGATGCCGGTGTAGCGCGGTTCGATGGTTCCAGATTTGTATATTACCGAAAGCAGGATGGTTTGTCAAGCAATGATGTTGTCAGGATAAAAGAGGATTCGTTTGGCAGGATATGGTTTTTCAATTTGAATGCTACGTTAAACTTTTATTATAAAGGTATTATTTACAATACTGGCAATGCACCTTATCTTGATTCCCTTAAAAGTAAAGAATTCTTTCGTGACTTTTATGAAGATACCGACAAGAATATTCATTTCTATTATAACCATCAAAGGGAAATATTTACATTAAACTCTAAAAATCAAGTAACAAAATTCATTCTTCCGAGTATTAATTTTACGGTTGGCAAATACAAAGAAATTATAGAGGGCATGGTTATTCGTTATTTAAGCCAGGATTCCGAAGGTATGTATTTATTATGGACGATAGCGGGTCTTTATACTCAAAAAACATTTGATGTTAATCCAAGGTTAGTATCCGGAGAATACGACTATAAATCTATTTTTAAAACAACTAAAAATGTTTATTATGCTGTTGTAAGCGAAAAAAATAACAACTCTGAAAACTTTTTATTAATCAGATGTATCGGGGATACAATAACTGATGAGCGGTTACACCCGATTTCATTAAACACATTATTCATAAGTTCGGTGATCGAAGATGGTGATGGTTTATTATGGATTTCCACCTTCGATAAAGGGATTTTTTGTTTTAAGAATAATTCATTACTGCGTCAATTTGATATTAAGGAGGCACAAGCAATTATCCAGGATCATGAGAAGAATATCTGGATTACTTCACTTAAGGATGGAGTGTACAAGATATGCCCCAATATAATTCAACATACTCATTATGAAAATGGTAATTTCGGAGGAAAAGGAATTTTAGTTTTGGCAGATCACTTAAAAAATGGGATTTGGTTTACAAATGGTGAGAAAATTTATCTGCTCCAAAATGAAAAGATTTATACTTCTGACTTTAGCTACAGTAAATACTCATTTAATCAAATATTGCATTTAAGGGATAATAGTCTTCTTGTAGGCGAGAAAAACATTAAACAGTTTATTTTTGAAAACATAAAACTGGATGAATTAAAAAGGGCAATTGAATTTGGGAAATCAAGCATTTCTCCTAAACCTTTTAAAAGAATAGTTTCAAACTTAACTAAAGATAAGCTGAATTGTTTTAATTCATATCAGTTATATATATTAGATCCTGACAAATCTTTTGTCTCTGTAAAGTATAAGACTTTGGATGAACGCATTTACAACATTTACTATAACTACGAAAATGAATTGATTGTCAACGCCAAGAAAAACTACATCTATCGGAATGACAGTTTGTTAGTTTATCCGGATTTATCATGTTTTGATAATAAGATCATCACCGATCATCTAAACATCAACGAATCAACTGACCTGATCAATATTGAAGGTGACAGTCTTTTCTTGTTAAACAATAGGCAACTATATAATTTGACTTCAGCATATTGGCTTCCCATCGACAAAGAAATCAAATATATGGATTACCATGAGTCAACTTTATTTATTGCAACCTCTCAAAATGTTTATGTTTGTGAAAATCCAGTAAATATTATTAATGGCAAACCAGTAAATTTAAATCCAATCGATATCAACTTCCGAAACATTAATGATATTATCTTCAGTAACAATCAATTGTATATTGCGAGTGATGACGGTTTAACTGCTATACCTTATCCTGAAATCCAAAAAAATACGTCCAATTCGCCTATCCCATATTTTCACTCAATCTGGATAAATGACAACAATGAAGTTGACAATCTTCAAAATATTTCTTTAACCGGCAGGAATCGGATACATTTCATTTTCAATAGCATCAATTATTCAACAAGTCCTGTCATCTTTTCATATATGCTTGAAGGTTCTGATGATAAATGGACGGTTGGATCAGGCACTGATGTTGTTTATCAAAATCTGCCCAGGGGGGAATATGTGTTTAGATTAAAAGCACGTAAACCAACTTCACCATGGAGTAAGTCCATTGAATACCGAATCACAATTAAAGCAACCATTTGGCAGCACCCATTGTTTTATGCATTTTTAGCAGTTTGCATCGTAGGTTTCATATTCATGTTTGCTCTAAGGAGAAAAAACCTTCAGTTGAAACGCAGAGAAACCGACCACCAAATGATTACCCTGGAGCAAAAGGCATTGCAATCGATGATGAACCCGCACTTCATTTTTAATGCGCTTGGGTCTATTCAATATTACCTGCTTCAGAATAAGCCTGCAGAAGCCGGGTTGTATCTTTCGCAGTTTGCCCGCCTGATCAGGCAGAATCTCAGTGCCATTAATTCTGCCCTGATCAACCTTGAAGAGGAAACCGACCGGCTGAAAAATTACATGGATCTTGAAAAATTAAGGATGGAAGACAAATTTGATTACACCATTGAATTTGATAAGGATGTTGATGAAGATGAAGTCCTGATCCCATCCATGATCATACAACCCTTTGTGGAAAATGCTATCTGGCATGGCATTTCAACGCTCAAGGGCAGGGGAATGATCAGAATTTCATTCGCTATGCAATCTCCGAAAGCCATAAAGATCTCCATCGAGGACAATGGTGTCGGGATAAAACAAGCCGGAGCCTACTCATCCAGTGGCGAAAACCATTTACACATGGGTATGGCAATGACACAGAAAAGACTTGAGATTATTGGCAAAAGAATGAATATTCAAACCTCTGTAACCATTTCTGAAACATCACCGGGAAGCCTGAACCCGGGCACCCGGGTGGTACTTTTGGTGCCAGTGAGTTACGGAAAAACTACTATGTAAATCAGGTTGAGGTTGAGGTTAAGGTTGAGGTTGCCTGACTGACAATTTTTATGCTTTATAAACTCATGTTTTGCCAGTCGGACAGGGCTCTAGAAATTGATTGGAAATTGGAAAATTTAACAAGAAGACCTAACAAGACGAAAGAAGACTTGTTAGGTCACTCAGAAATCTGATCCCGATAGCTATCCGGGACCAAAATTAGAAATGGTTAGAAATTAGAAATTAGAAATTAGAAATTAGAAATTACCTTTGCACCCTGTTTCTAAATTTCAATCAAATGTCAGATTCTGCCGCCAAATTATTTAAACGCTATACCGTAACTTCCGCGCTGCCTTACGCAAACGGCCCTATCCACATTGGCCACCTTGCCGGAGTTTATGTGCCTGCCGATATTTACGTTCGCTACCTCCGATCAAAAGGCGAAGATGTGGTTTTTATCGGTGGTTCCGATGAACACGGAGTTCCCATTACCATCAAAGCCCGCAGAGAAGGCATTACCCCGCAACAGGTGGTTGACAAATATCATGGCATTATTAAGAAATCCTTCGAAGATTTCGGGGTTTCTTTTGACATCTATTCACGGACATCCAATGCTGTCCATCACAAAACAGCTTCCGAATTCTTCACAAACCTCTACGACAAAGGCGAGTTTATTGAGAAAACATCGCTGCAATATTATGATGAGGAACACCAGACATTTCTGGCCGATCGCTACATAACCGGCACCTGTCCGCATTGCGGATTTGAAAAAGCTTATGGCGATCAGTGTGAAAATTGCGGTACATCCCTGAATGCTACCGACCTGATTAACCCTAAATCAGCGCTCAGCGGAAGTGTTCCCGTAATGCGCGAAACCAAACACTGGTTTCTGCCCCTCGACAAATATGAGCCATGGCTTCGCGAGTGGATACTTGAAAGCCACAAAGATGACTGGAAAACCAATGTTTACGGTCAATGCAAATCGTGGCTCGATCATGGACTGCAACCACGAGCTGTAACCCGCGACCTCGACTGGGGCGTAAATGTTCCGCTGAAAGAAGCAGAAGGCAAGGTACTTTATGTGTGGTTTGATGCACCCATCGGCTACATTTCAGCTACCCGTGAATGGGGCGAACAAACCGGAAAAGACTGGGAACCTTACTGGAAATCCGCCGATTCGAAATTGGTGCATTTTATCGGTAAGGACAATATTGTTTTCCATTGCATTGTATTTCCGGGTATGCTTAAGGCGGAAGGTTCGTTTATCCTTCCGGAAAATGTTCCGGCCAATGAATTTCTGAATCTTGAGAACGATAAGATTTCCACTTCACGAAACTGGGCAGTGTGGTTACATGAATATCTTGAAGAATTTCCCGGCAAACAGGATGTGCTGCGCTATGTGCTGACCGCCAATGCACCCGAAACCAAAGACAATGACTTTACCTGGCGCGATTTTCAGGCCCGCAACAACAGCGAATTGCTGGCGGTTTTCGGGAACTTTGTGAACCGTACGCTGGTACTTACGCAAAAATATTTTGATGGCAAAGTCCCGGCTTTAGGTCCTGTGGATGATTATGACCGTCAGGTGATAAACGAAATGGCTGGTTTCCCTGCGAAAATTGCCCAAAGTATTGAACTTTACCGTTTCCGGGAAGCATTGAACGAACTGATGAACCTGGCCCGCCTCGGCAATAAATATCTGACCGAAACCGAACCCTGGAAAACTTTTAAAACCAACCCTGAACGCGTACAAACCAACCTGAATATCTGTCTTCAGATTTGTGCCAATCTGGCTATTCTTGGTGAGCCTTTCCTACCTTTCAGTGCAAAAAAACTCAACATTATGCTTAATCTGGAAACTTCTAAATGGGACAAAGCAGGCAGTTCTGCATTGCTTCCCGATGGCCATCAGCTTGGATTGCCCGAACTTTTATTCGAGCGCATTGAGGATGCTGCCATTGAAGCTCAGGTTCAGAAACTGCTCGATACAAAAAAAGCAAACGAAGCCGAAAATGCAACAGCCAATCCCACTAAACCTGTGATTGAATTTGATGATTTCGGCAAAGTAGATCTGCGTATCGGAACCATTATTGCTGCCGAAAAAGTTGCAAAAACCAAAAAGCTTCTGAAACTCACCATAGATACCGGCATCGACAAACGTACCGTTGTTTCTGGTATTGCTGAGTATTATGAGCCGGAAAATATTATTGGTCAGCAGGTTACCATATTGGTTAACCTTGCACCCCGCAATCTCAAAGGCATCGATTCACAGGGGATGATACTTATGGCCGAAGATCATGACGGACGGCTCAGTTTTGTATCTCCAACTTCAGCAATGAAGAACGGCAGTGAGGTGAGATAGAAACTAACCCCCGGTTCGGTATGCCTCACCGGGGGTTAGTTTTGGTAAACTCCTAACGGAGGTTTTCAACAGGTCCTACTTCCCTTCGAAGAAATCATTTCCTTTATCATCAACTATAATAAAAGCAGGGAAATTTTCGACCCTGATTTTGCGAACGGCTTCCATTCCCAGCTCTTCAAAATCAATTACTTCCACTGATTTTATGGAGTATTTGGCAAGAATTGCTGCCGGTCCGCCAATGGATCCCAGATAAAATCCTTTGTGCTTTTTGCAGGCCTCGGTTACCATTTTACTGCGGTTTCCTTTGGCAAGCATAATCAATGAGCCCCCCATTTCCTGGAACTGATCAACATAAACGTCCATCCGGCCTGCGGTGGTCGGGCCAAAACTGCCGGATGCCATTCCTTTTGGTGTTTTTGCAGGGCCGGCATAATAAACCGGGTGATTTTTAAAATAATCCGGCATGGGTTTCCCTTCATCAATCATTTGTTTAATGCGGGCGTGGGCAATGTCGCGGGCAACAACCAGCGTACCATTGAGGCTGAGCCTGGTTTTTACCGGATGTTTTGCAAGTTCAGCAAGCACCTCATTCAGGGGACGATCAAGGTCAATCTCAACCGCCGGGCGCATGGCTGGTGCCGAGGCCGGAACATATTTTGCCGGATTCTTTTCAAGTTCTTCAAGAAAAATACCATCTTCGGTAATTTTTGCTTTGATGTTACGGTCGGCACTGCAACTCACACCCAACCCTACCGGGCACGAAGCCGCATGACGTGGCAAGCGGATAACCCTGACATCGTGTACAAAATATTTTCCGCCAAACTGAGCGCCAATGCCGGTTTCTTCACAGATTTTCTGAATCCGGGCTTCCCATTCCAGATCGCGAAAAGCCTGTCCGCCCTCATTACCCTCTGTGGGAAGATGATCGTAATATCCTGCTGAAGCTTTTTTCACAGTGGCCAGGGTAGCTTCCGCGGAAGTACCGCCAATCACCAATGCCAGATGGTAAGGCGGACAAGCCGAAGTACCAAGATCCCTGATTTTTTCCATTACAAATCTTGTTAATCCTTCATCTGTCAGCAGTGATTTGGTTTGCTGATATAAATAAGTCTTGTTGGCTGATCCGCCGCCTTTGGTGATAAACAAAAACTCATATTTATTGCCCTGTCCGGAATAAATATCAATTTGCGCAGGAAGGTTGGTGCCAGTGTTTTTCTCTTCTGTCATGGTAAAAGGAACTACCATAGAATAACGCAGGTTGCGGTCGCGGTAGGTTTCAAAAATACCTTTCGAAAGGTGTTCGGCATCATTGGCTCCGGTGTAAACATCCTCACCTTTGTTGGCCATTATAATTGCAGTACCGGTATCCTGACAAGTGGGCAATTCTCCTTCAGCTGCAACCACCTGATTCATCAGCATGGTGTGGGCTACAAAGCGGTCGTTGTCTGTAGCTTCAGGATCGGCAAGAATGTCGGCAAGTTTTTGTAAATGGCCGGACCTCAGGTAAAACGACACATCGGTAATGGCTTCTTTTGCAAGTAATTCCAGACCTTCGGGGGCAACTTTCAGAATTTTACGGCCGTCTGCTTCAACGATACTTACAAAGTCGCGAGTGAGCAGTTTATAAGGGGTGGTGTCCTTTTGAACCGGAAATGGCTTTTGATACTTAAATGTTGACATGGCTGGAATTTTTCAGTTTTTGAATATGAACCATCTGTATTTTAATCAGATAGCGGGTGTGATTTGCATTGATAAAAGTAAATCAATATCTCATGTAAACCAAGAAAGTTGCCGTGTTTAATTAATGATTCCTTTCAAATTGATTTTCAAGCAACATACAATCATATAATATCAAAGACCTGCATTGATATTTTGCAGGTCTTTGAGTGTGCTTCAGAAATTGCTGAATTTGAAATAAACAGCAGCAAAAAGCTTTACTCCCTGTTCATTAAAATATCCATGCCTCCCTGTTTTATATTCAGTTTTCCTGTTTCAGGGAAGGTTATACGGATACCGGCAGCATCGAAGCGAAATTCGGTTTCACTGACAGGCTCCAGCGGAAAAGCACTTTGCCCGGTAGCTTGTGCTGTAAGGGTATTTCCATCAACTTTTACAGTAAGTTTAAGCGGAAAGCTTTCACTGGAATAAATGCCTTCGTAGCTTTTAAGTATATCAATAGAAACTGTGGCAACTGAGAAATCAGGCAGATCGTATTCACGACCAAGGTAAATGCTTAGTAATCCTATCAGAATATCATTCTGACCATAGTTTAATCCATTGGATGTAACAGCCAGACATAATTTTTTATCAGGGAAACAAATAAGCACCGACCTGAATCCATCAATGCCACCGGTATGGCCAAATCCTTTAAGCTCATAAAACGGCATAGGAAAAATTCCTTTTCCATAAGTCCCTTCCGTTTTGATCATATTTTCCAACGAAGATTTGCTGATAATTTCATTATTAAACAATGCATTTCCAAACTTCACCAAATCCTCTGTAGTTGAAACTACAGCACCTGCACCATGAGGAATGCTCATGTTTGTTTCATTCTCTTTTTTCCAGCCTTCAGCTGACCAAATGTAAGAGTTACTTTCGCCTTTGCCGATCTTTATTTCACCGCCATAATATGTGGATTCCAGTCTCGCTTTTTTTGCAATCCGCTCGTTGAGGTTGGCTGCGTAATCTTTGCCTGTAATGTCTTCGAGAATGAAACCAAGCAGAATATAATTGGAATTGCTGTATTCCGATTTTTCGCCCGGCTGAAACAAAACCGGATGACTGCTGATCATGGAAACTATCTCTTGTCTGGATTTATAATTTACACACCATTCCAGATAAAGGCTGTCATCGGTCACACTCCACAGCCCGCTGCGATGCAGCAACATATCCAATACTGTGATGTTCTCTGCATTCGGAAGATCAGGGAAAAAGGATGATAATTTTGCATCAAATGAGATTTTTTTCTCTTCTGCCAATTGATAAATCATAGCCGAAGTAAACATTTTACTTACAGAGCCAACCCTGTAAATGGTTGATGAGGTTGCCAATGTTTTTGATTCTAAATCGGCGTAACCGGTTGCTTTGGAATAGGTTAGAATCCCATTTTCCATAATTGCAACAGATCCCATAAACTTATCATTCTCTCCGAGTAAGTTTAAAAGGCTGTCCAGTTTGGGTTTAAAAGAATTTTGCTGTGCCTGGGTATAAGTTGCGAATGCAAGTACTGCCATCAAGCACAATAATGCTGGTGCTGATCTCCTCATTTTTTAGGAATTTGAAATTAAAATTATGATCCAATAATCAGACATTTGACAAACCTAATAAAGAAAAGTTACAGAAATTTTAATGCATTCAATGGTTTTTTTAAGTTTATTGAACCTTCTGTGAAAATTAACTGTTAAATTTGTTGACCTAAGAATCATTCTACAAATTTCTCATCGAAGAGAATCCCGCACTTTCACCTGCTCGTTTAACTCCTGTTTTTCAATCATGATTGACTAATTCCCCAATTATTTATTCCCAAAAAACAGAGAAAAATGAAAAAGATCTTTACCCTGACAGTCATTTCGTTATGCATTGCCGGCATAACCCATGCACAGCAAGTACTTTCTTATAATTTTGAAAATACCTTACAGGAACTTTCCGGCAATGGTCCAACGCTAACGGTTTTGGGCGAAGAAGGTATTTTTGAAGTGGCAACCCTTAACGAAATCAGCCAGCAAACGAAAACTGTTTATCGTTTTGCCCGCAACAGCGGACTGCAATTCAACAATATAGCAGCCAACAATTTTATCGGGACCAACTATACCATTGAGTTGTATTTTGTATTTGATGAACTCAGCAGCTGGAAAAGGGTTGTTGACTGGAAAAATCGCAAAACCGACTGGGGGGCTTATGTTTACAACGGACAGCTCAACTTCTACAATATCCTTTACAGTCAGGAAGCTCCGGTTGTTGAAGATGAGTTTACCTATTATGTCATCACCCGAACCGCAGCAACAGACCAAGTATTGATTTACACCGATGCCGAGGTAAAGATTGATTTCATTGACAACGGAGGTCATGCCCTGATAGACAGCGACGGTGTTCTGAATTTTTTCCACGATGATCTGATAGTAACCAACGAAGCCTCGTCAGGCTCTGTGGCTATGCTGAAGTTATACGATTATCCACTCACCGAAACTCAGATCAGTGATAACTGGTCGGGCCTGGGGAGTCAGGTTTTTGGTATCAGTAAAATCAAAGAGAAAGTACCTGTAATGGTATATCCCAATCCGGCATCCAATGCAGTTTTTGCTGATCTTTCTTCATTTGAGCAAGGCAAAGATTTAACCATCAGACTTTACAATGCTGATGGCAGAATGGTATATGAAATGATTGAAAAGGGCGGAGTTAGCAGGGCTGAAATCGGCACTTCAATGCTTCCATCCGGGCTATATCTTTTAAAAGTGCAACAAAATCAGAAGTTTGCGACTTCCAAAATTTCGATCAGATAAAACAATCTGAGATTATTTTTCTTCCGGGGGCCATTGAATAACTCTTCTCAGCATTGCAAATAAATCCTTGCTGTGAAATGGTTTAGCGAGATAGTCAACACAACCGGCTTTAAGACAGGCCTCACGATCGCTGGCCCCTCCATAAGCTGTAACTGCTGCAATATTTGCTGTTGGATTAATATCTCTGATAATCTCTATGGCCTGATAACCATCCATTCCCGGCATGCGAATATCCATGAGAATAATATCTACATCTGGATTGTTCTTGACTGCAGCAATTGCTTCCTTTCCACTGATGGCTTCAATTAATCTGCAATTAAACTTACCCAGTAATCGCTTTACAAAAAGCATATTGATTTGCTCATCCTCAACAATGAGAATGACAGGTACTTTTTCTCCGTTAGCCGAAATATCCGCTATCTCCGGTTCATTTGCCAGAGTTGTTGAATTATATTTCACTGGCAACCGGAGAAAGATACTGGTACCTTTTCCAGGTTTTGACTCTGCACTTATGGAACCTCCCAGCAGTGATGTGAGTCCATGCACAATTGACAATCCGAGTCCGGTGCTGTTGTTGGCCCTTGCTGAGAAAACATTTTCCTGCATAAATGGCTCAAAAATATGAGGAAGATAATCCTGAGAAATTCCTTGTCCGGTATCACGTATTACAATGTTGAGTAAACCATCCTCAATCCGATAATCAATTGTTATTTTTCCGGTATCGGTAAACTTTACGGCATTGTCAGCAATTTCCTCGACAATACGCTTCACCATCATTCTGTCAGCAATCACCATTAATCCTTGTTTTAATGGTGATTTGATTACAAATTCAAGATTTTTCTTCTCTGCATTTTGCTTGTAAGTTCTGAAAATTTCCTGCATAAGGCTTCCCAGATTAAACAATGCATCGTTTCTCTGCATATTTCCTGTCATCAGCAACGACAATTCCATTGTATTATCAATGGTTTTGGTCATACGGGCAATACTGAGTTCAAGAAATCCTACAAATTCCTTATTTTCTTCGGGAGTATAGTCGCCTGATCCAAGCAGTTGGGCAAATCCGAAAATGCCATTTAATGGGGTACGAACTTCATGAGAGAGATTTTTCATGAAAGTAGTTTTCAGACTATTGCTGGCCTCTGCCTTTTCTTTTGCAGCCCTCAGGTCATTTTGGGTTTCAATCAATTCGGTAATATCAGTAATGGTGCCGATATACCCTATAACCTGACCATCTGCCATTTCGGGTATAGCCTGGCCCTGTACCCAAATAATTGAACCATCGGGTCTGATAAACCTATACTCCGAAATAACCGGTATTTTATGCTTTATCGCATATTGCCACTCCTTGATACGTTCATCTCTGTCTTCAGGGTGTATGGCCGAGACATACTTGTTTTGCAAAGCTTCAGAATAAGAAAGCCCGCAAAGTGCTGACCACTTTGGGTTTACAAAGGTAGTATCTCCTTTTTCATTGGTTCTGAAAATTCCTACCGGAGCCATCCTTGCCAGTGTTTCAAAGAGTTGACGACTTGCTCTTAATTGCTCTTCTGTGTGTATTTTTTTTGTGATGTCTGCAAAAATAGCAACCATTTTTCCAGGCAAAGTTTGAAATGCCTTGACTTCAAATATCGATTCACCATCCTGAGTGTTCAATACCAATTTATCGGTTATCCAGGTCTTGTTATCCCGGGCTGCATTAAGATATTTTTCAGGCACATCAGTCCCTTTCACGTTGGGAAATGCATGTTCTATTTCTTGTCCGGATATGAGGGAATGATCAATCTTTAGAATTGCATCTGCGGCTGGATTGGCATGCGTGAAAATTAGTTGCTCCTGACCATCTATTTCAAAGAAAGCCATTCCGAACGGGGCATTTTCTGTCATCAGCCTGTAAAGTTTTTCACTGCTTTTCAGTGCTTGCGTCGCTTCGAGTCTGAGTGTAACGTCCTGTCCGCTTGTACGAATTCCTATCAGATTGCCCTTTTCATCTCTGATGTGCATCCAGGCAACTGAAAGCCAGAAGAATGTGCCATCCCTTCTGATACATCGAAAGAAGTGGTCCTGGCCTTCACTTTCCTTCAGTGCCGCCATCAATACTTCTCTGGCTTTCTGTCTGTCAGGTCTAGCCACCAATTCTTCAATAAAATCAGACATTGCTATTATTTCATCTGGCGAATAGCCTGTAAATCTTTCAGCTGCGGGATTGGTCCATACAATACGCCCTTCTGAGCTGAACATAGATTCCCAGTTGGCAGTGTAATTTGCTATCGCCTTGAACCATACTTCACTGTCCCGGAGCGCAAATTCTGCTCGTTTTCTCTCAGATATGTCGTTGGATACCGAAAGAACAGCCAATTTCCCATCAGGCATAGAAACCGCAGATTCAACCAGAAGGGAATAGTAATAGGTTCCGTCTTTTCTTCTGCTGGTAACTTCGTGTTTCAGAATTTCGCCTGAAAGTATCTGATTAATGTGAGGTGCAATATGTTTGAAATTCTCTGGCAGAGCAAGTATGCTCACATGCTCTCCAATGAGCTCTGAGGGATTGTAACCAGTGGAGGCACACAAGGATTGATTAACATCAATGATGTTTCCCTTTTCGTCCAATAGAAGTATTCCTGAGGGAGAGGTTTCGAAAAGTTTATGATAAAGATCTTTGCCGGCTTTTATTCCTTTCGCTCTCGAAGGAGCTTTGACTTTAACTTGCTGATAATCTGCTTCTTTGGCAATCCAGATAATTATCGACTTATCTTTCCCTGCATTTGAAAGATGGACACGTAAATCAAACCATCCATTCAGCGCGGCAGAATGTACTTTGCGAAACTCCTGGGGAGTATTGTCATCAACAAAATCAGAAAGACTAACAGATTCCCACAAAAATGGTTTTCCGGCAATTACAGAATCGGGATGAGCCCTTTTTTTAAGTGCAGGGTTAACATATAATATTTCGTTAGCAACATCTGTTATGCAAACCAACTCACTAAAACCCGAAAAAGTATCAAAAGATATTGAAACGAGTGAGAGATGCTGTCCTTTTATTTTCATATTTTTAAAGGTAATGCTTTCCTGATTATAACGACGGAACTGTAAAACTAAAAGTACTCCCGTTCCCGTCAATGCTGTCAGCGAAGATTTTACCTCCGTTTTTCTCAACAAATTCCTTGCACAGTAGCAGCCCAAGTCCGGTGCTTGGCTCTCCCGATGTGCCTCTTCTGTTATTTCGGGCAGAAACAGAAAATATATTGCTGAGCATTTGTGCGGGAATACCAACTCCACTGTCTTTAACATTTACAGTAACCTGGTCTTCATTGGTTTGAATCGCGTCAACCAATATCACACCTCCGGTATGAGTAAATTTTACTGCATTAGAAAATAGGTTACGTACCGTAGTTTCAAGCATGTTTCTATCAGCTTTTACTCTTATATCCGGCGAAATGTCAACAAAAACAGTAATTGATTTGGCTTTGGCGCTATCCATAACGGGTTGAAGAACATATTCAATCAAATCTGATAGAATAATTTCTGACGGGTTAAAAGGCTTTTTATTCCGCTGAACCATTGACCATTCCAGCAGATTATCCAGAAGTTTATAAAGATTTCCAACCGATTTTTTCAATTCACCAAGAATCTCCTTTATTTCTGATGGTTTCATTGAATCGAACTCTTCACCAATCATTTCAGTAAGCCCCAATATTGCAGAAAACGGGCTTCTCAGATCATGTGCAATTATTGAGAAAAAGCGGTCTTTCTCCGCATTTACGTTTCTCAGCTCATCATTCTGCCTGTTTATTTCCGCTTCAGCACGCTTGCGATCCGAAATATCATGATAAATGGATTGGTAAGATCCGTCAGGCATAATGCGGGTGCGCATTTCAACCGGAAGTATTTTGCCATCAGCGGTATGCAGATCGCGATGCGAAATTACTGTGTCCCCTTTCTTTAGTAAATCGAACCTAAAGGGACTTGCTTTCAGACTTTCTTCGGTAAACAGGCTCTCGCTTATATGTCTGCCAACAAGTCGTTCTCTTGAATAACCTGTCATAGTACAAAAAGTTTGGTTTGCTTCAATAATTACCCCTTTTTCTGAGCCAAGCAAAATACCTCCTGCCGATGAGTTGAAAAGCTCGCGGTAACGTTCTTCACTTTTATGAAGTTCAATCTGAATTTCCTTAAGTTTTGTTATATCACGCAGATGCTCGATTATGTATTTTATTTCTCCCTGCTCGTCAATAACCGGATAAGTTCTTACATCAAACCAAACACCCTTTTCAGGGAAAAACCGCTCAAGTGTTGCCGGCTTTTTAGTTTTGTAACTTTCTCTGGTTGCGCAGTCCTCGCATTCAACATCTCTATGAAGCAGGTGAAAGCATTTTTTGCCGACTACATCTTCATGCGTCATGTCTAAAAACCGATATCCTGCCTCATTGTACCTTATTATCCTGTGCTCGCAATCCTGAATCCCGATCACATCAGGAATTATATTAATCAATTGCTCCAAAAACTCCTTGTATGCCTTGTTGGCTTCAAGTGCCTCATGCAGGCCGCGTAATACTTGCTTTTCTTCTGTAATGTCTCTGCCGCAAATCACGGCACCATCTACACCATTATGTTCAGAAAACAAAGGTTTTACATCATAAGAAATCCAGCGATTCCTGTATTTGACTTCGTCTGAAAAGGGAATCTGACAGTTAAATACTTTTTCGATAAACTGATCAGCTATTTCTGCTGCAGTTTCAGGAAACAGTTTAAAAAAGTTCATGCCAAGCAAATCATCCCTATCCTTATCGAGAAAGGCAGCCATTGATAAATTCAAATCAAGAATTTCTCCGGAATTATTGATAAGAACAAAGCCATCCGTTGATGCATCCATTATGGCTCTGGCATATCCACTAGTGGCCAGACGCTCTGATTCATTAAGTTTTTGGCTGGCAATATCCCTTACTGCAGCCAACACCTCGTCGTCTCCAACAGGAAAGAACCGGGCTTCAAAAAGACGGGCTCCTTTTTCCTGAATATTTAATGAGAATTGTATAATTTTCAAAGTGCCTGAATCCAGAGCCCCGGCAATTGACCGGTCAAAGAAAGCGGCCAGTTCTATGTCGAAAATCTTACGAGTACTTATTTCAGTCAGATCCTTATCCAGACTAAACATGACTTTTGCCTCTTTCAGGCAACTTAGGAAAACACCCTCCCGGTTTAATCTGAACATGATATCCTGTTCAGCAGTTAGATTTGTCACATCAGCAAAACGTTGGCTGGAAACTGTTTCCCCATTTATAACAGCAGGCTGAGGTGTTTTGTATTGCGCGTGAGTCTGATGTTCGTTGCCCGAAAATTCGTCAGGTGCTCGATTTATATTGCTGTTTCCAGTGTTTTTGGGACGCATAGCAAATGAATTTTCGGATGATTAGGGGTTAAATTTAACAAATTCTTTAACATGAATGACGATTCTTAAAAAATAATGCAACCATTAATACTCAGAAAAACAATTTCATTGTGCTTGTAATAATGAGCCGTGGAGCCAATGCTATGGATTACAGATCTTTTTTGAAATATTCGATTTTTTAATGAAATTAAATATGAGATAAAACCTTATTAACGCCAGGGTTTTATAATTTTGCAGTTTATTAAAATTGATTCTATTATGTTGAAAACAATTATTTCTTACGTTAAAGAAATATATCATCCCAAACTGATTACCACGCTCAAAACTTACAATCTCAAAACCTTTATCTCTGATCTGATAGCTGGTGTTATTGTAGGCGTGGTTGCACTTCCGTTGGCCATTGCGTTTGGAATTGCTTCGGGGGTGAGTCCTGAGCGGGGTCTGATTACCGCGATAATCGGTGGATTTCTCATTTCTGCGCTGGGAGGAAGTCGGGTACAGATTGGTGGTCCAACCGGTGCTTTTATAGTTATTATTTACGGAATTGTTGAAAAGCACGGAGTTGAAGGTTTGCTTATAGCCACCATACTGGCAGGTTTTATGCTTGTTGGAATGGGACTGCTCAAATTGGGAACCATAATTAAATTTATGCCTTATCCAATAGTAGTTGGGTTTACCTCTGGTATTGCTTTGGTCATTTTCTCATCACAGATTAAAGATTTTTTTGGGCTTGAAGTTGCTGAAAGCATTCCTGCTGATTTTATAGAAAAATGGGCTTTCTATTTCGAACATTTTACAGATATCAATTTATATGCGCTGGCAATTGGAGTATTCACCGTCCTGATCTCATTTTTGTGGCCAAAAGTCAATAAAAAAATACCGGGAACACTCATTGCCCTGGTTGTAAGTACGCTTGCTGTCACATTTTTTTCATTACCGGTTGAAACCATTGGTTCACGCTTTGGAGAGATAAAAGCAACTATTCCAGCCCCTTATATTCCCGGAATAAGTTGGGAAACATTCAGACTGCTGCTTGCACCTGCCTTTACCATTGCGATACTTGGAGCGATTGAGTCGCTGTTATCGGCTATGGTTGCCGATGGCGCTACAGGCACCCGGCATCGATCGAATACCGAGCTGATTGGCCAGGGTATAGCCAACATAATTACCCCGATTTTTGGCGGAATTCCTGCTACAGGTGCCATTGCCCGAACCATGACCAATATTCGTAATGGCGGAAAAACGCCGGTTGCCGGCCTTATTCATGCAGTTGTTCTGCTGCTTATCATGCTGTTTTTCGGGAAACTGGCTAAACTGATTCCAATGAGCTGCCTGGCAGGTATTCTGGTGGTTGTTTCTTACAATATGAGCGAATGGCGCTCTTTCAAAGGACTATTCCGCAACAGCAAAAGCGAAATTGCCGTCCTTTTGACAACTTTTTTGCTGACTGTAATCATCGACCTTACAGTAGCCATTCAGTTTGGATTGTTGCTGGCAGTGCTTCTTTTCCTTAAACGGGTTATAGATACCTCAGGTGTTGAGGTGCTGAATATGGCTGTTGAAGACGAAAATTCAAGCGAAGCAGAAGGTGGGTTGAAACTTGTACTTCCTGAAAAAGTTGAAGTGTTTGAGGTTAACGGACCCTTCTTTTTCGGTGTCGCCAACAAATTTGAGGAAGCTGAAAAACAGGTTACTTCGAAACCAAAAATCAGGATTATCCGCCTTTACAGAGTTCCATTTATTGATTCCACCGGGTTAAGTAACCTTAAAAGTTTTATACAAAAAACACAGGCCAACGGCATAAAGGTAATATTATCAGGCCCTGTTAAATCGGTTCTTGATGCATTGGATAAAAACGGAATTACTGATCAGGTTGGCAAAGAAAATGTTTGTGCCGATATAACCGTTGCTATTTTAAGGGCAGAAGAGTTACTACATACCTTAAAGCACTAGTAATCATATAGCTATCTGAAATAATAAGGCTGTCTTAAAATCCGGGAAAAAATCTCCGTATTATAAAGACAGCCTTTTTGCTATCAAATCAATTCCCTGAATCCGCGATTTTGTGACTTGCGGATCTAAGGAATTTATAGAATCAGTTCAATCCCCGTTTCTTCAGTAGTGGACTCAGTGAAGGTTCCTGTCCCCTGAATTTTTTATACTGAATCATTCCTTCATCGTTGCCGTTTTCGGCAAGGCAATGTTTACGGAAAGCTGCAGCCAGGTCAGGATTGAAAATGTCACCAGATTGTTTGAAGTAATCAAACGCATCGCTATCTAAAACAGCAGCCCACAAATAAACATAGTATCCGGCAGCGTACCCGCCATCGAAAATATGCGAAAAATAAGTGGTGCGGTAACGGGGCAGAATTTCAGGAATCAGACCGATTTTGTCCATGGCTGTTTTTTCGAAAGCAACGAGATCATCAACCTGAGCAGGAGTTTTCAATTTATGATAATCAAGATCAAGAATAGAAGCAGCAATGTACTCAACGGTGGTAAATCCCTGGTTGAAATGACTGCTGTTTGTGAGTTTTTCAATCAGTACATCAGGAATGGTCTCCCCGGTTTCATAATGTTTGGCATACATGCGAAGTACTTCCGGTTCACCAGCCCAGTTTTCCATAATCTGCGAGGGAAGTTCAACATAATCCTGAGGAACATTGCCTGCTGTGCGGGTATATTTGCCTTCGGTAAAAAGACCGTGCAAAGCATGGCCGAACTCATGGAACAATGTAGTGGTTTCATCCCAGCTCAGCAAAGCAGGAGCATTGCCTGACGGAGGAGTAAAATTGCAGACGATGGAAACGATAGGGTCAACTTTCTTACCATTATCCCAGCCAGCAGATTGAAAACCTGTACACCAGGCGCCACCGCTTTTTTCAGGACGAGGGAAATAATCCATATAAAGAATACCAAGGTGAGTTCCATCGGCTTCCTTTACTTCAAAAGTTTCAACATCTTTCTGATAAACAGGGAGGTTGGTTAACTTTTCGAAAGTTATTCCATAGAGTTTCTGCGCAACTGTAAACATTCCGTCACGAACATTTTCTAGCTTCAGGTAGGGTCTGATCTCATTTTCATCCAGATCAAATTTTTGTTTGCGGAGCTTTTCGGCATAAAACCACCAGTCCCATGACTGGAGTTTGAAATTTCCACCTTCTGCATCGGCAATTTTCTGCATTTCTGCGAGGTCACTTTTGGTAACGGGCAGTGCTGAATTGAACAGTTCACTTAGAAATTTATCAACGTTCTCCGGCGTTTTCGCCATATTCTCATCAATAACATAAGCGGCAAAATTGTCGAATCCAAGCAGACTTGCTTTTTCAGCTCTCAGTCTTACCATATCTTTTACAATTTGCTTGTTGTCATTAGCATTGTCGTTGTTGCCCCGCATAAAATAGCCACGGTACAGTTTTTCGCGGAGTTCACGGTTTTGGGCATATTGAAGGAATGGAATCAGACTGGGTTTAGCCAGGGTGAATACCCATTTGCCGGTATCACCGGTAGTATTGGCAGCTTCGGCAGAAGCAGAAATTACCCCTTCAGGTAATCCAGCCAGATCAGCCTTATTCTCCACAACCAACTTGAAATTTTTGTTGACTTCTGCCAGTTGGTTTTCTCCAAACTTCACCTGAAGCATGGCAAGTTCTTCGTTTATTTTGCGAAGTTTATCCTGTTGTTCAGCTGGAAGATTGGCTCCGTCGCGTTCAAAATCTTCGTAATATTTTTCAACCGCTCTGATTTGCTGATCATCAAGACCGGCAGTGAGGCGGCTTTCGTAAACAGCCTTTATCCGCTCAAAAAGTTTCGGATTCATCGAAATATCATCCTGATGCTTCGACATCAGCGGTGATATTTTTCGGGCAATTTCCTGCATCTGATCACTGGTATGGGCTCCGTTCAGGTTATAAAAAACGTAGCTTACCCTGTTCAGCAGTTTCCCCGATTTATCGAATGCAAGAATGGTATTCTCAAAATCAGGGGTTGCAGTGTTTTCGACAATTGCAGCTATTTCCTGATCGTGCTGTTTGATGCCTTCGATAAAAGCAGGCAGGTAGTGTGAGGTGTCGATTTTGTCGAAAGGCGGCACCTGAAACGGAGTAGTGTACTCCGTGAAGAATGGATTATTGGTGTCCATGGTTGGTTTTTGGTTTTTGCAAGCGGTGATTGAAACTATCACCAGCGCGAGCATAGGCAAGAGAACTCTTTTCATAAAAAAGTGAGTTAAAGGTTGGGTATAAGAGTGTTAAAACAGTGATGCAAATGTATCAGGTTAAAAATCAATTTCAAGTTAGTTTTGAAATATTTTTCTGAGTGGATTGAAATAAAATTAAACGGTAAATATTGGATGTTCAGGATTCAATCGGATTGCCTTTCCCGATAAACACATCACGGGCGATATTGCCGATCAGATTGGTCATCACTGTATCAAATGAACCCCCGATAACTCCTCCAACCAGTGGCACGGCTTTCCCAAGATTAACAGCACCTTTGCTTCCTGATTTTGCCAGCAATTGAAATCCGACCTTCTGGTTTATGGAAATGATGGTTTGCTCCGATATCCGACCGATCAGATGAGCAGTAATCCTTGTTCCCAGGTTTATACCAATTTCCTGAAGGATATCTTTGGCTACATTTCCCGCCAGGCAGGCATAAACCAGCGATTTTACCCTGTCATCGCGCAGATCATAACCCCCCATATGTGCAATGGCGGCTATCATGCGGATTTGAATGAACAACACACTTGCAAGATTTGCCGGAATGGCAACCGGCAAAGTCATGAATCCGCCAAGACCGGTAATAAATCCGCTTGAACCTGATTTCACATTCTGCCAGCGGATGAGTGCATTGGCTTTGTGGCGAAGGGTTCCCTCCTGCCTGAGATACGATTCGCTCAATTCAACAGCCGAATTTAATCCGGGCAAACCAGCCACCGCTTTGTCGTATGCCCAGTCGAGAACCTGAAGCATAGCTCCGGAGGATGGTTTCTTTTTCAAACTGTTTGAATTACAAGTCACAGATAATAAACCCGAAAGGGGATATTATATTGCAGTAAAGGTTAAGTGATTGAAAATCTAATTCACTTTAATGGAATGGTTTTTCATTTCCACCCTCAGGGTTAACAGCAGAAAAATGGTACCAATCACAAAAAAGACTGCGATAGTAAGTACAGAAAACCTCATGCTACCGGTAATGGCTTCGATAATCCCAAAGCTGAAAGTTCCGGCAACGGTAGCCAGTTTTTCCATCACATCATAAAAGCTGAAGTAACTGGTATGATCGGTGGTTGATTCAGGAAGCATTTTGCTGTAGGTTGACCTTGCCAGCGCCTGTGTGCCACCCATTACTATTCCAATAAACATTGCTGCCAGTACAAACTGTATGGAGTTGCTGATGAAATAGGCTCCGACAATTATAAATATCCACATGATTACAGAAAGCAGTAAAGCCTGAAGGTTTCCGAATCGTGCCGAAAGTCGTGAAAACATCCATGCACCAAGCATTCCAACCAGTTGAATGACCAGAATTGTCGGAATCAGAATATCTTCTTTAAGTCCAAGCTCCTTTTCTCCATAGGTTGCAGCCATAAACATGGTGGTGAGCAATCCCATCATCACAAAGAAAAAACCAATCAGAAAATAGCTTAGCCTTTTTGAGTTTCTAACCTGTTTAAAAACTTTATCAAGTTCACGGTATCCTTCAAAAAATATATTGGTTTCTTTGTCCTTCCGTCTTTTCCGGAAGGTATAACGGGGCAGCCGGCGAAAAGTAATCTGCGAAAAGCCGATCCACCACAGGAAAACTGTAAGGAATGAAATCCGGGCAGGAAGAAACGGATCAGTGATGCCGAATAATCCTGGCTTCATAATCATCAGCAGATTAAAAAGCAGAAGAACAACGCCACCCAGATATCCCAGTGAATAACCACGGGCACTCACCTTGTCCTGATCTTCGGGGGAACAGATTACCGGCAGAAATGAATTGTAGAAAACAATACTGCCGCCGTAGCCAAGAGTTCCAAGCGCAAAGGCAATGATTCCCAACTCAATATTAGACCCATCGAAAAAGAAAAGCGCTCCGCACGAAAGGGCTCCCAACCAGGTAAAAAACTGCATGAAAGATTTGCGTCGTCCAGTATAGTCAGCAATTGACGATAACATCGGCGAAAAGACGGCCACCACCAGATAAGCAGCGGCAATTGCCCAGGAATACAAAACCGTGTTGATTACCTCCAGCCCGAAAAAGCTGACCATATAATCATCCGGACCGCTTTTGGTTACCTGATTATAATAAATGGGGAAAATTGCAGAAGCTATTGTTAGCTGATAGACTGAGTTAGCCCAGTCGTACATGACCCATCCGCGGATTACTTTTGGGTCGCCCTTTTTGATGGGGTTGTTACGTATTGCTTTTTTCAATGCTGTTTTTCTTGACCGCTAAATTATAAAAATTATCGGGAGAGTGAATTCGAATAAATAACTATTAAGAATTTAAATAAATAACACCAAAACAACTGATAGTTCTTGACTTACATATTCAAATCATTATTTTTGCACCTGCTAAGAAAACAAGCTACTACTTTTTAGAGATGAATGATTCCTGGTTTTTACCGTCCATATTGTTATATCTTATTTGGGTTATAATAATTTCGGCATTCGCCAACCGCAGAAAAATTGGCAGATTAAAAGTTTTTTTTATCAGTCTGTTCTTTACCCCTTTGGTTGGATTGGTATTCTATAAGCTCTCTCAACCCTCTTATGTACTTAATTTTACACGATACAGATGTCCAAAATGTGTGGTCGATTTTACCGAACCTCTCAATGATTGTCCACTTTGCAGAAAAAAAGGACAACACACAAGATTGATTGTTGTAAAATATGCAGGAATCTGAATATCTGAATTGGCTGATAAACATATTCTCCTCAGGCTTGATGATAAGGCTCAGGGAAAATAAAAATATCTATCCATTTGATAATAAAGCATTTTAGCCTTTGATTCAAAGCAAAAAGAGTCAGTAATTTTATTCAGATAAATTTTCAGTCCGCCTAAAGATAAATCTGTACAGTTTTACTATCTTTCGCCGGAAAAAACCTGCCGATGAAAAAGTCTTCAATTTTATCAAACAGTCCCCTTGTATTTGGTCTGTTGTTGGCTATCACTTTTGCACCTGTTTCTTACGGGCAATCAGACACCACAGCGCCAAAGTCGAAAGAAAAAGTAAAAACAGGTCTTAACTTCGGTGCTCTGCCAGCAGTTGCATTTGACTCTGACATTGGATTTCAATACGGATTGCTGGTCAACCTTTTTCAATATGGCGATGGCTCAGTTTATCCCGATTATCGCTGGTCACTATATGCCGAATGGTCGCGTACCACAAAAGGCAGTGGCATAAATCAGCTTTTCTTTGATTCCAAATACCTGTTGCCACATGAAATAAGAGTTACTGCCGATTTCAGCTTCCTTACTGAAAAGGCACTGGATTTTTATGGATTTAATGGAAATGAATCAATTTACAATCCCGGATTTGCCGACAAAGACGATGCAGAATATCTCACAAGGGTGTTCTATCGCCACGAACGGAAACTTGCCCGGATTACCATGGATTTCCAGAAAAAACTGGCTGACCTGCCGCTTAGGGCAGTGCTTGGCTATGGATATTTTAATTCCCAAATTGCATCGGTCGACATTGACAAACTCAACAAAGGCGCCGATGAGGAAGATTTACTGCCCGATGTAGATGGTCTGTACGACAAATATGTGAGCTGGGGATTGATTCCCGAAGAAGAGGCTGATGGTGGCACACATAATTTCCTGAAAACAGGATTGGTTTATGACACCCGCGATAACGAAGCAAATGCAAATCGGGGAATCTGGTCGGAGGTGGTTATTATGACTGCTCCACGTTTTCTGGGCAACAATGAAACTGCTTACACCAAGTTATCACTCACACACAGGCAATACCTTACCCTGAAAAAAGATGTGCTGACTTTTGCCTATCGGCTTGGCTGGCAAGGAACCATCGACGGGAAAGCTCCGTTTTACATGCAACCCTACATGGTGAACACTTTCACAAAATCGACGAAAAACGATGGTTTAGGCGGCGCAAGATCCCTGAGGGGAATTTTAAGAAACCGGATTGTTGGCGATGCTTTTGGTTATGGCAATTTTGAACTCAGGTACAAATTCCTGAAGTTTCACAAATGGAACCAGAATTTCTATCTTTCGCTCAACGGTTTCACCGATATGGGGATGATTACCAAAACCATTGACCTCGATCTGACCAAAATCCCCGAAGGAGAAGAAATCGGACTTTTCAATCCCAGTGTTGACCAGAGTCTGCATGTTTCTTATGGTGCAGGACTTCGCATTGCCATGAACCAGAACTTTATTGTTGCCGTAGATTACGGAATTGCCGGCGATAAACGCGATGGGACAAAGGGAATGTACATCAATCTCGGATTTTTGTTCTAGGGAGCTCTCTGTGGATTTTGAGTTTTTTATAACAAGCTAACCGATCACTAAACTCAAAATTATCCGCAATTGAAAAAACACATCGTACTGATCTTCTGCCTTGTATTGTTGCAAAGCCTTTCTGCGCAAAGCGACTCTTGCAAGGTGCTGGCCGAAAAAATTGCAGGAAAATACACCGGCCCATGCGAGGGTGGGCTGGCCAACGGCAAAGGCAGATCGGTGGGTGAAGACACCTATACCGGTTCTTTTCTGAATGGACTTCCACATGGGAAAGGGAAATACACCTTTCAAAACGGCGATGAATTCAAGGGGCATTGGGAAAATGGTAAAAAAAGCGGCAAAGGGAGTTATAAATACAGCCAAAACGGAAAGAAGCATTCACTGACAGGTTACTGGAAAAATGATGTGTATGCCGGTGCCACGGATCCGGATCTTACCTACCGGGTCGGCCAGTCCACAGGAATTCCGGTTTTCAAGGTAGAAGAGAAGGTCATAGAAGACGTTCGCGACAGCAAAATTGTTGTCTCAATTCAAAGAGCATACAGTGATTTTTTACCGCAAGACCTGAAAATTGAGAAATCTTCGGGCCAGATCAGTCATTTGGGCAGAAAATTAATGATATCTCAGTTCTCATTGCCTCTGCACTGCGAAATCAGTTACACAATAAAGGTCGGTCAAACCCCGCTGCAGTGCAGGTTTATCCTGGATATTCTGCAAAAAGGAGAATATACGGTTACTCTTGATCATAACTGAAATCTATTTCTTAACCCCGGCAAGAACGCTGTGTATATGGCTTATATCAAGTAATTATGAACGTTATGAAATATTTGGTTTTTTTAATAATCTGGCTTGCCTATGTCATGCCATTAAAGGCTCAGGAAAAATATGCACCGAATGGCTGGTATATTACCAAAGCCGGAGATACTATACATGGTTCTTTACGAATAAAAGACTCAATGTATCTCATAGCCCGCAACGCAAAAGGAAAAAGGAAGAGTTTAACTCCTTCAAGGGTGAAGGAAGTAAGGATTGGCAGCAGTACATATGTTCCTATGTATCTGAAAGAATTTGATAAACTACGTTATGTTTCATTACGTATTAAAGGAAAGTGCTCACTTTATGTTTTTGAAGATGCTTTAAAAACATCATATCCGCCAGGCATAGGTGTTATCCCAGCCATGGTGATCGCGGGAACGGAAGCAAGCTTCCAAGCACATAACAGTGGAGCGTATCTCAAATTCGAAAATGACGAAAAATATTATTCAGTTCCCTTATACCGGAAACAGTTTAATAAATTTATCATTTACTATTTTTCAGACAATCAAGAGATATTGTCGCGCCTGAATGAGGAATGGGACGAAATGATCCCTTTCCTTGCCGGGCTGATTTTGGATTTTAATAAACAAACAGAGAATCAGGAAATGCAGTTTTAATTGCTGACTTTTATAAGCACATTTCCCCTTTTGCGCCCTTTCTCAACGTAAGCATGAGCTTCTCTGATCTGATCAAGTGAAAATTCCTGATCAATAAATGGTTTTAACCTGCCTTCAGCCAGAAGTCCGGCGAGGTATTTCAAGGTTTCCGATTTTTCTTTTGTCGGATATTTGACCGAAAGAAACCTGCCTGTGCTTTTGAGCATTCGCACGCAGCGGCTTCGCGAAATTTTTCCAACGGCATCAAATATTACATCATACTCCGGACCAGGTTTCGTGCAAAAATCGTCAGCAGCATAGTCTAATGCATTGGATGCTCCCATATCCTTCACCATTTGTAAATTTGCCTTGCTGCAAACTCCGGTAACATTTGCACCATAATTTTTGGCAAGTTGCACCGCGAATGAACCCACCGATCCCGATGCTCCGTAAACCAGCACATTCATTCCCCGGGTGATTTTCACTTTATTCAGAATAAAATGAGCGGTCATGGCACCAACGGGCGTTACCGCAGCATCTTCAAAAGTTACATTGTCGGGAATGTGTGCAATCACACCCATTTTGTGATTTTCAGGAACGCACAGATATTCAGCATTTCCACCAAAAACAAGGCCGGTGGCTGTGCCGAAAACCCGGTCTCCCTTGCGGAATCGGGTAACTTCCGAACCAATTTCTTCTACTGTTCCTGCAAATTCAACACCGGTGATTTTCATGGGTTTAAATCCGAAAATTAATCCAATGGGAATAAGTATCAATCTAGACATTCTGCGAAGATGCACATCGCCACGGGTAACCGACGAAGTGCTGACCTTTACCAGAATTTCGCCCGGCCGGGGATAGGGTTTCTGTACTTCTTTGATTTCAAGAACATCAGGTCTGCCTGATTTATTACAAACGACTGCTTTCATGAGTTTAATTTTTTTCTGGTTTCTCTTGTTGTATTGGACTTCCATCTTCAAAAGTGAAAACTTCTTCAAGTGAAGTTTTGAATACTTTCGAAATTTTGAATGCCAGCTCCAGGGTAGGAAAATATTTCCCGTTTTCGATGGCCACAATGGTCTGGCGGGTGACTCCGGTAAGGTCGGCAAGTTGTTGCTGGGTCATTTCATCAGCAAAAAACCGAAACTTCCTTATGTTGTTGGTTATTTTGATGTTGCTCATTCTAAACTCCTCTTCTGTAATAAATGATACTCAGGATTTCCGAAATTACCGAAGCGCCGAATCCTGAAAAGGTGAGTATCAGAAAAAACACATAGGGTTGCATACCAAGCGCCAGCACCGACATAGCAGCAACAAAGCCGCTTATAAAAATCCAATGTGCCACGCGCATGGTTTTCAGTTCTATCAGCTTGTCCATTTCATCTGTCTTTGAGGGAAGGTCCTCGCTGGTTGTTATTTTTGTGATGATGGCGAAAATGATGTGAATAATTATCTGTGCCACCACCGATATCGGAATCAGCAGCAAAAATGCTTTGCCCCAGAAACTGAAATCGTTCAGCAATTCAGGGTTTACAGCAAAGTAATTGTGGTAAACATGCAACGAATACCATCCGAAAATGATCAGAGTACATAGCAGCGAAACCAGTATTCTTCTTTCTTTGAGGTCCATAAGGTTAAAGTTTAAGTGTCAGTAATAATCGACACAAAGATAATTATATTTTACCTGATGTCAAGTATTTTATACATTTATTTCAAATTTTTTTAAAATTTTTTCATGGAGGACAGCCGCTCAAGGGCATAAAAAATGGATTTCAGGGATGTTGTGGCCGGAAAAATTATTACGGATTTCACTCAGGTTTATGCCTGATAAATAATCGAGTAGGAGGAAAATAAAACA
>DHVX01000005.1 GCA_002412885.1 Bacteroidales bacterium UBA5197
AACTCAGCATGACAGGGGGACGATTGCTTTCGTGTTTTCAGGCACATTTATTTGCAGAAAGTCCTGTTAATAGGCTACTCCCCCGGCGCCTGAGCCTGCCTGCCGCGCAGTCAGGCAGGCGCAGTCGAATGCTGAGGGGGAGGCAGAGTGGGTACTACTTGAACCGGGGAGTTTATTTCGAAAGATTCACTTATGAGTTTCCTGAAAAGTTTTCAATAGCATACAAAGGATAAATTTCAATATCACCCATTCTTCCGAAATTTTCCAATGAAGTGCGTACTCCAAACCTCGATTTTTTTATATCCATAAAACGATAAAGACTTTGCATTGACCCTTTTGTTCCAGCCTTTACTTCAATTGGAATGATTGTATCACTTTTTGAATGTACATAATCTATTTCAGCTTGAGCACCTTTTTCAAGACGAAGCCAATAATATAGTTCCTGACGTTCATAGCAGCTCCCATATTTCAACAGCTCCAGGCCTGTAAAAACTTCTGCCAATGATCCTTTATTCACTAAATTGACATCCGTTGACAGAAGAACATTGTCCATATCAAGATTCAGCAACCTTTGCAATAATCCAGTATCCAGAAAAATATATTTGCGAAACTTTGTATTTACCTCAGCACCCAGCGGCACACCATTAGCTGAAGTATGCGTTACAGGCACAATAATTCCTGCCATCGAAAGCAATTCCAAAGCCTCTTTAATTTTAATTGATTCCATCTCAGCAGATACTTGAGAGTAAACAAACTTACAACCCGATTGTAAAGCTACCGAACGAAGTGTTTGCTGTAAAATCATTGGAACTATTCGTTTTTTATACTTTGCAAAATCATCAATATATGTTTCTAAAATGTCGTTTTGTATGAGGCGGCAGGCTAAATAATCCGATTTTTCAATCCATGTTTTTACACTCTCGGGCATACCCCCAACCAATAAGAAAGTGCGCAGGTAATCTGCCAATTTTTTGTGAAGGGCTTCCAATATTGGTTGTTCAGTGGTTGCTCTGCGTTTTTCTTCAAGCAACCTATCCAACCCCTGCGCTTGCAAAAACTCATTAAACGAGAAGGGATAGAGATACAATGAACGTATGCGGCCAACACCAAAAGAAGGTATTTCTTCTAAAGCAAATTCTAACAGTGATCCTGCTGCAATAACATGAAGTTCGGGATATTCCTCGTAAAAAAAACGCAACGAAGCTATAGCAGGTAAACAGGCTTGTATTTCATCGAAAAACAGAAGTGTTTTACCCGCTTGAATGGGTAAATTATAGATAGCCGATAATTTACTGCAAATTTCTTTAGGGTTTAGTGAGGCGCTAAACAGTTGCTTAATATCAGGATTGCGTTCAAAATTCACTTCTAAAAAGAAATCGAATGTTGCGCCTAAGTGCCGCACAGCTGATGATTTTCCAACTTGTCGGGCACCACGTAGCAACAGAGGCTTATGATGCATGTCCTCTTTCCATGCCTTTAAATGGAGGTCAATAACTCTCGGAAAATAAGGAATTTTATTTTGTGGCATTTTGATGCTGATTAGTTAGCGTAAAAGTAATGATTATCTGGAAAAGTACCACCACAAATATTATATTTTACCAGAAATATATAATCACAAATTCGACAAAATTCCCTAAAAAGACCACCGGGACAAAGATTCAAAGATTCAAAGATTCAAGGATTCAAAGATTCAAGGATTCAAGGATTCAAGGATTCAAGGATTCAAAGATTTAATACTATCGACTGCTCTATTTATCGCATCAAGCACTTATTTGCCCAACGAAGCCAACGAAATCACATTTATTCCATCAGGTCGCGTGAAACTCATTCCTGTTCCGGTTATAATATTCAAAGATGTCGGTTTACTGTACTTTTTCTCATCAATCAGTTTGTTAAATTTCAGCAGATTGTTTGCAGCTTCATCGAGCATGCCTATTCCGAGTTTAACTTCAAATGCAGCCCATGCCCCACTATTTTGTTGTATGATTGCATCTACTTCTAAACCTGTTGAGTCTCTATAATGAAAAATTTCGGCATCACTTGCTCTGCCATACATTTTAAGTTCATGATATACAAGCGATTCAAATAAAAATCCACAATATTTCAAATCGTTCATCAATCTTTTTTTATCTAATTTTAATGCAGCAATTGCAAGAGATACATCACAAAAGTGTCTTTTAGGAGATTTGCGTAATGAACTGGTCGAACGTATGTGTGTGTTAAATGCGGATTGTTCTTCAAATATCATCAATTGCGACAATGCATTCAGATAATCAATAATTGTTGGACGGGATAAATCCGTATTTTCAAAAGCTTTGATATCTTTTTCTAAAGTAGTGTTATCAACTAAAGTTGCAATATTTCTGGCAATTGAACGAAGCAAAGAACGAACTTTTTGAGGATCACGTTTCACATTTGAAACCCGGCTCATATCTACCTCTGCCAACAAATCGATATAGCTTCTGTTTAACAGGATAGCTTCATTGAGAGAAGTGTTAAGCAATGCTGGCCAACCTCCTTTAATCATTCTTTCAACAATCATTTCAATGGATAGACTATTGTCTGAGTACGCTATTGCCTCGCCATGCAATAATGAATTGAAGCTTACTATTCCTGACGAATAGCCCATTTCCTGCCATGACATTGTCTGCATTTCAACAATAGTAAATCTTCCGGCTCCACTATGCAATTTTATTTCTTCTTCAGGATTTGCTGAGCCAGTCAAAATAAATTGAGCTTTCTTTTTTCTGTCATCCACTTCGTGCCTGACATAATTCCACAATTTAGGCTGTTCCTGCCACTCATCAATTAATCGGGGTGTTTTTCCTTGAAGTAAGATTTTGGGATCAATGCTCATTACGACGGGTACCTGTTCATCCTGGTCAACGTGGATCATACTTTCTGCAAATTGTTTGGCAGTTTCAGTTTTTCCACAAGATTTAGGACCTTTAATCAATAAAGCTCCGGAGGCTTGCAGCTTTTGCTTTATTTCTTCTTCTACTATTCTTGAAAAGTACTTCATACTTGCTTCATTTACAGCACAAAGATACGGAAATATTTGTAATTTTACACTTTATCAGGTTTTTATTTTACACTTTATGAGCCATTTGCTTTACACTTTATAAGATTCAAGGATTCAAAGATTCAAAGATTCAAGGATTCAAGGATTAAAAGATTCCAATTTCTAAAGACTAATTTCTAATTTCTAAAGGCTAAAGTCCTGGACTATTGACTATTGACTATCGACTTCTTTAAGTGAAAAGTGAAAAACGAAAAACGAAAAGTGAGAAGTAAAGATTTAAAGATTAGCTTCGCTGAGCTCTCCCGCAAAAGAGGCGGGACAGGCTCTTCGGTCGGTTCAAAGATTCAATCCCGAAGTTTCGGGACAAAGATTAGCTTCGCTGAGCTCCCTTCGGTCGGTTCAAGGATAGAAACATTCAAAGACTCGTGGTTCTAATTTCCTCCGACCTCTGTCCTCAGCCCTCTGCCCTCTGCCCTCTCTCGTTATCATTTCGCGCTCCCGAGACTATCGACTAAAAAGTCCTTTAAATGAACCTGTTCTATTCCCTGGTAGCTCGTGCCTGAATTTACCTCATCCATGGTTACCACATATTTACGATAATTATCGTCTATTTTAAGTAAATTTCCAAACTCACGGTGAACAGTGTTTTCATCGGTAAGCAAATAACAAACCTGTATATATATTGTGATACCTGCTTTTTGAGCAACGAAATCAATTTCGTAATTTCCTGCCTGGCCGGTAAAAACACTGAATCCCTGTTGTATTAAATGAAGATATACAGCATTTTCCATCAATTTACCGATATCTTTACGTTTATCATACCCTCTGATGGCATTCCGCAATCCGATATCTTCAAAATAATACTTCTCGCCCACTTCGAAAATGCGAAGACCAGCGATATCGTAACGGGGTACTTTATGGATAAAATATGCAGCTGCCAAAGGTTTCAAATAATTCAAAACTGCCTGAGTGGTAACCGCATCACGTTGCGATTTAAGATATTTAGCTATATTGCTTGCCGAAAATATACTCCCGACATTATCAGCCAAAAATGCAGTCAGGTTTTCGAGAAACCTTATATTCCTGATGCCTTCGCGGGCAACAACATCTTTTAAGAGAATGGTTGAATAAACATTTCGCAGGTATTCGTAAACGGCGTATTCTTCCAACCCAATGGTTTTCAGATAAGGCATGCCTCCCATGGAAAGGTAGGCGTTAAGCGTTGTTACATTATTTTCGAGTCCGAAGAAATTTAAAAACTCATTATACCCAAGCGAATGTACCTTTATTTCGATATATCGGCCAGCTAAAAAAGTGGCCAGTTCGCCCGAAAGCATATTTGCATTGCTGCCACTGCAATAAATATCGCAACAATTCTCAGCCAATAAACTGCGGAGCGTTTTTTCCCAGCCCTGGATATCCTGTATTTCATCAACGAACAAAAAATTGCTTACCCCTGCTTTCAGATTTTCTTTTACGTAATTGTACAATACATCCTCGTTGGTTATATATTCATATTGTTTCAACTCCTTATTCAGATAAATAATATGGGCATCAGGTAACATATTAAGTATATCCTGTATAAACTGAAACAGAATGAAACTTTTACCTACCCTGCGCTGGCCGGTTATTACCTTGATTATCTCTTTACCCATAAAGGGCTTGACCCGTTCGGAATATACAGGACGGCGAATAAAAGGACGATAGCCAACAATTTCATCTATTATCATATACGAATTGTTTGTTAATTCACGGTTCATCTATTATGATATACAAAAATAGTATAATTTATGGAAATGTGTAGTTATTTTTCAATAATTTTTTGTCGTTGAGTAGTTTATAAGAACGGGGACGAGGGACGGTAAGTAGGGACGAGGGTAACTGTCCTCTTTTTAAAGGAATATCAGCCAGCAAAAACCTTTTCCAATACTTCAAAAATGCGGGAAAAGTCTTCGTTGGTGAGGTTGGAGCCGGAGGGGAGACAGAGCCCTTCTTCAAAGAGTTTTTCTGATGTGCCGTCACCAAAAAACGGGGAGCCTTCGAATACCGGTTGCAGGTGCATGGGTTTCCAAAGTGGACGCGATTCTATGTTTTCTGATTCCAGCGCAAGGCGCAAGGTTTCGCGGGTGATGCCCTTGTTTTTATCCGGGATTATGGTGATGGATGTTAACCAGCGGTTGGCATATGCATCTGATGCACACGGCTGCAGTTTTATCTGGTAACCAAGTGCGTTTTTTTCTGCAAAGTATTTTTCATAACGGGCAAAGTTTGCACGACGTGCGGCGATTCTGTCTTCAAGTACTTCCATCTGGCCACGACCGATACCTGCAACTATGTTGCTCATGCGGTAGTTGTATCCAATATGGCTGTGCTGATAGTGCGGGGCATTGTCGCGTGCCTGGGTTGCCAGAAAACGGGCTTTTGCGATGGCTTCGCTGTTGTTTGAGATCAATGCACCGCCACCGCTGGTAGTGATGATTTTGTTGCCGTTGAAGCTGAGTATGCCGAACTTGCCGAATGATCCGCACATGCGTCCGCCAATGGATGATCCCAAAGCTTCGGCGGCATCTTCTATTACCGGGATGTTGTATTTGCCGGCAATCTGCATTATTTCATCCATTTTTGCCGGCACGCCGTATAAATGCACAGGTATAATGGCTTTGGGAAGTGCCGGTGGCATTTTCATGCCCATATGCATGGCTTCTCCGCTGATGCATGCCTGTATGGCGCGCTCCAACTGCTCCGGACTCATATTCCAGGTGTCGGGTTCACTGTCGATAAATACGGGTATGGCGCCCTGGTATGCGATTGGATTGGCCGATGCCGAGAAAGTGAAGCTCTGGCAGATTACCATATCTCCCGGTTTTACATCGAGAAGAATCAGTGATAGGTGTATGGCTGCAGTGCCGGAACTCAGTGCTGCGGCATGTTTTACTCCGGTGTAATCCTGCAGGTCTTGTTCAAATCCGTTTACATTGGGACCCAAAGGTGCAACCCAGTTGGTTTCAAAGGCTTCGGTTACATATTTTTGTTCGCTGCCACCCATGTGAGGGGAGGAGAGCCATATTTTTGGTTTAGACATAGGATTCAAGGTTTCAAAGATTCAAAAGATTCAAAAGATTCAAGGATTAAGAGGTCAGAGGTCGGAGGTCAGAGGTCACTTGTCTCGGGATTGCAAAGCGATAACGAGAGAGGTCGGAGGTCAGAGGACGGAGGTCAGAGGTTTTAGGTTTATCAGAAAATGGCAGTGTGCAAAAAATGCACATTGCTTTTTTCGGCTAACTCGTTTTCTTTGAAGATATTATTAATGTGTTTAGTTATAACACTGCGTTCTCTTCCAAATAAATCAACCATCTGCGCCTGTGTCAACCAAACGGTTTCATCCTCCACCCTGACTTCTAACTGTAAGTTGGTGTTTTGAGTGTCATGATATATTACAATTTCGGCATTTTCCATAGGGGATTCAAGGATTCAAGATTCAAAGATTAACTTTTCATTTTTCATTTTTCACTCTTCACTTTTCACTTTTCGCTTATTCTTAAAATACTCTACCCACACGACCCACATTACAAATATCATAAAGTAAAAGAAGGTTTTGAAGATGTAATTGTGAAAGAAATCATAGTGCATCGGCCAGTTGTAGGTGGTGAATACCAGTCCGGTGACGCGGATCAGGTTTACAAAATGGATGACGATCACACCCATGGGTATGTACCACAGTTTGTGTTTCCAGGGGCCGGGGAATAATGCCATCAGCACTACCCAATGTACCCACTGCTTGAGGCTTGTGCAGCCAGGCTCTACTCCAACATAGCCGGCTTCTCCGGTGCGGCAGGTAAAGAATATGGTTTGACTCTCAGTGGTGATGTCGTAACCAAAGAGGTGTGTTACCACCCACACACTCTGATCGTAAAGTATGGCGGAAGCAAATATAAATAAGCGGTCAACCAGGTCTTTGACAGGCGGAAATCCTGCCGACGACCACCAGATGTAACCGTAATGTACAAAAAACAACAGCAGTGCAAATATGGCAACATCAAACAGTGCGGTGTATCGCTTGTTTTTGCGGAGTTTCCAGAAGGATAGTATTTTGTCTTTCATACCTTATTTTTTACAAATTTATTGATTCTGACGGATACCGCTAAGTTTTTTTTTAACCGCTAATTACGCGGATTACGCTAATTATTTGCAGCTAGCGATTTTCCGCTGGTTTTTTTACCGCTAATTACGCGAATTA
>DHVX01000073.1 GCA_002412885.1 Bacteroidales bacterium UBA5197
TCTGTCATTGGTAGCGGAGTCGAAGCACAATACGCTCAATTTTTCAATCCATATGATCCTGAATGCAATCTCTAAATCTTATGTGAACGCCATCGAATTGGGTTGATTTATTCCAAAATAAAATACTTGTTTACTTCTGCAATTTTCTGCGGACTTCCGAAAAGATAAAGCATATCATCTGTCTCAATTTTCATTTGAGGCGTGATCTGCGTAATATAGCGGTTATTGCGGCGAACCGCCAGCACCGTAACATTGAATTTACTTTTGAGTTCGCTGTCGATAATTGTTTTACCAACCATTTTACTTGAAGCACGATGAACGGGCAGGGTTACAAAAACCATATCGGGGACCTGCGGTTGCAAATGTGTTGGAAAATCATTGTCATCGTTGTTTTTTGAGAGCAGTTCGTAATTTCGTGCTCTTATGTGGCTGGCCATAGATTGTATTTTATCAAAAGGCACCAGATACCGGCTTAAAACGCGGGTAAAAATCTGAATTGAAGTTTCAAATTCCTCGGGAATTACTTCATCAGCGCCCAATTGTAATGTGCTCTCAATTTCATCTACATGACGCGTTCGTACAATTATATGGGCCGTTTCGCTGATATGACGCAGGTTGGTTATAATCATTTTTGTGGCATCTGCATCTGAAATGGCAATCACAACAACCCTGGCTTCCGCGGCATGAACAAAATGAAGGATCAACTCGTCGGTTGCGTCACCATAAATAATGGGATAATCATCGTCTTTGGCTTGTTTAAATACCTCCGGATCAAGCTCAATTGCAACATAGGGTATTCCGGCTTGTTTGGCAGTGCGGGCAACGTTGCGGCCATTAATTCCGAATCCTATCACTATCAGGTGGTCATGGAGTTTTGAAATCAGCGATTCCTCGGGCTTTTTCTTTTTGTTCTGAAACTTAATCAAACGGGACCTGATTTTGGAAGGAAGCAAGGCTCTTATCATCCAGTCGGCCATGGTGGTAGCATATCCTGCTAAAAATGGAGTCAAGCCCATGGTAAGCACCGAAATGGCCAGAAAATTCTGATAGACCTCCTGGGTCAGCAGGCTGTTCCGCATTCCGATGGTTGCCAGCAAAAATGCAAATTCACCTACCTGGAATAATGTAAATGCCGATACCAGCGCCGTGCGCAATGGATATCGCATCACCAGCACAGTGATTAAAACTACAAAAGCTTTAAGCAAAATGACACCCAAAGTAAAAAGAATCAGAATCAGAAAGTGATTGAAAAAGTAGCCCAGATCGATCAACATACCCACCGAAACAAAGAAAAAGCTGATAAATATTTCACGAAACGGGAGAATATTGGCTGTAGCCTGATGGCTGTATTCAGATTCAGAAATAATCAGTCCGGCAAAAAATGCACCCAATGCCAGTGAAAGTCCCACCGAAGAAGTGAGCCAGGCAGTGGCAAAGCAAATGACAACAATGGTTAAAATAAAAAGCTCGCGGCTTCGTGATTTTACAACATGCTGCAGCAGCAGTGGCACAACATAACGGGCCAATAAAATCAGTAAACCTATAATCAACGCAAACTTACCTAGAAGAATCAGTAAGGTCATCCATAAATTGCCCCCATTGCCGGCCAATAATGGCGTTATGAGAATCATCGGCACAACAATAATGTCCTGAAATATCAGAATTGCCAGCGCAATCCTTCCATGTGGGGTTGTCATCTGACCGCGCTCATGCAGTAATTTAAGCACTATGGCTGTACTGCTCATTGAGATCAGAAATCCCATAAAAATGGCCTGCGGAACCGAAAGTCCAAGCACCAGGGCTATCAAAAATGTCAATCCTATGGTGCCACCCACCTGCATAAAACCGCCAAACAAAACGGTTTGCTTTACTTTTACCAGGCCTTTAATCGAAAATTCAATACCAATAATGAACAGAAGGAAAATTACGCCCATCTCTGAGAGTACCTCAACTTCATGCGAGGCGCTGATCAGTTTCAATCCGTTGGGGCCGGCAACCATGCCGGTAATCAGAAATCCAAGTATTGCCGGCATTTTTATCCGCTGAAAAGCAAGAATAATCAATACCGATAATCCAAGAATGATAACAACTTCTTTAAGTAGGGGGAGTTCCATAAATTCACTTGAGCGAAAAGTAATATGCAAGCCGGCTTAGCTTTGGAGTGCATAACTATTGTCCAAATGTAAGGATAATTAGCTTGCCTTGCTTTATGATATTCGAATTAGTTGCCTTATCGTTAAAATTGATGCTATTTTTGGCGCGATATTTTTACCTGAAAAGACCACCCCTGACAGGGTTAAGAGCCCATTCAAAATGGGAAGCCCGGCAGTTGCACGCTAACCTCTTGCCAGGCAGCAAAACCCTGTCAGGGGTTAGCGGGTTCAACATAAAGCCCTTTTTTTGAACTGTTAAAACCTGTCTGGTTCTGGCTTGTCCGGATTAGGCTAATCAAAGCCAATCAAAACGGATTGGTTTCAATGATAATCGACCATTAGTGCCATTGCATCACAAATCAGGCGATCAAGCTCAGGGTCGGCTTTTTTCAGTTCTTCCAGATGATTGGAAATCTTCATCTGCAAATCTTCCGCCATTCCCTTGTCGGAAAGGTATTCAGCTAATTCGGTGAGCAACAGCCACTCTTCAGGAAAGTCAGTCAGTATCTCCATTGCAAAAGATTCGACATCCATGGTTGCATGAACATTTTCCCTTGCTTCCCGAAGTTTCCGGTACAATGCATGGAGGTATTGGGCTTTCGAACTGTGCTCAATTTTATGCGTAAATTCCTTTGGAGCTTCAAAATGATAATCAAAAGCGTCAGGGTCAGCAGGACCCGGATAAGCTGAGGTGATTTTTTCCCCCACAGCCATATCAAACATGCCCCATTCGGGTTTGAAAAGAACTTCTTCGCCAAGAGATACAGTACAATCAGAAAATCCCAGCAAAAGCGTGTTGCCATTCCTGATGATGGAATATTCAAAAATCCCGCTTACCTTAATCCCGCTCTCAAAATCAAGATTTACACGTGAACCTGTCGTAAAACCATGGGATTCAAGTTCGCCGGAGCTCAAATTCTGCAATTTCAATCCGTTTTGAAGTGCTCCCAACGGACTGCCAAAGCCATGACTATGGTATGATTTGCCGTGTCCGCTGATTTCCTTGTTTTCGAAACACAAACTTGTAGGTCCGTCAGTTTTCAGGTAAATCGCTTTCCCATTTCTAATGATGGAATTTTTAAAAGTTCCCGAAATCTGAAGTCCTGAGGACAATTCAACTGTTGCTGTATTTTCGGATTCTTCAGCTTTCTTAATGGCTTTCACACCTCCTGTCCGAAGAGCCATTTCATCGGCAAACTGGTTAAGTACGGTGTTAAGATGCCCGAAATCAGGGGTGACAAACAGTTGAGGTTGCTGGGTGGTGATATCGAAACTAAAGTCAGCTGAATCAATTGAGTAAGGCAACTTTTTGACTTTGGGTTTTATACAGTTCATGCTTTCGCCGATTGAAGAAAGCAATCCGGCGCCGTATATTTTGAAATCGTTTACATCGCCGATCAGCCCATATTCAACCGTCCACCAATGCAGGTTCCGGATGCGCGACATTTCACTCGGTTCACCCGTGTTTTGCTCAAGATAGGAGAGATACTCTTCGGCAGAACAGATGTCACTATTTTTTGTGTAAGGATCAGCTTTAAGGATGGAAAGGTGGCGGATTGCTTCGTACAATTCATAATCGCGTGCCGATGAAAACGCTTTTGAACCGATTTCACCAAAGAACTTCAGGTATCCGGCATATTCAGGGTCGGCGATAATGGGAGCATGTCCCGCTGCTTCATGAATAATATCGGGAGCCGGAGTGTAGGCTATCTGATTGATCGGTCGGATATCAGCTGCAATCACCAGAACATTGTAAGCCTGAAACTCCATAAATGCTGCTGGCGGAATAAAGCCATCCACCGCAACTGCAGCCCAGCCAATCTCTTTCAAAATCCGGTTCATTCCATACATATGGGGAATGGTGTCGATGCTTATTCCCGTTTTCCGAAGTCCGTCAGTGTATGAACCATGCGCATATTTACTGAGAAATCTGATGTTCTGGCGCATCACATAACGCCAGACCGCATGATCCTGAGCAGTGTATGAATTGTAAGGTTGTTCAATAATCAATCCCATCAAATGGCGCGGGAGTTTATCTGTTACTTCATTCGGTTGCATACGCAGGTTGATTACATTTGCATTTCGTTAAAACTGGCGTAAAGTCAGGCAATAAATATGCAAACTTTTACATACAAAGAAATTAACAAAAGTAAGCCTCTTAAAGTTTACGCAACCTTGCCGGTTTTAAATGAATCGGAGAATATCGCTGCTTTGCTTCTTGATCTGGAAGCACAGAATTTTGATGATTGGATGCTTGTGGTTTGTGTGAATCAACCGGATGAATGGTGGCAAATTCCTGATAAACAGCATATCTGCGAAGACAATGCCCGAACAATTGCTTTTTTGGAAGCCAAAGACGACAGTCGTATTAAAGTAATTGACCGCAGCAGCAATGGGCTTGGGTGGAAAGGAAAACATCATGGCGTGGGCTGGGCCAGAAAAACTGCAATGGATTTTGCTGCCGAAATGGCTGATGCTTATGATGTTATTGTGAGTATGGATGCCGACACACGATATCCCGAAAACTATTTCAGTGCTGTGGTTGATCAGATTCACCGTTTCCCGGAAGCTACAGGTCTGTCGGTGCCTTACTACCACAAACTTACAGGCGATGAAACTGCCGACAGGTGTATCCTCCGCTACGAAATTTACATGAGGAATTACGCTTTGCATATGCTTCAGCTCCGGAATCCTTATTGTTTTTCAGCCATTGGTTCCGGTATGGCTTGTAAGTCAGGTGTTTACAAAAGGGTAGGAGGGCTCACCCCAAAACTGAGCGGCGAAGATTTTTATTTCATTCAGAAATTGCGGAAAGCCGGAAATATCATTGTCCATTGCGATGCTGTCATTCACCCAGAAGCGCGCTTTTCTGACCGTGTTTATTTTGGAACCGGCCCTGCCATGATCCGCGGCAGAGATGGCAAATGGGACAGTTACCCCATTTACTGCGGCGACAGCTTTTTAAAAGTTGCCGATACGTTTCAGGCTTTCGCCGATCTTTATACTGCAGATTTTGAAGTACCTATGCAGTATTTTATTGATCAGATGAACGATGGCAACTCATTTTGGGGTACCTTGCGCAACAATTCAGCTTCGGTTGAGGCATTCGTAAAAGCCTGTACCCAAAGGCTTGACGGTTTGAGAATTCTTCAGTTTCTTAAATCCGACAACGATAACTATCCGCAAAGCGATGAAGAAAAGCTGTGGCAGTTTTTAAATTCAGCCTTATTCTCAACTGAAGATATCGCCGGTTTGCCCGATTTTAATAACTTTTCGGATTGTTCCATCAATGATTTGAACAGCATCCGGAATATTATGTTTCAAAAAGAACGTAGTTTACAATCAGAAATACAACTCGCATGAAAAAGAAACCCATGATCATCATACTCGGCCCGACAGCTTCCGGGAAAACAAGAATTGCTGCATTGACAGCTCAGATAACCGGAGGCGAAATCATTTCGGCTGACTCGCGGCAGGTTTATCGCGGAATGAATCTTGGCACAGGAAAAGATATTGATGACTATGCTGTTGACGGCATTCAGATTCCTTTTCATCTGATCGATATTGCCGATGCCGGAAGCCGATATAACATTTTCGACTATCACCGCGATTTTGAAAAAGCCCGTTCACTGATTGTCAGGAAAAAGAAGCCTGTCATTGTATGCGGTGGCAGTGGTATGTATCTCGAAACTGCTTTGGGATTATATTCGCTTCTTGAAAGCCCGGTTGATGAAGCCTTCCGCAAAGAAGCCGCAGAAATGAGCGATGCAGATCTGACTGCATTGTTGAATTCGATTTCCAAACTTCACAATACCACCGACACCACCGATCGCGAAAGAACGATCAGGGCAATTGAAATTTCACGTGCCCAAAATGGTTCTGATGATGAAGCTGCATTTCGGAAAAAGCTTACCAATGCAAACAATAACCTGATTTTCGGAATTGAATTTGCCCGGGATGAAACACGCCGGAGAATTACAATGAGATTGAAGGAGCGAATTGAAAACGGCATGTTGAATGAAGTCGAAGAACTGTTAAACAATGGCATTGCGCCCGATGATCTTATTTATTACGGATTGGAATACAGATATATCACATTGTTCATTACCGGAAAAATCACTCAGGATGAAATGTTCAGGCAGCTTGAAACCGCCATTCACCAGTTTGCCAAGCGGCAGATGACCTGGTTCAGAAGGATGGAAAAAAGAGGTCTGGAAATTAAATGGCTCAATGGTTTGAATGCCCCGGAAATGAATGCAGAATTAATTGTTAAGATGTTGAATTTGCTTGAAAAATAGATTGTTTGATGACAGGATAATTTTATTGTGAAATAATTATCCTTCATTGAACCATTGCTGTTTTATATTGTTTATGATTATTGTTTGAAAAGTTAAACAAAATAAATCAATAATTTATTGAAATGAAGAAGTGCCTTATCTCTCTTTTATTGCTTCTGTTCGTCGCTCATATTGCTGAAGCCCAAAATGGTACAATAAAGGGCAGGGTTTTTAATGAGAAAAATAACGAACCCCTGCCATTCACCAATATTGTAATTTTTGGAACCAACATCGGGTCAACCTCCGATCTTGACGGAAACTTTCTTTTTACAGGGGTAACACCCGGATTTATTAAGCTTGCAGCAAGTTCTGTTGGCTTTGAAACTGTCGTCAGTGCAGAGGTTCAGGTGACCAACGCCAAAACTGTTTTCATCGACATTCCCATGCGCGAAACCACCATTCAGCTTGAGCAGGTGGTAGTTAAAGCTTCGCCATTTCGTAAAACGGAGGAAAGCCCGGTTTCAATGCGGACACTTGGCATTGGCGATATAGAAAGGAATCCCGGAGGCAACCGCGACATCAGTAAGGTAATTCAGGCATTGCCGGGTGTAGCTTCCACGGTTTCGTTCCGGAATGATATTATTGTTCGTGGCGGAGGTCCCAGCGAAAACAGATTTTATCTCGATGGTATGGAGATTCCAAACCTCAACCATTTTGCTACTCAGGGTTCTTCAGGTGGGCCTGTCGGAATTATTAACGTGGATTTTATCCGGGAAGTTGATTTTTACTCCGGCGCTTTCCCGGCCAACCGTGGCAATGCAATGAGCTCAATCCTTGAAATGAAACAAATCGATGGCAACAAGGATCGATTGGTCATTAAAGGTTCGGTGGGAGCTTCTGATCTTTCTCTGGCTTTGAATGGTCCGTTGAGTGAGCGAACCACTTTCCTGTTTTCGGCAAGAAGATCTTACCTGCAGTTTCTTTTCGGGGTTATCGGACTTCCTTTTCTTCCGACATACAATGACTTTCAGTTTAAAGTGAAAACACGATTTGACCAGAAAAACGAACTCACCGTTCTCGGAATCGGTGCAATAGATCAGTTCAGTTTGAATACCGGAATCAAAGACCCAACCGAAGATCAGCGCTATATACTCAACTACCTTCCGGTGAACAATCAGTGGAATTATGCCATTGGTGCTGTTTATAAACACTTCAGAGCCAAATCATTCGATACCTGGGTTTTCAGCAGGAATATGCTCAACAATGAAGCTTTCAAACATGAAAACAACGATGAGAACCTGCCTAAAACCCTCGATTATGTTTCTCAGGAGATCGAAAATAAATTCCGGTACGAAAACTCTTCACGAATAAACGGCTACAAGCTTATTGCCGGCACCGGTGGAGAATATGCGAAGTTCAATACAAATACTTTCCAGCAGGTTTTTATTCCTTTGGCTGAAGATACGCTGAGATCAATAGACTACGGTTCGGAAATCGATATGTTTAAATATCATCTTTTTGCACAGGTAAGCCGGAATTTCAGCAACGATCGCCTTATTTTAAGCATGGGTCTTCGCACCGATGGAAATAACTATTCATCAAACATGTCGAATCCCTTGAATCAGCTTTCGCCAAGGTTTTCGGCAGCATGGGCAATTACCGATAAGTTCTTCTTTAACTTCAACACAGGAAGGTATTTTCAGCAGCCGGCATACACAACCCTTGGCTATCGCAACAATGCAGGTGAACTGGTAAATAAAAACAACAATCTCAAGTATATCGCATCCAATCATCTGGTTGCAGGGTTTGAGTATCGCCGCCGCGAAGCCTCAAAAATGACCATTGAAGGTTTTTACAAGCATTATGCAAATTATCCCGTTTCGGTAACCGATTCAATTTCTCTGGCCAACAAAGGCGGTGATTTCGGTGTCTTCGGAAACGAAGAGGTCACTTCGACCGGAACAGGAAGGGCTTATGGTTTTGAAGTGTATATGCGCGATAAAATCATGGACCAGATTGATGTAATCCTCTCTTATACCTTCGTCAGAAGCGAATTTAAAGATTTTAAAGATGACTATATTCCTTCATCATGGGATAACCGCCACCTCATTAACCTGACCATGAGCAAAGAATTTAAGCGCAACTGGAACCTTGGTGCCAAGTGGAGGTTTGTCGGTGGAAATCCATATACCCCATGGGATCTGAACAGATCATCACTGCGCGATGCGTGGGATGCCCGACGTCAGGGTTACCTCGATTACAATCAGTTCAATACCCTCCGTACAGGTAGTTTTCATCAGTTGGACATGAGGATTGACAAACAATACTTCTTTGATAAATGGTCGTTGAATCTTTATGTTGATGTTCAGAACCTATACAACTTCAAGCAAGCCGGAGCACCCAATCTTACCACTGTAACCGATGAGTTTGGCAACGATCTGATCGATCCTGTTTTTTCAAACCGATATCAGATTAGACAGGTTGTAAATGAGTCAGGTACAGTACTGCCAACCATCGGAATAATTGTAGAATTTTAATCATCAAAGAGATTTGCTGACATGAAAAAACATCAGAACACATCAAAAACGCTGTTTCTTTTTTTTACTGCATTGCTGGTTTTTGTTTTCACCTCTAATGATCTTTCTGCACAGAAACGGAAGAAAGAAAAGCAGGTGGAACATCTGATTTTTCAGACCAATCCAAATGGTAATGGAATTGAAATGAGCATTGAGTTTACCAAAGGTTCCAGTCACAACCATCCATTGATGGCAATATGGGTTGAAGACATGGACGGAAATTACGTTCAAACGCTCTATGTGGCTCAATCCATTGCTAAAGGGTATTTTTCTTATGGCGACAAATCGACCGGCCGTTGGAAAGCGGGTGAAATATCGCGCCCCGCGTCTCTGCCTTACTGGGCGCACAAACGAAATGTAAAAAACGACATCGGCAACTATATGCCAAAGCCCGGTTTTGAAGTTGCTGATGCTTACTCAGGCGCAACGCCAAAGGGAAACTTTAATCTCAATACCAGAACCGATAAGATGATTTCAGGAAAGTTCAGGGTGCTTATGGAAATCAATCAAACCTGGGATTGGAACAAACACTGGACCAACAGCAAATATCCTGATGAGCCTGATTACAAAACTTCCTCGCAGCCTGCATTGGTTTATGCCGCCGAAATCGATACGGATTCAACTCAAAAGGAATTTCCTCTGACAGTCATTGGCCGAAGTCACCACTCAGGTGCCGATGGAAAACTTTACAACGACCTGAATACCATCACAACTGCACTTGAGATTGTTTCTGAAATTAAGGTTATTCTGAAATAATTTTTTTTGCAAGTCAGGGTTTGACTAATTGGAAGCAAAAACAAGGCAAAATCCAGTCAAACCCTGACTTTTAATTAATTATTTATTCATGCGCCTTATCGCCCAACAGGGGTACAAACCTGAATCGGCCGTGCTGCATGGTTTCAAGCGTGCAATCAGTAAGCTTTGTAACGGTGGTCATGGTCTGGGCATCCGATTCATTCACCGGAATCACCAGAATACCGCCAGGTTTTAATTGAGCGGTGAGTTGTTCGGGAATAAATGGCGCGCCTGCAGTAACAATTATTTTATCGAAAGGAGCAAAGGTTGGCAATCCTTTGTAACCATCTCCAAAGAAAACCTTTATCATAAAACCGGCTTCCGGCAGCATGATTTTTGATTTCGAATAAAGTGCTTTTTGGCGTTCAATCGAAAACACTTTGGCACCCATCTGATAAAGAATACTTGCCTGATATCCTGACCCGGTGCCGACTTCAAGGATCTTGTCACCACGCTTAACCTGCAAAAGCTGAGTTTGAAATGCAACGGTGTAAGGTTGCGAAATGGTTTGTCCCGCCCCGATCGGGAAAGCCTTGTCTTCGTAAGCAAATTCCATAAACCCGGAGTCAAAGAACCAATGCCTTGGAACAATTTCCATTGCTTTCAGCACATTTTCGTCGGTAATGCCTTTTTGCCTGACAACTTCTACCAGCTTCTTTCTTAATCCTTTGTGACGAAATGTATCGGTAAATATTTTCCCGGTCATGTAATTGCTTATGTTTTTATGAATTGTGGTCAAAATTAGTAATTTCGCAGTGTTTTACTAACCAACCATCAATTCAAATTTGCAATATGCTTAAAATCGGAGTTCTCGGAGCAGGCCATTTAGGAAAAATTCACCTCAAGTGCATCAAGCAAACAGCTAAATACCAACTTGTTGGATTTTATGATGCAGATGAAGAAAATGCAAAAAAAGTATCTGAAGATTTTGGGATTCCTGCTTTTTCAGGAATAGATGAACTGATTGATGCCGTGGATGTGGTTGATATTGTTACACCGACACTTTCGCATTTTGATTGCGCTTCCAGGTCGCTGAAGAAATTCAAGCATGTGTTTATTGAGAAACCTATCGTTACCACTCCGGCAGAAGCCCGCGAGTTGATAGAACTTGCCGGTGAAGCAGGTGTTAAGGTTCAGGTTGGGCATGTTGAGCGTTTCAACCCGGCATTTATCGCTGCGGCTCCGTTTATCGACAATCCAATGTTCATCGAAACACACCGTTTGGCGCAGTTTAATCCGCGTGGCACCGATGTTCCGGTTATTCTCGACCTGATGATCCATGATCTTGATATCGTGCTGAGCATCGTAAAGTCAGGCATACATAAAGTAAGTGCAAGTGGTGTTTCTGTGGTAAGCGATACCCCGGATATAGCAAATGCAAGAATTGAGTTTGATAATGGCTGTGTTGCCAATCTGACAGCCAGCCGTATATCGATGAAAAATATGCGTAAAAGCAGATTCTTTCAGCGCGATGCATACATTGCGGTTGATTTTCTCGAAAAATCTGCTGAAATCATCCGTATGAAAGGCGTAGATCCTGCAACTGCTGATCCAATGGCCATGATACTCGACCTTGGACCAGGAAAACAGCCCAAACAAATACTTTTTGACAAACCCGAAATCACAAATATCAACGCCATACAAACCGAATTGGAAAGTTTTGCCGATGCAATTATAAACAACACCCCGCCTCCGGTTACCATCAATGATGGTTACGCTGCCCTCGACCTTGCATACCGAATTATTGAGAAGATGAAAAATGCTTCAAATGTTTTGTAAAAAGCTCAGGGTCAATAGTTAATTTTTTTTTCATAATTCTTACTTTTTCAGGCAATATTCGCAGGCTGTCTGCGTTCATTTCACGTTAAGGTAATAATGGATTAATCGGGTTATTATGAGAGGTTGTTTACGTTCAGTATTTCCATTTTTACAAGTATGCTTACTAGCTGTATTATTATCCGGTTGTGATAATGATAAAGATTCGGTATTGGTGCCATCCTATGTCACCATTGACCAGTTCAGCATCACCACCGACTACGGGCAGGGTACTGCATCGCATAAAATTTCAGATGCCTGGGTTTATGTGGATGAAACGCTCATAGGTGCCTTTGAGCTTCCGGCAAGGGTTCCGATTCTTACCGAAGGCAACCAGAATATTACCATTCGCCCGGGCATAAAAATCAACGGAATTGCCAGTACACGCGCAATTTACCCATACCTGCTTCCGGTAACCAGACAAGTTCGGCTGGTAAAAGACAGTGCTGTTTCGCTTTCTCCCATAAATACACGCTATAGAACCAATGTAACTTTCCCATGGCTGGAAGGTTTTGAGCTATCAGGGCTGACAATGGACACCACATCCAAAAGCACCGTAGCATTGCAGCGAACCAGCGATCCCGCTCTTGTATTTTCTATGCCGGGAGAATCAAACTCTTTTTCAGGTTTAATTCAGCTGACTTCTGATACTTCCATTTTTGAAGTTGTTACCCGCGAAACCTATGAATTTCCGGCTGCAGGCTCTGAAGTTTTTCTGGAAATGAATTTTAAAACCACCAACTCGATCGTGGTTGGGGTATTTTATAAAACGAATGGCATGCAGGTTCAACGACCATTGCTGGTGCTGAACAAAAGTGATGAATGGAATAAAATCTACGTAAACCTTACGGTTCCAAAATACGATACACCTGGCGCTACCGAGTTCAGAATATTTATCGGGGCTCAGACTGACCAAGGAAACGAACAGGCCACCATATTGCTTGATAACCTGAAACTGGTTCATTTTAATACGGTAAAATGAATAGAAATTTACAAGTAGCACGTTACGTAATTGCCGATTTGATTTCAGCCATTCTGGCCTGGGGACTTTTCTTCATTTACAGGAAATACACCATTGATCCAAATGTATTTGAATATCCTGAAGTCATTTACAAAGATCCCAATCTTATTTACGGATTAATATTTATCCCTATTTTCTGGTTATGCCTCTACATTATGATAGGTACTTACCGACGGATTTACCGCAAAGCCCGTCTTAAGGAATTGGGACAAACACTTCAGATTACCATTTTAGGAGTCATTATACTTTTTTTCGCACTTATTCTTGATGATACCATCGTATCATACAGGAATTATTACGAATCGGTATTGGTTTTGTTCGGGCTTCATTTTATCCCTACATACCTGCTGCGGTTGATACTCACATCTATAACTGCCTATAAAATTCATCACAAAACCATAGGATTCAGCACAATCATCGTTGGTAGCAATGGCAATGCCATTTCAATATATAATGAAATTGAAAATCAGGAAAAATCAAGTGGAAACAAGTTTGTGGGGTTCGTAAATGCTGCACCCTATAAAGACTATAAACTTGAGATGTTTCTGAAGCATCTGGGGCAGATAAGTGATTTAAAACAGATAATAAAGGAGTATAAGGTGGAAGAGGTAATCATAGCGATAGAGCGTTCCGAGGTGAAAACCATTGAACAGATCATTACTGAGGTTGAAGATACCAATGTTGTGATAAAGGTAATTCCGGATATGCAGGATTATCTTTTGGGCACCATCCGGTCCACTTCTATTTTTCATGCACCTCTGCTGCAGATTTCGCCCGATCTGATGCCTGCCTGGCAACAATCGGTAAAGCGGATAATCGATATTGGTGCATCAATCATTGCCATGATTATTCTTATACCTGCATACATTGGCGTGGCTATTGGTGTGAAAGCGACATCAAAAGGACCGGTTTTTTACAGGCAGCCCCGCATAGGTAAGCAAGGGAAGCCTTTTAGTATGATCAAATTCCGTAGCATGTATATTGATGCGGAGCAGAATGGAGTGCCGCAATTGTCATCAAAGGAAGATCCACGCATTACTCCTTTTGGCAGATTCCTGCGAAAAGTCAGACTTGACGAGATTCCTCAGTTCTGGTCAGTGCTTTTAGGCGATATGTCGCTGGTAGGACCCAGACCCGAGCGTCAGTACTTTATTGATCAGATTATACAGCGCGCTCCGCATTACAGACTTTTACAAAAGGTAAAACCCGGTATAACTTCCTGGGGACAGGTTAAGTACGGCTACGCTGAGAATGTAGATGAAATGGTTGAACGACTCAAGTTTGATATTCTCTATATCGAAAATATGTCGCTTGCCATGGATTTTAAAATCCTGATTTACACGGTATTGATTGTGCTTCAGGGCAGAGGAAAGTAGGGTGGGCGTTTAATTCCTGATTTTCTTTTTGGTGATCTCCGCTTAATTCTGTTTAGGATTTCAGATATCAATTGGAATCTATGCATTGAGCCAAACGATGCAAATGTCAGATCATTCCGTTTTCAATCATCTTCACAATGGCTTCAATGTCGCGGTCTTTGCCTTCTGGATCGTATTTTTCTTTGAGATTATAGCCAAAAAGCCGGCTTAAATTTTGCCAGAAGAAAGCTGTGATACTCCCTCTCAATTCTTTTACAATATGATAAGTGGGTGTTCCGGTTTCCCGGTCAACAAGCTTAAGAAGTATTTTTCCCTGTGTAAAGTTCAGTGATTTTAATTCTTCACCAAATTCGGCCTTCAGCTCGTCTTCAGCTCTTTTGAATAACTTTCGCTGTTCTTTTTCGGTGAGACCAGCCATCAGTGCATCGTACTCATTCAGCTTGATGCCTGCCAGCCGGGCATAAGGATAGACTTTCTTTACATTTCTTACCAGTTTTTCGAAGCGCCGCTGATCAGCAGGGCTTTTAAAAATAATATATCCCAGCACATTGACTTCGGGCAGGTACATTTGCGGTATGGTGTCACCATCAATAACTTTGGCTCTAACCACAATCAGATCAATGTTTTGAGCTTCGGACTGAAGGCAGAAGGAGATCAGTAAGGTTGTAAATATGATCAGGCGTTTCATGCCCCTATGAATTTTAGATTTACAGTCATTTAGCAAATACAATGCCGAAATTCTTAAACGCAGAACTGCCTTAAATGTTGCAAAAGACTTTGAACACCTTATCAAAAGAATAACCTTAGAATTTTATCATTACTTCAGGCAACCCTAAGCTTTGAAATGTTAGATCTGCTGAGTTTTTCCTCGGCATACTGGCGGGTTACTGCAAGAACTTTGATTGAATCGTTGGTCGGCAGATCAAACATGGCATCCATTAGAATGGCTTCCATCATTGAGCGTAAACCGCGGGCTCCGAGTTTAAATTCAATGGCTTTGTCAACGATGTACTCGAATGTATCTGGCTGAAATGAGAGTTTAATTCCATCCATTTCAAACAGCTTGACAAATTGTTTTACCAGAGAATTCTTGGGCTCGGTCAGAATTTTGATGAGGACATCGCGGCTAAGCGGGCTCAGGTAGGTAACCACTGGCAAACGGCCAACCAGTTCCGGAATAAGTCCAAAGCTTTTCAAGTCCTGAGGAGCTATGTATTGTAGTAGGTTACTTCTGTCAATCTCTTCCTGCTCTTTTCCGGCTGAATATCCGATAACATTGGTTTGCATGCGCGAAGCAATTTTTTTGTCAATGCCATCAAAAGCACCACCGGCAACAAACAACACATTCTGGGTATTGATTTGTATCATCCTTTGCTCGGGATGTTTCCTGCCTCCTTGTGGAGGTACATTAACAATGGTACCTTCCAGAAGCTTCAGCATAGCCTGTTGAACTCCTTCGCCTGAAACATCCCGGGTTATGCTGGGGTTATCGCTTTTACGGGCAATTTTATCAATTTCATCGATGAAAACTATGCCTCTTTCAGCAGCAGCAACATCATAATCAGCTGACTGAAGCAGGCGGGTAAGAATGCTTTCAACATCTTCGCCTACGTAACCGGCTTCGGTAAGAACGGTTGCATCGGCAATACAAAAAGGAACGTGCAGCAATTTGGCGATGGTCCGTGCAAGCAATGTTTTGCCGGTTCCGGTTTCACCAATAAGAATTATATTCGATTTTTCTATCTCCACATCATCGCGTGTGGCAGGCTGGTCAATTCTTTTGTAATGGTTGTAAACTGCAACAGCGAGAACTCTTTTGGCATCATCCTGACCAATTACATATTGATCGAGATATTGCTTTATTTCGGAGGGTTTATGTAATTTAACTTTAGAGAAGTCTTTTTTCTTACCGGTTTTTGTCTCTTCTACCAGAATTTCCTGCGCCTGATCAACACAATAATCGCAAATATGAGCATCTATGCCCGAAATGAGCATATTGGTTTCACTTCGCGCTCTTCCACAAAATGAACATCTTTCTTCCTTTTTAGGCATGGTGATATTGATAATTAGATGATAATCAATGCAATGGCAAACTAAATTATCGGATTGCCTTATTCTTTGCAAAGTTAATGAAAACTAAGTAAGTATAAGCCAATTCGTAATCCAAAAGAAATACAAATAGAAAAATTCAGAGCCATTGAAGTATTTAATGGCTCTGAATGTATGGTTCTGGCTGCAGGTTTTCCGATATGTCAGTGTTAAGGGGAAAGCAACAGAGAAACTGTTATTTTTTGCCCCTTACAAGCACTTCGTCAATCATTCCGTAATCTTTGGCCTCAGTTGCTGTCATCCAGTAATCGCGGTCAGAATCTTTTTCGATCTTTTTGAAGGTTTGCCCGGAGTGTTCTGCAATAATGTCATAGAGTTCCTTTTTTAGCTTCACGATTTCACGGGTTGTAATTTCGATATCAGAAGCCTGACCCTGCGCGCCTCCCATGGGCTGATGAATAAGAACGCGGGAGTGTTTAAGTGCTGTGCGTTTTCCGGGAGCGCCGGCACAAAGCAATACTGCACCCATCGAAGCTGCCATGCCGGTACATATGGTTGCCACATCGGGGGCTATGTATTGCATGGTGTCGTAAATCCCAAGTCCTGCATATACCGATCCTCCGGGTGTATTCAGGTATATCTGTATATCCTTTTTCGGGTCAACCGACTCAAGAAAGAGCAACTGAGCCTGAATAATGTTGGCAACATAATCGTCAACAGGAACGCCCAGAAATATAATTCTATCCATCATGAGGCGCGAAAACACATCCATGGTGGCTATGTTAAGCTGGCGCTCTTCGATAATGGTTGGCGAAATGTATCCGGATACCTGTGAAGTGAAACGGTCGAGTGATAAACTGCTGATGCCATGATGACGTGTGGCATACTTTCTGAATTCGTTTTGCATGGTTGAGAAGTTTGATACTGTCAAATTTACAGGTTTATTTCTTGTTTGCCGTAAATTTTGCAGAAATGTTTATTTATTAATCGAAGGTCTAAAATCGTGCCGTTTAGTCAGAAGTGCTTATTGACAGTTTTTCTTTTGGTTTTTCATGTTCGATGGCCTCATAAATCGCTTGATGAATCCGGGTACGGATATTCAGTTTTGTTATTTTGGTATTTGCGGCATCAGGGTGGATCCTGTTGCTCAGAAATACATATATCAGCCCGTTTTCAGGATCGGCCCAGGTGTATGTTCCTGTAAATCCACTGTGTCCGAAGCTGCGCTTTGATGCGGATTTACAGGCAGGCGAAGATTCTGTGGGGAACAATGCAGGTTTGTCAAATCCGGCACCCCGACGGTTTTTCTCAATCACATACTGCACTCCAGTAAAGTCGTGTATTACTTCTGCATTCAGTAAGGTATCGCCACCGTAAACTCCGTCGTTAAGCAGCATCTGCATGATTATTCCAACATCCAGGGCATCAGAAAATAAACCTGCATGACCAGCCACACCACCCAGCATTGCTGCTGTTTGGTCATGCACATCTCCAAGAACCAGTTGTTTCCTGAATATAGTATCGTTCTCGGTTGGTACAATACGGGTGATGCTGAATCGTTCGCGGGGGTGAAAACCCATGGTGCGCAGACCCAGTTTGTTGTAGAAATTTCGTTGTACATAACTACTGAACGGTTGACTTGTAATTTCCTCAAAAGCCTTTCCAAGTAAAATAAATCCAAGATCACTGTATTTATACTCCGTTTTTGATAACAAAGGAGACTTAATGATTGAATCGATAATTACTTCGGGATATTCATCTTTCAGATAGATACCATCGGCCACACGATGAGAATAATTGATGCTGTAATGTTTGCCGAATAGATCCGGATTGAGTTCCTTGTTTGTCATTGCAGCTTTCCAAAAAGCGATATACGGCTGAAATCTTGCCTGATGCGCAAGAATATCCCTGATGATTACATGGTTCTTGTTGGTATGCTGCAAAGGTTTGTAGTAATGGCTCAGCTTTCGGTCGGGATCCAGCAATTCGTCACCACTGAGTTTCATTGCTGTAAGGGTTGTTGCCAGTATTTTGGTGAGTGATGCAAGGTCAAACAGATCGTCATTGAGCAGGACTTTATCTGATGCATAAGTGGGACTGCCAAATGCTTTCCGGTAAATAACTTTATTATCCTTGATTACCACCACCTGTGCTCCGGGATATACCTGCCCGTTAATTCCTTCCATCACAATTTTATCCACTTCTTTAAGCTTGTCTGAAGATACACCTGCCATTTCAGGAGCAACAAAAGCAAGCCTGGTGCTGTTTTCTTTGATTATTCCGGTTCCTGCCAGCCAGGTTGTTCCGGAGGATACCGGTAATTTTCCTGTGATTGGAATGCCTCCGAAAATGGCTTGTGCAGTAAGTTCCTGCATCGTTTTATTGTCCTGATAAGAGACAAAAACCGATGCCATATTGTTGGCACGTGTGAACATTCCAATACTGTATGGGCTTGTAAACAGGCACAATATGGTTTTTTTTGTTGTTGATATTGAATCTGCTACCCAGGCCCCCGGAAAGCTCATGCCAAAGTTTCGCTGTGGCAGGTCGCTGGTTTGCACATACCCTGCAATCACAAGGTTAAAGGGTTCCAGCAAACGCATCACTGAGTCGCGCTCGGCTTTCCCGGGCTCTTTACTCAAGTTGAAATGTGTGATGGGTGCGTAATCGTCAAGCCTTTGCTGAAAAGGGGTAAATCTAAGATCGCCGATTACCAGACTGGCAATTCTGAGTGTGTCCAGCGCCTCCAAAGGAATTAATCCTGATGGATCAGAAACCAGTGTGATGGCTGCAGCGTTTGCCTTGAAAGTGGTTTGTTCTGCAAACTGTGAATTGAGCTCCTGATTCAGGTTTTTTAGTTGAATAGCCTGGTATTGCGAAAGTCCGCTTTCGAATTTCCATTTCAGCACCCTGCGGCATTTGGTATCTATTAACTCCTGACTGATGAGGCCGCTGTCAATTGCTTTTCTGATGTTTATCAGAGCCATCCGGGGATTCACCGGAAGCAACAGAATATCATTACCTGCTTCGAGCGCCATAACTTCAACCAGTGCAGGATCTGCATAGTCTTTCAACCCTTTCATTTCCATGCCATCGGTAATTACCATACCATCAAATCCCATCTTTTCGCGAAGAATTCCTGTAATTATAGGTTTCGACAGCGATGAAATTGATTTGGCTGCCGTATCCATCGCAGGAATCCTGAGGTGGGCAATCATCATTCCTTTGAGGCCCCTTTGAATCAGGTAATTGAACGGATAGAGTTCTGTTGAATCGATGGAAGAAATGTGTTTATCAATAACCGGAAGGGTGTAGTGCGAGTCATTTCCGGTATCCCCGTGTCCGGGAAAATGCTTGGCAACCGCAATCACACCCTGATCCTGCATTCCTTTCATATACCAGAAAGATTTCTCAGCCACCAATTGTCTGTCTTCGCCAAATGAGCGGGCATTTATCACCGGATTAAGTGGATTGTTGTTGATATCAGCAACAGGCGCAAAATTTATGTGGATGCCAAGTCTTTTCATTTGACGCCCGATTTCGGTTCCCATATTGTAAATCAGGCTGTTGTCGCTGATGGCTCCCAAAGTCATCTGTTTTGGGAAATTTGCGACACTATCAAGTCTCATCCCCAAACCCCATTCACCATCAATTGATACAAGCATAGGAGTGCGCACTGCTTTTTGAAGACGGTTGGTCAGATTTGCCTGTCTGACCGGTCCTCCCTGAAAAAAACAAATTCCGCCAACATTCAGTTCGCTGGCAAGAAGAATAAGTTCCTGATTGTATTTCTCGTCCTTGTTTGAATGACCTCTGATCATCATTAGCTGTGAAATTCTCTGATCAGGTGTAAGACTATTAAAAACAGAATCAACCCATGCTGACGAGGGATCTATAAAAACTGACTGTGAATGTATAAACGGTGAAAAGCAGAATAAACCTGCGAAAAGAATTATATAGAAACCTGATTTCTTCATTGGTATTCCTGGTTTTAGCAATTTGAGCGTACTGATTAAAAGTGATTCATAGCCTTACAACGGCAAAAGTACACCTAATCGGTATAAGTGTTTTTCATTTTTTTTTAATTATATGACTGATCAAAGATCAAAATGGGCTATTTTCGCATCATTCTATAAATTATTTTAAGCCCTGACAATAAACAGGACTGCTGAAACGCTTTTAAAAAAAAGAGAAATTGAAAGCATCAATGGTGAGAAAATTACTGTTTCTGTTTTTTTTGCTGCCGATGGTTTTGCATGCACAGCAATCTGCAAAACCGGGATCCAAGGATAAAGAGCCATTGAGCCGTATTCTATTTGTATTTGATGCATCACAGAGTATGTATGCCAGGTGGCAAAGCGATATGCGCATAACTATTGCCAAAAAGCTGATGGTCAATTTGCTTGATAGCTTATCGGGCTACAAGAATCTTGAAATTGCCCTGAGGGTATATGGTCACCAAAAGAACTACCCACCTCCCGATTGTTATGATACCCGTTTGGAAGTGCCTTTTGCACCGGGAAATATCCCTCTTATAAAAAATAAAATTCTGGATCTTACGCCCAGAGGTACTACACCTATTGCCTATTCATTACAACAGGTCGTTCATGATTTTCCGCCATGTGAGAATTGCCGGAATATAATTATTCTGATAACTGATGGTATTGAAGAGTGTGGTGGAGACCCCTGTGCTGCCTCCATTGAATTGCAAAAACATGGAATTGCCATGAAACCATTTATTATTGGTATAGGAAGGGATTTTAAAGATGCTTTTAATTGTGTAGGAACTTTTTTTGATGCTTCAAGCGAACTTGCTTTTCAGAAAGCGCTGAATACAGTAATACTTCAAGCCCTGAACTCAACCACCATGCAGATTAATTTGCTGGATATCAACAATAAACCGACTGAAACCAATGTAAACATGACGTTTTACGATCATGCTACAGGAAAAATCAAGTACAATTTTATTCACACAATGAATAATCGTGGTGTTCCCGATACTTTGGTGATGGACCCCATGATTACGTACGATCTGGTGGTACACACATTACCTCCGGTTTATCTTGACAGTATTACCCTTACTCCGGGAACTCATATGACAGCAATACTGAGTACTCCTCAGGGCTATCTTGACTTAAGGGTTGGATCAAACGATAGAATTGTAAAGAATCTGTTTGCTGTTGTTCGTCGCCATGGCAATAGTAAAACCCTTAATGTCCAGAATTTTGGCGACAACAAAAAATATCTTTGCGGAAATTATGATCTTGAAATACTGACACTTCCGAGAATTTATATGAGTGATGTAAAAATCAGTCAGGGAAAAACAACCACCATCGATATACCACTGCCCGGTATTGTTGTAATCCGTAAAAGTGTAAACGGGTTCGGTAGTTTATATGTAGAGCGCGGGAAAACACTTGAGTGGATTTATGATCTCAGGGAGAATATTCTTCAGGAAACCCTTGTGTTGCAGCCCGGCAATTACAGGGTGATTTATCGCTCAAAAAATGCAGAGAGGGCAATGTACACCATTGAAAATACTTTTACTGTGTTTCCCGGCGGAACCAGTAATGTGAATCTGTTTTCCTATTGATAGTCAATAGAATACCTGTATATTCTTGTTTTTTTAACCATTGCGGCTTATAGTCTCAAGCTTCGCAAAATCAAGAATTTCTATTGAATTGCCTTCTGCAAGAATCAGTCCGTCATCTTTGAATGTTTTCATAATTCTGATTGCACTTTCCTTTGTCATGCCCGACATGTCAGCTATGTCCTGTCTTGAAAGTGATGTTATAAACGGATTCGATTGATAAATTTTCTGCGAAAGGCAAATTAAAACTTCCGCCATACGGCCGGGCATTTGTTTTTGAGTAAAACTGGTAAGCTGATCAAATAATTGTATCGCCTGCTCACTTACCTTTGTCATAAAACTTGAAGCAAATTCCTGATTGGTTTTAAGTAAATCCTGAATTATATCTACTTCTACCAGGCAGGCTGTACTTTCCTCGCAGGCAACCGCTGTAAAATGATGGCGCTTATCGCTGAATGCTCCAGGCACAAATATATAATCAACCGGACGGGCAAAACCAATAATAATTCTACGGTCTCCTTCTCCTTCCAGATATAATTTTACCAGACCTGAAGTCACACAAACAAAATCATGACAGGGTGAGCCCTGTTTAAATATTATTTCGCCCTGATGATATTTGATACTTACCCGACAATCATCAACACGATGCAGTTCTGATTCGTTAAGCGTATTGAAGATATCGGACCTCATCCGACACATCATGCAGTTGGCTTGCAATATATTAGCCATTATTGTTTTTGTTTAAAGTAAATATTTTTTTTGAAAGGCAGGTGATAAATCCAGCCTGAAATAATTCAATGAGAATGTAAGTCATTAATAGTGATGATCTATGTCATTCAAAAACAGACTTAAGTCACTTTAGATATCGCAAATATATCATTAATCTTTTAGATATTCATAGTCATATAAATACTTTCTTTGATATATCAAACTGAATCTAAGATTATGAAAAAAAACCAAGCAAAAAAAGGAAGCCTGATAATGCTATTTTCCGCTTTATTTCTGGTGATTTTAGGTGGGTGTGAATACGAAGTGGTTGAACCTGACAGAACACCAGTAACAGAGGAAGTATTGTTTTCCGGAAAAATCATTCCGATTTTTAATACAAGCTGTAATTTTTCAGGCTGTCATTCAGCCGGCGCAGTTCCTCCTGATCTGACACCTGCAGGGGCTTATGCCAGTCTGATGAGTCTGAATCAGATTGACACAGCTAATCCGGCCAACAGCATTTTGTATAAGAGCATGACAACCGGAAGTATGAAAAATTACTCAAATTCTGATCAGGCAAAACTCATTCTTGCCTGGATTACACAGGGAGCAAAGAACAATTAAACAATCAATTACTGACAAGGGAAAATTTTATGAAGCCCATGAAAAATATACTCAGAATTTTTGCAACGGTCGTTATTGGTTTGTTGCTGGCTCAGAATGTAGCGTTTGCACAGGAAGAAGAGGTAACTGAAAAACCTAAAGAACGGCCGGCACGCGCCGCTTTTGAAAGTGGTTTGCTGTTCGATGGCGCCACCACAACCCTTCAGCCATCAAAAACCCTGGAGATGGTTATTCAGCATAGGTTCGGATCTGTCGAAAACGGGATCACCGATTTATATGGTATCTGGGCTCCGTCAAATATTCGTATGGGATTAAATTACAGCATTCTGGATAATCTGATGGTTGGTATCGGTGCTACAAAATTTAATAAAATGCAGGATATTCAGTTGAAGTATAATGTGCTTCAGCAAACCCGATCAAACAAGATACCAGTAACGATCTCTGTTTACGAGGTTATTGGCATTGATGGAAGTGCAGATTCAAAATTTGGTAATAACTACAAATTTACCAACAGGTTGTCTTATTTTACGCAAATATTAATCTCCAGGCGGTTCAATGATAAAATATCACTTCAGGTTGCTCCATCTTTCACTCATTATAATTCAACCGATTCATTGGTTGATCATGACCGGTTTGCAATTTCTTTAGCTGGTCGTTATAAATTCTCACCGCAGAGTTCATTGATAATTTCTGGAGATTTCCCATTGCAGATTCAGGGAATTTCAGAATATCGCAAAGATGTGAATGATGAACAGGATTTGCCGCCGGTAGCCAATATCTGCATAGGTCTCGAAGTTGCTACCAGCACGCATGCTTTCCATGTTTACCTTGGTTCATCGCAGGGAATTATCCCTCAGGAAAATATTTTGTACAATAAGAATAAATTTTTCAAAGGCAACATCATTCTCGGGTTAAACATAACCCGTTTGTGGAATTTCTAATCTATTTTTTTAACCTAAAACATCAACAAAGATGAAAAACTCACTTAAACTCCTTTCAATTGTTCTGGCCGCTCTGGCATTTGTTACTCTCAATCTTGCCATGACGCAGAAAGCCAATGAACCCTGGGTTATTCCTGCTAAATATAAAGCCATGAAAAGCACAATTAAGGCCGGAGATCCTTCGATTAATACAGTTGGCAAAGAATTATATAATCAGCATTGCCGCTCATGTCATGGAACTAAAGGTCTTGGTGATGGTCCAAAAGCAAAGAACCTGAAAACAAGTACCGGAGATTTCTCTTCCAAAGCTTTTCAGGATCAGGCTGATGGCGAAATTTATTATCAGTCATTCGTAGGACGCGATGAAATGCCCAATTTCGAAAAGAAAATTGCCGATGAAGGCGATCGTTGGGCTGTGGTTTACTATATGCGTGCAATGAAGAAATAGGTATAAAAGCCAGAGCTGAATCCAGTAGTTTTCAGCTCTGGTTTTAATCTCAATTTAAGAAACAGCACTGTTTAAAAGTACTGAATACTTGCTCAAATTACTAAAGTTGGAAATGCAATGAAAGATTGGTTCAGAAAAGGTGCAGCTAAAATATCCCTGTTTTCGGGTATGCTTATGCTACCGGTACTTTTCGCTGTTTTCTTTTCAACTGTGGCCGCCGATAAGCCTGAAGCCACTATTGATGAAGAAAGCCTGCAATGTCTTGTTTGCCATAGTTCGCATAGGTATCAGATAACTGATACTGTTTCGGGAGAAACTGTAACAATGAAAATGCATAGCGAGCTACAGATAGATCCTGTTGAGTATAAGAGTGCAACACATGGTGGATTTAAATGTACCGATTGCCATTCAGCCGATTACAATATTCATCCTCATCCTGTGAGTACGAAGTTTGAAGCCAACTACAACTGCATGGATTGTCATGGCGGAGACGAAACCTACGCTTCGTTTCATTTTGAAACCATTGAAGAGGAGTATCTGAAAAGCATTCATGCAACTGAGCTGGGCGACGAATTCACCTGCTGGAGTTGCCACAATCCGCATACTTACCGACTTTCTGATAAAATGCCCGGACAACTTATAAACAGGGTAGCACGTAACAATGCTGCTTGTCTTACCTGTCATGGCAACATCAACAACTATGCTGTACTTATTGAAAAGGAATTGCCCGATCTGATTAAGAGTCACGATTGGTTGCCAAATCAGAGTCTTCATTTCAGAAAAGTAAGATGTATTGACTGTCATTCTGCAAACAACGACAGCATTATGGTGGCCCATCTGGTGCTTCCTGCCGATCAGTCGGTGAGAAACTGTGTGGAATGCCATTCAACCAATTCCATACTGATGGCTTCTCTTTACAAGCATCAGGCAGTTGAAAAACGAAGCAAACTCGGCTTTTACAATGGCGTTATAATGAACGAAGCGTATCTGATAGGAGCAAACCGTAATTATTACCTGAATGTGGCCAGCATTGTGATTTTTATCATGGTACTGATCGGGATTGCAATTCACGCAACTTTAAGGTACATAAACAGGCACAGAAAACATGGCAACTAAAAAAATATATCTCTACCCGCTTTGGTTAAGAATCTGGCATCATGTAAATGCTGTTCTGATGCTGGCTCTTATACTTACAGGTATCAGTATGCAATATTCCAATCCCAATTATCCTTTAATACGATTTGATATTGCAGTAAGTGTGCACAACATTTCAGGAATTCTTCTGACCCTTTCCTATTTTTACTTTTTTCTGGGAATCCTTTTTACTTCTATCGGCAGGCATTACGTTATGAAACAGGGCTTTGTAAAAGCCTTCTATCAGCAGGCCAGATATTATATGTTTGGGATTTTCAGAGGGGAGCCGAGTCCGTTTCCTGTAAATGCAGAACGTAAATTCAATCCCATTCAGCAGATCACATACAATGTGATTCAACATGCCATCACTCCGGTAACATTTATTACCGGCTGGGCATTGCTATACCCCGAAACAATTATTTTAAATGTTTTCGGATACAGCGGAATTCTGCTTACCAGCCTGTTGCATGTTGCTGCAGGTTTCCTGATATCGATTTTCCTGGTCATTCATTTGTATTTCATTACCGTGGGTCATTCTGTTTCCAGTAACATGAAGAGTATGATAACCGGTTATCACGAAGTACATGATGATGAGAAAAATAACTCTTCTGAATCTGAAAATGAATCACCATCTGAAGACTCAGGTAAAACTAATTAAACCTCACACACACAATCACACAAACAATCACAAAAATTAAAAAAATGAAACGACAAATTTCCTTACTTACTTTAGCGACAACTGCACTTTTTGTGTTGAGTTTTGTCATGATCAGTAGTTGTACGAAAACCGGACCCGAAGGACCTTCCGGAAAGGATGGAGAAGACGGACTTAACGCTGATGCTTCCTGTGTAAAATGCCACGACTTTTCTGACGATCTTTTGACAAAGGTTCATCAGTTTGCAAATTCAGCCCACGGAAGTGGCGCCAATGTTGACCGAAGTGCTGTGGGTTGTGCACAATGTCATACCAGTCAGGGTTTCAGGCTTATGGTTGATAGTGGTCAGATTGCAGCTGTTACATCACCTGCAATTATAAATTGCCGTACCTGTCATAAAATTCATGAAACCTATTCACCTGCTGATTATGCTTTAAGAGGCAGTGGAGCAGTTGCAATGGTAATGGGCGGCCCAGCCGCTCAATACAATTACGGTACTTCAAATACTTGTGCCAACTGTCATCAGGGACGTGCAGTTACCCCTTATCCTGTTGCGGGAGGTGATCCTGTTCAGATTACAAATAAAAGGTATGGCCCGCATTATGGTCCTCAGGCTAATATGTTCATTGGAAAAGGTGCGTATGAAATTGCTGGCCCGATGCCTTATTCAAATTCGCCACATACCCAGGCAGTTACCAACGGTTGTGTAACCTGTCATATGGATGGAGCTCCGGTTGGCTTAAAAGCCGGTGGACACCAGATGAGCATAACCTACAACGGAACATCAAAGCTGCTTACTGGTTGCACCGTTTCAGGATGCCATACAGATGCTGCAGTTGTTAAATCTATGTTTGATGCCAACAGAGCTGAAATTGCTGCTCTTGAGCTGGAACTTGAGACAGAACTCAAAGCAATGGGACTGCTTGATGTTGAAGGATATGTAGCAGTTCCTGCTACACTCACACAGGATCAGTTGGGGATTATTCTGAATCTGAAGTTGGTTCATTACGATCATAGTTATGGTGCACATAATTATCGCTATACCAAAGCTTTACTTGTAAATTCTTTGGATGCTTTGGCAAAAATGGGTGTTTAATCTTAATCCGGATTTTCATTTGAAGCCTGTCGTGCATGTGCAAGGCAGGCTTCACTATTCCGTTCAATAGAGTTCAACATTATGAAATTCTAACTCATGATTACTAACGGCCATTTGCCTGCAAAAATATCATGACATAAACTAAAAAAAGCCCCGGTTGTCCGGGGCTTTTTTTAGAATAAGAATTCGGTTTTATCCGTTCATTGATACCAGAAACTCTTCGTTAGAGTTGGTGTATTTCATTCTGTCCTTCAGGAATTCCATAGATTCCAATGGATTCATATCAGCAAGGTGGTTGCGCAGAACCCAAATGCGTTGCAGTGTTTCTTTATCAAGAAGCAAATCTTCACGGCGGGTACTTGAAGCCACAATATCAATGGCAGGATAAATCCTTTTGTTTGAAAGTTTGCGGTCAAGCTGCAATTCCATGTTACCTGTTCCTTTGAACTCTTCGAAAATTACTTCATCCATTTTGGAACCGGTTTCGGTAAGTGCGGTTGCGATAATGGTTAAAGAACCTCCGTTTTCAATCTGACGGGCTGCCCCGAAGAAACGTTTGGGTTTTTGTAGTGCATTGGCTTCAACACCACCTGAAAGTACTTTTCCTGAAGCAGGAGATACGGTATTGTAAGCTCTGGCCAATCGGGTGATTGAGTCGAGCAGAATAACAACATCGTGACCGCACTCGGTAAGACGTTTGGCTTTTTCAAGTACGATATTGGCAATTTTTACATGCCTGTCAGCTGGTTCGTCGAAAGTGGAAGCAATTACTTCAGCCCTTACGCTGCGAGCCATATCGGTAACTTCCTCTGGTCTTTCATCAATCAGAAGTACAATAAGATAAGCCTCGGGATGATTGGCTGCGATGGCGTTTGCGATTTCTTTCAGCAAAACTGTTTTACCGGTTTTTGGCTGAGCAACAATCAGTCCACGCTGACCTTTGCCAATAGGGGCAAAGAGATCAATTATCCTGGTTGACATACTTGCTCCCGGATGACCGGTGAGTTTAAATTTCTTTTCAGGAAATAATGGAGTAAGATAGTCGAAAGGAATGCGATCGCGCACCTCGTCAGGGGTACGGCCGTTAATCAGCTCAACTTTGATAAGCGGGAAATATTTTTCGCCTTCTTTTGGAGGTCTGATGGTTCCTTTAACAGTATCGCCTGTTTTCAGACCAAAAAGTTTGATCTGAGATTGTGATACATAAACATCATCAGGTGAATTCAGGTAATTGTAATCAGATGATCTCAGAAAACCATAACCATCGGCCATAATTTCAAGTACACCATCGGTTGAAATAAAACCATCAAACTCCCATGAGTATTCTTCTCTCTTGCGCTCCGGATATCTCTGCTGTTGTCTGGGATTGTATTCACGACCGTATCTATCCAAAACTGGACGACTCGTCTGAGTTGGTTCCATTTCAGTGATTCGCTCAACCGGAGGAGGAGGAGGAGGCAATACCGAAGGCATTGCAGGCTTTTCACGTAAAGGAATTTCAAGGTTTTCAACCGGAACTTCGGTTTGAGAAATCTCATTTTCAACTTCAGTAACTATTTCCCTGATTACTTCCGGTTCATCAATAACGTCCTCTATTATTGGTTCATTACTGAGCCTGAGGGCTTCCTCGTCAATGTGGTCAGATTTTGATTCTGATACAGGAACCGGCTTGTTTTCAAACGGTTCACGTTTGGGTCTGCCACGCTTCTTCTTTGAAGCAAGGTCTGACTTGCCGGGGACGACAGCTGGAATACCTTTGCTTTCGGCTGGCTTGTTTTCAACCGGTTTGTTATCGGCTGGTTTGTCAGTTGCAGGTATAGCAGCTACTGGTTTGTTCTCTACCGGAGCCTTTGGGGCAACCTGATCTTTAGGTTTATCCTTGTTTGAGGAAGCTATAGGACTGCCTTGAGCCGGTTTGCGGTCTCTGGGATTGTTTTGTCCCGGGTTTTCACTAGGGATTCTTTGCCTTTTGTGCTTGTTGTCCCTGATGTCTCTGGCTGCCTTCTCTTTGTCAAGCATTTCTTTGGTTGGATTTAATGCTTGATAATCAAGAATTTGGTAGATTAGTTCCTGTTTGCCCATTGAGTCAAATTTAGGAACATTTAATTTTTTTGCTATCTCTTTAAGATCTTCGAGAAGCTTGCTGTTAAGCTCAATAATATCGTACATAAAAAAATGATAGATTTTTAATGCTGCAATCCTGAAAGAAAGTGGGATTAAAAATGTGATGAATTGAAGGGCACTCCGGATCGATCCGAATTATCTGTTAAACCTGATAAAAAGTGAAAGAGAGATGAGTGCTGGTTGAATTGTTTTTGAAGTTGCAAATATAACTCTATTTTTTCACATACTTACATTTTTAAAAATATTTCTTTTATGCTTAATTTCTGGTGCTTATGATCGGATAATTCCAAAATAACATGTAGGTTTGCATCAAAATTCTTTAAATCCTATTGTTATGAAATATACTGCATTTACTGCAATGCATGAAGCTGCAGGCGCAAAAATGGTTGAATTTGCCGGATTTTTTATGCCGGTTCAATATGAAGGACTCAATGCTGAGCACGAAACAGTGCGCAAGGCTTTGGGTGTTTTCGATGTGTCGCACATGGGCGAATTTTGGGTTAAAGGCCCGAAAGCTCTCGAATTTGTGCAATGGGTTACCTCGAATGATGCATCAAAACTTACCGATGGGAAGGTGCAGTACAGCTGCTTCCCGAATGATAAAGGCGGAATTGTGGATGATCTGCTGGTTTATCGGGTAAATGCTGAAACTTATTTATTGGTGGTGAATGCTGCAAACATTGATAAAGACTGGGCATGGGTTACCAGCCAGAATAAAATGGGCGCTACTCTTTATAATGCTTCCGATGAAATCTCACAGCTTGCAATCCAGGGTCCGCTTGCGCTGAAAGCCATGCAGAAACTTACCGATACGCCGATTGAAGATATGGAGTATTATACCTTTAAGAAGGTAAACTTTGCCGGCATTAAGGATGTGATCCTATCCACCACCGGATACACTGGTGCAGGTGGATGTGAAATTTATTTTGCCAATGAAGATGCTCCTGCCATCTGGAAAGCAGTATTTGAAGCTGGTGCTGAATTCGGAATCAAACCCATCGGCCTCGGAGCCCGCGATACCTTACGACTGGAAATGGGTTTCTGCCTTTACGGAAACGATATCAACGATACAACTTCTCCCATTGAAGCCGGACTTGGCTGGATTACCAAATTTACCGATGAGAAGGACTTTATCAACAAACCCGCGCTTCTGAAGCATAAAACAGATGGTGTTTCTAAAAAACTGGTTGGTTTTGAAATGATTGACAAAGGCATTCCCCGTCAGCATTATCCGATTCTGGATGCCGATGGAAATGTAATCGGTGAAGTAACATCAGGTACACAGTCGCCATCGCTGAAGCAGGCAATCGGAATGGGTTATGTGCCCACCGCAATGGCAAAAGCTGATACTGAGATTTTTATTAGCATCCGCGATAAAGCGATTAAAGCCAAAATTGTGAAATTGCCTTTCTATAAAGGGTAGTTTATCAGATCTGAAAATTTCCGCCTGATTCGCAGATACGCAATGAACTGCGTGTCTGCGATTTCTGTTTAATTAATCTGCAAACCCAATGGCTCAATCCCTCGAAGTTATTTTAAGTCCGGCTCTATATGCCTACCGTTCAACAAGTGGAAAGCATATTTCTGTGGTGATTGATATCCTTCGCTTCACAACTTCGCTGGTGTCGGCTTTTGAAAATGGAGTGGATGCAGTAATTCCGGTTTCCTCACTCAACGAAGCTGAGAGCCTGAAAAAGCAGGGTTTTCCGGTAGCCGCTGAGCGTGAGGGTTTGCGACTGCCTTTTGCCGATTACGGCAATTCTGCAGCTGACTTCAAAACCCCTGACATCAAAGGAAAAACACTTGCATATTCCACCACCAACGGAACTGTGGCTATGACAATGGCTTCGGCGAACGGGCCGGTGGTTGCCGCAGCTTTCGCCAATATTCCTGCTGTGACTGAATGGCTAAAAATGCAGAATGAAAATGTGGTAATCTTATGCTCTGGCTGGAAGAACCTGTTCAGTTTTGAAGATACATTGTGCGCCGGAGCACTGACCTCATTGTTGATGCAGTCGGGGAAATATCAGAAAACGGGCGATGAAGCAGACTTGTCAATTTCCATCTGGGAAACCAATAGAGGCAAACTTCAAGAGTCATTGATCAATACTTCGCATTACAAACGTTTGATTGGTCTGGGCGTTGATCCATTACCCGAATACACAGTACAGATCGGAACTTCCAGAGTAATTCCGGTTTTTGAAAATGGAGTAATTGAGAATAAGGGATAATTCCTGGGTTTTAAATCCGCTGTTTCATTTTTATAGAAGATCCAACGAAGTGTTATTACAAAAATGCCGGTATTTTGTGCCGGCATTTTTTAATGTCAGATTACTTTTTTGCAAAATCCGGAAAATCAGACTACATTTATACTACTCAGCCATATAGTTTCTAACATTTTATCAATCCGGGAATCCTAAGCAAATCTTAAGATACTGAAAAGATAAAATTAAGGTTGTTGACCTAATTTTGTAAAATGAAAATCCTGATTGTTGAAGATGAGCCCGGTATAGCCAGTTTCCTAAAACAAGGTCTGGAAGAAGAATCTTATATTGTACAAGTTGCATTTGATGGATTTCAGGGGCTTGAAATGGCTTTAAGCAACAATTATGACCTGATCTTATTGGATTGGATGTTGCCAGGAATGAATGGTTTGGAAGTTTGTTCAAGGTATCGTGAAATAAACAAGCAGACTCCGGTTATTTTCCTTACAGCCAAGGATACGGTGAACGATACAATCTCAGGTTTGAAATCAGGAGCCAATGATTACATTAAAAAGCCTTTTCATTTCGAAGAACTTCTGGAACGTATAAGGGTTCAGCTAAGGCCGGTTTCAGGAGATCATGAGTTATTTACACTTGGAGATATAGTATTGAATATATCTACGCATCAGGTACGCCGGGGAAACAGAGAGATTCAGCTTACCCAGAAGGAATTTGCATTGCTCGAATATCTGCTCCGACATAAAGGTGAAGTTTGCCGGCGTAGTCGGATTATTGAAAGTGTCTGGGATATTCATTTCGATTACAGCACATCGGTAATCGATGTTTTTATGAATTCCCTTCGAAAGAAGCTTGGACTTACGAAAAATGAAGAATACATTCAAACCATCCGTGGGATCGGATACATTGCCAAAGAAATATGAAGCCATTTTCCTATCGTAACCGGATTGCATTTAATTATATAGTTGCTACAGCAGCGTTGCTTGCACTGGTTTTCTTTTTGGTTTTTTTTGTTGTCAGGGTTGCTGTTTATTCACACCTCGATAACCTGCTCGATAAAGTTGCTGAAAAACATTCAAAAGAAGTGCTGGTTCAGGATGGAAAGATCACATTTATAAATAAGGATGAGTGGGAAGAACGGGAACACCGTGAAGTTGAAGTTAATCCGGTATTTATTGAGGTTCACGGAATTGATGGAAAATTGATGGACCGGTCTCCGAATCTGAAAGCTGACGAACTAGGCTTTGATGTTAATTCACCTGAAAATAAGCAATTTAATTCCCGACTGCATGAAAAGCACATCCGGCAGGTAAAGGTTGCGGTTGTCAGAGATGGGGAAAAGGCTGGCTACGTTTCAGCAGCGGTTCCCATTGAAGGCTATTTACTGGTATTAAATACATTACGCAATATTTTGCTTGTCAGTTTTCCATTCTCATTGCTACTGCTTTTTCTGGTTGCACGTTATCTGGCGGGTAAAAGTATCCGACCAGTGCGTGTAATTATAGAAGCAACTCAAAAAATTCAGCAGGATAGTCTGAACGATCGCATTCCTGTATTCGGAAAAAAAGATGAATTGCACCAGCTTGCAAGTGCAATAAATGAATTGCTTGAAAGGATAGAAAGCAGTATGATTCGTGAGAAACAATTTACTTCAGATGCCGCACATCAGCTTAAAACACCCCTGGCTGTATTGAAGGGTACGTTTGAGGTATTGGTTCGGAAACCCCGTAACAACCATGAATATGTTACAAGAATAAATGCTGGAATTGATGAGATTAACCGAATGTCAGAGATGGTTGACCAATTACTTTTGCTTGCCCGTGTTGACGGTAAACAATACTTGCCACAGCTTGCCGACACCTCGCTGGTGGAAATGATTGATTCGATAATTCAACGGTTTTCCCGAAAAATATCTGAACAAAATCTCTCGATAGTATTCAATCCCGAAAGTAATCTAAGCGCGGTTTCAGATCCATTTCTACTTGAACTCATTTTAGAAAACCTGATCTCGAATGCACTAAAATACTCGAATCCGGGAGATAAGGTTGAAATCAGGCTTACTCAAACCAATGACAATACTTTAGTTGAGATATCAGACAATGGAAAGGGCATACGGAATGAAGATATGGAACATATTTTTAGCCCTTTTTATCGCGCCGGAGCGATGGAACATACAAATGTAAAGGGTTATGGACTTGGACTTTCGATTGTAAAACGGGCATGTTCTCTTGCCGGCATTCAACTGGAATTGAAAAGTATTTATGGAAAAGGAACCCATGCAGTTGTCAGGATACCCAATTAAATTTAAAGTAAATCTAAAAAGCATGAAAACAAGAACGCTAATCTGGGCATGGCCAACAAGAGTATTTCACTGGATGTTGGCAATTGGTTTTGCATCTGCATATTTACTGGGTGACTTTGACGATTACAGGCAATTCCACTTTGCCTTTGGTGCTATGGTTGGTGTATTGGCGTTAATGAGAATTTCCTATGGTTTCATTGGCCCGCGTTATTCTCGTTTCAGTAATTTTCCAGTCGGGCTGAAAAACCAGATAGCATTTGCTAAATCAGTTTTTTCAAAACAGACAGATTACATCGGGCATAATCCAGTTGCCTCACTGGTTATGCTTGGAATTATGATTACAGGCGTTTTTACTGCCGTATCAGGATATCTGCTATACCTGAATGAATCACAGGGTGAAATGCTTTTCGCAGGAGGATATTTTGTTGAAGAAGCCCACGAAATTTTTGCAAATGTGTTTTTGGGACTTGTTATTTTTCATCTTGCAGGTGTGTTGGTCGATTTGTTCCTTCACGGGAAAGCCGGTGCTTTTTACTCGATTTTTAACGGATTTAAAAGTGTTGAGGCTAAACCGGGAAAACCCAATATTTTGCATCAGCTATTTGGTATTCTATGGATATGCCTGACTGTGGGCATTTTCTATCTTGCATTTTCACTTCCACCATTAGTGGAAAAAGTTGAAGGGAAAGAAGGTGGAAGCAAGTATGAACTTCATGAAAATGATGGTGATTGAATCAGCAAATTAATCAGAACAACAGAAAAACTGAGACATTCGTTGGCTTTTAAAATTTGTGAGTTATGAACAATCGTTATGGAAGAAAATAAATCCCGCATCAACGAAATAAAAAAGGTGACCTGGGTCGGCTTTTTCGTGAATCTGCTTCTTACCATCGGGAAGATTATTGCCGGTTGGCAAGGTAAAAGCGGAGCAATGCTGGCCGATGGAGTTCACTCTCTGTCTGATTTTGCTACCGACATTATCGTATTGGTTTTTATCAAAATTTCCGGCAAGGAAAAAGATTCTGATCACCAATACGGGCATGGCAAATACGAAACTTTTGCAACCATGCTCATCAGCTTTGCATTGATGATAGTTGGAGCAGGAATTTTCTGGTCAGGTTTCCAGAAAGTAATGAGCGCAATAAAGGGAGAAATTTTGGAACAACCAGGAACCATTGCTTTGTATGCGGCAATCATTTCAATTGTTACAAAAGAGATATTGTATTGGTACACTCTAAAAACCGGTAAAAGAATAGATAGTCAGGCAGTTGTTGCAAATGCATGGCATCATCGTTCAGATGCTTTTTCGTCCATTGGGACAGCACTTGGAATCTCTGGGGCAATTTTTTTGGGCGAACAATGGCGAATTCTGGATCCGATTGCAGGAATTATTGTTAGTCTTTTTATTGCCAAAGTTGCCTGGGATATCGCAAAACCCAGTATTAATGAACTGGTTGAAAGTTCGCTACCGGAACAAACGGAAAATGAAATTTCATTATTAATTAAAAATACCAAAGGAGTCAAAGATTTTCACAATCTGAAGACCAGAAAAATCGGCAATACATTTGCAATTGAAGTTCATATTAAAGTTGACAGGCATTTGAGTGTTGAGAGTTCGCATCATATTGCAACCAGTATTGAGGAGGATTTAAGAGCAGCTTATGGGGCACAAACTCATACCGGGATTCATATTGAACCATTTAATGAATCGCGAAAATCGAATGAGCTAAAAGAATAAATGCTGACATTTAAATACCAAACCGGACTTTTGGATAGCAGTTAAGTTCAAAGTAAGAAAAAAATGTTGAACGGAAAAAACAGTTAAAATATGATTCACAAAATAATTGAATCCAGTCTTCAGAACAAACTGATTGTGTTATTGGCAACAGCCACCATGGCTGGATTCGGGCTTTTTGCCTTGCTGAATATCCCAATAGGGGCGGTTCCCGATGTAACCAACAATCAGGTGCAGGTAATTACCACTTCGCGTAACCTTTCTACGCTGGATGTTGAGCGTTTTATCACTTATCCGGTGGAGCTTGAAATGGCTAATTTGCCTGGACTTGTCGAAATCAGATCCATTTCTAAGTTCGGGCTTTCGGTGGTCACCATTGTTTTTGAGGACAATATTGGTACATATTTGCCCCGGCAATTGATTGCAGAACGCATTCAATCGGCTACTGAAAGCATCCCTCAAGGTTTCGGTACGCCATTTATGGGCCCGATTTCTACCGGTTTGGGAGAGATTTATCAATACATTTTAGAAGTTGATCCGGAATATAAAGATCAGTATTCAACAACTGATCTGAGGACTATTCAAGACTGGCAGGTTAGACGACAACTTTCCGGCATTCCTGGTGTGGTGGAAGTTAATACGTGGGGTGGTTACCTCAAACAGTATGAGGTGGCATTGGATCCCAATCAACTTAAAGCTATGAATATCTCCATTGAAGAGATCTATTCGGCGCTTGAGAAAAATAACAGTATTGTTGGCGGAGGTTATATTGAAAAAACCAACCAGAGTTATTTTATCCGCAGCGAAGGTCTGGTAGGTTCGGTTGAGGAATTAAGCAGCATAGTTGTTGCCAACCGGGCTGGTTCTATTGTGCGTGTGGGAGATATAGCCACAGTGCAAATTGGAAGCGCCACGCGGTTTGGGGCCATTACAGCCAACGGAGAAGGCGAAAAAGTGCTTGGACAGGTTATGATGCTTAAAGATGCGAACTCAAATCAGGTAATCAACGATGTAAAAAAGAGGGTTGAGGAAATTTCAGGAAGTTTGCCGGAAGGAGTTAGCATCAACGGATTTCTTGAACGAAGTACGCTGATTAAAAAAACCACCATGACCATTGCTGAGAACCTTATTCTGGGTTGTTTGATTGTGATTTTTGTGGTGGTATTGCTCCTTGGAAATTTACGTTCAGGGTTGGTTATTGCATCGGTTATTCCGCTGAGTCTTCTTTTTGCACTTTCGCTGATGTATGTTTTTGGTGTAGATGCCAATCTGATGAGTCTTGGTGCCATCGACTTTGGAATTATAATAGATGGTGCTGTGATTATTGTTGAGTTCATCGCATTTCAGATTACCAGAAACAGTTCAGAAATTATGAAGCTGCAAGGCGAAGAACGTCAGTCGATGATCGACAAAATTACCCTGAAAGGAACAAAAAAACTTACCCGTTCTGCAGTTTTCGGGCAGCTGATTATTATTATCGTATTTATTCCTATTCTGTCTTTGTCTGGAATTGAAGGGAAAATGTTCCGGCCGATGGCTCAGGTTTTTACTTTTGCATTGTTGGGCACAATGATTTTGGGATTTACATATGTACCCGTAGTTTCGTCAATGTTTCTCAGACCTGCTAAGTACAAAAATAATATATCCACCAGATTTCTTGCTTTGCTGAATAAAGCCTATGAGCCTTCAATAACCTGGGCCCTGAGCCACAAGCAATTTGTGATTATTTCTGCAGTTTTATTACTTGGTTACAGCGGATTTATTTTTTCACGCATGGGTGGTGAGTTTGTTCCAACACTTGATGAAGGTGATTTTGTAATTCAGCCGGTATTTAAAACCGGGACATCGCTGAGCAAAACCATTGAATTGACCACCCGTATTGAAAAGATACTTAAAGAATTTCCTGAAGTTGATCAGATCGTCAGCCGTATCGGAGCAGCCGAAGTGCCGACAGATCCCATGTCAATGGAAGAAAGTGACATTATCATTACACTTAAGCCACGAAAAGAATGGGTTACCGCAAAAAGCAAAGATGAGCTAGCTGATAAATTCAAAGAGGCATTGCTTGTGATACCGGGTATAGATTTTGAGTTTACACAACCCATAGAAATGAGGTTTAACGAACTGATTACCGGAACCAGAGCAGATGTGGCCATAAAGGTTTTTGGCGAAGACCTCGATTATCTGAACAAAACCGCGCTCCGTATCAAATCGTTGATTGAGCCGGTGGATGGAGCATCGGATGTAATTGTTGAAAAAACTGCCGGTTTGCCCGAAATGAACATTCACTACAACAGAACAAAACTGGCTTTATACGGACTTAATATTGATGATGTAAATAAGGTGGTATCCATGGCTTTTGCCGGATTAAAAGCCGGTGAAATTTTTGAAGGTGAGAAGAGATTTGATCTGGTTATCAGGTATGAAAAAGCTTTCCGGGATGACATTGAGCATCTGCGCAACACTTTTGTTCCTTTGCCTGCTGGCGGACAGGTGCCATTGAGTGAGTTGGCCGATGTGACTTTTTCAAGTGGACCAGCAAAAATTTCACGCGATGATACCCGGCGCCGCATTGTGGTTGGCGTAAATGTCCGTGGCCGTGACCTCGAATCTGTTGTGAAGGATATTCAAAAACTGATCGATGTTAATATTGATCTTCCGGCAGGCTATTCGGTTGAGTATGGCGGACAGTTCGAGAATCTGCGCAGTGCACGCACCCGATTAATGATTGCCGTTCCCATCGCTTTATTGCTGATCTTTACTTTGTTGCATTTGGCTTTTGGCTCGTTGCGTGAGGCATTTATGGTTTATACTGCAATCCCATTGTCGGCTGTGGGTGGAATCTGGTTGCTCTGGTTACGCGATCTGCCATTTAGTATTTCGGCAGGTGTTGGATTTATCGCCTTATTTGGAATTGCTGTTCTTAATGGAATTGTACTTATCGAACACTTTAAAGAATTGCGAAAGCAGGGCGTGGAAGATATTCGCGAACTGATTATCAGAGGCACAAGCGAAAGGCTTCGTCCTGTGCTGCTGACTGCAGCTGCTGCAGCAATGGGTTTTCTGCCAATGGCTGTTTCAACTTCTGCAGGTGCCGAAGTGCAGCGTCCGCTAGCGACTGTGGTTGTTGGGGGATTGATTACTGCAACTTTGTTAACCATGATTGTGCTCCCTGTTTTGTTTTGTTTGTTTGAATCACCCAGGCGTCGCCGCAAAAAAATCATTCTGCCAAAGCCGGGTGTAATGTTGCTCATACTTCTATTTTTGATTCCTGCTCTATCGGCACATTCTCAGCAACTTAGCCTTGACAATGCGATTGAAATTGCCGTTAAAAATAATGCTGGTGTGAAAGCCGCTTCTTTTGAACTTGAGAGTTCCCAATGGATGAAAAAAGCTGCGTTTAATCCTGAAAAGACTATGGTTTACTACAATATTGACCAGAATAACATTGCTGAAAGCAACATGCCGCTGAAAGTATGGGGATTGCAGCAATCTATTGAATTTCCGGGTGTTTACACTGCTCAGAGGAAGGAAGCAGGGTTTAATTCCGAAATCAGCGGTTATCTTTTGGATCGTGAAATTAATTCAATAGTTAAAGAGGTTAAGAAAGCCTATTTTGAAATAGTCTATCTGAACCTTGTAAAGCAGGAGTATCAGATTCTTGACAGCAACTACACTGCAATAGCCGAAGCTGCACGCAGAAATTTTGAACTTGGAGGTACCGGTAAACTTGATTACTTGTCAGCAACAGCTAAGCAACAGGAAACTTCATTACAGCTTAATCAGACTGAAAATGAGATTTCAGCTGCAAAAACAAGGTTACAGGCACTGTTGCAGTCAGATTCAGCTTTTTCAATTGAAAGTACCAATTATGAGCCCACTGAATTATTGACGAATAATCAGATGATTTCAGCTGCCAAACAGTTTTATGAATTAAACACGAAAGCGGCTGAATCGCAGGCCAGAGTTGAACGTTATAAAGGTTATCCTGATCTGCATCTGGAATATTTTTTAGGGTCGGATCAAGGTCTGGAGTCTAAAGTGTATAATGGTTTTCAAATCGGACTTGGAATTCCGCTCTGGTTCCCTGAAAAACGGGCGGCTGCAAAATCAAAGTTCCTGCAGTCAAAGGCAATACAACAGCAGGGAATCAACCAGATGGTGCTGATAGAAAGCAAACGGGAGCAATTAATGCAGGAACTGGCAGGTAAGAAAATGCAGCTTGATTATTACACTGGCAAGGGTTTGGAATTGGCCAATGAAATCAGAAATGCTGCAAACTTATCCTTCGAATCGGGTGGAATAAATTCATTTCAATACCTGCAGGCAATTGAAAATGCCATCAGAATGAAGATGGATTATCTCCATTCTTTGCATGCACACAATCTTACTGTAATCGAAATTAATCACCTGGCATTTTAATGACTTTTAAAAATCAGATCATGAAAACATTGATAAAATCAATCGTACAAACCACGAACAATTTTACTGAATTGGCTGGTATCGGCTTTTTTGTTTCATTGGTAATTATAATCCTTGCTTTATCTTCCTGCAAATCGCCTGAAAAGGATACTGGAGAAGCCATTGACATAACTGAGGAGGCTTCCCTGATTCTGACTACCGATCAGTTTGAAGGCGCAGATATGCAGCTCGGTTCAATTGCCGATACTGTTTTTCATCATTTTGTGACCGGTACTGGTTATGTGGATGTCCCTGAGCAGAATAAAATGGTAATCGGCAGCTATTATGGTGGAAAGGTTTCAGAAATATTTGTAGTTGCCGGGCAATCGGTGAGCAAAGGTGATCGGCTGTTCAGTATTGACAATCCTGATTTCCTTGATATGCAGCAGGATTATCTGGAAACATTGAGTCAGGCCAAAAATCTTCAATCGGTTTATGAACGTCTGAAAAAACTGGCAGAAGGGAATGTCTCTTCACAAAAGGATTTCCTGCAGGCCGAAACAGAATATATGATGGTATCTGCCAAACTGAAATCAGCAGAAGAAAAACTAAAACTCATGCAGATTGATCCTGAAAAACTTAATTCAAACAATATAAGTTCAGGAATAATAGTCAGAGCGCCTTTTGCATCTTCTGTTTCGGCTATTCTTGTCACTAAAGGGCAATGGTTGAATAATGATGCTCAGGCTGTTGAATTGGTAAACGCCAGTGTGTTGCTCGCCAGGATAGAAGTTTTTGAAAAGGATATCTCCTATCTGAAAAAAGGGCAGGCCGTTCATATGCAGCTTCCTGACAGACCTGACCTTACGTTTGAAGGTGTTGTTGGCAATATAGCAAAACAGGTTGATAAGCAAAAACGTTTGGCTGGTGTAATTGTCAATATTACCGGTGGATATAAAGAAGTGCTCTTGCCCGGTATGTTTTTGACGGCAAATGTTGCAGTTGAAGATTATAAAGTGCGCTGTTTGCCCGAAAACGCAATTATTGATGTTGATGGAAGGTTTTATAGTCTGGTGCTTGAAAAGGTGGCTGAAGATGGGTATCATTTCAGGAAAGCAGAGATTTTTCCGGGACGCACAATGCATGGATATACCGAAGTGAAAAATACGGCTGCTTTTGATGCAGGAGCACAATTTCTTGTTAAAGGAGCTTTCCAGTTGCTTCAGGCGGAGGAATAGTACTTAGAATCAATGTTTATTTGATTTTTTACCAGGCTTTATCTCAGGGCTGGGGACTCTTCCTTAAAATCTCATGATTTTCATTTTCCCAAAGAAGAAAATACTCCTTAATATTGCACCGGATTTGATCCATGGACTGGAAAATAACCGGGTATCCAACCAAACATTCAATTTTCTGTTGTTATGAAAAAACTAACTTTCCTTACACTTACCATGATGACTTTAAGTATAGCTTCCTGTAATCAGGAACCCTCGAAAACACCGCAACCGGAAGAATTCAAATTCCTACTCGAACAATTTGCCGACCTGAAAATTATGCGTTATCAGGTGCCGGGGTTTGATTCATTGACAATTCAACAGAAAGAGCTGGTGTATTACCTGAGTCAGGCAGCCATTGCCGGACGTGATATTCTGTTCGATCAGAACTACAAATACAATCTGGCCATTCGCCGCACCCTCGAAAACATTGCAGAAAATTACCAGGGTGACCGTAATTCAGATGATTTTCTGAAGTTTATGGTTTACACCAAACGTGTTTGGTTCAGCAATGGGATTCATCATCATTATTCAAAAGATAAATTTTATCCTGAAGTGAGTCAGGCATATTTTGAGTCATTGATCAGGGAAACCACCACCGGTAATTTTCCGCTTCGTGAAGGACAGGAAATGGAAGCATTTATTGCTGAGATTGTACCTGTGATTTTTGATGAAAATATTGCACCAAAGGCCGTAAGTCAGGAGGCCGGTAAAGACCTTTTGCTTAATTCTGCATGCAACTTTTATGATGGCGTTACCGAAAAAGAAGCTGAGGAATTTTACAAAACGCTTAAGAACAATGCGGTTAAAAACGGATCAGACACTCTGGTTTCATTTGGACTGAACAGCAAACTGGTGAAGCGCGATGGCATTATCCGTGAAGAAGTTTATAAACTTGGCGGATTATATTCTCAAGCCATTGAGCAGGTGATTTATTGGCTGAACAAGGCTGCCGGAGTTGCCGAAAATCCTCATCAGCAAAAAGTGATTGAATCACTGGTAAAGTATTACGAAACGGGTGATCTGACCATTTGGGACGAATACAATGTGCTTTGGGTCAAGGATATGGATTCACACATTGATTTTGTGAACGGATTCATCGAAAACTACGGCGATCCCATGGGATTAAAAGCGACCTGGGAAAGTCTGGTGAATTTTAAAGATGTGGAAGCAACCAAACGTGCCGAAACCATCAGCCTTAATGCACAGTGGTTTGAGGACAATTCTCCGGTTGAACCACGATTTAAAAAATCAGAAGTGAAGGGCGTTTCAGCAAAAGTTATTACCGCAGCTCAGCTGGGAGGAGATTGTTATCCATCCACACCCATTGGTATCAACCTTCCAAATGCCGACTGGATCCGCAAAGAGCATGGCTCCAAATCGGTTACCATCGAGAACATTACTTATGCTTACGATCAGGCTGCATTGGGCAATGGCATGATTGAGGAGTTTGCCTCCTCGGCTGAAGAGATTGATCTGGCGAAAAAGTACGGAAGTCTGGCCAGCAATCTGCATACCGATCTGCATGAGTGTCTCGGACATGGCTCGGGCCAGCTTTTGCCGGGCACCCGCGGCGATGAACTGAAAAACTACGGATCACCGCTTGAAGAAGTCCGTGCCGATCTGTTTGCACTTTATTACATGGCGGATCCTAAATTAATAGAACTTGGTTTGTTCGACAACGAAGGTGTGTTTAAAGCCGAGTACAACAGTTACATCCGCAATGGCCTCATTACACAACTAACCCGCATAGAGCCTGGTAAAACCATTGAGCAGGCCCACATGCGCTGCCGTCAGTTGATTGCTGCATGGAGTTACGAATTGGGTAAAGATGCCAATGTAATTGAAAAATTGGTCAGGGATGGCAAAACCTATGTTAAGGTAAACGACCATAAGGCATTGCAGCAGATTTTCGGTCAAATGCTGGCAGAGGTTCAGCGGATCAAATCGGAAGGTGATTATGCAGCCGGCCGCGATCTGGTTGAAAAATATGCGGTTCAGGTTGATCAGGCTTTACATACTGAGGTTCTGGAACGTTTTAAAAAGCTGAATCTTGCACCTTATGGTGGATTTATCAACCCGGTGTTTGTTCCTGTAATGGAAAACGGAAAAATTGTGGATGTCAAAGTTGAATATCCTGAGGATTATTCAGGGCAGATGATGAAATATTCGAAGAATCATTCATTTTTGCCTACGTTTAATTAAGTCGGCTAAGACTTTCTTATCTTCTTGATTTTTAAAAGAATCTGACCTAACAAGTTTTCTATTAACTTGTTAGGTCTTCTTGTTCTATCAAGGATGATTCAGTTTGTCAGATCTCCTGCTAAACAACCATTACAGGCCAGTTTAATGCACTAATTGTTAATAGATGCATTAATTCTAAACCTAACAAGACCGAAGAAGACTTGTTAGGTTATTTTTTGGCCTCCCTCATGCTTAAAACATTTTCGTTTCCAATCAAGATGTTTTCAATTTTACAGGTCTTACTGTTGAACAGCCACCCAAAGCCACATCTTTAAATACATTAATTGTTTATTAACTTCCATTATGTATTTTTGCCTGATTTTTTCAATTCCCTTACTATGATAAAGCGACTTTTATTTCTTTTTGCATTCTTGATTTTGAGTTTTACAAGCCTTATTGCTCAGACCGAAGTTGATGAACGGGCTATGATTTCATTTCGTAAAGGATTGGGATTCAATGCGCCAGACAGTACATTCGGGGTAAATCTGAGGTTGCGCATGCAAAACCGGGTGGCTTTTAATTTTAACGAAGAGTTGAGTGTTGAAGATATTGAAGCCCGGGTGAGTCGCCTACGCCTCCGATTTGATGGATATATTCTCGGAGATAAACTAACTTATTACCTTCAATTGTCGTTCTCGCGTGGTGATCAGGACTGGGACAATACCCATATTCCGAATGTGGTGCGCGATGCAATGGTTTATTATCATTTCAATCCGAAGTTTTATCTTGGATTTGGCCAGGGCAAACTTCCGGGAAACCGCCAACGCATCATCAGCAGTGGACAACAGCAATTTTATGATCGCTCAAATGTGAATGCTAATTTTACGCTTGACCGCGATTTCGGATTGTTTGCTTATTACAGCGACAAGCTTGCTGGGATTGACTACAATCTTAAAGGAGCCATTTCATCGGGAGATGGCCGCAATCAGTTGAAAACCGACCCCGGACTCATGTACACTGCCAGGCTGGAAGTACTTCCGTTGGGAAGGTTTAAAAAAGACGGCGATTTTTCAGAAGGAGATCTTGAGTTTGAGCCATCGCCAAAAGTTGCGCTCTCTGCCGGTTATTCTTACGATGAAAATGCCTGGCGTACCCGCGGAACCATAGGTACAACTTTGTACGAAGGCCGCGATTTTACCTCTTTCTTTGCAGATGCCGTGGTCAAATATAATGGATGGGCTCTGTATTCAGAATACATCAGCCGCGCATCTCAACAGTCGGCTTTCACCTATTCTTCTGATTCAACTCTCAAATCATATGCAGTTACCGGTTTTGGAGTGAACACTCAACTGAGTTATACCTTCAGAAATTACTGGGAAATTGCAGCCCGCTATTCAGTGGTAAATCCCGATAAGGAGATACAAAACGTAGCCATGCGAGACAGCTATTACCTTTTGGGCGTCAATAAATATGTACGAAAACACCTTACCAAATTTCAGGGGTTTGTAGGTTATCGTACTCAGGAATCTTATAATTCTGCTGTTTTTGGGAAAAATAATCTGTTGCTGGTTTTTCAGGTTGAACTTGGAATTTAGTCTTGAGGCCTTTTGTTTCGTTGAGGCTATTTAAGGCCAGAAGTCATTTTTTTAAACTGAATGCGCCATTACTATACTCTATTTCTCCTGTTAGAAGTTGCATTGGATTTTTTAACGGATTGATAATTATAGGATTATAGTCCAGATGTTTCATTTTGTTTTCTGGAATTATATCGCCGGCAACAAAGATAAATAAGCCGGGTCTGACAATTTCATGAACTCCGCCTGCTTCACACACTACAGGTCCGGCAGGTAAAATCCTTTTCAGGTTATCGAAAGCTTTATAAATTGATTCACGCGTTGATTCAACAAAATAAACGGTTTCAGCCCCGGCCTGCTTCATTCTTGAACTATCTTTATTATTAATGAGCGTTTCTTCAATGATTCTGAATCCTTCGCCCTCACTGATTATTTTTTGTTTATGAGTAGATTCATGAAGATGCGGAGATATTTTTACCGCTGTAACTCTCATTTTTTCAGATAGTTGTTTGATGATCCGGCAGGCAAATAAGGTTTTACCGATATTTCGTCCGGCGCCCGCAATGAGCAGCAGATTGGGCATTTCAGAAATAAGCGGACGGGTTTTATGTAAATCAGACAGGTCATCAGGTGTATTAATATTCCTGAAATAACCGGTATCAGTAATCGCTAAATATTTTGTGTTTATTTTCTTCAGTAAAGAAAGAATCTGATAATCCCCTGCTGAAATCTGTTGATGAATGAAGGGTAAGATACTTCTTGAATAAAGCGCAACAAGGGGCTCCACTTTTCCATCAGGCAAGATAGGAACAACCGCATCAAAATTGCCGGAGTGTTCAAGTATTGAATTTAAAAGCTCAATGGAAAGGAGCGGAGTATCGCAGGGTACAAACAGATTGTTATTGGTTTCTGACTTACTCAGACATGCTTCAATACCGGCTATCGGACCAATATCAAAGTAATTGTCAGAAACCTTTAATGCATCGAACCTGTTATATTCATCGTATTGTCCGCTGATGAAGATACGGTCAGTTAACTGATTGATTATGTTCATGCTGTGCTCAATCAGCAATAAACCGTTATATTCATGCAACGCTTTATTACTTCCCATGCGGCGGCTTTTGCCTCCTGCCAGAATTATTCCGGTCAGATCAGACGATTTTCTCATTTGCCCGCTGTTTAATTCATCTGGAAGACAGGAATATCTTTGAAAGAGGCCTTGTTGATGTGTGCCAGGTTTTTCGGATAAAAATTAATGACCGCAGGAACATCCACTGCAACCACCCATTGATTCTTCATCCTCAAATCCGGTGTCACAGGACGATGTGGTGCTGCAACTTCCGGTGCTGCAACCTCCACTGACATTGTATTTTACCTGAAATCCATCCTGAAACCAGGCCTGAACACCACCAGCTACATAGCCGACATTCTCAAATCCCTGATGGAATAATAAATTGGCTGCCTTAAAGCCACTGGCTTCATCATAACCGCCTGTAATATATGTTGGGGTTTTGTCGAGCCACTGAATTTTTTCGAGCAACTGAAGCAAGGTAACCTGAGTAGCTTCAATTCCATCGTAAGCAACAACGCTGAAACCCTCTTCATCAATAATATCGATGAAAACAGCGCCATCCTGTATTTTCTGAAAAGCCTCTGAAGGCTGAAGTTTTATTATTTCTGACATGTTAAATTATTGTTTGGGCTGCAAATTTACCTTTTTGTTTGCTTCAACCGACAATGATGAACGGCTGGTTAAATGATTATAATCGTTTTTCTTCGCCACCAAAACTCCAAAACACCAAATAGCACTAAGTATTTTTTTCTTTTGCCACCAAAGCGCTAAAACACAAAATAGCACTAAATAATTTTTATTTTTTCTTTTGCTACCAAAACTCCAAAGTACCAAATAGCACTAAATAATTTTGATTTTGTCTTTTAATTGACAATCCTTTTTATTCCCGAACCAATATTCTCAACATTAAAATTGATCAAATAGCCAAGACGTTTATTGGTAAGTTTCAGATGACTGATTAATTGAGATGTCCATAAAGGATTCACGGTTTCAACTGCTTTAATTTCACAGATAACTTCACTTTCAACCAGAACATCCAATCTCAGTCCTTCTTCAAAGACAAGATTATCATAGACAATCGGTATTTCAACCTGCCGTTGTGATTTCAAACCTCTTTTTGTCAATTCATGACAAAAGCATACCTCATAAACTTTCTCAAGTAAACCTGGTCCTAAATTTTTATGCACAGCGTATGCTGCATCAACTATTAATTTCCCTATTTCATCCAATTCTTTAGGAATAGGAGTGAAGTTTTTATTGCGGAATTTAGAATGTTGGTAATTAGTTGGCATCTTTACTAGCTTTTAGTATTTCTTAAAAATTGTCTGTACCCAAATTTTGTATTCTTGATTGTTTTTGGAATTTAGTGTTATCATTTAGCAAAGTTAAATATTCTTTTAAAAAATTAATACCTAAATTTTGTGTTTTTTGGAGCTTTGGAGCTTTGGTGGCCTCTTTTAGCAACGATTATCTGAGATATGGCGGCAGGAAGATTTTCGGGATTTGCCGCACTTTCATCAATACACACAAGCTTTGTTTTTTTCTTTACCTTTGCCGCATCATGTGAAGCATTGTTTTTACAGAATTTAAGCGGTATCACACCACCATGATTTCCCGTCCGGGTGGCGTTCGCAGCACGTCATTAATCAATTGCTCTGCTGCACTTTCCGTACAAAAACACTTTTTTAAAGATGACCGGTACTGCCGGTTTTACTGTTGTATTTTATGAGTCTGCAAACTGAGATTAACAAACGAAGAACATTTGCCATCATCAGCCACCCTGATGCCGGAAAAACCACACTTACAGAGAAGCTGCTGCTTATGGGTGGTGCCATACAAACTGCAGGTGCTGTGAAAAGCAACAAAATCCGCAAAACCACAACCTCCGATTTTATGGAGATTGAGCGGCAAAGGGGAATTTCTGTTTCTACTTCAGTGATGGCTTTTGAATACAAAGATATTCGTGTGAATATCCTGGATACTCCCGGTCACAAGGATTTTGCAGAAGATACTTACCGCACACTCACAGCCGTTGACAGTGTTATTCTGGTTGTGGATTCAGTAAAAGGTGTTGAAGAGCAAACCCGTAAACTTATGGAAGTTTGCCGTATGCGACACACTCCGGTGATGATTTTCCTGAATAAAATGGATCGCGAGGGCCGTGATGCTTTCGATCTGATTGACGAGCTGGAGAAAGAACTGAATATTGCCGTAAGTCCTTATACCTGGCCTATCGGTTCCGGAAGCAAGTTTAAAGGAGTTTACAATATTTACAACAAGAGTGTCAGCCTTTTTCTTCCTGATAAGACCAATATTCCTGAGGATATTATTGAAACTGATAATCTTGATTCGCAGTCAATTATCGATTTTGCGGGCGCTGATCTGATTGCCAAAACCAAAGAAGAGGTTGGTTTTGTGGGTGATTTTTTTGAGAATTTCAATCTTAACCTTTACCGTGAAGGTTATATGGCGCCATTGTTTTTTGGCAGTGCACTGAATAATTTCGGGGTAAAAGAGTTGCTCGACACCTTTGTTGAAATAGCTCCTCCTCCCGGAAAAGTGGAAGCTTCGGGCAGGGTGGTGGAGCCCAATGAAGAGCAGCTTACCGGATTTATTTTTAAAATACATGCCAATCTCGATCCCAACCACCGCGATCGTATTGCATTTATGCGGATTTGTTCAGGGAAATTTGAGCGCAATAAATTTTACCACCACAGCCGTTTGGCTAAGAAAGTGCGTTTTTCATCACCCACCAGCTTTATGGCCAATGCCAAAAGTGTAATTGATGAAGCCTGGCCAGGCGATGTGGTTGGACTTTATGACAATGGTGATTTTACCATCGGCGATACACTTACCGAAGGCGAAAGCCTTATGTTTAAAGGGATTCCAAGCTTCTCTCCTGAAATTCTCCGCGAAGTAATTAATATAGATCCTTTTCGCTCCAAACAACTTGATAAAGGAGTTCGTCAACTTGCCGGTGAAGGTTTGGCGCAGCTGTTTATTGTACCGGCAGGCAACAAAAAAATCATCGGCACTGTGGGTGAACTGCAATATGATGTTATAAAATTCAGGCTGGAACATGAGTATGGCGCCAAATGCAACTTTGCCAGCCTTTCATACACCAAAGCCTGTTGGATAACCTCAACCGACAAAAAAGAGATGGAGAAATTTATGCTTCGAAAGTCGGGTTCTGTGGCTTTTGATAAGGATGACAACCCGGTCTTTCTGGCCGAAGGGGATTGGATCATTAAGGTGATGAAAGACACATATCCTTCGCTCACTTTTCACAATACCTCTGATTTTAAGCTGCATCTGAATTCAGATGTTGAGAAAAATTAATTGATTCTAACCAGAATCTTATCCGATGGAATACGAATGTCCGTTGTGTCACAATTCAAAAGCTTTGCAGATTTTGGCCGGGCCAGACAGACGTGGTTATCATCATTGCGTAAACTGTAGTCTGATATTTGCAAATCCTGAACACAGGTTTCCGCCCGAAAAGGAGAAACTACGATACGAACAGCACGACAATGGCATTCATAATCCAGGGTATGTCGATTACCTGAACCAGATCATTGTGCCCGCACTGGAGTTCATTAATTCTGAAATGACTGGACTTGATTTTGGTTGCGGACCCGCTCCAACTCTACAACTGTTGCTGGCTCAACGGAGCATTCACTGCGATGTGTATGATCCATATTTCTTTCCTGATCTTCAAACAAAAACATACGATTTTATTTTTGCCACGGAAAGTTTCGAACATTTTAACACGCCGGCAAACGATATTTCCAGAATTTCGGGACTGCTTAAAAAGGATGCTTTCCTTTTTGTGATGACCCAAAAATGGACTTCGCATGAAGCGTTTAAAGACTGGAGTTATGCAAGAGATGTAACTCATGTTTCATTCTATCACAACTTTACATTTAATTTTATTGCTAAAAAGTTCGGATTTGAGTTGTTGGAAAATGCACATCCACGGATAGTGATCTTAAAAAAGAAATGACCTTTGCTTATTAAAATCCGCTATCATAGGTTATGAAATCATTGGATGAGATTTGAAATTATACTTTAACTTTGTTTTAGAAACGCCTCAATACCATCATTTGCGGTTAGTCTGATCATTAAACTGATTTAAAATGGACATCAACGAAATACGCAGACATATTGAAAATGAAATTCTGAAAACTGTACGTCAGATTGAAGAATACAAACTCTCAACAGAACCAATAGCTCCGGATGTTGCCATTGGACGGATATCGCGCATGGATGCCATAAACAACAGGAGTGTGGTTGAAGCTGCACTTCGTCAGGCAGAGAGCAAACTCGAAAAACTCAATTATGTGCTTACAAAAGTGGATAGCCCTCAATTCGGGATTTGCCTGAGATGCCATAAGCCCATTCCTCTGGGTCGGATTCTTATAAAACCGGAAAGTATGTTTTGTGTAAATTGTGCGAGGTAGTTGTTTCGGTGAAAAGAAATTGTATTGTCAGTTAATCTAAGGCTTAATTTTATTTCTGACCGGAAATATCCATCCAATCCGTGCGTTTACAAGTTCTAGATAAATTTGAATGTCATTTTTACAGATTAATTTTTACTGACAATGAAGCAAATTCTTCCTGCACGCAAAAGAAAACGGGTTTTTACAAACGATCAGAAAAAGAAGGAAGAAGTGGCCAACACCATTTCGCATGCAGTTGGTATTCCGGTTGCGATAGCAGTAATTGCTCTTCTGGTGGTTTTTAGCGCCATTTACGGCAATGTGTGGCACATTGTGAGTTTCAGCATTTTCGGGACTTCCATGCTGCTGTTGTATATTGCTTCCACGGTTTTTCATGGTACTTCAAATCCCCGGCTAAAATACCTGCTGAATAAGTATGACCATATGGCCATTTATGTGCTTATTGCAGGATCATACACGCCGCTGGCTCTTACAGTTTTGCGCGGTCCGCTTGGCTGGACATTATTTGGTTTGATCTGGGCACTGGCAATAGGAGGGATCGTTTACAAACTCTGGTTTTATAAAACCAGATACAGGAAATTATCAGCCTGGCTTTATGTTGCTATGGGATGGCTTGTAATTATTGTCATTAGTCCGGTTATTGAGAAAATGCCGACTGTTTCCCTCTGGCTTTTGGCTTCCGGAGGTTTCACATATACGATAGGAGCGTTGTTTTATTTACGCAAAGACAAAAGGCTATTTCACCTGATATTTCACCTTTTTGTGCTGGGAGGAAGTATTCTCCACTTTCTTGCTTTTCTGTTTATGCTTCCGTTTTAAGGCATTTAAAGCGCTTCCCTGAGCTTTTATTGGACCAAAAATATCTGTAATCTCCTGATTTTGTCAGGAAATGACCCGTGGTTTGTCGATTGTCACTTACGAGGTGTGAATCATGCAATTTTTTTTCATAATAATATAAGTGATATGATATCACAGGTTAAGACCTTTGCCAAAATTACACACCACATTATTAAACTAAATTAACAAAAATGAAAAAATTATTACTCTTAATGGTTGGCCTTGCATTTGTGCTCAGTATAAGTGCGCAAACAGTCGACAAAAGATGGAACGTTGGACTACACGGCGGAGCCATTCAGTACAATGGAGACCTTGGGAATGCTTTTTATAAGACCGATCAGCCCTTTTACGGATTTGGCGGCCTGTCGCTGTCCCGATTGTTGGGTAACCGGCTTGATATCTCTCTCCTGATGACCAAAGGTGAAACCGGGTTTAGAGGTGAACAAGGGAGTTTTCGCCAACAACTTACGACCGGAACCATTAATTTCAGATTAAACCTTATTGGTGCTGATTACTTTGTCAGGCCATATCTGTTTGCAGGTGGCGGGATTATGATGTTTGCCAATGCAATGGAAGGCACAAACAACGTTGAAAGATTTGACTTCGCAGCGCCTTCATTTGGAGCCGGTCTTAATCTGCGCTTGGGCAAGGCAGTGATCCTGAACCTGCAGGAAACTTTTATGTATTCAACAAGTGATGGGAAAGATGACTTTGTAAAAGGCTCAAATGACTTCTTTTTGCACCACTCAGTCGGACTGACCTTTAATTTTGGTCAGAAGAGAGATGCCGACGGCGATGGTGTTGCTGACCGATTGGATAAATGTCCCGACACTCCGGCCGGAGTTGTAGTAGATGCCGATGGTTGCCCACTTGATGCTGATGGCGACGGTGTTCCTGATTATCTTGACAAATGTGCCAACACTCCTGCCGGCGTAGCAGTTGATCAATTCGGATGTCCGCTCGATAAAGATAAAGACGGTGTTCCTGATTATCTGGACAAATGCCCAAATACAGAGATTGGTGTTAAGGTAGATGCTGACGGTTGTCCTCTTGACTCTGACAATGACGGTGTAGCGGATCATCTTGATAAATGTCCGAATACTCCTGCCGGGGTTCAGGTAGATGAATCTGGCTGCCCGCTTGATGAAGATAAAGATGGTGTACCTGATTATCTGGATAAATGCCCGCAAACACCTAAGAACGCAACAGTCGATGAATTTGGTTGTACACTCGATACCGATGGTGATGGCGTTCCTGATTATCTGGATAAATGTCCAACAGTAGCCGGAACAGTTGAGAATCAGGGTTGTCCTGAATTGACAAAAGAGGTGAAAACCCTGTTCCAGAAAGCATTGCAGGGAATCAAGTTTGATACTGGTAAGTCAACCATCAAACCTGTATCATATCCGATACTTGATGCAGTTGTAAAAGTAATGAATGAGAACCCAACCTATAAACTGATCATAGGCGGCCATACCGACAATGTTGGAGGCGAGGCTATGAATATGACGCTTTCGAAAGATCGTGCTGAATCAGTTTCGGTTTACCTGATCGGCAAAGGCATAAGCCCTGAGCGCATTTCAGCCAGTGGATATGGTTTAACCCAGCCTGTTGATGACAACAGCACTGCTGCTGGTCGTACCCGCAACAGAAGGGTTGAGCTAAGCGTTGAGTTTATTGAAAAGGTAATAGTTCCTGTGAAAAACTAATCAATCTGGTGTGCTTGCAAAGAGGTTGTTCTGTAATGGAACAGCCTCTTTTTTCGTTAAAGGAGTTATTTTTGAAAGTATGGTGAATCAAGGAAATATATAAGGATTGCCCATAATTGTGTAATAGTTTCAGGAACTAAAATGATCAATTTTGCAGCAAGAATTCAGTCACAATTTAATTTTTTTTAGCGATGAAAACTTCAGACATAAAGAAAATAATGATTTCAAGATTTCGTAGTTTCAGGTCGCAGCCTGAAACTTTGCCCGATAATGAGCGGATATATGCCGAAGGAAAGAATAAGGCCGGATTTGAAAAACTTCAACTCAGAATGGGAAAGAGCCAGGAAGAAATGCACCGTATTATTGCTGCATTGAACAACTCACTATAAGCTGTAAAACTTCGATTTTTCTGACACCCCGGGAAATCGGTGTGGCACAGAATCCGGCTTGACAGTAAATCGTCAAGCAAAAAATCAATAAACATTAAAATGAAAAAATTGAAATTGAATGATGCCAGAAAGGTTGGAGAAGATCTTGGTATTGATTGGAATCAGATAAGCCTTGAAGAGTTTGCCTTGGGGATAAATGTCGAATTTGAGCATGGAACAAGATTTAAGGAAACCAATATTACCGATGATGATAAAATGATGACAGGGCAAATTGCCTGGGCCCATTTAAAGGAATTTCCGGATTACTATAGCCGTCTTAAAAAAATGGAGGAACAAGCTGCTCAATTCTGGGAAAATAATAAGAAGTAATTAATGATTGACATATTTTTTATGACACATGCCATCATCATATCAAATCAATCATGGTGAAAGAAAATGTGTGAATCATGTAAGCTATATTTTGAATTATATAACGCCCAAAGATAGCAAGCGGTGCACCTTTGTGTTGAAATAAACCTGTCAGTCATCCTGATTTGCCGGCCAGTTTCAAGGATTACATTGATTCCTCCAAATAATATGAACTGGTGAATGCCGCCCGAAATAAAAAAATTCTTTTATCTGAAGGGCTCGATGAGTTCTTTTCCAGTGTCTATAAAGCCTATCGGTTCGTTGGTCAGTATTTCAGACAGGCTTTTAAACCTCCCTACCATTTTTCCGAGGTCGTTAACCAGATTTTTGAGATAGGCCTTAGGTCGCTCTCACTGATAACCTTAACGGGATTCATTATCGGGATAGTCTTTACCAAGCAATCGCGCCCATCGCTGGAAGATTTTGGGGCCACATCCTGGTTGCCTTCGCTGATAGGTATTGCTATTGTTAAAGCTTTGGGGCCACTCGTAACCGCTTTGATCTGTGCCGGTAAGGTAGGCTCGGGCATCGGGGCAGAACTCGGATCGATGAAAGTAACCGAGCAGATTGATGCAATGGAGGTCTCCGCCATCAACCCCTTCAAGTACCTGGTGGTTACCAGAGTAACCGCAACCATGATTGCCATTCCCATTCTTTCCTTCTATTGCATACTGGTCGGATTACTAGGGTCATATGTAAATGTCCGCGCTGAAGAAGCGACCAGTTTTATCAGCTTTTTCAAGAACTCATTTTCTACCATCCATTTTCTGGATTTATTCACCTCCGTGGCAAAGTCAATCATTTTTGGATTCACGATCGGAATTGTAGGAACCTATAAAGGCTACTATGCAACCTCCGGAACCCGTGGAGTAGGCAAAGCTGCCAACCAGGCGGTGGTCATGGCGATGTTTCTGATCTTTATTGAAGAAGTCATGGTGGTTCAGATTTCAAACTGGATAAGATATTTTTAGTTATGGAAAACCGATCATCAATGGATATCATCAGGGCTGAAGAACCAGTCATTTACATCAGAGATTTGTATAAATCGTTTGGGGGGCTTGATGTATTAAAAGGGGTGAACCTTTCTGTTTTCAAAGGCGAAAACGTCGCGGTGCTGGGCAAGTCGGGAAGCGGAAAATCTGTTATGATCAGAATTCTGGTTGGTTTACTCAAATTGGATAAAGGTGAAGTTACCGTGCTGGGGCATCATGTGGATACCCTGGCAGAACAAGAATTAAATGCATTGCGCCTTCGCATAGGCTTCTCGTTTCAAAACAGCGCCTTGTACGACAGCATGAGTATTCGCCAGAATCTTGAGTTTCCGCTTAAGATGAATCGTAAAAACATCAGCAGACAGGAAATTGACAAATCGGTATCCGAAGTTCTTGAAGCCGTTGGATTAACCGATAAAATTGACCATATGCCCGCCGATCTTTCAGGAGGGCAGCGAAAAAGAATCGGCATCGCACGTACTTTAATACTCAGGCCTGAAATAATGTTGTACGACGAACCGACTTCAGGACTGGATCCCATCACAAGCAGCGAGATAAATAAACTCATAAACCTTGTGCAGGAGGAATACAACACCAGTTCCATCATCATTACCCACGATCTGACCTGCGCAAGAGAAACAGGCGACAGAGTAGCCATGTTTGTGGATGGCAGGTTCACCAGCATCGGAAAATTTGAAGAAGTTTTTATTGATTCCGACGAGCAAGCTAAAAGTTTTTACGATTACAATTTTATAAAATAAGTCATGAGCAAAACAGCCAATAAACGACCAGTTATCGTAGGAATATTTGTTTTTGCAGGACTCCTGTTCCTGCTGGCAGGCGTTCTGGTAATAGGAAATCTGAGTCAGACCTTTGTCAGGAAAATAAAAGTAGTTACACTCTTTGATGATGTGAGCGGCCTGCAGGTCGGCAACAATGTCTGGTTTTCAGGTGTAAAAATTGGCTCAATCATTGACCTTGAATTCTATGCGCAAACCAAGGTGAAAGTAGTCATGAAAATTGAAGAAAAAGCGCAACAGTATATCCGTAAAGATGCATTTGTCAAACTGAGTACCGACGGACTTATAGGGAACAGAATTCTGATTATTTATGGAGGCTCCTCCAAATCGCCGCAGGTGCGGGAAGGAGATACGCTCAATGTTGAAAAGACATTCACGTCCGAAGACATGATCAATACGCTTCAGGAAAACAACAAGAACTTTCTCGCCATTACCAACGATTTTAAGGTAATCAGCGCCAGAATGGCCAAAGGAGAAGGAACAGTCGGTAAATTGTTGAGCGATAACTCCGTTTATACCCAACTTGAAGCTACCACCCTTTCATTGCAGCAGGCTTCAGACAAAGCACAAAAACTGATCAGTTCATTGACTACCTTCAGCGAAGGACTCAATAAAAAGGGTACACTTGCAAATGAGCTGACCACTGATACTGTTGTCTTCAATTCCCTGAAAATATCTGTTTTGCAATTGCAGCAAATATCAGATACTGCGGCTGTTTTTGTGAACCATTTAAAAAAAGCAGCCGGCAATCCGAATACGGCCATTGGCGTGCTCATGCACGATGAGGAGTCGGGAGCTCGCATCAAAGAAACGATTAAGAATCTGGAAGCCGGCTCTCAGAAACTCGACGAGGATTTAAAAGCAATTCAGAGCAACTTTTTGCTCAGAGGCTATTTCAAAAAGCTGGAAAAGGATAAAAAAAATGATCAGGAGAATTAATTGAAATATGAATCTTCAAAATACAGAAACCATGACGACCGATAGTACAAACAAGGACCGGCAAAATGTTGGTGACGGGAAACATATCACTGAATCAAACCCGCCTGATGCCGGGTTTAACAACCAAAAAGGCGGTGATCCTTATGGTAGCATTTATCAATGTCCGTCAAAATGTGAAGGAAGTGTATCCTATGACCAGCCGCTTAATTGCCCGGTTTGCAATGAAAAATTGATTTTGGTAGTTTCGTAATAAACAGAAGGAGAAAAAGTTATGATGAATTTATTGCAGGTACAAGGTTGGGGAATAGGAATGGGATATGGCGTAGTGCTTATTCTGGCCGTTCTGGTAATTATTGTCGGGGTTTATTATAAAATCCGGAAGAAATAATTCCTGACTTAGAATCAATTTTTTTTGCCCGTTTCTTCAACTGGCACATGCATGAACCAGTCATTCTTTCTCTGATGTCGGTACAAACAGGCAAGCCAAGCCTTTCCCAGTCGATTAACCCGCCTGCAAGATTTCCTGCTTTAGAAAATCCTGCATCAATAAGTATCTGTGCCGCTTTTTTGCTGTTAATGCCAGCAGAATCTGCGCAAATATAAAAAACTTCGTGTGGTAAACCGCTGGCTTTTTCTGCCAAATCACTAAAAGGAATCTGAAGCACACGGGGAACATCAATACATTTGAAACCCTGCAGGTATTCATCCCTGATATCCAATAGCACAGCATCACCGGATTGAAGCAGTTCAAATGCTTCGTGCGAACTAAAGTGTCTGATTTGGTTTTCCATAGATTCCACTTTCCATTCTTAATTTCCTTCAAATTTATAGCTTGTTTTGTTGGCTATTTTAACAAGCGTAAGCATTACAGGGACTTCCACCAACACGCCAACCACAGTTACCAGGGTTGCGCCTGAATTCAATCCGAAGAGAACAATGGCTACTGCAACCGAAAGTTCGAAAAAGTTACTGGCGCCAATCAAAGCTGCAGGTGCAGCAATGCAATGCGGAAGTTTCCATTTTTCTGCCCAGAAGTATGCAATGTAGAAGATCAGAAAAGTCTGTAAGATCAGCGGAACAGCAATCAGCGCAATATTGAGCGGACTCTGAAGAATTTTATCTCCCTGAAATGAGAAAATGATGATCAGCGTCAGCAACAAGCCGATAATGGTGGTACCGGTAAATTTTTTGATAAATATCTTGTCGAAATATTCCTGGCCTTTGTGCCTGATAATACTGCGCCGGGTTATCATGGCAAGAACTAAGGGTATAACGACAAAAAGGACGACAGAAAGTATCAGTGTGTTCCATGGGATGGCAATGCCGCTTATTCCCAACAGGAGAGTAACAATGGGAATAAATGCAATCAGTATAATAAGGTCATTTACAGCTACCTGAACCAATGTATATGACGGATCGCCTTTGGTTAAATGGCTCCAGACAAACACCATAGCAGTGCAGGGCGCAGCGCCCAGGAGAACAGCTCCGGCAAGATATTCCTTCGCTAAATCGGGCGGAATGATTGCCTTGAAAATCACATAAAAAAACAGCCATGCAATGCCAAACATGGTAAATGGTTTGATCAGCCAGTTTACCGTAAGCGTAACAGTAAGGCCTTTGGGCATTTTTACCGCATTGGCAACGCTTGCAAAGTCAATTTTCAGCATCATGGGAAAAATCATGATCCAGATAAGAATTGCAATTGGAATTGAAACATTGGCATATTCAAACTTTCCAAGAGTTTCGGGAATAACCGGCAATAATTTGCCCAGTGCAATGCCTGCAATGATGCATGCTGCGACCCAAATACTCAGGTAGCGATCAAAAAACGACATTCCTTGAATTTTGCTCATATTTTTTTAATTTGAAGATGATTCAATTTGACAATTTGAAGATGAAAAAATTTAAAAATGAGGTAATTTGAAAATTTGAAGATGAAGCAATTTGGCAACCTCAACCTCAACCTCAACCTCAATCCCAAATCCGTTACTTATCAGATAATGATCCTATTAACCAATCAGCAATTGCAGTTGCAACCACAGCCTTGAAATTTGTCTGGTTTTTCAGCGTAAACAGTAATGCTGTATATGCCTGTTCCAGAAGTTTTGAAACTGTCAAGTTCTTCCTGATTAAGGTAGTTGAGCAGAATTTCATCGGGAATTGAGATAATTTTCTCTTTTTGTACTTTTATATTTTCCAGCCCGCAGTTTTCAATGATTTGAAGGTAGTCGTTTATCTGAATTGCTCCAGAAACACAACCGGCATACATTTCAGCTGCCTGTTTCAGGTTCAATGGCAAATCACCTCTGAGCACTACATCTGACACTGAAATATGTCCGCCGGGTTTCAGCACCCTGAAAATTTCACTGAAAGCTTTCAACTTATCCGGAACAAGGTTAAGCACACAGTTGCTGACAATGACATCGGCTTTGTTGGCAGTTACCGGCATTTTTTCGATATCGCCATAGCGGAACTCCACATTGTTGAAACCGAGTTTTTCGGCATTGTTCCTTGCTTTATCAATCATGGCTTCGGTGAAGTCAATCCCGATAACCTTTCCCGTTTCACCAACCAGTGAGCGGGCCACAAAGCAATCGTTACCCGCACCGGAGCCAAGATCAATTACCGTGTCACCGGGTTTTATCTGTGCAAACTCAGTCGGTATTCCGCATCCCAGGCCCAGATCGGCCTCGGGATTATAGCCTTCAAGTTTTTCGTAGTTCTCGCTGAAGATGGTATAATCCACATCTCCACAGCATCCGGTAGCCCCACAGCAGGAAGCTTCATTTTCCTGTCTGGATTGCAGGGCGATTTCAGCGTATTTTTCTTTAACGATGCTCTTCAATTCTTCGTTTTTCATATTCCCTGTTTTATTTGTTCTTTGTAAAATTTCCAGAATCCTTCTTTAATCTCATCGCGCACCCTGATATATTCGCTTTGAATAAATTCATCAGTTCCAATGGCAAACGTAGGATCATCAAACCCAATATGTAAACGGTGTTTTACATTGCCAAAGAATGCCGGACAGGTTTCATTGGCTCCACCGCAAACAGTAATTACATAATCCCATTCTTCGCCCAGATAGATATCTACTGAGTCGGAGGTGTGATGACTGATGTCGATGCCAATTTCTTTCATCACCTTCACGGCTTGGGGATTGAGCCTTCCCGAAGCTTCGGTGCCGGCTGAATGAACAGTCAGGGTTGAATCAAAAGATTGCAGAAAGCCGTGGGCCATCTGAGAGCGGCATGAATTGCCGGTACAAAGGATTAGAATTTTCATTGTAAGTTTTTTTGATTTTAGACTTTTGTTTCGCAGGTTATTTCAGCATTCCGGATTGGTTCAAAAAAGTTGCCGAACATATCCATAAAGCGATTGATCTCAGTTCCACAAAGGCAGTAATTGATTTTTAATCCATCAATTTCGCCGTGGATTAGTCCAATATTGCGCAGTTCTTTAAGGTGTTGGGAAACTGTAGAACGGCTCAAAGGCAAGTGGTCGGAGATATCACCTGAAATACAGGTTTTGGTGCTGGCCAGATACTGAAGTATTGCCAGCCGGGCCGGGTGAGAAATTACACGAGCAAAACGTGCAAGTTCCTTTTGCGTTTCGTTGAATTTTTCTGATTTATTCATTGCTTATTTTTAATGTCGCAAAAGTACGACATAAATAATTATTATATTCAATAAGAAAGAAATAATTTTTTTTTGAGGGATTATTGCCTGTCGAAGATAGAAACGAAAGTCATTATGAGTAATAAGAACTTCTGTTTTTTTATCTCTGACCAGTTTTCAGGCGTGACGCATTTTCAACAGTGGGAGTGAATGACCCGCTGCTGGCAGCAGAAGGTGTTGATGTGGGTGCCGGAGTATCGAGTGGTGCTCCAACCGGAATTTCACAGCGATGCCCGGGTTCTCCATGAGCAGGATTTAAACGTTGAGCAATCTTTGGAGGAGGAGCTGTTTCGATTTTCTTAGTTTCAGGTGATGTTTTTGCAGAAGAGGGGGGAAGCGGACTTCCGACAGGTATTTCGCAGATATGCCCTGGCTGTCCGTGCGGAGGATTCAGCACCACAGCCGCGGAGGTCTGCTCTGTAACTACATTTTCTGATGCTGCAGTCGGAATAATTGATGATGTATCTTCAACCAACGCTTTTAGTTGCTGCTCCTGATTTTGCAGTTGGGTTTGATTGATTTCTTTTTGTTTAGCAGTGCAGGCTACCATGGTATACAAGAAGAGCACTATAAGAAAAAGTGATATTTTTTTCATTTTTCGTTTCGTTAAAAAGTGATATACAATTTATCAGGCTTTTGAAATTTTAAGCTTTAAGGATGAACAGCAATATTTGTCAGATGTTCATAATTCTTCACTTATTGACTGAATTCTTCGGACTTCAACACTTGATTTCCCTTACTGAAACTATCTTTTAAGTTCTTGGCAATAAATATTCAATCCCATGACATTGTATTCAGGCAGGAATTCTTCCGCATAATATCTGAGAGAAGCTAAAATCTCATTAATCAACTTTGGGCAGGCTTCTCTAATCCAAACAAATCAAAAGGTTGCTCAATAAGTACATCGTTGAAGAAATAAACAGCAAGAACAATATAAGCGATAAACGTTAGCACAATCATTAGCTGCATCACAGATGTTTTCTGAATTTCATGCCGTGATTTTACATCACAAACTTCGCCAGGGCAGTATTGCGCTTTTTCTTTATAAAACCAGGAATAGAATTTACAGCCGATACAAATGCCGAATGCCGATTCAAAAAACAGGAAAATCAGGCAGATAAAACAGATAAGACCTGTTATCGGGCTGAAAGAATTGACCACTACCTGAAGTACAAACATGGTCACAGCCAGTGCAATACCAATGATCCATGCGAACTTTTTCTGCTGTGCTCCAACATATTCAGGAGTCTGATTTCTTACAATCCACCTTCCGAGTATCAGAGTTGGTGCATATTTTGGATTTATCAGTACTCTGATTAGAATATCAGTCAGGAAGATCACTATGGCATATTTCAGTAACAGAAAATCACCTTTAAGGATAACCACCATAATTGAGATGAACATCATAAGAAAAAGCAGACCAGCGGCGGCTCTGATTTCACGTTCATTCAGAACCGGAATGCTATATCCTTCAACATTTTCACCGAATTGAATCACTTCTGAGGTCTTTTTCATTTTGTTTTTAGCGCTAATTTTAAAGTTTGGTTTTTGGTAATCCTCCGGATTCAATTGCTGACTGGAAGTGGAAATTTTCTGTAAAATATGGATTCGAAGATAAATCAGGATGCTAAACATCAGATGTGCTGAAATGGTTCAAATTCAGAAATGCTGATCAGAAATTATAAATCACTGAAAACAGCAACCTGAAATTATGAACATATTCAGCATCGGTTACAATTCCGAAATTATCCCGGTTTGGCTTTTCGTTTTCATCAGCAGTTGCGTAAGCTGCGCCTGTGAGTTCAATTTCGGTGGCAAAATTGAAACTGCCCCTTAAAAAGATTATTCTGGGTGAAATTCTGTAAACAGATTTAATGTTACTTCCCCGTGAAGTAATCTCGGTTCCATCCACTTTGTTTGAGTAATTCAGAATACTTTTCTCAGAACCAAGGTTTTGTGTATATCCTCCCCATATTCCAAACTGAACTTTATCTCCGTTGGTCTGAAACTCGACCCATGCAGATGCAGTATTTATAGTAGTATATTCAACTGTGTTTCGGGCTGTGTCGGTGATTGCATTTACTGCAAAGCCACCAAGTTGCAGAAGATCATAAAGATTTTGTCCATAAACTCCCTGCATTTTCAGGGTATAAACAGGTGATTTATAGCGCACAAACAAGGATGCTGAAAGCCCGTTAACTTTCTCGTTTGTCACAAACTTCTGAGTACCCTTGGTGGTGAATAAAAGTGGCTGAATTGTTTTATAATTTACTACCAATCCGGCAATAATGTCGTTTTGCTTATTTTTATCGGAGTGTTCCCACGAAATCAGGGCTGAAACATCCGGCAACGAAGAATACCTTAATGCCGAAGATCCGGAGGGACTGGTAAAGTCGCGTTGCGCTGAGAGTGCTGCAGTTAAACTTATTTTTCCGGGCTTGTGTGTTAACCTGATCTGCGGATTTCTGGAAAATGGCTGCATTGGCACTCCTGTATTGAAAGAGACAACTCCGGAAAAACAGGCAGGAATAAACAAAGGATGCCAGTACTGTCCGGTTAAAAGCTCCGTTTTTGGCCAGTTTAATTTAACATAAGCATGACGCAACCTGAAACCGTTGACATCAGCAAATGCGGCATTTTCGTTTCCAAAGAAATCAGCTTCAATTACACCGCTGGTTTTTGCTCCGAATGCATCGGGAGCGGTCGCCTTTGCAGTTATTCTCGATTGAATCGACAGAAAATTAAATGAGGACTTATCATTGATGTCTTTTCCATCGGAGTCGGGGTTAATTTCTTTTGGATACAAAACAAAATTGCCTTCTCTGATGGTGTATGTTTCACGGGTATCTCTGAAGAAATCATTCTTTACCAGCCCTGAGAATTTAATCCCGAAATTTTGTGACTCTGTGTCAACCTGAGCCTGCATGAGGAATGGCAGGGTCAATAGGATCAGGAAAAAGAAAGTTTTTGTCTTCATTGGTAAATTGGTTTCATTGTGACGTGACAGAATAATAAACATTTTAAAAAGAGAGCAGGCAGCTTGTGATTGCTGCCTGCCATTCAATTTGAAAGAATTAATCATGATGGTAATTCTCAACCTTTTTCTTATTGTCATTTTGTGAGAGCAGTGAAACCACAACCAGCACAATTGTTGCCAGTGGTATTGAAATAATTCCCGGGTTATCAATCGGGAAGAGGGCAGATGAAGGAGGCAGCCCGTATTTTTCGTACATTGTTGGCGAGAAAAGTATAAGGGTTACCGATGATAGAATACCCGTAACAATTGACCATGCAATTCCTTTGGCTGTGGTTTTCTCCCAGAAGAGGAGGAAAAGGATTGAGGGCAGGTTGGCAGAAGCGGCAACAGCAAAAGCAAGGCCAACCAGGAATGATACATTCATTCCTTTGAAAAGAATTCCGAGAACAATGGCAAAAATACCCACACCAAAAGCAGCCAGTTTACCGGCTTTAACTTTTCTTCGGTCATCCATTTTCATGTTGAGGAATTTATCCATAAAATCATGGGCAATGGCTCCTGACGAAGCAACAATTAGTCCACTTACTGTGCCGAGAACAGTAGCAAAAGCAATGGCCGAAATAATTGAGAACAGGCCGATTCCAAAGTATTTGGCCAGAAGAGGACCTGACATATTGCTGCTTTCAACATCAAGAACGCCGTTAACTGCTGCGCCAAGACCCATATACAATGTAAGGATGTAGAAGAATCCAATACTTGCGATGGCTAAAATGGTTGATTTTCGGGCGGCACGCTGGCTTGCTACTGTGTAATAGCGAATTAAAATGTGTGGCAGAGCTGAAGTTCCCAGAAAAAGAGCGAGCATCAGTGACAGAAAATTGAGTCGGCTCCAGAATGTAGCACCTGAATCTTTGGATATTTTCAGCAAAAGTCCGGGTTTTATCATATCAGCGCCAGGTGTATGGGTCTGATACCACACCGTAGTGTTGGCCTGAGGAATTTCTTTCTTTGTAAACCTTACAACTTCAGTATCTTCCAGGCTAGAGAGGAACTCGAAAGGTCCCAGAGGCCCGGTTTTTTCTACTTCAACTCCATCTACTACTATTTTTGAGAGGTGACCGACCTGAAAAAATTTGCCTGCTGATTTAGGTTCTCCGTTATACAATTTTGTGCCGTTGTCGAGCAATGATACGGAGAGCATTTCCTCGAGAATTGTTGAATCACCACTTAGTTTGAACCAACGGGTAACCCCTTCTTTCTCAAGGCTCACAAATGTGTATTTATCCTCAATGGTAGCTGTTTCACCTAAGGTGTAAGTAGAATCAGAAACTGCAATGATTTTACCATCCTCAAAAACAACCCCTGTTTTTACAAAGTTATGATAATCGGCGCCCGGATTGAGGTTAAATCCATTGTTGATAATGTAAACGGTAAGTATCACTGAGAAAAATATCAGCAACGCCCCTTTAATAAACTGAACATAGGTTGTGGACGTCATTCCGGCAGTGGCAACTATGAGTATTACAATTGAGCCAACAATAAGAACGCCCGCATAATGAGGTAGCCCGAGCAGTGGTACAACCAGATCGCCGGCACCAACCATCTGAGGAATCAGGTAAAACACCGAAACTACCAGTGTACTGATTGAAGCAGTAAGCTTAATGGCTTTTGAGTTAAACCGCGCATCAAGTGCATCGGTAAAGGTGTATTTGCCAAGGCGTTTTAACGGTTCTGCGACCAGAAAAAGTGCAACAACCCATCCGGCAAGGTAACCAATTGAATAAAGAAACCCATCATAGCCCGAAAAGGCTATCATTCCGCAAATTCCCAGAAATGAAGCGGCAGAAAGATAATCGCCGGCGAAAGCAATTCCATTAACACCCCAGTGAATGTTGCCACCTGCAGCATAATAGCCTGAAGCCGATTTGGTTTTACGGGCAAAGAAAAAGGACAGACCAAGCACTGCCGCCACAAAAGTGACAAAAATTATTATAGCCCAGATAGATACGTCGTATATCATTTCTGTTTCTCCTTTTCGTTAGCGGTTGCTTCATCTTCATACCTTGTGCATATCCAGTTATAGATAAATCCCATAACTATAGCCAGAAAAATCAGCCCAAAGCCATAAACAATGGCTACGTTCTGCCTGCCGATGATATGCATTCCCATTACTTCGGGATACATGAGGCCGATAAATACAAATCCACTGTAAATCAATGTGTAAACAAGAAAAAGTATTACTCCCAGTTTCGATTTTTTTGCCGCCGCATGATCGGCGTCCATTTTAACTGCAGGTTCGTGCATATCTTATTTTTTTAGTTGTTTGAAATGTTTCCAGCAGATAACTATGGTCTGCAAAAAGCAGTCAAAACTAAAGTATTTCAATTGAATCTTTTATTCATTATTTGCTGTTTTGCGACATTGATATAGATCAACTTTTTTATGTATTTTTGACCTCACTACTTTTTAACTCCATAAGAATATGCGCATTGAGAAATCGGTTAAATGCATTGATTGCCCGCTTAAATGCGATATTTATCTTACGGCCCGTGAAATGGGTTTGGAGGAGATGCTTGAACCCGTGTATATATTTTATAAGAAGTATGAATCGATTTGTCGGCAGGGTTCAAAAATCAAAAATGCCACTATCCTTATTCAGGGAAATGCAAAAATGTTTGTTAGTGGTCATTGTTCACGAAATATAATTCTGAATATCCTCATTCCTTCAAACTATATCGGACTTACATCCGTTTATGGTTTGCCGGATTATCCTTACAGTGTTTCAGCCCTTGAGGATTGTCATACCTGCCAGATTGAGAATGAGGCCCTTGAACAGATTTATCTTCAGAATCAGCATTTCATGAAACTGCTTAACCATGCATTTGGTAGTTCTGTTGCTGCCATCATGAATAAGCTTATTTCGCTGAATCAAAAGCAGATACGCGGACGCGTTGCAGAAAGTCTCCTGTATTTATCCCGTTTGTATGATTCAAACAGCTTTAAACTAAGCATAACCCGTCGTGAACTGGGCGAACTATCAGCGATTTCGGAAGAAAACACGGTAAGGGCGCTGACTGAGCTTCGGAATGAGGAGATTATTGGTATCGATGGAAGAAATATCGTACTGAAAGATACAGAAACGCTGTCGAGAATAAGCATGAATTGTTAGGATAACAATGCATGTTTATCTGATGTTTCGTCTGGTTCTTTAAAGGAAGTTCTGAAATATAGCCCCCGATTATCCTTTATATGCGCTCATAAACGTTGCACTAAGCCGCTCATCGAATTCATTGATGCCGGCATGGATTTTCTTCAGTATAAACTGTTCCATTTCGGTTAATTTCTTTACTTCAACCAGGTTGTCAGGTTCTGATCCTGAAGCCAGTTGTTGTAACTGAATTTTCAAGCGCAAAGTCATCAGGAAATTGTACTGAAACAAAACTTCGTCGTATGTTGCACGGCTGAAGACATTCAGTTTGTATATAGCACGCGCTCTTTCTACTGTTCCCTTTAGCCGGATATTGTTGTGTAAGGCATAAATTCTAACAAACATCACCACTATTGCAATGGAGTTTTTTATGTCAACCATTTCGCTTTTCTTGCCTGAAGCCTCTGAAAGCATTGTTCCGAACTTGCTTCCTCCGGGCCTGAAACCTGCAATGTTTCTGGCAAGGAAATAGAAAAATGCTGTTTTACCTTTCAGGGTATCAAATACAAATTGCTCAAGTTCGTTAAACAGTTGCTGATCACCATTTACATGTCTGAAGTCGAAGAAGACACTGATATTCAGAATGTTTTCAGGTTCTGCATTGTCTATCCACCCGGCAAAGTATTTTTTCCAGGCACTAAGGGGTTTGCACCAGGCAGGATTTGATGCCATATAACCACCTTTGCATGAAATAAGCCCTGTTTGGTCAAGTTGCCGGCATATCCTGTCAGATAGAGTCAGGAAATACTGTTGAAGTTCAGCATCCGGTATTTCGCTGTTATCTTCATATATTATTGCATTGTCCTGATCAGAGTTAAATGCCAGCTCACGACGCCCGGCACTTCCAAATGAAAAGAATGAGAATGCAACGGGAGGTTTCCCGATCTCCTTTATGGCATTGGCAATAATCTGATTGGTGATTGCATCGTTAAATCCCGATAAAATTCCGGTGTAAGTAACCGCGCTGTCTGTTTGTCCCTGAAGATGACCGATAAGATCAGGAATACTTTTCCGGAAACGGGATAGTTCAGCCACTGAATTACCGTTTTTAAGAATCTGAGCGGCAAATTCAGCAATATCAATGTAATTGCCTGCAAGTCGCGCAAGAGAAACAATTCCCTCCGGATCACCGGAAGGGCTCAATACAGGTAGTTGTGTAATGTTGTTCCGGTGCATAAGGGCATAAGCATCGGTTGTGCTGCTGCCACTGCTGATTGTTATTACCGGAGATGTTGCGATGGACAAGGCATGCATTGAAGTGTCGGTGTGATTCAGATAAAACCTCTTTAGCAAATCGCCTCGGGTAATAATGCCAGAGCACCGGTAATTCATTAGCACAATGACACAGTCTGCATTATTGTCGGCCAGTAATTTTAATACATCCGAAATGGTAGCATCAATCGGGCAGGTAACAGGTTGGTGACAAAAAGCTGATAACGGAAGTGAGTTTACAGCAAAAACAGGAGGGATGCGCCCTGAAGTTGCATCTTCATTGATGCCGGCTGATTCTCCTGCAATTTCAGCAATTCCGTTGCAATACCGCTGCTGTCCGTTATCAATTCCCACAAAAAGACTAAGCCTTACGTCAATAAAGTGGTTGTTTTTGGTCATAAGTTTTATTTTGCTCGTATTTATGGTGCCGGTCTCAGGTAACCGTGAAAGGATTTGTTTCAGTGCGGCACTGCCCCCAAGTATCCTGCTCAGCGATACACTTTTAAGTTCTTCAGGTTTGTCATATCCAAGCATTCGGGCAAGCTGATCGTTGTATTTCATTATTCTGCTTTTCGAATCAAGGGTGAATCGAAAAATGCCCAGAGATTTGACTTCCGCAATTTGCTCTATCATTTCGCGGTTGATCTCAAGGGCAGTCTGCACTGTAAGGTGCTCACTTATATCCCTGAAAGTAAGCAACAAACCTTCTTTCTCGGCAAAATGTACAGGCAAAATAGTCATAATGGCTTCTGTCCGGCTGCCATCTTTTTTCAGAAGTTTTACATCCAACCGATGTTCATCACCCGGGTGCTCAATTGTCTCTGCAATTCCATCTTCAAGTATCTCCGGCAAATTAAGTTCTGCCATTTCATCTCCGTTGTATTGAAGCCACGACTGTATAAATGTATTTGAATAGGAGATTTTTCCATTCAGCAAGAGTATGATTCCCTCTGTTGAGGATTCAACAAGCGATCGGTATTTTTCGCGCGATTCATGCAATTGGGCCTCTGCTTCGCGGCGCCTGCTTTCAATGCCCAGACTCTGATAGGTTATAAAAAAGATAATCAGAGATATCAGCGCGAAAATGCCCAGCAAAATGAAAATCATTTTATTGGTCAGCGATGAAATCTCTTTTTCAACATCATCAATATAAACACCGGTGCCGATTATCCATTGCCAGGGTTCGAATTCTTTAATAAAGCTAAGTTTAGGGACAATATTGGTGGAATCATCCATAAATTGCCATTTATAGTTGATAAATCCTTCGCCTTTTGTTTTGGCCAGTTCGCGTGCTTCAATAAACAGTTTTTTGCCATCGGGATCTGCAAATTCGCTGAGGCTTTGCCCGGTAAGATCATGCACATAGGGATGCATAATCATAGCCGGCTCCATATCAGTTATCCAGAAATAATCTTTTTTTTCAACGCCATAGCGCAAAGCTTCTATCTCAGCTATTGCCTTTTGCTGCGCTTCTTCGATGGGTAAAATGCCTGCAGACTGATCTTTGTGATATTTCTGAAGAATACTCCAGGCTGTGTTGGTGAGTTCAAGCAACATAGATTGCTTTTGTTGCATTGCACTCTTCTTGAACGCAGGAATTACAAAAGCAAAAACAGTTACCACAAACATTATGATGGCAAGTAATGCCGGTACAACAATTCTGCGGAAAAAGCCAGCCCTGAAAAGTGATTTCATAAGATAAATTTCCGGTTTGTGTTTAAGGTAATTGCCCTGATGGTTTGTTGCGCAGTATCCAAAATAGCAAACCCATTGACCTGCCCGTTATCTGCCAATGCAGGAATGGAAATAGCACAGGATCTGCTTTTAAGCTTTCGTTCTCCAAATGAATAATAATTGAAACCTCCGAAAATCTGAGAAAGCAAACCCTCTCCCTGCTCATAAAAAATACCAAGCCCTTCAATATGCATATGGCCGCTGATACTCAGATTGCAATCGTGTTGTTTAAGAAAATCAATGTGTCTGTTCATTTTTTCCGGATCGTTTGAAAACCCGTTGATCATTCCGGTAATATCGGGAAACACATGGTGAGAAAAAAGAACTTTCCGATCACCAAAATCACGGATGGCAAACTCAGGAAGTGAATTCAGGTAAGCATATTCTTCTTCACTCAGAATCACCGGGTAATCATCGGAATAGTTCCAGATTTTTCCTCCTGTTGTGCTGAGTTTTTCGTCGTTCGGTAAATTAAACCAGTTTTCTGAAATCAATGCATCGGGATTATACGCAGGAATTTTTCGCAGATGAAACAAGTCGTGATTTCCGGGAGTAATAATGCTGCAACTTTTTCTGAGAAGTTTGATGCAGGCTGAAAGATCGCGGGTTGCCTCGTATTTTCCCCTGAGAAAGGGATATCCGGTAATGTCACCCAGACAAAAAACAGCGTCGCACTTCTCAATCTCTATCATTTTCAAAGCCTTGGTAAGGCTATGAATGTCTTCATGTACGTCGGATATTATTGCAATACGGGGCATACGAAAAAAGTAGAGTTAAACACAAACACAAGCTTCTGCGAATATAAAGAAATAAAGATACAAAGATAATTGGATTGGAATGTATTCTGTGAAATGGTAGTTAAGCTACTTTTAAGAATTCGAAAAGCACCGGACTGCTTTGAAGAAAAATTTTTTTATGTCTTTTTGTTGCCTTTTTTGAAAAGTACTACCTGCACTTTTTCGGTTGTCATAAGGCACCCGGTGGAAATCCTGTCAAACCATGGACTGACCTGATCAATGAAGTGCTCAATTTTTGCTGCATCATCCACCATCTCAACAACAACCGGTAGTTTTTCGGTGATTTCCCAAAACTTTGAAGAATGAATTACACTGCTGGATCCGTAACCCATGCTTCCTCTGAATACAGTTGCACCGGCCAATCCATAACGTTTGGCCGCAAAAACCAGGGTTTCACTGAGTAAGGTATGCCTGAATTTATCGGTGTTGCTGATATATATCCGCAATCTTATAGCATCGGAGTTGGTTTTCATGATTAAATAATTTTGGTGAGTGCATGTCCTCCAAACGTGGCCAGCAGGCCCAGAAATACACTTAAGCCCGCATAAAGGCTGAAGTAGAGAAAGCTTCCATCGCGAAGCAGCGCCATGTTTTCGCTTGAAAAGGTAGAAAAGGTAGTAAATCCGCCACAGAAACCAACCGTCAGAAACATCCGCAACTCATTGTTTGTAAGGTTTCCCTTGTCTGACAATCCATAGATCAGTCCAATCAGAAAGCAACCGATGATATTTACCCAAAAGGTGCCGAAAGGGAAAGAAGATATTACTGAATTCTGTATGCCTCGTGAAAGCAGGAATCGCGCTATACCACCAAGAAAACTTCCCGAACCGATAACCAAAAGGATTTTTAACATATTGTAATCATCTGATTTATTGCAAAAGTACGTTTTAAAGTACAAAGAACGCCTGAATTGGTTCGGAATTTTGAAAGCCTCCCGCAAAAAATATGAGCACCAGGTGGTGTTATGATTGCAGAAAAATATCCCCATATGGGTTGCATTTTTTCGAAGAAAGAGTAATACAAAATTCCATTCGCTTGTTTTATTCTGACAAAAATGGACAAAAACAGGGTATTATTGAGGATTATTCAGTAAATTGTACCCAAATTTTTAAATCTCAATTATGGAAACAAATGATAAGCAATTAACGCGGAATGAAGAAAATATCGAAGGAAAAAAAGAGAGTAAAATCCTCACCTTTCTCAAAAAGCATTGGTTGGTTTTTTCTCTGATCGTTGCGATAGTTATTCTTTTTCTTTGGGCGGTTATTAAAATTCAAATTATTGAAAATCGTTCCTCAAAAGAAAAGGAACAATTGGTAAACATCTACGAACTAAAGATGGACAGCTTACATCTTTCAAATATGGAGCTGACCTCTCGTGTTTTTTCATGGGCCATCAGAAGTGAAATGACCCGCCAGAACATGGAGCAGGTTAACCAGTTCTTTTCTGGTTTTGTGAAAGAACCAAACATGAGAAAAGTACAACTAATTGATCCTGCTACCGCAAAAGTCTTATTATCAAGCGATAAAAAGGACGAAGGAACTATCATCGAAGATACTGTTATTCTGCAGGCCGAAAAGCCGTTGCGTATTATAGGCGCGACCGGAGATATGATCATAAATCCTGTAATGGGGTTGGATACCCGGATCGGGGTTTTGGTAATCGAAATAGAAAAGATTTCTCATGATTAGCCCTAAAGAACTCATTGATTGGCTGAAAAGTTCCTGGAATTATGAATTATTCCATTTGGGTACCAGTCAATTCACGACCAAAACCTTTCTTCTGCTTATTCTTTCGCTTTTCCTGTTGTTTTACCTGTCCTCAAAGATCAGGAAGATTTTGGTGAATAAAGTTTTTCCACGATACGATCTCGATATTGGTGTCAGTCAGTCGATTGCAACAATACTGCGTTATTTAATGATTATTATAGGTTTGATCATCATATTCCAGACCACCGGTATTGATTTGAGTGCGTTAGGTTTATTGGTAGGGGCACTGGGTGTTGGTATTGGTTTTGGTCTGCAAAGCATCACCAACAATTTCATAAGTGGTTTAATTATTCTGTTTGAAAGGCCAATAAAGGTTGGTGATCGTATTGAACTTGATGACCTTGCCGGTAATATTGTTGATATTTCAGCCAGAGCAACCACCATTATCACCAACGACAATATTGCTGTTATTGTTCCCAACTCCGATTTTATCAATAACCGGGTGATTAACTGGAGTCACAATAACAGAGAAGTAAGGTTGAATTTTCCGGTTGGTGTATCGTATAAAGAGGATCCTGAAAAAATCAGAAAACTGCTTACCGACGTGGCCAATGCCAATCCTGGTGTTCTAAGTTTGCCACCGCCTTACATTCGTTTTGAAGGGTTTGGCGACAGCAGTCTTAATTTTGCTGTGATGGTCTGGACTTCAGAATTCATCGACAGGCCAAAAATTTTGAGAAGTGAACTGTATTACGAGATATTCGCAAAGTTTAAGGAACACAATATTGAGATTCCTTTTCCACAGCGCGATATCCATTTAAAGTCGGGTTTTGAAGCAAAAGATGACAAGACAGAAAAATAAAGATTAAAATATGGCTAAAGCTAAAAAATTTGGCGTATTTGGCGGTGTCTTTACGCCTTCCATACTTACAATCCTGGGTGTAATTATGTACCTCAGGGTGCCGTGGATAGTTGGACAAGCCGGCCTTTTGGCCACATTGGGCATTATACTGGTAGCGCATATAATATCAGGTTCTACCGGACTCAGTGTGGCATCCATCGCTACCGATAAAAAGGTGGAAACCGGGGGAACTTACTACATCATTTCACGAAGCCTTGGGCTGCCGATCGGAGGTACGCTGGGCTGGGCGCTTTTTGTCGGCTTATCATTTAGTGTAAGTTTATATTCAATCGGTTTTGCCGAGGTATTTCTCGGATATTTCGGATATGATGTAAATATAACCACCATTCGGATTGCAGGTTCACTCATTCTTTTATTTGTTACCATCCTTACATTCATCAGTACTTCTCTCGCAATAAAAACCCAATACATAATTTTGGTTATTATATTTGTTTCGCTTGTCTCGGTGTTTTTTGGCAATCATGAATATACCCCAAATGTTTCGCAGTTAAAAGCCATTCCCGAATCTCTTCCATGGATCGCGCTTTTTGCGATTTTCTTTCCGGCTGTTACCGGATTTGAGGCTGGCGTATCGATGTCGGGCGATCTGAAAGATCCCCGGAAAGATATTCCGGGTGGAACTATATCGGCAATTTTGGTTGGATTAGTGGTATTTGTCAGTCTCGCTGTTTTTTTATCATATACTGTAAGCAGTGACATTTTGGTGAACGATCCCAATGTATTGTTCAAAATTTCGTGGATACCTCAACTGGTGATTGCCGGAATACTTGGCGCGACTCTTTCATCAGCTCTGGGAAATATTTTAGGTGCACCCCGCATCATGCAGGCTGTGGCCAAAGACCGTATTGCACCGTCATTTTTCAGCAAAGGTTATGGCGCATCCAATGAGCCACGCAATGCGCTGATGCTGACATTTGTAATTGCTCAGGCAGGCATTCTTATTGGCGATCTGAACACCATTGCCCGAATTGTTACCATTTTCTTCATCATCACTTATGGATTTATAAATATTACTTATGCTGTTGAAAGCTGGGCCAGCAGCGATTTCAGGCCTTCGTTTAAAATACCACGTATTGTAAGTATTATTGGAGCCATTGCCTGTATTGTTGTGATGATCCAACTCGACATTATGGCCTTTGCCATTGCATCGGTAATACTTCTGGCTCTATTCTTTTACTTGAAAAACAAGGAACTTAAATTGCAATCAGGAGATACTCTGTCGAGCATCTGGTTATCGCTGGTGAAAACAGGTTTATTGAAACTTGCCAAAAGTCCGATCAATACACGCAATTGGAGACCAAATGTTATATTGTTCAGCGGAGGTTCGGGCAACCGGCCGCACCTTGTTGAAATTGGAAAAACGCTGGTGGGGAAACTGGGTATCTTCACCAATTTTGAACTGATTGAAGATGCCGCCGATGATCTGGTATTTGACAAAACTGCAAGGGTAAGTGTTGAAACTGTTGGAACGCTTGATGTTATTACACGAAAGCACAGTTGCCGCGATGTTTACGAAGGAATGGCAATGATCAGCCGGGTGTATGGTTTTTCTGGTTTTGAGCCAAACACGATACTGATGGGCTGGTCGAAAAACACAACCAATCCCAAAAAATGGGAAGACCTGCTGTCCACCCTGAACAAACTCGATTACAACCTGACTTTTCTGAGTTATGACAGGGAAAATGGTTTCGGGAATCACAAAAGAATTGACTTCTGGTGGAGCGGCGAAGGGCGTAACCTCTCACTCGCGCTGCATCTTATCCGTTATATTACAGTTACACCAAAGTGGAGAAATGCAGAAATAAGGATTTTAGCCATAAATACCGACCCGAAAAATACCGACAGATATTATTCCATTCTTGGGCAGCTGATTGATAGTTACCGGATAAGGGCTAACATAAAAGTGGTTGTTAATACCGATAAATTGCCTGATAACAAGGTGATCAGCGCTGAGTCGCAGGATGCTGACCTGACCATTGTTGAAATTCCGGAATTTACCGATGGAGAAACAGAAAATAATGTGGCCCAGGTTAATAATTTAATCGAAAACCTTAAAACGTGCCTTTTAATACATGCCTCATCAGACTTTGATGAGGTAAATGTAATTTCAAAAGATACTGTCAAAAACACTGAAAAAACGCCGGAGAGCATTGATAAAAAGACTTTTGAACCAATCATAAAAAATATTCAGTTTTCAAAAATCAGCCTTGTTTTCAATATAGTTTATAATCTGGCAAAACTTCTCGATAAACATGCCAGATATCTGATTGATAATACTTTTTATGCTATTCAGGAAAACCGCGACACTTATCTTGACCGATTGGATAATCTTTCAGTCAAAACAATGAAAAATTTGTTACTGGCAATCAAGATTGAAAATGACCAGGAAAGGCGTTGGGAACAAATGAAAATTATGAATGAATTTTCATTTCAGACTCAAAAAATGCTGGCAACGTTTAAAGACGTTTTACTTAAAGATGAACATGAAATTTTCCATAATGGAATTGCCCGTTTCATTGCCGCATCAGTCTATTCGGTGGACAATCTTCCTGAAAATATAAGGCTTAATTTTGACAAAGATGATTTTCGGGAAGTGAAAACCGTTCATCTGCTGAGGAAGATAAACAGGGCTGTAAAAATGACATGGACCCGTTTTTCAGGAAAGGATATAAGTATCAAAATTAATTTGCAGCCTGCTGCCCGATATTTCATCTACTATAAAAGGCTCGAATTTGTCAGGCAGTATTATAAAAGTTATACGGAGCAAAGTTTAACCGCCTTTGCCGAAATAAAAGAATTGTTAAACAACAATGCATTAGCGGTTGAAAAGGCGTTTTTAGGTAAAATGGACGAAAAGGAAATTATCGCGGAAAAGGAAAGAGATACTGCACTCATGTTAAAGTTACGGGACAGTAATCAGGTTTTTGCTTACAATCAAAGCCATAAATTGCTCGATGAACTTGCCGGCGACCTTGAGCGTTTCAGCCTGATAATTGAAAGCCCGCAGGCTAACCTGCAAAGCCGGAGACTTAAATCTTTTAATACAGAAAAGAAGGTCAGACTTGAAAATTCGCTGGCTGAATTTCCTGATTTATGGCTTCATTTTATGCACAATCGTGTCAATAAAACTTACCTTGATTTCATTTTTCTCAGCCTTAAACACAGGTTAACAACAAAAATTGAAAAAGCAGTTAAGGAAATTGAACGGATTATTGAACGAAATCTAAATGAAAAGCTAAAGGTCTTTGAGTTCAAGATTACCTCTATCAGGGAAATGGGCGATCAAAAAATTGATCAGAAAGAGTTCTTCAGTCAAAAATCTATTTCAGTTCCAAATTTTGAGGAGGCTTTAAATAGCCTTTTCAAAGAAATTCAGGAGGCAGTGCAACAACTTCCTGAAAATATAGAGATAAACGGAGATGAACTTCAGGAGAATATTCAGTTTAATAAGCTTGAAAACATCAGCGAGTTTGTTGTTCCGGTGCGAAAAACGGCTGATTATTATATCAGTAACGAATTGAATGTTCAAATCAGAAAGCAAACGATATATATCAGGCAACAACTGACACTTTCGGTTTCTACCCTGAAAAATTTAATCAGGATGGCCAATTTCCATATCGAAAACAAGGAGAACGGTCAGCCGGGGGAGGAAGGGAATGAGCAAGCGCTGCAACAGCAAAATGATTTGCTGGTAAATCTGGTGCGAAATATTAAAAACGAGGAATATAAACTGAAGGTGCTTTATGAACAGTTGCGCCACAGTTTGGATACCGGATTAAAAAATGCTTTTGAACCATTGACTGCCGCTGTTATTATTAAAACATCGGACAGTTTGAATAAAAAAATAAGATCGACCGATAAGCACAGATTGGTTGGCAGGTTAAGCCAATTAAGAAAATCAGTCACCGAAAAAACAATAAGCCAAATGGTGAAGCTACTTTACCGCCAGAGTCAGGGATTATTGTGGGCCAACCGCCTTGAACAATCACGCACCAGGTCGCAGCTTTTCCCCGGCGAACCTATCATGCGACTGCTTGAGCAGGTATCGCCCGACAAAGCGATTGTGTTGAAATTGCCATTTTACTATTCCAATTTATTTTCGGGAAGTTCAAGCATCGGCGAAAATTTTTGGGTGGGCATGGAAGATGAAATTGAAATGGGCAGCAAGGCAATCAATCGTTTTTTAAACGGTACTTCAGGATTGCTTATCATCAGCGGCGAGCGAAGTTCAGGAAAGTCGAGCCTGAGCAAATATCTGTCAAATCTCCATTTCGAGAAGCAAAGTATTTTTAATGTCAGGGCTCCCCGCGGATGTATTGCCGATGTTGGTCTTTTTGAACAAACCTTGCTGAAAACCCTTGGAGGCAAGGAAAGTTTGCTATACAGTCTGGAATTGCTACCGGCCAAAAGTGTAATTGTGATTAACGATCTGGAGCTTTGGTGGGAACGAAAACCTTTTGGTACACAGGTGGTTGAAAAAATAATTCTGCTGATGCGGCAATATGGCCATAAAGTATTATTTATCATCAATGTAAACCAATATGCACTCAGAATCATCAATCAATTGAGTTCTATCAATACCTGGGCACTCGACCTCGTGTTTTGTCAGCCATTTGATTCGCATGAGCTGAAAAACCTGATTATGTTAAGGCATCAGGCTGGCGGCATGAATTTCAGATTAGATAAAAAGCATGAAAAAGCATTGTCAGACCTGGATTATGCGCGGCTGTTTAACCGCTTCTTCAATTTGTCAGGCGGAAATCCCGGGCAAACCATTAATCTCTGGCTTGCAGGAATCCGAAAAATAACGGGCAATACACTTGTAATGGAGAGGCCTATGGGGCGTGAAATTACTTTTACCGAGGATCTTTCGCAGGATGAACTTTTTTACATTCTGCAATTTGTCCTTCACCGCCGGTTTTCAGTCAAAAGCCTTTCAGAGATCCTTCAGAGCGATATCGGTGATACTGAATTGAAGGTACGGGCTCTGCTGCAGAAAGGAATTCTGGTGGAAAGTTTCCCTGAAATTTATAGTTTAAATCTGGCATTGGAAATTCATCTGGTACGAAAACTTAAAATTCTTGAACTGCTATGATTTACCTTGAAATATTTGCGATAGCGGTCACGCTTTACCTTGCACTGCGTTTCATATCCACCTATTTTCGTGTCCTTACCGGAAAACGTCAAATCAGGCAGGTGTTCCTGAAAGTTTTTCCGGTGGTACAGATGTTCTTGTGGATGGTTTATGCATTTTGGGCTTTTGACCGGTTATTTTACGGAATGGTGGCTCATCCCATATTGATCGGAAGTTCAATTGTTTTGATGGTTATCCTTTTTGGATGGTACTTTCTGCGCGATTTCGTTTCAGGAATTATACTCAAGGCCGAAAATGCCCTGGAAACCGGGCAGAAAATTCAAACTTCTGAAGTATCTGGAACCCTTAAAAAGCTTGGTTATCGCACCATGGAAGTGGTTAACAGTGAAGGTGAGCATGTCAAAATTCCCTATAGCCTGCTCACGAATCAGAAAATTGTAAAACCTGCCGAAACCAGTAACTGGACAGAGCATCTTATCCGGCTCAAAATATCGTCGGCTTACCCATCGGAAACCATCCAGAATATGCTCAGAGTCCGCATCCTCGAAATGCCGTGGATTGTGTCTGACGGCAGCACAGCACTGAAAATAACCCGCGATGAGTCCGGCAACTATCTGGCTGAAATTCATTTACACCTTCTTCGTCCGGAAATGGCGGTGAAAACTGAAGAAAACCTGCAGGTTTTTGTCAGGGAAGTGTTTGCGTAGGAGAGGAGGTTATTTCCCGGGTTTTCGTTGCATTTAAAATTTTCTGGTTTAGTTCCGGGCTAGCTCTTGTATAAGCATTGCAAATTCACGTTTGTAAAATATTTGCATCCCCTTCTCTTGCTCAAATGATATTCCCTGTGGCTCGTGATGTCTGACATAATATATGAAGTTTCGTTCATCCGGCGTTCAGGTTAAAGTTTTGAATTAGCCGTTCTATAATGATTTGCATATTTTGCCTGCCGAATCTGTTAATATTAAAGATTTCGGGATGGGGAAGGTCATCTTTAACTGTATTCACAAAGAGTGCAAGGTCATTTTTAAGTTTTTCGGGCAAAGGAAAGCGATCGTCAGGATTCAACATAAATACCATGCGAAAAACATCGTTCTTGTGTTTGGTAACATCTCCCGATCTTATACGAACCCCCTGTTCCCTTTTAAGCTTATTGTCAAGATATGCAAATGCTTTGAGGCAAATTATCGCTTCGGTATTTGCAAAATGCACATTGTTATCAATAATGCTATGTTCGATGGTATAGCTATAATAATCTTCATCAAGGAGAATTGCTGATAGATTTGACAACCCTTCACAAGCCGGAATGGGTGTAAGGTGTGCTCCTGAATGCAGATCAATTGAATCGGGGGTTTTGCAGAAGAGCTCAACTTGTTTAGGGAAGTCTGGAGATTGCGGATTGCGGAACCTGTAACAGTTGCGTCTTACTTTATCTTTTTGCTGAATAGTATATCTGCCGGCAGCAACAAATTCCCAGAATCGTCCCACAAATTCAGGGGATAAAGCCCCAATAATAAGTATGAGGTCAATATCATCCGTTGCCCGGGGTTCAAAACCGCCTCTTTCGATGATAATATCACATGCAGTACCGCCTATTATCAGGTATTTATCCGTGTACTCCTGAAAGAAATTTCTGAAAGTATCTAATCCGACTACCATATATATTTCTCTACTATTTGTTGCAAGGCCATTTCAACCCGTTCGTCATAGCTTTCTCTAAGGCTTAAATACAATGACAGCGGATCAACAACAGGGGCATCATTTAACATTTCGTCAGCCAGTTTAAGTGGGTTATATTTCCACACTTCCAGACAAAACTTGCCTTCAGATTCATTAGGGTTTGTTAATTGGCCATTTTTAAGCAGATCATAGAATTTTACTCTTTCGATAGCATAAAATTTCTGTCGGCTCGGATTCATATTGCTGAATACTGTCAACGCCGACTCGTTGCTTTGGAGTAAAAATTGTCCTCCCGGTTTTTCATCAACAAAAACTTTCTTAAAAACAGGATTTACACATAATGGCAATGCCTGTTGCCAAAGTTCATCCCTGTTGGCAATAAACCGGATATATTTTTCTCTGGCACCTTCAACCGTGCACAGTTTATTATATACTAGATTTTCTATAGCTTTGGTAATAGCCATCCTGGAATAACCAAATCTTAAGGCCAATTGTGTGAAGCTATCATCAGCAAGCTGCTTGTTTTCATTCCTGTGAAGGATATGGTACAATAAGATAAGCTGAGCGGATGGTAAAAGTTTTTCTACTTTCTTTCTTTGTCTGGGGTTGTGATTTCCTTCTCTTAAGTCGATAAGCAAATCCGGTAAATACATTTGCTTGCCAGGTACAATAAAGTTTAACCCTTTTTCAATCAGCCTTTTCCTGTTTAGGGAAGTAAGGTTTTCGGCAAGAAAAACGACTTTCTTATTCAGATTGTTTTTCAGCAAATCAATATGTTTACCCAATTGGAAAATGCTTAAACCATCATCATCATCATCATCATTATATTCAATTAACAGGAAGTCAACATTGAACAAGCTGGCATTGTAGATCCGGTACATTTCACTTATGTACATCGGTAAATTACCCAGATCTTTTTTTGGCACCTGTGTCGGCTCGAATACGAACCCCAGGATGTCATCTACATACTTTATCAACTTCTTGATCTTGCTTTCCATTGTAAACTTAATTATGATGATGTAAACCAATATGGTTTATTGTGCAAATATAGGTTTATTATTTTGTTAATCAGCATTATTGTCAATATTAATACAAACATCATTGCGAAAAGCAATATGTTCATTGTACTTAACATAACCCAATTGATTTGTATGCAAATGAGTTTCGCCAATTTTAAAAGCAGGTATATCACCATGCAGATGTCCAAAGATCCAAAAGTTTGGTTTAGTTACTTCAATCAGTTCAGTAAGCTCCACCGCAAAGGCATCATTCAATATGTCACCTCTGAATTTTGGAGGATAATTCATGAAAGTAGGCATGTGATGGCTGACCACTATCGTTTTGCCATCAAAAGCCTGTTCAAGTGCAGGTTGAATAAAATTCATACAATCAGTGTGTAGCTGGTTGAAACGATCTGTAGAAAAACGGAATCCATTGTGCTTAATCACATGAAAATCGCTCATCGCTCTTTCAATCTGAAATTGATAAGCAGGATTTATTCTGGACCATAGTGTTGAAAAAATGAACCTGATCTTCTTGTGAACTACCATATGGTTATTCAGCAAAACAACATTGCTCCGGATGTTTTCACTGAAAGTGCCTGACCTTTGAGAAATATCCGAATAGTAGTATTCGTGGTTGCCGGGAATCCAATAAGTGAACTCAAAATTATCAGCAATATAATCGAAGAAATCGTTGTGCTTGCTCATCACGGCAAAAGGCACAATATCACCTGCAAGCAAAAGGATATCCCCGGCAGGAAGTAAAGGCCTTTTTTTTAACAGGGCCTTATTTTCCGGAAATTCCAGATGAAGATCAGAACAATATTGAATTTTCATGTGGTATTATTTATTTTTATTTTATTTGATATAGCTTTGGATAATATTTTCCTCAATTACCTTATTTTAACCAGTTTCAAAGTTTCTGTCAAGCCATTCCGCGTGCTTATCCGGCACATATAGATTCCGGGTTTAAGGGCGGTTCCTGAAAGTCTGATTTCATTGTTCCCGCCGTTTATCTGCTTTTCCAGTATTTTTCTGCCACTGGCATCAGTAAGTATTACCTGAACAGGATAGGCGATGCTGGTTCCTGCAGCCGGTCTGATGATGATTTCATTATCAAAAGGATTGGGACTGGCTGAAAAGTAGCTGTCAGCGGTTGGTTTTGGCTGACCGCTGCTTCCGGTAACACCGCCGGTTGTGGTGCGGATCATTACACCATTTTCTCCGAAAACAATTCCTTCATCATCATTGAAAAAACAGGCTGCATTTAATCCGGAAGTTATCTTTGTTTCCAATGGAAACCATGTATTTCCGCCATCGGTGGTTTTCTCTATACTGGCAAATTCACCAAAGCCCATTGCATAACCAATGGTTGGCGAGGTAAATTGCAGCGAATTGAAATAGAGAAAGTCAGGATTGCCCGATGTTGACTGATTCCAGGTAAGTCCGTTGTCATCCGATTTAAATATTTCGACACCGGCAATTATGATGATGGTGTTTTCATCTGGCAATGCGATATCTTCAGCCGGGCCAAAATCACCAATGGTAATGGTTTCCCAGCTCATTCCTCCATCCGTTGAATGGAAAACCGTGGTGGCCGGATAATTTTCAGAACCGGCAATAAAGACCTCACTGGCTGACCGGTATTCGATTTGAACACCAGCACCAAAGATGCCTCCTAAAGTTACCTCATCCCAGGAGAGCCCACCATCTGAAGTTCTGATAACAAGGTACTCCCCACAGATTATACCGTTGTTCTCATCAAAGAATTTTATGTCAGTATAATCGAAATCAAATCCTGTGCTGATTTCTGTCCAGTTCTCCCCTCCGTCGAAGGTTTTCATAAGGTTTGTTGCATTAAAATCTCTTCTGACAGCAAATCCCTGATCAACAGTCAGAAAATAAAAATCAAGATCATTCCCATATTCACTTATAAATAGATAATCCCAGCTATTCCCGCCGTCAGTCGTTTTCTTTATGCCAATGCAGGCAATTCCACCGCTGCTTGCATCGGTAAGTGCATAGCCAATGTTCTCATTCAGGAACTGTGCATCATAAATTTCGCCTGAAAATATCCTGTTTTGCTTTGGCTGCCACGAAAGTCCTCCATCGTTGGTTTTGAATATCATTCCTTTATTGCCGACTGATAAGGCAGTGTTTTCGTCTGTATAAATCATTGAATTAGCCGCCCCCCATGGCATCCAGGGTTGTGATATTTCGTCCCAGCTTAAGCCGCCATCATTTGTAAACAGAATTTTTGTCTGATATACCCAGGTCTCACAGGCAATCATTCCCTGCTGTTCATTAAAAAAAGCGAACTTGCCGGTGTATGCGGCAAAATCTGAATAAATCTGGGTCCAGGTCAGCCCGGCGTCGGTAGTTGTATAGATATAGCCGATATAATCCGGAGAGTCTTCGTTGATAAACACAAATCCGGTGGTTGCATTGATAAAATGACAATCATACAATTGACCCTGTGGTAACTGATCCGATAAAATTTCCCATATCCACATAGAGCCGCCATCAATTGTCTTCAGGCAATGAGTTGATGATGAAAATATAAACCCGGTGAGGCTGTCGGCAAAAACAATCTGTTTTAGACTCGCCTGCACTCCACTTTCAATGGCTTGCCAGGTTTCACCGGTATCAGAGGTTTCAAATAGCTGTCCGGCATCGCCAACCGCAAAACCATGGGTATCACTGAGAAATTCAATGTCGTTGATGCATTGCCAGTTATAAATTGTATTTCCCTGATATTTCAGATTCCAGGTGTAACCACCGTCGGTAGTTTTCAGGATGGTTTCACTTCCTCCGTTAATGAAGCCGGTTGTTTCATTGATAAAGTGAATCCCTTTACAGATGTATTGATTGTTCATTCCGGCCGGATTCAGTATCAGATTCCAGGATTCTCCGGCATCGTCCGACATCATGATGGTGGAGCCGGAGCAGGCAGCAACCAGCCGGTCAGTGCCCGGAATCCGGGTGATATCGTTGATTGTATTTTCCTGAGGAGCAGGGGAGACCCTTGTCCATGGCAATTGAGCCTGAGCAGATAAAGTGACTAAAAAAATGACAATAAGAATTGTTCTTAGATAGTTCATAGTGGATTGCTTTAAGATATAACGGATACAAATCTATGAAAAATTATATCCGGAAAAAATATATTTGAAATATGCCTGAATCCCGCAAGGCAGGGTTTGACTGATTGAAATCAAGCCTTTGGCGAAAACAAGGTAAGATCAAGCCAAGCCCTGACTTATGGATTTAATTAGATGGATATGACAAAGTCAGTTATTTTCGTTAAATCATTCTTCTCATTGAACAATACTCCAAAAGTCATGTTTAATGTTTAACTCAAATATTTAAACAAAAGCCCAAAATAAGAAACATGAAAAATTTATTTGTAATCATGATTGCGCTTGTAATTTCAGTGAGTGCTTTCAGTCAGAAAAATGATGTTGTGGACATTGCCATAAGTTCTGCAGACCACACAACGCTTGTTGCTGCGGTTAAAGCAGCTGATCTGGTCGCAACTTTAAAGAGTGCAGGCCCGTTCACTGTTTTTGCACCTACCAATGCTGCTTTTGCCAAACTTCCTGCAGGTACGGTCGAAAGTCTGCTGAAACCTGAAAACAAAGCTCAGCTTGCCAAAATTCTTACCTATCATGTGGTAAGCGGAAATCTTGACGCAGCAGCAGTTGTTGCAGCCATTGAAGAAGGTAAAGGCAAAGTTGTGTTAACAACAGTAAGTGGTGGAAAACTGACAGCCTCCATGGACAGTGGTAAAGTAAAGCTTACCGACGAATCAGGCAATTCTGCTTTCGTTACAGCAACTGATCTGAAAGGCAGCAATGGAGTAATCCATGTAATTGACGGAGTGGTTCTTCCTAAGTAAATTCGCCTCATTTTATTACAAAGACCCTTTGAGAAATCGAAGGGTCTTTTTTTCCTGACTTCGACACTTTTT
>DHVX01000037.1 GCA_002412885.1 Bacteroidales bacterium UBA5197
TTTATGATGTCAACAAAAAAATGATTGGCAAGCAAATATTTTCTGAATACCTGAAAATCGGCGGGTTTGAATTTCCTGCTGAGATTATCAACTTTTCATATCTCCAGAACGGAGAAGAAATCACGCAGATTACCACTTACAAAAATGTGAAAATCAACAACTGGGATGAGGATTATTTTTACAATTATAACGTTTCTGTTCCTTAGTTCAGCATATGCTCAGAACGATAAAGGTGATTTCAAGGCTTTGGCATGCGATATTATTGCCTGCCAGGCCGACGAACCACACCATCATAGTTTCGGGCACTATCTTGCACAGTGCTCAAACGAAGCGGAAGTAATCTTTACCGGCTTTTTTCTGGGATACAAACATTTTTTCTCTTCTCAGGACAGCCGCAGTTGCACTTTCGAACCCAGCTGCTCTGTATATGCCATTGAAACCATCAGAAAAAACGGGCTTATTAAAGGATTTCTCGATTCGGTTGACCGCCTCACCCGTTGCAATGGATTATCGCCCGGAAACTACGAAATTGATCAGCAAAAACATTTACTCATCGACAATCCCTGACCAAAACCACTCCAATTGATGCTCAGATTATTTTCCGGTTATTCCCGGTCTGAAAGTACTGAATCTTCCGCTTTTACATCCTTAAATCCCTTTCAGGAAATAAGAAAAGGCGGGGCAGTACTTTGCCTGTTTTTACTTTCATTTATTCCCGATTTATCGGCCCAGAACCTATTTGATTACCAGCATTCGCTGATTTACGGAAATTATCTTTTGAATACCCGTCAGTACACCCTTGCCACAGAAGAATTTGAGCGACTGCTGTTTATGAATCCGGCAAACGATACCCTGAAACAAAAGCTTGTCCGTTCATACTTGTTCGATGGCAGCTATCAGTCAGCCATCCGGCGCACCGACAGTTTGTTTCAGAACCGGGATGTAATTCCACAGCCCATTGCGATGGATTATTCACGGGCGCTTATCCTTGGCGGGATGCACTTCATGGCAAATCAGTTTTTAGAGGAAAGCAAAACCATATCCGAAAAGGACAGAGTTTTCCTTATTCTTAACAATCAGCTGCTTGCCTACAATTGGAAAGATGCTGAGAACACCTATAACAGTATGCTTGCTTCGGGGCAAAGTGTTGATATGCGTTACAAAATCCTGTTTCAGGATATGAACAATGCCAGGTACAAAAGTCCGGGTCTTGCACTCGGGATGTCGGCAATATTGCCGGGATCTGGTAAAATATATACAGGTGAATGGAAAGACGGGCTGGTATCGCTGCTGTTTGTAACCGGATCGGTAATCCAGGCCATCAGGGGACATCAGCTTTACGGCGAAAAAAGTGCATTCTTCATTGCATACACTGGACTGGCAACCACATTTTATCTGGGCAACCTATATGGTTCCTTTAAATCGGCACGCAAACACAATGATAAAATCAGGCATCAACTGCACCGCCGTATGGCGGATACTTTTACCGGCACTTTTTAGTTTCTGGGTATCGGCAGTTGTTGCGCAGACCTCTGAGCAAACGCTGTCATTTGCCACAAAACAAATTGAAGCAGGAAATTACTCAGTGGCCGGAAAAGCACTGAGCAGGCTGGTATTTTTCGACAACGGTATAGAATATCCCGAAACTTTTGAACTGCTTGCTGAAACTTATTTTAAGCAGAACGACTTTTCAAATGCCTGGCATTTTTATGATCTGGCAGCCATACGTGCCGATAACGATTCGCTGAGGGCTGAGTTTACTTCGCTTAAAGCTGCCTGCCGGCTTTACAACAAAGAGTATCATGCGGCAATGATCGACCTGATGTCATATCAGGGAAACTCAACAGAATCGCAGCAATGGCAGTTCGATTTGCTTTCCGGAATTGCTTCATTCTATTTGTATGACTATAAAAACGCGGAAGCTTATTTTCTCAGGTGTGCCGACAGTTCTTCGGCTCAGGCTGTAATTGAAAGTTTCCGGCAAATAAAACAGACAGAGAAAAGATACAACCCGCGAAAGGCCAGAGTTATGAGTTTCATAATTCCCGGAAGCGGCCAGTTGTATGCAGGCGATGCGAAAAACGGACTGAACTCCTTTTTGCTGGTTACCGGATTTGTTGCTGTTGGATTTGGTCTGGCAACTTCCATTCATTTTATTGATGCCGCTATTATTGTATTTCCCTGGTTTCAAAGGTATTATATGGGTGGATATCAGAAAGCATATTCCATTACCCTCAACAAACAAAATGCTGCGAAGAGTGAAGTACTGCTTCGGCTGATGAACAAACTTTCAGAAACTGAAGGGAAATGAAAACCGGAATAAAACTCAGTCCAACGCTGCTTTCGCTGATGTTTTTCATAGCAATGTCGATAAATTCTATCGCCAATGCACAAAAAGGGAATACGGCTGTCACAACTTCACCCGGGCTATATGAGCTTACCCTGAACTATCAGTTTCATTCGGCCGATTCGTTGATTAAAGTCAGCGATCAGAAATTTAAGAATGATCTTTCCTATCAGCTTTCGGTAATCAATCACTACTGGTGGAAACTGGTTTCGGCAGAAAACAGCGACCATTATGCCGGATTGATAGAAGCGCGCCTGAAACAAATGGAATCGGTTGCGCAATCTGACAAAAAACAACTAGAAAATGCCCGCCTGTTTGCCATGATTACGGCATATGCTTTCAGTGCAAGAATTAACCTTCATAACAATTCGTGGTTTGATGCATTGGCAAAACTTTCGAAATATCATTCGGTGATAGGGCAATCGTTCGGGCGTGAGAATGAATTTCCTGCTTTTTACCTTACCTCCGGATTGTACTATTATTTTACTGCACATGCACGCGATAAGATTCCGGTGCTGCGGCTGTTTTTGAGCAATTACACCAGTAAGGATAAGGAAACCGGAATGAAATTCCTGTTAAAGGCAGCTTCTTCAAACGATTTTCTTATCCGTAACGAAGCCACCTATTTTTTAATGAAAATTGCTTTTGAAATTGAAGCCAACCCTTCTGCGGCTTATATTTATTGCAATTCTCTTTTGAGCGCAACTCCCGATAACCTGCTCTATCAATATTACAGGTTTAAAATTTATCTCAGTCAGGGGAAATTGGAGTCTGCAAGAGAACAATATCATCAGATATTGAGGACAGCAGGCAGGAATAACGGCATAAACAGCGATGAAAAGAAGTATTTTGCAAAACTTTGTGATAATGACCTGAAAAAATATCAGGGAAAGACAAAACATTAATCTATTCGTTACCAATTAAATTGCGTTGTGGAAACAGACAAATTCTTTCAGTAGAACGAGAAAAATATGAATTTTTTAAAAATACTGATCAATACTTAGTCTTGACTTTTT
>DHVX01000086.1 GCA_002412885.1 Bacteroidales bacterium UBA5197
AATTTCTTCATGCGTTGACCCTGAGGGATTGCCCAATAATATGGGACATTCCGATTCTTCGGAAGAGTTTGTTTCAAAAGTCAGATTAGGCTTCGACTCCGCTCAGCCTGACAATTGATTATCAATGCATTGTCATATTGAGCGAAGTCGAAATATGAACAATCATTGACTTTTGATACAGCCTCTAAGCAATACGAACTAAAAACAGAACCCCGTAGTGGGGTCCCCATCAACACAACACTAATCCAGAAAAAAGTAAAAACCTTCCGGGAGTTGATTTTCCGGAAGGTTCATTTTTTAAAGAAATACTGAAATTGAACTGCTTACTCCTTTTCAGCTTTACTCCAGTCAACAAAGAAACGACCTTCGCTTAATACAATGGTATCGGTTTCGTCTGATTTGCGTGTATTGTCGTGATCGTGCGGCCCGGCATTGGCAAGCATTCCACCGCCGGCTTTTGTAATCATTTTCTTCTCGATATTACCGCGGATGCCAGAGCCTGACATGGTAGCCACAGCCCGCTTTTTGTAGTAAACTCCTTTAAGGCTTGCTTCAAAACTGCCTTCAACGGATGAAGGGGTTATTTTGTCGATGGTAACCGTTCCCGAAAGTGATTCTCCATCGTGAAATGCATGGCCCAGGCCTTTTGTTTCCTCAGTATAATCTACAAGAACCCACACTTTTGAGCGATCAGCCTTTTTCTTTGACTCATTTTCAAGCCCTTCCTCCGAAATAATCGGATAGGTGCCCGGCTGCAGACTATCTGAAAAATAATAAAACCTTATCCATACCTGAACATCCGGCGAAACCTGAAAGGATGCAATGGCCAGATATTCAAAGCCAACCGTAGGAATCCTCAATTTTCTGGCTTCAGCTTTATATTCCTTGCCATCTACTTTGCAGGAAATAAAATTTGCAAATTCCTGTGCTTGCGTAAACAGGCTGCTGATAAAAATTACGAAAACAATTAATGCGGTTTTTTTCATGATTGTTGGGTTTTAATTTACTGATAAACAAAAAACCAGGAGTAAAGGATCAAATAAGGACAAGATATATATAATTATTCGGTTATGCTTCTGAATATCAAGATATATGATGTTGAAACCGAAAAAACGGCAATACGTATTTATACGTATTTTGAAATTTTATATTGTTCATATTCAGACGATTAAAAATTTTTGGCTTTATTCCTTGCAAAAGTGGATTATTTTGTTAAACAAAAAAATAATCCTCTTGTTTATTATTGTCTAAAACCCCGTAAATATGAAAAAACAATTTCAAAGACTTCTTCTGCTCGCATTTGCAGTTCCGGTTATGCTCTCCAGCTGCAAAAAAAGCGACGAAAGCGCCGATGAGAAATTTTCATCAGCCAACGATCCACAGCTAAAAACCGATCTGGTTTATTGCGGTACTCCGGTTGAATATCCTATGGTTGACTTTGCTCAAACCATTTCACCAGCAACGGTTACTATCGGCAACGATGGAACCCAATTACTGGTTAAGTACCAACTGACCGATATGTCAAAATTCCTTTACAACACAAGACTTTTTGTTGGTACCGAAGCTGAGTTTAATTCTTGGAATATAAATAACTCCTTAAACCCAGATGGGTCATTTTATATTACTAACCTCAGCAATATTCCAAACTCAAGCAACAACGGTTCCGGCACAACCTACAAGGAATTTCTTTTTGACCTGTCTACCTTGCCTGAGTGCTTTGTAGTAATCGCCTATGCTTCACTTCGAAATGCAGACGGATCTCCTGGCGAAGTACAAGTTTATGGCAAAAGCAACATGAAAGCGAGTGGTTATTATTTCAACTATTGCGTTCAGCAGTGTGAAACACCTCCTCCCGTTTGTGAAACTGCTTATGCTTTTGGCGGATCTGTAGCCAACTGCTTCCTGAATATATCGGGAGTTCAGTCAAACAACTGGGGATGGTCAAACGGCCCTATTGGAGCAGGGTCTTATTCATGGCCAATGTATGCAGGTGCCGGACTATGCAACATTGAAAACGGAACCCATGTAGGAACACTCACTGTAAATTATACCCCTCCCACAGCAACTGTAACTTACACCGCTTTTGATGGTTATGTTTTAAATGAAACCCATCTTCATGTTGGAAATCAGATTTTGCCAAAGCGTGGCAACAAGTTCACAACTGCTCCCGGTCAGTTCCCATACAAGCATGAGAACCTGAATGGAGTAACTACTGACACATACAACATCAGTGGTTTGTCCGGCAGTATTTATGTTGCAGCGCATTCTGTTGTTTGTGATGCTCAGTAAAGTTTCAATGAAGATTTTTAAAAGGTCGGGTATATCCCGGCCTTTTTTTATTGACAAAATAACTGCTGATGTTGTTGATTATTGAATCTTTTGCTGCAAGCTGACTTTTGTTTCATGAAATATTTCTAATTTAGCGCAAATGTTCAGATTGTGATACAAGGATTACTATTTCATATAGGCAGGTACACCCTCTTGATGAGGCAGGTTTTTAAAAGACCGGAGAAACAGTCTATATACATAAAGCAGATTATGGTTGAAATTGACAACCTTGGGCTTGATTCTGTCGGGATTGTTGCCTTTATCTCCACTTTTATGGGAGCTGTTTTGTGTATTCAGATGGCTTTTAATATTGACACTCCTCTTGTTCCTCTTTACACAATTGGCTTTGTTACCCGTCAATCGGTTGTACTTGAATTTTCTCCCACCATTATCAGTCTGATTCTTGCCGGAAAAGTTGGAAGCAGGGTAGCCTCAGAGCTGGGTACTATGCGTGTTACCGAACAGATCGATGCCATTGAGATTATTGGAATAAATCCAGCCACTTATCTCATTTTCCCAAAAGTAGTAGCAGCAGTCCTCGTCAACCCGATTTTGATATTAATGAGCATGATGATGGCCATTTTCGGAGGCTGGCTTGCAGGAGTTACAACCGGGCTTGTTGCTTCGAGCACCTACATATACGGGATAAAAGCATTCTTCGACAGCTATGATATTGTATATGCAATGATCAAAACCGTGGTTTTTGCTTTTCTGATTGTCTCAATTTCGGGATATCATGGTTTTTATACAAAGGGTGGAGCTTTGGAAGTAGGAGCTTCAAGTACCAAAGGGGTAGTGCACAGCAGTATCGCCATAATAGTGTTCAATCTTATACTAACCCAACTCCTGCTGGCATGATTGAGGCGAAAAATGTATCCAAATCATTTGGCGATAATCTGGTGCTCGATGAAGTATCGGTGAGGTTTGAGCCCGGAAAGTGCAATCTAATCATCGGGCAGAGTGGCTCAGGAAAAACCGTGCTCATGAAATGCCTGGTGGGGCTTTTTGAAATAGATAGCGGCAAAGTTCTATATGGCGACAGGGTTTTCTCTAAAATGTCGTTTGATGAGATGAAAATGATCCGCCAGGAAATCGGCATGTTGTTTCAGGGAGGGGCATTGTTTGACTCAATGACAGTTGAGGAAAATGTAATGTTCCCGCTGTCGATGTTTACCAATCAGACTCCAGCTGAGAAACTTGAACGCGCAAATTTTTGTCTTTCAAGGGTAAAGCTTGAAAATGCCAATAAATTATTTCCCGCAGAAATCAGCGGAGGCATGAAAAAACGGGTAGCCATAGCCAGAGCCATCGCCATGAATCCAAAGTACCTTTTCTGCGATGAACCAAACTCCGGACTTGATCCGTTAACTGCCAATGTCATTGACATTCTGATCAGCGAAATAACCCAGGAATATAACATCACCACAGTGGTCAACACCCACGACATGAACTCAGTAATAGAAATTGGCGACAGGATTTCGTACATTCATAAAGGGAAACTCTGGTGGCAAGGCGATAATGAATCAATCCTGAAAAGCGACAACCCGGAACTGAATGAATTTGTTTTTGCTACAGAACTTACCCGAAAGCTTAAATAAAATAATATCAAATGAATATTATCGATATATTAATACTTATCTCCCTGATTATTGCCGCTATTTCGGGTTTTATGAAAGGCCTGATCCTGAGTGTGGCTTCTTTTGTCGGATTTTTTCTTGGAATAATCGTCTCATTCAGGTTTGCCGGTTCTGTTCAACAAATACTGATGGATTTGACAGGCTCAGAGGGTCGTTATCTCTATTTTATTGGTTTCCTTATTTGCTTCGTTCTGGTAACACTTGTAGTTCATTTTATCGGAAAAGCCATTGAAAAAGCAGTTGAATTGGTTGCTCTGGGCTTTTTAAATCGTCTTACCGGAGCTGCTTTCGGAGTTTTAAAGTCTCTGCTGGTTTTTTCAGCATTAATTTATGCTCTGGCCTATATTGACCCCGACAAACGCCTGATTACCTTAGAGCAGCAGGAAAGTTCGTTTTTCTATCAGCCTCTGGAGAAAATACTCCCCTCCGTTCTGCCCTTTATCAGACATCACCTTGAAGAAATTGACGAAGCCATCACCCCCGGAGATAATACCAGGCCCGCATAAAAAATATTTGACTGCTGGGGTGAACCAACAAGCTATCTATCTGTTTCCTTACAAAACTAAACAAAACTATATGCCTGTTACTATTTCAACAGATCAGAATTTTGATCAGCAGCTCAATGAAAGCCCGAAAATAATTGTTAAATTCTATGCCGACTGGTGTGGAAGTTGCAAACTCTTCGCCCCAAAGTATCGTCGATTGGCCGATGACAGCCGTTTTGAAGATGTCATATTTCTCGACATAAACGCAGAACAAAATCCCGAAGCCCGCAAATCAGCCGGAGTAAATAATCTTCCTTTTTTTGCAGCATTCAGCAATGGAAAGTTACTAACCGGTGAGGCTACTTCTAAAGAAGAAAATGTAGTGTCTATGATCGAAAAACTTATTCAATCCTGATTTTCTTCAATCGTTGAACTATGAAAATTCCAGCAATAAAACTACTTGCCGAACAAAATACAATTGAAGCACTTGAATTGGCTGAGGCCAGACTCTATGATGAGCAACACCCGGAAATTGACATTCCCGGCGAAGATGAAGGCGAGCAACTTACACATATTCTTGCTGCCCTTGAAATCCTACGCGACATCCGAGACAATGGCAGTCAGTTCAATGTAGCCCTGAGAAATTATACTCAAAGGGTTAGAAATTCGATTTCGTAAGACAATGGTTACCAAAAATACAAAAGCCCCTTTCCATTTGAACGGGGCTTTATATTTTTACAAATCAAGAATAAATTGACTTCTAATTCAGGGTTTGGTTTGAAAGATACTCAGCAACACCTTCGTGAGTATCTTTCAAACTTTCTTTCCCTGGCTCCCAGTTTGCAGGGCAAACCTCGCCTTTTTCTTCAAAATACTGAAGAGCGTCGAGCATCCGCAAAGCTTCATCAACATTACGTCCTAATGGGAAATTGTTGACCGTTTCATGATGAACATTTCCGGCCTTATCAATGAGAAACAACCCCCGATAAGCAATCATAGGACCATTGGCTACCATTTCTCCTTCTTCATTCCAGTCGTAATCACCAGCCAGTACACCATAATTGGAACTTATGGTTTTTGATGTGTCGGCAACAATAGGGTATGTAATGCCCTTGATTCCGCCATGTTCTTTGGCAACCTGCAACCATCCCCAATGAGACTCTTCTGTGTCGGTTGAACAAGCTACTACAGCGCAATTGCGCTTCTCAAACTCATTGAGTTTGGTTTGAAAAGCATGTAACTCCGTAGGGCATACAAAAGTAAAATCTTTAGGATAAAAGAAGAAAATTACGTGCTTCTTTCCCAGATATTGGTCAAGTGAAAATTTTTCCACTATCTCTTCGCCGTTGATAACGGCATTTGCCTTAAAGTAAGGCGCCTTTTTTCCAACCAATGACATTTTTTGTTGAATTTTATTGAATTAATAATCTGAAAATTTAAACTCTGACCCTCATAACAAACTTAATGCTCCAATGTTTAGGCCCCGGAAGCATTGCATTTACAATGTTTTTGCAATTAATCCAACGCCAGATGCTCAAAACTAATAAGGTAATCGGCATATTATATCTACCAATAATTGCTCCAAATTGATTTAAAAAAGTTGTATAATTCAAAACTGGCCTGAACAGGTAAAAGCTTTTGACTTTATGAATGAGGACATTAGTGACTTGATTTCTGATATATTATGAATATCTTCAGGTGTCTGTACTATTCAATTTCAACTTCAGAAAAAACAATTTGGTATTTACAAACCAGATAAGGATAATTTTTTTACTGAGAATTGAATTTTAACGAATATAATTCATATTTTAGCCTGACCAATCCAACCTGTCAGGCCATGAAAACCATTATCTCAGCCATCGATTTTTCCGATTGTTCCATTAATGCTTTGGAACATGCAATAAGTATTGCAAATAAATCGAAGTCAAACCTACTGATGCTGTGGGTAAATAACCCAAATACAACCAAAACCATTCTTTCATCCGACCTCTCGGATGACTTGCTTGAAGAAGTTGAACATCAGTTTACCCGACTCCTGAACAAATACGGAGATCAACTTCCGGATTCAAAACTGGATTATATAATCAGAGAGGGAAAAGTTTACAAAGAAATTGTTAATCAGGCCAAAGAGTCAGATGCATGGCTGATTGTTGCCGGAACCCACGGTTCTTCAGGGTTTGAGGAATTCTGGATTGGAAGCAATGCAAACCGTATTGTTACCTCAGCGCCCTGTCCGGTTATCACCATCAGGTCAGGAATACAAGTAAGCCGGGATCTTGCAAAAATAGTTGTACCCATCGACTCCAGCATGGAAACAAGGCAGAAAGTTCCTTATGTTTCAGACCTTGCCAATATGTTTGGTGCTGAAGTTCATCTTCTTGCTCTTTATTCAACCACTGTTGAGAATGTAAGAGGAACCATAATGAGTTACACCAAACAAGCTGCCAAATACCTGAAAGAACGAAATGTCAATTACATAATTACCGAGTTGGAATCGGAGAATATCAGCACTTCTACCATTGAATATGCCCGCATAATTGATGCAAATCTCATTGCAATTATGACCGAGCAGGAAAAAACTGCAGCCAACCTCTGGCTTGGGCCTTACGCCCAGCAAATGGTGCATCACTCCCCCATTCCGGTGCTGAGTGTGCATCCGAAAGAAATGCTGATCTCAATGGGATACTGATAACCAGTCTAGCCTTATCTGAAAAATCAGGTTTCACCAATAAAAAATCCCCGGACGAATGGTTCGGGGATTTTTTTATCATGTGATTTTTCCACTGCCAACATGAACGAAATAGTTCAGGAGTGGCAGGTCTTTAATTCCTGTCAATATTATTCAGGTCTTCGAATGCACCTTTTAAACGGGCAATCATAGTTTTCTGAGCCTCATTCAACCATTTGCGCGGGTCATAATACTTTTTGTTTGGTTTGTCATCGCCTTCGGGATTCCCAATCTGACCCTGCAGATAACCTTCGTATTTTTTGTAATAGTTCATAATGCCTTCCCAGGTTGCCCATTGGGTATCGGTATCTATGTTCATTTTAATTACACCATAAGAGATGGCTTCACGGATTTCTTCACGGCTTGAGCCGGAACCGCCATGAAATACAAAATTCACAGGCTTTTCAACTGTATTGAATTTCTGTTGGATATATTCCTGTGATTTTTTAAGAATTTTAGGTTCGAGCTTAACATTGCCGGGTTTGTAAACACCGTGTACATTACCAAACGAAGCCGCGATGGTAAAACGATCGCTGATTTTCGACAGATGCTCATAGGCGTAAGCAACTTCTTCGGGTTGTGTGTAGAGTTTGGAACTGTCAACTCCGGTATTGTCAACACCATCTTCCTCACCACCGGTAACACCGAGTTCAATTTCAAGGGTCATCCCCAGTTTGCTCATTCGTTTCAGGTATTCAGCACAGATTTCAATATTTTCGTGAAGAGGTTCTTCCGAAAGGTCGAGCATATGAGAGCTGAAAAGGGGCTTACCTGTGGTAGCGAAAAAGCGTTCTCCGGCATCAAGCAGTCCGTCAATCCATGGAAGAAGTTTCTTCGCAGCATGATCGGTATGCACAATTACAGGAACTCCGTAAAGCTCAGCCATTCTGTGCACATGTTCGGCACCCGAAATGGCTCCGGCTATGGCAGCACGCTCGCCTTCATTGCTCAGAAACTTTCCTGCACAAAAGTGAGCTCCTCCGTTTGAAAACTGAATGATAACAGGTGAATTTACTTCTTTTGCGGCCTCAAGTACTGCGTTAATTGAATCGGTACCTACCACATTTACAGCGGGTAAAGCAAAGCTATTGGCACGTGCAATGCGAAATACTTCCTGAACATCATCTCCGGTAACCACTCCCGGTTTTACTTTATCGAAAATTTTCTCTGACATCTTGCAGTTTTGGTTTAATTAAAACAGTTATGAATTATCTTCGCAAAGGTAAACAATTTCCTGCGAACTGTTTTCGGATTGTTTAAGGTATTCTTTTTGCAATAATCTGTATAGCCCTGTTTAACAACACAATACGCCATGTCGTTTGAACTAAAAATACGCGAACTTATTTCTGATAACTATTCAGGTTCTGCAGCCATTCTTGAGAAAATAATAAAAAGTATTCACACATACCTCAATGGCCAGGATCTGAATACTGAGTATCTAAGGGAAAACCTGCTTAAAGTAACCACTCATTTTCCTGATCTGGCTGTACTTCACCATTTTTTACAGCAGTTTTTCGATCTGCTCGACGAACTTGAATCAAAATCGTTGTCGCATGAGCGTGCTGTTAAGAAGATAGAGCATTTTATTGATGACTACAATCATGAATGGAATGAAAGTATAGGAAAGGCTGCCGAGAAGATGGAAAGAATCATACATTTTCAGGGCAAAAGAGTACTGCTGCACAGCAACAGCTCAACCATTCATGTGCTGTTTGAACATCTGGCGAACCACAATATTTTCCCTTCGGTATATCAAACCATGTCGGGGCCGGTTTTTGAAGGCAAGCTTCAGGCGCGTGCACTTTCTGATCTGGGCTGCAAGGTGCATTTTATAAATGAGGCGGCAATTGGCCGGTTTATTTCTGAAATTGACTTTGCCGTGGTTGGTGCCGACAATGTTTTTACCGACGGGTTTACCAATAAAATAGGAACTTATCCCATTGCCTTGGTTTGTCGTGAAGCGGCAAAACCTTTTTATGTAATTTCTGATTCACGCAAGCGATCACCCATCGATTTCAGCACCAGAACCAATGCTATTTTTGAACCACAAGCTCCGAAAAGTGAATTGTGGACAAACCCTCCGGGAGCCATTACACCAGTAAATTATTATTTTGAGTTTACGCCGAAAGAGTTGGTGACAGCCTGCTTTTTTGAGGATGCATGGTGGGATTTAACGAAAAAGTAGGAATCTATTCTTTTCGAATGGATGCATCAATGATATTACAGAATCATTGGAGAAAATTTATTCCTGACTGTCAGCTCTGGTAGCTGTTTCCAGAGGTGGAGGATTAATTTTCTCGCTGACAGCAAATGCATTGGGGTAATCGCCCTTTATTTTTTGCAGAAACCCTTCGGCTTCGATGCGTGTTCTGAAATCACCTATTCTGATTCTGTAATAAGGTTCTTTAAAAGAAAGATAGGCTTCAACACCAGCATACCGTGATGTAAAACGATTTTGTACTTCAGTGGCTTTTCGCTTTGAATTTGCACCGGAATCGAAAAATATCTGAACCCGCCAACCGTCAAGCACAGCCTGATGACGGTTCAGGTATTTATGCTTATCTATCAACAGATCTACACGTTCATCGGCAACTATCTGAACACTACCTTGTTGCGCAAAGGCAACCGGCATTAAAAACAATACAAAGATGAATGAAATTACAAAACGCATAACAGACTAACGGGTAGAAATTGAATATATTTCCTTGGGTTGAATACTCAAGACAGGAACCGGTGAATGATTCACCATTTGCTGGGCATAAGGCCCCAGTAAAATATTGGAGGCATTGGTCTCCTGCTCCGTCATAATGGCAATAAGATCGGCATTGACCTTAATCGCATAGTCGATGGAAGCATTGGTAATGTTATCGGCATGTACGCCTTCCAGATAATGATTTATGCCTTCATCCGAAATGGCTTTCTGAACCTGACGGGCATGATTGTCAACTTTACGGTGTACAGCCTTTAATGTAGTAGTGTAGAGGGCAAGAATGTGAATATCAGCTCCGAATGCTTTGGCCATTCCAATTGTAAAAGGAACTTTCTCTCTGGTATCAAGGGTACTGTCAATTGGCAAAACTATACTTGTAATCCCCTCTTCCCTCATATCGAAATCATAACGCACAGTAACCACAGGACAAGGCGCATAGGAAACAATTTTATAAGCATTGCTGCCAATCCAGAATTCCTCATATCCTGTAACGCCATGGGTGCCGGCAATAATCAATGAAGCATTGTTTATCTTCGCCTGATTGGCCATCTCCTGATAAACTTTCCCTTTTCGAAGCTTGTATGACAGTTTGCCATTTTTCATCATCCCCTTTCTGGACCTCATGATCTCGTCCATATTCTTCACAGCTTCATCGCGAAATTCATTGGTATCGGTTGAAAAAACCGAATCCTGATTGACATGACCATCAACCCACACCATCATTACATTACTTTTTACATGATTGGCAAAGGCAATGGCATAATCCAGGGCGTGAAGCGAACCCTTGGAAAAATCTATGGCTACAATGATCTCTTTCATGGCAAAGTGGGTTATGGTTGCAAGGTGCTAATTTAGGTTTTTTTATTAAACCAACGGGCAAATGAAAACCGATTTTTCCGATTTGCCTCTAATATCATGTTTTAGAATGTCCATTTTATTGTTTTAATACTGTGATCTGAAGAATTGCCAAAAGCTTTAACTTTATCGCATGCATTTCAACACCCGGGGATTCGTTTTTCACGTGATACGATATGGCGATTCAAGCGCCATAGTAAAGATTTATACTGAGCAATTCGGATTAAAATCCTATCTGGTGAAAGGCCTGTACACCAGGAAATCAAAAATCAGATCGGCACTTTTTAACCACATGAGCATGCTTGATATGGTTGCTGATCACAGAGAAAACCGATCGCTCCACTTTATTAAAGAAGCAAGCTTGTGCAAACAAATGCCTGTTATTCATGACGATATGTCGCGAAGTTCCGTGTTGATGTTTATCAATGAACTTTTGTTTAAATGCATAAAAGAGGAAGAGCCCAACCCCGGCATTTTCCATTTTATTGATGCATCGGTTGATTTATTGAACAACCCTGAAATATATCTTCCTGCATTTCATTTGCTGTTTATGCTGAGATTGACTTCTTTTCTGGGATTTGCGCCGCGTTTTTCGAAAGTGGCTGAGGGTCGGTTTTTTGATATGGAAGAAGGACTCTTTATGGATTCAGAACCGCTTCACCGGTATTACATTTCAGGAGCTGCTGCCTCAATGCTTGAAAAACTTCAATTGACCGATTTCATTTCTCTGGGCGAAATTCAGTTTCCACGCGAAGTGAGAAACGATTTGCTTTCCCGTTTGATTGAGTATTACAGACTTCATATTCCCGATATGGGCGAAATGAAAACCGTGAAAGTGCTTCAGGAGGTGCTTTCGTAATCCTAATTCAATGTCGTTTAGTTAAGAAAAATTGTCTTCGACTCCGCTCAGACTGACAGTCATCCTGAGTTGTAACTCAAAAAATATTTGAGCATAATGCGGAGATGACAGTTAAATCAAGCGTTTAAACACTTCGACCGCTCAGTGTGACATTCGTGTTAGGTCAGTAATGATTCTCTTTAATGCACACGTTATCAGCTCTATACGATGTCCTCCTGAGCGGAGTCGAAGGACCAGACGAACAATCTGTCATTGGTAGTCCCGCACGTGCGGGAAAGGATACTTTTTCATTTTTTATTCCTTCTGGGGTCTTAACTAAACGACATTGAATCCTAATTGATCTTTTGGTATAAACTGAAAAACTCATCCCTCCATATCATTCGTGTACTATGCTGATTGGTTTTCAGGTAATGTTCCAGCGCCGGATCTGGCAAGCCTGAATAAACAAGGTAATGCGTTGGATCTAATGGGTTCAATTCATTATAAATTTCAAAAGAACTTGACAATGGATGATGCGACATTGCCTTGCGCCCTGAAAATCGGGCCAGTGCCCGTGGTTTAATAAAAACGATTCTCGATTCTTCGGATGTTACTGAAGCAATTTCTGCAAATGCATCCTCTACATGTGTTGCATAGGGTCCATCTTCAAATTTATCTTCCGATGAAAAATATCCAGGCATCACCTGAAGGTAAGTAATCAGTATAAGTATGGAAACCCCTGATGTAATCCATTGTATTGATTTTGAGGTTGCCAGCAATTGCAATGTTTTCAGACTATAAATCATGATCACCGGTGCAAGAGGCAGCAAAAACCTGAACCCTGCATTATGATAAGGATATACCATCAGCAACCCGATATAAATTACAGTAATCCAATCTATTAGTGCAGGTATCTTTGAAAATGAAAGGACAAGACCTGTAATAAAAAATGCAAAAAACAAGGAAGCCAGAGGAAATCCGATCCAGAAAAGCGGAGAATCGGGATTTATGAAAAACAAACGAATGGCTTCAGAGTAAACATAAATGTTGTTGGCAATGGCTTCAGAGGTTTTTCCGAAATCAAAAATATTGAGATAGCCGCCTCCAACAGCACCGCGCATAAAGACAATGTGGGAAATAAAATAAATGCCCATTGAGAGCAAAGCTGCATAAAAATGACCTTTCACTGCAGGCAAAGTTTCCTTAATGGAAATCTTATTGTATCGGGCAATGATAATCCGTTGCGTTGCATAAATAATGAGCGATAGCGGCAAAACAAGTCCAATGGTTTTGGTGGTGATGGCAGCTCCGGCAACTAATCCGGCGAATATCCAATTCTGCTTTTTCAGGACTTCTGCCCTGGAAATGCAGAGCAGGAATATTGCAAAAAACAAAGCAAATGGAATGTCAGCCATTATTTCTGCTTTCAGTTGAATGACATATGGATTGTAATAAATCAAAGCACTCAACAGAATTGCTGCCGGCCAGCCCGAATACTTATAAATTAAAAGCACGGCAAGCAAGGCAGTAAGAATCAGCAATATGGAAGTCAGGTAATTATATGGAACTACGAAATTGCCATGCCGGGCAACAATGGGAGCAATCATCAGCGGAAATCCGGGCGGGTAAGCGCTTGGACCAAGACTGGAGTATTCCGGATTGTAAATATATCCGGTTTGGGTCATGGGTTTTCCCAAAGAAATATTTTCGGCTTGTTCAAGGTATTGTGCAAAGTCATCACCCCAATCGTGATCATTCCTTAAATTCAGGAATAAAAGAGGTAAAAAAACCATAAATGCAAGCAGAACCAAAAAACTCTGTCTGAGTAAAACAACCGAAAAGATTTTTTTTATTTTCATCCTGACTTCCTTGTCTGGCGCAAAGGTATTGAAAAGAGTTTACATGCTTTAGTCTGCCAGCTAAAGGAAGAAAAAATGCCGGAGATTCCTAAAGTTTCATGAACTAAATCAAAACCACCCTTACTACGTATTTAAATTTTGATGCATCCAGGCCAATCGCGAAGTGATTTCATCCTTATACGAATGGATTTAAGCCCTTACCTTTCGTATAGCCCTTTTTTCAACAATATGTAGTTTTCCATCAACGGCACACCATGTGCAAAAACAGAATGAATTTCAAGGTTCTGATTCAGAAGCAACAAATCGGCATCCATTCCCGGAGCAACTTTTCCTTTTTGCCTGAGTTTAAGGATGCGGGCCGGGTTCGAAGTAAGCACCTGAAGTGCAGTTTCGAAAGGTATTTTTTCTTCCACAACGGCATCGCGCAATTCTCTGAGGTTTGAAGATGGAAGACCACTTTCAAGCCTGATGAGTTCTCCGCTTACCGGATCAAAACCAGGCAATGACCCGCATGCATCCGAAGTGAAAGTAATGTGCTCCGAAGGAACCCCTGCATCCAGAAGCTGTTTCAGCGCTTTTGATGGTTTTATCTCATACTCAGGAAAATACGGATAGGAGCTGGTGGTTATATCCACATAACTATGCATTGCGTACTTTTTTGCATCTTCAAAAATGTAGTTGTTGCGATTGATGTGTGTTGGCAGAAACTGCCTCAGCGTGAGTTCGCTGTTTTCCACGACTTTGTAGAGAGGTCTGAACGGGTCTTTGGCATCTCCCATATGTATGTTTACAATTCCTGCTTTCCCGCCAATCATGCCTGCCACACGTGCATGGGCTGTAATGCGTGTTAACTCTTCTACCGATGGCACCGAAGATCTGTGATCGGAAACAGCCACTTCACCGACTCCTATAACTTCTTCAATCAAAGCAATATCCCGGGCTATATCACCGGTAATTGTCGGTGTCGGGACCTGATATGAACCTGTGTACATCCATGCCGAAACACCTTCGGCACGCAATGATTTCACTTTCATCAACACACTTTCAACGCTGCGGGTAATACCATCTGTGCCCAGGCATCCTACAACAGTGGTAACCCCTGCTTTTATAATATCGCTTAGCTGAAGCTCAGGAGTGCGGCTTGCAGGACCTCCCTCTCCGCCTGCTCCGGCAATATGAACGTGGGCATCAATAAAACCGGGCGTAAGTATAAGTCCTTCGGCTTCTATTACTTTAACAGACAGATTTCCGGGCAATTCAATTTTTTCAGCAATCAGAACTACCTTTCCGGCAGCAAGCAGAATGTCTGTTTTGCCCAGTTTTTCAGGGGCATATATTTCGGCATTTTTGATGAGAGTCAGCATAAACAGGTAATTTTAAATACAAACCTACATGAAAACATTGCATTTAACAAATTAAAATTCAGGCTGGCAAAACAAACCATGATTAACTTATATAGGAAATATTTTGATTTTGAATCAGTAAAGAAGTTTCTCAGGCTATACATTTTGTATGTTTGCTGATTGTCATTGCGTTTAACAATAATGTTATGAAAAAAGTCCTCTCTTTTCTTTTCACTTTCTTTTCCCTGCTTGCACTGGTTAATGGCCAAAGTCCAAAAGGCAATCTGATGATTGTGGGTGGTGCGCTGAGCAGTGACAATAAAGAAGTTTATGAAAAAATGATCGAACTCTCAGGAGGGGTCAGTCAGGCTAAGTTTGCCGTGATTCCATCGGCCAGCGGAGTTCCGGCAAAGGCATTTGAGAGTTTCAGCAAAACCATGGTTGGTTATGGGGTTAAGCCCGAAAATATTATACTTATCAATGTTGCCATGGTGGACGACGACAGCACTCCCGATGTAAATGAGATGCTTTGGGCGGGCAATGCCAGCGACCACAGGGTTGCCAGGGCAGTACTTTCATGTTCGGCAGTTTGGTTTACAGGCGGCGATCAGCTGCGCACCATGATGACCCTCACACAACCCGATGGCTCTCCCACAAAGGTTCTTGAAGCCATCCGCGAGGTTTATAAACGAGGCGGCCTGATCGGGGGGAGCAGCGCAGGAGCCGCAATTATGGGTCCGGTAATGATTGGACGGGGAAGCAGTGCAGGCACTTTTCTTCTCAGCAAAAACAGCAACTTTACACGGCCAGATGAAGAAAATGCAGAAGGAGAATCACTTTTGCTTACCAGTGGTCTGGGATTCTTCCCCGAAGGAATTACAGATCAGCACTTCAACCAAAGAGCCAGGATTGGACGACTTGCTGCAGCGCTTTCCAGCCCCGACTGTCATACAAAAATGGCTTTTGGCATTGATGAAAATACCGCATTGTATTATTCCGCAGCCGATCGGAAAATAACCGTAATTGGCGAAAACGGAGTTACCATTCTTGATGCATCCGCTGCAGTTTTTAATACAAAAAGTAGGATTCCGTCAATTGCCGGGCTGAATGTCAGTTATCTGGAAAACGGGGATTCATTTTTTCTTCACGAAAACAGGATTCTGCCGGCAGCAGGAAAAGAGCCAACTACCGGAGCGGAAGCTTACGCGCTCTCCCATCCTGCACAGAACGGTATTTTTGCTGCATCTGACCCCGGATTCCGCGAGCTGATTACCCGTTACCTGATGAATAACCGGCAATTGCAATCGGTTAACAGCTTCGGATTCAATGGCGATTACGGAGTAAGCATTACATTCACAAAAACACCGGAAAGCCGGGGTTACGTTTTGAAGGCGAAAAACGGGAAAGAGAAATACACCATTGCAAATATCAGGATGGATATAAGTCCGGTGAAAGTGCATTTCGAACCCTGGCAGGAATAAAAAGAATTTTAGGCTCATTTAATCCGGCGTTTCCGGAAGTTCGTTATTAAAATATACCTCTTAGCCTGATTAATTCATCAACCTTAATTTTGGGCTATAGCCCCGTAATACCGGCGGTCTTCGATTACCCCGACCTTAAAAGCCGGGGTAACTCAAACGGTTATTTACAATCACTATAGTTTCCCTTTCAATGTTTGATAATCGCCTTTCGGAACACTTTATATGTCAGCCGGATAATTTTTTTAGCTTTCCCCTATCCATTTCCTAACTTTGTATCAAAAGATCAAACCATGTCAGTAGCGACCAGCCGTACAGGCACCGAAAATGCCAGAATCAGAATTGATCATGAAAAATGCACCGCATGCGGACTTTGTGTAAAAGTTTGCAAAGATTTTTCGCTGATCATAGAAGATAATATACTGAAAATTAACCAGAAACCTCTGTTTGGCTGCATCGGATGCGGACATTGTGTGGCAGTGTGCCCCCATGATGCCATTGCAGTGAATGGCCGCACCCTGAATCCTGAAGACTTTTCAAAACTTGAAAAAGACAATCTGCCGGATTACGAATCATTAAACAAGCTGCTGCTCAACCGCAGAAGCACCAGAGACTTTAAAGACAAACCCGTACCAAAGGAAATCATCGAAAAGATACTTGCCATGGCTTCTACAGCTCCTATGGGTCTGCCACCGTCGGATGTAGGGGTGATGGTAATGAACAGCAAAGAAAAAGTGAAGCAGTTTTCGTTTGACTTTATCGATTTGCTGGAAAGGATGAAATGGATGGTTTCGCCGGCATCTTTGACGCTGATGCGACCTTTTATGAGCAAGGATGATTATCTTTTGTTTAAATCATTCGTGATTCCCATGGTTTCGTTTTTTACGGAATCGCGCAAAAGGGACGAAAACTACCTGTTGTACGATGCCCCGCTGGCTATGATGTTTTACGGGAATATGAGTGATCCTGCCGATCCTTACATTGCAGCTAATTATGCAACACTTGCCGCTGAATCGCTGGGGTTGGGCGCCTGCATGATTGGCAGCGTGGGACCCTTCCTGAAAAATACAGGCAAGGATTTCAAACGTAAATATGGACTGCCCTCAAAAATGCGGGATTCAATTATCGTGATCTTTGGATATCCTCAGGTAAAATTCAGCAAGACCATAAAAAGGAGTTTCGAACGCGTGTATTACGTTTAATTCTCCGAAACATGCTATTGTTTCAGAAATTTCCCGATTTGCTTTTCACCTTTCTGTTGAATCATGATGAAATAGAGCCCGTTCACAAGGTCAGAGATATCGAGGACAACCTCACTTTTACCAAATATTTTAACAATCTGACCCGCAGCGTTGTATAAAGTTTTTTCTACATTGGATCCATCAGGCATCAGCAGAAATCCGTTTGCGGGATTGGGATAAACCCTGAGTGCTTTTGTGTTGGTTTCAGGAATTGATTGAGGCACAGGAAGAATAATCTCAAAAAGATACCCGGCTGTGCTGCCTCCTCCTTCTTCTGTCATATAAAGTTTGTTACTGCTGACAAAGACAATGGCTTCATTCTGACCCGGAGTTGAAGTGAAAATATATTCGGTCACTTCTCCATCAAAAAACCGGTTACCTGGGTAGTTGACAAACGAAATCAGCTTTGTGTTGGTCAGTAAAACCAGCTCTCCGGTGTGGTGATTGATATCGGCAGAGGTAATTCTACCCGATTCCGTTGAATTTCCAATAAACCGGGAGTCAAGCAGACGGGCAATGTGCGTTCCGGGCTCATCAGGCAAAACATACATTTTAGTTATTCCTGTAAACGGATTGCTTCGGTCTTTGGTAAACAGATACAGCGAATCGTTGTGCCAGATCATGGCTTCTACATCATAATTCCGGTTTGAGGATGGCGGAGGAAATGCAGTTTGATCTTCGAATGAAAAGCGGATGATTTCTGCTGTTGTATAATTGCCGGTAATTGTTTCCGGGTCAGGAATTTTATAAATCGCCAGATCGGCGCGTGTATTGTTGTTGTTGCCAAAATCTCCGATAAACCAGTTTTCGTCACTATCAACAGCCATATCTTCCCAATCGGTATTCTCAACATTGGTGATGGTAATGGTGCGCAACAGATTCCCGGTGCTATCAAAACAGTAAATTTCATTGGCATTGCCTGAATCTTCGTGCGACCATATGCGGTTGCTTCCGCTGATGGCAATTCCTGAACTCTCAATGATCTGATTGGGCAACCGGCTGATTATCCTCAGATTGATCGGCTGAGTCTGATCAGCTGCTGATCTGACCACAGCCTGCTGACAACTTACATTCAGGGTCATCAATAAAGCACCTGCTGCAAGGGTATTTTTTATGTTCATTTTGGTTTTACTGGAATTTCTCAATTTCACGTATTCCTTTCCTATTCAGCACAATACGATAACGCTTATAGCTAAGTTGCTCCTCATTATTCAACTGTAGCACCAGGTTGATGTAATACATTTTCTCTCCTTTCACGATATCAATTCCACCATTTTCGCCTGGAGAGTATAATGGCACAACCGGATTATCCATTTTCTGAATAAAATTGGAGACATTGAAACGAATAATATCATTCATTCCGCTGGTTGGATACTGACTGCATTCATTGAGGCTTATGCGGTTCAGGCGCACAAGCTTGCGGTACAGAATAATTTTTTCGCGGTTGTTGCGGTTGTCTGCTTCAAGAATAGCAGAACGGTTTCTGACCTTCAGAACTTCATCAGGAACCTTGCTTTCAGGAATAAACACCATGCTTTCCTTGCTCCATCCGATCTTATGTTCGCTCAGGCTGATATCGGTGCGGTGATCGAAAAATCTGCGACCGAGTTTATGCGCAAAATAATACCGGGTAAGCTCCTTAATGCGATCTTTGAGCATATAACTTACCACCAAAGCCACAAAAAATGGCATGGTAAAGTTTCCGTATTTCAATTGAAATGAGAAAGCAATGGCTGTGGCAAATACCATTGACAATCCTGCCGCAATGCTCAGGTAAACCTGTTCAATCCAGACTCCGTCGCGGCGTTGATTGGTATTCAGAAAAAGCTCATTTTCAGCATACTTTTTCAACAGACTTAGCCTGAAAACCAGATCACGGTTTCGGTCGCTGCTGGCTTTTTCTACTACCGGATATGCCTTTTCGCGCTTGTAAGCAACTTCAGAATGAATGAACGACATCAGTTTTGAACAGACACTTTCATTGAGCTGTCCGGTTTTTCCCAGTCCATCCAATAATTTAAAACAATGCTGTTCAAGGATATTACTCAGAAACTCATCTCCGAAAAAGTAATAATTCATGAGCTCTTTGCTGATGGTAGGTACATTGATAACCCAGCGCAGGTTGCGGTAATTTTCAACAATCAGCTTTAAGTTTGTAATCAGATTATCGACCAGAGATTCAAGATCTTCGGCCATACCGTTATGCTGAATGTGATAAATTTCGCCCCTTAAAGCACTCTTTACAATTGAAACAAACATGCGAATATGGTATTCATACTCGGCAGTTTTTGTGCGGGTTGTATCAGAAGCCAGTTCATTAAAGGATTTCTCCATAAGTGTAAAAGGCTCTTTCTCTTTATTTGCAATGTCGCGAAGCAAATAAACTGGCGTAATTAATCGGATATTTGATTTCAGATCGCGGTAAAAATCTGTTTTCTGATAGGTTGTCCGGTTGATATCCAGGCTATTGGGTATAAATATCCAGGTATTCACTGCAAAGTCGCTTATTTCCTGTTTACGGCGTGCATTGAACCCCAGTTTGATTTCAACTGAGAACTTATCGTGAATTTTTACCAGATCTTCAATCATTGAATAAATTTACTGATTTTAACATCGGGTAACCCGATATTTTAAAAATTAATCGTTGTGGCCTGTTTACATTCGGTGAAGAAAGCTACAAAGGTCGGAAATTCCGGATTAAACCAAACTTTCTGCACCAGATGTCCGGGGAAATTGAATCCTGGTTTTCAGAAAAGTCCGAAAACCCCGTTGGGTGTAATCCCAAGCACCCTGAACCAGGTTTCACCGGCGACAATATTTATCAGCCATGCAATCACCATAACGGTGAACCCGAATCTGAAAGTATCGGTAAGGCTGTATTGATCAGTTTCATAGAGCAGCGCGGCAGGTTTGCTGTTAAAAGGCAGCACATAAACATGCTCAATCATAAAAGCAACCGGAAGAGCCAGACTAAGAATGCTGAATCCAAACCGGCTGGCTACTCCAATGGCAATGGGAATAAAAATCATTGCACGCATGGTTTTCGACTGAAAAATCAGCGCACTGAAAATCATAACACCTGTAAGAATCAGATACAAAACCCAAAATGGGGTATGATTGCTGATGCCAAGATGATCGAAGAAAGCATTGACTCCGATGGAAGGTAAATCGGTAGCTGAAAATCCCGAACCAAGTGTATAGGCTCCTGCCGAAAAGAGCATCAGGTGCCAGGGAATATCAACGTCATTCCATTTTACAATGCCGATTCGGGGCAGCAAAGCCACAATACCGCCCACAAAAGCTACGGCAGTCGGGCTGATGCCATGAAGTCGGTCGGTTGACCAAAAGCCAAGAATCAACAGAAAAATAATGACGGATTTAACTTCCTGTCGGTTAAGTTTTCCCAGTTTCTCGTATTCTTGTCTGAGTCGTGCCATTCCACCTTCAATCTGAGGCAATCTTTCGCCGGGCGACAAAGGGAAAAATACCTTCATGGCTAGTAAATACCCGATAAGCAATAAGCCAATCATAATAGGAAACATTGCAAACAGCCAATCGGAGAAAAAAACCGCTGATCCTGTAGCTCCTGCAATTAGTGCTGCAGCCAGCAAATTTGCTCCTGAACCGGTTAAAAAACCACTCGCACCAATGTTGATGTACATAAGATTCTGAAGTACAATGCTACGGCCAAAATTATTCCGGCTGCTTCCCCCATGTGCTCCATAAATGGCCGCAATCACCATAAAAATGGGCAATAAAATGGCTGCTTTTGCTGTAGTAGCCGAGATAAATGCTGAGAGAACCACATTGATCACAATAAAACTCAGAAAGATGGTACCTGCATTTTTCCCGAATCTGAGAATAAACCAGAGTGCGAATCGCTTGGCTACACCAGTCGCTACCAGCATACTTGCCAGCACAAACGACATAATATTCAGCCACATTACAGGATGCCCAAGCTGCGCATACGCTGTTTTCTCGCTTAAAACACCGGTGAGAACAAGTGTAACTATAAGGATAAGTGAGGTGAGGTAGTTGGGAATTGCTTCCGTAATCCAGAGAATAATACTGGCGATAAATATAGCCAGCATCATTTCATTGGTGCGGGTAAACGCAACAGGACCCAGCTTTTCGTAGGCTTTTTTTGCTTCCTCCGACACCAGTTGCAATGAATCAATATCCTGCAAAAAAGGCAGTTTAATTACAAAAGCAAAAAGAATGAATGATAAGACTGCAAGAATTGGCCCGATTATGGCCAGCCATTTTTCAAAGCCGGTTTTTTCCCGTTTGGGCAGTTTTTCAATGCGATAATTCTGCATATCCAGCGGGTCGAATGCCTGAGCTGCCTGATATTCGTCTTGTTTCATAATCATAACGGTGTTGAAGACTGCTAAAATAATCGAAATACTTCAGTGCGTAAAAAAACGATCATGCTAACCAGCCCCGAAAGGCAGGTCAGCATGAAAAATTAATCGTTTACCATTGTGTGAAGGGATGCTTCATGAGCATCGAATTGTAATATTTGGTCTGTCCGGTTACTTCTTCACCCAGCCATTCAGGTTTCTCAAAAGCCTCATTTTCATCTGATAGTTCCACTTCGGCAACGGTAAGGCCAAGGTTTTCGCCATAAAATTCATCAATTTCGTAAGTGTGAGGACCAGCTTTCACCTGATAGCGGGTTTTGTCGATTACACCGGGTTCGCAAATTTTCAACAACTCCTGAACTTCCGCTTCCGGAATTTCCTTTTCCCACTCATAGCGGCTGGCTCCTGATGCATTGCCTATCCCCTTAATGGTGATAAATCCACGGTCGCCTTTTGTACGCACCCTGACGGTTCTTTCAGGAACGGAGCACAAATAACCCTGAGTAATTCTTGTTTCTTTGTGGGCAAGCGCTTTGTATTCGCCTCTAACCAGAAACTTACGTTCTATTTCTTTTCCCATTTTTTTGATTTATTAATTGACCAGGGGTTTATTTATCATTCCAATAACCCGTTTAATCGCTTGAAGATAATTGATGTTTTCAAAGGAATCAGCACCAATGTCTTTCATGGTTTTTTTTATATCCGCTACTTCGGTTGATTCAGAATTGATGGTCACAACCTTTGCTCCATTGATCAGCACAATACCATATTCGCAAATGGTATCGTTAACCATATAACCAAAACGTTGTTTATAGACCCTCACCGCCTGAAGATCGGGATGGTTGGTTATCATTTCCATAAATTCCTTATAGGTGTACTCATCCTTTGTCAGTTCGGGCATTTCTACCTGAAAAGCCGGAAAAACCTCACCAGTCAGCATCCCGGCTTTCATTGGAAATTCACCTTTCATAAGCGGATTCCACTGTTCAAGTCCATCAACAGATTTGACATAGGTTTTAATGTCCATTTTACCATTGCGGATTTTTGTATTATTTATGTCGTTGGTGCGCGACATGATGTAAATTTCTTCGGAATGGCGTTCCCACACCTTTTCAGGGATGGGCACAGAAAGACGCGCCATACGTTTATGCGCTTCATCGAAGTTCTGTCCGAATGATCTGAACTCGAAGCGGGGCTTGGATTGTTCCCCGATTTCAATTATTTCTTTTGACATGATTTTTGGTTTTTTAAAGACAATAAGACTGCAATGAACATGCTCTGCTCATTTAAAAAGGATAACATCAACTCAAAAAAAGCAAAGCCTGGCAGGTTTGTTTAAAACCTGCCAGAGCAATGACTCTATTTTCTTTTCGGCAATGTGCCGGCATTGTTGTTTGATGTACCTCGGGTAATCTCAGTAAAGATCACAAGGTTTGCTGAACCGTCTGGTTTGCGGCCGTATGACTGGGTTTCTAACATAGCTGGAAAAGTAATATCATCAATTACAGCTCCGGTTGCATTTTCGAGCCAAACCTGTTCGCCTCCGCTTGAAAGGCCAAAGCCACTGGCTTCGGTATCATCGGTAACGATTACAAAGAAACCACCTGCCGGAATTATAGTACCTGCGGGGAATTCTTTTTTTGGTTTGGTACCGGCCTGTCCACCGCCATCATAAATTTTATAACCGCTCAGATCAACATCAATTGCAGATCCATTAAAGATTTCAATCCAGTCGGGAGCTTCGGCAGTGCCACGTGAATAGATTTCATTCATCAGGATGACCACAGTTGGCGGAGGAGTTGAATTATCGTTGGCAGCACCTTTGGTAACAATGCTCAATATCTGCAGGTTGCTTGTTCCGTCAGGATAACGTCCGTATGACTCAGTCTCAGCGAGAGCTGGAAAAGTAATGTCATCAATAATCACTCCGGCAGCATTTTCAAACCAAACCTGTTCGCCACCGCTTGAAAGGCCAAAACCACTTGCGTCTGCATCATCTACCACAATTACAAAAAAGCTGCCTGGCTGGATAATTGTACCAGCCGGTATTTCTTTTTTTGGCTTTGAGCCTGACTGTCCACCACTGTCGTAAATATTATATCCACTCAAATCAACTGCTACAGAAGATGCATTAAACAATTCGATCCAGTCAGGATCTTCAGTTACACCTCTTGAGAAAATCTCATTCATCAGAACCACAACAGCAGGAGGTGCTGCATTATCGTTGGCAGCACCGGGAGTTACCACATTCAGAATCTGCCAGTTTGCATCTCCGTCAGGGAAACGACCGTATGACTGTGTTTCTTCAAGTGCCGGGAATGTAACATTGTCGATAACAGTGCCTGAAGCATTCTCAAACCAAACCTGTTCGCCACCGCTTGAAAGTCCAAATCCACTTGCATCGGCATCGTCAACAACAATAATGTAGAAACCCTTTGCGGGGATGGTTGTTCCTGCAGGAATTACCTTTTTAGGTTTGCCACCCGATTCACCACCACTGTCGTAGATTTTATATCCACTGATATCCACAGAGGTTGTGGTTGCATTGTAGATTTCTATCCAATCGGGATTCTCGGTTGTTCCACGAGAGAAAATTTCATTCATAAGAATAACCGGAGCAGGAGGAGAGTCATCGTTGGCAGCTCCACGGGTAATTTTGTCCAGTATAGCCCATGGTCCGCTTCCATCAGGAATGCGTCCATATGACTGACTTGGTTCAAAAGCTGGGAAAGCTACATTGTCGATTATATTGCCGGCATTGTTTTCAAGCCAAACTTCTTCGCCACCGCTCGACATTCCGAAACCACTTTCAGATCCATCATCGGTAACAATTACGTAAAATCCGCGGGCAGGAATAGTTGTACCTGCGGGTACTTCTTTTTTAGGCTTGCCACCCGATTGACCGCCGGCATCATAAACTTTATATCCGCTGATATCGGCAGGACTATCAGAATTGTTATAAATTTCGATCCAATCGGGAGCTTCAACAGTACCGCGACTGTAAATTTCATTCATAACAATACTGGGAGCACCAATGGTGTATGCACCGGTAGTTGCCGGGGCACCTGAAGGAGCATATGATTTCTGGCCAGATTCATTTTCAGCTTCAATATAATAGGAAACGGTTTTACCTGCTCCCTGAGCCGGAATATGTCCATTGTAGAAACCTGCAATAGCAGCGGGAGTCATTTGCAGATTGGTGAATGCGTCCTGATCAACTTTATAATAAAGCTTCACCGTTTTTATTCCGTTCATATCCGTTGCTTTTACGCTAACGGTTACAACGTCAGATTCGCCCGGAGCCTGCGGGCTGATGGTCAGATCGCTGAGCACCGGAGGGCCTTCGAAGATTTCATCCTTTACACATGACGAAAAAGTCAGGCCAAAGGCAATCAGTATAAAAAATATGATTCGTGTTTTCATCGTAGTTTTTTTTTAGATTTTTTCTAACAATTAAAAGTCAACTTCAAACCTTACACTTACAAAGCTGAAGTCATCACCGGCTTTGCCCATGGCATCAACAACTTTCTTCGGATTACGGGTCAAAGCACCGGTTTCATCATAACCTACAAACAGTTTATTCTTGCCGCTGGCATATCTGTCGTGGTTCAGATAAGCATAATTTAGCATAATCTTCACATTGTTGTTCACATGGTAATTAACACCGAAAGTATATCCTTCGCCGGCACCTCCCATGATTCCATCCATACGGCTGTTGAGGCTCAGATAATCATAACGGAATGATAGCTCAACATCGCCCCAGGTTTGTCCGCGGGTTGGTTGCGTAAACTCAGCTTCGCTTGTATTGTAGTTATATTTTCCGCCAAAGAGCAGTACACTTCCGAACGCATAGAATCCATCAAATTTTTCGGTGGGCAGCACCTCACTGAATTTTTTCCGGTGAACATTGTTTAAGATATATTCTGACTGAAATCTGAAGTTTTTGTAATATCCTGCTAGTTCAAAACCACCAAGAACAACATGGTCAACAAACGGAATGAGGTCGGTATCAATATACTTTTTACGGTTGATTGAAGTCAGAGATCTTACGCTGTAGCGCTCATGACCCCGTATTTCGGCATGGGTTTTAGGTGTGCGGTATGAACCGGCAACGCCAAAATGAAATCCTTTATTAAAATCGCTGTAAAACGGCATTGCTACAAGTTTTCCGGTAAATGAAACACCTTCATCAACACCATAGTCTTTGTTGTTATCTTCAGAAAACAGACGTTCCTCAGGATCTCCAACAGTTTGAAAGTGAACCCCTCCCATACCAAATAACCAGTTTTTGCTATAAATTGTTGATAAACCTATATGGCGGGAAGGCGCAAAAATGTGCACAACCATAGGTCTTTCAATAAAGGTCAGGTATCTTGAAGTGGTCGTAGATTCAATTGAAAAACCTTCTTTGAAATGCCCTACCCTGAAACCCAGACTATTATTGGGCGAAAACTCAAGATAAGCATCCTTAAGTTCAAGTTCGGAGTTAGAAATATCCATATCAAACTCGCCGTACCATTTTTCGCCAAACGCACTTTTTACAGCAAATCTTGCACGACGGATGGAGGTTCCGTTTCCAATCGGGTTTAATGGTTCGCCAAAAAAAATTGCACCATCAACCTGCACGCGGGCATCGTACCAGATTTTGTATTTCTGGTCTTTGCTTTCAAGAACCAGAATGCCATTGCGCTCTTCGGCATGAAGCGGAGTGCGGTTAACTTTTACCCCATATTGGTTATAGCGCACAACTGTATCTGTTTCCTGCGCTGTTGTTGTATTGCTGCTCAACCATACAGCGATAAGCATTACAACCCATTTCATTTGTTTAAGATTACTCATATTTAGTTTGATTTAAAGGTTCTGGATAAAAAGAATCAGGTTTTCACCCTGTTTGAGATTTAATCTTTTTCTAAGGCGGTATCTTGCAATTTCTACACTCTTAGATGAAATACCCAGCAAAGAGGAAATTTCCTTAGAAGACAGGTTTAGTCTCAGCAGTATTGCCAGTTTCTTTTCCTGTTCGGTGAGATCGGGGAACTTTGATGCAAGCTTTTGCCTGAAATCACGGTCGGTCTTTTCGATTTTTGCATAAAACTCTTCCGTTTCATCACTGAACGACATTTTCTGCCTGAGAAGAGTGCTGAGTTCTTTTAATTTTTTATCGATATATTCTTTTTCGTCCGCACTTCTTATGTCATCAATTATCCCTGAAAGCATCTGAAGAAACTCTTTCTGGTTTGTGATGTTCAGGGCAATGTTGGTGTATTCACGGCGACGGTTTTCAAGCTTCTGATTCAGCACGCTGTTTTCAGTCTGAATTGCAGAAACCTCCATATTACTAAGTGCTTTTTGTGCCTGATAATAATTATTTTGTTGCTGAAGGAGCTCATTTTCAGCTTTCAGCCTCAGCTTTTGCTGCCTGAAAATAAGAAACACCAGAATAACTATAGCAATTGCAGCCAATACCAGTACTGCCGGCAGAACCAGATTAATGTATAAGGCAGTGTCAATCAAACCACTCCGGTTAATCTGCGATTCAGCCGCATCATTTGCCGCAGGGACTAATGAAGTAACTTTAAGATTAAATACATTCTGAACAAAAAACAAAGCAATATAAGTAAGGACACCGGCAGCCAGCGGAGTAACTACCCAACCAATTGCAATTTCACCGAGAGCTCTGAATTTTATCTCTCTGGCTCCTTTTACAATTCCAATTCCAATCACCGACCCAACCACTACCTGTGTGCTGGAAACAGGAACCAGCGGAATTGCCGGCAATCCAATAGTAACCATCAATGCCGATAAGCTTGTAGAAGAAAAGATAAAAAGAACAAGTGCCTGAGACAGCACAACAACTATAGCAGCTTCAGCATTCAGCGACAGAATTCCGTTTCCAACTGTATTCATCACTTTCTCACTATAGGTGTAGATACCTGTAGCTATGGCAAGTCCACCGAGCAGGAATAAAAGCTGCACACCATCGAGCGAGAATAATCCGAAATCGAGAAGAACATCCGGGGCAGAACTGACAAACACACCCATAACATTGGCAATATTATTGGCACCTAAACTATAAGCGCCAAAAGCCCCGACAACTATCAATGAAATCCGGATATAAGCATCGAGCTTTATCACATGGATTTTTAATCTTCGTAAGAGTTTTCGAAGCCCGATAAAAAGCAGGACAGCAAATATAAGCCCCAGTATCGGACCACTGATCCAGGTACTGACAATTACTGATAAAACCTGATAGTCTGTTGCTTGTCCAACGAAAGTACTCCAGCCAATAATTGCACCAACCACAGCCTGACTTGTAGAAACCGGAATGGCATAGCGGGTCATCCAGAATACGGTAAATGCAGCACAGAGTGAAACTGTAAATCCACCTGCCAAAGCATCGACAGCACCCAGACTTGAAAGGGTTTCAGAAGTTCCCCGACCCTGAAAAACAGCACCCAGAACCACAAAGATGCTGGCAATAAATGCAGCACGCCTGAATCTGATCATCTTTGATCCTACCGCTGAACCAAAAATATTGGCTGCATCGTTGGCTCCCAGAGACCAACCAAGAAAAAGACCACTTGACAGAAAAACCAAAAACAACATCAGGAAATTTATAATTGAATCAAATCGTGCGCTTTATGGCCATTATTGAAAGAACATCGGCTGTTTTTTCAGCAGCATCTGACAATGTTTCAATATGCAATGTGAAATACCTGAGGTGAAATTTTTCACTCAGCTTCAGGTTGGGCATATCATGAAAAACTTTTCGTTTAATTGCATCAGCAAGCTTATCAGCCTCTTTTTCATATAGATAAACCCTGTGAAGCTTTTCCTTTACAGAATCCGGGTCTCTGAAATACGCCCTGGCTGCAGGAATCACCGATTCAATTGCGGCCGTGGAGAGTTCTGTAAGCTTAACAAGATCCTGATTCAACTCAGCCGGAATAAACGGATTTTCAACATCAAATTGAAAAAGACTGGTTTTGGCAAGGTCAATAATATTGTCAAGCTCTTCAAGCAACTTCAGTATGTCGCCCCTGAGCTGTGGCATAAGTGATTGCGTATAAAGAATGTTCTCTGTTTTCCGCTTTAAAATATCTGCTTCCGTTTCCAGATTTGAAAGAGTCTGAAGATTGCTCAGAAAACTCTCACGATTACCATAAAGATAATTTCTGACTCCTTCCTTAAAAAGGATAGATCCCTGATCGATGAGATTAAGAAAGCTATCAATGTGATCAATGGATTTATTAGCATGCCGGAAAAGCATCATAAACGTGCAATTTTATAGACATTCAAAACTAGCATAAAAATAGATTATAATAACTTTCTATTGTTGTATTAAAATTTTTTTTGCCGAAGTCCTTTGTATAGTTATAACAATATCTATACTTCTCTATTTCTGTTCTTTATATATTTGTTGTATAGGTGTTCTCAATGCAGGTTGTCATTAATACATACGTCTGTAGAGTTTTGGCAGTGTAATTATTTGGGAGATTTTGCGGAACTCCACAAAATCAATGGTTCGGATAAGTGTCGGAATCAGAATATAAAATCGATAAACAAATAATGCATTTTATTGATTATCAACATATAACAATATCAGGAGACACATTAGAATTTCTTTCACAAATAGACGGAATTGTTTAAGATTAATTAACAAAGGCAATACAAAAATGCGCTAAATTTGTGGATTCGTTTTAAAATTACTAAATTCACACTTTCCACCGCATTAACAGCAATTCATTATATTTTTCAACCATTTAACCCTCTCATCATGAAACAAAATTACATTTCACGCTTTTTAACCATCTTCCTGCTTGTTGCTGGCTTTGCAGCCGGTACATATACCTTGCAGGCACAGGTTATCATTACACAATGGGATTTCAACGCTGAAAACACCAACCCTACCACCGGTTCAGGAACTGCTGACCTTATCGGAGGCACAACCGCTACTTACGCAGCCGGCTTTACAGGCAATCCCGACAGGGGATGGAATACTTCTACCTACCCTGATCAGGGTACAAACCAGTCAACAGCAGGCGTTCAATTCAATGCAGCGACAACCACTTTCAGCAATATCAGTCTGGAATGGGCTCAGCGCCATAGCAATACCTCAGCCAACCGTTTGCGGTTAAAATACACCCTTAACGGAACAGACTGGGTTAACTTTGAAGCTTCTGCTGCAAATGCTACCAATACAGCTGCCGGAGTTGACAAAGGTTTTGACAATGGCCGTTATGTTGCAGATGCCGGAGATACATGGTATTTGCGCGGAGCAAATTTTTCATCTATTGCAGGTGCAGCCAATAACCCTTCTTTTGGCGTAAGAATTGTTACTGAATTTTTTGACGGCTCCAATTATGGTCCTGCAAATCCAGCCGGAACCTATGGCACCGGAGGTACGCTCAGATACGATAATGTTACTTTTTATGGCGCCGGAAATTCTCCGTTAATTACTGCCACACCATCAAGCCTTTCAGGTTTTACTTATGTTGCAGGCAGCGGACCATCAGAATTGCAGATTACAACACTAAACGCCTTTAACCTCACTCCTGCATCCGGGGCTGTTACTTTTTCAACATCTGCTGATTATGAGTGGTCGGTGAATGGTACTGATTTTTTCAGTGAGCCAGGCAATGTTCCTTACGAAAACGGAAGCTTCCCCGGTAACGGAGATGTTCCGGTACGCATTCGCTTAAAAGCCGGTTTAACTGCCGGTAGTTATGTTGGAAGTCTGGTAGTCAATGGTGGCAGCGCTCCTGAAGTTACTGTTGCTTTAAGCGGTTCGGTTACATCAAGTACCCCTGCAGCAATTTCCTCAATTATCCTCCCAAGATTTATTGAAGGCGCAACACCTTCCAATCAGAACAGGGTTCCTTTGGCATTTCATGTAACTATGTCAAATTTACTGCCTTCTTCAACTTACAAATATTACAACAAAGCAATCTCCGGATCAGATGCTCCTGATTATAATGGTGCAGGAAACTGCATTTTCGTAAATCCGGCAACCGGCACATTTACCCGTACAACCAGTACATCTATGACTTCTCCTGGCCAGCATGGTGAATTTACAACCGATGCCGCCGGAACTTTCGCCGGATGGTTTATTACAGAACCAACCGGTAATGCCAGATTTAAACCGGGCAATGAAATTTTTATGCGCATTATGCTCAATGATGGCGCAGGTGGAACTGCCGAAGCTACCCGCCTCACTTCATCCGAAAGCGTAAAAGTTCTTGGCTTTTACACCACAGCAGCCGACTCAACAGGCACTGCAATTCGCGGAGTAAGCAACTTTACCGCTAAAAACTTTGCACTTCTGTATGACAATACAACCGGAGCAGGTCGTCCGCTATATGCAACTCAGATTGAAGCCAGCGGAGTTGAGTTTCTCGCCGGAACTTATGCCGAGTTTTATGCAACCAACGTTGCAGGAGCTGAAGGTGCATGGGGAGGAATTGTTCCCAACATTAATGCCAATGGCGTTAAAAGGGTTGAAGAACGCAGCCTTACCACCGGAGCAGTAGTTAGCAATCATACTTCAGAAAACGGAGTATGGAAAGATGTTGATACCAAAAATCCTTCAGGCGGAATTGCAACTGTACTGGTTATCAATACTACCCTGGGAATTGGTTCACCTGTAACCGAAATGGGTAAAATATTTACCTATGGCAAAACCCTGAACATTGAACTCAATCAGCAGATCAACGGAACTGTGCAGGTAATCAACCTTTACGGACAGCAAGTTGCTGATTTCAGCCTTAATGGCACCTCTGCCAATTTCACACTTGATGCTCCTGCCGGAATTTACATTGTTCGCATTGTAAGCAACAAAGGTATGGTAAGCAGCAAGGTGTTGGTGAAGTAATTGCTCCAAAAATAAAGGCTTAACAAAATCCGCAACTTCTTTTGCTCATTCAATGGACATCAGGAGTTGCGGATTTTTCAACACGGGAAATCAAATGTAGAGGACTCGAATAATAATTAGTTTAAAAGAATTCAAAAAAACATTTTTCAAATTTAATTTTCAGAAAATGAAAAACTTTCTCAAAGACTTAAAAACAAGGATTATGACTTGCTCTTTTCTTGTTGCGTTCATTTTTCTATCAGTCGCTCAGGGATTCTCTCAACCATTAATGGTTGAAAATTTTGATTATCCTATTGGTTCGTTGCTGACTGCTAATGGGTGGACAGCACACAGTGCATCAGGGACTACACCAATTGATGTTACCAATGGACTATCCTTTACAGGTTATTTAGGATCGGGAATCGGAGGCGCTGCCAATGTTGACAACACTGGAGAAGATGTGCATACAAATTTCCCGGAACAAACTTCCGGAACTGTTTATGCTGCATTTATAATTCAAACTCAAAGTACAAATTCTGCAGGTTATTTTCTTCACCTAGGCCAGACGACAATTGGTACAACCTTCTTTTCCAGAGTCTGGGTAAATGCGACTGGGAATCAAGTTGGAGTAGGTACAGCTGCCTCTGTTGCAATTACTCCAGAAACACCAACACTGCTTGTGTTAAAATTGGATATTGCTTCTAAAATTACCAGTTTATACGTTTTTAATAGTTTTCCAACATCCGAACCTCCTACTGCAGATGCTACATTTACCGAAACAGCAGCTTTCAGTAACGTTGGTTCCATTGCCCTTAGGCAGTATAATGCTGCTCAGCGCATAATTGTTGACGGAATCAGAGTTGCTACAACATGGGCTGATGCTGTTACTGCCGCTGGCGGTAATCTCCCCCCAACCATCACCAATATCGTTCAAACTCCCGCCACAGGCATCACTCCAACAACAACTGTTTCAGTGAGTGCCAATGTTACAGATAGCGACGGAACAGTTGCTTCAGTGGTATTAAACTGGGGAACAGTGAGCGGAAGTCTTACCAATCCCATCAATATGACTTTGGGAAGTGGCAGCACCTACACTACAGTGAGCAATATTCCTGCACAGGCTGACGGCACAACTGTATATTATTCAATAACAGCAACCGATAATGGAGCTGCTACAACCACTTCACCTCAGCAGAGTTATGTGGTTTCAGCACCAGCAACCCAACTGGCCTTTGTTAATTTTCCGGCCACCGGCACACAGGGAAATGCAGTTGCTTCATTTACTGTTGAAGCCCGTCGTGGCGACAATACGGTTGATCCCGGTTATACAGGTGACATTACCCTCAGCATAGCTACCGGTACAGGAACGCTTGGAGGCACAATCACCCGCGCTGCAGTAGCCGGAGTTGCCACTTTTAATGATATTACCTTCAGCGCTCCGGGAACTTTTACACTCAACGCAAATTCAACCGGACTGACCCAGGCTACAAGCAGTTCTATTACCATCAGTCCTGCCCCTGCAATTACCTCAATTATTTTACCGCAGTTTATAAATGCTGCTGCGCCCGCAAACAACAGGATACCTTTTGCTTTCAGAGCAAGCCTTGGTAATCTGCTTCCCAATGCAACCTACAGGTATATTAACCAGATGGTTATTTCAACTGACACACCAACAGCAGGTGGAGCAGGAAATCCGATTTTTGTTGGCAGCGATGGCACATTCTACCGCTCTACCGGGCCTAGCCTTTCTTCAGCCGGAAATTATGGAGAATTTACTACTGATGCTTCGGGCAATTACACCGGATGGTTCCTTGTTGAAACAACAACCAACACCAGGTTTGATGCCGGCAATCAGGTTTTTGTGAGAATTACCCTGAATAACGGCGCAGGAGGAACAACCGCAACCAACAGACCAACATCTGCTGACTTTACCACAGCCATTGGCTTTGGAATAAATCCTGCTGCCACAGAAGGTACAGCAATCCGTGCAATCTCTGCAGCTACTCCAAAGAATTTTGTATTCCTTTATGACAACACAGGTGCTACTGGCCGCCCACTAACCGGCACAAGTATTGAAGTAACCGGCGTTGACTATACAGCCATATCATCTTATGCTGCATTCTACCGCGAAAACGTTTCAGGCGTTAACGGCGCATGGGGCGGAATTGTTCCTAATGTTAATGCAAACGGTGTTAGGTGTATTGAAGAACGCTCTTTGACAACAGGAAGTGTGGTTAAAACCGATGTATCAGCCGACGGAATCTGGGGTGCAACCAATACAGTCAATCCTGTTGGCGGAACCACTGATGTTCTTGTAATAGATCTTATTGCTGCCAATGCCCCGGTTATTTCTGTTGCACCTGCAAGTCTTAGCGGATTTACTTATGTTATCGGAAACGGACCTTCAACAGCCCAAACCTATAACATCAGTGCTGCAAATCTTGAAGGCACCGGAAACGTTACCGTTACCGCACCTGCCGATTATGAAGTATCAACGAACGGAGCTACTTTTGCCGCTTCGTTAAACCTTCCTTTTGCAGCCGGAATTATTACCGGTCAGCCACTTACCATTTCTGTAAGGTTAAAAGCCGGACTTGCAGTTGGCAATTACAATGGTCAGCAGATTGTACATGCCGGAGGCACAGCTCCAAATGCTATTGTGACCTGTTCGGGAAGTGTAACCTACCCTGTTCCTGTATTGGCTGCTGAAACAGTTCCTATGTATATTCAGGGATTGAACGGCACCAATGCAAAAAGAGTTCCATTTGCTTTCAGGGCAACCATCAGCAATATGATGCCTAATGCAACCTACCGTTATTACAACAAAGTTGTAATTGATACCGACACTCCAACCACAGATGGCGCAGGCAATCCTATCTTTGCTTCAGCAAGTGGTGCATTTACACGCACAAGCAGCACATCAATGGGAACCGAAGGCGAGTATGGTGAATTTACGACCAATGCATCGGGTAGCTACAGCGGTTGGTTCATTACCGAACCCACCGGAAATGCAAGGTTTACACCCGGCAACCAGATTTTTATGCGCATTATGCTTAATAATGGGGAGAACGGAACAACCGTTGTATCGCGCCTTACAACCGCAGCTTCAGTTGGCGTTATCAACTTCGGCACTGTAAATCAGGCTGGTGAAGGAACTGGTATCCGCGGTATTTCTGAGGCTGCTTCCGGAAACATGATATACCTCTACGACAATACCACCGGTGCAGGCCGTCCGGTTTACGGAACCAGCATTGAAACTACGGGTATCGATTTTACCGCTATTGGGACTTATGCTTCATTCTATACTTCACAGGTTCAGGGAAACAATGGCTCATGGGGCGGAATCATTCCGAATCTTCTTCCTGATGGCATCCGCCGTATTGAAGAGCGCAGCAATGCCACCGGCGCATTGGTTGCTGTTCATACATCCGAAGACGGAGTATGGGGCATTTATGACACACGCAATCCATTCGGCGGCGATGTTGATATTCTGCTGATTGATCTGATGCCTTCCGGTCAACCTACATTGTCAGTTAGTCCTTCTGCACTTAACGGATTTACTTATGTTGAAGGAAACGGTCCTTCAGCAGTTCAGACTTATCTTTTAAGCGGAACTGATCTTGAAGGAAGCGGAAACATCAGCGTTACCGCACCTGCTGATTATGAGGTTTCATCTGATGGAACAACATTTGCTGAAGCTCTGAGTCTGCCTTTCGCCGATGGAATCATTACCGGACAGCCTGTAACGGTTTCAGTTCGCCTGAAAGCCGATCTTGCAACCGGAGATTATAATGCGCAAACCATCGTCAACAGCGGTGGCGGTGCAACTGATAAAGTTGTAACCTGCAACGGAAGCGTTGTTGCTCCGGGACAACCAGAGCTAACCAATGTTACCCTGCCTCTCTTTATTCAGGGGATAAACGGAACCAACAATACCCGCGTTCCTTTTGCATATCGCGCTACTTTAACCAATCTTGCTGCTGAAACAACTTACCGTTTCTACAACAAAATTGTACTTGAAGGCGATGCTCCTGACTACAATGGAGCAGGAAACTGCATTTTTGTAGCAGAAGACGGAACTTTCAGCCGCACCACAGGTACATCCTTGGGCACGCCTGGTGAATATGGTGAATTTACCACCAATGCCGATGGAACCTTTACAGGCTGGTTTCTCACAGAACCAAGTGGAAATGCCCGCTTTACCCCTGGAAACCAGATTTACATGCGTATTTCGCTGAACGACGGAAACGAAGGAACCACCGAAACCTTCCGTCTTACTACAGTGGATTTTGCAACTGTGTTGCAATTCGGTACTGAAGCCGAAGCAACTCATGGAACAGCCATTATGGGCATCAGCGAAGACAGTCCGAAGGACTTCGTTTATCTGTATGATAACATTACCGGTACCGGTCGTCCATTATATGGAACACACATTGAAACTTCTGAAGTTGATTTCGCCAACATTACTTCATATGCGCCATTCTACATCACCGATGTAGCTGCTGAAGATGGTTCATGGGGTGGAATTGTTCCGAATATGAACGATGCAGGTGTTCAGCGTGTGGAAGTTAGAAGCCTCACCGATGGAAGTATTGTACATAGTTATAATGTACCAACCGGCGTATGGATTGTAACCGATACACGCAATCCGAACGGTGGATTGGACAATGTTCTTGTTCTTGATCTGATTTCAATCGGAGTTAACAACCCCGAAACCATTGGTGCAAAAATTTACGCCGCCGGAAACGAACTCAGAATAGAAACTGTAAAATCATCTGAATACAGCTTTACACTGGTTAATCTTCAGGGACAGCAGGTAATTACACACAAACTGTCTGGAAGCAATAGCTATAATATTCCTTTGAATGTACCAACCGGTATTTATCTTGTTAGATTATCCGGAGCTGAGGGAGTAACTGCAGCCAAGGTGTTTATCAGGTAAGTTACTGAATGTCATATTTCATCTGATTTTCAGATAAAAAAACAACCTGCTGAAATGCGGGTTGTTTTTTTATTAGCAATAATTTATTCCGGCTGCCTGTTGAGGTACTTAACAAGTAATTTATTGAGTTTTGCGGCCAGTATAGGTTTCGACAGATGTTCATCGCAACCGGCTTCCCTGGCTTTTTCAATATCTTCGTTAAAAGCATAAGCTGATTGGGCAATAATGGGAAGCTCAGGTCTGATTTGCTTAATCAGTTTTGTTGCTTCAAGTCCATCCATCACCGGCATTTTAATGTCCATTAATATCAACGAGATCTGCTGGTGTTTTTTTACCAGATCAACTGCTTCTTCACCATTGTATGCCCTTAAAGTAACCACACCAAACTTTTTCAGGGAAGTAAGCAACAAACGGTAGCTGGTATCATCATCCTCAGCAATGAGAATAACTTCACTTTCGCGTGGGGTTTCATCAGTAGAATCTGCAGCAGTATCAGCAGCAAGATCACCAACCGGCATAGTAAAATAGAAAGTTGTGCCTTTGTCTTTTTCTGACTCCATCCATATTTTTCCGCCCATTGCCAAAACCAGTCCTTCACTGATTGCAAGCCCCAGGCCAGCTCCCTCATAATTCCGTGTTGACGATTGCTCTACCTGATAAAAACGGTCGAATATACGGCTTAAATGCTCATCTGAAATTCCTATACCTGTGTCTTTCACAAAAAACACAAGCGATTCTTTATCAACCTTGTATCCAAATACGATTTCACCACTGTTGGTAAATTTGAGTGCATTATTCAACAGGTTATTCATAACCTGATAAAGACGAGTGGTATCAGCGGTTATGTCGGCAAATGCATTGGGCAAACCAAACTCATATCGCATATTCAGATTCCTTCGTGAAGCCTGACCCTGATAGAAGTTGTAAAGTTCAATAATGAAATTGTTGACATTGAACTTTTCCGGTGCAAGGACCACCTGACCTGCTTCAATAATTGAAATATCGAGAATATTGCTTACAATTTCCATCAGGCGTTTTCCGCTATGCTGAATCGCATCATTATACTCTACGCGGTCTTCAGGTGTCGTCCAGTCTTGTATCAGTAATTCCGAAAATCCGAGTATACCATTAAGCGGAGTTCTGATTTCGTGCGAAATATTCTGAAGGAAGGCTGTTTTAAGTCGATCGCTCTCCTCTGCCTTTTCTTTGGCATTTTTCAGGTCTTCGATCATTTGCTTTTTACCGGTAACATCTTCTCTTACAGCAATAAAATTCATGACATTCCCATTTGGATCAACCAAGGGCGAAATAATCATGCTTTCCCAATAAAGTGTTCCGTCTTTCCTGCGATTTCTCAGGTCGCCGTACCAGTTTTTTCCTGACTTGATTGTGTTCCACAAGTCAGCATAGAATGGTGCATCATGATATCCCGATTTAACGATACTGGGATTTTTACCGATTACCTCTTCCAAACTATATCCCGACATTTCGCAGAACTTAGGATTCACATATTGTATTGTTCCGTTATTGGCAGTAATCATAATCCCGATTGGGTTCTGTTCAACTGCACTTGACAATTTCAGGTTGGTCTCTTCAGCTTCTTTGCTGACTATATAGTTTCCGAGTTCATGTGCCGCAAGTTCCATGATGTACTGTGAATCATCATTGTAGGCAAATTCATTTTCGTAATTTTGAACTGCAATCAAACCTATGGCCTTTTTCCCCTTAAAAACAGGAGCTCCCAGCCATATTTCAGACTGTTCGCCTATGATATCAATTTCTCCCTTGCTTGCCAATTCAGTAATCTGTTTTTTAGTAAACCCGAGCGACTTCCCCTGTTTAACAACCCTACCCGACAAAGACCGATCAGCCCGCCATTGTGGAATGGAAATTTTTTCGTCCATTTCGAAGGGAGAATGCATCAATCCTGTTTTTTCATTGATAAAGGCTATATAAAAATTGCTGGTATCTATCAATGCTGACAGTTCTTTACGAACAGCCTCATATAATTCCTGAAGTCCGGAAGCATTCAGCGCGGCAGTGGCAATATTGTATTGCAGCTTCTGCAACGATTCTTTATACTTCCTTTCAGAAATATCGTGAGCAATCATGAGCACGGCCGGTTTGCCATCGTAGTTAATCATATTCAGGGTCATTTCAACCGAAACACGTTTCCCTGAACGATGTACAAGCCTGGTTTCGAAGGAGAGATTTTTGCCGGATTCCAAAGCTTTCTTTCGCTCATAAATTATTTTGTTTGATAGACCTTCTTCCAAATTGCTGAGAGGAATGTTTTGCATCACGATTTTAGAATAGCCAAGCATTTCAGCTCCTGCATCATTTACTTCAAGCAAATGAACCAATTTACCATTTCCTTTGAGACCAATTACAGCTAAAGCATCTCTGTTGGCATCAAAAAGTTTGCGGTAACTTTTCTCACTCCTGATAATTGCTTCCTGCGATTTCTTGCGCTCACTGATGTCGCGGATAGCACTGATTGAAAACCACGAATTTTCGATTTTCATTGATGAAAGTGCCATTTCAACAGGAATAGTAACTCCATCTTTCCTGATTGCTTCAAGTTCCTGCATAACTCCAACGGCCTTTCCTTCAATAGTTTTAGAAAATGAGGCAAATCCTTTTGCGTATTCTTCGCGATACTTTTCAGGAACAATCAAGGTATGCAACTCTTTTCCTTCAACCTCGCTGAAAGAATAGCCAAACATTCTTTCGGCAGATAAATTCCAGATAACAACTTTTGCATTCTCGTCTATTATAATCATGGCATCCTGAGCAGAATCGACAACTTTTCTGAGCCTTTCCTCCCTTTCTTTAAGGGATTCTTCTGCTTTTTTACGCCGGAGAGTGACTGAAGAAATATAAGAAAAGGATTTCAGAAGCTCCGGATCAGGTGACTTTTGACCATCACTAAAGCCAAGTAACACTGTGCCATAAAGTTCATCAGCCAGATGCAATGAAATTGCAGCCAGATGGCAAATGCCTGTCAGTTCACTGAATTGAGTTCCTTGTTCTTCTGAAAGTTTGCCATTTGTTAATTCACTGAGAGAAGTATTGATTGTAACAGATTGAGTAAGCAACTGCTTCACCACATCAACATCTGCCGGGAAAAATAAGAAAGTACCATCATTGATGATGCCTGACACAAGTTCGTCTAAATTTTCGATATCCGTTGAAACATAATCCAGAACCAACGCATTTTCCTCTTTGTTGTATGTTGAGAAAGAGGCAAACACAGATCCGGAGTAATTCTTAATTTCATCAACCATACGTTTCCCTAAATCTGTATCGCTGCCAACAGATGAAAGACTAAGGGCATATTCCGACAAAAATTGAAGATCTTTATTTTTCTCAATCAGGTTATTCTCAATTGCTTTTCTATCGGTAATATCGGTCATTGAACCAATAATTCCGGCAACAGAACCATCGGCGTTGGGGTAGGTTGCTTTACGGAAAAGCATTTCTCTGATGCCTCCCGTTTTCTCAACTACCGGTGATTCAAATGACTGAATCCCGCCCGTTTCCAGCAGACGCAGGTCTGCATCAAAATAAACATCAGCATATCTTTTATTCTGAATATCAAAAACTGATTCCCCGATTATTTCTTCATTGCTTTTACCCATAAGCTCTGAAAATGCAGTATTGCAACCCTGATAAAAGCCTTTGGTATCCTTATAATAGACCGGCAGTGGAATTGCATCAATCAGGCGCTGCTGAAAATCAGATTGTTTTCTGATTTCCTGCTCATTCTTTTTTCGTTCAGTTATATCAGCTGCAATACTCAAAATTCCGGTTGATCCATCGCTGAGCGTAATTGCTGATTCAGAAAGTTCGATTATCAATTCCGTTCCGTCTTTTCGGACATTTACCACTTCGTGCTTCAGGATCTCACCTGAAAGAATACGCTTACGGTTTTCGATTATTGATTCTGCTATCTGAGATCCGGCCAGAAAATCAATATTCTTCCCCAATAATTCCGAAGAACTATATCCGGAGATAGTGCAATAAGTTTCATTTACGTTAACGATATTACTTTCAGCATCATGAACTACAATGCCAACGGGCGAAAGCTCAAAAAGAGACCTGTACCTTTTTTCGCTTTCAATCAGATCGGCTTGCGCTTTGCGATAGTCTAACTTTCGTTGCCGCTCCTCAAGTGCGTGAATGATAGCAGAACCTAGTCTTTTGATGCTTTGTTTGATCACATAATTAACGGCTCCGGCTTGTATGCATTCAACAGCAGTATCTTCGTTAATTGAACCAGTTACCATGATAACCGGAACATCGGGCGCATTTTCAATTGCCAACCGGAGTGCCGACAAACCATCAAAATCCGGCATTGTGTAGTCAGAAAGAATGATATGAGGTTTAAAATGAATGAGTGCATTTAAAAAATCTTCTTCGCGCTCAACAACCTCAAACTCACATTTGCCAAGCACCTTACGTGCTTCTCTCATGTTGAGTTCGGCATCTGCCGGCATATCCTCCACTATCAGTATTTTTATGTTTTCCTCCATTGGGCAGACGATTATTGTTTGTCAACATTTTGATTTTCACAAGGTAATTTAAATACAAAGTCAGCGCCGACGTTTATTTTGGCTGTTGCATTTATTTCGCCTCCATGCCTCTGAATAATTCTTTTTACTATCGCCAGTCCGGCTCCGGTACCATCAAAATCTCTGAGATTATGCAACCTTTGAAATACTCCGAAAAGCTTATCGGCATATTTCATATTAAACCCTACACCGTTATCGCTGATATGATAAAAGCAATAATTTCCCTCTGACCAGCCTTTAATGGTAATGGTCGGACTATCCTTTCGGGAGGTAAATTTTACTGCATTTGAAATCAGGTTTATCCACACCTGTTTAATCAGCGCATAATCAGCCTCAACAAAAGGCAGAGATCCACAATAGAATGAGATGCTATTGCGTTGAACCTGATCAGTAACATCCAGAAAAACTGCATTAGCCATTTTTTGCATGTCTATCCTTGAATAACTCAATTCACTCCGACCTGTCCTGGAAAATGTGAGAAGATCATCAATGAGTTGACCCATTCTTACTGCATTCTCCTGAATAACATTGCAAACTTTTTTGCCTTCGCTTCCAATGTTTTCGCTGAAATCTTCCATCAATATCCGGGTGAAACCATCAACAGCTCTAAGCGGAGCCCGCAAATCGTGCGAAACACTGTAAGCAAAAGCTTCCAGTTCTTTATTGGCTGCAACCAAAGCCGAAGTGCGTTCTTCTATACGTTTTTCGAGTGTGGCATTTAAACTTCTGATTTCATTTTCTGTTTTTTTACGATAAGTGATGTCGGTGATAATTTCGCCAAGTAAGGGATCAGCACCCGGAATACTGATTCTGAATTTCTGAATATAACAAAGAACTTCGTTGCCGTTTCTGTCTGTCCATATGTCTTCGAATGCAATATAGCCAGATTTCATGGCTTCCTTGTCTTTCATCTTTATAAACTCAGCTTCAATTTCGGGGAAAGACTCAGCAGGAGTTTTTCCATGCCAGTTTTCGTAAGGAAAAAGAAGCCGGAAATTATGATTTGCATAAAAAGGTCTGAAATTTCTGTCCTTGATCATTATCATGGAAGGCACATAGTTCATAAATGAGGAAAGCCTTGCTTCACTTTGTTTCAGCGCTTCATCGGCTCTTAACCGCTCGGTAATGTCCTGAACCAGACCAGTCAAAGAGAATGGGCTTCCGTTTTCATAAAGATTTAAATCGGCACGTACATGAAACGAACGAATGGCTCCATCCTTCCTTCGTATCCTGAAAACTATATCAAAATCAGTATTGGAGTTCAGTGCATCTATGAAATGATTTTGAACAGCAGGAATATCATCTTCAACAATGAAAGATCGAACTGTTTCCAGCGCGTTTTTAAAAGGGCTCATTTCACCCGAGACACCCAAAAGCGCATATAAGTTATCAGACAAAACACCGCTATTGTCAGAAAAAATATATTCAAAACTACCCAAAGCAGCGAGTTTTTGAGCCTTCTTAAATATCTGCTCCCGGTGTTTCAATGTGTTCTCTGCGTTTTTTCTCTCGGTTATGTCTATGTTAAATCCAACAATTCCATCAATACTTTTCTGGTTGCGGATAGGGGCAATTATTTGCTGAAACGTTCTTTTTTCTCCATCAACTTCATAAATACATTCATCATTAATCAATTCGCCGGCCAACACTCTCAGGTTGTTGTTTTTCCATTGCGAAACAGCTTCTTCCGGAGATTTATAATCTTCGGGTTTCCGGCCTAAAATGCTCCCAAAGTGATTGAAAGCATTCTGATTTTCAAGAATTCCCACTTGATTAACATCCCGCGCCCAGATTTCGAAAGGAGCATTTTCAATAACAGCACGTAGTATTGCCCTTTGCTCTTCTGCTGTTTCCTTGGCTTTGATAGCCTTGATTTCGGCCAGCTTTAAATTCGTAATATCTGAAAAAGTTGTCAACACCCGATAGGGTGTTTCGCCATCAGGCATGAAAAGCGGTTTTGTACTTACTTTTATCATGAAGGTTTCCTTCTTGCCATTTATAACTTGCAAGATATTATTGTGTAATGGCTTTCCTGTTTTTAAGGTTATTAATGAAGGGTACTCATCTGCCTTTAATAATGTCCCATGCTCATTTAAAATACTTTGACCCATGTTTTGCACATACCGGCCAATGGCTTCTGTAGAAGGCAAGGCAAAAACCCGCTCTGCGGCTGAATTCCATGTTAGAATCCGACCATCGTTTGCCACCAGAATTATTCCCTCCGAGGTGGCTGAAATCACCTGCTTGTTTAGTTGCTGACTTTCAAGAAGTGCAGCTTTTGAAAGATGTTCTTCGGTGATATCGTAATTAACGCCTATCATTTTCCAGGCATGGCCCTCATTGTCGCGGATTACTTTGCCTGTTGCCCTGATATATTTTTCAATGTTATCCGCACTTATTATCCTGAATTCACTATCATACCTATATTTTCCATCCAATACCTGTTGAAGCACGTCTTCTAATCTGTTCCGGTCATCAGGGTGAATAAATCCGAGCCATTGTTCAAAAGTCAAACCAGTTTCGTGTTGGTCAAGCCCGTACAAACTCAGCATTTGTTTATCCCAAACGAGCGTATTTTGACTGATATCCCATTCCCAAACACCCACACCAGCAGTTTCTGCAGCCAGATCGATGCGGTCGAGCAGAAGCTTCATCTGCTCCTGTATTCTTTTTCTTTCAGTAATATCCTTGATAAAAGAGAGCAGATGCGGCTCTCCACCAATATCAATTACACTGAATGATACCAGTCCGGTTATGGTTCTGTTACCTTTAAGGTTAAATTCCAATTCTACATTTTTTGCGCACTTGTTTTCACCAAGCATTTCCATAAGTCTGCTTCTGTCGTCAGGGTTTGGCCAGAAATTCAGATCATGGGAAGTTTTTCCGATAATTTCTTCACGGGAATAACCTGAAAGATTAACAAACTGCTCATTTACATCGATATATTTGCCGTCTTTGTACCTTGAAATACTAATCAGATCAGGGCTGAGCTGAAATACAACCCTGAACTTTTCCTCCTCTTCAAGAAGATTACTTTGAGCTTCTATTCTTTCAGTTATATCAAGAAAAGTAGTAAACACGCTGAATGGCTTCTCATCTCCTGTACGAAACTCCGGATGTGCATTTATCAAAATCCACTTTGTATGACCTTCCTTTGGATTATGAATACCCATAATCTTATTACTGACAGGCTTTCCGGTTCTTAATGATACCATGGCAGGATGATCCTCCCCCGGAAAATCAGAGCCGTCTTCATGTACCGCTCCCCAATCGGAATCAATTGATGTGCGCCCCTGCAACTGATCAAGTGAAAGGCCAAGAATACTTTCTGCAGCTGGGTTGGCTGAGATGATCTGTCCATCAGCGTTCTGATAAACCACCCCCAGCATCATGGTTTCAAACAGCTGCTTATACTTACTTTTGCAGCCGGACATTGGCTCTTCGGAATCTTCTTCATCCTTCAGCAATGCTGGTGCATCTTTTTCAAAAGCAATAAGTATGTCGAATACTGAATCTCCTGCAGGATAAACCTTGCAGCTGAGCGGGCAAAAAGATAGGGGATCTTTGAAATAAAATCGTTTATCGGGATTCTTTGTTAAATCTATAATGTGTGCTGATAATTCCTCGAAAATTTCAGATAGATCGGCATTGATCAGTTGCTTCGCATCTTTTGCAACAAGATTTGAGAACGATGTATTTACTTCATTAATGAAGAAACTCTTCCCCGGTTTTCCGACCTCCGCCTTAAGCATAAGCCTTGCCCAGGCAACGGGTGCATCCATCAGCATTTCATAAAAGTGATTCTTCGCCATAATTACTTCTATTAAACCGGAAAATCTACTGTATCATTCTTTCACTCATTCTGTTCTTTGGAAAGCAATAGGGATATTACATCCTTAATATCCCGTATTTAACAAATTGTAATGCAATTAAACAGTAATAAACAAAAAAAAGCCAATGAGTAAATATTTTAATCAGAATGAGTTAAAAAAACAGATAGCTAAAATACAAATTATACGCTTTGAGGAACAAACGAACTGAAACTATTAATGAAAGCAGCGCTTGCTGAAGGCATAAAACATTGACGCCGACAGTCGATAAATCCAACCCGGCAAACTAATCAGAAAATCCCGAGCAAAACTAAGGCTGCAGCAAAATCTGAACTAAAAACAAGGTACACTAATTGACTGGCTGATCAATATGCTTTTCGGCATGGTATGATGATCTGACCAAAGGGCGGCTTTCGATGTGGCGGAAACCTTTTTCAATACCAGCAATACGATATTTCTCAAAAATTTCAGGAGTGATATATTCTTCTACCGGCAAATGGTTAAGGGTAGGGCGCAGATATTGTCCGATGGTCATAATTTGTACGCCGGCAGCCAGCAAATCATCCATGGTTTCCAATACTTCAGCTTCAGTTTCACCAATCCCGACCATAATACCCGATTTGGCATTAACTCCCGATGCGGCAATGTGCCTGAGCACTTCCAGACTCCGGTTGTATTTTGCGGCACTTCTGATTGCCGGAGTAAGGCGGCGAACGGTTTCAAGGTTGTGCGAAATAATATCAGGCTTTTCAGCAATCACAATATCAAGATAAGCGGTATTGCCCGAAAAATCAGGGATCAGCACTTCAATGGTTACCCCCGGATTTACAGCCTTAACCTCACGAATGGTTTGAGCCCAGTGCGCTGCACCACCATCTTCCATATCATCGCGGTCAACAGATGTGATTACACAATGCCTGAGTTTCATCATTTTAATGGATTCTGCAACTCTTTTTGGTTCGCCGGAGTCAACCGGAAGAGGTTTGCCGGTTTTTGTGGCACAAAAACGACACGATCGGGTGCAGATATCACCGAGAATCATAAAAGTTGCAGTACCGGCATTCCAGCACTCACCCATATTGGGGCAATTGCCACTGCTGCAAATGGTGTGAAGTTGATTGCCTTCAACAATTTCCTTCACTTTTGCGAAATTTCTTCCGCCCGGAAGACGGATTTTCAGCCATTCCGGCTTTTTAAGGTGTTTTTTTTTCTCCTCTGCCATCTTAATATTTTCAGCCTCTCAAGGTTAATTACACTTTATAAAATAATTTGAAAAGACAAATTTCATTGATGCGGCAAAGTTATCAATAAGTATCTGACTATATGAATGAATGAATTTAATTGTAATTTTACCCCGATTTGATGCCGGAATAAACATTCTGAAATTTGCACAAAGGTTAAAAACATTAGAAAAATCAAATGGAAAATCAACTTTATCCGCTAAAATTTAAGCCCGTTTTAAAAGACAAAATATGGGGTGGCAGTAAGATAAAATCGGTTCTGGGTATTGATTTTGCCCCACTGCCCAACTGCGGCGAAGCCTGGGTTTTGTCGGGAGTGAATGAAAATCAGACAGGAATCGTAAATGGATTCCTTGCCGGAAATGAATTGAATGAGTTGGTTGAAGTTTATATGGGCGAGTTGGTTGGCGATGATGTTTACGAACGGTTTGGTGATGAGTTTCCCATCCTTGTAAAATTTATTGACGCTGCCGAATACCTTTCCATACAAGTGCATCCCGATGACGAACTTGCTGCAAAGCGAAATATCGGTTACGGAAAATCGGAAATGTGGTACATTATTGATGCCGACCCGGATGCTGAACTGATCAGTGGGTTTAAACGAAAAGTGGATGCAAAAACCTACATTGAACATCTTGACAATAAAAATCTGCTTGACATCCTGAATGTTGAGAAAGTGGCAAAAGGTGATGTTTTTTACATGCCGGCCGGCCGCGTACATGCATTGGGACCCGGAACTTTTCTGGCAGAAATTCAGCAGACATCAGACACAACCTACCGCATTTACGACTGGGATCGTGTTGACAGTGAAGGAAATTCGAGGGAGCTGCACATTGACGAAGCGCTGGAAGCCATTGATTTTAATGTGTATGACGATTACAAATCGAAATACACTGCAAAGGAGAACGGCACAGCCAATCTGGTAACCAGCCCTTACTTTACCACCAATCTGATTCAACTCGACAAAGCGCTGAGCAAAGATTACAGTGAACTGGATTCATTTGTGATTTATGTTTGCGTTGAAGGAGCCGTTACCATTGTACACAATGGCGACACAGAGCCACAGGTTAGCATTTCGCAGGGCGAAGCAATACTGATTCCTGCAACCATCAGCCGGGTTGATGTAATTCCTTCATCATCTTCAAAAATACTGGAAGTATATATTGCCTGAAAGGGCATGATTATTGAAATTAACGGGAAAATCAAAAATAACTGACGACATGAAAAAAATCTTTCTTTTGGCTGCAATGGCTGTTTTAATTTTGAATGTTTCCGCTCAGGAAGGCGAAAAAAACCTGAAAAAGCTTCCTTCGGTTAACGTTAAAACTCTGGATGGCAAAACCATTAACACAGCCGATATATCAAACAACGGAAAGCCAATAATTATGAGCTTCTGGGCACTTTGGTGCAAACCCTGTATTAACGAGTTGACCACCATTGCCGAAGTTTATGATGAATGGGTTGAAGAAACCGGAGTAAAAGTAATTGCAGTTTCCATCGACGATTCACGCTCAAGTTCAAAAGTTGGGCCAACCGTCAACGGCAAAGGCTGGGAATACGATTTTCTGCTTGATGCGAATGGAGATTTCAAGCGCGCCATGAATGTGAATATGATTCCGCATACTTTCCTGATAAACGGAAATGGCGAAATCGTTTGGCAACACACCTCATTCAGCGAAGGCAGCGAACTGCAACTGATTGAAATGGTGCGCAAACTCAATGCCGGCGAAGCAATTGAATCGCATTAACACTTTCTGATTGAAATGATTGCCTGCAGAAACTTCAATGAGCTGCGGGCGCTGTTTAATTAACCCACAATTCCATTCCCATTGAAAAAAAACACCCTTGTATCCATTTCAGCATTGTTCTTAATGCTGTGCTCTCAAGTAACTTTTGCACAGAATTTTCTTGAAGGCGGACGTGTGAGCGGAAATTTCCAGCTTGACGCACAGGTTTATCGGGCTGATTCAGCAATCGGAGCCTACGAAGTAGATGAAAAAATGCTCATGAATGCATTTGCCAACCTGCTCTATTCCAATGGAAACTTTAATGCGGGCTTGCGTTTTGAATCTTATCTGAATCCCATACAGGGTTACGACCCACGGTACAAAGGAAGCGGAGTGCCTTACTGGTTTGGCTCATGGCGGAATGATCAGTTCGAAATAACTGTCGGGAATTTTTATGAGCAGTTTGGCAGCGGCATGATTTTGCGAAGCTACGAAGAACGCAACCTTGGCTATGACAACGCTTTTAAAGGTGCAAAAGTCAGATTCAGTCCTGCTGACGGAGTAATTCTGAAAGGAATGATCGGCACACAGCGGTTCTTCTGGGAACAGGGACCCGGCATAGTGCGTGGCCTTGACGGTGAATTTGCATTGAATGATATATTCGACAAAGAAGGAAATTGCAAAACCCGCGTTACACTGGGCGGAAGTTTTGTAAGCAAATATCAGCAAACTGAAGAATTATATGCAGGACCGGACACATTGCTTATCCTTCCGGCTAATGTTGCTTCATATGCAGTTCGCGCCAATGTTACACGCGGAAAATTCGCACTAGACGGTGAATATGCCGGCAAGATGAATGATCCGTCATTCACAAACAATTTTATATATAAAAACGGGCATTCGCTGCTTTTACAGGCTTCATTCTCAACCAAAGGCCTGGGAATAATTGCATCAGCCAAGCGCACCGACAACATGAGCTATAAATCGCGGCGCACTGAATCGGGCAGTTTTCTGGATATAAACTACCTGCCCGCATTAACCCGTCAACATGCCTACAGCCTTTCAGCCATGTATCCTTACGCCACACAGCCCAACGGAGAAATGGCTTTGCAGGGACAGGTAAATTACAAAATCAAACGCGGAAGCCTTATCGGCGGAAAATACGGAACCGACATTGCAGTAAATTACTCAAGAATTACATCCATAAAGAAGGAAGCAGCCGAAGGAGAATCGAAAATCGGGAAATCAGGCACCGCTGGATATAAATCACCATTCCTTGCTTTTGGCGATGAACTCTATTTCCAGGATTTCAATATTGAAATTCAGCGGAAATTTACCAACAATTTCAAAGCATTGATCTCCTATATCTATCAGGATTACAATGTTTTAATCCTTGAAGGATACGAAGAACCCATGGTAAATGCACATATTGTGATTGCTGATGTGACTTATCGGTTTGATAACAAACAGGCACTCAAAATGGAATACCAGCAACTGATAACCAAACAGGATGAAGGTGACTGGCTTCAGGTTCTTGCAGAATATACCTTTGCGCCCAAATGGTACTTTACATTGGCTGATCAGTATAATTACGGAAATTCTGACAAGGACAAAAGATTCCACTATCCAACTGTTTCAGCAGGATACACCAATGGATCTAACCGATTAATGATGTCTTATGGCAAACAACGTGAAGGTATTATCTGCGTTGGCGGAGTTTGCAGAAATGTTCCGGCATCCAATGGATTGACGCTCACGCTCACCAGCACATTTTAATGAAACCAATGAAGATGACAACGATGAAAACCAGGATAAAACTTTTTCTTTCAACAATAATGCTGAGTGTATTCGCTTTTACGATTTCCTGCGACAAAATTGAAGAGCCATACGTAAAAGTAATCGAAAGCATTGATACGGCAGCCTGCCCTATCCCGGAATTTCCGGCAGCTACAACAACAGTAAAACGTGTGTTGCTTGAAGATTACACGGGTCACACCTGCGTGAACTGCCCCAGCGCTGCTATCCTTGCCCATAATCTGAAAGTTGCCAATGGCGATAAACTGATTTTGTTGGCTGTTCATGCAGGTTTTTTTGCCAAGCCAACAGCTGGCGGAGATTTTACTTATGATTTTCGGTCTGAAGCCGGAACTGCATGGGATGATTTCTTTAAAGTTGGAATGGTTGGTAACCCTAACGGAATGGTTAACCGCATCGGATATCCGCAAAGCACACATATTAAATCACCTCCAACCTGGGCATCAGCAGTCAGCAGTGCGCTGGCAGGTGAGCCATTGCTTGACCTTCAGATGATCAATGAATACGATGCAACCGAACGCAAACTCTGCACCCACATCAAAACCCGTTTTATCACCAGCATCGATAAAAACCTGAAACTGATCGTAGTCATCGCCGAAAGCGGCATCATAAAACCTCAGAAAAACAACGATCCAAATTCAGGGGTAACGCCTGTTATTTTTGATTATTCTCACAGCCATGTATTGCGCACCGCCATTACAACTACCTGGGGAAGCACCATTGCCACCGCCGGCACGGCAAACCCTGAGTCGATTGTCAAATCGTACAAACACATTCTCAAAGATGAGTATGTGCCTGAAAACTGCAGTGTGATTGCCTTTGTTTATGACGATGAAACCAAAGAAGTACTGCAGGCTGTTGAGGTTGATGTGATACAGTAATTCAGGTGTGACTTACTGTCTGGATATAAGAAGGCAGCTGCCTCAAAAGTCAAAAAAGGCTTCGACTCCGCTCAGCCTGACATTCGTGTTTGTTCAGCATTGATTCTATTTAATACATTCACAATCATTTATTTACAATGTCATCCTGAGCGGAGTCGAAGGATAAAACTACTCCAGTTTTGCTATCAGGGTGCAGATTGCTGAAGCAATTTCAACCGGTCTTTGCAGGTTTATGATCCGCGGGTGATCTTCAGGGGTGTGGGTGATGCGCTGGGTGGACATATTGTCCAGAAACCACTGCGAAGTGAAAGCAACTGCCGGACAACCAAACTGAACAAAAATACTGTGATCTCCCTGCGGCCATTGCGGTCCTTCAACAAAATTCTCCAGCGGCTGCATCACTTCTCTGACCTTTTCATCCATTTTTTCGGGCAATTCAAATAGCGAATATGCCGATCCTCCTTCAAAGTAGCCCGCCCCATCAATGTTGATATTCAACAATATCTGATCAAATAAGCCCTGATTTTCAGCAATGTAGAGCATCTGTCCCGGAACAGCATAATAATCCTCTCCATTAAATGCGACCAGTTCCACCATGGTATCGCCATCATAATCTTTCATCATTTCAGCAATAAGCAAGAGTACAATTACTCCGCTTGCATTGTCAATGGCTCCGGGTGTTCCTTTTTTGGCATCAATATGCGCTGTGATCACAAGCCTTTTGTTCGGGTTTTTGCCTTTTACACCCAAAACATTAAACCCTTTACCCGGAATCCTTTCCGCCTGTGAAATCAAGGTAACTTCACTTCCTGAGAGCTTAAGTAGCTTCTCCCCTTCTTCCTCAGTAGTATATACCGATGGAATATCAAAATCTCCGTCTTCAATCAGCGGAAATGGATAAACACCTCCTGCCAGCTCAGGATTAAACCCTGTAGCTGAAACAATTGCTGCGGGTTTGCCTTTTTCCAGACATGAGATAATTTTCTGGTGATGCTCAGGATTGTAAAACACAAAATTCTTCGGCATCAGCTGCTCCGCTGCAATATCGCCATGAAGCAACAAAATACAACCTTCCATGTCGGTTTCTTCGAGTTCCTGAATTGTTGAAGCAGGTTTAAGCTTTGCCGATAAATTGCAGCCATTTGAGTATGGGCTTGAAAATACCTCAAATTCCTGACCACCGCCTTTCAGGCTTGCCCCTTGTGTTTCCCAGTCAGTTGCATCAAAACCCGAAGTACGTGTTTCCCAGCCCAGCGCTTCAAGGGTCGATTGAAAAAAATCTGTTGCCATCCGGTTTCCATGGCTTCCAACGCAACGTCCGGGAATGGTTTCACAAAGAGTTTGCAGGTAAGCCCCGCTCTTTTCAATAAAATAATTGGTTTTCATTTTTATAGAATTGGTTTATCGCCGGCAAAATTACTTGTACCGCAAATTACAGAATTGTACAAAACCGACATTAAGAGTTGGATCAAAAATGTTAGAAACACTTACCCGCAAGTGGGGGACTGCCTTTGGTTGAATAATTTTTTTCAACCAATAACCCGCTTTCGCAGATCTGAGGGTTTATCCCCTGAAATATTTCTGAACTCCCGGATAAAATGAGCCTGGTCATAATATCCTGATTCCAGGGCAATAGAAGTCAGACTCTGCGAAGTTGGGAAAAGCCCCAATGCCTTGTGAAATCGTGATAAACCGGCAAATCTGCCCGGAGTTATGCCAACATAGTCTTTAAACAATCTTTCAAACTGTCGTTCGCCAACGAAAAGCGATCTGGCAACTTCTCCCGGCCCTGTTTCGGATGAGAATTGACTAAGCATTTCAACACTTTTTCTGATCATGGCAAAATGCCGTTGATTCACAACCCTCATGCGGCGGAGAATGAAATCCTCAATCAACATCAGCCTTTGCGGAAGGGTTTGGGCAGCGGCTACTCGCATTCCAATATCATGCAAGCCTTTTTCAACTTCAGTAAGGCCAACGGTAAGGTGGGTAAAATGATGGGCAGGAATTCCGAACAATGCGTTCGAAGCATATGGATGAAAAACCACCCCAAGCAATCCGGCCTGCCCGTAGGAAAAGATATCCTTGAAAGTGGTGAATTGCCCGCAGATAAGACTGTGTGGCTGCAAACCGGCTTGCATGCCACCATAGCTTTCGCTGAAAGGGTTTCCGTAATGAAAAATTAATTGTGTTTCGCCATTTGGCAATAAGCGTTCATGCAGATATCCTCCCGGCTTCTCAAGCTGCCAGAAACACTTTACAAATGCCGACACCTTTTCTCCGGCAGGAAAAACCCTGAGTTCGGGTATCACCGACTCAATTACTTGCCCGGAACTGGTGTTTATGGTCATTGGCAGGTCAGATAATAATTGATGGATTAACAGCGAAGGAAATGAAAAATGGCCACTGAAATCATCGCTGTCTGATTCCGGAATTTTCACTTTATTGGATGCTATTCCCGGTACAAAGTTACAAATGTGTCATATTTTTTTCATCCCGGAAATAATTTTTCGCTTCCTATCGCATTGAATATTAATTCTTTTACTTTTGCAGAAAGGGTTTTAATCAGACAGACTATTAATCTATTACGAATATTTTACTTCGTCCACTTTTACATATCTCATTTCACTTATGGCTAAAAAACTTCAAATCAGAGACTTGACCTTACGCGACGGACAGCAGTCGATGTTTGCTACCCGCATGACCCAGCAACAGATTGACCGTGTGCTGCCTCTTTTCCGTGAAGCCGGCTTTTATGCCATGGAAGTCTGGGGTGGTGCCGTTCCTGATTCTGTGATGCGGTACCTGAACGAAAACCCCTGGCATCGACTGGAAAAGATAAAAGAAGGAGTTGGAGATGCTTCAAAATTAACTGCATTATCACGTGGCCGCAATCTCTTCGGATACAACCCATACCCCGACGATGTAATTGATGGATTCAACCGGAATGCCATCAAATCCGGTGTCAGCATCATGCGGATTTTCGATGCATTAAACGACACCAACAACATCGGATCAACCATTAAATCGGTGAAAGAAAATGGTGGAATTGCTGACTGTGCGATTTGCTACACCGTTGATCCTTACTTCTCAACCATGAAGAAGTTAAAGGCTATTCTTCAGGCCAAACCACTTCAGACACACATATTTACAGATCAGTATTACCTGAGTCTTGCCCTTGAACTTCAGGAAATGGGAGCAGATATGATCTCCATCAAGGATATGGCAGGGTTGATTCCTCCGCTCAGGGCGGGAAGACTCGTCAGGCTTTTTAAGAAAAACCTCAGCATTCCTGTTGATTTTCATACCCATTGCACTCCCGGATACGGGCTGGCGTCCATACTGATGGCCATCGTAAACGGCGCTGATATTGTGGATACAAACATCATGTCGTTTTCCGGAGGCACTGCAGGTGCTTCGTTCGAGATTATACAATTGTTCTGCGACAGAATGAATATTGACACCGGCGTGAATCTTGAAGCTGTGGTTAAGATTGACGCGGTTTTGCGCGAAATAAGGCATGAACTTGCTGAATTTGATCAATATAAGGAGTTCCCGAAAGAGTTCAACATCTTAACCGACAAACTTCCGAAGGACATTGACGAGATGTTTGAGTTGGCCATTGCCTTCGCAAAAGCTGATAAAGAAGAAGACCTGCTTACCACCTGTGCAAGGATTGAAAGCTATTTTAACTTCCCCGAACCAGATGAAAAAGTAAAAGAAGCCGAAGTTCCCGGAGGCATGTATTCAAATATGCTGGCACAACTGAAGCAACTGAAACTCGAGAAACTGCTGCCACGCACACTGGAGTTAATCCCATCCGTTCGTATGGATGCCGGTTGCCCGCCATTGGTTACCCCAACCAGTCAGATTGTGGGGGTGCAGGCTGTAAATTGCGCCATCGATGAATTGAAAGGACAACCCGTGTACACCACCAAATCCATTCAGTTTGTCAATCTGGTGAAAGGAATTTATGGCAAAACTCCACTGCCTGTTGATCCTGAATTCAGGTACAAAATTGCAGGTGTGAAAGAGGAAACGCCTTACGATCCCCGATTTTATAAACGTCAGGAAAATACTGTGTTTCATGAGTATGGCGGTGTAAAACTGGCTGAAAATGAAAAAGAGGAGTTGCTTCTGGAGCTCTTTCCTGCTGTAGCCGGCGATTATCTGAAGCGCCGTGTTGAGCAGAATTATCTGGATGAAATTCACAGGATAGAAGACGAAAAACGCGCCATTTTTGAAGCCGAAAAACAGGCTTACGAACAACTCTCCCCTGAAGAAAAAGAAAAGCGACTGATTGAAGGCCTTTACCATTACGACTGGACAACAGAGGATGGTGATACGCTGGGGCACTCGTAAAGAATAAGCGTTTAAAGCATTTCAATCCCGAAGCTTCCGGAACTCACCGCTGGTTTCGATAGCCATTGGAATTGCAGAGCGATCAGAGTTCTGTTTATTGTGCACAGTTATTCTTCTTCAAAAAAGTCGTTATCAACCTCTTTTACTTCGTAAAAAGTTTTTACTTGAACACCAACATTGTATTGGAGCATTAAGTCAACCAGTTTAGCTCCGTCAATTAATACAATTGAGTGATGCGCTTCTCTAGCCTTTTTAATGGCAGAATCGTCAAAAGTTGATGTTGTAATAAAAACGCCCTTGTTAGTATCTCCACTCATTGCTCCAATAAAATTCCTGATATCTTTTTCACGAACTTTGTTTTCATTGTAGCGTTTTGCTTGAGTGTAAATCTTTTCTAAACCTAATTTATCTTCATTAATTATTCCATCAATTCCACCATCACCTGATTTTGAAGTTTCAACAAAATCACCATATCCCATTTTTTTAAGAAGAATAAGGATAACTTTCTCAAAATAATATGGGTCTATTTCTTTTAGTTTCTCTAAAAGTTCCGATTTTACTTGTTTTTCAATAGTTGAAAAGCCAGAATCAATTAAATCCTGAGGTGAAGCATTTTCAACTTTAATCGGATCTACATCTATATCATTTTCTTTTTCGGTTTTTACTGATTCTCTATGATTGATGAAATCGTGATCATTTTGAAGTTCCTGTAATGTCAAAAAACCCTTTTTTAAGGCTCTTTTCCCTTTTTCTGTAATTTGAACCTCTCCTCTTTTTGGGTAAGAAACAAACTTAGCCATTTTGAGATATGATTTACCCCAAAGTATCCTGTCAATTAAAACATTCGCGCCTGAACTAGTTTTTTGTTTAAGTAATTCATCAGGCAAATCAGAGTAATAATTATCACTAACAAAAACAGCTAATTCGCGACTTTTAAATGACTCAGCAGAATTTAAAGTTTCTAGAATTGGCAGGAAGGTTTCATGATATTTTGGTAATTCCATATTATTTTATTTTAAGGTTATTTTTCAACTCATAATTATGCACAACGCCGAAGCTATAAGCTGGCAGGCATTTAAAATTATCCATCTCCGCGGCTTGCAGAATGTCCGTTAAAATTACAAATTTCCCGGATACCACAATGTGCCTGCTTGCGTAATGTTTTAGTTGAACCATGAAAAGAGGCAAAAAGCTGCTTTGCATCTGCAAACAACTGTCTGCTTTTTCACTTCAATCCTTTAAAAAGCGTCTTTAAGTACATAGGCACCTCAAGGGATGCGCTGCATTGAGCTTGTCGAAATGCGCCGTATTGAGCCTGTCGAAATATAGTTCAATCCCGAAGCTTCGGAAACTCATCGCTGGTTCCGTTAGCTAGAGGAATTGCAGAGCGCTTAGTGTTCTATTTATCGGCTGCTGTTATTATTTTCAATCGATTAGAATCTAATAAAATTTGCCCTTGAATAAGTGCCAGGATTCGCATGGTCTCCTAACTCAAAGTCAAAGTTTACATATTCTATATTTGTAAATTCAGTCAAGTTATATATTACTGAAGCTAAATATGAATCTGCTCCAGCGGTTCCACATTGTTCAGTTAAAAAATCACTGTCATCTATTTGAACAAAAACTGTATCATTTGAAATTCTGTTCAGTTTAAGAATAATTTGAGGATTTTCTTCGTTTAATTTCTCTATTACTTGATTTAGTGTCTGCGACTTTAAACTATTAATTTCCTTCATGTAGAATTTTGAGGCTATTGTGTCAAATTCCACAGACCAATTCTTTTTCGATTCAATTATTTCTTTGTTATTTAATTTATATTTCATCCAATTGTCAGGAATTTGTGGTTGATCAATTTTCCATTTCTTCTCTATGGAAGTCCACATTAAATAAGGGCCATCAAATCCTTCAATAAATAATAGTTGAAATTCATTGTCATTTAGTTTTTGGTACTCTGGTTCTAAGAAATCAGGATGGTCAATGAACCCGAATTTCTTTAGTGTTTCCCAATCATTTGATTCAGGTAATCCATTTGTTTTTCTGTAAGCCTCAATTTGGTCGATAATTTTATTACCCAATTTAATATCTGAATGACGATTTATGGTAAATGGAAGCTTTAACCATATCAAATAAAGAATTATTAAAGAAACAATCCCTAATCCCAATATTTTAAATCCTTTTCTCAAGTTAAATATCAATTTTTTTCTTGTCATTAAATAACCGCTAACACCCCAAGCTTTGCGCTGGCAGGCATTTAAAATTACCAATCTTCGCGGCTTGCAGAATGCCCGTTAAAATTACAAATTTTCCGGATACCACACTGCGCCTGCTTGCGTAATGTTTTAGTTGAACCTTGAAAAGAGGCAAAAAGCTGCTTTGCATCTGTAAACAATTGTCTGTTTTTTCACTTCAATCCAATTAAAAAACGTCTTTATGTACATAGGCACTTCAAGGGATGCGCTGCATTGAGCCTGTTGAAATGCGCCGTATTGAGCCTGTCGAAATATAGTTCAATCCCGAAGCTTCGGGACTGGGTCTTGCAGACCGCTCAGAGTCCTGTTTATTAGCAATAGTTGTTTCTTATTGAATCAACAATTTTTTAAAATATATTTTGTCTTTAATTAGTATTTTTACTAAATACAAACCCGGTTTAATTCCTTGAAGTAATATTTCATTATGTTTTTGAGTAACATTACTGGTAAATAAGATTTTACCTTCAACATTACAAACAATAATTGTTGCTTTTTGATTAAAATTTGATGGCAAATCAATATTAAATAAACCTGATGATGGATTAGGGTATATATTAACTTGATCTAATGTATTAATATCTATATTTAAAAGAGGATATACTGTATCAACCTTTGCTATGAAAATATAAGATGGTAAATCTGAAGACATATTATTCAAGTAAGTAATTCCAACTATGTAGATATTATTTGAACTATCTATCGTTATACTTTCTCCTTTGTCCCATGAGGGGTATCCATACTTACCAATAGTAATAATCTCACCGTTTTGGTTGAATTTCATTAATAAAATATCCAAACGAATACCATTTCCAAGTATTATTTCACCATTTAATTCTATACCATCAAAATAACCTGTTAAAATTACATCATTGTTTTTGTCAATTACAATAGAATTTCCAGAGTTCTCATTTCCATCATAATCTCCATGATACTGACCAATGAGATTAATCCAATCCATATCTCCCTGAGAGTTATATTTAACGAGAAATGCATCATTATGTGAATCAGGTATTAAAGAATCCCCAAACATGCAATTATGACATCCGATATATCCTGATATATATAAGTTATCTTCATTATCTATTGCTAATGATTTTCCTTTTATATAATTATTATCGCTGCCTTCTTGTATTAAATTGACAAACTCACCATTTTGATTATATTTAAAAACTAAAAATTCTCCAACTTCTTGCGCAACAGTATCAGTAATTGCATCATAGCCTGAAAAATAACCTGTAGTATAAATATTATTGTCTGAATCAGTTAATATGCTATATAAGTCACTTCTATTTTCTGTAACCTGTTTTGCAAAAATACAATTGTTTTGACTATCATATTTGGCAAAGAAGGCATTTTGTACATCAATATAAACATAATCTCCCCATGGCGTATATTGCCAATAACCATATGATGTCATCGTTATATCGCCAAAGCTTGATGTGCCTGAAAATCCTCCACATATATATAGGTCATTGTTTTTATTGACACATAATGAATTCGAATTCTCATCTCCAATACCTCCATCAGAATTAATACTTATTGTTTCTCCTGTATTTTTTACTTTTAGGAGAAATATATCGGTGCCTCCATTTGAAGTAATTGTTGTATCATTTAATAATAGAGTATTGGAAAAGGTTCCGGTACAAACAATATTCATGCTTGTATCAAAACAAATCTGCCCTAATGAAATAGGAGTATTACTCCCCAAACTTCTTGACCAGATGAGATTGCCGTCTAAATCCAATTTAAATATAAAAATATTTCTATCTGCCAGGCCTGTAACTACGCTATCTCCCAATATTAAGTCCCCATAAAATTCGCCTGCCACATATAAATAACCATTTTCATCTGAAATTATGCTTTTAGCTATATTATTACCTGAAGATCCAATAATATTGTTCCAGTCAAACTGTATATTCTGACCAAGAATTTGGCTAGATGTAAAAGCCAAAGTGATTAAAGTTAGAATTATCGATTTCATAATTTGTTTGATATTTTTCTATGTTTGTTAAAGTGCTTCAATTATTGCTAACGGTTGAGGCTAAGCGCTGGCGGGCAGTTTTGAAAACAGATCATTCCGGCCAGCAGAATTTTCAATAAATATACAACCTTTCCTTTATTAACCATCTGCCCGATAGCGTTTAGTCTTTGTGCTTGTTGCACAACTATAAAGATACGGAATTATTTTTTAGCGGTTATTAACCGGTGTTTGTTTATAAATAACTGTCATTCAGTTGAATAGGCGATTATTCTTTTGTATCTTTAAGTTATGCAAGGACGAATAGAATACAACCCAAAGCTAATGTACCAGTTACATCTCGATAACCTGGTGCCTAAAGATAATTATTACAGACAACTTGATCAGGTGCTGGATCTGGAATTTCTGTACAAGGCAACGGCTGAATACTATGGGGATGAAGGCCAGGAATCCATTGATCCTGTGGTGTTTATAAAGATATGCCTGGTTGGTTATCTGAACAATATAAACTCTGACCGCAGGTTAATCGAATATTGCGGAAATTGCCTGGATGTCAGGCTATTTATCCGGTATGATCTTGATGAAACGCTTCCCTGGCATAGTACCATAAGTCGCACTCGCCAGTTGTATGGCGAAGAGGTGTTTCTGGCATTATTCCGGAAAGTGTTAAGTATGTGCGTTCATAAAGGCATGGTCCGGGGCAAACGCCAGGCTATAGATTCTGCATTTATTAAAGCCAACGCAAGTATGGATTCGCTGGTTGAAAAAGAAGTTGTCGAAGATGCCGGAATGTATCTGGATGAATTGAACGAAGGTTCGGAGTATAAAGTGAGCAAAACCAAAAAAGCAATTGTTGAGAAGCACCACGCCTGGAAGGTTAAAGCATACAAGGGTCAGCCTTCCAATCAAAATACCAAACAGCTGAACGATTTTGGTGAACCAATCCGGCCCAAATACCTGAGCAATCATACCCACTATTCGCCAACTGATCCCGATGCCCGCATCAGTGTAAAAGTCGGGAAATCCCGCCAACTTAACTATTACGGGCAAATTGCAGTGGATGATGCTCATCATGTAATTACCGGTGCAATGGCTGATTATGCCGATCAGAGAGACAGCCAGTGCCTACCTGCTATCCTTGAACAAACCATTGAAAACCTGAACGAAAACGAGATAAGAACAGAACAGATAGCAGCCGATACCGGATACAGCAGTGGTGAAGCGCTCCGGTACTGCGAAGAACATGCTATAGAAGCCTATATCCCAAACTTTGGACTGTATAAACCTACGCGTGAAGGATTCATCTACAACAAGGAACTTGACCGTTACGAATGCACCCGTGGCAACAAAGCTATCCTGCCTTTTCGCCAGATCTTTACTGACAAAAAAGGCTATCAGAAAAGAGTATATCGTTCAGATAACAGCAAATGCAAAAACTGCCCATTGCGTAGTTCATGCATTGGGAAAAGTGATTTCAAGAAACTTGATGACAGCATCGACAAACCATATTATGACCGGATGCACCAGCGGATGCAAACGCAATATGCGAGAAAAATCAGCAAGATCCGGAGCAGCACTGTTGAGCCTGTCCTTGGAACCCTCATTAACTATCTGAATATGAAACGGGTGAACACCCGGGGAATAAACAAGGCTAATAAGCATGTTCTTATGGCAGCGCTGTGCTATAACCTGAAGAAATACATGAAGTTTAAATCCACCAAGGTGATTTCTGTAATAAAATCAATGGATATGAACAAAATAGGAGACTTTTTCAACATTTCTGAAGCTGTTTCAGGCCTGATCAATGGGTTTTTAATCAATATGAGGCTTATGGAAGCACCTTGCCATTTTAAAATTCTGACAAGCAACGATCGCAGCCTGGAGAGCTATGCTGCAGAACAGGTTGAAATCTTCTTTCAGGGATGATGTTGTGCAACGGCTACCTTTGTTAGCATGCGTAATTTATTGTTTTTCAGTCGATATTGATAATTTCATTATTCTCCCTTTATCAATAATCATTACTATTTGTTTCTCAAATTTATATCTCCATTCAACTTCTAAGAATCCTAAATTCTTTCCGAATCCCGCAGTAATATTGTCAGTATACCAGTTAGCAAAAACTTTTTTATCTTTTATGTCGTTTTTACTAAACACATTCTTTAAAGGAATTGGGTTGAAATTACAACAGTCTTTAAGTCCAATTAAAAATAAACTATCATTTTCAATTTTCCACGTTGCAATATACTGTCTCCAACAATCCGACGAAATACAATTAGAATCTATTAATTTATTTGCAATTATAGAATCCATTTCAGCTAATAAATCTAAAGGAAATTTATCAATATAAATAGTGTCCGATTTATAAATCAATAAGTCAGGTTGCTGTTCTGTCGCTTTAAGCGTCAAAACCGCTAATAATATTGATAATGTGAATAGTATCTTCATTTTTCTTATTATGCATGCTAACGTTTGGATATACGCAACATTGCGTATATATCTGACTTGTTAACAAGAAATCTATCTTCATCAACAGCTCAGATTTTCGCCTCAAATATAGGAAATTTTTAAATAAATGATTAATCAATTCATTAGGAGGAAAATCAATTAAATCAAATAAATATGGTGCTTTAAATTCAATTTTAAACTCTTAAAAAACCATGTATTCTTCTTCAAATGTATTTTTGCGATGATTCTCCTGTTGATTACTAATTAATCTCCTCAATCAGAATATGTTTACATGCTGCGCCTATCTAGGGCTGATCATCCAATAATCTGTCATTGTTAGTCCCGCAGGTGCTGGGAAGGACTACACAATAATCAATCATCAATGTTTTAATACACTCACCACTTATCACCGCTTCCTCATAAAAAGGTATTCAACCACCACTATCAAAGCCAGTGTCAGAATGCTGCCGGTTAATGTTTTTAAAAGGATACTGCCAATCTCTGCCAGGCGGAAAGATTCAAGTGTGTATAAAACCAGCTGATGGGCAAGCACCAGAACCATTGAATAGGCAAAAAACCATCGGAAACCCATATCCGCAATGCCGGGCTTAAGGTTGCCTTCGTATTCAGCAGGAGGCCCCGCAAGGCGTATAACCCATGGCCTGAGATAAGCGATCAGAACTGTAGCAAATGTATGAAGCCCGATAGAATTGCTGAAACTGTCCACGCCAAACCCAATTAAAAATGCCAGCAAAAGCAATAAAAAACCAGGAATTTCGAAAGGTAGTAGCAGAATAAAATAAATATACAGACTGGGATTGGCATATCCATGCAGGTTGATATGGTCAAGCACCAGCACCTGAACCAAAATCAATACAAAAAACCTGACGAAGTCCCGTCCGAATAATTTATTCATCAATTACGTCTTTACTCAGTTCAATTTGCTCATCCCTGAAAAGGTTTTTTACCACATAAACATTACGCAGGCTGTTCATATCTGCTGAAAACCTGAAATATATGGTATAAAAATGAGCTCCTTCTTCAACATAAATTTCTTCGACTGTACCAACCATAATCCCTTCCGGGAAAATATGGCTGAACCCACTGGATGAAATGGTATCGCCGGGGAGTACTTTTACGTGAGCCGGAATATCCTGTAAAGTTCCCACCGATGGATTGCCGCCATCCCACACGACAGTTCCCATCTGATTAATTCGTGCGATACGTGCACTGATTCTGGTGTGCTTATTCAGCAACGACATTGCCCAACTGAAATTCTCAGATACACTCACCACCGTTCCCACCACTCCATCGGGACTCAGAACCGCCATATCGCGCCGGATACCGTGTTTGAGGCCTTTGTTCAGCATGATGTAGTTGTCACGGCGGCTGGTGGAATTGCCTATTACTTTGGCTACTGTATAACGGTATTGTTGGTTATACGAAGTATCGGCAACCATAAGACTTGTGGTATCCTTAGTTATCTGGCTTTGGGTAAGAATGCGCTGCAGTCGCGCATTTTCGTTGGCCAGGCGTATGTTTTCCTGCTTCAGCGAAAAGTAGGATGTAATTCCAGACCATGTGGTCAGAACGCTTCCGGTAAAACGGTCGGTTCCATTCGAAAGCACAGAACGATGGTAAAAACTTCTGTTGGCAATAAAAATGAGGGATACCACTTCCAGAACCAGAAAAAGGAAAAAGAAGTTGTGTTTCCAGATAAAAGCAAAAATATGTCGCATAATTATCCCTCAACCGGAACTCCGGCAAAACCGGGTTTTTATTTAATCAGGAAGGTGAACTTATGAAAGTTCTTGAGTGCGATACCCGTTCCTCTGGCAACAGCCCTGAGCGGATCCTCAGCTACATGCACCGGAAGTTTGGTTTTCAGATGTAACCGCTTATCAAGACCGCGTAGCATTGATCCGCCACCGGCAAGGTAAATACCTGTGCGGAAAATATCGGCCGAAAGCTCAGGAGGAGTCATTTCCAGTGCATTCAGCACTGCAGCTTCAATTTTGGCAATTGATTTATCAAGACAATGGGCGATTTCGGAATAGTTGACATATATCTCTTTGGGAATACCGGTCAGCATATCTCTTCCGTGCACCGGATAATCGGGCGGAGGATTATCAATTTCGGTCATTGCAGCGCCAACATTTATCTTGATGGCTTCGGCAGTGCGTTCACCAATATTGATGTTGTGCTGCTTGCGCATATATTCTTCGATGTCGCTGTTAAAATCATCACCGGCAATGCGAATGGATTTGTTGTTCACAATACCACCGAGGGCAATTACCGCAATTTCGCTGGTACCACCGCCAATGTCGATGATCATATTTCCGGTGGGTTCCAGCACATCGATACCGATTCCGATGGCAGCAGCCATAGGCTCATGAATCAAGCGAACCTCTTTGGCTCCGGCCTGCTCAGCCGAATCTTTTACTGCGCGTTCTTCTACTTCGGTTATCCCGGAAGGAATACAAATCACCATTTTTAATGCCGGCGGAAAAAGACTCCGCGTGGGGCCGGTCATTTTGATCAGTTCCCTGATCATATATTCAGCCGACTGAAAATCAGCGATTACGCCGTCGCGAAGCGGACGAATGGTTTTTATGTTTTCGTGGGTTTTCCCGTGCATCATCATGGCGCGCTTTCCTACGGCTATGATCTTTCCGGTATTCCGCTCAATGGCAATGATGGACGGCTCGTCAACCACAACTTTGTCATTGTAAATAATAATTGTGTTTGCCGTTCCGAGATCCATCGCGATCTCCTTAGTCATAAAAGAGAATAGTCCCATTATCTTTATTTCTTATTTGTCAGTGTTTAAAATGTCTGATTCCGGTAAATACCATACTCAGACCATGTTTATTGCAATATGCTACTGTTTCATCGTCTCTCACCGACCCGCCGGGTTGAATCACCGATACAACACCTGCCTGATGGGCAAGTTCAACGGAATCGGCAAAAGGAAAGAACGCATCAGAAGCCATAACCGCTCCTTTCAGGTCGAACCCAAATGCACCGGCTTTCTCTATGGCGTGCCGCAAAGCATCTACTCTTGATGTTTGTCCGGCACCGCTGCCAAGCATTTGCTTGCCCTTTGCCAGAACAATTGCATTTGATTTGCTGTGTTTGACTACTATGTTTGCAAACAACAAATCCTCTATCTGTTCCTGTGAAGGTGCAACTTCCGTTGAAACCCTGAGGTCCGCCGGAGTTTCGGTTTTCTGGTCTTTGTCCTGCTGAAGCACTCCATTAAGAAGGCTCCGAAACTGTTTCCCCTGAAAATCAAACGATTTAGCCTGCAAAATTACTCTATTTTTCTTTGTTTGAAGAAGTTCCATTGCATTTTTTTCATACCCCGGTGCAAGTATAATTTCAAAAAACAACTTGTTGATTTCCACCGCGGTTTCTTCGTCAACCACTGTATTGGTTACCAGTACACCACCGAAAGCAGATACAGGATCACCAGCCAGAGCTGCATTCCAGGCATCCATCAATCGCGGGCGGGAAGCAATTCCACATGCGTTGTTGTGCTTTATTATCGCGAATGTTGTTTCGCTGAATTCGCCGATCAAAGCAATGGCTGCATCGAGGTCGAGCAGATTGTTGTACGAAAGTTCCTTGCCGTGAAGCTGAGTGAAGACTTCGTCAATATTTCCAAAAAACTCGCCCTGCTGATGCGGATTCTCGCCATAACGCAGTGTGCGGGCATTGCCCCGGCTGCTGCGAAATTCGGAATATCCTGATTTGGATGACATATACCCGAAAATGACCGAATCGTAATGCGATGACATTGCAAATCCGTAAGTTGCAAAGCGAAGTCTTTCTTCCAGACTTGTTGAACAGCTGTTTGTTTCAAGCAAATCAAGCAGCTCCGGATAATGATCGGAAGAGGGAACAATCAGCACATCGGTGTAATTCTTTGCCCCTGCGCGAATGAGTGAAATTCCGCCTATGTCAATCTTTTCGATGATATCTTCGTGTTTTGCTCCCGAAGAGACCGTTTTTTCAAACGGATAGAGATCCACAATCACAAGATCAAAAGGTGGAATGCCGTATTGCAGCATTTCTGCTTCGTCGGTGGCATTGCCGCTGCGGCCAAGAATGCCGCCGAAAACCTTTGGGTGAAGCGTTTTTACACGACCTCCAAGTATGGAAGGATAATCGGTGAGCGATTCAACCGTTTTTACTTTAATGCCAAGAGATTCAATGAATTGATGAGTTCCACCTGTTGAATAAAGGCTTACCCCCGAATCATTCAACAATCTGACAACAGGCTCAAGCCCGTCTTTGTTATAAACCGATATCAGGGCCGACCTGATTTGTTTTCTTTCGCTCATGTTTTTGTCCCCGGATTTCCCTTTGCAGAGATTGGTAAATATATAGAAGATAATTCACAAAGAAGTCAAAATTGCAAATAAGTGTCTATCACATTATTAAACAATAAAAAACTGTCTTTATTTTGTTTTGCAAGTTTATTAAAAATCGGCTCAGTATGCAACCTGTTTTTTGGGAAATCAGGAATAGTTTGATTATTATTTGCCGATCAGGTTTAGTTTTTGGCCACATGAGAAGTGATTGCGCCCTTTCAGGGCTTACTTTTGGTAATTGCACCCTGGTATCACAGGGCTTCGCCGCTGTGTTAACAGATTTCGCCCTTTCAGGGCTAAGCATAAAAAAGCCCTGAAAGGGCGAAATACATTAACGATGGGTGAAGCCCATCGCAGTGAAACAAGCACCAATTAAGCCCTGTAAGGGCGAAATACAAAAGGTTATGAGGCAGTCCAGGAAGATCTAATAAGTCGGAAGCCTGTCCGCCTCGGGCGGGAAGACTGCCAGGTCACTTTACTTAACTTTTCTCCGTCTCCCTTTCTTGTCCCCCCTTCTCCTTGTCCCCGTATCTCCTTGTCCTTCTTATCACCTCATCCGCCTTCGGCACCTTCTCCTCAAGGAGAAGGACGCTCTGATCAGGCCTTTGAGCTGATATTTACAAGTCTGATCTTCCATTTTTTCCCGTTCCGATAGCTATCAGAATCGCTCACTTTAACGAGGCAAGCACTTTTCCTCGTTATCGCTTCGCGCCCGCCAGCCTGGCGCAGTCGGGCAGGCTCCCGAGGCAAGCACTTTTCACTCTTCACTTTTCACTTTTAACTTTTCACTATTCAAACTTACCGTGTTTCTCAAATATTTACTAATTTTACATCCCTGCCAAAATACCATTCATGAGAAAATCGCTGATATTTGTACGGTTGCTGCGCGAAAGCTATCTGTTTGCCATCAATGCCATCATTGTGAACAAGGTACGCACTTTTTTATCTCTTCTGGGGATCACCATCGGCATTTTCGCGATTATATCGGTGTTTACAGTGTTTGATTCGATTGAACGCACCCTTCGCGACAGCATCAACACGCTGGGCAGCAATGTGTTGTTTGTCCAGAAATGGCCCTGGGCATTCGGAGGCAGTGATTATCCCTGGTGGAAATACATGAAAAGGCCGGAGCCCACCATGGCTGAACTTAATGAAATCCAACGCCGGAGCCAGGCTTCAGAAGCCAGCAGTTATATGGTTGGGCTGAACAGATCGGTAAAGTTCAACGCTGCATCTGTTGATAATGCTTCGGTGGTTGCTGTTTCGCACGACTATAGCGATGTTACTCCCATTGACCTGACGGAGGGACGGTATTTTACGGTTGAAGAATCTGCAGGTGGGCGTCCGGTGGCCATAATCGGCAGCGATATTGTGAAAAATCTCTTTGCCGGCGCAAATCCAATGGGTCAACGTATTAAGGTTTTCGGGCAGAAAGTTGAAGTTATCGGATTGCTGAAAAAGGAAGGAAATACAAACTTCGGAAACTCCAACGACAATCAGGTGCTGCTGCCCGTAAATTTTGCCAGAAATTTTATTGATCTGAAAAGAGATAATCTGGGTGCAGCCATTATGGTCAGAGCAAAACCACAGGTGAGCAATGAGGAACTCAGAGATGAACTTACGGGTGTGATGCGCTCGGTACGAAAATTAAAACCCAGCGCTGAGGACGACTTTGCCATCAACGAAACCAGCGTTATCTCGCAGGGGTTCGACAGCCTTTTTAAAATCGTATCCATTGTAGGATGGATTATCGGTGGCTTTTCTTTGTTGGTGGGTGGCTTTGGAATTGCCAACATTATGTTCGTTTCAGTCAAAGAGCGTACCGCACAAATCGGCATTCAAAAAGCAATGGGAGCCAAAAATTACTTTATCCTGTTGCAGTTTCTTTTTGAAGCCGTTTTTCTATCCATTTTCGGTGGATTGCTGGGATTAGCGATAATTTTTGTGCTAACCCTCGCCGTTTCAGCTGCATTCGATATGAACCTGATACTTACAGCGGGAAACATTATGCTGGGCGTGGGCGTTTCAGGAATCATCGGATTAATGTCGGGATTTCTGCCTGCCTGGTCGGCGTCGCGGCTGGATCCGGTAGAAGCCATGAGATCAACTTTTTAGAAATCAAGCGTTTAAACACTTTCCCGCACGTGCGGGACTCAGTGTGACATTCGTGTTTGGTCAGTAATGATTCTCTTTAATGCACACGTTATCAGCCCTATACGATGTCCTCCTGAGCGGAGTCGAAGGATCAGACGAACAATCTGTCATTGGTAGCAACACGCTTCACATTCTTTCTTATGAAAAACGATATCCGTATTTCCAACTGGTCTGAACTTCAGGAACTCCTCTTCCGCGATTCATATGATGAGCGACTTGGAAGATTTCGTTCAGCTCACATCTTCAGGGGATTATCAGACACCAATTATACGCTGAAAACCAGCCTGATGCGGATGGGTGGCACCTACCGCGATCTGGAGCGCCACCTGCTGCGGAATTTCAGGAAATATGCCCACCGCAGCACCTCTTCCGGCGATTCGGTCTGGAGTTTGCTTGCGCTAGCACAACACCACGGACTTCCAACCCGCCTGCTCGATTGGACGTATTCTCCGTATGTCGCGCTGCATTTTGCCACTGCCAATCTTACCAAATTCAACATCGATGGTGCAATATGGTGTGTAAATTATGTTAAATCAAACGATTACCTGCCTGCATCGCTCAAAACCATAATCCGTGAAGAAGGTTCCAATGTTTTCACCCCGCATATGCTTGATCTGGAATGTGATTCACTCAAACAACTCGAAGCCATGGTTGAACGGCGTTTTGTGCTGTTTCTTGAACCACCTTCGATGGACGAACGTATTGTGAACCAACATGCATTGTTTTCTCTAATGTCGAATTCATGCCTGCTGATGAGTCAATGGCTCAACGATCACCCCGAACTGTATTACCGCATCATTATCCCCGCTGAACTCAAATGGGAAATCCGCGATAAGCTCGATCAGGCAAACATCACCGAAAGGGTACTTTTTCCCGGTCTTGATGGATTAAGCAGCTGGCTGAAAAGACAATATAGCCCGAAAGAAATGCATGAAGGGGATGAAAGCAATCCATAACTTCCGGCCATACTCTCAAGCAAAGATGCCACAACGCAAAGTGTTTTGAAAGTATAATTCTTTTATTAATCTGCCAGAAAGTATAAAATAACGGTCACACTGTCCTGGCGTGTTCGTTGCGCCTTTGCGACTTTGCGCGGGAAACGTATAAGTAACACCTCCCCCTTTTTGCTTCTTTTTCAACCGCAAATAATTTTTTCTTTCTTTCTTAGCTGCATAATCCCTAATTTTACGCATCGAAAAAAGTAAGGATGCAGAAACGTTGGGTATTGAAAGAGCGGGGTAATCCCGAAAAGGTTGCCGCTTTGTCCGCTGAGCTGGGCATTGGTCCTGTGCTGGCCGAGTTGCTGGTGCAGCGCGATGTTAACACTTTTGAGGAAGCTAAGGATTTTTTCAGGCCTACGCTGGATCAATTGCACGATCCTTTCCTGATGAAGGATATGGACAAAGCCGTGGAACGCGTTTTAAAAGCCATCAACAATAAAGAAAAAATACTTGTTTACGGCGATTACGATGTTGATGGAACTACTGCCGTTTCGCTGGTTTATACTTTTCTGAGGGAGATTGGTCACGATGCGGTTGATTATTACATTCCCGACCGTTATTCAGAAGGTTACGGCATTTCGTTCAAAGGGGTTGATTTTGCACATGAAGAAGGTTTCGGGCTGGTGATTGCGCTGGATTGCGGGATCAAAGCCATCGAAAAAATCAAAAAAGCCAATGAATATGGTGTGGATTTTATCATCTGCGACCATCACCGCCCCGACGATCAATTGCCTGAAGCAGTGGCTGTGCTCGATGCCAAACGCCCCGATTGCAATTATCCGTTTAAGGAACTTTCGGGCTGCGGCGTGGGGTTTAAGCTGATTCAAGCCATTGCTTCCAGCAAAAATATTCCCTTCACTATCCTCAATAAATACCTTGATCTTGTGGTGGTCAGCATTGCTTCTGATATTGTACCCATCACCGGCGAAAACCGCATTCTGGCTTATTTCGGACTTCAGCTTATCAATCAGAACCCACGGCCGGGCTTTGAAGCCATACTCCGCTATTCAAACATCATCCGCAAACCTGAAGGGACTTATATCTCAGTACCACCTCCGCAAACCATCACCAACGGAAACGGCTTTGATGATTTTCCCTGCATTTTCAACCGCGAACTTACCATTTCTGATATGGTTTTTCTGGTGGGGCCACGCATCAATGCAGCAGGACGTATTGAGAGCGGACGAAATTCGGTGAAGCTGCTGGTGTGTGCAACCCACGAAGAGGCCGATACCATCGCGCAGCAAATCAACGATTTCAACACCACCCGCCGCGATCTGGATGCCATCACCACCGATATGGCTATGGATGCAATTAAAACAGATGCCCGCCTTCGCGATGCCTGCTCAACCGTGGTTTATCACCAAGACTGGCACAAAGGAGTCATCGGAATTGTTGCTTCACGGCTTATTGAAACTTATTACCGGCCAACCATTGTGCTTACCCAAAGCAACGGATTGGTGACCGGTTCCGCCCGATCGATAAAAGATTTTGACATTTATGATGCCATAGACGAATGCAGCGAATTGCTCGAACATTTTGGTGGTCATAAATATGCTGCCGGTCTTTCGATGAAGCCTGAAAATCTGGAAGCTTTTATCGAGAAGTTTGAAGGCGTGGTTAAAAAGGGGCTTACTGAAGATATGTTATCGCCTGAAGTGGAGATTGATCTGAAAATAAACCTGAACGAGATTGGTCCGAGATTTTATAAAGTGCTGAAACAATTTGCCCCGTTCGGCCCGGGAAATATGTCACCGGTTTTTCAAACCGATGGGGTAATTGACAATGGTTACGGACGAATTGTCGGCAAAAACCACCTTAAGCTCACCATCGGTCATCATGAGATTGCCTCAGCTCCATTCGCTGCCATAGCTTTTCAGCAAGGCGATCATTTTAATTACATCAGTCAGGGAAAACCATTCAGCATTTGCTATCATATTGAAGAAAACGAGTGGAACAATCAGAAATCCATTCAACTGAATATCAAGGATATAAAGATACCGGTAAAGGAGGGATAAGAGGTGCAGTTGCAGCTTTTGTTTTAGATTTTATATCCCCCTTTTATCCTCCTTTCGGAAAAGCGGGACGATAAGTCCGTGTTTTTCAGAGACTTGATTGAAAGCGATTTGACAGTTTTTTATCCCCCTCTTATCCCCCTTTCGGAAAAGGGGGACGATAAATTTCGTTTTTTTAGATGCTTTTATAATTAAAAAATACCCCTGCTAGCGGGTTAAAATTCATGCCACTAATAATAAAGATCTTAAAATATTCAGAAATCCTGGTGGAACGGTTCTCCCCCTGATCGCAGGGGTAATGGTGCTAACATAATAAA
>DHVX01000079.1 GCA_002412885.1 Bacteroidales bacterium UBA5197
TAATTCGCGTAATTCGCGGTTAAAAAAATAATTAACGGGGGCAGACGTCAACAACCGCAAAGCGATTTCAATATCTCTAAACCTTTACCCGCAACATGTGTTTATGCTAATCTGATATCAGTTTTGCTTACATTTTGTATAAAAAATCTGCGTCCGCCTGCGCGCGTCCCCTTACGCTTGCTGCATCGCCACTTGCATCGCCGCTATCAACCTTAATTGAACAAACTATGAAAACCAAACTCGAACTTCAAAAAGTCAAAGTGCTGCGCCAAACCGAAATTTCACCAGGTGTATTTGTACTCTCATTTCCCCGTCCATGGGATTTTGTTGCCGGTCAGGTGATTGGCATCAGCGCACGCGAAACCGATGATGCCCGCCTTTACAGCATCGCCAGTGGTGAACTCGACGATGAAGTGGATATTCTTTACAACATTAACCCCGATGGCAAATTAACTCCCTGGATGTCGAGGTTGAATACCGCCGATACCATATGGGTGAGCAAGCCTTTCGGATCATTTACCGGTGCTGCCGGATCGGCATACTGGATTGCTTCGGGTACAGGTATTGCACCTTTCCGTTCCATGTTCCGCACAGGACTTACCGCCGGGAAAAAACTGCTGCATGGCGGCCGAGATTTGAAAACATTTTATTTTGAAGATGAATTTCATGAGGGATTGGGCAATGATTATGTACGTTGCTCTTCGCGTGAAGCAGGCGCCGGAGCATACCACGGCAGGCTTACCAAATACCTGACCGATTGCGGAACGCTTCCCATAGATGAATTGTATTACCTTTGCGGAAGCGCCGAAATGGTGGTCGAAGTACGCGATATCCTTATCGGACGCGGAATTCCATTCGATAACATCATCTCAGAAATCTATTTTTAAGGATCAGCATGCAAAAAGAAACCCTTTTCGGGAAAACACTTGATGAACTGAAACAAATTTCCGTTGAGTTGGAACTGCCAGCCTATACCGGCGGACAGATTGCTTACTGGCTCTACAAAACCGATGTGACTTCGTTCGGCGAAATGACAAACCTTTCGAAAATGGTGCGTGGCTTGCTTGAAGAGAAGTATGACTTCGGGGTGAAAGCACCGGCAAAAGTGAGTGAATCGACCGACGGAACAAAAAAATACCTCTTCACCACCGGAACCGGAAAGTTTATCGAGGCAGCATACATCCCTGATGGAAAGCGTCATACATTGTGTGTTTCGTCGCAGGTGGGCTGTAAAATGGGTTGCCTTTTCTGCATGACAGGAAAGCAGGGATTTCAAGGTCACCTCAGTCCCGGCGAAATTCTGAATCAGGTGCGTAGCATCCCCGAGCGTAAGCAGATCACCAATATTGTTTACATGGGCATGGGCGAGCCATTCGACAACCTCGATGCCGTAATGAGCAGTCTGGAGATTTTAACCGCCGAATACGGATTTGCCATCAGTGTGCGCAAAGTAACGGTTTCAACCATTGGAATTGTGCCTGCCATGAAGGTGTTTCTCGAGAAGAGTAAATGCAATCTGGCCGTGAGTCTTCACACACCGTTTGAAGATGAGCGCCGCCGGCTGATGCCCATTCAGAATGTTTATCCGCTGAAGGATGTCATTTCAACCATTCAGGCGTATGATCTGGGAAAATACCGCAGGGTTTCCTTCGAATACATCATGTTTAAAGGAGTGAATGATTCGCGTCGCCATGTGAATGAGCTGGCCCGTTTGCTCAATAAAGTGAGAAGCCGCATCAACCTGATACGTTTTCATCCCATTCCCGGAACGCCGCTGGAATGCTCGGATGAAGCAGCCATTGCCGACTTTCAGCAGGCACTGAATGATAAAGGAATTGTGACCACCCTAAGGGCATCACGCGGCCAGGACATAGAAGCTGCCTGCGGTCTGCTCTCTACAAAGGAGCTGGTTAAAATGCAGCAACCTGATTAACTGAAATTCACAACATTACGATTTAATTGGTTTTCATGCATGATTTAACTGTCGGAAATCCGGCACGCCTGATTTTTAAGTTTGCTACCCCTATGCTGCTGGGCAATGTGTTTCAGCAGTTGTATAATGTTGCCGACAGCATTATAGTAGGGAAATTTCTAGGCAAGGAAGCGCTGGCAGCTGTGGGTGCGTCGTTCCCGCTGATTTTCATGCTTGTGGGCTTTATTATTGGAATTGCTTCTGGTTCAACCATCATTATTGCACAATATTTCGGAGCAAAGGATATGGTTAAAGTGCGTAAGAGCATCGATACCATGTATATTTTCCTGTTTTTTGCCTCGCTTGTAGTCGGTGTGCTTGGTATCGTTTTCAGCGAATCAATTTTTCGTTTGATCCGTTTGCCCGAAGAAGTAATTCCTCAGGCGGCCCTTTACATGCAGGTTTACCTTACCGGAATACTCTTTTTCTTTGGTTTTAATGGTGTAAGTGCCATACTCCGCGGGCTTGGCGATTCAAAAACTCCCCTTTATTTTCTGATTATTTCCACGGTCACCAACATTGTATTTGATCTGCTTTTTGTGATCGTGTTTAAATGGGGAATTGCAGGTGCGGCTTTTGCAACCGTGCTTTCGCAGGCCGGTGCATTTATTACACTTGTGCTCTACCTCAACCGCCGGCATCCCCTCATCAACCTTTCATGGCGGAAATATATCTGGGATCGAGAAATTTTCAGATCAAGTATCCGGATTGGCGTTCCGACAGGTTTTCAACAGACCTTTGTTTCTTTGGGAATGCTGGCTCTGCTGCGTATTGTAAATGATTATGGAACGGATACTGTGGCTGCATACAGTGTAGCCGTTCGCATTGACGGACTGGCGGCCCTTCCGGCCATGAACTTTGGGCAGGCATTGTCAACCTATGCCGGGCAGAATATCGGCGCAAACCGTATTTCCCGCGTTAAACAAGGGTTTATTGCGACCATGAATATGTCGGGTATAGTGGCCATTGTAACTTCTGGACTGGTAATGCTGTTCCGGGTTGAATTGATGACGCTGTTTACCAACGATTTAAATGTAATTGCGATAGGCGCACGTTATCTGCTGATTGTCAGCGGATTTTACCTGTTCTTCAGCAGTATGTTTGTCATTGGCGGTGTCATGCGCGGTGCCGGCGACACCATTGTTCCTATGTTTATCACACTTTTCTCCTTATGGATTATCCGCATTCCGCTTGCCGCGATACTCTCAAAACGTATTGGTGTTGACGGCATCTGGTGGGCCATTCCGCTGGCCTGGTTTATGGGGATGGCGCTCTCGTATATCTATTACAAAAATGGCAAATGGAAAACCAAGGGAGTGGTGAAGGGAAATTTCTAATTTCTAATTTCTAATTTCTAATTTCCAACGGACCGCGTCCTATCATGGATGTGACCTAACAAGTTTTCTTCCAACTTGTGAGGTCTTCTTGTATTTATATGGCGAAGGGAACGACTTTTGGTTTTGATTCGAGAGTTATTTCACGATCTGGCTGACAAGGAGAGGTTCAGGACATGGAGACAGGGAGACGGGGAGACTAGGGGAGGTTGGTGAACGAAGTGAACTTAGTGCCTGAATCGAATAACAAATTGACCTAACAAGTTTTCTTCCAACTTGTTAGGTCTTCTTTGATTAACTTACTGGTTTTAAGATTTGGATGCTGAATTCAGCGTCGTTTGGTTAAGAGAGGACATTAATTGTAGGGAAACGTAGAGAAACCCGTAAAGAAGAGCGCAAATTTTCAGTATCCGCGGAAACGACCTTCTAAAATTGACCTCTGGGAGTGACTATTAAAGAATCTGAATCATGGCCGATAATAGCATTATGGTCAAATTTTAGGCAGTCGTTGAGCGGTGGTTGTTGAGCGAGAGCCGAAACAATACGAGGCCCAACGGCCTGAGTGACAGAAAAACGGGGTTAAGTGACTCAGGCAATGGCCGAAGAAGGTAGAAAAGTGGAAAGCTTATTAAGTGAAAAGTGAAAAGAGAAAAGTGCTTGCCTCGGGAGCCTGCCCGACTGCGCCACGCAGGCAGGCGGGAAGCGATAACGAGGAAAAGTTTGCATTGTGGATAAAGCTTCATGTAGCCAGCATCCATCTGATTCGCGTATTTCGCGGTAAAAACACTTTAATCGTTTCGTCGTTGGGAAAAAGAAAACCTTCCAGGTTGAAAGAAAACCTGGAAGGTTATTCCGAAAGGATGCGTTGCCTCACTCCCAAAACCCATACGCATACCTCAAGGTATAGTGCTGTCCCGGCCGGTTCATCGCGGCTTCCATCATCACTTCGGTGCTTACAACCCTGTTATTTTCATCAAACTGCCGATCAATACGGGCAATGATGTCTCCATTGGTGTTTTTTTCTTCCAGCAATATATTGTTTCCCTGCTCATCGTAAGTAAATTCTGAACTGGTTTTTCCCAGTCTGGTTTCTTCTTCAGTTCGCAACGCGCGGCTGTTTTCGTCAATGGTAATGATGCTTCGTGCAATAAGGTTGCCTTTGGTGTCGTAGCGTTTTTCCTGAATCATATTTCCATTCTCATCAAATATGAAAACTGCACGATGTTGCATGCCCTCACTGAATCTCAGTTCTTCGGTTTCAGAAAGTTTGCCTTCGTCAGAATAAGAATGATTTCTAACCAACTCAGCTTCACCATACTCATTGTAAAATTCTTCTCTTTCCAGTTTGCCGCCATTGTATAGCCACAGATATTTTTCGCCTTCTTCTCCATCTCCATCGGTAGTCAGTTTCATTACCGGATGACCGTTTTCGTAGGTATAAGTGATCTGATCGGGGTCACCGTCCTGATAGTGACGAAATTCGCGGATTAATAATCCTGTTTCATCAAATTCGCGGGTAGTACGCTCTGCAACTTCACCTTCGAGTTCCAGAATTTCTTCTGTGGGATGCCCGTTTTTGTATCTGGTAATGACTCTTTCTTCAGGATCACCGGATGGTGAAAAAGTAATTCGCTCGGTTTCATTTCCCGATTCATCGTAAAAAGTCTGGCTGATCAGTGTTTCGTCCATCAGTGATCCCTCATCATCCGGATCGGTTAGCATGACATTGGTTCGGTATAGCTCAATCGATTTGATCTTCTTTTCCATCTTAAGTTGAATTTCGTGCAAAATAAATCAAAACAATGGAATTAATGAGGAAAAGATTTCCAATTTCTAATTTCTAATTTCTAATTTCCAATATCTGACCTGACAAGTTTTCTTCCAACTTGTGAGGTCTTCTTGATTAAATATAGCGGAGGGAAAAGATTGAATCGATTGCAAATTGACCTGACAAGTTTTCTTCCAACTTGTGAGGTCTTCTTGTTTTAATATGGCTAGAGAATGATTGAATCGATTACAAATTGACCTGACAAGTTTTCATCCAACTTGTGAGGTCTTCTTGTTTTAATATGGCTAGAGAACGATTAAATCGATTACAAATTGACCTAACAAGTTTTCTTCCAACTTGTGAGGTCTTCTTGTTTTAATATGGCTAGAGAACGATTGAATCGATTACAAATTGACCTGACAAGTTTTCTTCCAACTTGTGAGGTCTTCTTTTTTTATTTTTGTTTCGGTCCGCTGGCACAATCTGATTGTTCCTCTGCCCTCTGCCTTTTGCCCTCTGAGCTCAACTCTCATCTCTCACCTCCGATCCGACCTCCGACCATCCGCCCTCCGCCCTCCGCCCTCCGACCTCACCTCTCACCTCTCAATATTGCTTTCCCACGCCTTGCCCGGCAAATTTTCGAGGGCTTTAATCAATTGATGTTGTGTGATTACCCCATTCGGATTGACATTATAGCCGGCTTCCTTCAGGCATCTCACCACCCAGGTATTACACGTATTAAAAATATGATACTTCCCTTTGGCTTTAAAATAATTGGATGAAGCTTTATGGATAGTGCTTTTGATCAGATTGCCATTTTTGTCCCTTTTAAAGCCTGATGAGATAATGCGGCATAAAGCTGAGAACTCTGCAGAAGTGGCATCAATTCTTTTCAGAAAGGTTTCGCCTCCATATAACTTTAAGGGATGAACGTTAAACGGTACAATATGAATAACACTCGATGTTGGGAAAAGTGCTGCCCTGACTGCCAATGCCGGTGAATCTACTTCATCCTGATAAAAATGTTCGTCGCCCCAACCAATGTCAACGAAGGTATAGCGTTGGTAATTCACCACTTCGGGCCAATCTTCGGGCGAAACGTCTTTGGTGCGCAACACAATTCCGGTGTGCCATCCAGCCTGTAAAACAAATAACTCAAAAGTTTTTTCGTGACCGGTTTTCACCGGTTTTTTGTCTGATTGGGAAAATGCATCAATGAAAACAGATATCAACAGGAAACTGGAACTTAAAATCAGAAGGATAAAAATCCGGTATGTCCATCTGCGTGATTTCATGAATTTCTTTTCAGGAGTAAAGTGGCACAGGTGAGATCAAACTTCATCATATTAAATTCATGTCGCTGATTTTGAATATATTGGTTAAAAATATGATTTAGTTGCGGGTGTTGCACAGCGAGTTCATCACAGCGCGTTTGCATGCAGCCCATCATAATATTTTCCTGGCCTGAATGGTCAGCCATATCTGCTACATCCATTTCAACAACTTTGAACCCGGCATCAGCAATCATTGAAAAATATGCTGTTTCAGTCGGGAAGATGTTATCCGCTCTGTTATCAGTCTGCTTCGACCATGCATCGTCGAGCAACACATATCCATCGGGGTTCAGGATTTTCTGCACTTTCGTCAGGGTTTCCCCGACATTACCCAACACATTTCCGATGGCACCAAGTACCACAAGATCAAAACCTTTAAGCGATAAAATTTCAGTTCTGATGTCGCCGGTGAAGAATTTACATTTTTCTGAAACTTCCTCTTTTTTAGCAAATTCTTTTGCCGACTCAATAAAATCGGGCATGGCATCGATGCCTGTTACGTTGCAATTGAATTCTTTGGCCATAGCTACTGATATTGCACCTTTGCCACAACCAAGGTCAGCAATCTGAAGAAATCCGGCAGGAATATGCTTTTTAGTTAGCTGCACCATTACTTCGGGATCTGCCCCGATTTCGGTAAAATCCTGCAGAATATAAGGTAGATAAGAATACAACTCAGGATTCTTGCCATCCAGAGAATCAACAACAGATAAAATAACGTCTTTCATTGACAGGTGATTTATGCAAAGCAAATATACCGAAAAGAATTTCTAATTTCTAATTTCTAATTTCTAATCCCGTTAGCTATCGGGCCTAATTTCTAATTTCTGGCATTTGATAATAGGTTATGACCTAACAAGTTTTCTTTTTTCAACTTGTTAGGTCTTCTTGTATTTATTCTTCTTTTCGGGTTTAGGAAATAAAACACAAAATTTTGCAATAAATGAATAACAAATGCCCGTTAGCACGTCCTTCTCCTTGAGAAGTTGCCCAACGGGCAGCTTGCCCCGTCGCACTTTTGTGACGGGGGATGAGGTGTTGACAAGTGCAATCTGCAATGCATCACATTAATCATAATTTACTAATTTTGACCCCTGAAGCCGACTGATCATTTTACCTACTCATAAAAACACCCTAAAAATTAATGGCATGAGAAACTTTCTGATTTTCCTAATCCCCGCTATCCTTATGATGAGCAGTTGCAACCCAAAAGAAGAAAAAATCAACTATCCCGAAACCCTCAAAACCGATACTGTTGATGTGTATTTCGGAACCGAGGTTGCTGATCCTTACCGTTGGCTTGAAGATGATAATTCAGCCGAAACCGCTGCCTGGGTTACTGCCCAGAATGAAGTTACCGATGCGTATCTCGCAAAAATCCCTTACCGCGATCAGATCCGCGAACGACTGACTGCATTGTGGAATTATCCACGTTATGGCGTTCCTTTCAAAAAAGGCGGTTATTATTTCTTCTTTAAAAATGATGGCATTCAGAATCAAAGTGTTCTGTACATTCAGGATTCACTGAAAGGTGAAGCCCGGGTTTTTCTTGATCCCAACAAGCTTTCCGCAGATGGAACTACTTCATTGGGAACTTATTCCGTTTCGAAAGATGGAAAATATTTTGCGTATGCCATTTCTAAAGCAGGTTCTGACTGGAACGAAATTTATGTGATGGAAACGGCCACCGGCAAGCAGCTTACCGATAAGCTGGAATGGGTGAAATTCTCTGGCATTTCATGGCGTGAAAACGGATTCTACTATGGTCGCTACGATAAGCCTGCAGATGGAGGTGCGCTGTCCTCGAAAAACGAGTACAAAAAGGTTTATTATCACAACATCGGCGATCCTCAGGATAAGGATGTACTCATTTATGAAAACAGAAATTATCCGCTGCGTGGCTACGAAGTTGCAGCCACCGAAGATGGTCGTTTTCTCGTGCTTTACGAAACTGAAAGCACCAGTGGCAATGCCTTGTATGTGAAAGATCTTAGCAAACCCAAAGCTGATTTTGTGAAAATTGCCGATGGCTTCCGCTTCGATTATTCTTTCATCAGCAATCAGGACGAGAAGTTTTATCTGCTCACCAATGATGCCGCACCAAAGTATAAGCTGGTGGAAGTGGACCTGAATGCTCCGGCCTCAGCCAATTGGAAAACTATTATTCCCGAAAAGGAAGAGGTGCTGAAATCGGCTGAAGTTGCCGGCTTGCATATTGTTACGCTCTACATGAAAGATGCAACCAGCAAGGCGTTTGTGCACAATATGGATGGTTCGCTGCTTCACGAAATTGAACTTCCCGGCCCCGGTACCATTGCCGGTTTTGAAGGAAATAAGGAAGAAAACGAAGCATTTTTCTCTTACACTTCCTTTATTTATCCTTCCACTGTGTTTTCTTACGACATTACAGCGAACCGTGCTGAAGTTCTTCATCAGTCAGAAATTGATTTCGATCCTTCACTTTACGAATCGAAGCAGATTTTTTACACCAGCAAGGATGGAACCAGAGTTCCAATGTTTATTGTTCACAAAGCAGGGATGAAGCTGGATGGCAACAATCCGGTTTACCTTTACGGATATGGCGGGTTTAACGTAAGCCTCACACCGACTTTCAGCGTTAGTCGTCTGCTGTTTATTGAGCAGGGCGGAGTTTTTGCAGTGCCCAACCTGCGTGGTGGCGGTGAATATGGCGAAGCATGGCACAGGGCTGGTACCAAATTGCAGAAGCAGAATGTGTTTGATGATTTTATCGCTGCCGCGGAATATCTGATTGCCGAAAAATACACCAAACCTGAGAAAATTGCCATTGCCGGCGGATCAAACGGTGGTTTGCTTGTGGGTGCATGTATGACCCAACGCCCCGATTTGTTTGCAGTTGCGCTTCCTGCCGTGGGTGTGATGGATATGCTACGCTTTCATAAATTCACCATCGGCTGGGCCTGGACTGAAGATTACGGTTCAAGCGCAGATTCTACTGAGTTTAAATATCTGCTCGGATATTCTCCGCTGCATAATCTCAAAGCCGGTACCTGCTATCCCGCAACGCTGGTAACCACCGCTGATCACGACGACAGGGTAGTGCCAGCGCACTCTTTCAAGTTTGCAGCTACACTTCAGGAGCATCAGGATTGCAATAAACCTGCCCTGATCCGCATCGAAACCAATGCAGGCCACGGAGCCGGAAAGCCCATTTCAAAAATGATTGATGAGGCTACCGACATCTGGGCATTCACCATGTACAATTTAGGAATGAAACCTGCGTTTAAGTAATAGTCTGATTAAATCCTTTTTTCCTGTATCGCCCCTTTCACGGATTAATTCCGTGAAAGGGGTGTGCACGGAATATTACTTTACAAATCAAAGCATATGATTAAAAATCAACATTTTGTCTTTTTATTTGTCGTGTTTTTTGTGATGGCGGTCAATTCGCAGATCCATGCTCAGTCAACTTCAGCTGCTGAAAGCGAAAAGCCTTTGCCAATGGTGGATAGTCTGGCAACCATGCGCTATATGCTCAACGAAGAGAGAACCAAGGTTGCTGATCAGGCACAAAAGCTTGATTCTGTTTACCGTCAGATAAAATCACTCTCGGGTGAACTCGAACGCCTGAAGCAGCGTGAAAGTGAACTGGTTCCGCTGAATGAAGCACTGAATCTGAAGATTGTTCAACTGGGGGCAGAGTTGCATTCAAAAAATAATTTCCTGGAAGAGCAATTGCGCATTCAGAAAGAAAAGGAGCAACTATTTACCGAAAAGGAACAACTTTACAAAGATGCAATCAACAGCAGCATGATTGATAAGGTGAAGCTTGAAGGGCAGATTTCGGCAAAAGATTCGCGACTCGATGGCAAAGAGCGCGAAATCGGACTTCTGCAGCTCAGCATTGATGAAAAGAGCCGCGATATACTCACCCGTAACAGTGAAATACAAAAGATTATCTCGGATAAGGATATGGCCGATCGCCGCATCGATACCCTGCGCACAACACTTACCGAAGCAGAAAAGAGTCTTGTGAGAACCGGCGAGCAGCTCAAATACACCGAACTTAAACTGAAAGATTGTGAAGGGCGTTATGCCAACGTCACCAATAAAAAGAAGAAAACGCGTGTGGTGCAGGGATTTGCCATCAAAAACTACCGCACTCCTGATTTCGCTTTGGCGCCAAAGGATGCCAACAATCCGGGCGTTTATGTGATCACAAATAAAAATTCCAGCAACATTGAATTTGATTTTGTAACCGGCGCAAGTTTTATGCTGAAAGACCTTTCAAAACCCAATGCCGCACTGACTTACGATGTTGGCTTTTTCCTGGGTTTTGGCGGAAACAATCTTTTCAAGAACTTTTATCTTGGACCCAACTTCAAGCTGTTTGATGTGCTGCATGTCAATCTGGGTGCCAATGTGCGCGAATACGAAGCACTGAAGGAAGGATTTAATGTTGGCGATAGGCTGGATGCAGGCATTGCCATCCCCACCACAAAAGAATGGAAAATAAAGCCTTACTTCGGACTAACCTTTGATCTTGAATTGCTGACAATGATTGGGAAAAGGTAAGGTGCGGTGTTGAATGAAATAGTCAGGAATCGTTTAAAGCACTGCCACGCTCGTATGACAAGTTTGTTAGGTAGCGTTGAGAGAAGTGATTTCGCCCTTTCAGGGCTTATTTTTAGTATTACAGCTCGTATCACAGGGCTTCGCCACTGTGTTAACAGATTTCGCCCTTTCAGGGCTAAGAATAATAAAAGCCCTGAAAGGGCGAAATAAATTAACGATGGGTGAAGCCCATCGAAATGAAACAATCACTTTTTAAGCCCTGACAGGGTGAAATACTAAACATTATGGGGTAGTCTTTAAAAGTTATGCACAAACACCCACTCAAACTCAATCCTTAAGTATTGAAATGTGCCTACAACCCAAGCACCTTCATTCTCTTCTCCAATAACTTTTTATACTTTTCCTGCATTTCAAACGACAAAAAACTGTTCTCTATCATTTGAGGCCAGTGAGGAAGTTGGGTTATGAAAGTATTTAAGATATTGTCAATTACTTTATCCGGAAGAGAACAGCGTTCTTTGCCAAAATAATTGATCAGCAAATCGGCATTGAGGTTTCGTTTCTTTCCGGAAATTGATAATGCAATCTCTTCAGCATTTCCTTGAAGTACTATTGTTGAATTCAGAAGGTCGTAGCCCGGTGAAAGTTCGGTTTTGCCATTTTGCACAATGACGGAAAAATTCTTCAGATGCATGTCTTCATTTCCCGTAAGGTAATTGAAGATCAACAGTTTAAAAAGTCTGGCTTTCTCTATGGCTGGAAATGTGCAGTATTGATCGATCAGTTTCACCAGCTTTTCCATGGTATAATTGTACTTGGTTTCGCGGTTCATTCCGGCAAGCTGAGCGAAATCCTCTACCGCAACCTTATCTTTTTGTCCCTTGCGGTCGAATCGCTTGATAAAGTATGTCAGCGTATGATCTTTGGAATAAACCATGCCATGCAGCGGTAATGTAATCCCGGTAGTTGCGGCCAATCGCATGGTGAGATCTTCATTCTGCGGAAGTTCTGCAAATATATGATGTTGTGGCTTAAGGATATAGCGGCCATATTTATCTGCAATATCGAAACAGCCCATCTTGATATTCAAAACAGCGCTGAGTTTTGGTTGTACTCCCTGAATTGACATTTTCGCTGCCCTGAGATAAGCTTCATTTCTCAACTCTTCAGCGGAATATTTAAGCAGCGAAAGAACTTTCAGAGACGGGGAAATTAGCCGCATTCCTCTGGCGCTATACAAATCATCGCCGCATGGCTCATACGAAATGGGACATCGGTTCATGACTTATCCTCCCCATTAAATGGCCTGATGCCGTCGTTAGAATCATAATCAAAGGCTTCTTTTACCGTAACATTTCCAACAAGATCATCACCGACAGCAATCAGTTGTGAGAACATATCATTTCTGTCGATTTTACCAGTCTTCAACAAACCTTCCAGTTGATATCCCTCTGGCAGCAGACCATCGAAAAAAGGTGGAAATGTGTTAAACTCATAGATTTTTTGAGTTGTGGGCATGGTGACAGATACAGGCAATCCTTTGTAATTTTCCAGATAGATAAACTTGTATGCGCTGCCAAACTTCAGCTCATACAATGCACCTGCTTCGTTATCAGACACAAATACTTTAGCTTTTCTCATCTGTGATTTGTTGCATTAGCTGACTGGTTAGGATTACTTTGATGTTAAGCACTGCCAGCACTTTTCGGAGCGTATTAAGCTGGACAGTTTCTTTGCCTTTTTCCAGTTCGAAAACAGCGGTCTTGCCAATGCCGGCAAGTTCAGCCAGATGAAGCTGACTTAGCCCGGCGGTCTTCCGGTGTTTCTTTAGAATCTTCGCCAATAAATCGGGTTCTATCATGGATTATGTTTTGTTATAGCGGTAAAAATACGCAAATACATAACACAATGCAAGTAATGTGAAATATTTTACTGCTGCAGAGGGAAAAATCGGGGGATAGCTAGCGCTCAACCATCTCACCTCACGCCCGCAAATTTGCCGGCAACCTGCTCATACGATGAGCCATCAGGGAAAATTGCCGGTGGGCCGAACTCTGGATTCGCAAGAAATTCGTCGTCCTGCAATGAAAGGATAAAGGCTTTAAGTTCAGCTTTTTCAACCGGAGTAAGCTGTACTCCGCTCTCTGCAACGTGGTGCATCAAAGGATTTACCCAGGGCGACATCTTTACATCGTGCGAATAGAAATCAATTACTTCGTCAAGTGTCTGAAAACGGCCGTCGTGCATGTAAGGTCCGCCAAGAGCGATGTTGCGGAGCGTTGTTGCTTTGTATGCGCCCTTGTCAAATTCGTCACCCGAAATGGCAAAGCGGTCGCGGGGGTCGTTAAATTCAGTGTCTTTGCCGTTGTTGTAAAACAGATTGGTGGTGAAAAGCGGGTTTCCGCTGCTTCCATGGCAATGGAAACAATCGGCACCTTCTTCGGTGGTGAAAAGGATAAAGCCATTGATTTCCTGCTGAGTAAGTTGTACCTCACCACGCATGTACCTGTCGAATTTCGAATTGGCCGAGACAATGGTTCTTACAAACTGAGCAATGGCTTTGCTGATATTTTCCATGGTGACTCTGGTTGAGCCGAATGCATTAAAGAAGAGATCGGGATAACCCGTTGTCTGCTGAATCAGGGCTTTTGTGCGGTTGGTGTCCCCATTCATTTCATGTGGAGCCACTACGCCCATCCATACCAGATCTTCGAGCCGGCGACGCGATGGATTGGTATTGGATTCGTGAATCATACCATTCCACAGGTAGCCATTCTGATTCCAGACAAGGTTGACAAGCGGAAGTGGGACATGGGGAGTGGGAATGCCGGTTAGCCCGAAAGTTCGCCCTCCCTGAAAAACCGGATGGTCGATACCCGGCTCAAAATTTCGCGACTGAACATGACAACTTCCACAGCTCATCAATGAGTCGAAGTGGGTACGCCCCGAAAGCCTTCCATCATAAAAGAGATATCGTCCCAGTTCAATGCCTTCAACAGTCAATGGATTGTTGTCAGGGATGTTAAGTTGAGTGGGAAAATATTTTGGTATCTGAAGTTCGTAAGGAGTGGGATTGTGACTGACAGGAAGAGGGCCTTTGTCTCCGCATGAAAACAGAAATATCATAACAAAGATCAGTGCTGCCGGAAGGCTTTTTAAAGTCATTTTTTGTAGTGGCTGTTTAGTTTATAAAAGTACATATTAAAGTTATAAACCCTGATTGAAATCTGCACCTTTTTTATCTGATCAAGTGACCGGTTGTGATAAAAATGAGAATGTTTGATTTGTTTTCATGCTGATCTGTATTTATGAAGTTGCATTTTTAACAGCCATAAAATGTCAATGCTTTCATAATCAAACAACAAACAATTCTATGTAACCTCGATCAGCAATACTCAGCTTTATCTGTTTAAAAAACTTACATTTGCATCGGGGATAATTTATTATTAACTTTGTGCAAGTTGCTCATTATCAGCTAAGTGTTTTTAACGACTTTCGGAATGGATTTAAAAGTAGGAGATAAGGTTCGTTTTTTAAACGAAAAAGGGGGTGGCATAGTTACCCGAATTTTGAGTAATAATATGGTGAATGTAGCCATTGAGGAAGGTTTTGACCTTCCCGTACTTGCATCGGATCTTATTAAGATTGAGCCGGCCGGAATGGCAGGCAGGTTTTTCGACAGGCATTTGAATGTGGATGTCCCGCCCGTTTCTGCAACAAAGTCAGATACTGCGCAACAATCTGCCTCTAACCCTTACGGTCAAAGTGAAGATTCGGAAGAGGAAAGAGTGAGCCCGCTTTATCGTCAGTCAGGCGTTGCTAACCCTGAAGGCTTATTTATTATTTATGTTCCGCAAGATCAGAAAATACTCATCACGGGTAAAGTTGATATTTACCTGGTAAACAATAGCCGCAACGATGTTTTGTATAGTTTTCTGCTACGCGAGCAAACTGAAACCTATTCAGGTGTTGATTATGACGTAATACCTCCATATTCGAAAATAATCCTCGAAACCATCGAAAGAGATGACATTGAAGGCTGGTCAGAAGGCATTGTTCAGGCTTTGTTCCATCGTGAGGAATCCGGTGAAGTACTTGCCCCGCTCCATGCATCCTTTAAGGTAAAGCCTGTAAGATTTTATAAGGAAAGCAATTATCAGGATTTCAGGTTGATAGGTCAGAAGGCATTGGTTGTTTTGCTGGGTGATGTTGCAGGCCAGATGATTATTGAGAGTGAAGAAGCTTTGAAAGGAGTTGATCCGGCTGTAAAGCAGAAAGTTTCGGCCATAGCCCCTCCGGCATTTATCGATGTACACAAAACCGGCTTCCGCGAAGCTGAGGTTGATCTTCATATATCCGAGCTCAAAGAACAATACGCAGAAATGAGCAACAGTGAAATTCTGCGTTATCAGCTTGATTACTTCACCAGAATGCTCGATAGTGCAATCAGCAATAACTATTACAAGGTAGTTTTCATACATGGCATTGGCAACGGTACGCTGAAATCGGCTATAATTTCCGCCATTTCTGAGTATGACAACGTAGAATTCCGCACGGCTCCTTTTGCAAAGTATGGCAATGGTGCAGTTGAAATTATAATTCACCGCAATTCCTGATTATTGGCGACCCCTGACAGGGTTACGAACCCTTCATGAGGGGCGATCAGACAGATACCCGCGAACCTCCGGTCAGGTAGAGTAAAACCCTGTCAGGGGTTATCGTACCAGGGTTACGAACCTATCAAAGTGGCGCGATCAGACTTGATACACGTAACCTCATGTCAGACAGCAAAACCCTGACATGGGTTGGCGTGTCTGCCAAAAGCAGCAATGTAAAAGTTTTACCACCTCTCAAAACCAAAAATCCTTCCTATTGCTTTGGTATCCAATTCTTTTATATCTTTGTCCCAACTTAGGTCTCTTAACGGAAACAGCAACGTGTTCTGTCGCTTCCTTTTGCAGAAGGGAAGAGGAAAGTCGGGGCAACACAGGGCGCCATACTTCCTAACGGGAAGGTTCCGCAGTCGGCGGAAACAGCAAGTGCCACAGAAAATAACCGCCTTGTCGCGACTTGTCGTGACGAGGTAAGGGTGAAAATGTGGGGTAAGAGCCCACGGCTCAGGTTGGTGACAATCTGAGCGGGTAAACCTTATGGGTTGAAAGACCAAATATACCGGAAGGTTCGGCCGCAAGGCAAAACAGGGGGCTGCCCGCTCCTTTCCGGGGGGTAGGTCGTTTGAGCCTGAAGGCAACTTCAGGCCTAGATAAATGACAGAAATTCTGCTTCGGCAGAAAACAGAACCCCGCTTATAGCGTTGCACGGCACCGTTTTCGCGAATTCCCGCTATGGCGGGAATTCGTGTTTTATGTCACCAAGTGAAGCTATCGAAATAACTTCCCCACTTGAGTACCCCATCTAACTGGACTTTCTGCACTCGAATGTGTCTGATAAAGACGAAAGTAATCGTCCCCCTTTTCCAAAAAGGGGGAAAAGAGGGGGATATAAAAAGTGTCTTTCTTTGAGGAAGTTAATTTGATATTCCTCCTATGGTCAGGCCGGTTTATTGATAAATTGTTTTCATCTCATGATGGTTTTCTCCCATCCCTCTGTCGAAAATTGCCGGAAAATTCGTACTTTTGTTACGTTACAAAATCATCTGCATATGCGTAAAAACAACTACCACAAAACTCTGCTGCAATCCCTTTTGATGGCTCTTTTTCTGCTGCCTTTGTCAATGCTGGCACAGAATCCTTTACCGAATCCAGGTTTCGAAAACTGGACAGATGGAGAGCCCGATGGCTGGAACACCATCAACCAAACAATTCTGGGAACAGTTTTTACTCCTGTTACTCGCGATGTGACAAACCCGCACAGCGGAACTTCCTGTGCAAAACTCGAAACCATTACCCAAAACATATTTATTGTAGGCCCGGTTACCTTGCCAGGCATTATTTCTCTTGGCACAATTACCCTCGATATTGTAAATCAAACCGGTACTGTTGATGGCGGTATTCCTGTTTCAGGATATCCCAGCGTACTTCATGGCTGGTTCCGATACCTTCCCGCAGCTGGTGATTCCTGCATAATGGGCATAGGGCTTTCGCGATGGAACGGAACTTCACGCGATACCATTGCGCTTTCTTATCTTACCATAGGTGGACAAAATCCCGATTGGCAATCGTTTGCTGTGCCCATCGATTATCTGATTGCTGCCGAGCCTGATACCATGAATGTTCTTTTCTTTTCATCGAACCTACTTAACGGTTCCCCGGTTTCGGGAAGTGCACTCTGGATTGATGACCTTTGGGTTAATTTTAGTGCTGTTAATGCAGAAAATGTGGCCCGCGAAAATAATATCAGCATTTTTCAGGTTGAAAACGGACGTTCAATTGTGATTAATACCCCCGATCTTCAGGGTGGCGAAATTCAGCTTTACAGCCTGAACGGCTCAATACTATTCAGAAAAACACAAAGCCCTGGCGTCTTTTCCCGGCAAATCGGACTGCCTGCACTTTCACAAGGTATATATTTTGCACGCTTTGTCTCTGATTCAGGTCAGATGCAGGTGCAAAAAATTGTGGTGAATCATTAAGTTTAAAATTCCAGCAATTTATTTTTCGGATTTTTCATTGCCTGACTATATGATTCCGGCATAATAAGCCGCCATGTATTCCGTTATTGCACCAATAGTTTTCAAATACAGGTTGTTGATAAATTTGCTTCACAAAGCAGATTTGCAGTGATGTCCTGAGTAATTTTACAGTTTAAATCATTCAACAGCATGATAAAAACACGTTTCGTCCTTTTCTTACTTTTGTTTTCGTTGTATTGTGCCGGTCTCTTTGCCCAGCAAACATCAGGTAGTTATTTGCCGGGTAATGAAGTAAGCACTGCCGGTGATCTTTTTGTGAAGGAAAAATACGGTGCCACCCGAAATCTTTATTCGAGGCTCCAACCTGCCTCTGACCTGTTTCTTGCCTTTGATGCTGAGAAGGATTACTATATTTCGGCTTCAGCATCTGAACTTCAGCATGGCGATGCAGCTGTGCTTCTGAAGGATTATCTGGCGAAGTATCCCGAAAACACCCGCACCAACCGCACCTGGTTCCGACTTGCAAATTTATACTTCCGCAACAACAGCTTCAGCAGTGCCCTGGACGCGTACGAAAAGGTTGATCGTTTCGAGCTAAATAAGGAAGAGAAAGCTGAGTTTACTTTCAAAAAGGGATATTGTTACCTGAAAAAAGGCGACACCGATAAAGCACTTGATGCCTTTTCAACCATCAAAGATCAGCAAACCCGCTACACCGGACCGGCTACCTATTATTACGCGCACATTCTTTATGAAAAAGGATTGTACGAAACGGCTTTACGCGATTTCGAAAGGATTAAAGATGATCCTACATTCAAATCGGTAGTTCCTTATTACATCATTCAGATTTATTACATGCAGGGTCGTCACGACGAAATGATGGCCTTGGCACAGCCATACCTTAAAGGCGCACGCAACAAACGCACCAACGAAATACTGCGTCTGGTTGCAGATGTAAATTACCGCAAGGGCAATTATAAGGAAGCAATTGGTTTGCTTGAGGAGTATCGCAAGGTTAACCGGAGCAAAGTTACCCGGGAGGAAAGTTATGTACTTGGCTATTCATACTACATTACCGGAGATTATGCCAAAGCAATTCCTGAATTTCAGCAGGCAGCAGGCCCTGAGGATTCGCTTTCGCAGAATGCCTATTTCCACCTTGGCGACAGTTACCTTAAAACCGATCAGAAGCAGTTTGCCTCAAATTCGTTCCTGTCAGCATGGAAAGTTCCCATGCGAACAACCATCGCGGAAGATGCTCTTTTTAATTATGCCAAACTTTCAATTGAACTGTCCTATAATCCATACAATGAGGCCATTAAAGCGCTTCAGCAATACCTCGATGAGTACCCGAAATCTCCGCGCCGCGAGGAAGCCTATACTTATCTGGCAAATCTATATCTGGTAACGAAAAATTACCGGGAAGCACTGGCAACTTTTGAGAATGTAAAAAAGCGGGATAGCCGGCAGAATGAAATTTATCAGAAGATTTCCTATTTCAGGGCACTGGAACTTTTCGCCGATAATCAACATGCCGATGCCATTGCCATGTTTCGTAAATCGCTTGAAAATAAGGTAGATGCCACCATCACAGCCGGCGCAACCTATTGGATGGCTGAATCATATTACAGATCAGGTCAATACGATCAGGCAGTAACTCATTACCGTGCTTTTGTGAATCTGCCCGGCGCTGCAAAACATCCTTCATACTCCACGATAGCTTACAACCTCGGGTATGCGCGTCTGAAGCAGAAAAACTACAGTGAAGCCCGACAGGAATTTGCAAAGTTTATTGAATCGCGGCCAGCCGATCAGAAAATGGTTAACGATGCAAGACTCAGGCTTGGTGACAGCCATTTTATGCTAAAGCAGTACAATGAGGCAGTGGCGGCATACGATCATGTAATAAATGCCAGAGGCGCCGATGCTGATTATGCATTGTATCAAAAGGCACTGGCAACAGGTGTGTCAGGCAATATGAGCGGAAAGGTTTCTGCAATGCAGCGCCTGGTAGCTGATTACCCACGTTCTCAGTACAATGACGATGCGCGGTTTGAACTTGCTCAGGCACAACTTTCGCTGGGCAGAAATGAAGATGCACTCCAGACATTTCAAAAACTTGTGACCGATCATCCGAACAGCAGCTTTGTGAAAAGAGCACTTCTTAATTCCGGACTGATTTACTACAACACCAACCGCGAAACACGGGCACTGGAAGTGCTTAAAAAGGTGGTGAAAGATTACCCGGCCACACCCGAAGCCCGCGAAGGACTCGCCATTATCCGCAATATTTATGTGGATATGAATCAGGTAGATGCTTATGTGAAGTATGCAGCCGATATTCCATTTGCCAATGTTTCGCGTTCGGAACAGGATTCGCTTACCTATCAGGCCATTGAGAATCGCTATATGGCTGGTGACTGCCAGAAGGCTGCTCCTGATTTCGCTGCTTATCTCGATAAGTTCCCCAATGGAATGTTCGCAGTAAATGCCCATTTCTACAAGGCCGATTGCGATGCACGTGCCGGCCGCTACAATGAGGCTTTGACCAGTTACAACTTCATCCTTAGCCGTCCCAGAACCAGATTTACCGAAAATTCAGCCCTGAAAGCTGCTGACATTCATTATAGGAACAAGGATTATGCTAAATCATTGGCAATGTATGAGAAACTAGAGGACAATGCGGAAAATCCTGACAATCTGCACCTTGCATACCTTGGGCAAATGAGGAATAATTCCAGACTCGGAAATCATGGCATTGCCATTCAGCAGGGTCAGCGGTTGCTTGCCAGCGACAAAATTACACCGGATATAGCAGCAGAAACCCACCTCGCTATCGGCAATTCCTCGCTTGAGTTACAGCGTTTCGAAATGGCAAAGTATTCGTTTGAACAAACCCTGAAGCTTGCCCGTGGCGAAATGGCTGCAGAAGCGCTTTACGGACTTGCCATGACTGCTTACAGACTAAAAGATTACAAAGCTTCCGAAAAGCATATTTTCACACTTTCGGGCGATTATGCATCCTATGATTACTGGGTGGCCAAATCATTTATTCTGCTTGCCGATGTTTATCTGGCAACAGGAAATGAGTTTCAGGCCCGACAGACACTGCAGAGCATTATCGATAATTACGAAGGCGAAGATTTGCGTCAGCTTGCCCGGCAAAAACTTGAAATACTCAACAGGGCCGGCGCTTCAAAACCATCAGCCGGTAGTTCATTCGATGACGATGAAGGCATAATAATCAAGTAGTTTTACTTCAAAAAAGACCAGATAAATGAATTCAAAACATCATATGAGCCCGATCAGGATTGTTTTTTTAATGGCACTGCTTTTTATTGTGCCGGCATCCGTAAGCTTAGCTCAGGTGCTCAACGAACAGGTAACTGTTATTGGCGCTTATGAGCCGGTAATTCCGGAATCTAACAAAATTGTTATCAATCCGTCAGCATCCGAAACTGAAGTTAAATTGCCTGAAATGACTTACAGAATTGAGCCGGTGCAGTTGAAACCTGTTTTGACACCTGAAACCATTCCATCGGTCAAACTGGTGGGTGAGCCTCAGAAAAAACTATACAGGAATTATGCCCGTGCCGGATTCGGGAATTACACCTCGCCATATCTTGAACTTTGGGCAAATACCCTCCGTTCGAAAACCTACGGGCTTGGAGTGCATCTGAAGCATCTTTCCTCAAGCGGTGAGATCAAAGATTATGCAATAGCCAACAACAGCATCAACCTTATTGAGTTTCAAGGCCAGCGTTTCCTGGATAATCATACCCTTACAGGTCAGGCCGGGTTCAGAAGAAATGTGGTTCATCATTATGGATTCAAACCTGCAGAGTTCGATATTTTTGTAACTGATGTTAACCTGAAACAGCGATTTAACAGGCTTAATGCTGCTTTTGATTTCAAGTCGGTATATTCCGATAAGGACAAGCTGAACCATCGCATCGGACTGGCGTTCAATAATGTTTCTGATCGCTTCGATACCCGCGAAAATAATATAGCCATCAATGGCAGTGCCGATAAACGCTTCGAACTGTTTAGTTTTACTGATTATCAGCAATTGGGCATTGAAACTGATGTTTCGTTTACAGGATACAAAGATTCAACCCTGAAGCAGAATACTACACTGGTCAGTGTAAGGCCATTTATCGGAACCGAGTTCGAAATGTATGCTTTCAGACTGGGTCTGGATATCACATTCAAGGGTGATACTGTTTCAAAGGCCTATTTGTTTCCGTTTGCTGAGGCTCAATTGCGGATTATTGACGATGCCCTCACTGTGAAAGCCGGTATAACCGGAGGTTTGAAAAGACACGGTTTTGATGAATTGTCTGACCTTAATCCATTCGTACAATCGGTGCTTCCTTTGCAATATACCCGCGAGCGTTTTACCTTTTACGCCATGGCACGGGCAAGTGCCGGAAAGCACATAAATCTGTCGGCTTCTTTCAAGGCATCAACCATCGAAAATGCATATTTCTTTGTAAATGATTTTTCGCAGGAGCCTTTCAACAGGTTTACCCTGATTTATGATGATGCTGATCTGCTTGCCGGAAGGTTTGAAGCGGAGTTTCACACAGCGGAGAAAGTAAGGGTAAAAGCGTTTGCAGCATTTGAGAAATGGAGCCCCAAAACCGAATTGCATGCCTGGCATAAACCAGCGTCTACCATTGGAGGAGAAGCATACTACAATCTGGGCGACAAGCTGATTGTTTCTGCAAAAGCAAAGTATAATGCAAAACAATATGCCCGCCTGGAGAATGAAGTAGGATCCGTTTCCGTAGAAACGCTTAAAGGATATGTTGATCTGGGTATGGGCCTCGAGTACAGATATACCCCTGCATTGTCTGCTTTTCTGAATCTGAATAATCTCCTGGGCACCAGAAACTACATCTGGTATAATTATCCGGGATACCGTTTCACAGTGATGGGTGGTTTGTCCTACTCCTTCTGATTTCTGAAACTGCAGGTAAGGCTTCTGTTTAGTCTGGCTGATCCGTTTAAGGTTTATTCTTTATGTAAACATTTCTGCTTTTCGGATTAGTCTTTGTTGTGCAAAACAGCATGAAAATGGAAGTGTTTTACCTGCCGTACATTTGATGTCAATGCAACTAACAAAATGGTCATTTTTGTTGATAACTTACAAGCAGAAAATGGTCATTTATTTTGTAAAAGCTATGGATAAAATGGTTAACTTTGCTTGTTAAACAAATTTTACTAATTTATTGAATATGAGTGAATTAAATAACGGTACCACGCCTAACGGCAATGGTAACGGGAATGGAAACGGGAACAGCAACTATACCGCAGATAACATACAGGTACTCGAAGGTCTTGAAGCAGTTCGCAAGCGTCCTTCGATGTATATTGGCGATACAAGTTCACGGGGATTACACCATCTTGTTTATGAGGTAGTTGATAACTCCATTGATGAAGCTCTTGCCGGTTATTGCAGCGAAATTGATGTCATTATTCACAAGGATAATTCCATAACCGTTTCTGATAACGGAAGGGGAATTCCTGTTGATATGCATGAAAAAGAGCAGCGCTCGGCCCTTGAGGTTGTTATGACTGTGCTTCATGCCGGTGGAAAATTCGATAAAGGATCATACAAAGTTTCCGGTGGATTGCACGGAGTAGGGGTTTCATGTGTAAATGCACTCTCTTCTCAGTTGATCGTTACAGTTTCACGCGACGGTAAAATCTACGAACAGGAGTATAAAATCGGCAAACCCCAATATACAGTCAGGGAAGCCGGAACTACCGACAAAACCGGTACCAGGGTATTTTTCAGACCCGATGATTCCATATTTACCCTTACAGTTTTTGATTCAGAAATTTTAAGTTCACGTCTACGTGAACTTGCGTTCCTGAATAAAGGCATAAAATTGACCTTGACCGATGAACGGGAAGAGGATGAAGAAGGTAGTTTTCTTTTCCATTCTTTCTATTCGGAAAACGGCCTCCGCGATTTCATCGAATATCTCGATGGAATGCGCGAAAAGCTGATGCCTGAGCCCATCTACATCGAAGGTGAAAAGAACGATATTCCTGTTGAAATTGCCATGCAGTACAATACTTCGTTCAGTGAGAATATCCACTCTTACGTGAATAATATAAATACGCATGAGGGCGGTACTCACCTTGCCGGTTTTCGTCGTGCACTTACACGCACGCTTAAAGCTTATGCCGATAAGTCGGGAATGCTTGCCAAGCTGAAATTCGACATCAGTGGTGATGACTTCCGCGAAGGCCTGACAGCAATTATATCAGTAAAGGTTCAGGAACCTCAGTTTGAAGGCCAGACAAAAACCAAACTTGGAAATAATGAAGTAGCCGGCGCTGTTGATACACTGGTGGCAGAGCTCTTAAGTTATTATCTGGAGGAAAATCCAAAAGAAGCCCGCACCATTGTCAATAAGGTAATTCTTGCTGCTACAGCCCGTCATGCTGCCCGTAAGGCGCGCGAACTGGTGCAAAGGAAGAATGTGCTTACAGGCTCCGGTCTTCCCGGTAAACTTGCCGATTGCAGCGAAAGAGATCCGGCCCTTTGCGAGATATACCTTGTGGAGGGAGATTCCGCGGGTGGTACTGCCAAGCAGGGCCGCGACCGCAAGTTTCAGGCAATTTTGCCTCTCCGTGGAAAAATCCTCAATGTAGAGAAAGCAATGCTGCATAAGATTTTTGAAAACGAGGAAATCAAGAATATTTTTACAGCGCTTGGCGTTTCTATCGGAACAGAAGAAGACAGCAAAGCGCTCAACCTTGCTAAACTCCGATATCATAAGGTGGTGATTATGACCGATGCTGATATCGACGGAAGTCATATCGCAACACTTATCCTTACTTTCTTTTTCCGGTTTATGAAGGAACTTATTGAAAACGGATACGTCTATATCGCAACACCTCCGCTATACCTGATAAAAAAAGGTAAAGATGAACGTTATTGCTGGGATGAAGAAGAACGCGTTGCGGTAGTTTCTGAATTTACGAAAAACGGAAAAGAAAGCAATGTTCATATTCAGCGTTACAAAGGTTTGGGAGAAATGAACGCAGAGCAGCTTTGGCTGACTACCATGAATCCCGAATTCAGAACACTCCGTCAGGTTACCATCGACAATGGAACGGAAGCCGATCGTATTTTCTCAATGCTTATGGGCGACGAAGTTCCTCCAAGGCGCGAGTTTATTGAGAAAAATGCGAAGTATGCAAAGATTGATGTTTAGGCTATTTATTGGCATTAAAACGAAAAACCAAAGTCAGACACTTTGGTTTTTTGCTTTTATATAAATAGGGATTCTTTAGACTATGATCAGTTTCGCATAAACGCATACGACACTCCCAGCCTGTAACGGACCCCTGTCCAGTCAACCCGGACCGGTTCTCTTTTGTCATTTTGCAGACTCATATCTCTGTTCTCCGACCATCTCAACAAGCTGGGCACATTGTACTCATAGCCAATCAGCAACTCAATCCGGAATCTGCTGCACACCTGATAATGCGCTGTAACAGCTGGTTCGCCGAAAAATCCCAGAGAATTAAAAGACATTTCCTCCCGAAATCCTTCCACTGAAGTGATTTCAAGTTGCTCATCGATATTAAGATTGCTTGAAATCACTCCTGCTCCAACCGAGAAATGAGTGCCCCATTTCTCGCCTGATTTAATTGGTATTCGGTATTGAAGGCCGAAACGTACCCCATTTAACTGCATACTTAAGCGGTAAAACCCCGAATAATCAGCGTAAAAGCTGCGTGCTCCGCTATATTGATAGGTAATATCAGCTATCAGCTTTGAAGAGTCTTTGAAATCAAATTCTATAAAAGCGGCGAAATTGAAATATCCCGGGAATGATGCTGTTTTGGTCAATTCCGGCAGGAACGGATTATTACCTACCTCGTGCTGAAAGGATTTCAGATCTTGTAAACTATATGAACCGTGTCCTCCGGCAAATCCAATCCTGGTAATCTGGGCATCCGTTTTAGATCCGGTAATCATCAGTAAAATGAACAGTGCTGTTGAAAGGGCTTGCTTCATGGTACGTATGGGGTTAAATCAAAAACGTATCCTGAACGAGAGAAAAGCCGGTTGTTGAAAAGCATGGGTCTTAAATCAGTGCTTGGTAGCTTGTAAATAATCTGCCAGGTATTCAAATCCATTATATACAACCAAGTGTAGTCGGTTAGCAACAGGTAACCGGTTTCCGGATCAATATTTCTGAGAACACATTTCCCGGGAAGTGTCATCGATGATATCAGGCTGAAATCTGCCGGGTTCCTTAATTCCAGTAATGGAGATTCTTCCAGTGTAAGGAATAGCCTGCCCGGGTTCATGTTGTCAAACAAAACCGATTTATATGAGCGCTGATCACGGTAAGCCGTTTCAAATTCATTGTTTATGATATTGTATAGCCAGATGCCGTTTCGTGTAACAATTGCACACTGCCCGCCGTCAGAAGCAGCAGAAAAGCAGGCCGATCTGCTGTAGTAAGGATAATCCTCAATGGCTGTGGATGCAGTAATCTGACCAGTTGCCAGATCGATAATACTGAAATTTCCATTTAGTGTAATTGCAGCGGTATTTTCTGATGTCAGATAAAAATAATCAGTTTGAGTTACGTGAACTCCGTAGGGAATGACCGTAGGATTGGTAAGATTGCTGTTTTCAAACAAGTGTATTGCGTCCTGGGTTGCGACTCCCACCTGGGTGGAATTCGGAGGGCAGGAATATACAGCATTGTAAGTAATGTTATTTATACGGAACGAAGCTGTCTCATTCAGGCTATAGATATCGAAAGCTTTCATGTCGCTATATACATCCGTATAGAAGATTTTCTCAATCGGATTATAACCAAATAAGGGCCAGTTAGGAGCAATATGCTGTCCAAGACTGAAATATACGTAGCTGTCTAGATGGTTCTGTGAAGGGCATTTATCTGCAAAGACAGGAGATGCAGACAGTTTATATAGTCCTTGTGAGCCAAAACCCGGTTGAACGACAGTGATACAGGTATCCGTTAAATTCTCCGGATTAAACTGACCGGGATTGACATTTGTACCACTGAAACTGTAATGCGTTGGATAGCCAGTTTTCCTCCAGGTGAATGTTACACTATCCAGATTTGAATAAGTTGCCTCAGGTACAGGAGCTAAATTGTTTATCTTCAGGTAGGTGGTACTTGTATTTGCATCTTGGGTATAGACATTGTTGTAAAGTTGATAGTTTACCTCGCCGCAGGTATAGCAACTGTCAATATACTGGCCAGGTAATCTGGAATTGTACATTCTGGTGGTATAAGCAGAATTAAAATTTCTGCTGAATCGCAGAGGTTTTGTATTTAAGTTTAATGAGGGTTGCCAGCTAATCCGCAAAAATCCGTTTTCATCGGTATCGGCTGTCATTTGTATGTATTCGGCAGACCGGTAATCGATCAGTGCTACCCATTCCCGCGTTCCGGCATAGTATTCATGTCCCGTGTAGTCTGCCAGACTTCCGGTTCCTGTTGATGTGAAAAGGTTAAGGGAAAGCTTATAAATGCCGGGATTGTAATCACGGGGATCAACCTCCACTTCTCCGGTCTCACCAAGAACCCACCGATCTTTATCCAGCAACATTTCACCTTCATGGACTTTTAAACCATATGCCCCAAGGCGGTATTTCAGCAGCTGCTTGTTGAAAATAAACAAGGTATCTTGTGTATTTTCAAGGTCAATCTGCAGAGGATGTGAGGAGGCCGGAGGGTCAACATGTGTAATTTCGTCATCAGTAAGCGGATATTCACACGATGTTGCTGCCAGAAGCAGGAAAAAAATAATAGTGCGCCGATTCATAAGGTAATTAGGTTTGTTCTCATGATATGATTGATATTTCAGTGATAGTATTCATAGTGGAGATGCCAGGTTGGTATTCACATTTGGCTGATACTTTGCAATCTGGCAATCAATATTTAACTGCCTTCCAAAAACGGGGCAAGTTAAAGCATTATTTATTTGTATTTCATTTTCATTTGCTTAATTGCATAAGAATTCAATTGTTTTTTCGGGTTGATCCGGAACCGCCACTTGATTTATCTGTCAGTGAACATTTTGGCACGAAATTTATTTTTACTGATGTATAGAAGCATAATAATTTGTTTAACAAAAAATGGAACCAATGAAATTTAAAACCTTAATTATCTCAATGTTTCTGGTGGTGGCAGTCACATTTGCAGTTCAGGCACAAAGCTATTCAACTGCTGTCGGGGCCCGGCTTGGGTACTTCAACGGAATTACAGTCAAACATTTTGTATCGGGTTCAAATGCCATTGAAGGGATTGCATCTTTTCGCTGGCGGGGTTTTGTCCTTACCGGATTGTATGAATGGCAGAAGCCAATCAAAGGAGCCAGAAATCTTGATTACTTTCTGGGACTGGGCGGTCATATAGGATTCTGGGACAACAGATATTATTATTGGAGGAATAATAATCGGGCTGATGGTAATTTTACGGTTATCGGTGTCGATTTTATTGCAGGCCTGGAATATACTTTCACCGAAGTGCCGTTTAATATCGGACTTGACTGGAAGCCTGCGTTCAACCTTATAGGCGACAATCACTGGTGGGGCGATGGCGTTGCCCTTTCAATCAGATATACTTTCTGATTGTAATGTTCATCTAAAAAGACAACACCCGGAGATCTCTGAAATCTGCCGGGTGTTTTTTTGTTGTGGAATGGAATTATTTATTTCAGTTTTTGCTGAAGAAACCATTCGTAAAGTTCAGGATTGTTGTAGGTTTCTGTCCAGCTGTCGTGGTTGGCATCGGGATAGATTGTAAATCTGGCAGGGTTTCCGTTATCCTGCAAAAGTTTTATCATTCTGGCTGCAGAAGTTATGGGCACTACATCGTCCATTGCACCATGAAAAGCCCAAACCGGTAGATTAAGAATTTCTTTCACCCTTGCCGGATAGTTTCTGTTTACCGGGCCACAAACCGGAGCTATGGCGGCAAAATATCCGGGATAAGCCATCGCCAGATCCCAGGTTGCCCAGCCTCCCATACTCAGTCCTGTCAGATAGACGCGCTTTTCATCAACCCTGTAGCGTGATGCCACATGTTTTATCAGTGCATAAAGTGTTTCTGTATCCCAGTCAACATGGTCGGGGCATTGGGGAGAAAGCACGATAAAAGGGAAACTCTTTCCTTCTGCTATTAACCTTGGAGGGCCGTGCACTTTAACTTTTTCCAGGTCATTGCCACGCTCACCTGAACCGTGAAGAAATACAAACAGCGGAAAAGTTGCCTCTGGTTCTGCATTAAAATTATCCGGCAGGTATAACAGGTAGTCCATAGATACTGAGCGGATTACATTTCCTTTAAAAGAGCCTTCGTTTTGTGGATTTTGTGCATTCATACTTATGGTTGCCAAAAGAACGGACATTGTAATAAACAGATTTTTCATTTGTGCTGATTTTCGTGTGACGATAGAAGCAAATGCTAATCAAAAAAGTTCCACGATACACCAAATCGCAAACCGCGGTCAGCCATTGGATAGGAGGGAACCATCATATAATTGTATCCTGAAAAGCCGCTGTTGAGGTGTTTCATTACAAGAAACATTCTGGCCCTTTTAACCCTGAAATTTATAAAGCCATCAATGTAAGGGTAGCTTCCGGTTTTTACTTCATTCTGAACATAATACGAGCGAAGTGCAGGCATATATGCATCGCCGTAAAATGCAGTATTGTACATAAGCGATAATCCGGTTTGCAGGTACAGCGCGCGTTTGAAGAGAGCCACTGAATAATAGGCAGATACTCTTCCGGCAAGATCCGGCACTCTCAGCACTTCGGTGTTTGTAACATTTTGCCAGGTTGCGAAGGCATGAATATCAAAATGTCCCAGTTTGATTTCGGCAAGTCCATACAACTGACTTACACTGAAAGCCGCATTTTCTCTGACAGGTTTTGCATTCTGATCAAAATACACATATCCGTCGAGGGTATAAAAATTGAATCCGGCTTTCAGAAATTTGCGGGCATACATCACTTTCCCGCTAAGGATGGTTTGCTGCCCGAAACTGTTTTCCCAACTGAAATGGTTTGAGTAGTGATACTGAAAAATGTAATCGGGCTGCAGCGCATTTACGCCGAGTGATGCGGTAAGATTTCCCCATGATGTGGAATTATCGAACGCGGGCAGGGTAAGCATTGCCGAAATGCCTTTGTCTCCGTTAAAAGGAGCTCCGTTGGTTACCCAAACTTTCCCTTCGGCTTTGGCTACCCCGAATGCATTGGCCGAAAGGTATGCAAAAGTTGTAATCCGGTTGAATTTGCGGGAAATTGAATCGTTCTTATCTTTATTGAAACCGTTTTTGTAAATGCCAAAAGTGTGCTCAATGCCCGCTCTGAGCAAAACAGCTTTTCCACTTCCTCTGGCACGCCCTATCCCTCCTTCAAACACAAATTCGTTGGAAAACTCATGATGAAAGATTGAATCAAAAGTTTTGACTGAGTCGATGAAAATCTCCGGATAGAATCCTGAACGCGGGTTACCGTCTGTGTATAAAATTGCGTTTCGGGTATAAGTAAAGGTGTGCCTTAAAAAATCACTGCGCTCCGGATTGTAGAATAATCGTCCGGGCAGCTCAGCCTTTGAAACCGGAATATTGACTTTTTTTTTGGAGATTAAAGTAGTATCAGCTTCACCAACCACTTCTTTATTTACAGAGATAAAAGTAGTATCAGCTTCACCAACCACTTCTTCTTTATTTTCAAAGATTAAAGTAGTCTCAGCCTCATCAACAATCACTTCTGCTTTTCGGGGGTTGCGGCCAAAGTAGTAATATTGCTGTATAAATACCCCGCTTTCTTTGATCAGGTTTTCTGCTGATTCCAGATTTATTGAAATGCGGTTGCGTTCAGGCTCAAGGTTTTCTGTGAAAAGTGAATCGTACTTTATGCCTCCGTTTTCGCGCCATTTATAGCGGTTGCTACGGTAATTAAACAGTGCAGCATACCGCTGATTGTCGGTAATGAACTGACCCTGAAAAGCAACAGATGAATTGTCGGATTTCTGGCGTAGATAATTGCCGATGGAATTGATAATGCGCATGTCAACGCCAAGACTCAGTCCGCGTGCAATATTCTGGCTGTGCGTGACAGTGAAAAGCTGTTCTTTGCCGGCACCAAACGAATAGGCAACGTTGGAGTAAGGCGCAAAACTCTGATAATATCTGATATTGTCGTTCCTGAGAAGGTAATAATTTACCACCGAGGGCGCGAACCTGAACCCAATTTCCGGAGACGGGTCAAAAACCAGACTTTTATAGGCAAGTCCGATATTTCCGTTAACAGCATTCAGACTGGTTTTTCCGATAATAGGGTCAAAAAACTGAAATCCTGTCAGCAGCGTATCATTCATTTTCTGAATGGATGATCCAGGCCACCGCTGCTCAATGTTTACAAAAAAGACTGTTGCAGTATCCGGCGAAAGCTTAAAGTCGCTTCCTGTTGCAGGAACCTGAGCGTAGATGCTTTTTACGGCAATAAACAATGCAATGACAATCAGCGTGAAATAGCGCATGAGCAGGATAAAATAACTGGTGCAAAGATAGGATTAACCCGCATTGTTAACTGAAAACCTTGTAAATTATTGCCATTGGTTTAATTTCGGTTTACCCGAAGTCTTATTGAATTTATTTCATTTATCAGTCAATCCTGACCAACTTACCCTCATGAATACCCGTTTTTGTAAATAATCTGATGATGTAAGTGCCTGATTTGAGATGGCGGATATTTACAGCTTCATTCAGATCGCTTTCTTTCCGGAGTACTTCGCGACCGGCAGTATCTGAAATAATGAGAATGCCGGCGCTTGAAGTATCCAGATTGTCAATTCTGAAAGAGTCCTTCGCTGGGTTGGGTGAAAAAATCAAAGGTGTTGGCGGGCTTTTGATTCCGGTGGATGCTGAGCCTTCAACAAAAAGCCATAGAAAAGCTTCCCTGAAATTTGTCCGCCACAATGCTTCGTTATGTTGTCCGCCCTGAACTATTTTGTTGTTGATTTCTGATGGCAGGAATCCTTTGCTGAGCAGTGAATCGCTCATCCTAAGCATATTTTCGGTAACGCCTGCGCCTTCATTGGTGCCGCAAAGCTGATACAGCCTCATGTTTTCGCGTTTTTCGTTTTCGCTGGCAAAGTTCCATACTTCAGCCGAAAACCAGTAAGATGGAGAGAAAATACCGGCTTTGCTGAAAACTTCCTGATATTTTATTGCTGTGTAATGCGAAATTAAACCGCCAAGCGAACTTCCCATGATGCCGGTGTTTTCGCGTGATGGTAAAGTTCTGTAGTTCTGATCGATGTATGGTTTGAGTGTTTCAACAATAAACCGGGCATACGCATCGCCATCACCGCCGCCATATTGTGGATTCGGCCATGGTGTATATTCAGCAATACGGTAAGCCCCGCCATTGTCGATGCCTACAACAATGGGAACTGTAACACCATCGGCAGCCAGTGAATTTAGTGTTTCATCTACCTCCCATTCTCCCGAAAAAGCAGTTTCAACATCGAAAAGGTTTTGCCCATCATGCATATAAAGCACCGGATATTGCAAAGTTGTGGTTTCGTAACCGGGAGGCAGGTATATCCATATTCTGCGGCTGCGGTTCAGCTGTGGCATGAAGAAGTTGTTATCCATAACCTGCACATTGGCTGCTGCAGTTGAGCCTCCACCAGTGCCTCCATCGGCCCATTGAAGAATGGTTATGTTGACAGTTTCGCCATTTCCAAAAGTGAAACTACGGTCAGGAATTTCCTCTCCTGAAGATCCCTTTTCTACAGTTGTCCAGCTTCCACGGGTGAATTTGAATTTGATAACTGTTCCCTGCGGCCTTTCGGGAAGTGTGATATACCAGTTGCCTTCTTCGTTTTTTTGCATCATAAATTCAGGTGATCCCGGATTCCATGCGGTAAAATCTCCGGCAATATAAAGATTGTCACCTTCTGGTGTGTTTGCCGGAATGGATGTGGCAATAAAAGTTACCTGTGCATGATTGTTCGTTGAGATGCCAATCAATATGCTGAAAAAGAGAGCTTTGAAGAGATTCATAGTTTCCTGTTTTGAAAAAGTAAAGTTAATGATTATGGGAATGCTGGCTTTTAGAATATTTGTATTCCTGTATTTTATATAGATATGCCGGGATTAAATTCGGCATATTTTGATATTTAGCACCTTTGTGACTTTACTCCCTGCTTCCCTTTGGGGCTGCAATTACATCTATCCATGCCCACCGTGGGTTCCGCAAAGAGCTCCACCCACGGTTATTGTTATTGAGCACCTTCGGCGCTCTGGCACGTCCCCGAAGGGGGCAAATTTCAAATAACCGTGGGTGGAATGCAATGGAACCCACGGTAAGCGATGTAATAATGAAACGGCGTCCCCGAAGGGGGCGAATATTCCAGACATAATTTACCAGCACATCAAATTTACTATTTACCAAAAACACCATTAACTGATCATTCATTTTTCCCTCAATTCTAAAATAAACATCAAACTTCCCTACCTTTGCGCCCTCAAAAAACTAAAACAAATTATGGAAAAACAACAGAAGAACACATCAGGTGTGCTTCGTTTCAGCCGCTGGGCCCGCAGATCATACGCGGTGTTCAACAGCATCGGACGTAGCATCCGCATTGGTGTACTCAGTCTGTCGTGTTCCATTCTCGTGTTGCCCGGCCATAGTCAGGAGCAACCCGATAGCAGCCGCACCATTACAACCGATCGTGAGATTGATCTCGGAGAAGTTGTTGTCAGCGCGCAACGCACCCCGGTGGTGCAGTCGCAGCTGATGAGGGTGGTGCAGGTGATCACACGTGCCGAAATAGAGCAAGCTCCCGCCAGCGACCTGGCAGGTCTGCTCGAACATTTGCGCGGTGTGGACATCAGGCAGCGCGGGGCGTTCGGGATGCAGGCCGATATCAGCATCAGGGGAGGAACTTTCGATCAGACTTTAATTTTATTGAACGGGGTCAATCTCACCGACCCCCAGACCGGTCATCACAACCTTAACCTGCCGGTTGACCTTTCGTCAATCGAAAGAATTGAGGTGCTTCAGGGACCGGGTGCCCGTATTTTCGGACCCAATGCTTTTAATGGTGCCATCAACATTATTACCGCTGAGCCCGGAAAACAGGAAGCATCTGCTTCGCTGAGTGCGGGACAGTTTGGTTTTGTTCAGGCATCAGCATCAGCTTCAGTCAGCACGGGTAAAGTTAATCATCACATTGCTGCTAGCGGCATCCGAAGTGATGGTTACATTGAAAACACCGATTTCAGAAACGGGAACCTTTTCTACAGGTTGCAGATTCCTTTGGGAGATGCTTCTTTTGATGTTCAGGCGGGCTACACTGACAGGGCTTTTGGTGCGAATAGCTTTTACACGCCTAAGTTTCCAGATCAGTTTGAGCAAACCCGCGCTGAATTTGTTTCCATTAAGTTTTTGCCTTCCGGAAAAATTAACCTCAAACCATTGGTATACTGGCGCAGGCATCATGACCGTTTCGAACTTTTCAGGGACAATGCCCCGGAATGGTATGCTGGTCATAATTATCATATGACCTACATTGCCGGCGGATCGCTCAACTGGATGACTTCCGGAAAACTGGGTAAGACATCCCTTGGCACTGACTTCCGGATTGAACACATTTTCAGCAATGTTCTGGGCGATCTGATGGTCAGTTCAAAACCGGTACCGGGTGAGAAAACCGGTGAATTTACGCGTTCGTATCTGCGGCAGAGTTTGAGCTTTATGGCTGAACACTCATATTATTTCGAAACGTTTTCCGTTTCAGGAGGATTGCTGGCTCATATTAATCCTGCACTTCCCGAAGGCATAAGTTTTTATCCCGGCATAGATTTCGGATGGCAGTTTCATGAAAATATGAGGTGGTACACCACAGCCAACCGTACCCTGCGATTGCCGACTTTTACTGATTTGTTTTATGCCGGACCAACCAATCTCGGTAATCCGGAACTTAAACCGGAAGAAGCGATATCGCTGGAAACAGGCTTGAAATCAAAAATCGGCATTGTTGCTTTTGATGTTGCAGTTTACAGGAGATGGGGCAAAGACATGATCGACTGGGTGAAATTCCCGGATGATGAAAAGTGGAAAAGCCTGAACCTTACTTCGGTTAATATTACCGGTTTTGAAGCCGGTATGGATGTTGATTTTTCGAAAACCGGAATCAACCGGATTTTCCGTTATGCCGGAATCCATTATACATGGCTGGATTCTGACAAACAAAGTGACGGATTTGCTTCACTTTACGTGCTTGATAATCTGCGTCATAAACTTGATGTAAAGTTCGGAATGCGCATAACCAAGCACAGCGGTTTAGACCTGAAGCTGTCAGTTCAGGACAGAGATGGTGGCTATCAGCCTTTTATCAACGGCACTTCCGGCGATGAAATTCCTTACAAAACAGCAATCCTCGCCGATGCAAAAGCATTTTACAATCTCGGCAGATTTCAGGTTTTTGCTGAAGCTTCCAACCTGCTTGGTACAAAAGTTATGGATCATGCCAATGTCCCTCAGCCGGGTTTATGGGTGAGAACGGGTGTAAAATTTAAAATGGTTATTTAAATTAGCCAGGGTTTGACTTAAAATTAACTTGATTTGCAAAACGCTTGTTTTCATTTAGTCAAGCCCTGACTACATGATTTATTGATAGTCAGGGCTTGACTTGAAATTACTTTGTTTTTGCAAAAGCATGTTTTTAATTGGTCAATCCCTGACTTGCGTATTCTCTTTGATAGTCAGGGTTTGACTTAAAATTAACTTGATTTGCAAAACGCTTGTTTTCATTTAGTCAAGCCCTGACTAGGGGATTCTCTTTGATATTCAGGGATTGACTTGAAAATAACTTGTTTTTGCAAAAGCATGTTTTTAATTAGTCAATCCCTGACTTGCATAAAGATTATTGCCTAATTTACTACCTTTGACCCACAATCATTATAAACTGAAAATCATGAAGGCATTCGGATGGATATTGGCGGTTCTATTACCGCTTGCTATGGTTTCCTGTAAAGGAACTCCCGAAAAACAACCCACAGAAAATATGGAAAATAATCAGAAAGTAGTCGTATATCAGGTGTTTACCCGACTGTTCGGAAACACCAGTACCACCAACAAACCCTGGGGAACGCTAGAAGAGAACGGTGTGGGCAAGTTCAATGATTTCACCGACAAGGCACTGGAAGAAATCAAAGCGCTGGGTGTGTCTCACATCTGGTACACAGGCGTGCCGCATCATGCAGTAATCCGCGATTACACCGCTTACGGAATTTCAAACGATGATCCGGATGTGGTGAAAGGCCGCGCAGGTTCACCCTATGCTGTCAAAGACTATTATAATGTAAATCCTGATCTGGCGGTTGATCCCGCCAAAAGGCTTGAAGAGTTTAAGGCGTTGGTAGATCGCACGCACAAACATGGCATGAAAGTAATTATCGACATTGTGCCAAACCACGTCGCCAGAGGTTATAAATCGCTCTCCAATCCTGAGGGCGTTACCGATTTCGGAGCATCAGACGATACTTCTGTGGAGTATGCACGCAACAATAACTTCTATTATATTCCAGGTCAGGCTTTTAAAGTGCCTGCACCGCGCGATGGCTATAAACCTCTCGGAGGTGAAGCTCACCCTATGGCAGATGGCAGGTTTGATGAAAATCCGGCAAAATGGACAGGCAACGGATCGCGCATGGCGCAACCTGATGCTAATGACTGGTACGAAACCGTGAAGATCAATTATGGCGTCCGCCCTGACGGAAGCAAAGATTTTGATACTCTGCCTGCGGGTTTTGATGTAAAATCACATGCCGATCATTTTGCTTTCTGGCTTGATAAAGATGTACCCGATAGCTGGAAGAAATTCCGCGATATCGCACTTTACTGGACTGATTTCGGGGTGGATGGTTTTCGCTTCGATATGGCCGAAATGGTTCCGGTTGAGTTCTGGAGTTATATGAATTCTGCCATTAAAAATGCTAATCCTGATGCTTTTTTACTTGCCGAAGTTTACAATCCTGCAATGTATCGCGCATATCTCCACCTTGGGAAAATGGACTACCTCTACGACAAAGTGGAGCTTTATGATACCCTGAAAAACATAATTCAGGGACACGGGTCGGCGGATAACCTTGTTGCAATTCAGGCGGGACTTGCTGATATCGAACATCATATGCTGCATTTTCTCGAAAATCATGATGAACAGCGACTGCCAAGTCCGCCTTTTGCAGGAAATGCAGTCAAAGGAAAACCGGCCATGGTTTTGAGCGCAACCATCAGCACCGCGCCAACCATGATTTATTTCGGGCAGGAAGTTGGCGAACCCGGTGAAGGTGATGCAGGCTTCGGAAGTACTTCCCGCACCACAATATTCGATTATTGGGGTGTTCCCGCCCATCAGCGCTGGATGAATGGCGGTGCCTTTGATGGCGGTCAGTTGAGTAATGAAGAAAAAGATCTTCGCGATTTTTACAAAAGGCTGCTCAATTTTACCCTGAAAAGTTCAGCCCTAATGGGTAATTATCAGGAGCTTCATTCGTATAATCGTGCCAACAGCCAGGGTTATTACGAAAAGGGATTTTCATTTGCACGCTGGTCGGAAGATGAACATCTGCTGGTGCTGGTCAATTTTAAAGACTGGGTTACAGATGAATATGAGCTGCAGATACCTGCCGATCTGATCAGTAAGTGGAAACTTAAAGATGGTAATTATAAACTTGCCGATCAATTGTACGGAGTTGAAGTCCCGGATCTTGTGGTTGCAGGAGGAAAAGGGAAAGTTAAGATTTCGTTGAAACCTTTGGAGTCTTTGGTTCTGAAGGTAGAGATATAGTAATGTCACTGTTTTTTATTACTTATTGATATGAAAACGAAATCCGCGTTTCTAAAGATGCTTGTTTTAGCTTTTTTCATGCTGGCTAATGTGGCCTTCGGACAAACCGGAAAAACAGCTTTGTTGCTGATTGATATTCAGTATTTCTATTTCGAAGGAGGATCATCGGCATTGGTTGATCCTTTGCCCGCCAGTGTGAATGCGGCAAAATTGCTTTCCAGCTTCAGAGAAAAGGGAAATTTGGTTGTACATGTTAAGCATGGTGAAGGTCAGCAAAGCGACATCCATGAAAATGTAAAACCTCTTGACAGTGAAAAAGTTATTGTAAAAAACGAAGTTAACAGTTTTCTGAACACGGATTTGCTGGAGTATCTCAGGGCAAACAATATTGAAAATATTGTCCTTTGCGGAATGCAGACGCATATGTGTCTGGAAGCTGCAACCCGCGCTGCTGCTGATTTTGGCTTTTTATGTACTGTAATTGGTGATGCCTGTGCCACAAAAGATCTGAAGTTTGGCGATAAGGTGATAAAGGCGGAGGATGTACATTATTCAACCCTTGCCAGTTTCAAGCCATACGCAAAAGTCTTGAACACCGATGCTTACCTGAAAAATGGCTTGTAATTAACTGACCTCTGTCCTCTTACATCTTACCTCTTACATCATTATAAAAATCATGGAACCCGATTCTCAACTATTGCTACAGCTTGTAGAAATGAAAATGCCTTTCGGCAAGTACAAAGGAACTGTTCTTTGTAATCTGCCGGTTTCATACCTTGAATGGTTTCAGCGGAAAGGTTTTCCCGAAGGCAAACTGGGAATGCTATTGCAAACAATATATGAAATAAAACTCAATGGGTTGGAATATCTGCTGACCCCGCTCAGAACAAGACGGTAATCATGAAAGCAGCTTCCCTCGCCATTATCAAGCACGAATTAAGCACTCTCCCGCAAAAGGAACTGCTGAAATTATGCCTGAGGCTGGCACGGTATAAAACCGAAAATAAGGAATTGCTGACTTATCTTCTGTTTGAATCAGGAGATGAAGCTGGTTATATCAAAAGTGTTAAAGATGATGTAGCGTTACAATTCAGTGAAATCAACATTACCCACCTCTATTTTGCACGGAAAAGTATCCGGAAGATTCTTAAAACCATCAACAAATTCATCAGATATTCTGGTTCAAAGCAAACCGAAGCAGAGCTTCTGATCTTCTTCTGCTCACAACTTAAATCTTCAGGAATTCATTACCAAACAGTTACTTCCCTGAGCAATTTATACAAAAATCAGCTGCTGAAAATCAGCAAAACAATATCGGGCCTGCATGAAGATTTGCAGCATGATTATTTTGAGGAGTTGAAGGGATTGTAGAATTATGGATTATTGAGCCGCTAAAGGATATTCTATATTTTGGCTGTGTATAATTATAGTCAGGGTCAATGTATTTATAAGAATCAGACATATCCCTTTTCCTTTGCAAGGAATATCAATTCAGTCAAGGTAATCTTACCAGCAACATAATCCCTGATGATTTCAACACTCCTTGGCGTTGGTTTAAAACCCTCAAACATATTACTCCCTATTGCATTAGCTGTACTTTCCAATGTTTTCAAATCAGAAAATTCAACTCCCATAATAGTAAGTTTATTTCGGTCAATTTCTATTGTACTATACATATTTTTCAGTTTCAGAAAGCCTTACAAATATAATCAATTTTTTGTGATTTCTGATCTTAGCAGTGTTGGTTTTAGCACAATAGCGTTGTTAATATAACAGCTATCCTACTTCCATATCCTCCCTACTAAATGATCCAGTGAATACTTCCCCGGTCCCGCCAGTAATATTGCAATGTAAGGGAACAAGAAAAGCAATGCAGGCTCTTTCGAAGAAAACGGATCGCCGGCATGAGCCACAAAGGCTGCGACAAGCATGGTGACAATCAGAGGCAGCGCACTGATTCTGGTAAAAAGTCCTGCAATCAGAAACACTGACATCAAAACTTCAGCAAATATTGCAAGCGAAAGCCCGAGCAAAGGACTCCCCAAAACCGGCAGAAACATTCCTGCTTCAACAATCTGGCTGAAATTCAGAAGTTTGGGAATTCCATGAGTCAGCATCAGTATTCCAACCGCCAACCTGAGTAATAAAAGTCCCGCATCAGTTAAACCCGAATTGGCGGTATTGAAGATATTTTTTAACATATTATGAACAATTTAGAATTCAATAAACGAATAATCAGCCCTAAGGTTCAGTAAAACAGCAGATTATAAAAAATCGTCATTTTCAACCACTTTGCAGCAGTTTTTTGATTCACATTTGTTAATTTATATTTGCCGGTGAAACTTTAAATCCAAACCGGTAAAACTATGAAAAAGAGTTACTTGCTAGTAATTTTGTCATTTTTAATGACGGGTGTTATTGCCCAGAATGTTCAACTTCATTACGACTTCGGGAAAGATCGGAAATTTCCGACAACTACTGTAGAAATGTTTAAACCCGACAAATGGGGTTCAACATTTTTCTTTGTGGATATGGATTATAATGTAAATGATCAGAAAGGTGTCAATATGGCTTACTGGGAAATTGCCCGTGCCATTAACATCGGTAAAACCCCATTTGCATTTCATGCTGAGTACAACGGAGGTTTTGGTTCGTTTAAAGCAGATCCGCTTAATGGTGCCTATCAGATCAACGGTGCATGGCTTGCCGGGGTAGATTACATTTACAACAATGCTGATTTTTCGAAAGGCTTTACCATTCAGGTGTTGTACAAGAATATCCGCGACAAGCATGATGCCGCCTTCCAGCTTACCGGTGTGTGGTACATGCATATGCTTAATAAAAAGGTGACATTCAGTGGTTTTGCTGATTTCTGGAGAGAGGATTTTGCTTTCGTTGATGGCGAAAGTATTGAAGAAACCAAATTTGTATTCCTTACTGAACCTCAGCTCTGGTATAATTTTACCGAAAACATCTCTCTCGGAACCGAAATTGAAATCGGAAGCAACTTCGGAGGAGTAAAAGGGTTTGCCGTAAACCCGACCATTGGTGCAAAATGGACTTTCTGATCATCAACTAAAACAAAGGAACGATGTTTGAAAAATTCTTCAGATTAGCGGAAAACAAAACCACCATCCGCACCGAGGTATTGGCCGGTCTTACCACTTTTATGACCATGGCTTATATTCTTGCCGTGAACCCTTCCATTCTCAGTGCTACCGGCATGGACAGGAATGCGCTGTTTACTGCTACTGCGCTTGCTGCTTTGATTGGTACCCTGGTGATGGCACTTTATGCCAAACTACCTTTTGCATTGGCTCCGGGAATGGGACTGAATGCTTTTTTTGCATTTACAGTTGTACTTGGAATGGGTCACTCCTGGCAATTTGCACTCACTGCCGTTTTTATTGAAGGTATTATCTTTATCCTGCTCACCGCTTTTAACATCAGGGAACTGATAATCAACAGCATTCCTATGAACATGAAGCATGCTGTTTCAGCAGGTATCGGATTGTTTATTGCATTTATCGGGCTTCAGAATGCAGGCGTAATCGTGAACAACGATGCAGTGCTTGTGGGTCTGGGTTCCATAAAAACACCTACTGTAATTGTTGCTCTGCTGGGCGTAATTATTACTGGTGTGCTCCTTGCAAAAAAGGTAAAAGGTGCTTTATTGATAGGGATTTTTGCTGCAACGTTGATTGGTATTCCTTTTGGGATAACTGTATTACCTGATGGAAATCTGGTGTCTCTTCCTCCTTCAATTGCACCTATTTTCTTTCAGTTTGAGTTCCACAATATCTTCACACTCGATATGCTGGTGGTCGTATTTACTTTTCTTTTTGTAGATATGTTTGATACTGTCGGAACCCTTGTGGGAGTCAGCGATAAAGCCGGCATGCTAAGCCCTGAAGGTAAAGTTCCAAGAGCAAAACAAGCGCTTTTTGCTGATGCCATCGGAACAACTGCCGGTGCAATGCTTGGAACAAGTACTGTTACAACTTACGTTGAAAGTGCTTCAGGAGTTGCAGAAGGTGGCCGCACCGGTTTGACTGCGCTTTCTGTAGCAGGTTTATTTGTGCTGGCCCTGTTTCTTGCACCGATCTTTCTGATGATTCCAGCGGCAGCCACTGCTCCGGTGCTGTTTCTGGTAGGATTGTTTATGATGTCACCAATTCTGAAAATCAATCTGGACGATTTTACCGAAGCCATTCCAGCCTTTTTTACCATCATTATGATGCCGCTGAGCTATTCAATTGCGGAAGGTATTGTTTTTGGAATGCTGTCATATGTGCTGCTGAAAGTCTTTACAGGGAAGCATCGTGAAGTTACACCGGTTATGTATGTGCTTGCAGTTTTGTTTATTGTCAGCTTTTTTGCAAAATAGTTTGATTTAAACCCTGGCAGGATATTTTCCCTGTCAGGGTTTTCTTTTTTTTACCCACCTATTCCGGCCTTTATTCCATATTTCCTGAATTTCTCAAGCGCAGCAGACAGCGCTTCTTTATCAGGTTCCCTGAGTTTTTCAGATTTATCTTTTATGCCGAGTTTCTGGTACTTATGCCGGGCAATGTTGTGATAGGGCAACAACTGGACTTCTTTACTGTCTCCTGCAAGTTCTGATATAAATCGTGCAGTTTGCTCAATATTTTCGTCAGTATCATTCACTCCGCCAATCAATGGAATGCGTATGATTATCCCGGCACCGGTTTCAGCCAGTTTTTTAAGGTTTTGAAGTATCAAGCTGTTGTCTGATCCGGTCCACTGCTTGTGAAGTTCCGAATCCATCATTTTCAGATCGTAAAGGAACATATCAGTGCGTTTTGCAACTTCCAGTAAAGTTTCTTCCCTGACATTTCCTGCAGTATCTACAATCCGGTGAATTCCCCGTTTGCCGCATTCGTCGAGCAGTTTTATCAATAATTCAGAATGAAGAAGCGGCTCTCCGCCTGAAAAGGTAACTCCGCCACCTGATTGTTCAAAAAATATACGTTCTTTCTCAATGATACCAATGATTTCATCAACCGACATCACTTTGCCCGACATCTCCAAAGCCATCGACGGACAGGCTTCGCAGCACTTTCCACACATGACGCAGCGTTGCTGATCAATTACAATACCATCCGCAAAAAGCGAAATGGCATCTTGTTCACAGGCCACCACGCAACTCCCGCATCTGATGCACTTTGACTGCGTGTACATTTTTCCGGCTTCTGCCGAAATGCTTTCCGGATTATGGCACCATGCACAATGAAGATTACATCCTTTGAAAAAAATGACAACACGTATGCCCGGACCATCATTAATGGCGTAGCGTTTGATGTCGAAAATCAGGCTGGTGGACATGTTCGGAGTGTTGTTTTTATTGGATTCTTTTTAAAGTAGGATGTAAGAAATAGGATGTAGGAAGTAGGAAGTAGGATGTAGAAGATCCGCAATCCGCAATCCGCAATCCAAATTTAGAATTTAGAATTTAGAAATTAGAAATTGGATATTGGAAATTGGATATTAGAACTTCCCTACCGTCCTTTCCATCACTTCCTGCTGAAGATCAGCATTCATGTCGTTGAAATAATCACTGTAACCAGCCATTCTTACCATCAAATCCCTGTAATCTTCAGGATTGGCCTGAGCAGCTTTCAAAGTAGCGGTGTCAACTACATTAAACTGAATATGATGTCCGCCAAGTGTAAAATAGCTGCGAATCAGATGTCCCAGTTTTTTAAGGTCTTCCTCTTTGCGCAGAAGGCCTGGCAGAAAGCGTTGGTTTAAAAGCGTTCCGCCCGATTTTACATGATCAAATTTCGTAAGTGATTTCACCACTGCCGAAGGCCCGTGAGTGTCGGCTCCATGTGAAGGTGAGGTTCCATCAGAAATTGATTTTCCCGACAATCGTCCATTGGGTGTTGCACCCAGCACTTTCCCGAAATAAACATGGCAGGTAGTGGAAAGCATGTTAAAATGATATTTTCCGCCGGGCTTGATGTTTGGTTTGCCGTCTATTGTCTCAAACAGGTCATTGTAAATTCTTGTCGCGATATCGTCAGCAAAATCATCGTCATTGCCAAAAAATGGTGTCCGGTTGATGATGGTCTGACGCAGGACTTCTTCGCCTTCAAAGTTCATTTTCAATGCTTTAATGATCCTTTCCATGCTGAAGGTTCTGTCCTCAAAAACATGTTTTTTAAGCGCAGAAAAACTATCGGTTACGGTGCCAAGTCCGCAACACTGAATGTAGCTGGTGTTGTAGCGAGGTCCGGCATCGTAATAGTCGTGTCCGTTGCTGATGCAATCGTCTATTACCACCGAAAGAAATGGTGCCGGTGCGTATTTTGCAAACATGCGGTCGATGTAATTGCTTACGCGCATTTTCAGGTCAACCACATATTGGAGCTGTTTGACAAAAGCATGATAAAGTTCTTCGTAAGTTTTGAAATCGATCGGATCACCGGTTTGTATCCCGGCCATTTTCCCGCTTAACGGATCTATGCCGTTGTTGAGTGTGATTTCAAGTATCTTGGGTGCATTTAGGTATCCGGTAAGCAGATAAGCTTCTTTTCCGAAAGCACCGACTTCAATACATCCGCTGCATCCACCTTCCTGCGCATCAAGCTGTGTTTTGCCCTGTCGAAGCATTTCCTGAATATAAATATCCGGATTAAAAACCGATGGGAACCCATGCCCCTGTCTGATGACCCTGATGGCGGCATGAAGGAATTTATCGGGTGTCTTTGCGCTTATGTGAACTGAATTTCCCGGTTGCAATATGTGAAGTCCTTCGGCCACTTCCAGCATAATGTAAGAAACTTCGCTGCTACCATCACTGCCATCACTATTTAAACCGCCGATATTAATGTTTGTGAAGTCATTGTACGTTCCGCTTTCACGTGCAGTAATTCCTACTTTTGGTGGTGCAGGATGGTTGTTCACTTTAATCCAGAAACACGAAATCAACTCTTTGGCTTCATCCCGCGTTAATGTTCCTTCCTGAATTCCCTTTTCATAAAAAGGAGTGAGGTGCTGATCAAAGTGTCCCGGATTCATTGCATCCCAGCCATTAAGTTCGGTAATGGTTCCCAAATGGACAAACCAATACATCTGAATGGCTTCCCAAAAATTTCGCGGTGCATTTGCCGGAACCCATCGACAGACTTCAGCGATTTTCAGCAACTCAGCAACTCTTTTGCTGTCGGTTTCTTCTGATGCCATTTTTCCGGCAAGTTCAGCATGGCGTTCGGCAAAAACTATAACAGCATCGCACGAAATTGCCATGGCTTTCCATTGTTCCGCTTTGTCGGTGGCTTCTGCGTCGTTCAGAAAATCCAGGGAAGACAGGTTTGCCAAAATCTCATTTTTGAAATCAAGCATGCCTTTGTGGTAGATTTTCCCGTCAAGGGCAGTATGACCGGGCGCACGCTGTTCCATAAACTCAGTAAACAAGCCGGCCTCATAAGCCGCACGCCATGTATCGGGCACATGGCTGAATATGCGTTCGCGCTGAGTTTTTCCTTGCCAGTATGGGATTACTTCCTTTTCATAAAGGTCAATATCGTCCTGACTGATGGTGTAACGCTGCATTTCCCGCGTATTCAGTACATGAAAATCTTCAACACTGTGGCAGGTCAATTCAGGAAAAGTGGGAACACTTTTAGGCGCCGGACCGCGCTCTCCGACTATCAGTTCATCATTGCCGATATATATGGTCTTGCTTCGGCAATGATCAAGGAAGTTCATGGCGCGCAAAACAGGAATGGAGTATTTGCCGTAATTTTCTTTGTAAAAAGCAGTTTCGTGCAAAGCCCGCTCAATTGAAAGTGATGGTTCGGTTTCAACGCTTAGTTTGCGGAGTCTTTGAATGCGCTCATTCATGCCGGGTAAGGGTTGTGCTGACTTTTCAGCAATGCCGGATGGATTATCGGGTTTTTCAAACATGGAAGTCCTGATTTCAAAAATAAAAGATATCGGAGAATTGGTAGGAATAGAATTTCACTGCAGATTTGCCCCGATATAAATATCAATAAAAGCAAATCTGTCGGAACTGTCTAATTATAGAACATCAGGCATTCGAACAAGCGTCTGTATGTTTTGGTCAGGGTAGGAATGTAAATGGGTGTTTCCATAAGTCCATTAATGGAAATTACATCTGATTAAATGTAATCCAAATGCAAAAATAAGATAAAATCAATCATTTTTAATCGCAGATCAGGTATTTGGAAGGTTTCTGAATAGAGAAGAAGTATTCATAGTGGGAGTAAATGGAGTATGGATTGAAAGATGCTAATTATGAGCTACTTATAATATATTGAGAATATCATTTCTGATTGACATGAAGTATTTTACAATGTCTTTGGTAATTGCTGCATTGAGTGAATTATTGACCGCTATATTTTTTTAGTTTTTAAGTAATTGATTTGAAGTAAATTTCTACCTTTGTCAGCGGAGATCATACTGACCTCACTTTTTTACTCATTTTTTACTCATTTAAACTAATCTCCAATGAAAAAAACCTTACTACTCAGCCTCGCGCTGAGCGTTGGTCTTTTGGCCGGTGCCCAACAACGCAACCTTTCGAACATCAGGAAAGCAGAAGTGCGCCCGATTGACCAGGGAATCAATCACATCAACGAAACCTCCGTTCAGAGTACCTATACCGGTGGTGAAATCTACAACAGGAGCGGTGATTTGCTCAAAACCAACATTGCATCTTCATCAAACGTTTATGGAATTTTCAGCTATGAGCAGCGCGTTGTTTCTGCACAACCTGAAGCTGGAATGGTTTTCTTCGGTAACCGTGCCGGTGGACCGCTTGGTGCAACAGGAAACGACATTAAAGTTGCCTGGGGCGCCAATGAAAGTGCAACCTGGTCAAACTATTTAATCACTCCTGAGACTGGATTTAATTTCAGGTATCCCAGCACCGTAGTTTATAACCCAGCAGGCAATACCAATCCTGCAAATATGGTTGCCATTGTATCCGGCCCTTTTACCGATGCAGCGGGATGGAAAGGACAGTTCTTCGGAAGTGTAAAACTTGATGGACAGAACAAGAACATCACCTACCAGAATAACGAGCCAAATATTTACATCAACCATTTAAATATTGGTTTGAATGTAACTAAAAATGGTCATGCACATGTGGCATCACAGCGTTTGAACGGAACATCAACCAGCTATTTAAGCACTGGCTGGGAAGTTTTGAATGGTGCTTTTAATGCTGAAACCAGCCAGTTTGACTGGGAACCAATCGTACAGGTTCAACCTGCTTTGCTTGAAGATGGACGCATTGATGCCAGCAGTCTGGTTTTTTCTCCTGATGGCTCTGTTGGTTACCTTCTTGGAACTGCAGTAGATGCTGATCCTGATTATAGCCCATACGGTCTGGAATGGCCTGTTGTGTATAAAACTACCGACAATGGCGAAACCTGGGAAAAAACTGAACCTTTCAATTTTTCAGAAATCAACACATTTAAAGAAAATCTTTACCCTACCCGTGCCGATCTCGATCTGGTTGTTCCACGTTGGTACAATAAATGGGTAGGCGGCAATCGCAACAACGGTGCTACTGTTGATATCCATGGAAACCTTCACATTGCAGGAATTGTAAGAAGTACAAATTCAGTTCATCCTGACTCTCTCAGCTATTTTTACACCGAAGAGCCTGTTTTGATTTTTGATGTTTTTATGAATGGAGACGGTACATGGAATGCAATTTTTGTTGACTCAGTAAGAACCGAAGTTGTTGACGATACCAATCCATTTGGAATGGGATGGGATCAACGCATTCAGATGAGCCGTACTTCTGATGGATCTAAGGTTTTTGTTACCTGGGGAGATACTGATCCTGCTACATGGGGAATTAATTTTGAAACAAACCAGCAACCTGACGTATTTACATGGGGTTACGATGTTACCAGCAATCTATATACAATGCCTGTAAATGTTACTGCACTTACTGAATACTGGGGTGAAAACTTCTGGTTACATGTTTCTGATATGGTTATTCAGGATGGATCAAAATACCACATTCCTGTCACTACCTCAGTTCCTGGTGCAACTCAGGATAATCCATTGACTCATCAGTATTTGTCAGGTGTTTATTTCGACGAATCTGACTTTATCCTTCTGGGAAGCAACAAAACCGAAAAACCAGCTGCCAGATTGCAGGTTTCACAAAACTATCCCAATCCGTTCAATGGTTCTGCCGAAGTTGTTGTTTCGCTTGTATCACCTGCAGGTGTAAGCCTGAAAGTTTACAATCTTCTCGGACAAAATGTTCTGGAAGTTGCTGAGCGCAGTCTTGGTACCGGATCACACATCCTTAGCATCAATGCTTCATCATTGAAATCCGGTGTTTATAGCTATGTTGTGACAGCTGGAAACGAAAGAGTTACAAAGAAAATGATCGTTAAGTAATTGGCCTTTATCTTTCACTTATAAATAGAAAAAGCGGGAGATTCTCCCGCTTTTTCTATTTATATCTAAATCCTGCAGGTCAGGCTTTGACTATTTGAAAACAAGCATTTTGCAAAAACTAAAAAATATCAAGTCAAGCCCTGATTCACTGCTTTAAGGTAATATCTGTTTGCGAAAAATTATCAACTCAACTGCACTATATGCCCAATAACTTTTCCAGGTGATGATATTTAATTCCAAACATGGTTTTTAAAGCTTCAATTCTTTTTAAAACCAGCGGATCAGCAATGGTGGTATCAGCTTTCTTAACAGCTGTTATCATTACATTTTTGGGCGTATGTTCTGTTGCAATAAACTCTATTACATTGGTCTTATAACCAAAAGCTTCCATAATCAAAGCCCTGAGTGTATCTGTAAGTGTCTCAGCCTGACGCTCTTCAAATATGCCGTGGCGGGTGATTTCACCAAGCGCATTTTCCGGATTTATCTGTTTTCTTATTTGCTTATGGCAACAGGGAGCCACCATAATCACTTCTGCCTTTGCTGATATACCGCGATAGATTGCCTCGTCGGTAGCCGTATCGCAGGCATGAAGAGCAATCAGAACATTGATTTCAGGTATTGTTGCTTCCTTAATTGAGCCGGGGACGAAACTCAATGTTTCAAATCCTGATGCAACAGCAATCTCATTGCAACTGTTTACCAAAGCTGGCCTGAGTTCCACACCAATCATACGGAAGGGCAGGGGAGTGGTGTTTTTCAGATGGTCGAAGAGCGCAAAAGTGAGGTATCCTTTTCCTGAACCCATATCGGCAATTAAATAATTCTCAGGAAGTTTCGCTGTTTTCAGAACGTCATCGACCAGTTCAACATAATGGTTGATCTGTTTGAATTTATCCTGCATGTCCGATCTGACTTTCCATTCCGCGGTTACTATGCCAAGCTCACGCAGATATACATTGTTTTCAGGATTAATCAGGCGTTTTTTGATATTATCGTGGCGATACAAAGGCAGTTCAGTGGAAGTGGCTGCTTTCTTCAGCAGTTTGCTGTTGCCCTTTTTGTTGCTGAGCAATGCATAATCTGCCTTAGAAGTAAACAGATCAGCATTAAAAAATGACTCTTTTAACTGGTCTTCAATCTGCTCTTTTGCTTGTTCAATCCCAAAGTTTTTCGTCATATCTTTGGTTGCATACCTGTAAACAAACGAAAGCATTGCCTGCCCTTTTATCATTACAGGTTTGATAAAAACATTATTTACTTCACCGGTTTTGTTTCGTTTATTGCTGAGTGTGAGTTTTATAAGCGTTGAAGAATCAAAACTTTCGGTAAGTTTTAAAAGCAGCGTATTGATGTTTTCGTTTGCGGTCATGGGATGGAGTTAATTTAGAGCAAAGGTATATACTATTCTCCGATGTGAAGCCATGAAACGGGCTGATCATTTGGTTACCCTGACTTTCCGACAGATTATGCCAATAATTACCCTGACTTTCCGACAAAAATCATGAAAAATTACCCTGACTTTCCGACAGAAAAGTAAAAAAATTACCCTTACCTAAGGGAAATTATACTATTTTTGTTTAATTAAAATTGTTTAAATGTATGTTTTTCAGAGAGATAATCAATGAATTTCGTAAATGGGCTTTGAGCTCTGAACGTAAACCAATGGTTTTACGTGGAGCACGGCAGGTTGGTAAGACCACTGTTGTGGATATGTTTGCTCATGAATTCGATCAATATATTAAGCTCAACCTTGAAAAACAGGAAGACAAAGCATTATTAGAAAATCCTTATCCTTTTCAGGATTTGCTGACTACTTTGTTTCTAATTTCTGGAAAAGTGAGGGAGGATAAACGGACACTTATTTTTATTGATGAAATTCAGAATTCGGCTAAAGCTGTTGCATTGCTGAGGTACTTTTATGAAGAGGCGCCAGATTTGTATGTAATTACTGCCGGTTCCTTATTAGAATCAATCCTCGACCGTAAAATATCATTCCCCGTTGGTAGGGTGGAATACCGGATGTTATACCCGGTTTCTTTTAAAGAATTTTTAATCGCTCTTGGAGATAATCAATCTGTTCAATTTTTGGAGATGGAGGTCATTCCCCCATTTCTCCATGATCACTTCTCAGGGCTTTTCAAAATGTATTCAACGATTGGGGGAATGCCTGAAATAGTTGATAATTATATAAGGAATAAGGATCTTATCCGATTACAGGTACTTTATAGCGGGTTGTTGAAATCATACAGTGAGGATGTCGAGAAATATGCTCCCGAATCAATCGTTGCGAATCACATCAGGCAAATAATTTCAATAGTTTTTACTGAACCTTGTAGTCGTGTAACTTTTGAGAATTTTGGAAATTCAGGTTATCGTTATAGGGATATGAAGGAGGCATTTTCTATTCTTGAAAAGGCTTTGTTAATTTCATTGGTTTATCCTGGAACAGAAACAGAATTGCCTTCTCTCCCAAAACTTCGCATGAAACCAAGGCTTCATTTATTGGATACAGGGCTCGTTAATTTTGCTTCGGGAATGACTTCTCAATTGCTTCTAAGTAATGATATTACTGATGTTTATCGTGGTAAGATAGCAGAACATATCGTTGGACAAGAGCTTCTGACTTCAACTTACAGCCTTACAGACAAATTGAGGTTTTGGGTGCGTGAGAAAAAGCAATCTACTGCGGAAGTTGATTTTACCTTTGTTTACCATGGAATGTTGATCCCGGTTGAAGTTAAATCTGGAAGCATTGGTAAGCTCCGTTCATTACACCAGTTTATGGACGGAACTTTGAACAGAATTGCGGTAAGGATATGGCAAGGGCCGTTTTTAATCGAAAATGCCCGAACAGTCTCAGGGAAGGAGTTTACACTTCTCAATCTCCCATTTTATATGGTGCATCGTATGGGATTGGAAATTAGTAAGATGGTATAATATTGGTAAATTGTTAAGCTTATTCATTCCAATTTCACCTACCTTGACTTTCGCCAACAACCAAAAAATTACTCTTACCTGTTTATCGGGTGAAGTGATTGAGACTTGTTTTCCTATTGAGAGATGATTTTCTAAAAAACTTTCTACATTTACAAAAAAAATAACTCACCCATACTCTTATGAAATTCAGATTACTTTTTTCAGTTTGCCTGGCTTTATTTCAATTCACGGCATTTTCTCAGGTTGAACCCGGCGATCCATATTTCGGAGAAAGCTGCACCAGTATAATGGTTGGTAAAAATGCATCGGTTGATGGTTCGGTAATTACTGCCCACACCTGCGATGGCAACTATCGCACCTGGCTTCGTATGGAAAAAGCTGCCGAACATGCTGATACCGCCAGCCATATTGTTTATAAAGGAACGCTGCACACCGAAACTCCCGACGATATGCGCAAAGTCACAGTTGCCGGCCGCATTCCTCAGGTAAAAAACACTTATGCTTACCTGAACACCGCTTATCCATCGCTTAATGAGAAACAACTGGCTATGGGCGAAACAACTTTTGTGGGTCCGGATACGCTTGTTAACAAAAACGGGATGTTTCTTATCGAAGAACTTCAGCGCATTGCATTGCAACGTTGCGACAATGCACGCGACGCAATCAGGCTCATTGGCGACATGATTAAAGAATACGGTTACGGAGATTATGGTGAGTGCATCACCATTGCAGATACCCGTGAAGTGTGGCAAATGGAAATTCTTGGAGAGGGAAAAAATCGCATTGGAGGTGTTTGGGCTGCTCAGCGCATTCCCGATGATCATGTTGGAATCTCGGCCAATATTGCTCGTATTGGCATCATAGATCTGAGTAAACCCGATTTTTTTATGGCCAGCGCCAATGTCAAAGATGTTGCCCTGGAGTTTGGATTGTGGGATGGAATTGAGCCTTTTAAATTCTGGAAAGCATACGCCAAAGCTGAGAAGCCGTTTAAAATCCGCGAATTTTTTGTGCTGAATGCATTGGCTCCATCGCTCAATCTGAGTATGGATATGGATGAACTCCCTTTTTCAGTTAAGCCTGAGCGAAAGATTAGTATTGAAATGCTCGCCGGACTTTACCGTGAAACCTATACCGGCAGCGCATACGACATGACTCAGCATGTAAAAATGATTAAGAAGAATTACGATAAAAACAAAAAAGAAATTGGTCAGGATACCATCATAAGCCCTGTTGCAAATCCATGGCTGACAACCGATATGCGCAATACATTGAATTATATTGCACCGGGAACCATTGATTTTCAGCGTACAGTTTCTGTGTCGTGGTGTTCTTATTCACACATCACACAGTTGCGTGGATGGCTCCCCGACGAAATTGGTGCCGTTTCATGGTTCTCATTCGACAATCCCGGCGAAAGTCCACGGGTTCCGATTTATGCCGGCATCACCAAAGTGCCATTGAAATGGGAAGTTTGTGGACAAAAATCCTACCGCGAAGATGCCGCTTTGTGGGGTTACCGGAAAGCCAACAAATTAGCCACGGTAAGTTGGGGAAAAACCAACAAAATCATGCTCGAAAATGTTTTGAGTTTTGAAGAAAAAGCCCGTATGGAAATGCCTGTCCTTGAGCTGAAAGCCAAAAAACTTCTGGAAGAAAACAAAACAGAAGAGGCAAAGACCTTACTTACAAATTACAGCAGCGATTTCTCGGGTGCCACACTTCAGCGTTGGGCCGGGCTGGAAGTTAAATTCTGGGAAATGTTCGGCAGAGGATTCTGATAGAATCCATTATAATTTTTTCACCACTTCACCAAGAATACCCATAGCGTCTGTCAACTGTTTGTCAGATAAATATGGCGCAGGGCCAAAACGCAGCGATGTGCCGCGGAAGTCGGTCAAAACACCTGCTTTGGCTAATTCAACGTTGATATCAGCAGCGTTTTCGGTGCGAAGAACCAGAAAACCGGCTCTTTGATCAGGCTTGATTTCTTTGTCAAGGTTGATGATCTTTTCTGGTAAATCAAGATTCCGGAACGATTCAGCCAGTATTCCAACCTGATGCAGGCTGACTTCGCGAAGAAACTCCGGTGTAAGTTTTTGCTCCCTGAAAAAGCGAAATACTTCTGCCGCACGATAATGGCTCACAGGATCGTAGGTTGATCCGGCAAACAGATCTTCACGCTGGCCATAAGCTATCTGATCGGTTTTCTTTTCACCAAGCAGACTGAACTCGCTGAACCAACCCGTAATGATCGGCCTTCCTTTAAAGTCATCAGGAAAACGAAGAAAACAATTTCCTTCACCCAATTGGCAATATTTATAACCACCGCCAATGATGAAAGCTTTTTGAAGATTAAGTTTTCTCACCGAAAAGGGAGCCACATTTAATGAGTGGTAAGTGTCAACAAGCAATTCCGTTCCATGAATGGCACATTTTTCGGCAATCGCAGTAAGTCCGGGGTTTATCAGCCCGGTTTCAAAGAAAACAGAAGAAACCAATACTGCCGCTGTTTTGTCATTGATCTGATTGATAATCTGATCCGCAACATTCTCAACGGGATAAGATGCAACCCTTACAACCTCAATTCCTTCCTCCGATAAGCGAAGCATTTGTCGCCGGATGGTATGAAACTCCCCGTCGGTGGTAACAATGCGGGGACGCTTTCGCAAATCCAGCGCCGAAAGAAACCGGATCAGCAGTTCATGGGTGTTGATTCCCAGAGCAATATAGCCATTTGTATCTTCAAGCAATCGCGAATAGCCCTCTCGAACCTCCTGTGCTTTTTCAAATGCTTTTCCCCACTTTTCATCCACCAATAGTGCGGCATCTTCCCACGATTTTTTCATGCCTTCCATAGCTACATCGGGCCATGCCTGATGAGAATGACCGGTAAGCAGCAGCCGGCTGCCAACATTGAACGAGGAATAATGGGCAGCCAGTTTATTCGGATGGCTGGTCAGATCTTTTATGTTGAAGCTCATTTCGAAAACGACGATCTTATTTCCCACAAATCGGGAAATAGTGGTTTAAACAATGAATTTTTCAGATATTCAACTCCTGCCGAACCACCTGTTCCCTTTTTAGAACCGATGGTTCTCTCTACCATTTTTAGGTGACGATAGCGCCATTCCTGAATACCTTCGTCCAGATCAACCAGTAATTCGCAGAACCCGGCAATCGGTGCATTCGTTTTATAAATGTGCAGCAATACTTTTTGCACTTCCTCTGATGGGGTGGTGCTTTCATTATACGGTCGGTTCAACACTTCTGATGGAATCCCATAACCGGTTAGTTTGAGCGAAACCATAAAATGATGCCAGATGGAAGGAGAGTTGTATCTTAATTGTAATCTTTTACGGATGTCCGTTCCCTCAGGAAAGCGGTGGATATGAATTTCAGACTTCAGCCCAAGTTTAAACTCAAGTTCGCGCCATTGGTAGGATTGAAATCCACTCGCAGTTTCAAGATAATCACGGAATGACAGGAATTCGAGCGGAGTCATTGTTTCCAGAATATCTACCTGATGAACAAGTACTTTTAAAATGGTAAGCACCCTCTTCATACTGTGAAAAGCAGTTTGTATGTCGTCATGCTGCTCCAGAATATTTGAAATGTAATCCAGTTCATGCAGCATCTGTTTAAACCAAAGTTCATAAGCCTGATGGATGATTATAAACAGCATTTCATCATGCTCTTCAGGCGAGCGAAATTGCTGAAGGTCTAAAAGTTCCTCAATTTTAAGATACGAATGGTAGGTGAGTGGCATATTTGATGGGTTATTTTACTGCGTGAAAGTAGCGGATTTTTTTAAATGAAATAAGTCCGGGAAATAAAAAAATCCCGGAAATTTCTCATTTCCGGGATTTTTCGTGGAGCTGGCGGCAACCGGTCCTTGAACAGGTCAGCAAGTCCGGCCCGCAGATCGGACGGCAGTGCGCCCATGCACTGTTCGGCATAAGGGCAGTAGGAGGCGCAGCCAAAATCGATCTTGGGGTTCAGCACCCGGTGTCCGCATTTTTTGCAGGTACGTTGACTGTCGTCCTTGAA
>DHVX01000066.1 GCA_002412885.1 Bacteroidales bacterium UBA5197
GTTCGCTGAATAAGCTCTTGCTTATCCAGTACATCCCATTTGATGTGTGAACCGGAAAGCTCCTGCTGAATTGAAAAGTAGCCCACATTCATCGAAGTAACATTGTGAAAAAAATGCGAACCCGACGATGCATCAAGGGGATAACCTTCCAGACTTGTTTCCACAATCACTTTGGCTTCTGATATCTGTGGCCAGTTAACCGGTATTCCTATCCATCGGTCACGGGTGCCCCATCTGCCCGGCCCTATCAACAGATATTTCCTGTCATGCTTTCTCATCCAGGCATTTAAATTCTCAATTTCAGCCACCATTTCAACAGTTTTCCGCTTATCAAAAGCCTGAATATCGATATAAATAACATCCGTAATACTATTGATCAGTCCATTGCCCATTCCCTTTTCTGAGATCAATAAAACCTGCTCCGGGTCAATTTTTTCAGGATCGAAACTATAGTCCTCCATACTCCCGATCAACGGTTTGATCTGCAGTAAATAAAAGGATGCCTTCATCTCGCTGTCGCGGTTAAGATCAACGGCATATTCTATTTCAACCGGCGCTCCCATGGCCTCTTTTACCAGATCAAGCACCGATTCGATTGTTTTGGCAAGCGGTATATAATTGTACTTCAGTATATTCGAAAAATTAATAATGCGCGGACCTGCCTGTGTAAGCCCCGGCACTATCCGACTGTTATCAACATCATACACCGAAGCCAGGTGCCTGAGTGTGCCATGCCGTTCAGCATCATCCACATCGAGCTTTATTAGTCCGGCCATGTCGCCTTCCATCATATTCAGCTTTTCCTTACCCAGATCAACTGCATAAAAACTGACCTGCGAATTTTTATACTGATCGGCGGGTGAATTTATTTCGGTGCTCGGATATTTGGGTGAAAACCTGTACGCTTTTTCGCCTTCAACCACTTGCTTGCCCAGACCGAGAGCAGCTACTGCAAATCCCTCCTCGGGCTTCATGTGTGAAAAGGGATAGTAATTATACGATTGCGCCACCCCGCTTATGTGGGGATAAAAGCTGTTTTCGAATCGGTTTCCAACCACTTCCTGAATAATTACAGCCATTTTTTCCTCTTCAATCTTATAATTGATGGCTTCAATATAACCCCTTGCTACTTTTGAGTAAACCGAAGCATAAACCAGCTTTATGGCATCCATGGTCTGGTTCAGACGAACGTTAAAATCGGGGTGGTTATTGGGAAGAAGATAGGTTTCGAAAATTCCTGCAAAGGGTTGCATCAGTGAGTCTTCGAACAAACCCGATGATCGGATTGCTATGGGATTTACGATGTATTTCAGTAAGATCCTTAATCGCTTGATAAGGGTTTCGGTGAGGTTGGCTTTTAAAAATATCTTTTTGACTTCTTCATAATCAACCCCTTCCAAAATCTGTTCATGCAGTTTATTGCGATCGATAAAGTACTCAAACTCATCGGTACCAATAATGGAGGTTTTGGGAGTTCGGATATTGATATTTGGCAATACCTGAGCAAAATCGAAATTATAAATCAGTGAATTGATAAAAGCAATACCACGACCTTTACCGCCCAGCGAACCTGAACTCAGGCTGACCACATTGCTTTCGTCAAGCAAGGCATTTTCTTCGAAAGGGATAATTTTTCCCCGGTTTTGCTCATTTCTGAACTGCTGAATTACTTCAATCAAATAATTTCGGAGCTTAACTGAGTTCTCGAAATCGCCTACTTTGGCAGGATTGATAATTTTGGCAACCTGAATTTCACCACGCGCCATCAGCCATTGTGAAAAATGATCTTTGCGGGCATGATAAATCAGGGAGTCATCGGGAATTACCTTCAAATAAGATTCAAATTCCTTTAGCGAGCGCGCAATCGCTATTTGTGCACCTTCGGTATTGCGGTAGATAAAATTTCCGAAACCAAGATAATGGGTGATGAAACTCTTAAAATCCTGAACAAGAGATTCGGAATTTTTATCGATAAAAGTGGTTTTGAGTTCGTATGCCATACGGGCATTTTCACTGTCGTGCGATTGAATGATAATGGGGAGTTCCATATTGATACCGCGGGCGTACTTCACCAGCTCAAATCCGGCCTTCGGATCGGCAACACCATTTTTATCATACTTCACATCGGTGATAAGGCTTAGCAAAAAGTCCTTATACTTATCAATAATTGAGCGGGCTTCTTCATAACTCGACGCAAGCAGTATTTTGGGGCGTGCCCGCATTCTAAGAACTTTGTAAAGCTCGTCGGTACTTACATCCTCAATAATTCTGCGGGTTTGTTCCAGCACAATGCTATAAAGTAACGGAAGGTAACGCGAATAATACTGTGGTGAATCTTCAACCAACAGTATAACACGCACCAGACCGACCCTGGTATCGTTTTCAACGTTGATTTTGTCCTCAATCAGTTTGATCATTGCAAAGAACACCTTCGATTCACCATTCCACACAAAAATGCGGTCGATGTGTATCATAAGGGGATGTCCTTTGAAAAAATTCAGATCCTTGTTGTTGTTGAGCAGCAAAAAAACAGGAATGTAAGGGAATTCCTCTTTTATTTTTCCGCTTATTTGCAACGGTGCTTTTTTCTCAACACCCACCATAAAAATAATCAGGTCGAAATGCTTTGACTGAAGCTGGGCAAAAATTTCTTCTTCGCT
>DHVX01000088.1 GCA_002412885.1 Bacteroidales bacterium UBA5197
TTTTTGACCCCAGGGCAAATCTTGTAGATAAATTAATTTGTCCCTCCTCAATTACAATTGAACAATCAGAAAAAGCGGTTACTCTTGCCAGTGAAATTATTGAATTGCTGAATATGGAAGGCTTGCTTGCAGTTGAGTTCTTTATAGATACAAAAGGTGAAGTAATTGTAAATGAGGTTGCTCCCCGTCCGCACAACAGCGGTCACCATACCATTGAAAGCATAATTACATCACAGTTTGAGCAACATCTGCGTGCAATACTAAACCTTCCATTGGGAAGTACAAAACTTAAATTGCCTTCGGTAATGATAAACATTTTAGGAGCTGAAGGCCACGAAGGACCTGTAATTTACGAAGGACTAACTGAGAGTATGGCAATTGACGGTGTGAAAATCCATTTATATGGAAAAAAAATAACCAAACCCTACCGAAAAATGGGGCACGTAACCATTCTGTCATCATCGTTGGAGTGTGCACTAAAAAAGGCAGAAAAAGTGAAACAACTTATCAAAGTAAAATCATGGAAAGAAAGTTAGTAAGCATCGTAATGGGGTCTGACTCTGATTTGCCTGTAATGAAACAGGCGGCCGAAATACTTGACAAATTTGGCATTGGATATGAAATTGATATAGTTTCGGCACATCGAACCCCTGAAAAATTATATGAATTTGCTTCAAATGCCCATACCCGGGGAATTGTGGTAATCATTGCCGGAGCAGGAGGGGCAGCCCACTTGCCTGGCATGGTGGCAGCCATATCGCCCTTACCTGTAATTGGAGTGCCTATAAAATCAAGCAATTCCATTGACGGCTGGGATTCCGTACTTTCTATTTTGCAGATGCCGGGTGGAGTGCCTGTAGCAACTGTTGCACTGAACGGAGCAAAAAATGCAGGGATTCTTGCTGCTCAAATCGTTTCCGCGATGGATAATTCAATACAAACCAAAATCATCCGGTATAAGCAGGAGCTTAAAGAACAGGTAATTACCAGCTCAAAGAATTTGAAAACTTAAAATTGTTCTTATTTCCTTTCATCGTAACTTTCCTTCTCACGGGTTTAAATGTGCGATGGATAGTTTTGATGTTAAATGGTTATATATTTGATGCGGAAATCTGATTTGTACTTTCGTTCAAAAAGGGAGGAAGGTAAGTTGGGAAAATTGGGGGAATTGAGGATATTAGATCGTTGGAAGAAAAAATCATCCATTTATTGATATTTCAGTTGATAGGCAATTAACGATCCTATAAAACAAAATCGCACTTCATTAACAAAGTCCGATTTATATAAGTAGATAAAGGTGTTTGTATTGATCTGTTTTGTAGTTTAGACACGCGGTTGGTAATGCACTTCGCACCAACCTAAAACCTGTATTTATGGAATCAACATTTCTTACTGAAATATTCCTTCCCATTTCATTGGGCATCATCATGCTGGGCATGGGATTGTCACTTACGCCTGCCGATTTCAAACGAGTAGCGCTCTATCCTAAGGCCACCGCGCTCGGCATACTGAATCAGATTGTAGTACTGCCCATCATTGGTTTTCTTCTTTTACTGATTTTTCCAATGAGCACCCCTGAACTCGCTGTTGGTATCATGGTTCTTGCTGCCTGTCCCGGTGGACCAACATCAAACCTGATTTCGCACATCTCCAGGGGAGACACAGCATTATCGATAACCCTCACAGCCATTTCGAGCGTTATTGTCGTTATCACTATTCCTCTGATTGTCAATTTTTCGCTCCGTTATTTTATGAAACAGGGGGAATATATCCCGCTTCCTGTTCTCAATACTATGATTTCTGTGGTCATCATCACCCTTGTTCCCGTGGCTATAGGTATGATCATCCGAGCCAAAGCGCCTGAGTTCGCAGCTTTGATGAACAAACCGGTGAAGATTATGTCCGGCATCCTGCTTATGGTGGTCATTTTTGCAGCTGTATTCAACGACAGGGAAATTCTGGCGACTTCGTTTAAACAGGCTGGTCCGGCAGCCCTTGCGCTTAACCTGACCATGATGATTATCGGATTCTTTTCTGCCCGAATGTTCCGGTTAAACATGGCTCAGCGAATCACCATATCCATTGAATCGGGCATACAGAACGGCACACTGGGCATTGCCATTTGCGCTACTTTGCTGCACAATCCAACCATGACCATCAGCCCGGCCATATACAGCCTGATCATGTTCATGTCATCTGGTGTCGTTATTGCCTGGATGAATCTCGGATATAAACAGAAAGCCAGTCAGCAATACTCACTATAAAATAGACGGGAATCTACGGTCCCAATTTTCCAAAAGAGCCTGTCCCCGCTCCCCGGAAGGGATCTCAAAAACACGGGAATCTTACCAGCCATCAGCATAAAATATTCTAAAAAATACTGAATCCCTTTTCCGCTGAAGCGATAAGGAATAAGGATACCTTTGCATAAAATTACTGCATTTTTTAACCTGACAGAAGCAAAATCATCACTTCCTGAACTCATATAAACTCTCCTGAAAATCAGGGCAAAACTGACTTGAAAAATCAGAAAACTAAAAACTACGCAAAAATGGAAAACAAAGATCTGAATCGGTTCATCACTGAAATTGAACTATTTAAAGGCCTGAGTGCCGAAGAAATTGAAATGGTTGTTGCGGCTGTTGAAAAGCGAAAATTTAATACGGGGGAATACCTTTTTCAGGAAAGCAGTCCACGTGAAGCCATCTTTTTGATTTTCGATGGCGAAGTTGAGTTGTTCAAAAAATCGGCCCTGGGAGCAGAAACAAAACTCAGCTATTTCAGCCGCTTTGATTTTTTGGGAGAAGGTTCCCTTACCGAGGATTCTCCACACAGCACCAGCGCAAGGGCGAAGCATAAAACCACCACTTTTATGCTGAAAAGAGATTTCTTTGAGTTGAACGGACCTACCGCACTCAAGATTTTTTCGAATATTTCACGGGTAATTTCGCGCAGAATGCGACAGGCCAATGCACGAATGATCAGCTCAGCAGCTCAGTATG
>DHVX01000057.1 GCA_002412885.1 Bacteroidales bacterium UBA5197
GCTTTGTTATTCTGTTTATTGCTTTCTACCTGCTCGGAAACTGGAGCATGGAGCAGGTGTTACAAGTAGGATTGATACAATATACCTACAAAGTGACTTTGGCCATTTTACTCACCCCACTTATCTATCTGGCGCATTGGGTAATAGACGGGTATTTGGGACGGGAACCACACCACCCTCTTTAATGCCTCCTATTCGCTGTCTGTCAAGCTATCTTTGGTGAACTTTGAATATTTTAGACCTTTGTAAGCAGCCGCAAGAAATAACAGAATTCCCATGCCTTCTCCTATAGGAGCATTTCCCCCAACCGGACCATTGCTTCCTGAGCCGGATGGATCAGGTGGTGGCGGTGGTGGCGGACCTTGAGAGATGGCATTAATGCTTAAAAGCAGGAAACCGAGAACCAGTATTACTTTATTTATCTTTTTCATGTTTATTATTTTTTTACAACAAAAACAAAGTTTTTTTAATAAATCAGGAGATCTCCCGATTCATAATTTCTAATTTATTATCAATTTCCCGGTAAAAGTTCTTAAAGAACCTGAGACGCGAAGAATATAAACGCCCTTTACTTTGGGAGCAGGCACTTTAATCTGCCCATGCAGAACTTCAGTAAAGTTATGCAACAGCCGTCCTGTTGCATCGTAAAGAGAGATAAAAGCTTTTGACTGTTGCATGTCTGGAATATCAACAAAAATGAATTCGTCATGCACGTAGATTCTACTTCCCGAAACTCCGATATCTTCTGTTCCAATAGTAGCATCATCAAAAATCAGCTGAAAACGATTTTCAGCAATCCCTTCGAAATGGTTAAAGGTATAAACCGGATTTGTTCGTAAATCTATGGTAGTGCTTAGGAAATTATCCTCAAGGTAAATACTTGTACTTTCAGGGAATGATTCTATTGCACTTGCTGTAAAAGTAACTTCAGCATCAACATTCAAAGAAAAGTTTAAAGGAATTGTTGTCTTTGCTTCTAAAGGAGGCATTGCATTGATGCTTAATTTATTATATTCTGAGTTTAAACAGTACAACTGCGGAGCTTCATCAGAACCAAACATTTTATCAACATCCGCGTTGTCGGCTCCACTGCTCCATCCATCTTTGAATGCGACAACAATTTCATCCTGAAAATTATTTGCGATTGCATTTATGCGCAATAAGCCTGAATTCTCAACATTGTTTTTAAGAAAATTCCGGGGATAATGAACCCTGCTATTATTTGCAATGATTAATGATGGGTTTGAGTTGACTGCCCTTACAAAAAATGATTGCCCTGACGAAATGTATTTCGAAATACCGACTGTTCCGATACCTGTTTCAGTGCCGAATGCACCATAATTACTTGATTCAGAATTCCATATCCAGAATGCATCTGCAAGGTCACTTTTCGCGGCCAATGTCCAGTCAATTGCCGATGGAAATGGATTGGGAACCAGATTAAAGCCATGATCAGAATCAGTAAAACTCAATTCAGGGCTAATATTGCCACTTCGCATTGGCCCTGCAAAATTATAGGTGATTGATTCATCAGGGTAATAAATCATATACCCTTTGTTTACATTAAGAGGGGTATTGACAGGAGTTCCCAAAGGATTCCATAAACCGTTTGTACCTTGATTTTCAATGAAATCATATAAATATGACCCCATAAACAATCCGCTGACCGGATTTGCACTTTGCGATAAAGGCACACTCACAAGATGATATTTATATATGCTCAGATTATTGCAACCGGTAATTTCCCTTTGGATGGTTCCGGGCACATCGTTGGAATTATGAATCAACGATCCTCCACTTTCAATAATCAGGCTGGTGGGTAAATCATTAGTCAACGTTCCTGACACGCTGAGCCACTTATCTGGTGAAATAGTCAGAACTGCATTATCTTTTATAAGGAGATTCTTTGCATTTGCAGTGACCTCATTGCCAGCCGTTATTACGGCTGATCCATCCCAGACTGTGGTACTTAGATTTTCGTTCCAATTGATGGTTCCAGTTAAGATTTGCGACCATCCGACAGAAGCCGAATAAAATCTTCCAGTGTAATCCTGAAGAAAATCCTTTGAATCATAAGAATTAGGGTTAGAATAATTCACATATGTAGAGGGTGCAGAAATATACTGTTGATTTCCATTCATAGCGCTTTCAATAAAATCTATACCTGCAAGAGCATCTCCGGTAAGATCAGAAAGTCTGGCACGTATCACTACCATATCCATCCAATCTACATGATCTATCAATGCAAAATCAGTTGAATTCGGGCCGTTTGATGCAACAGACACTTCTCCCGTAAGTGCAATATTGTAAACCTTTGGGGAGTCAGAAATACTCCTGGTTAGGGTATATTTACTATTGTCAGATGAATTAATTCCGGCAAATACACCTTGTCGAATTACCTGCCATTCGTTAGCAGATGTACTACTAAAGGCAGAATTATTGAAATTCAGTATCACCTGACCTGCCCATAAATATGTATTCGCCACATCAGATTTCACCTGAACAGTAAACTGAAGATAGTTTTGACCTGACAAAGGCACCAGACTCGGATTTGCAAATCTAAAATGCAATTGCTGGGCATACTGCTCACCTGAAAGCAACAGCATTGCCAAAAGGATTGTTACGTTTTTCATGTGTTTATTTTTTAACAGTTAGAAACTTTAAAATTTTACTCCCGGCACTTGTGACTTATAAATAATCTTTTTTTGTCCTGACAGAGGATTGGAAACTCCAAAATTGGTTGCCCATTTTGAAAAGTCGATGACATAAACATCACCATTCATATCAACATCAGAAGAAGAATACACATTGGTAATGCCAAAATCAATGGCCCATTTTGTGAAATCTGTTACGTATATTGAACCGTCGGCATTGGCATCACCACACACCATTCCGTAAACGCCCGTTTCAATTTGTTTGTAGCCGGAGCCTCCTCCATAAGCCTGGCTTAATGAAACACTGAAATTAAAACTGTAAATGCCCTCAGAAAGCGGCATCCCGGCTGCACTCATTATATCAAGGTGGTTGCGGTGCTGAATAACTACAAAAAGGTTACCGGTAATGTTAAGATTGTCAAACTCAGGCAAGCTCGATCCATCAAGACTAACAATACTACCATCAGCTTTCAGAAATAATGCTTTCGGCCAACCTGCCAAGGGTGTAAGTGCAACCTCTGGCGTAGCTGCTTCGCGCAATTCCACAAGTACCCAATCAACCACCCCGACTGGAATTGAACTGACTTCTTCTGCCCCATTGTAGTTATATGGAGCAAAATTGTATGGTTGAGCAAGGGGAATAATTTGCGGATTAGCATTTAACATATTGTGCATTAATCCATTACCAATATACGCCCCTTCAAGAAAGACCTTAATGTCCAAAGAAGCAATTGAGCCTGTAATTGAATATTCGTCCGCACCGATATCGGGTGCCGTCAAAGAGCGCAGCTCCCCATCAATGTCAGTTGCTGCATCAATGCAGGGTGTGCCCATATTGTCAAGAACCGGACTTGCTGTATGCAGGTCGGTATCTGAGATGAATTCAGGATCAACGGAAAAGGAATTAACATCAAATCCGGTTGCGGCACTCCATGCTGCAAGGTTTCCCAGATCATTATTGGCCAGCAATGCAAGCCAGGGGCCTGTGGTTCTCAGGTTGTTGTAATTGCAATTGCTGAATAATCCACGGGCTAAAGCATTTTCGCTGTAAATCATGCTGTAACCACCAAGGCTGTTGTTCGCCACATTGTTGAGGAATGTGTTGTTCAGCATGGTAGATCCTGCCTGACAGTCGAACAGCAGGGCAGTTGAGAATGAACCGGCGGCGCCGTAGAGATTGATGCTGTTGTGGAGAATCTTTGTATTTTTGAATGTGAAGAAATAAAGTCCGTAAACAAATGATTGCTGGCCGCCAACTGAAATGAAATTATTGGATATTATTCCGTTCTGAGGTGAATCAGAATTAGAATTCTGCATAAACATACCCCTGACAACGACATCGTTACCACTCAATGAAATTTGATTTGCATTAATCTGAAATTCATTGCTGATATCGAAAAAATGGAATCCGTTCAATTCCGTAGTGGCAGCCGAATGCTGTGTAACCACATTGCCAGTCACATTGAGATTGCTTACCTTTTCAAGCATAATACCTGTTAACTGGAAATCTGAACACTGGTTGCCCGATATTACCAGATTCTGAATGTAGTTTTCTGGTGTGCTGCCGCCATAGAGTTTGATTGACATTTCGCCATAAAGAATCTCATTGTTGCTGATTGTTAGTTCGTTAATGGCTGCATTGCCGGCATGTACGGCGATATTGTCGCCATTCCTGGAAGAGGCATCGGTATTGCCAGTAATCAGGTTGGAATCAAAGGTAATCTGGTTGCATCCATTTCCTATCTCAATTACCCGTCCGTAAGTTGACTGGAAATTTCCGTAGCCGGCTGTGCTTAGGTGCAGGTTTTCAAATCTCAGATAGGAGCTGTTGCTCAGCTTCAGTGTGAAGTTTGCATCTTCGGATGGTGTACCCCTGATTTCGGCTAGTGTGCTGAATGCAGGATCGGTGCGGAAGGTAATGATGCGGTTGGCAGAAGCCCCGTTGATCTGGTTAATTTCTATCTTTTCCTGGTACAGGAGTGGTTTCAGGTGGAAAAACACATTGTCGGAGATTCCACGTGTTTGCAGTGCCTCAATTACTGCGGCCAGGTCTGAAAAATCGGAAGTGCCGGGTCCTACAATATAAATACCGAATAAGGCATCAGTGTAGTAAAAGGGTAGTTCTTCCCAGACAACATAGTCATCAAATGGGTCGGAGTCGCAGTTTGAATTATCCCATGATGTATAACAGGCGACGTACCATGTTTCACCATAGTCGGAGCCGAAGCCCTCTACACCGCCAAGGTCAATAGTGAACTCATAGTCGTACCAGGCTCCAGGTCCAAGTGCCGGTATATCTATGGTGCCAAGGAAGCATTCCGGACTTCCGTCAGGTAAATCAAGTTCGAGTGCCAGTGCTATCTGCCCCGGATTTGTCCGTGCATAAGGCCCTTCGTTTACTATGCGGCCAGTGATGTCGAGTGTGGTACCATGAAAGTAAGCGGTTCTGTATCCGGGAATATCAATGTAATTTCCGCAGCCATCGGCCAGGCCAACCGCCGAACCGGTATTGCCGGCACGCAATCCCGCGCTGCTTAATGACCCGGTAACATAATAGTTATAGTATTGGCCCTGAACTGCAGTGAGATTCTCATAGGAGTAATTCATTGTATTGCTCCAGGAAGTCAGGTAGGTGACAGCAGCCGGGTTTTCGACAGTGCTTCTGCCTATCCTGTAATAGGATGCACCTGGTGTCACCTCCCAGTTAATTACTACTTTGTTTGGATAAATACCATGGCTGGTGGTTACCACTGGTGCTTCAATCCGGCGGTAGCCCCGGTTGAAGGCTGAAAAATCGCTGACCACCGCAAGCGTATCATTGCCGGCTGCTTTTACATAGTAGTAGTACAACTCGCCCGGTATTCCTGAAGTATCTGAAAAGATGTTGCCATTTAACCAAAAACTTACAGGAATGGCATCTACCGGAGGGTCGGTTGTACTTCGGAACACCCTGGACCATTGACTGCCTGCCGGTCTGGTCCATGTAATCAGGGTATAGCCGGTATAAACACCATCGGAGGCTGCAACCGAAGATGGAGGGACAAAATTGCGGAAACCGCTGTCTTTTGGTCCGAATCCGGTCGCATTCGTTCCGCTTGAATTGTTGGCTGCTTTGATCCAGTAATTATATACAATTCCTGTGGTTGCAGTCATATCTTCAAAAGAAGTGCCGGTTTGCCAACCTGAAATATTGGCAGCATTTAGCGGGTGGGTAAGCGTGCTGCGAAATACGGCATAATGAGTTGCGGCAGGGACTGAATTCCAGCTCACAGCCACCCTGTTGGTGTAAGTTCCATCTGTAGCACTGGCGGTAGGGGCAGTGGTAAATGTTTTCCAGCCGGTATCACCATCGCTTAGTTCTGAAGCCCTGTTTCCTGCTACATTTAAGGCAGCCTTCACATAGTAGGTATAAGTTATTCCGGTTTCTACATTAACATCATCGAAACTATAATTGCCGAGGAAAGGGAGCCAGCCTGGTCCTGAAATCACTTCCAGTAATCCACCGTCGAATGAACTGTATATCTGGTAATAATCGGCACCCGGAGCCGGATCCCAGGTGATGGTGACACGGTCGGAATACAAGCCGTCGCTTGCCTGCACATTGGCGGGTGGTTCAAGCTTTCTCCAGCCGGTATTGTAAGCGCTTAGTGCGGATGAGCGGCTGCCGTCGGGATAGCGCGATGACCTGACCCAATAATAATAGGTTTTACCGCTTGTGCCGGTATAATCATCGAAAGAAGTGGTGGTTTGCCATACTTCGGGGCTTATTCTCCCGGGATAAAGTACTATATTGGTGGTGCTCCGGAATACTGCAAAGTATAAAGGCTCACCGGTGTTGTTTTCCCACGTAATGGTAGTTCTGTCGAAGTAGGTTCCATCGGAGGCCTGAACATTCACCGGTGCTGCCGGGTTGGCGGGGATGGTGACCATATTCGGGGAAACCCACTGGTTATTGGCTTCATTGGTTTCGATGATTTCGTTCTGATGATCTACAAGCATACCGACATAATAGGTGCCCACAGGTATTTCCGGTTGAATAAGGGCAACGTTTGTCGAAGGCAACTGGGCCTGGGCCAGAATACCAGGCGCCATCTGTGGTAATGTGGCGGTTCCTATCAGGTAATCAAAGGTGTTGAAGGCATCATCGGGGGAGAGGTAGTAGCCAACCTCACATCCATTGATGGTAACCTGTGATTCTGTATTCAGAATCCCGTTATTACAGCTTACCATTGTTCCGTTGACACTTGCTGTGCCATTGGAAGCGATCAGGTCTGGTTTGTATGAAGGCAGAACTGTTGTTTTCCAGAATCCACGACCAAAAGTTGCTGCGAAAAGTTGAGGTGGATTGGTTGAGTAATTGATTACCAGGTCCCTAACTTGAGTAAGAGGTAGGCCGGTCTTAAAAGGGACCCAACCAGTCATTGTCGTGTCCCGGTAATATACGCCGGCAGTGGTGCCAACGTACAGGCCTTCGGCACTTCCGTTCATAAATGCGAGTGACTTCATACCCAAATTTGGCAGATCCGCAGTAATATTAATCCAGGAAGCTCCCCGGTTTAGCGATTTATAAACCTTATTTCCAGATACCATATAAACAATTTCGGGATCAGTAGGATGAGATTCGAATCTAACCCCCCATCCCTGCTCTGGATTTACTAGCTGTGTCCATGAGGGATTTGCATCATAGGCGTTGCTGGTCCTGAATATCTTACACTGATTAGTAAATACATAAACAATATCTCGATTGGCCCTCGATTGTTCTATGAATTCTATGGCTGCATCAGGTCCGAAATTGCCATTTGAGAGTTTTTGCCAATTTACATTTCCAGCATTGGTTGTTTTGATATTGCTGCTTCTCCATAAATCCTTCATGCCAGCAAACATGATATCGGGATTGAAATAGTCAATAAGAAATGCAGTCTGGAAAGCTCCCTCCTGATTAATTCCATTGATATTATACCCAGCAATACTTGTAAAAGAACTGTTTGCAAGCCCACCATTGGTTGACCTCGCAATGTGTCCTTTCTGACTGCTGCCGTAAACATAATTTGCATTGGTGGGGTCAAACTTGCAGGTAATCCCGTCACCTCCTATTGAATTATAGTATGCACTGCCATTTGTTACTCGTGTTGATCCATCCTGATTGCCAATTATGATGTGGTTCGGGTTTTGGGCTGCAACATCCATCCTGTAGATTTCTGTAATATTGAGCCCGCTGACCGATCTCACATAATTCTGACCGTTGTCGGAGTACCAGATACCGTCGTCATTTCCGATAAATAAACGGTGGGTAACGGGATGAAACTCAAATGTGTGCTGATCATCAGCATAAACATCCTGCTGGTTTACCCAGGTGAGGCCTCCATTAACTGATTTATAAAAGTTGACCATTCCAGCATACATGATGTTTTCATTCAAAGGATCAATGATTACATCCAGGTTATACCCACCCTGTCTTTCATTCTCTAACCCAGTTACATTAACAAGTGTAAACGACTCGCCTGAATTCGTTGAAACATAGAAACGATGAAAATAAGAATCTTTGGAGCACAGCATTATAAGCTTATCGGGGTTTGAAGCCGTAACACCCAGAGCAATACGATGCGAGGAAGTAGTTAATTTTAATTCCCAGTCTGTTCCAAAATTGGTTGATTTATAGTAATTGCTACCGCTGACAGCGTAAACGGTGAGGGGATCCCCGGGTTTTTGCTCAACATCCCACAGGAAGGCAGCAAGCCTTTTATACCAGGTGTCCCCGCCATCATAAGACTTGTATATCCCATAATTACCGGCAATTATCATAATATTCGGATTGTTAGGATGGAAATAAATCTTATGGATTACTTTGTCGTGATAATTAGATATTGGTTTAGGTGTCCAGGTTAGCCCGCCGTCAACCGATTTGTAGATCCCGATTCCCCTTGTTGTCTCAGAGTCGCGATCACCGGTGCCGATAAAAATAACATTCGGATTGTTCGGATGCACAGCAATGGCTGATACGCCGAGTGCTGATATGTTATCGGTATTCATCCCCTGATAGCTAATACCTCCATTGTCAGAGACCCAAAGTCCTCCGAGTGGCGCTCCGACATAGACCTTCTGTGCGTTATGGGGGCTGAAACCAATGGCAGTTGTTCGGCCGGCTATGGTATTGTCGGGTCCTCCATAGATCCAGGTCCCGGTTATTGTCTGGCTGTTATTTTGCTGGTTGAACTGCATGGCATTGTTCAGGTCTTCTTCCGGAAGCCTGAGGGATCCATCCGGATTCAGATAAGCTTCCTGGTGAATGAGCCAGCGGGCAATCTGCTTGTATCCGGAACCTTTAACTTTTGGCTTGTCAGACCAATATTCTTTAAATTCCTTTTCAAATGCCGCATATTTAAATTGCGGGTCATTTATTTTTGCCTGCCAGTAATCAAGGCTTCCCGTTTTTGCTGGAACCGGAGCATATTCTGCATCCTGAGCAATGCAAACAGAAGTACCTGAAAAAATCGCCAAAGCGATAATTAATTTGATTAATGATTTCATAGCATAAGGGTATAAAAGTGTGTTGTTAAGGTGCAAGCCGATTAAAGTGAATTATGCCGGAAAATATCGAATTCTTTATATTCCCCATTGTAGTTGAATGAGTTCTTGTAGTGTATTTTAGTTTGTTCTTTTACGTTTACTTTGATCCATTCGATGAATTCAAAAATTTTTGATTCTTCCCCTTCAGCTTGAATTTTCACTTCATGGTTATAATCCATACGTCCGGTAATGCCAAACTGGTAAGCTGCTTTCATGCAGGCAAACCCAAACCCGTCATTGGCTCGTTGTCTGGTAAAACTTATATCAGAATGGATCATCATTAAAAAGCATTTTTTTTCTTCAGTAAAGATAGAATGCTGACTTGGCTGATAACAAATTTCCAGGTAAGACAAATGGTAGGACAGGGTTAAAATATTTTTATCAGATGCAGTAATTTGGTTGGAAATCCACTATAAATCCTTACAGCGGTAATGGTTATAGATAAGTCCATTTATTGCATGAGGTTTAATCCATTTGATCTGATGAATTAGTTTATTGCATCAGAGATATTAAAGTTAAATATTTTTTTCTGGATTTTCCTTAGGAAGGCATTATTCACGAAAGGGTTGTTTGCTTTCTGGATATCGACATAATCAGCGAAGATTGCTTCATTAAATCATTCATGAATATCAATCAATACTTCCGGGGGGCGACAGCATAAGACAATTCCAATTGGTCTGGATTCACAATATTTGCTCAAAAGCCAGAAGCTGAATTGCATGGCAGGAGAATTAAAAAAAAATTATTGCCCGAAGGGATAAACTCAATGAGGTTTATTATAAACTTCAGAACATTAAGCTATCTTATATCCAGGAATATGTTTTCTTACTTAAAGATAGTTGCAGGAATAAAGACAGGGTTTAATTACCCGGTCTCCACAAGTATAATTCCAAAGGAGAATAAATCACAGAAAACAATTCGCAATGTTCCGGAAAAGCAAAAATGACTATTTTACCGATGTGAGAAATAGGGTTAAATCAGCTTCCGGCTCCAAATTCAACTTTTTACGCAATCGCTGTCTGGCTTTATTGGTGGCATCAATAGAAACATTCATCAAGCCTGCAATTTCTCTGGAACTGAGATTTATTAGCAAATAAGCCGAAAGTCTTATATCATGATCGGTCAATTGTGGATAGTTTTGATTCAACCGGTCGAAAAACCCGGGATAAATGTCTTCAAATGTTGTTCTGAACTTATACCAATCCTGATCTATATCTGTGTTTGAATTGATAAGGTGAACTACTTCACTTATTATTTGAGTATTATGATTCTGTTTTAGTTTATCCTTGATCTCGCTTAGGATTTCATTTCTGTTAATCAAACAAAGTGTTGATGATGCCAGATCAGCATTTTTTAATTTGATTTCTGTCTGATATTTCTCCCTTTCGAGCCTGTTTATTTGTTGTTCAGCAAATATACGATCCTCAAGCAATCTGTTTTCAGAAGCTTTCCTCTCTATTTCCATGATAGATAGTTTCTTTTCTTGCTCCAGGAGCAATTTATTTTGGGTCAGACTTCGTGCTTTTACTTTATAAAGAAAGAAAATCAAAATCAAAACAACAAATAGCCCTGCTATTACTACGACTGCCAGTCTGTAATTTCTTTGCTTCAATTCATTATCGCGAATAAGTAACATGTTCTCCTGTTCTTTCTTTTCTGTTTCATAAAGCACATGAAAATTGGCTAGTTGCTTATAACTTTCCCCATCAAATATTGAATCTTTTGAGATTGAATAGAATTTAAAGTAGTCCAATGCTTTTTTAAATTCACCCTTTTCTTCAGCCAATTCATAGAGGTTCTTATAATTTTGTGCCATATGATGCTGAGATTTGCTGTCAATAGCCATGCCTAAACTTTCAAGGTAGTAGCGCTCGGCCACCGAAGGCTGAACTTTCTTTCGATAAATGTCGCCTAAATGAGATAGTGTAATTATTTGCGATTCCCTGATATCTGCATTTTTAAAAATAATTAACGCTTCCTGATTAAGCCGCAATGCTTTGTCAAATTCTCCCATGGCTGAAAGAACAATTGCAATCTCGTTCTTTCGAACCCCGATTTTTATTGTCTGATGGCTTTCTGTATCAATTTCCAATGCTTTGCTTAGATAGTTAAGAGCCTTTTTATAATCGCCCAGATAATACCACTCCATACCAATATTGCTATATCTGATGGCTTTACTACCTTGAATTGTGGTATAGCTTAGTGCATCTTCATAAAAAATGAGAGCCTCGTAGTGTTTTCTCCAACGACTGTAAACCATACCTATGTTGTTGAGTGAGACGGATATAGCTACTGAGTCGCCTGACCTCCTATCAAGCTCAAGGGTTTTTGTCATATATTCTATCGCTTTATTGTATTGACCTAAATAGAAATAGCTGTTGCCAAGATTGTTAAGATTATCAGCGGTTTCCATGGCCCGATTAAACCTTTGATTTAACTTAAGAGCGGATTTATCAAGCTCTATTGCTTTTTCATGAAGTCCGAGCTGAATATAACAATATGCAATGTCACTGATCCTATCAATATAAAAGCCACTTGTATCACTAACAACCAATAAATCAGCTTCTGCAGATTTTTTATAAAATAACAGTGAATTTGCATAATCATTTTTGTAATAATAGGCATCTGCCATATTTTTATAAGCCTTACTGATTGCTTTATAATTTTTATCTGAAATTGCATCATTAATGATCAAATTACTCAAAAACAAAGTGGTATCCGGATTAATTTCTGCATAAGTCTCACTCATCCTTAGTACGGAATCTATTCTCTGGTTTTTAGCATTCGACCTGAAATTATCCAGAAAGAATAACTTATCAGATTGACCGTAAATAACTCCGGCAAATAGAAACATTAATAAAATCTGAGCAAAAAATCTTGCGGCTTCTCTCATATTGATATAAAAGTAAATAAATAGCAGTTTTTGTGTTTTTAACTCTCAATGGTAAATAAAAAATTAACCTTGCAGCAATTTGCCGGTGCTTAATTCTCTTTCGAAAAATTAAAAAAATCTGCAATTATTTTATAATTGCTGCATTCTATCCACTTAAAGCCTGAAGTTGTTTTGACCAGCACAAATATAAATAAATTATAACGTTTATCAAATTTGAGACAGGATGGGTATTATTTCTTAATATCTCTTTGAATTCCTGAAGACATGCTCAAGAATTAAACTACATACCCTCTCAATCATAAAATTCTCAGTCCTAAAACGCCTTCCTGAGTATCAAAACTTATATGGTTCCATATTCATCTGGGCTCCAAGGGTACTTCTAGTCACGGGGTGACTTGATGAGATAGCTTAGATAGTCGAGGGGTTACTTGAAGTCACCCCGTGACTATGACTATGAAGTCAATCTGAACTTTAAGGATTATCATTTGTTTTTTGAGCACCCGGTTTCACACTCAATTCCTACGACTTA
>DHVX01000027.1 GCA_002412885.1 Bacteroidales bacterium UBA5197
AATTTAAATGCGTTGACCCTGGGCAATCCCTAAGGGATTTGCATCTTCAAAATTAATTTTGTAAGGTGCAGATAATATGATCATTGAATATTTCTCAGCAGACCCTAATTATAAAAGTTCTGATTAGCATTTGTGTCGGTTACTTTTAATTGAATATGTTATTAATATTGAGCCTCTGAAACTGGCTCATACTACAAAAGCTAAATTACCTGTTTAAAATCTTTAACCACTGATGGCATGAAAAACATAATCGGATTTAAGGCAGACACCATGTTTGCCGCTTCTGAACGCACCCCTGAAGCAGATATTCTTGATTTTTACAATGAATTATCCGGTAATACCATGCTAAGGATGATCTCGGATGCGATGCCCGATGTAGCCACCATTCTTTCACCCGAAAGGCAGATTGTTTATGCAAACAAGGCATTGCTTGAAATTATTTCGGGAAGTTCACAGGATGATTATCTGGGCGATCGTCCGGGAGAATTGCTCAGCTGTATTCATTCAGCCGAAACTGCAGGAGGATGCGGCACAACCGATTCATGCAGATTTTGTGGCGCAGTAAACGCCATAATTGAATGTCAGCGTACCGGTGAACAAGTTAATGATGAATGCCGGATTACTTCCGAGATCAATGGTCAGACACATTCATTTGATCTGCACGTCACTGCAACTCCGTTTCCATTTAATGGTCAACGATTTGTAATTTTTGCGGTTAAAGACATCAGCGATAAGAAAAGGCGCAGGGCACTTGAAAAAATGTTTTTTCATGATGTGCTGAATACCGCAACAGGCTTAAATGGCTTGCTTTATGTTTTGCGTGAAGCTGAAGATCCATTAATGATGAAGGAGTTTATTGAGTTCGCTGAAAAAGCTGCACATGATCTGGTTGAAGATATTATGTCGCAACGGGCACTTACGGCAGCAGAGAGCGGCGATTTGGTTCCAAATGTGCTGATATACGAAGTTGCAGAAGTTATGCGCGATGTTGCTGCTTATCTGAAACATCACAAAATGGCTGAGGGCAAAACAATTGTGGTGGAACCTTTCGAAGGAATATACGAAACCCGCACCGATACACAATTGCTGAAAAGGGTTCTGATTAACCTTGTCAAGAATGCCCTGGAAGCCTCATTCCGAACCGATACTGTAACATTGAAAGCAACCGAGACCCACAATAAAATTATCTTTTCAGTTTCAAATCCCGGGTTTATCCCTGAAGGCGTGAGGCTGCAGATATTTCAACGCTCGTTTTCAACCAAAGGAGCTGACCGTGGTTTGGGCACCTATTCAGTAAAACTTCTCACAACCAAATATCTGGGTGGTGAAGTTTCATTCAAAACCGATGAATCCAACGGAACAACATTTACTGTCAGCATTCCATTGGTTATCTGATAAAATCAGTATCCTTTCCGCATTACTATGCGCGATCAGCCTGCCTTTCAGATACAATTCAAAGGTTGATTCCGTAGCCTGTTCCTTAAGATACTTTTAAATATTCTGCCGATTTCCTCGCTTACATGGCAGGATTTATTATTTTTGGGCACGCAAAGGAACTCAATTCATGGTAAATAGAAAAAACACGATTCAGGCAGTTGTTGCACTCCTTCTTCTGGTGATTGTTGCTTCATGTTCAGCCCCTGCTTACAAGCAGAACAAATATAAGAGCGGTAAACGTTTCCGCGATTGCGGCTGTTATAAATATGATGCCAGCCCAAAAAGTGTGCTCAGCTACAATGAACAAAAATAGAACGCTGGGACAGGCGCTTGAGGATTTCCTTCCTCATGGATGTGCCGGACCGATTTCTGAGTGGTTTGGTCAAAATCATGTGATTTTACGCATTTCGCGAAGCAGACGTTCAAAGCTGGGCGATTTTCGTAACAGGGGAGCTGTGGTTCCACCTGTTATATCGATCAATCACGATCTGAACCCATATAGTTTTCTGGTAACCATGCTTCACGAAATGGCACATGCTGAAATATTCCTCAAATATAAAAAGAGGTTACTGCCTCACGGCAGCGAATGGAAAGCAGCTTACCGCAGGATATCATTGCCTTTTCTGACAATTGAGAATCTTGATGAAAAGTTTATTCAGGTATTTGGACATTATCTCAATAATCCGGCTGCTTCCAGCATGGCCAATCAGCCTTTGGCAACTTTACTCAAATCATTCGATGAGTCGAAAGATGTAACACTGATTACCGAGATTCCTGAATACTCGCATTTTTCGTTGCCTGATGGCAGAGTTTTTATTAAAGGCCCGAAATTGCGTAAAAGATTCAGATGCGAATGCCTGAATAATAAGCGAATTTATTTGTTCAGTCCGATGGCAGAAATTAATCCATTAGGAGATTTATCAGGAAATCCATAATTTTACCAAAATACTGAATCTCAAACAAATTGACCAACCAATCTTTTGTAATATGAATCAGAACAACTTCTGTATTATTATGGCCGGCGGTGTCGGCGCAAGGTTTTGGCCTATGAGCCGACAGAACCACCCCAAGCAGTTTATAGATATTCTTGGAACCGGAGAAACTCTCATTCAAAGCACGTTCAGGCGTTTTACCTCAATTTGCCCTGCCGAAAATATTTATATTGTCACCAATGAAATGTATAAAAAGCAAGTGCTTGACCAGCTTCCTGTAAACGAAGAACAAGTGCTTTGCGAGCCTGCCAGACGCAATACAGCGCCATGCATTGCTTATGCGAATTACAGAATACTTCAGAGGAATCCGGAAGCCAATATTGTGGTTGCCCCTTCCGATCATATTATTCTGAAAGAAGATGTTTTCACAGAGGTAATTACTGCCGCGCTCAAATCTACATCTGAAAATGACTGGCTCCTTACTTTGGGAATAAGGCCAAGTCGGCCCGATACCGGTTACGGCTATATTCAATATGACGATAGTCAGGGTTGTGAATCAGATCAGCGGGTGAAAAAAGTGAAAACCTTCACCGAAAAACCGCAACTCGAAATGGCAACCCAATTCCTGGCCAGCGGAGATTTTCTATGGAACTCAGGTATTTTTATCTGGAAACTGAAAACCATTCTCGCAGCCTTCAACAAACATCTTCCTGAAGTGGATCATTTGTTCAGGGCTGGAATAGGCAAGTATGCATCTGCCGATGAGGATGCTTTTATTCACCAGACATATTCCATTTGCAAAAGCATTTCCATCGACTACGGTGTAATGGAAAAGGCCGACAATGTTTATGTACTTGCATCTGATTTCGGATGGAGCGATCTTGGTACATGGGGATCACTTTATGATACACGGCCAAAAAACGAACAAGGCAATGCCGTTGTAGGTCATAATGTAATGCTATACAACAGTACCAACTGTATTGTAAATATGCCAAAAGACAAGTTGGTGGTATTGCAGGGCCTCGATGATTATATTGTGGTGGAAGACAAAGGCATACTGCTGGTTTGCCGAAAAGGTGACGAACAGCAAATCAGGCAGTTTGTGAATGATGTATTGATTGAAAAAGGAGAAAAATATATTTAACAACTAAACTCAAACTTACAATGAAAAAACTAATTATCCTGTTCCTTTTGCTTTCGTCATTTCTGGCGAAAGCCGATGAGGGCATGTGGCTTCCACTTCTGATTGACCGATTGAACCATGTTGACATGCAAAAAGAGGGTCTTAAACTCACTGCAGAAGAAATCTATAGCGTTAACAACTCCAGTCTTAAAGATGCAATTATTCAGTTTGGTAACGGTTGTACCGGTGAATTGATCAGTAGTCAGGGTCTGGTACTTACCAATCACCATTGCGGTTACGGAAATATTCAATCGCACAGTACTGTTGAGCACGATTATCTGGCCAATGGATTTTGGGCAATGAATCTTAAAGAGGAGCTCCCGAATGAAGGTTTGACGGCTCGTTTTCTTGTAAGCATCGAAGATGTTTCAAAACAGATTCTTGATCAGCTTAACGATCAGATGAGTGAGACAGACAGAAATGCAAAGATTGCTGAATTGTCTAAAGTCATTCAGGACGAAGCCACAAAGGATAATTTCTACCAGGCAAGGGTTGCAAGTTTTTTCAATGGAAATGAATTCTATTTGTTTGTTTACGAAGTATTTCGCGATGTAAGGCTTGTAGGAGCACCTCCTTCATCCATCGGTAAATTCGGAGCCGATACCGACAACTGGATGTGGCCGCGTCATACCGGCGACTTTGCGCTTTTCCGCGTATATGCAAATGCTGATGGCAAACCTGCTGAATTTTCAACAAACAATGTTCCTCTCAAACCCAAACATCATCTGCCGGTTTCCATTGATGGTTACCAGAAAGGCGATTTTGCAATGATTATGGGATATCCCGGCGGAACTGACCGCTATCTTACTTCTTATGGAGTAAACCTTGCCATAAACCTGAGCAATCCGACAATCGTAAAAATCCGTGAAAAGAAACTGGCCATAATGCGTCAGGATATGGATGCAGACCGCGAAGTTGGAATCAAGTATGCTTCAAAATATGCCGGAATTTCCAATTACTGGAAATACTTTATCGGGCAAACCCGTGGCCTGAAACGCCTTAAGGTTTATGAGGACAAACAAAAGATTGAAGCCGATTTTACAGCCTGGGTGAATGCTGACCCTGACCGGAAAGCAAAGTACGGAAATGTACTGAGTGACATTGAAAATGTTTATAAAGTGATGGCAGAATACACCCTGCAGCGCTCTTACTTCGTTGAATCAGTTATCAGAGGAGGCGAAATTATGACGCTTGCTCAGTCCTTTTCCGGATTGGCTGCAGAACTGAAAGCTGAAAAACCTGATGCTGCGAAAATTGCACGTATGCAGGAAAATCTGCGTAAAGCAGCTGATCGTCATTTCAAAAATTACAATCAGCCAACGGACGTCAAACTTCTTACAGCCATGCTGCAGATGTATTATGAGAATGTGCCGGTGAATCAGCAGCCTGTATCGTTCAGAAAGCTGGTGGATAGGAATAAAGGCGATTTCAATAAAATAGCGCAGACCATTTTTGCAAAATCAGTTTTTGCAACACCTGAAAAGGTAGAAGCATTCCTCAAAAAGCCATCTTCAAAAGTAATAGAGAAGGACCCGGCTTATTCACTCGTAAATGCATTTATGGAGCAATATCGTGAAAATCAGAAAAACCTGGAAAAACCAAGCGAAACCCTTGCACGCAGCAACCGTTTATTTGTTGCCGGACTGCGCGAAATGCAGCCTGACCGCAAGTTCTATCCTGATGCAAACTCAACCATGAGGGTTACTTACGGAAAAGTACTTGATTATTATCCGGCCGATGCAGTTCATTACAACTATGTTACGACCATGAAAGGCATTATGGAAAAGGAAGACCCGGATAACTGGGAATTTGTTGTTCCTGCAAAGCTAAAGGAGTTGTACGCAAAGAAAGACTTTGGTCCTTATGCAATGGAAAACGGTGAAATGCCGGTGGCTTTTCTTTCCACAACCGATATTACCGGAGGAAATTCAGGCAGCCCTGTACTGAATGGAAAAGGCGAACTCATCGGCCTTGCATTCGACGGTAACTGGGAAGCCATGAGCGGCGACATTGCTTTCGAGCCCGAACTGCAACGCACCATCAGTGTTGATATTCGTTATGTATTGTTCATCATCGACAAATATGCCGGAGCAAAAAACATCATTGACGAGTTAAGCATTGTTCCGAAGCGCGCCAGAGTGAAAGAAGGTGTTCCAACTGAAAGTATGCCCGCAGAAGCTGAAGTTGTAAATTAATTCAGCAGGTTTTCTTATACGTTTTATTTCAAAGCCCGGTTTTCCGGGCTTTGCTGTTTTATTATTTAAAGCAGTGAAAATCAGATCAGCTTAAGTGGCATTTTTTTTTCGAAAGATGAATTTTTTGAATCCCGGAACTAAACAATAATCCGGATATGGAAGTAAATTCTTGCAGAAAGATTTTAAATAATTGAAAAACAGGGATATATGGCAATGGAAGAAGTGTAGTAATTTTTCAATATGCAGTAAATAAAACTTTTACATAAGATATATGTTAATAGTAAAAATTGTAAATTTGGTATAGTTTGATTTTTGAAAGAAACGCATCCCCAAATGAATTATAAAATAGCTGCGAACGATGACTAAAGGTCAGGACATGATTTACAATAGGGTAACCCTGGCTTTTCCGGATCGCGATGAAATCCTGTTCAAGGAGACGTATTTTGCAGATTCTTTAAAACAATTCAGACTTTCATTTGCTTTCGTTATAGCGCTTTATGGAGCGTTTGCATTCCTTGATACTCAAATAATTCCTGAGTATGCCCAGCTATTTCATTTCATCCGTTTTTTCTTCGTAATACCTTTATTAGTTATTGTTCTGATTCTTTCTTTTACAAAAAGCTTTAAAAACAGCTGGCAGTTCTTAGTGCTTCTGAGCACTGTGGCAGGTGGTTCCGGAATTGCGATTATGACGATGCTTGCACCTGAAAATTATACTTATTATGCCGGTATGATGCTTGTATTCTCGGCAGGATACTTTTTTATCAGGCTTAGATTTTTTTACGCAACTATTGCGGGTTGGTTAATTCTTTTGATTTATAATGCCGGAGCCTATTTTTATGCCGATACTCCTGCCTGGTTGCTCATCACCAATAACTTTTTCTTTATAAGTGCTAACCTTATCGGAATGTTTGCTGCTTATAACATTGAATATTATGCACGCCGAAACTTCTCGCTTAATCAGAAGCTGGATGCCGAGAAACTTCATGTTGAGGAAATCAACAGAAATCTTGAAGAAATTGTAAATGAGCGCACCAAAGAGTTGGTAAAAGCCAAAGAAAAGGCCCAGGAGAGTGATAGGCTTAAAACTGCATTTCTGGCCAATATGAGCCACGAAATACGCACACCAATGAACGGAATTCTTGGTTTTGCGCAATTGATTAAACACGTCAGATTAAATGATGATGAACGGAATGAGTATATAGAAATTATAGAGAACAGTGGTGCCCGCATGTTGAATATCATTAACGATATTATGGATATTTCGAAGATAGAAGCCGGGCTTATCGTCTGTAGGCGTTCGAATACCAATGTAAATGAACAGATTAAGGACATTCATTCATTTTTTTCACCCGAAACCAAGGAAAAGGGAATCAGTTTTTCATTTGTTAATTCCTTGCCTGATGATGAAGCCGGAATAATAACAGATTCCGAAAAGCTCTATGCAATTCTTGCCAATCTGGTGAAGAATGCAATAAAGTTTTGCGATGAGGGTTCGATTGTGCTGGGATATAAGAAAAAAGGAGATAATCTGGAGTTTTTTGTCACAGATACCGGAATTGGTATTCCGCTTGACAGGCAGGCCGCAATTTTTGAAAGATTTGTTCAGGCCGATCTTGAAGACAGACGAGCTGCCCAAGGCGCTGGTCTGGGCTTGTCAATAGCAAAAGCATACATTGATATTCTGGGCGGTGCAATATGGCTTGAATCTGCTGAAGGTGCAGGAACAAGCTTTTATTTTACACTTCCTTACATAAAGGGTAAAATTTGCGATAAAAAAATTAAAGAAGCGCAAAACAGCAGTTTTAAAATCCAGAAACCCCTGAATCAAAGAAAAAAGATTAAAGTCCTGATTGCCGAAGATGATGAAGTATCGGAACAGCTCCTGAAGATTATACTGCATGACTGGTGTAGCCAGATTCTCATTGCAGGGACAGGAAAAGAAGCCATAGAAGCTTTCAGTCAGCAACCTGATATTGACCTGATATTTATGGATCTTCAAATGCCGGAGATGAATGGTCTGGAAGCTACACGGCAAATCCGTATGATGAATAAAGAGGTGATTATTATTGCCCAAACAGCTTTTGGGTTGTCAGGCGACAGAGAAAAAGCCTTAGCAGCAGGTTGTAATGATTATATTTCAAAGCCGCTGAAAAATGATGAAGTGATTACTTTGGTTGCTAAATACTTCAATGTCAGTTTTGCTTAAATATTATTATTGTCAAGGAAAATTAATGCGGAGATGACAGTTGTTAAAGGCATCCTTATTAAAGGTCTAATAAAAAATGAAAGTATTTCTCCACTTTAATGTGAGCAGGACCAACCCTGCCTGCCTGTGGGGCACGCAGGCAGGCTTATTTTTACCTTCTAAACCTTAGTAACAGGCAACCCGCCAAACACCTCCAACCTTATTTTTTCTTCCTGACCTTATTATTGCTCAACTTGAAAAGGTTGCCAGCTTATTGAGGTTTTCAGGAAGAAATAAGCCTGCCTGCGTGCCACTCCGGCAGGCAGGGTTCAAAAATCGTTGGGGTCGGTTTTGTTACTAAGGTTATTAAGAGTTACTAAGGTTGATTTTTACTTTGATCAGCATTTGATTATATTCTAATCTGTCATTGTTAGTGTTAGCAAAGAACCGACCAAAGGGAGTAATCTCATACTTTTCCCGGACAACATTGATTAATGCGATCAGAGATAGAGTAAATCGCTAATTTTGTCGAAGCAACTCATCAACATTTATTCAAATTCCCGCAAATATTATGGCCCTTGAAATTGAACGCAAATTTTTAGTAAAGAACAGCAGTTACAGGTCGCTGGCTAATCCACTCTTATACCGGCAGGGTTATCTTGCCATATTCCCTGATCGTGAAATCAGGGTGAGAATGGCTGGCGAGAAAAGCTTTGTAACCATAAAATCGAAGGTAAACGATACAACAAGGCATGAGTTTGAATATGCAATTCCCATGGAAGATGCTGTTTTTATGCTTGATAATCTGTGTGTCGGATCGGTAGTTGAGAAGTTGCGTTACCGCATTCCTCAGGGGGAGCTTTGCTGGGAAGTTGACGAATTTTCAGGCGATAACCAGGGTTTGGTGGTTGCAGAAATTGAGCTGCCCGATTCAGGGTTTCCATTCATTACACCCGATTGGATTGGCGAAGAAATTACCGGTGACGATCGCTACCTGAATGCTGCAATAGCCCTGAACCCTTTTAAAAACTGGAAATAGTGAGCCACTCTAACATACCGGAAACATACTCCCGAATGCTATCTGCATCTTTGCTGCTTCAGGAGAAGTTGCTGAAGAATGGCAAACTTTTTTCCGCAGGTCGGTTTATTACTTTTGCCGGAGCATTGGCTTTGGCTATCATGGCTTTTGTTTCCGCAAGTATATGGTGGTGGCTGGCAGCAGTTTTATTTACCGGGTTCATTGTTTTGCTTGTTTTTCATGAAAGAATGCTCCGGAAACAACGTTTTAATGATTCCTGCATTCTGGCTCTTAATCAGGAGCTTGAAGCCTGCAAAGGCATATACACTTCATTTGATGGCGGATCAGCGTTTGCCGATCACAGCCATACTTTTTCAACAGATCTTGATGTTTTTGGCGATCACTCCCTGTTTCAGGCGCTCAACCGAACAGCAACTCCCCTGGCAAAGAAAACTTTATCGGATTGGTTGCTTATTCCACTTACCAACGCCGGATATATAACTGAAAGACAATCCGGAGTGCGGGAACTGGCGGCTCTGCCGGATTGGCGTATAAAATTCCGCGCTCACGGCATGGTAGCCGATGAAAGCACCAACGATCTTGATTCACTGTATGAATGGTTGAATCTCCGGCCTCTGTTCATGTCAAAAGGTTTTGGACTTGCTGTTTGGCTGACTCCGGTTTTTTCGTTGACAGCCATTGCACTGCTCATCACCGGAGTATTTTCTTTTCAGTTGTTTTTACTCTATATGCTTTTGCCTCTCGGGTTCAGCGGATTCTATATTAAAGCCATAAATCGTCGCCACATAATGCTCAGCCGAAGGGTTGAGCTGTTTGGTAAATATGCCGATCGTTTCAAAATGCTGGAAGAAGAGTCATTCATCAGCCCGCTGTTGCTGAAGTTGCAACAGAATATTAGTTCCGCAGGTCATTCGGCCGGAGGTAGTATCAGGAAGCTTGGCCGGATCACCGCCTCACTCGATACACGTTTGAACTTTTTGGCGGGGTTCGTACTTAATTTTCTGATGCTCTGGGATATCCGCCAGATGCGCCGGTTGGAGCAATGGCAGGATTTGCATCGCGAATATGTCCCTTTGTGGTTTGAAAATCTTGCAAAGGCAGAAGCCATCGCCAGCCTTGGCGCTTTTTCATACGCAAGCCCTTCATTTATTTTTCCTGATATAAATACTGAAGAATTTGTTGTTAAGGCAACTGAAGCCGGTCATCCTTTGATTCTGGAAAATGTGCGGGTTAATAATGATATTCTGCTCACGCACCGCGGCCATTTTAATGTTGTAACCGGTGCCAATATGGCGGGCAAAAGCACTTACCTCCGCACCATCGGGGTAAATATGATACTGGCGCTCGCCGGAGCTCCTGTTTGTGCAAAGACTTTTGTCTGTTACCCTGCCCCGGTTTTTACAAGTCTGCGCACCACCGATTCCCTGAGCTCAAATCAATCTTATTTTTATGCTGAGTTGCTGAAACTGAAAGAACTGATTGATCGTTTGGGTAGGGGAGAGGAGTTGTTTATTCTTCTTGATGAAATATTGAAAGGCACCAATTCTGCCGATAAACAGGCCGGATCAAAAGCCTTGCTCACTCAACTGATAGGTTTGGGGGCTTCCGGTTTTATAGCCACGCACGATCTGGAATTGGGGAATCTGGAAAAATCATTCCCCGAGGATGTTACCAACTACAGTTTTGAAGCTGAAATCAACGGTGATGAGCTTCATTTTGATTATAAACTGAAACCAGGAATTGCACGAAACCTCAATGCAACTTTCCTGATGCAGAAAATGGGAATTACCATTTCGAAGGGCAATGTCGTTTAGTAAAGAAAATTGGTTTCGACTCGTCAAGTAAGGTAAACATTGCCTTTTAATACACACACAATCAATAATTTACAATGTCATCCTGAGCGGAGTCGAAGGACTTAACGATCAATTATCAACAATGCATTTTTAAAAGGAAACGTAGGGCAAAAATGTTAAATGCACTTCGACCCGGCTAAGCGGCATTTGCAATGCCGCTTTGAACATCATTGAATTTGTAATTCAATAATATATGCCCGACTTATTCATCCCTTAAGTCGCTTATTTGGATAATTGCAAATTATCCAGTGTTCAGAGCGGCATTGCAAATGCCGCTCAGCCGTCATTGGTTTCTCCCTTTCGGGAGTCGAAGGACAAAACGAACAATCTTTTAAAGGTTTTTCAACCAGTTCACCAATGATTTTGTGCCATCAGTAATTTTCGGGCAGAATAGTTCCGGGAAATGTGAATTCAGCTTTTTGTCGGCCCATTCTCCTGTAGCTGCTTTGAGTGCTTCAGCGCCGTTAAAGTCCACATAAGCCATTCTGCTCACCAGTTCACCTGATGCCAGTCCGAATTCACTTCCGGGAAGCATGGCAACCCCTGTTTCATTCAACATTGCATTGCACATCTCATTGCTGGTGAAAATTCCCCTCTGATTCAGTTTTTCGCGGTAAAAGCTGAAATCGGGAAAAAGGTAGAACCCTCCGTCGGCCTGCGGAACTCTAATATTGGCAGCCTCAAAGGCATCAGTCATATACTTCGCCAGTGCTTTGAGAATCCGGCGGCTTTGTTTGAGGTATTCATCAATTTCGGGGTTGCCTTCAAAAGCAGTTATTGCTGCATATTGTATTGGGGCACTGGTTGAAGTATAAGTTTCGCTTGCCGCTGAAGCCATTGCATCAAGCAGCCAGCGCAGACTTGGCGGAAATGAAAATGTACCAAGCCGCCAACCGCCTGCTCCGCACCATTTGCTGAGTCCGCTGCTGACGATGGTTCCTTCGGGGTAGTATCGGGCAATTGAAACGTGTTGGCCGTTGTGATTGATCATTCCGTAAATTTCATCGGAAATCAGAATTACCTTATATTTCTGTGCCACCTGTGCCAGCAGTTTGAGCCGCTCAATCGGATAGGTATTTCCTGTTGGATTTGAAGGGTAATTGAGGATCACAATCCTTGGCCGGTCAGGATCATCGCGGCAAACCATATCGAGCAGCTCTGGGCTCATCCGCCAGTTGTTGTCGGGCGATGCCGGAATCCAATGCACATGCCTACCAATGATGCGTGCCTGCGGAGAATAGGAAACCCAGCTTGGTGTTGGAATCAGCAGATCGCCATAATAAACCAGTTGCAGCAAAAAAATCAGTTCTTTTGAGCCCGGACCGATCAAAATATCGTCGGGATCGGTAACTATTCCCTGATGACGGAGGTTAAAACCAGCTACAGCTTTGCGAAGTTCATACAAACCTTTCACCGGAAGGTAATCTTTTTGGTGGGCGTTTTGCCGCAAAGCTTCAACCACCGATTCAGGCACAGGAAAGGGCGATTGCCCCAGCCCGAACTTGAAAACTGTTTTGCCCTCCTTAATCAGCTTATTGCTCAATTCATTGATTCGCAGTGTAGCAGAGGGTTTTAGTCCCCTGACGTTGAGATTCAGGTTGATGTGCAGAGGTTCGTGTTTCATGATGCTGAGTTGGTTTTAATGCCTAAAAATAGTTAAAACCCCTCAACCCGGATGCCTTTTTATCAATAAAATTGTAATTATGGTTCAATGTCGTAGATAAAACCCATGATGAAATATAGTATGAAATATCCTTCGACTCCGCTGCCATTGACAGATGGTTCGTTTTGTCCTTCGACCCCGAAAGGGAGAAACCAATGCCGCTTAGCCGGGGTTATTGCATTTAAGGTCATTAAAAAGAAAAAATTGCACCACAATTCCCATGTCACACTGAGCGGAGTCGAAGTGTTTAACGCTTGAGCTTCTTGAAATTCAAATATAAAAGCCGGTGACAACCCGAAGGCCATCACCGGCTATCTAATTTATTTAACAGAGTAAATTTTTACCTCACTTCCATCCGGTTTAAAAAACATTTCAGCTCCCTGACTGAAATGTGGTGTTTCAGCAAAAAGCAACCATGCTTCATCGGTTCCGCGAATCTGCATTTTATCGAGGTCGATGGATGCAAAGGTTTTGAATTTCAGCTTTTTAGGATCACCTGCCGTAAAAATAGAATAGTCCTGATAAGAATCATCATAATTCATATCCAGATGTGCAGGATAATAAATAATGTTAGGAGTTTTCAGGCTACCTTCAATTGATGCTGTCAGCGCATTTATCTTAATAATACCGTTTGCACAGTTAAGGATGATTTTTTGTTGTTCAGGGAAGTACATTAGTTTCCAGGTATTGCCCAATTTTTCTTTCGAAATCGGAATATTCTTAATAACATCGCCGGTTTTGGGATCCAGAATAAAGAAGTTTTTATCAGTAGCACAATATAATTTGCCATCAATAAATTCAACGCCGGCCACATATTGGAATTTATCCTTTGCTTTTTTTCCTATCTGATCACCATCCCATACTATATTACCGGTTTTTGCATCGTAGGCGATCAATCCGTATTTATCCTTGTTAAGGTATTCGCGTCTCCAGCGAATGCGTGTGGAAGTGCTTGATTTTTCTTCGTAGCGTACTACTTTCATTGCAGGGCTTCCATGAGCCATAATTACCATGTCATCGGTAACTGCAAGAGTAGGTATTTTTTGTGCATCCGGGAATTTTTTCGATTCCCAGATCATTGAGCCATTCTGCGAATCGTAACATCTTACGGTATTCCTGAGTTTATCTACCACAAAAGCATTTCCATTAACAACTACCGGTGATGGAGAAGGGAAAGGTGTAAAATAGGTTTTAGACATGCTACTTTTCATTTCCAAAGAGGAATAGGATGCATGCCACAGTTTTTCGCCTGTATTGATATCGAGTACCGTAAGGCCGTCGTTCATTTTTATAATTGGATCGTGTTGAACAATCAGCTTCCCATCGGCATAGTCAAGCCGCACATAAGGCGTGAAATCAATTGCATCGAAAAGGAAGCTGATTTTATGTTGCTTTCGCCACAGTTCCTTGTTGGAGTCTTCGTCATAGGCTATAAAATTCATTTTATAACTGGGAATATCAGCCGATATACCCTGAATAGCACCCAAAAATGACCATCCTTTGCTGGTTTCGCCCTGCATTATCACGTACATGTTTTTTTCGGGAATGTTTATGGTTGTTGCATGTTTGCGATCGGTAAGGTATTTTTTCTTGTTAAAGTAAGGCTCAATGTCTGTAACCTCTTTCCCCTCCTGGGCAGTAAGATACATCTCCTCATCTTTGCCTAAAACAATTCTCACCAGATCGTAATAGTTCATGGTATAACAGTCGAACTGCTTTGCTTTACCTGACATTTCGAAGCTTTTACTCCACAGAATATTGCCTGTATAAACATCCACAAAATCCACACTTTCTTTTGTGGGGAGTATTACACCAAAGGTTTCGCTGTCGAAATTATTCTGAAACCCTTCCGATAATTCGTACTTGCCAAAATCCGAAACATACTTTGAACTTTTCCAAAGCAATTTGCCGGTTTTGCCATCGATGAAATACTTTTCGGCAATTCCCTTCTTGGTGTCTTCATCAAAAACCAGTATCACGTTCGCGTTTTTGTTCCAGTACTGGTTCGAGAATTTTTCGTTGGCAAAATCGTTTTTAAAATTTATGGTCCAGAGAATTTTACCACTTGTGCCGTCGAACATAAGCATATCGCCTTTGGTTGAACACAGGAAGTTTTTGAAATCGTCGGTGTGGTTGTAGAAATTGATAGTAGGTTTGAATGGCAGTTTTACTTTCTGCAATTCTTTAAAAGCCGGGCCGCCTGCGATGGTTGCAGCAGGAAACATAAGCAGCGAAATAACTGTACAAAACAGAATTCTCTTGAAAGTGAGTGTTTTCATAATTAATTTAAGTTTTAAGATTTCTACCAATTTGTCTCTGCCAATAACATTGCTTGTGAAGTGCCACCTACCAGGCAGTCGAGATACATTTTCATATACTCATCTGCCTTTTCTTTTCCGTATTTGGCATTTAAAGCGTATTCAATGTTATAGTTTAGATTTCCTTTGAACGGATCCATCAGGTAAATATAGGTGTAGGTTCCATCAGCATTTTTACTGACTGGCTTTTGCATCCTTACATTGGCTTTTACCTGTGGATTGGTTTCTTTGCCGGCAGGTGACAGGATATTCATGTTAAAATCTTCGAACTGTGTTACCTTATCCGGTTTTACCTGATTGAGCACGATCAATACTGAATCATTAAATGAAGCTCTTTGCACGGGCGGAGGAGTGCTTGCATTCCAGATGTCGCGGAATACCTTCCATTTCCCTCCTTCCTGCTTCCAGGTTACAATGTACTTGCCCTGATCAACCATTTGATCACCCTTAACGAAAAGGCTGTATTTGCCTTCTTCAATGGCAAGATCACCGAATTTCTGGGCTGTAGTGGTTTCAAAGTTCACTTTCACGATTCCCATTTCCCGGGTTGCGTTCCAGAATTTACCAATGGCAGCCTTTCCATCCAGTATTTCGCTGTTTGCCGGAAACAGTCTGGCGTCGTTGGTGTATGAATCGAATAATGTGGTTGTGTCGCCATTGGCAAAGGCTTCCATCATCCTTTTATTGGCTTCCTTAATCGGTTCGTTTATATCCGACGGGGCCTGGCTACAACCCGAATAGAACAGTGCTGAGGCTATAATAGCCAAAGCGCTAAGCAATGTTTGTAAGCTTCTCATGGTTCCTGGTCTTTTAAAGGTTAGTGGGTTATGCAATACCTGTAATTGTTTATAAAAATTTGTCGTCGACAACTGTTAAGGAATAGATTTTTAGATCTATGCCAGCGGTTAGGTGAAGTGAGCTCTTAATGCAATTTGGTATAGTTTGATTTTAGTGGATTAACCGTATGCTAACAAAATTCGGGAATAATTAAAGGTTTGTCAATCACCCTTTGATGTGATATTTATGTCGTGGGCTCTTACTCCTTCACCAACTTACTGCAATGAACCTTTTTTCCGTCACATATCCTGAACAGGTAAACACCTTTCGGATAGCTTCCCAGATCAATGGTTTCATCAGGCTGCTGAATCACTTTGCTCAGTATAGTCCGGCCTTTCATGTCGGTAATGTGGATTATTGATCCGTTAATGGTATTTGAAGTGTGAATTGTTACCAGCCCGTCTGAAGGGTTTGGAAATAATGTAACCGGCTTTTTTTCTGCCAGTTCGTTGATCCCGATGGAACCACCGCCGTTCTTGTTCTTGAATATCACACCGTTTGAACTTACGGCATAACCGGTATTCTTGTGGAAAGTAACATGGCCTATCGGTTCAGGGGTTTTTCCTGTACTGTTGGTCCAGGTTGATCCGCCATCGGTTGTTTTTAAAATCCTTCCACCGATGATATAGTCGTTTACATCGCCTGTGGCGATATACCCCGTTTGTTCATCGATAAACCAGACTGAGCGCATGCCATACCCTGTAAGAACGCCGGGGATTTTTGTCCAGGTTGTCCCTGCATCAGCAGTTTTCATCACCGTTCCGAAAGCCCCTACACTAAAACCTTTTGATGGGGTCGGAAAATGAACGGAAAACATTTGGATGCCAGTACTTGTGCTTTGCCAAATGCTCCCGCCGTTGGTCGTTTTAAGGATGGCGCTACCACTGCTGGCAATATAACCTGTGTTTTGATCTGTAAACCAGATGCTCTGGAAGTTGAAGCCGGAATTATCCGTTAAAAAAGTCCAGGTAGCACCGGCATCAGTTGTCTTTACTATATTCCCGCTCGTTCCAACGGCAAAACCGGTGGTTGCGTTCGTAAAATAAATGGAATAGAGTGCAGGGGAAGCACCCTGGTTTTCCACATTCTGTTTAGTCCACGTATTTCCACCGTCTGTGGTTTTCATAATACATCCATAATGGCCGACAGCATAGCCGTTGTTCAGGTCTGTAAAAAATACAGAAGAAAGCGAATTGTCAGTAAACTGCTTCGACCAGGTGACGCCGCCATCGTTGGTTTTCATAATAATACCTTCGAGAGAAGTCTTTCCCCCCACTGCAACGACGATGTTTTCGGTCAGGGCAAAGGAAGCGTTCAGTCCATAATCTGTGCCTTCCGTCGTTTTGGTCCAGGTATTTCCGCCATCTGTGGTTGTGATAATGAGCCCATTTTTACCCAGCGCAAATCCTTTGTCGGCAGATGAGAACGCGACACTCCACAGGCCGACAGTAACTCCGGTGTTATGCTGGGTCCATGAATTGCCGGCATCGGTGGTTTTAAGTATTACAGTACCCCCGATAGCATACCCGGTAGAAGCATCGACAAAGTTTAAATAGCCACATCCAGGCAGGGGAAAAGACAGTTGAGTCCAGGTGTTTCCACCATCGGTGGTCTTCAAAAGGCCCGCACCAGCAACATATCCTGTGTTTGCATCGGTAAAAAAGATGGAGAAGACGGATCCGGTCGGGAACGCCGAAGTCCATGTTTTTCCTCCATCGTCGGTCCGCAGGAGGCCCGTATTCGTGCCGCCGGTAAAGCCAACGCTCTGGTTGAGGAAATGGACAGTAAACAGGGTTTTGTTCATGCTTGAGGAGACCAGGTTCCAGGTAACACCGTAATCCAAAGTCCGATAAACCTTACCCGACTCTCCGACAGCAAAGCCGAACCCATTATTGGTGAAAAAGACAGAGTAGAGATTAAGTCTATCGGGCAGAATTGTAACCTGCCAGTTTTCTCCGCCATCAAAGGTCCTGACAATGACGCCCTTTTCGCCGACTGCATAAACGGTATCAGGGCTAACAACCTGGACCGATCTCAGGTTTGTTTCAGCGCCTGTCTGCGAGAATGTCCAGTTGGCTCCGCCGTCGGTTGTTTTCCGGAATGAGCCAAGGTCACCAACTGCGTAACCGATTTGTGTGTTATAGAACTTCATGTCGGACAGGAAAGAATTGGTCAGAAACCAGTCCTGGGCGATCTGAGCATTGACCATAAAGGACAATGCCCCCAGCAAAACCAAAAAGTAAATTCGTTTCATAGATTCAGTTTTATATGGTTTATAGACATATTACCAAAGTTCGTATATAAAAACAGGCTTGTCAATCACCCTTTGATGTGATTTTTACATCTGGATAAATACATGGATTATTAAGAAATAGGAGGAGAAAGCAAAACCCGGAACAATATGATCGTTTTGTCCTTTCATGCACGTGCGGGACTACTAATGACAGATTTAAATAATACCAATTGCTGATCAAAACGAAAATCAACCTTAATCACTCTTAATAACCTTAGTAACAAAACTGACCCCAACGATTTTGAACCCTGCCTGCCGGAGTGGCACGCAGGCAGGCTTAGTTCTTCTTAAAAACCTTATCATACAAAACACTTTTTAATACAAGAAAAAATAAGGTTGGGAAGAAAAAATAAGGTTGGAGGTGTTCCGGTGGGTTGCTTGCTACTAAGGTTTGGAAGGTAAAAATAAGCCTGCCTGCGTGCCCCACAGGCAGGCAGGGTTGGCCCTGCTCACAATAAAGTGAGAAAATACTTTCAATCTTTCTGAAACTGAATAAGGATGCTGTTTTGCATCTGTCATCCCTGCATTATGCTCATTTTTTTTTGAGTTCCAACTCAGTAGGACATTGTAAATAATAGAATGTGAATGTATTTAGATGACGAAATGTTAATTCTTTGAACTTTAGAAATTAGAAATTACTTGTCTCGGGAGCGCGTAGCGATAACGAGAGAAATTAGAAATTAGAAATTACTTGTCTCGGGAGCGCGTAGCGATAACGAGAGAAATTAGAAATTAGAAATTAGAAATTAGCCTTTACACTCACTTCATACACCTCAGCAGTGCCTCAGTCCGGGTGCGGACCTGAAGTTTCTGATAAATCTTGCGGATGTGCGTTCGCACAGTTTCTATGCTGATAAACAGCTCTGCTGCGATTTCCTTGTAAAGGAAGCCTTTTGAAAGATAGGAAAGTATTTCTTCCTCTCTGGCTGTGAGGTTCGATTCGGGCAGAGGATGTTTGGCCGGCCGGGCAAAGGTTTGCACTACTTTTCGGGCAATTTCCCCGCTCATGGGCGAGCCGCCGTTTACCAATTCAGTGATGGCTTCAAGCAGTTTGGCCGGAGGCGTTTTTTTGAGCATATAGCCCGTAGCACCAGCCGTCAGCGATTTAAAGATTTCATCGGTATTATCAAAAACAGTAAGCATCATCACCTGAATTTCAGGCCATGCATTTTTTATACAAATGACACACTCAATGCCATTCATGCCGGGTAGGTTGATGTCCATCAGCACCACATCGGGCCGGAATTCAGGTATAGTCCTGAGGGCATCTTCGGCTGAAGGGCAAGCTGCCTGGCAATGATAACCTTCAGAACCATTGATAAGCACACGAAGCCCTTCGCGAACAGCTTCGTCGTCTTCTACGATGATGATACTGATGGGTTCGGGCATGGGGTTTTCTGGTTTATTAATTCACAAAAGTACATCATCAAATTGCGAAATACATCACCCTTTCATGTGATTTAATTATTCTCAGAGATCAACCGAGAAATCGATTTCCGTGCCTTTTCCCTTTCCGGAAACAATCCTGAACGTACCTCCGCATTCTTCCATTCTGCGACGCATATTTATCAGTCCATTGCCTGTTCCGGTAAGCAACTCCTCCGAAAAACCATCCCCGTCGTCTTTCAGGATTATGTCCAGGTGTTTTTTATGGATCTGCAAAGTAATCACCACATGCTCTGCTTTGGCATGTTTTACAATATTATGCAAAGCTTCTTTGATGATAAGAAACAGGTTACGACGCAATTCTGCCGGCATGTGCAAAGCCGGAATGTCGTCAGGGAAATGAAACTTTACCTCTGTGGCAGTTGGCTCAAGATATGTACTGGCATACCTCCGCATATAAGCCGAAAAGTTGTCCAGACTGTCGTTTTTCGGGTTCATTGCCCAGATGATTTCACTCAGTTCATCTACCACATTACCGGCAATTTCAGAAATTTGCTGAATCACCTCCTGTGATTTGGCCGGCTCCTGTTGCCGGCTTTTGGCAATTTCGCTCAGGATGGAAATACGGGTAAGGCTGGCCCCTACTTCATCGTGCATGTCTTTTGATATGCGCAGGCGCTCTTTCTCAATGGCATGTTCCTGCTCGATGGCTTTAATCCGGTTGGCATACCTGATACTTTGATTCCTTCTGACAATCAGCACAGTTATGAAAATTATCAGAAGTATCATCAGCAAAACAAACCACAAGGTTTGCCAGAAGGCAGGTTTCACAGTAAGGGTGAGCAACAATACCGGTTCACCCTGATTTTGAACGGGATCAGTATATCTGACAAAAAGCCGGTATTCCCCTGGTGGAAGGTTTCGGTATGAAAAACCGGCATCGGATGTTGAACTACTCCACTCTTTCTGGTAACCCTCAAGAAAAAATGAAAACCCCTGTTCACCGGCATCGGGATAATCAGCCGTGTAAACGCTTCCGCGGATATGTGATGCATTCCGGCTTAGCCTGATCTGTGGCTTTCCAGTTGCAATTCCTCCCGACCAGGCTGTATCAGCAACGAACAGAGAAAAAAGCCTGACCGGCGGTATTTCTTTTTCTGAAAAAAACAGCACCGGGTCAATTGCGTTAACGCCATTAATCCCGCCAAAATACAAACGACCGTCGGGCCCTTTACAAGCTGCGCTATAGCTGAACTCCAGCGATTGAAGGTTGTTTTTCGATGAAAACCTTATGACCCTGTCTCTTTTTGCAGTGATGCAGCCAATCCCCCTTATGCCTGAAAACCAGATTCTTCCCTGCTCATCGGGCAACAAGGTGTAAATTGCTTCATCCTTAAGAGCCGTTAAAGCCGGGTATGGCTTCAGGATTTCACCCTTAGTTGAAAAGATTTCAATGCCGTTGCCTGTGGCTGCCCACATTTCATTGCCAAAAGCCAATAGCTGATAGGTTTCGCTATGCGATAACAGGTTTCCGTGATTAGTTAAATCCACTAAATCTTTTTCATCCCTGACCTTATTATAAAACAAACCTATCGGAGTAGCTATCCATCGCGCTCCAAAATGGATTATCCGGAAATTTACTGAAATATAATCGTCCTTTTGTTTCAATGACGGATTCGTGCCAGCATAGAAGGTTAGGAGTTCGGAGTCGCCCTGAAGTTGAAGATGATTATCCTGATTGTTGATAAACACGGCAGTGTGCCATTTATGGAGGTAGCTGAATATCAGGCTCCCTTCAGGCGCAATCACAAACAGACCTTTGTTAGTAGCTACCCAAATCCTTTTGCGCGTATCTGTTGCCAGATGGAGAATATAGGTATCGTTGCCGAAAAGCCCGGGGTTTAATCGCACTGCCTTTTTCAGATCTTTTGTTAATCTCCATAAACCCTTATTGTAGGTTCCGGCGAAAATGTCCTCTTCAGATTCGGTTAAGCAGCGTGTAAATCCAATCTGTGATTTCTCAAACATCACTTTATGCGGATTGTATTTAAGCAATCCATTCCCATCGGTGCCAAACCAGTAATTGCTGAATATATCCTCAAAAACATGAATTATGTTTGGCCTGATGGTGTCAGTAAACTTACCTGAGATTCCCAGAAATTCAATAGCTGTGACATTATTTTTGTTCAGCCTGAAAAGCCTTCTGCTGCCCGTTTCTGAAAACCAGAAATTATCCTGTCTGTCAATGCTGAGTTCATTATTGATATCTATACCCAGATCGGTTAATTCTTCCCAAGATTCATTTTCGTGAAACCGGTATAACCTTGTGCCTTTAACAATGAAAACTTTGCCGTTTTTGTCTGATGCCAGTGCTTTGCATCCGGGTGCTTCTATCCATTTGGTGTTGAAAGCAGTTGTGTCGTGGCTTCGGTTTTTTCTGATCTGCAGAATCCCGTTTTCGGACAGAACAAGGAAAACATCCTTGTTTATATTTACTGCATTGATCGGTATAAAATCCTTCGGTATGTTTTTGAGTTCTCCTGAAAGCAGATTTAAAGGATTCAAGCTATCGCCGTCAACCAGGCAAAAACCTTTATTAAATGTCCATACCAGAGGTTTTTTGTCGATCAGCACATCAAATAGTGCGAACCAGGTAGCTTTTTCCCTGATGATAAATTTAAACTGACCGGTGGCTGCATTAAACCGGAAAAGAGATGAAGAGGATGAAATTACAAAGTTGCCGGGCGCTGTTTCAACCAACTTGCGCATCATATTGTCGGAACTGTTATAAATCCCCTGATAAGGGATTCTGAAGACCCGGAATTCACGGCCATCGAAGCAGTGCAGTCCATCGCCGGTCACCATCCAGATAAGGCCGCTGCTATCCTGATGTACATGGCTGACCATGCTCTGGCGTAGACCATCCTCAAGCCCGTATTCTGTAACAAAAAGATTTTCAGTAGTTTCGAAAGGCTGCGCATTTCCTTGAAATTGAAACATATATACAAGGAGCATCAGGGAAAGTGATCTCCTGAAGATAATGTGAAGGCCGGTAAAAAAGTATGATCTCAAGTAATGGTCAGCTTGATGAAGTAAATATAATAAATCTAATGCGATATTTAAGTTTCAATGCTTGACCTGATAAAATTATTTCCTTTGATAATAGCGGATCCAGTCCACCTCCAGCATATTTGGTAAAACGGTTTCAGGCCCCGGCGATTTGGTGAAGGGTGTGCTGTCGTTGCCAACGCCCAGCCCGATTATCAAAAACAATCGCTCCTTTTCAGGAGGGAAAACCGGATCAATCTTGTATCTGCCAGGTTTCAGGTTGCAATTACCGCGGTTTCGGCCTCTCCTGTTTGTAAAACGGCTGAAACTCCACACTTCAGTATCATCAATAAAAAAGCGGATAATGTTGGTGTCCCACTCCATGGCATACACATGAAAATCTTCTGAAAGATCGATTTTTAACCTGTTTTTATTGTGGGCCATTTTGCCAATCTTCCAGTTGTGGATGGAAGTGTGAAACCTTTCGGGATTTTGCATTCCGGCTTCCATGATATCAATTTCAGCCGAAATCTGACCGAATGTCCACAATCCGGGCCAGAACCCCATTCCGGCAGGCAGCTTACTTCTTATTTCATACCTTCCCTGTGCAAAAGCCTGTCGCGAGTGTATCATCCCTGAAGTAAAATCGCGCTGCTGATCAAACCATGTAGCTGATTCACGCTTTGCAATAATCTTAAGTATGCCGTTGCTTATTTCTATGTTTTCATCTTTAAAAACCTGACCTTCATTGCCATGTGTACGACAAAAAGCGCATTGATCGCTGCCGTCGTCGGTGTATGGAAAATAGGTAAGCCATTGTTCTTTGTTGAGAACATCGCTGTTGAATTCTTCCGAATAAATCAGTTCCCAGCTCCCTTCAGGACAAAACACAGGCTGACTTATGACAGTATCCTGCTGAGAAAACACAACATTGGCTGTCAAAAGCGAAATGATGAATGCAAGGGCGAATCGGGTCATAGCAGGAATTGAAGTATTGAGTTCAAAAGTAAGGATTACTTTCAGTAAAAGCAAAAATGCATTGATGTGCAATTTTGTCACTCAGTGTGACATGGATGTTGGGGTGACATCCATTCATTATAATGCACTAACATTCAATTCCATACAATGTCCTCCTGAGTTGAGACTCAAAAAAATTGAGCATAATGCGTAGATGACAGGTAATCAAGAGTTTAAACACTTCGACTCCGCTCAGTGTGACATTCGTGTTTTGGCAACATTGGTTCTTTTTAATACACATGTTATCAGCTATTTACAATGTCCTCCTGAGTTGTAACTCAAAAAAATTGAGCATAATGCGGAGATGACAGGTATTAACGGCATCCTTATTCATGGACAAAAAAGATGAAAGTATTTCTCCGCTTTAATATGAGCAGGACCAACCTTAATTTATCTTCCAAACCTTAGTAACAGGCAACCCACCAAACACCTTCAACCTTATTATTTCTTCCTAACCTTATTATTGTTCAATTTGAAAAGGTTGCCAGCTTATTGAGGTTTTCAAGAATGAATAAGGTTCAAAAATCGTTGGGGTCAGTTTTGTTACTAAGGTTATTAAGAGTTACTAAGGTTGATTTTTACTTTGATCAGCATTTGATTGAATTCTAATCTGTCATTGGTAGCGATAGCGAAGAACCGAACCGCCAAAAGGCGGAGAGCTCACCGAAGGTAATCTCATACTATTCTCCTTACAACAATGTTTTCAATTAGTCAAAACCTGACTTACAGCTATTAGGTAAAAGCAAAAATGCGACCCGTGGAAGGACGCATTTTCAGGAAAAGGACACTGAATCCTGTCATTGCTGACAGGGCAGTTTTTTTGAACTATTGGGTAATGTTTACATTAATTTTGGTATAGTTCGACTCGTTGATGAAGTAATATTTTCTTCCGCTAATGGTTTCCGCGGGTCGTTTAATTAAAACCGCTGATGTGAAGTTTTCTCAGGGTTGCTTACTTACCCAGAAAAATCTTCCATCCGTCTTCTGAATTTTTCAGTTTTGTCGTTGACTCATCGGTTTCTCCGTTCCCGTAAGTTAACATAATTGTAACTTCAGCAGTTTTCCCATCTTCGCTGATGGTTTCGCTTACGACTTCAATTTTCTTAATGCCTCCTTTGGTTGAAATTTCCTTTGTGCCTTCACTCAGAAATGCTTTTAGTTTCTGGGTTTCTTCAGCGGTTGCATTTTCAGTACCATCAAGCATTTGATAAGCGGCATCAACATCACCTTTTTCCAGTTTCTGAATAAACGATTTGCTGACACCTGCCGGAGATTTTCCGCTTCCTGAACATGAAACCATTAATCCGGTTGTTGCAACCAAGGCAAGAACCATTAAAGAATTGATGAGTTTTTTCATTTTGATAGGGTTTGGGTGAATTAATTATGAGGGTATATTTTCGTGAGCAATGCGCTGTTCTGAATATGGCCGGGCAGGATAATGCTGTCGGTTAATATGTTTAAATTCAGTTTCTTAAATTGATTTCCTGTGATATTTATTCCTGACTTCAGGTAGGCTTTCCACACCAGTTCGGTGCAATAGAGTTTGTCATCGTTTCTAAAATTCAGGGCTTTATCGAATGGCAGCCCTGCCCGGTAATACTCCATTGCATTGGCTGCTGATGCTGCAGCAATGCCGGAGGTGTCGCAGGTAAGCCGGTAAAAGGCAAAAATACTGGCTTTGTCAGGTGTGAGAAATTCTGACAATTTATCGCACCTGATTTTTTCATTTCCTTGCTCATCAGGCTCTCCCGGCACTGCATGAATTACGAACATTTCGTTATCTGTTTTGCAGCAAATTCCAACATGAGAGTAGTCTGTTTCTTTGTCGTTGAGCATCACAATGCTGCTGACCAGGCTGCGACCTTTGCGGAAAATAATGTCTCCGTCTTTTATTTCTGAATTTATGCCGGCAAGTAAAACGGGGTCGATATTGGTTTCTGAGGCTGCTGTGGGGCGGGTTGCACCTTGATGAAAAATGAAAGCAAGGCTGGCAAGTGCAAGTGCCGAACACACCAATATAACACGAAAAATTGTGTGCTTATGGGCACCCCTGACTTTCATATTCTGGCTTGAATAATGCTTCTGTAAACAAAAATAGGAATTATTTATACGTAGATCAGATAAAATTTTTCGATGTCGTATAGCAAACCGGATTATGAACACATTGAATCGTTGCAACCTATTACAGATAGTCGTTTTGTCCTTTCCCGCACTTGCGGGACTAGTAATGACAGATATCGGAGGATCAGCCCCAGAGGGGCGCAGCGTTGGTAGTAGGTAAGCGATGGCTATTTCAAAAGCCCCAGAGGGGCGCAGCGTGTAAACATATTCTGATTGAGGATAATATTATTTATCAGCAGTAGAATCGCAAAATTACATTTGAATAAGAATACATGGTTTTTTTAAGTGAGTTTGAATTGGTTTTAAAGCACCATATTTGTTTGATTTAATTGATTTACCTCCTAAGGAATTGATCAATCATTTATTTTTGAGTTAAACTGAAGTTATTAATTTTTATGCTGCGCCCCTCTGGGGCTTACTATTCATTCATAATACTTCAAGCTACCAACGCTGCGCCCCTCTGGGGCTTATTTTCTTTCGTGTTTATTTCTGGCAACAAGTTTCTCATCGCTGAAGATTTATATTATCAACATTTTATGGCACTGATTAGCTCCTGCTGAAATTTAAGTTAAAGGAGAAAGTCCAGAAAGCGATGTTTGCATATATTTTGTATTTCGCCCTTTCAGGGCTTGTTTTCGTTGTTACACTTCGGAATCACAGGACTTCGCCGCTGTGTTAACAGATTTCGCCCTTTCAGGGCTAAACATAAAAAAAGCCCTGAAAGGGCGATATACATTAACGATGGGAGAAGCCCATAGCACACGGATCTCGTCTGAGGCCGAGACACGGTCACACTGATGCGACGGATATCCACGGATCTGATTAAAGAGAAATCCGCGAAAGCTTCTCCCTTTCAGGGCTAAACATAAAAAAAGCCCTGAAAGGGCGATATACATTAACGATGGGTGAAGCCCATCGTAATGAAACAATCACTAGTTAAGCCCTGAAAGGGCGAAATACAAAACGTTATGTGACAGTCTTTCGTTAAAAACAGGGAGAAATCTGTTGTTATTGGAAAACAGCGTTAGAATCGCAAGTTTTCCTGATGTTGAAAACTATTAAAAACTAAAAAACATAAGCAGCAATTTAGTTATGTACCTTTGCAGGCAACAAAGTTCCTTTCTCTCTTTTAACCCTTACTTATTGATAAACAAAAGGTTAATGACGAAACCCTCCGCAAAATTAGTACTCTCCAACGGCATGTCGTTCAATGGGTATTCTTTCGGGTTTCGGGGAAGTGTGTCTGGCGAAGTGGTTTTCAACACTGCCATGACCGGTTATCCCGAAAGCCTCACCGACCCCTCGTACCAAGGGCAGCTACTGGTACTCACCTATCCCCTGATTGGCAACTATGGTGTTCCGGATATGATTTTTGAAGCGGGTTTGCCCGCTTTTTTTGAGTCCGATAAAATCCATATCAGTGGACTGATAATCTCCAGTTACTCAGAACAATACAGCCACTGGAACGCTTCTCAAAGCCTTGGCGAATGGCTGGAAAAACATCGCATTCCGGCAATTGGTGGCATAGATACACGCGCCCTCACCCAAATCATCCGCGAACATGGAGCCATGCCCGGGAAAATTGTGGTGGATGCCGAAAATGTGGACTGGCGCGATCCCGGAGCGGAAAACCTGGTGGAGGAAGTCAGCGCTAAGGAAGTGATTGAATATGGAAACGGAAACCTGCGCATCGCACTGGTTGATCTGGGTGTAAAATACAACATCATCAGGCATTTTCTTAAGCGGGATACAACCGTTATCCGCGTTCCCTGGAACTACGACCTCAGCAAACTGGAGTTCGACGGGCTTTTTCTTTCCAATGGTCCCGGCGATCCGAAACAATGTGTCGAAACCATTGCCCAACTGAAAGAGCAGATGGAAAAACCCCGCCCGATTTTCGGAATTTGTCTGGGAAACCAACTGCTGGCACTCGCTTCAGGTGCCGACACTTTTAAGCTCAGGTACGGGCACCGCAGTCACAATCAGCCTGTGCTGCAGACCGGCACAAACAAGGCGCTGGTTACTTCGCAGAATCATGGCTATGCCATCGACAACCAATCGTTGGGTAAAGAATGGGAAACCTGGTTCGTAAACCTGAATGACGGAACCAACGAAGGTATCCGCCACAGAGCCTTGCCTCAGTTTTCGGTGCAGTTCCATCCCGAAGCATCAAGCGGCCCAACCGATACGGAATATCTATTTGATGAATTTCTGGCAGAAGTGAAACGGTTCAAAGGCATTTAACGCATTAGTAGAAACTTTCGAAATAACTTCCCCATTCTTGTAGTACCCCTTTTAGCGTGCTTGCTGACAGGGCTTTCTTCAAACAGATGTGTCAAAAAACACGAAAGTAATCGTCCCCCTGGTGCCTGAGCCGCCTGCCCTGAGCTTGTCGAATGGGGGTCGAAGGCCGAAAGGGGGAGAAGAGGGGGATAACAAAATTTTATCTTTTCACTTAGCAACAATCAGAATCAACATGAAACACGATATTGGAAAAGTCCTGGTGCTCGGTTCGGGTGCCCTCAAAATTGGTGAAGCCGGGGAGTTTGATTACAGCGGTTCGCAGGCGCTGAAAGCTTTGCGCGAAGAAGGAATACACACCATTCTCATTAATCCCAACATTGCCACTGTGCAGACTTCAAAAGGTGTAGCCGACACCGTTTATTTTCTGCCGGTTACCGCCGATTTTGTTACCAAAATTATTGAGAAGGAACGTCCCGAAGGCATTCTGTTGGCTTTTGGCGGACAAACTGCCCTCAATTGCGGGGTGGAACTTTACCGCAAAGGCATCCTTGAAAAGTATGGCGTGAAAGTGCTGGGAACTCCCGTTGATGCAATTATCGAAACCGAAGATCGTCAGCTTTTTAAGGCCAAACTGCATTCCATCAGCGTTGATACACCCAAAAGTATCGCGGTTACTTCCGTTTCTCTGGCCCGCGAAGCTGCTGCTGAACTTGGTTTTCCGATTATCGTAAGGGCTGCTTTTACGCTTGGCGGACAAGGCTCAGGCTTTTGCAGCAATATGGATGAACTTGACCGGCTGGTGGCCAATGCCTTCTCGTATTCCGATCAGATTCTTATTGAGGAATCGCTGAAAGGCTGGAAGGAAATTGAATACGAAGTGGTGCGCGACCGTTATGACAATTGCATTACGGTTTGCAATATGGAGAATTTCGACCCGCTTGGCATTCACACCGGCGAGAGCATTGTGGTGGCGCCTTCGCAAACGCTGAGCAATTCCGAATATCACAAACTGCGGAGTATTTCCATTGAAATTGTGCGCAGCGTGGGCATTGTGGGCGAGTGTAATGTGCAGTTCGCCCTCGATCCCAATTCTGAGGATTACCGTGTAATTGAAGTAAATGCCCGCCTTTCGCGTTCATCGGCACTGGCCTCAAAAGCTACAGGTTATCCGCTGGCCCATGTTGCAGCCAAACTGGCGCTGGGTTATGGTCTGCATGAGCTCAAAAACAACGTAACAAAAACCACTTCCGCACTTTTTGAGCCTGCCCTCGATTATATCGTTTGCAAAATTCCGCGCTGGGATCTGAATAAATTTACGGGCGTTGCCAAAGAAATTGGTTCCAGCATGAAGTCGGTGGGAGAGATTATGTCCATTGGCCGCACTTTTGAGGAAGCCATTCAAAAAGGATTGCGCATGACCGGACTTGGCCTGCATGGTTTTGTGGCAAATCCCCAAATGGAGTTTCCTGACCTCGACAAGAGCCTGAATGAACCCACCGATATGCGCATTTATGCTTTGGCCGAAGCTTTTGCCAGGGGATATTCCGTGGAGCGTTTACACGAACTTACCCGCATTGATCCATGGTTTCTTGAAGGGCTGAATACCATCAGCAAGCTTTCTGAAAAGATAAAAAGCACCCCTTTTGCCAAGCTTACGCCCGATCTGATGCGTGAAGCCAAACAACTTGGCTTTTCCGACTTTCAGCTTGCCCGGTTTCTGCTGAATGACGAGGCGGGCACCATGCATGAACGAATGCTTAAAATCCGCGAATGGCGGGTAAATCATCAGATAAAACCAGTGGTTAAGCAGATTGATACCCTGGCTGCTGAGTACCCCGCGGCCACCAATTATCTTTACCTCACCTACAACGGCAATGTTTCGGATGTAGCTCCTGAAAACGACAATAAATCGGTGGTGGTGCTTGGTTCCGGCGCTTACCGCATCGGCAGTTCGGTTGAGTTTGACTGGTCGGGGGTGAATGCGCTGCAGACCATCCGGCAAATGGGATATCGTTCGGTGATGATCAATTACAATCCCGAAACCGTGAGCACCGATTACGATATGTGCGACCGCCTCTATTTTGATGAGCTGAGTTATGAGCGGGTGATGGATATTCTGGATGTGGAGCAGCCGCTGGGAACCATTCTGGCAACCGGAGGGCAGATTGCCAATAACCTCGCCATGCGTTTGTACAATTCCGGCGTTCATATTCTGGGCACTTCGCCGGTGAATATTGATATGGCCGAAGATCGTCACAAATTCTCTTCGCTGCTCGATACGCTTGATGTGGATCAGCCCCGCTGGCGCGAACTCAGCAGTATTGCCGAAATAGTTTCGTTTGCCGAGATAGTGGGTTATCCGCTGCTGATCCGTCCGTCATATGTACTTTCGGGGGCGGCCATGAATGTGGTTTCAAATCCCGATGACCTCCGGCATTTTCTTCAGGTTGCCGCGCTGGTGTCGAAAGAGCATCCGGTGGTGGTTTCTGAGTTTATCGAATTTGCCAAAGAAATTGAAGTTGATGCCGTGGCCGATAAAGGTGAAATTGTGGTTTATGCCATTTCGGAGCATGTTGAGTTTGCCGGCGTTCACTCGGGCGATGCCACCATCGTTTTTCCTGCACAGAAACTCTACCTCGAAACTACGCGCCGCATCAAACGCATTACGCGGCAGATCGCCATGGCGCTCGAAATCACAGGACCTTTTAATATCCAGTTTCTGGCAAAAGACAACCATATAAAAGTGATCGAATGTAACCTGAGGGCTTCGCGCAGTTTTCCGTTTGTTTCGAAGGTGCTGAAGATCAACTTTATTGATATTGCCACCCGTGTTATGCTGGGGCAGAAGGTTGAAGTGCCGCACAAGAGCATGTTCGACATTGATTATCTGGGCATAAAAGCCCCGCAGTTTTCGTTTTCGCGATTGGCCAAGGCCGATCCTGTGCTGGGTGTGGATATGGCTTCAACCGGCGAAGTGGCCTGCCTCGGCGAAACTTTTCACGATGCCTTGCTTAAAGCCATGTTTTCGGTGGGATATAAAATGCCCGAACGCAGCATATTGTTATCCAGCGGCGATGTAAAATCAAAGGTACAGTTGCTTGAGCCTGTCCGTTTGCTGGCGGATAAAGGAATTACAATTTATGCCACACGCGGCACAGCAAAGTTTCTCAGCGACAACGGCATTGATGCAAAGGTGCTGCACTGGCCCGATGAAAATGCACAGCCCAATACCCTTGACTATATCCGTGAACGCAAAATAGATCTGGTGGTGAATATCCCGAAGAACCTTACCAAAGCCGAACTTCACAACGATTACACCATCCGCCGCAGCGCCATTGATTACAATATCCCCATTATCACCAATGCCCAGCTTGCTGCCGCATTCCTTACTGCCGGTTGCCGCATATCGCTCGACGATCTGGAGCTGAAAAGCTGGAATGAGTATGGGGGGTGGTAGGGAATGGGTTGAGGGGTGGATAGGAGGGTGGTTTTGACTGTTTGCCGTAAGCACTTATTCTTTTCTTTAATAAAACTAGTGCTGTACTAGTCATTACCCATGGCGCTCCCGCGTGACCCTGACGCGTGGTGTAACACCGCTTAAATAAATAAAAAATTAGCACAAATTTATTTTGTTTTTTTGAGCGTGGGCAATCCTAAAACCGTCCTGAAAGGCGGTTATGTGGGGAGGAAAGGCGGAAGCTCTTTTGCAAGCCTTTGTTGTAGCGTTAGCTCGTGGGGCTTTGGCAATGTGCTTGCAAATGCATTGACTTCTATATGTCTAGTATTTTCCACTCTGTTAAATCTTTGTCGTATTTGTAAGGGATACCTGTGTAAGTAAAGAATGAACCTGATTTTGGGATTATAATTCCTCCGAAATAATTTTTGTTATTCTTGTTTTGTTCGCTGATATATTTCTGCAAACCGTCAGATTTATTTCCTGCTTCTTTCGCAGTCCAACCTGACTTTGTATCAAATAATCCAATTTTTCCGTCTATAAATTTTACAATGAAGTCCACATAAAAACTTTGATCTTCCTTTGAATCATCAATGTATGGCACAGCAAAAAATGTAGCATCTCTTTCTCCGTTCTTAAACCACCACTCAACTTTCTTGCTGTTGTCTAAAAATTCAATGAAAGATTTTTCCGTTTCCCAAGTTTTAGATTTTAAAGTTGATTCGTAATAAGGATTCATCAAAACTTTTTTCAGTTTCGGTTTCCTCTCCTGATTATTTGCGTTGTATTCAATCTTCACAGGCACATTCCACAATTCATCATTTTGCAAAGATTTATTTTTCACTTTAGGGTGTTTCACTTTGTATTCCTTCAACGAAAGATTTATTACATCTTTTATCGGCTGTGTGTTTCCATTGGATAAAACAATTGTCATTATTTCTCGCTGCACATCCCTGTAATCCATTTTTAATTCTTCGGAAAAGAAATTATAAATGCTTGTGCAAACTCTACCTACTGAACGCTGTTCGGGAAACATTTCGCCTTCGTGTAACACCTGTTGAATAAAATATTTAAAAGCATTTTCTAATTCTAAAGCATTTTTAGCTAAAGAAAGGTCTTTGTAAACTTCAACTGGTTCATTTGCTGTTCCAACATTTTCTACATGAATAATTCCATCAAGCGGGATGTGGTCGGTAATTTTGGAAACTTTAGTGTCAAGTTTTTTTGCCAACTTAAATTCTTTGGCATGGTTCAAAAAGGAATTGATGAAAGAAGGGTCAAGCCGTGTAGTTTCTCTTTGCCTCAATATGTGATAAGATACAAGGTCAATGTTTTTGTAACTCTCATTTCTTCGGCTAGTGTAGATGGTAAAATAATCCCTTGCTAATTCTTCCTCAATTTTAATATTGTTGTTTGCAATATTGGTGTAAACATATCCTTTATCTAATTCCTCAATGTTGTATCGCATTATTTCTGGCATCCTCATTATACGACCAACGGTCTGAATAGAAAATTTTTCGGAGTGCCATTCACGAAACAAAACCAAAATATATGCACGTGGGCAATCCCAACCTAAAGCAATAGCCTGTTTGAAAAGTAAAACATCAACTTCATTATCATTTTTAGAAATGTTTTCAAGGTTGCGTTTATCCTCAGAAAGATAAACAGCCAATTTTCCATTGTCGGTTGTGATTTTGAATTTTTTGGCTAATAAATTTTCAATTTCATCTGTCTTGCTTGTAAAATCGTTACTATTGCTGTCAGGAAGTTGAATGAGTAAAAGCGGATTAATGTGTTCTTTTCCTAATTCTTGAAATTTTTTCAAAAGCTCATCTCTTTTCTTCAATGCTTCTTTCAAAATAAATTCATCGCTACCTTCACCTTCCAACTTATCTTCTTTCAAATCGGGATTTAGAGAAATTTTTTCTTTTATCATTCCTTCGGCAACAACATCTTCAAATTTTACTCTCACAATGTTGTCAGAATTCATGTGAGGCGTAGCCGAAACTTCAATAGTAATTTTGGGATTCATTATTTCAATCAAGCCCCTTGTATTTTCTGCTGTTGCTGTGTGGTGGCTTTCATCAATCACCAAAATAATTTCTCTGCCTTCTGCAACTGTGTTGTTGATAATTGATGTTAGGTTGAAATCGTTTTCATTGTCACGAATAAAAACATTGTCTTTTTTATTGATGCTTTCCCAATTAAGAAACAAAATTTCGTTTTCGGAAATTTTTTTATCGGTAAGGTCTTCCAAGTTTGAACATTCTAAAACTCTGTTTTCTTTGTAAAACTCCTCTAACTTTTCTTTACTCTGTAAGTGAAGTTTTCGGGGTGCTGCCCAAATGAAAGAGAAAGTTTTGTGATCATTTCTTTTCTCAACCAATTGCAAAAGAAAATCAGCCATGATAATAGTCTTACCTGCACCTGTTGGTGCTTTAAAAATTATATTGTCATTGCTTTTGCCTTCCAATAATTCGTTTGCGATGTCAAGCAATTTTTTGATTGCTTTTTCTTTATAATCTAAGTTTTTAATAATCATCTTTTTACTTTTTGGGTTTTGCAGTTTCGTAAATTCTGCGATATACTTTCAAAATTGCCTCGGGAATTGAACAAAGAGTAATGTTATTTTTAACGTCCTGAAAATCTTCACTGAAATCATCACCCTCAAGTGAGAATACATAAACTGAAACTTTTAGTTTCAGCTTTTTTATTTCTCTTTTGAACTCTTCCATTTTCATTTCATTGAATAGTATTGCGCTGTATTTCTTTTCGCTTTTGAAAATGGCGAAGTCGGGTTTAATAGATACTTCTTCAAAAGTATTTTCACGGATGCAAAGCATTTCAATACTTTTTTCAGTAAGCAGTTTTTTATTTTTGTGAGTTGGGTCTGAACCAACGAAGTTGGTTTTATAGTATTTGAGATTTCCGCCCAGACCTTCAACTGTTCCATTTTTGTTATATACTCCATAAAGTTTTATCGTGCCGTCTTTTAATTCTAACTGATACTTAGGATAACCTTGTTTAATTTTTGTTTGCTCAATCTCTTCAAGAAATTCATCAGCGTTATTTAAAATATCCATTGTAATTTTTCTTTCCAATACAATGTCACGATTTAAACCGCTATACTTGTAGCCCTTAATTACTTTTTTAATACGGGGGTAAGTTACTTTTTGACAAACTCCTTCTTTATCCATTTCCTCTTTTGATAAATTTTGCTTTTTTAATTCACTAAATAATTTCGGACCCACTTCATTATTTGATGATAAAATAAATTGCCTGTTTCCTCCTTCGTTTTTATTTAATTGTAAAACGGCTTGCCCTGTTGTTCCTGAACCTGCGAAGAAATCTAAAACAATACTGTTATCATGTGTAATGATTTTTAGAATATCATACATCAAATAAGGTGATTTAGGGTAGTCAAATATTTTTTCATTATCGTTATCATCTCCGAAAATTTTTTTCAATTCACTTGTTCCGTTTGTTGCGCTGTAAGCTGCTTTATTCCAAATTGATTTTGGCTTTTCTCCTTTGTTGTCCTCATGTCTTTCTTTTACAAAGATTGCGTATGAATTGTCTTTATCAGTTCTTCTTGCTTCAATGTATTTCTCCTTCTTCTGCTCAAAACTTTCTTTACCCCAACGCCAAACTCTTTCAATGCCATTCTGGTCAATTGGTAGTAACTCAACAGAATTATTTGAAGGTTTAGTATCAAGTTCAAGTGTTTCTTTATTGATGTAAATTGGATACCACATTTTAGGTCGGTCTTTCCTTCTTGAATTTGAGCCGCTTCTTCTGAACTCTCTTGTTTTGTATTTTCCGAATTTGTCCTTGTGAACATATTCTTGAATTTTCTTGTCTGGAATTTCTAAATATTTTACTGTTGCTGCTTCCTTGTTTTTTGCATATAGAAGCATATACTCATGTGCAGTTGCAACAAATTTATCGTCCTGTCTGCCCCCAGGATTATGAATGACTGTTATCGTGCTTAATCTGTTGTCGTAACCAAATATTTCATCTAATAAATGTCGGAGATTATGAACTTCATAATCATCAATCGCACAAACAATGATCCCCTTATTTGTAAGAAGATTCTTTGCAAGTTTAATTCTCTTTGACATTAACGAAATCCATTTGCTGTGTCTAAAAGCATCTTCTTTATCAACATAATCATTGTTGTATCTCCATGCTGTGCTTCCTGTGTTGTATGGTGGGTCAATGTAAATTACATCAATGCTTTTGGCATGAGTGTAATTGAGAACTGAAAGTGCATGGTAGTTATCTCCTTCAATTATAATGTTGGTTGGTTGGTTTGCATCAGTTATTACCTCTCTTTTTTTATCTTCTGTCAATACTGGCAATTTACCTTCTGCTTCTGCTTCAAATTTTTCTTCTGTGTCTTTTTCTTCCCACACCAAGCCGTATTTTTTTCGCTTGTTAAGTCGTTTTAATTCCTCTACAAGTTGTGCATGAGTGTAGTTTGCGTAATTATTTTTTGCCATTGAAAAATTAGTTTATACAGTTGATGCACTTTTTGCAAATGCAATAATTCTTTCTGTTAAGTCAATTAAGGATTGTGAGAACTTTTTATCTGCATAGGCATATTCAAGTGCTTTGGCGACAGCCAAAGGATTTTTATTAAGTGCTTTTGCATTTCCATACTTTGTTGCTTCTTTATCTTCATGTTTTTGTCTGTAATGTTATCTTTGTCAGTGTCTGCATCAAAAATTACAAGGGTTGGAATGCTTAAAAGTTTTGCCATTGCAAGAGACTTTAATAAATTACTTTTCCCATCTACACGGCTTTCAAATCCTGGTTAAAATTACAAATTTTGCGGATATAACGATGTGGCTGTTTACGTAAAGCTTTTGTTGGTTGACGGTTTTCGTGGTCCGCAAATCTCGGCTGTGCTTTATTGGCGGTTCGTGCTTCTATCTCGGTGGCAAGGTGACGCTCTATTGATGTCATTTTTAAGTTTATTAAAACGCTGTCGGACTAGCTATTTTAGGGATGAACAAGTCTTTATGATATATCATTACTTCTGTCCCTTTGGTTGCATTAACAGCACTATAGTTTAAGTCGTATTCAAATTTCTTATTAAGCTTATAAATTTCATTGATTTCCGGAGCATTGTCGTATGAAACAAGCCACTTATGTTTATTAATACCATTTATCATTTGTGAGACCAATACATGGTCTTCATGCTTATAATGATTTACATATAGATCTTTGCCCTTAATGTAGTATGGCGGGTCGAAATATATTAGAGTCTTATCTGGGAGTGTTTTGCTAATCGTTTTTATTAGTTCTATTGCATCAAGGTTATATAGAAATATTCTGTCCTTGTAGTTGGCTATACGCTGTATACGATGTATAAGGTCAGCTTTGTTAAATCTAGCATCAATTTTGTAGTTCCCTGTTTGTTCAATACCTCCAATAACACCTGCTTTGATTATACCCGAACGATTTGTTCTATTTAAAAAAAATGTTGAAAAACCAAGTTCTAATAAATCAGCATTCTCTTTTTGTTTTTGAATTTCCTTTTGCTGTCTCCAAGTTGTAATATTAACCTTTGTATTATGAATGAGGGAGCAAAGTCTGTCGGTATCATTTAAAACTGAATGCCAAAATGCGAAGATTGATCTATCATAGTCGTTAATTACAATTTTTGATGCATATTCACCAAATAATAGAGACAATGCTACTGAAGAGCCGCCCGCATATGGTTCCACATACCAACCATCGAGCAAAAGGTTTTTCTCAAAAACTAATTTTATAAAGTTGGCAATTTTTCCTTTGCCACCAGGGTATCGAAGAGGTGAATGAAAATCCATTATTTAATTGTTAACCAAATTTTTTCAACAAATATCTGAATATTATCCCAAGTAATTTTTAAATCTTTTGGAATAGGTGAAAGGTGTCTATTGTGGATATACGCATTAAATGTTTCCATTGACAGAACGTCATGATTATTATTTACGGACTTTCTGATCCCTTTACATATGTGTTTGTCAGCTAACCCTTGTTTTTCCATGTGAAGTGAAACTTCATCAACTTTCTTCCTGAGTGTTGCATCTTTGTTTACAGTTGTCAATTTATGATGGTCAATGTATGTGTCTAAAGTTAGTTCAATAAAAACACGGAACATTACACCTGCTGCATTTTCAAATAGGTCAACATTTAAACCTTTCAACTCTCTGTATATCTTGTTTATTCTAGGCTCAATAATTGATAAAATACAGTCTTTAGGAATTACGGTTTCACGGTCAGTAGATAAAGGTGTAGGTTTTGGTTTGGCTTTACTTGGAGTTGCTTTACTTGGTAAACTAGGTGAGGTTAATTCCCATTCTGATGTTGCCTTCTTCTTTTTATTTGGTATGTCTGCCGGCTTAAAAGTTTCGATATACTTTTCTCTATCTTCCTTGGTGTAAATGTCCTTTACTTTTATTTTCTTGTCAGCTAAATCAGTAACGATTTTTGTTAGTCCTTTAATTACTTCTTCCTTTAATAAATGAGTTTGAAGTCTGTTATCTTTTACGTTAATGCCGATTACCTGTTGAACATTTTTATCCTTTAGTAGCCTGTCCAAACTTGAAGAAGGAACATTTTTTAGTTTGTTTTTTATTGTGTCAGGAACACAACTTTCTTTTCTTAAAAAATCTATTGCTTGTAATGCGACTGGCGATGTTCCTTCAATTCTTTCATCAAATCGTGCTACTTGTTGAGCGTCCCATCTCACAATTCCAACTCCTTCATTTTCGCCAGTATGCTTCAATTTAATCCATTTGTTAGCATCATCAGGATTATTGAACACCGCACAAAGAATGTCAAGTATAGGCTTCTTCTTAAATTGTTCAGCAAATGGTTTTACCCTTTTCGCAAATGAACTGTTTTTACTATCAATTATGTCAGGATTTGATAGGATCTTTAAAGCAGTAACCCTTCTGTTACCTTCAAGAACATTATAATGTCCTTTGTCTTTCTGATGCGGAGTTACTAAAATCAATTCTCCTGGATTTAACATTCCAGTCTCAACGATATCTTTTGCCAAATTAATTAATTTGTCCCCTTGGTCTGCTATCATAACTTGTATAGCTTCACGCTGATTTCCTACAAGTTCAAATCTTGGATTTTCGATGTTAACCGAAAGATTTGTCAGTGAAACATTTTTAGTCGTTGTGCTCATATTTCAAAATAATAATTTATTTGCTTCATGTTAGTATTGTCTTTTTGGCTTGGCCGCCAACAAATGAATATCCGCGATTTTGCGCAAATTTGACTAGTATTCACCTTGTGTTCGAAAATACAATTCATAATTTTCGCCTCAAATATAATGTTTTTTTAAATATCCAAGCCTTGCCTTACCACAGGAATACAGGCACATCAAAAAAATCAGGAAAGAGGCAGCATATCAAAGTCCACATCTGTCAGCTAACTACTGGCGGAGCGGGCTACTCGATTATGTGCAGTTTTTCTTAAGTTCAAAGCAAACAAATCTTGGATACCAAACTGTGTCCTTAGGATTATTAATTTCATTTAGGTTAATTAGACTGAAATTAGCATTTGTAAAGTCATTAAGATATTGATTTATTGGGCGGTGAAAATGACTTGTCTCTAAACCATTAAATGTCTTATTACTTGTTTTATATGTTCGTGTAATCTTACATTCTTTATTGTAACTAAAATCTTTATCATTAAAATATTCCCAATAAATAGGCCAATAACAGGGATGTGTAATAATAACTATAAAAGTCCCGTTACATTTGAGTGATTTATTTATAGCTTTTAAACTACCAATTAAGTCTTCAGTATCCATTAAAGACATATTTGCAATGGCTATATCAAAACAATCTACAAAATTTGATTCTTGTAATGATTTGTCAATAAATCTCAATTTATTATGATTAAAATAATGTTTGGCTAACTCAATTGAGTGTTGACTAATGTCCAAGCCTGTAATGGTCAAATTTCTTTTTGCTATCTCATATGTTAGCTCACCAGTACCACAACCAAAATCTAAAATTCTTTTATTCTCTGCCGACTGGTTTTCAATGTAAGATAAGATGTTAGGGAGGAAAACATGATTATAACTTGAGTCATTGCCATTTAACCTGTCTAATAGCCTTGCCTCTGCAATATTGTCCCATTGTGTTGATATATTCATGAAATCTAGTTTATGGATTTAATCAAATTAACCAAGTCTTGTGCTAAAAAAAACTCTATAGTATTTTCAATTGAATACTCTTCTATATAGTGAATGTGATTTTTATCTTTTCTCCCAATTGCTACTTTTGAGTATGGGGTATCATAATTAATAAATGTAAATCTTGATTTTGGTGTGAAGTTTATGTCTTTGTAGATATAAACTTCTGCCCCTAATAATTTGAGTTCACTAGAAAAATCAGTATTGTCAGGAAGGCACAATAGTAAATCTTTATTTCTTGCTTTGATTCTCAAATCATTTTTTATACTTTCTGTATCAACCCAGCTCATATCCCTAGTAAAAATAACAGTCCTACCTGTTTTTTTTACCCATGCACTCATATATTTCTTTATTTCTAAGTCGTTTGTATATTTTTTAGGGGTGTTTAATAATTCATAAAAAATGTAGCCTAAAAAAATCAAAATGCTAACTGAAATAAAGCCAATTTGCAGATTCGTTAAAGTAATTTTTTGCTGCGAGATGATAGGATAAATAAATCCAACAATTCCAGCAATTGCAGAAATATTGCCTATAATTCTAATCGTTTTTGTCATCATTTAACTTATTATATTTTGTGTTTTTTCCTTTAGATTTTTTCACAGGATAATGCAATTTGTGGATCTCAATTTTCTCTTCGACAGCTTTTTCCAGGTCTATTTTATATTTTTCTGATATGTAAACTAGAAAAATAAAAATGTCAGCTAGCTCATGCTTAACCTCTTCGACATTCACACTGTCATTTTCTTTATTCCATAAAAATATTTCTTGCAACTCCGCAACTTCGATACTAAGACCAATTAAGAGGTCTTTCGTTGATTGGAATTGCTCCCATTTTCTTTCGTCTCTAAACTTAATAATTTTGTCAGTTAACTCTTTCATGAGTTTAAAATTGCACACAACGAGTGGATATGTCTACAAGCCATCTGTCTTCATAAACAACTCATATTTTCGCCACAAATATAATAACTTTTCAAATATCCAAGCCTTACCTCACCACAGGAATACAGGTACATCAAAAAATCAGGAAAGAGGCTCCATATTAAAATCAACATCCGTAAGCTAACTACTGGCGGAGCGGGCTACTCGATTGGCAACCGTTTTTATTTTTTTATAATTGTTCCTATTGCAAATTTTATTTTTTCAGTCAATTCTTCTTCTGTTTGATACCATTGAATGGTTCTTTGTCTAATATCAAAAGGTAAATCTTCAATTCGATGTCTAGTATTATTATAAACTAATACAATTCTTTCCCAGCCAAGTCTTGCCGCAGCGTATCCTAATTCTATTAAGACATTAGGATTTGGACTGAAATTGTTTTCTCGAAATAGACTTTGATTTACCAAATTAACATCAGCGATAAATATATCTGAGTTTTCTATTTTTCGAAAAAGTGTATTTGGAATATCTTGGCTTCCTGGAGTATCTCGGTTATCCGAATCTATCTTTATTATCTTTTTCTTTCCCTTAAAATAAGATTCTGTCTTTCTTAAAGATTTCCATATTAGTCTTCTCTCATTATCATTATCCGTTTGCCAAGAATAAAATATATGAATTGTGTTTTTGTCTTTAACTGCATCTTTGGGTTCCGGCAGTAATTCTATCTGATTTATTAAAAACTCAATTTTAGATTTTGAATCATTTATTGCTTCTAACCATGCCTCTGCATAGCCTGTGGCTTTATGTTCGATTGTGTCTTTGTGGTATGGGTCTTCTCCTTTTGTACCTTTGAAATTGGGATTTTCAAAACCAAGAAAGTGATATGTTTTTGCGGGACCCCATTCACTTTCCTCCTCAACTTTTTCCTTCTCTCTCACAGAATATCTAAATTTCAAAAATTCATCAAGAATGTATTCTAAAAGACTCAGCCTGTCTTCATAAGCTTCATTTTTTATTATTTTATTTATTTGATCAAGTCCGTTTTTGCATAATTTTTTGATATGATTTTTAAACAACCCACTCGAAGTATATCCATTTACACTTTTTATTGAATAGTTGATAAATTCATCCTCTTTATAATAGGTCATTTTATGGTCATATTCAATAACAAATTTCTTACTCTCTTCAATTAGAGCTTCAAAAATTTCTTCAAAATATACATCTTCTATCATTGGTCTCTTTTAAATGGTTGCTAACGAGTGGATATACGCTTTATCCTGAGTATATCTGCCTTGTTAACAAGCCATTTGTCTTCATCAACAAATCAGATCATCGCATCAAATATATAACAACTTTTTAAATATCCAAACATTACCTGACCACAGGAATACAGGCACATCAAAAAAATCAGGAAAGAGGGATAAGATCAAAGTCTACATCCGTTAGCTAACTAAGGGCGGAGCGGGCTACTCGATTACAGGCGGTATGTTATTCGCTCGTAGTATTTTCAACTTCTGACTATTTATAATGTTTTTTTATTGTTTGTGGCTAATAAGTAGTCAGTTATACTTTGTATTTCAGTGTTTGAAAATGCAGGTTGGAAATATTTTACATAACCAAGTAGTTCGCTTAAAGTTAGAATTTTCACATACTGAAACTCTTCCTTAGGTTTTGAATGTGTCAAAACAACGAGATTTCTTATTGGTATTTTCTTATCGCCCCAATGATGTTTGTCGAGATGCAATTGGTAATTAATCATGTCATTATTAAGCAATTTATATAAGACAAAACTAGTCCTCTTGATTTGTTGTATTGGTGAGCGTAAACTTAAATTATTCAATGATTCTGTGCTCCAATTTTTCGTCTCAATAAGGAAAATTCCTGATGGCGCTATGAGGATGTGGTCAATTTGTATTGATTTTATGTAGTCTTTCTCCTGCCTGTTAAATATTGGCTTAGAAAATGAAATAGAAAAGTCGTTAATCAAATAATAGTCGTCTGGCAATTTTTCCAATTCCTTAACAACGCTCTGCTCTCCTATGGCTCCAGCAATAAAAGAACTTAATTCATCAATAATTCCTTTTTTTCTATCAAGTTCTGTTAAAGGTTGTTTACAACTTTGCTTCACAGCATCGTCAAAATGGGAAATGATAAATTGATACCGATTGTTTTTATGTTGTTGAAGGTCCGTTAGTTCTTTAATTGATTTATTTACTCTTGAGTCATAATTGTTTTCGTTGTATTGGATTTGATATTTGTAATACCATTGTTTCAAAATCTTAATAAATCGCTGAAATTGGTTTGTTGTGAGATAAGTTGTCAAATTGCTCAATTTCTGTCGCAATTTTTCAATCCTCTTATTAAGTTCTTCTTTTACATTTAATTTCCGACGTTCAATTAAGTCGTCTAAATGTTTGAGATCTAATTGGATCCCGGTTTTTTCTTTTTCAATCAAACCTTCATGCTGTAATATGATTTGCTGTCGATAAGTCAGGTATGAGTTTTGAAATTCAATTATATTGTTCAATGATTTGAGATCATGAATGTTGTGTTGATTTAAATGATTTTCTAAGGTTGTTAAACAGCCTATTGTATTATAAACCTTGCACATTCTTCATTAAGATAAATCAGTTCATCGCACCAAATATAACAAATTTTAAATATCCAAGCCTTACCTCACCACAGGAATACAGGCACATCAATAAAATCAGGAAAGGGGCTACATAGTAAAGTCCATAGCTGTCATTACGCCGGATTCCACTTCAATTTGTAAGATTAAAGCACTAGTATACTAAAGATATGTATTACATGTTCAGCACTGGCGAAATGTCAAATTTGCTCATGCTTTAGGTTTGCAGTTTGGTTTCTGCGCTCTGAATAAAATTCCATTCGGTTTCTGCATTTTAAATAGCCTTCAAATACCATTTAGACTTGGTTTAAAGCTGAAATTATCTGTTACCGCAATTTTTACAACTTATACATATAGGTATAGCGAACTCCAAAGATCCCTCATATAATATGGTGTAAAACCTGTCCGTAAATTGAAATCTTGCTGCCGGCGCACAAAATCCGGTAAAAAACCTGCACAATGCAGCGGCTTGTTTTTGCAATATCAAATGAAGACTAAGTTCAGAATTTATTGTAATACGCATATATGTTGTGTATTGTGTCATTCAGGCAAGGTTTAATGATAAAGACTTAAGAGATAATCAGGTTCCCTGAAGCGGTTATCGAAATCCTTGAAAGAGTTACCGAAATCCTTGAAAGTGTAATCGAAATCCTTGAAACATTTATCGAAATCCTTGAAAGGTAAATCGAAATCCTTGAAGCGGTTACCGAAATCCTTGAAGCGGTTACCGAAATCCTTGAAAGAGTAATCGAAATCCTTGAAAGAGTTACCGAAATCCTTGAAAGTGTAATCGAAATCCTTGAAGCGGTTACCGAAATCCTTGAAAGAGTTATCGAAATCCTTGAAGCGGTTACCGAAATCCTTGAAAGAGTTATCGAAATCCTTGAAAGAGTTACCGAAAT
>DHVX01000076.1 GCA_002412885.1 Bacteroidales bacterium UBA5197
AAGGCGGCGGTGCTCCCTTACGCTTCCAGACCGGTGTTTAAGCGGTAGCAAAAGTAATAAAAAAGTGAAACACGGTAAAAATCAGGAAACTTTTTGTGTTAGATTTTGAGGTTGAGGGTGAGGTTGAGGTTAAGGTTAAGGTTAAGGTTGAGGCTGAGGTTGAGGATTTTATTAAGACAAGGTGACAAGGAGACCTGGAGGTTTGCGGATTTTAGTAAGACAAGGTGACAAGGAGACTGGGAGACAAGGAGAGTTAAGAGGGACGAGGGGCGGTTGGGACGAGGGACGGATTTAGGATTGCGGATTTACCTTCGGTGAGCTCCGTTTCGGATGGAGAGGTTGAGGTTAAGGTTGAGGTTCCTACCTCCTACACTTACATCTTACATCCGAAATCCGAAATCTGAAATCCGACTTCCGACTTCCGACTTCCGAAATCCGACTTACGACCTCCGACCTCCGACCTCTGACCTCCTACATCTTACTTCACTACCTGACTACCGATACCTTTTTCAGCAAACGCTGCCCATCAGCAAGGGTGACTTCGAGGAGATAAATACCAACGGCAAGATTCGAGATGTCAATTCCTTTCATCCCATCGGCCACAGCCTGATCGTTGGTGAAGGTTCTTACCACTTTGCCTGATGAACTGATAAGTTTAACTTCTATAGGCAGTTCAAGTACCCGGCCCGTATTTATCCATATCATTTCAGATGCCGGATTGGGATAAACCCTGAAAATTCCGTCGTCAATGTCAGGAGCTCCGGGCACTGAAATTTCAATCTGTTTCTGATTCTGTAAAAGCTGTACGTTGTCGATGGTATTATTTCCGGGGCTTAGCGTAATCACCGGCGAAAGGCTGTTGATATGTCCTGCCTTTTCGCCCCAAAGGCGATAATTGCCATGAGGAAGGTCAGTAAAGCTGAAATTGCCATCAACATCCGTAAGTTCCCAGCTGAAAATATGACTTAAGGATGGGTTCATCAGCAGCACAACATGATTAACCGCAGGGTTGTTTATGGCAGTATTTCCGGCTACCGGTTGCCATTCAAACCATTGCCTTAAATAAATGTCGTTTCCACGACCTGCATCGCCAAGAATATGAAAACTACCACTGATGGATCCGTTTCCGCCAGGCAACAATGCGGCAGCATCCTGAAGATGAATATCAACATCCCAAACCTCGGAAGTCAGAGACATAAGATATGCCGATTGCCAGCGTGTTTTTCCGGCATAATAGGTCGGGAGTTTTTTGCCTGAAAGCCCTTCGGGATCAGGAATGGCATAAAGAAAATAATCATTTCCCAGGAGCGCATCAAAAATAAATGTTCCATCGGCGGCAGCATTTACCATATCCACAGCTCTTGAACCTGAAGGATCATTTGCCAGTGCCACAACAGCAGCATTGTAAACCGGACTATTGCCGGAATGTACGGTTCCTCTTAACCGATAGGCCGGAAAAATCTGTAACTGCAACGCATCGCTAATATTTCCACAACCTGATTCCAAAAAAAGAGTAATTGTAACTAAACCGGTTTCAATATCGCCCGGACCGGGTATGTATTGGGTAAGCAACAAGGTATCAGACCCGAAAAAACCATCTCCCGAAGTTTCCCAATAAATGCGCGTATAGTTGGCAGCGGTTGCCAGTTCAGTATAGTAACCTGTTAACTGATTAATAATGGTATCATTTCCGGCAAAGACCTCCGGAACCCCATCCAGCGAAACTTTAATGCTGTCGCTCAGCAAAAGATTTCCATAACCGGTGGTAAGGGTAAGTATAACACTTCCGAAAATTTTATCGCCGATGCCTGGCCTGTAAATGGTATTGAGCGCCCCCGGATCATCAAATATGCCATCGCCCTGCGTTGTCCACAAAAGGCTGGTGTATTCAATTGCCGTAGCATTCGCGGTAGAATAAAATACATCGCCGCAAACAACAGCATCACTGCCAGCCCAGGGCCCGGGAATGGCATAGCTGTAGTCACTTTCATGGCCTTCCGTCTGATCGGAATTTCCATCGGCATCCGTATCGTAAGCAGTAACTGCGATAAGATTACCGAAGTTAATGCCTCCAAGAATGAAATCGGTATTCATACCCACATCTATCACCTGATTAAAGCTTGCCCCGTCATCGGTATTATAATAGACTTTATATCCTGCCAGATCAGTTTCCACATTTGGATGCCAGCTTAATAGTATCTGATCACCGGCCAGACGTTTAATAACAAGCTCAGGAGCCGAAATGGGAGATGACGGATCAGGAGATTCAAGAAATGGTTTGTAGATTACCTCACCAAAACTGCTATCGTCGTGAACATCAAAAATCATCTGATCAATCAACAGGGTGTCGTTGGTAAACCAGTAATTATTTGTTGCAAGCAGGTCATTTTCAAAGCGATTTACAAACAACTGATTGTCGCGCCCCCTGATGGAATTGAAATGAATTCCCGATTGCGGACCTGCTTCAAACAGAAATGCTTCATTCTGATTCCCTGATAGTGAGTTGTGGTTAAACTGATTCTGGGTTGAATATTTCAGGTCTTTCTCAGTAACTTTTATACCTGCAAAATTATTAAGCACACTATTGTTGCTTAAAACATTACTGTTGGAAGCATCGGTAAGGATAATTCCCCAATTGCTGCTGTTGCTGATAAAATTTTGTTCTATCACGCACAATGATGCCCTGCTCAATAATATGCCTGTTTCATTATTTTCAAGATGGTTTCCGCGCAAAGTATCTTTGTCCTGCGAAAGTTTTATGCCAATATCGTTGTTGTGGATTATATTGCCGGAAACAGTATTGAAACCTGCATCTTCTGTACCCCCGTTGCCGATGTGAAGTCCTATATTGTTGTATGCAACTGTATTTCCATGAATCAGGTTATACTGTATTTGGCTTTGTCCAAGGCTGAGGAATAGCGCAATATTGCGGTTGTTGCTGATGTTGTTGTTAATGATGCGGTTGAAACGGCTTGTGTTGTTTGAAGGGAAGAAAATACCGATATCGCAATTGGTTATGCTACTGGAACTGATTTCATTGCTCCCCGAATTTTTGATATACATTCCATAACTACATCTGTCGATAAGGCTGTTTCTGAGTACCAATGAGGATTCAGACTCAAGAAAAACACCATAACTGCAATTGGTAATTCTAATGTCTTCTGCAAGCAAAAGTGCAGTATCTGAAAGACCAATACCAGTGGTGGTAAGTTTTACATCAGCAGAGCGGATCAGGTTGCCACCGACGTAGTTGCCATCTGCATCAAACTCAGTTCCGGAAACAAAAAAAACTATTCCATCCCATATTTTTTCATTCTCGCCCGATGCGCCATGCGCAGTAAAAATGATTCTGTTGTTTTCAGTACCATCTGCAATCAATGTACCTCCTTCAATCCTTAGCGATGTGCGAACCATAAAATTGAGTTGAACGCCAGGCTCAATGGTAAGGGTAATGCCTGCAGGAACAATGAGCGGTTCGGTTACAATATAGGGGTTCAGGGCCTTTGAATATACAGCATCAGCAGTCAACATACCTCCTACATATTCCTGAGCATTTACCAACTTTGGCAAACCTGCAAGAATAGATATCAGCAGCATCAAAAGCCTGGTTTTTCGCAGAAATACACAAGTTTTCGAATGAATCATTACAAAAGAGTCAATGAGTGGGTGAACAGATCAAATGATTAACAAAAGTAAGTAATAATTTTATGTAATGACTGTTTCATGGATATTGAATAAGTAAATATTTATACCAGACATCAGGATTAAGGTCAGGATTTGAGGTGATTTCTTTCTGCAATGATCACCTGATTCTGAAAACTAATCCGGCATGTATGCTGTAAGCCATTAGTTTATGTGTGATGGGAAAATCATCGTAAATATCCTGAATGCTTTTGCGGAAAGTAAAACCGGTATTGAAAACCAGCTTCCGTTTTATAGGAACTACAACTCCTGCTCCAAGTGCATACGACATAACCAAAGGCTTGGCATTCAGTTCGCTGATTAAGCCAACCTGCATATTTTCCGGTTCGATATAATAACCCGAACTTCCGGCATGAATCCCGGCAATTACACCGGCCCGTGCATAAATAAAGAATCTTTCAACCGGGAAGTTATACTTGAACATCAAAGGAATGTCAATATAATTATGCTTTACTTTACTATCGTAACCGTATTGCTCCTGATCTACAGGAATATAAGTTGAATCGACAATGTAAATTGTAGCCGGAGGATCCTCGGTATAATAATACTCAATGGTATCTTTTCGGTAGTAACCTCCGGTTAAAATGTTGTAATTGTACTCAAAGTTTTCGATGAGTGAAGTAAAATGTACTCCCGTTGTGATTGCAATCTGGTTAAATGCGGCTTCAAAATCGAGACCCAGTGAATAAGAGAGTTGATCAGATGTATTCACTTCGTTGTACTTACTGATTTTTTCGGCATGTTTTTTACTTCCCGAAAACAGGGTGTTGCTTTGCGTAAAACCAACAACCGGTCCCAGGCTAAATTGCCATTCCTTTGTCATTTCCTTCTCAAGAGAGATCCTGTCCTTGAAGATATCATCTTTGCCAACCCTGTCATCGGGAGATTTACGCAGTATAAAAACGGTATCGAAACGGGTAAGGGTGTCCTTGACAATAATGGTATCGGAAATGGTTTTCAGCTGCTGAATGTAGATGGTGTCTCTAACCAATTCAATCGCCGGAGTCGGCGTAATAACCTGAGCAGGAACTTGAGTTTCGGGTTTTGGAGAATCCTCAGCAGAATGGCGAAACAGGACCACCTGATTTCCGGAAATTCTAAAGCCAAAATCCTTAGGATCCAGAAGCTTTTTCAATATTTCATGAAGGGGTTGCTTTTCCTCATTTATAGAGATGGCCTTGCCGGCCTTTATCTGATCAGGATTGTATGAAAAAGTAAGACCGGTATTTCGTGACAATCGGTCAAGTACTTCACCAAGGGGTTCGTTTTCAGCCCGGATTGAGAACAACTCATTCAGCTTTCCCGACTGTGCCAAAGAAAGCATAGGCAGCATGAAGAAACACGCCAGAACTGTAATACAGATAAATTGATTTTTGCCGCTATGATACATCCCTGAATGTTTCAGACGCAGAAAGAGAAGAGAAAGTTTTTTAGGGAAGCAGAATAATTTCGTTTTCTTTTTTCTCAAACTTCACGTTGAAGATCAGAGACAAAGTTTCGAGAACCTCCTCAATCGTTTCATTCTCAAAGCGCGCTGTAAGTCTTTGGTTTAATACATTCTGATTTTCAGCAGTAAACCTTGTTTTATACTTTGATTCAAGCGCTTTGAAAACATCAGTCAGGCGGGTTTCTCTGAATGTGAGAATACCTGTTTTCCAGCTGAGGAAATTCAGGTTATCGTTAGTTCCTTTGAGAATGACAGCACTTTCTTTACTGAAAGTTGCCATTTCGCCGGCGGTAAGATAACTTCCCGAAGTTTGTGCATCAGCATCCGAACCTGAAGGATAAACAAGAACCTTTCCTGTGTTGACGGTTACTTTAACATAATCGGATCCGGGGTATGCCTCAACATTGAACGAAGTACCTATTACCCTGATATCCAAGCCTTCGGCATGAATTACAAACGGCCGTTCCGTATTGCGACTAACTTCAAAAAACGCTTCACCAAAGATAGAAATTTCTCTGAATTCACCGGTAAATCTTTCGGGATAATTTATTACTGAACCTGCATTGAGCGAAACCATTGTTCCATCAGGTAGCGAATGCGGATCGCTTAGTGCCAGATCAGAAGTAATCTGAAGCATCTGCGGCTGTGACTTTAACAACGGAAAAATGGCAATAGCAAGTACCAGAAGCGCGGCAATTCCGGAAACTGCAGCATAACGGATGATGGTTTTTCGTTTGCCGGCAAGAATTGATTTTTGGGGAGCAGAACGGGAAGTAGCATTTTTAATTCTCAATTGAATTTTCTCCCACGCTTTTTCGGTATCGTAGTTAACTTTTTTACTGTGGGTTAGAAGAAGCAAAGCCTCATAAGATTCATAAACCCGCTTATTCTTTGGATTTTTATCAACCCAGGCATTGGCAATGCGCTGCTCTTCAGGAGAAGCTTCCCCCTGCAAAACCTTGATTATAAGGCTTTTGTATTTATTCGGTTTGAAGAGCATTTGATTTGTAGTTCTTTCTTGTTGCAATATGACAATCGAAAACGGTTTTACC
>DHVX01000078.1 GCA_002412885.1 Bacteroidales bacterium UBA5197
CTGATATACATGCCTGACACACCAACAAGGGACAGCCAAAAGCTGCCCCTGTTGCATTTAATCATACTGGTTTATTTTATCCGATTATAATGCGGGTTTTCCAGATTTTTGTGCCCGTACTGACTTCGAGAATGTAAACTCCTGAGTTCAGCATTGAGGTATTGAGTTGATGAAAGTCGCCTGTAAACTTTGTCGCCTGCATCAACCTTCCTGTCAGATCACGTATTTTAACATCAGCCTGCATAAGTGATTCAGGCATTTGTATATTAATATAATCTCCAGCCGGATTAGGATAAATTTTTAATTCAGATATCTTCTGGTTTTCAGCATTGATCGCGGTTTGCTCTGTGATCTGAAAATCATCGATAAACAACAGAAACTGCAGAGGGTCACTGTATCCATGGAAAGCAAAATGATAAACACCGTCAACATCAGGCGTGTAATTGACTTTTACTTCAATATAATCCAGCGATGTAATATTCTGATCATTAAACAATTGCTGGGTAAACGAAGCGGGGTCATTTGAAGTTCCTGCCATTAGCTCAAGCTTCTCTGAAGTAGCAAGTCCCACACTTGCTGTTTTGTAAACAAAGCTGAGGCCATATATTTTATCAGATTTCAGCTGCATTGGTGGTGTTATCAACCATTCATTCATGGGATTGAGAAAACTCCAACCCATATGCATGGCATTGGGAGCCGAATGTGCAATATCAGGGTTTCCGGCACTATTGGCTATCATGGTCCATGACATATTCTGGTTATCGGTACTGATATCGGTCCAGCCCAACGGATATACATTTCCATTTAGGAAAGGTGGATAATAGAAAGCCGATCCTGATACAAGTGCGTCAAAATTCTCAGCATAAGGGAAATTACTGATTAACGGGTCATTCATAGTCGTAAATGACCAGACAGGACAGTCAATTGCATCTCCATGCTGGTTGTAAGGTACAATTTGCCAGTAATACCGGGTATTGTATTGAAGTGAGCTGAGAATATTGTAAATCAAGGTATCACCCAAATCAGACTGGTTAATCATATTTGAAGGTGGATTATCTGTACCCAGACTTAGTTTATAGCCATCCGGAGACCCGCCTCCATTGGCCCAGATCAGATAATCTGCCGGAAGCATAAGATCTACATTTGTTACATTATTTGCAGGATAAAGCACGTTTGCCGGATTAGGAGGTGTGCCAGCACTGGGATTGGTCCATTCTACATCATCAATCCAGAGACTTGCCCAATCAACGTTATCTCCATGTTTGAATGCTATATAGGGTTTCGTATTTCCGGCAGGGAAAGCTACTGTAAACTCAGAATGTTCCGGTGTCAACTGAAAAGTTTGCACTTCTTCAAAGCTCTCAGCATGATATGGATCATCCATAAGTCCGACAATAACCTCCAGATCATAAAAATCTCCGCCTTTTTTCGCCCAGAAGCTAAGCTCTTTGCTGTCGAAGCCATTGACACCGGGCATGATAAACAGCAATGGAGATTCAATATCATTGGCATTGAGCATTCTGGCAACGTTGGGTACTGAATGCGGATCAAAGGAGGAAGTTATGATGACAACATCTTTATTCGGATCGGTTGGGCTTACAATCTTGTTCCAGTGAGCGGGTATTTGTGTCGAAGCATCAAAGGCTTCAAAAAGCTCAGCAACTGGTTCAATTACAAGACCACTAACACTTATGATGTTATTTCCAAGAAAATCACCTTCAACAACAAAAGTGACACTACCTGAGTAACTGCCGGGCTCATCGGCATAAAAATAAACCGGAACTTCAACAGACGAACCTGCAAAGATAATTCCACTGTAATTGCAGCCAAAGGGTAATGATGTTTGCACTGAAGTGATTTCCAGATCAACTGAACCAGGATTTAAAACAGTTATGTTTTCATAGGTTTGTCCACCTGAATACAATTCCCTGAAAGTCAAAGATGCTGCACTCAGCTCAATTTCCGGAATATTTGAAATTTCTTCAATGGTAATATCGTCGAGATAAACCGAGGCAGAACTCAATGTTTGATCAGTAACATATCTGAATCGGAAAAAGAAATTTGTACCGGCAAATTGTGATAGGTTAACTGAACTTTCAGTATAGGCAGAAGGCGCTTGCGGAGACAGAGTATCAAGGGTTTGCCAGGTAATTCCTCCGTTTTCGGACACTTCAAAAAAAGTAGTGTCATGTCCTGCGACTCTCGCATCTGTATTTGCCCAGTTATACGTAATTCTGTGATTTTCCGGAAGGAATACCCTTGGAGATCTCAATACAGAAACCGGATTGGTGCTGAAACGCGAAGCTTTTGCGCAAAGACTACCGGAATTAGGATAAACCTCACTTTCGTACCACGAAAATTCAGGCTCGGTTATCCATGCACTCTGAACTGGCCAGGTATGAAATATAGTAGAATCTTCAAATCCTTGTGTGTAAGGAAATTCATCTATTACTACTTCAGTTTTAAAATCCCATACAGGTGAAATCTCCTGACTGCTGCTGTTTTTTGCAACCACCCGCCAGTAATGCCAGGTTGAGTCGGCCAGAAAATCACTGAAATTATGGGTATTAACCCCTTGAATTGCCGGAACATTCGCTGCAATCAGGTTTAAAGATGCAGGATTTGTTCCAAAATAAAGATCGTATGTATCTGTATTGGCCCCCAGGTTCCAGCTGAGGTGGGTATCAACAGGAACAACGGTTGCGTTATCAGCCGGATATGGATTCTGTGGAGTTGCCGGTAAATTTGAAGGATAATAAAACCGCATATTGGTTAATGCTCCTGGATATGGATTAAGATAACCTGTGCTTCCCGCACCCGGAAATCCAATGTCGCTGCCACAATTCTTATTGTTATTAATGACCGAAGATGTTGAATTAAACATAGGTCCGTAGGTGTTTCCCCAGCGGTTTTCCCAGTGAATAATCAGATTTTGTACACCATCATATACGAATGGAGTTGCAAGAACAATTTCATTCCAACCTGTCTGAAATGTCAGGGGTCCTTCGTAAACCAGCGTATAACCAGCATTCAAGGGGTCTTCATAACCAGCATTTGAAAAAACAGAAACGGCACTGAGTTTCATGTAAACCTTTTGGTTTGGAACTGTTTTCGGACCGTTGGTGCAGTGTAATCCAATACTTGTGATGGTTTTTGAACCACCCAGATCAGTCTGATTGTAAATAAGTGAGCTCCAGGAATAATTCCATGAGGAGTAAATAGGCATCGAGTTCTGAATTGTGCCATTTCCTACCTCAATGTAAGTTTGGGCTTTGGTGCTGCTAAACCCAAAACATAGCAGTCCGAGAAATTGAATGAGTAAAAACTTCTTCATTTTGATTAATGATTTTAATAAAACACAAATTCCGATTTTCAGTACCATACTGAATCGCTTACAAATGAAAAAATAAAGCAGCAAATACCGAAAGCATTGAGGTACGGATTCAGGAATTGAAACCTTATTATTAGCGGTAACCATCCGAAGCAAACTTTGATACAGGATTGATTTCGTAACTACAACGATAATGATTAGGTTTGCAGATAGTTTGTTTTATGGAACTTTTCATCAATATTATATACGCACTACCTGTTTATCAGGCATTTACATTAATGCTTCTGCTTTTACTCCGGTGGTTTGCCTCCGATGGGAAGCACCTGCTGTTGATGGTGGTATTTCAGTTTATCGCTACTGTTTACTTTTTATTTAACTTTTTGTATGCCACTCATAGTTTTGAGTCAATTGGACTGATTTATCCGTTTATTCTGCCACTGATATTACTTTTTGCGCCACTGTTTTACCTTTACCTCAAAGCAGTTTCTACTCCTGGATTTCATTTCAGCAAAAAGCATTGTTATCATGTATTGCCTTCAATAATTTACCTTTTACTCAATTTGCCTTTTATGCTGGCTGACCCAGCTGAAAAATTAAAATATGTTTCTCAGATTCAGACAAATACAGAAAGTGAAACACTTCATCTGTATTTCTCAATTGTTTATATTTCAGGAATTTATCTTGTGCTCAACCTTCAAATTGTTTATTACTTTTTCAGATCGGTACGAATTTTCAGAAAGCATCAGGAGTATATTGACAACCATTATTCCTATACAGAAAACATTAGCCTGGGTTGGTTTAAGGTAATCGCCTTTTCATTTTTCTTCTTTTTGGTTGCAAATCAAATGCTGTATTTTTCGGGCATTGGAAATAACTTTTATTCTCCAGCCATTTACAATATTTCCATGTTGGTCATCACCTTGCTGGTAGCCTACTTTAGTCTGATGCAAAAGGAGTTAAAACCTTCCGTTTCCTTACCTGAAAAACACCTGACCAATAGAATCGAATCAGAAATAAGTGAGAGCTTAACCAATGAATCAGATGTTACATCTGCCGGGATACAAGCAGAAAATTTGCTGGAAATCAACTCATCAGGGAAATATGCCGGATCGGCACTACAGGAAGAACAAAAATCCAGAATTATTTATGGCCTGACTACGCTGATGGAAAGGGAAAAAGCCTTTACCAACGCCAGCTTAAGTCTTGATGATGTTGCATTAAAACTGAACACAAACACAAAATATATTTCACAGGTAATCAATGAACATTTCGGGAGGAACTTTTACCACTTTGTTAATTTTTACAGAATTGAAGAGGCTAAAAGGCTCATGCTTGAAGAGGAAAACCTGAAATATTCAATTTATGGAATAGCTCAAATGGTTGGATTTGGCTCTAAATCAAGCTTTAATGCAGCATTCCGGAAGTTCACAGGATTAACACCAACCGGGTTTATTTCTAACACACAGACAAAAAGTTGACGTAGTTCTTTGATTTTCAGATGCTGTTAGTTTCCTGAATTTAGTTAAGCAGAACTTTATTTGGGAATGACTTGTTTTTGCCTGTAAAACCTGCACCATTCGCTCAATCCGCAAACTTCACATTTTGGCTTTCGGGCAATGCATACATATCTTCCATGCAAAATCAGCCAATGATGTGCGATTGAAAGTTTGCTTTCAGGAATGTACTTAACCAGCTGTTTTTCCGTTTCCAGAGGTGTTTTGGCTCTGTATGTAAGTCCGATTCTGGCCGAAACCCTGTGCACATGCGTATCAACCGCCATTGCAGGTAAATTGAAGGCAACTGAAGCAATTACATTCGCTGTTTTCCGGCCTACGCCGGGAAGTTTTTGAAGCGAATCGATATTATCCGGAACAATACCACCAAAATCGTTAACCAGCATACGTGCCATTCCCAGAAGGTGTTTGGTTTTATTATTGGGATAGGAACATGAACGGATCAAGCCAAAAACTTCGTCTTCGGTACCGAGGGCAAGTGACTCAACATCAGGAAACCGCTTAAAAAACGGAACGGTTATAATATTTACCCTTTTATCGGTGCATTGGGCTGAGAGGATTACAGCAACAATCAGTTCATATGGATTAATGTAGTGCAGTTCTGTTTCTGCAACCGGCATGTTCCTTTCGAACCAGTCAATCACATTATGAAAAAGTTTTACCTTAGAGAGTTTTTCGATCATATTACAGTAATATCTATAATAATTGCAAAGAAAGATGCAATCAACGGCAAAAGTAAATACTTATTGAAATTAATGACCGGATAAATGACAAAAACACAAGGCTGAGCATTCTGCCAGCATCGGCATTGTGAATTAAAAAACCGGATCGAATTGATAACGACCCGGTCAAAGATTACTATTTACAAATTTTGCACCACAAGTTATACTGCTGCCTTTGCAAATAACTAATTGCCCAATGAAATTACAAATCCCAATTTAAATCCAATCCCGCTGTATCTATAAGTAACTTTATCTCCTTCTGCACGTTCTCCATTGGGTTCTGCATCCCACTTTTCAGAATCCACACCATAATTGATCAATAAATCAATGCCCACGTTTTCGGTGACAAAATATGTCCCTCCGATTCCAAGTGCAAAATGAAGTATTGAATACTTCTCTTCATTCTCAGAACTCATATATACAGACTTTGACTTCCCTGATCCAACACCAAACCTGACTTCACCATATGGCATCAATCCGTTGATATCGGTTACATAGTATTTGGCAAAAGGGCCAACCAGAGCATAAGAATATGAATATTCCATTTTCGGGTCATCAAATTTCTGATTTGACATACTTAAATCCACAAACAAACCTAACGGCAGTTTATCAACAATAAAATACCCCGCCATAGGTTGAAAATTGAAGCTTGAATACTTATAGCCATCTGATGTTGTGCTGCCTGATTTAATCTTTTCAGCACCCGCCGTGAAGCCTAAGTTTGAAGAACCTCCGAAAAAGACATTACCTTTTTCAATTTGGGCATGAGACAAGAAACTTATCATCATAACCATAATAAAAGTCAAGCAAGATTTCCTTTTCATTTTGTTAATGTGTTGGTTAATAAGAATAAATGTACGAATATGCCAACCTTTTTGCAAGTATAATCCGAAATAATTATGCACAACCAATGCGACATTCTGAACAAACCGAATCTATTCAGCATGAGAAATATTTTCTGAACAAATGTTTCCTTAAATAATTTGGTTAAATTTTCATGAATATATCAGATGAATTCCCGTTCATTTTTCGGGAATGAAAGAAAAGAGCTATGGAAAATGAAACAGACAGGAGAAAATTGCAGAATATCGGCTTGGATCGTAAGCCGGAAAATGAGGTAATCTATTGAAAAAAGAAAGAATGCGAAAAATTTTATTTCACCCGCATCACGGCAAATAGTGAAAACATCCAACGCGGAAGCGGCCCGGGTTTACGTTTGGTAAGGTCAATCGACCAGCCCAGCTTTTTCACCAAAGGTATTTTATGTGTTTCCACAAATTCTATAAGTGTACCTTCGGGAGCCTGAATGTATGCAAAACTTCCGGCAGCTTCACCCATATCAAAGGTATCCATATCCAAAGCACTGTCAACAGTAAATGGAAATCCTTTATCTCTGACTTCATCCCGAAGTTCATCCATTCCATTTATATCGAAGCACAAATGTATAAATCCGGGGTCTCCCCACAGCCGGCCTTCGTAAATTCCTATGGGTATTCTTTCAAGCGACTGCACCAATTCAATGCTGGTTGGACCAAGCACCGGGCTAAAAGCTCCGTTGTAAAGTTTTGAGTGTTTGAGTAAAACCCGTCTGTAACGGCTTTCTCCTCCCGGAAGTCCTTTCCAGTCTTCCATCACTCCTTCTGTATCATAAACAACGGTATCGTAGCCAAGTATCTGCTGATACACCCGCATGCTCTCTTCAATATTATTTACCCCGATTACAGCACCAAAAACACCGCCGGTAACTGATTTCTGCTTTTTAAATAAATACGAATCCTGGCAAATTTCCCATAAATTTCCATAAAGGTCATTCAGGTAAAAATGAAAATTGCCTTTGGGATCGCTGCATATTTCAGTAAGTACGTTGAGTTGCTGGTTTTTAAATTGAGTAAATGCTTTCTGAATATTGTAGGTTTTGAGTTTTCCGGCAAAGATTCCAAGATCACCAAATTTGAGCTCAAATGATGGAGGCTCTGGCTTTTTGCCTGTATGTTGCCAGATTTCAAATCCACCGCCGCCTTCAAGATTAAGCGCCAGAATAGCATGCCGTTCGCGTGGTTCACCTTCTGTGTGAGGAAGCATAAGCTCTGCCATTGCAGCTTCTTCAAACATCTTGATATCCATTCCGAAGTGCTTTCTGTACCATGCAAAAGCTTCATGAATGTCAGTTACTCCAACCCCCAATTGCTGAATTCCGTTGATCTGTTTTGCCATTCTGTGATGTTGATAGGTGATCTTTGGTTTTTAATTAATCTTTTTAAACAGGTTTGATGCGCGAAGAAATAAAATAGAACAGTGAAGGAACAAATCTTCGGAAATATAACATCAGCAACTCTTTTCCTCCCACATGAACTTCTTTTTTTTCTTTTTTCAAACCAGCAAGAATCTGTCGCGCTGCTTTTTTGGCAGTAATTCCATTTGCTTGTCCCGGATCCATTTTACCATATTCGTTTCCGTCGCTGGTTAGCGCAAAACGCGAAATATTGGTTTGTATCCTCCCGGGAATAAGAATACTGACTTTAATATTGAAAGCTGAATTTTCAGCCCTTAAACTTTCAAAATAGCCATGCAATGCATGTTTAGATGCTGAATAAGCTGATCTGTAAGGAAATCCGAACTTCCCGACCAGGCTGGAAGTTACAGCCAACTGCCCTCCCCCATGGCTGATCATTGATGGCAACAAACATTTGGCAAGCGTTACTGCACCAAAAAAGTTTACTTCCATTATTTTCCGGTCATTTACATCAGGCGTTTCGGTAACCAGCGATCTCTGACTGATGCCTGCAAACTGATAAAGTCCATCAATCTTCCCGACTTTAGCTAAAATCTCTTCAGTTTTAAGCCTGATAGCAGCAGCATCCGACATATCGAGCTGAACCGGTGTAGCTTTACTGCCTTTAGTTTCAATTTCATTGACCACATCTGTTAAACCTTCAAAATTGCGATCTGAAAGTATCAGATGAACATGGTAATCACCTAGCAATAAAGCAAGTGCCTTTCCCATTCCTGAGGAGGCACCGGTGATCCAGAAACATTTGTTTTCAAAGTTCATGTAGTCAATTAAAACGTGCGAATATACTAAAATTGGGTTGATGATTACTTCTTGCTGATTCCCAAAATCGACCTGAGTCTTTGATTTAAAAAGATCCTGTCGATCAATTTTGAAGTAGATAAATTAACAATATTTATTATAGTATTGTTTTTCAATAATATACACCTTCGAATTCTGATGGATTTACAAAACCTCGAAAGAAATGTTTCGTGATTTTTTCATGATAAAAAAATACAAGTCCCCGATTAGATTTTAACTATTTTTACAAAGCCGGAGACATTTTTTTGATTAAAAAGTTTTTTACCTGAATTGTGTTTCCCCATCATAAATTCTTTCCCACTAGTTCGTCAGTGAATAATACATCCAAACCTAAACCATGAGAAAATCATTACTTTCTTTTTTTGCGTTGCTTTTGATTGCTCAGATTTCTTTTGCACAATGGAGCAGCAATGCAGCAGTAAACAATGCAATATGCAGCCTCGCAGGGGAACAGGCGCTTCCTAAAATTGCAACATGCCCTAACGGCGACACATACATCGGTTACTTTTCAAATGAAAGCGGCAATTATGATGTCAGGCTGCAACGTATTGACAGTCAGGGAAATGAACTTTGGGCAAGTGGTGGTATTCTGATCAGCAGCAATGCATCAATGACCTGGCTCACTGACTGGGATATGACCGCCGACGTAAACAACCATTGTGTGATGACATGGCAGGACATCCGAAATGGCAACAACAATGCCTATGCCTATCGCATTTCGCCATCGGGTAGTTTTATTTGGGGCAGCAATGGCATTGCGCTTTCAAATAATTCTGCATTTAATGCATCACCCAAAGTAACCTGCACCGCTGCCGGAAACGCCGTTTTTGCATGGATGTCGGATGATGTTTTAATTATTCAGAAGATAGATCCTGCCGGAAATAAGCAATGGGGCGTCAACGGAATTACGCTCAGCACTTCCAATACACTTAAATGGCCTCAGCTGATGCCGGTTGGAACCGATGAAGTGATTATGAAATATTTTGAAGACAGCGGACCGCCCAATGCACCAACCAGACATGTTTTTGCTCAGCGATACAGTTCAACCGGAACTCCTGTATGGGCTGCCCCTGCCGTAATTTCAGATGCCGGCGGAATATCAGCATGGACACAGATTTTTCCATTTATAAACGATGGCAGCGATGGCTTTTATATTGCATGGCACGATGACCGCGACAATAATCAGCTGGCATCTGTCTGGGTTCAGCATATCAGCTCTTCAGGCGCTGTACTTTTTGCTGCAGATGGCGTTGAAGCTTCAACACAGGGAGGCACAAACCATTACTATCCTTCACTGGCCAGCCCTCCGGGATCTTCTGATGTTTTTGTTTACTGGAATGAGATGAATTCACTTCAGAGTCAAAAAGGCATCTTCGGACAAAAACTTTCATCATCAGGAACAAGACAATGGGGCAACAGCGGAATGACTTTTATTCCGGTTTCAGCAACAAATGTTACTCCCCTTGCCGCAAGCAGCAGCCCAACCGACATGATTGTATTGTATGAAGAGTCCACTTCGGCTTCGGCCAGTTCATTGAAAGCCATGCGTATAGCAACCGATGGAAGCTATGTCTGGCCGACAAATCATGTAACAGTGAGTTCGGCTGCTTCGTCGAAGGTGCATACTGTGATGAATGACTTTCAGAACAACCAATGGCTGATAAGCTGGGAGGATAACCGTTCTGGCGCAGCTGATATTTATGCCCAAAACCTTCTTCTCGACGGAACGCTGGGTTTTTATGATCCAACCTTCGGAAATATTCAAGGACAGGTCGCACTTAACGGTGGAACCGGCAATGTTACACAGGTGGTTGTAAGTGCAGGTAATGAATCAACGCTGCCTGACCCTAATGGATTTTACATCCTTGTTGTTCCTACCGGAACCTACACCGTTACAGCAACCTTGCCGGCATATTACCCCGGATCTGTTACTAATGTGGTTGTTCTTGAAGATCAAGCCACTACGGGTGTTGATTTTGTGCTTGAAGCCATTCCTACAACCGGTTTTATCGAAGGTGAAGTTACGCTTTCAGGAGGAAGCGGTGAGATTACTGAAGTTCTTGTTTCTGCTGGCGCCAACTCGACTCACCCGGATGCCAATGGATTTTACAGCCTTGAAACTCAGGTTGGTGTTTGGGATGTTGAAGCAAGTCTTGCCGGATATGTTACGCAGTCGAGATCACTAATATCTGTTTTGCCGGGTGAAACAACTCCGGATATTGACTTCACACTTCCTTTGCTTCCCACCACAGGATATGTTCAGGGTTATGTTGTGATTGCAGGCGGACTTTACGATCTGACTGAAGTTTCGGTTACTGCAGGAAGCATCACAACAAATCCGAATGAAAACGGATTCTATTTTCTGGAATTACCGGTGGGAACTTTTGCCGTAACTGCATCGCATGAATTTACAACTTCCCAAACCATTGAAAATGTTGTGATTGATCCCGGACTTTCCACTACCGGAATCGATTTTTTACTCCAACCTTTGCGTGTTAATATGATTTGCATGGCACTGAATCAATGGGGACTATCGATGGATGAAACAGACATTTCAATTGTCGGGCCTGAATCAACATACACCGGAACCATCAATGGCAATTCTCTGGTGTTTGAAAATGTGCCTTATGGATTATATGCAGGAACCGCATCCCATGAAATTGGTGGCACTGTTTTGTCAGACACACTCATAAATTCAGAAAATCATCACCTTGTTTTTGAGTTTTTCATTGATAAAACCAACAGCAATTCCAGTGATCTCAGTTTTCAGATTTCGCCAAATCCATTGTCAGCAGAAAGTAAAATAAAACTTTCGGTTTTAAAGCAATCTGAATACACGATGATTCTTCAAAATTTAAACGGCAAAATTCTGGCAACAAAAAAAACCGGAACCATTCAATCCGGCACACATGAGTGGCCATTCCGTTTTCTGGCACAGAGCCACACACTTTCTGCCGGAACCTATTTTGTTAGTGTGATTTCCGGAAGTGAGACATCAACCATTAAATTGATAGTGAATTAGCATAATGTTGCAACAATTATACAGGTTTCAGGTTTAATGAAACTTGTGTTACCTTTGCAATTGTTAAAAAGTTAAAAACCAAAAACTTCAAAGAAAAGATGAAAAATCAACTCGCGAAAGTCATATTAACCTTCTCTGCAGCAGTTCTTATCTTGTTTTCAAGTTCATGCAACCGTGGAAAAGCTCCTGCAGTTGCTGAAGATTTACCTCCCGGAATGCATGGAGTAAGCGTAATTGAAGTAGTTCAAACATCAAACTACACCTATCTTCAGGTTTTCGAGAACAATGAAAAGTATTGGATAGCTGTTACTGCCAGAGAAGCAAATCCCGGTGATGTTATTTATTTTACCGATGCAATGGAGATGCGCGATTTTCACAGTAAAGAACTCGACAGAACTTTTCCGTTAGTCTATTTTGTTCAGGATCCTTCCGACAGCCCTGAACCTCAAAAAGCCAATACCACCATGGGTAAGCCTTCAACCGGCAAGATGTCCGGCATTGAAATCGAGCATCTTGAAGATGGCATCACCATAGCTTCATTATATACTGACAAGGAGAACTACAATGGTAAAACTGTAAAAATCAGGGGCCTGGTGGTAAAATTCAACAAAAGCATTATGAGGAAAAACTGGGCACATATTCAGGATGGAACCGGTGAAGAAGGATATCATGACCTTACCATTACCACCCTTGATATGGTGGAAGTTGGAAATGTTGTGACTTTTGAAGGCAAAATCGAATTGAATAAGGATTTTGGTTCTGGTTACACTTACGATATAATTATGCAGGAAGCAAAAGCGCTTGATGTTAAAGTTTCTGAATCACCAATGTAATAGAAGCCAAAATTTAATCTTCTGATAGAGCCTGCGGTATTCCGCGGGCTTTTTTATGCAGGCAAGTGGCTGCGTAATGGCCGGTGGCAAAACATCCCTGAAGCAAAAACCCTCCGGTAGGCGCATCCCAGTCAAGCATTTCACCAGCAACGAAAATTTTAGGATATTTCTTCAGGGATAAATCATGATCTATCTCATTCATATCCAAACCTCCAACGCTTGAAATGGCTTCATCCAAAGGTCGGAGCGAATGAACTGGAACAGTCAGTGATTTGACCAAACCGGCAAAGTTCAGCGGATCTGAAAATGCTTCTTTATTTGAAAAGGATTTAAGCAGCGCCATCTCCTGTCCATTCAGGTTAAATGCATGAGCATATTCTTTGGTTCCGGCTCTCCCTTTGGGAGCTCTTGCCAGAAGAGAATCCAACGAATTGAAAGGCTTCAGGTCAATGGAAATCTCCGGAACTGAGCCTTCCTTAAGTTGATTTCTTATGGCTGGTATGATCGGATAAATTGCACTCCCCTCTAGTCCGTAAGTTGTGATCAGTGCTTCGCCTTTCGAAACCAAATCACCCGATCTTACTGAAATATTCTTCAAAGGCTTTCCTTCATGATGCTGCCTGATGGCATCCGGCCAGACAATATTCACTCCGCAATTCGATGGCTGGAACACTGATGTCTTGATTCCCGCAGTGTTAAACATGGCTGTCCATTTTCCATCCGACCCGGTTTGAGGCCAAGATGCCCCACCAAAAGCAAATAATGCGAAGTCATAAATTTCTTTGAAAACTCCTTCAGGATTACTGAATGTAAAAACCATCTCATCAGAAAAAGATTCCAGTTTGTGATTCAGATGAAAAATAACACCTCTGCCGGTAAGTTCGTTGGTTATTGCTTTCAATACATCAGAAGGCGTTAAGCCTTTGACAGGAAAAACCTTTCCACTGCTCCCTGTAAATGTTTCTATCTGCATAGCTTCCAACCATTTGCGCAAAGAGCTGGAATCAAAATTTCTGATAGCTTCATCAATAAATCCGGGAGGCGAATAATTAGCAATCAGGTCATTTGCAGGCAGATCTCTGGTTATATTCAGTCCACCTTTTCCAGCCACCAGAAACTTTTGTCCTGCCATTTTCTCTTTTTCAAAGAGATGTACTTCAAAATCCACAGCCAGAACCCAGGCAGCCATCAAACCTGACGGACCTCCTCCAACAATGCATACCTTCGGCCTTTTATCTTTCATCTGAATCCTGGAAGTAGTTTAATCCTTCAAAATTAATCTTATAAAGCGAGTCTGCACCAAAAAGAAATAATCGGACAGGGAAATGCTGCAGCAAATATCACAAATAATGGTCAATCGCTATAAAATCTCAATTATTGCGCTGAAATTCATTATTTTTGGATTAAAATCACTTCACCATCTAATCCGGATATTTATGATTTCGCACGCACTGAGCATCCTCATCAACGAACTGAACAAGCATCTTCAGGATGTTTACAACATTCCTGTTTCAAAGGAAGCAGCCATTGCAGGAAACGTTTCTGAAATCAATCATTCATCAGAGAAAGACGAGGAAAAGTTCATCAATAAAATCATTTTCACGGTAATTAATATTCTGGAAGAAAGATCAGGAAGCAGTTTTCCTGGATTTTCGAAAGGTGAAGCTACAGGGATTAATGTCCGGAAAGAATCACAATCAGCAATGAATCTGGCGATACTGATTGCCGCCAACCACAGCGATTATAATGAAGCTTTGCTGATGATCTCAAGAACCATCAGGCACTTCCGTACAATGGGACTGCTAACCGGCGAAACGGCAGCACCGGAATCACTCACAATCAATGCGCCGGAAAATCCAAAAGACCGTCTTAAAGATTTTAAATTATCGGTCACCATGCATTCATGCAGTTTTGAAGAAATCAACCTCATCCGGAATATTACGGGAGGAAAACAATACCCCTTTGTAATTTACAATATGCGTCTGAGTTGAGCAGAAATGCATTTGTTAACAGTAAATGAAATTGGGGTCAAAACAGCCCCTACATCCCTATCGTTATTTCTCTTCCGCTGAAAACAGGAATTGCAATCCGGACACCCCACAGGAATTTTTCGTCACTGCCATAACCGGCATAAATCCCCAGATTATACAATGCATTGCCGATTCCATAGCCCGCCTCTATGTGATGTCCTTTATGCTGAACAGCCAGAAAACTCAATGAAAATCTTTCTTCCCATAATCTGTTCCGGAGCAAGGGCAATCGGTTCAGAAACAAATATTTAGAATTATAAATAATGTGTGCATTCACATAGGCTTCATCAGTACTCCATTTATAATAATCAGTCAAATGAAAAACCTGAAAGAAATCCTTGCCGCCCAAAATCAAAGGCTGAGAATTGAAATGTGTAAAGTCATCGAAATACAATTTATTGTTGTTCAGATACTTTCCGAATTCAGCTTCGTAACGCAAACTGCCTTCGATTCCCAGCCTGAATTCCTGCCGAAGTCCCGTTCTCAACAAATCGAAGTCTGTATCAAACGCTCCGACTTTAAATGCTTTGTTAAATCCGACAAAGAATTCAGGCGCTTTATTCAAGCCTCTTCGGGCAACTTTAACTCCATCTTTTACAAAATAATAGGGAGTCGGTTTCCACGAAAGTTCAAGATTAACCCTAAGATCGCGGTGCCGCTGCATATTGTAAAGCGAATTTTCCGGAATATTACTATCGAAATCTCTTGAATCTTTGTAGAAAAATGAGAAATCACTGGCGTTTTGCAAAGGAACTGTTTCAGATGCAATTATCTCAGACTTGACTTTTGCACCAATAAACGGTACAATTGAATGGAATAAACTCACATAATCTTTTCGATAGATACGCGAAAGATTCTGCCGGAAGAAAAGTGTTGAAATGGTATTCTCTATTGGCATTGCACCGCCTGCACTGTTGTAATCAAAACTATCAGACCCGGCTTTTAATCTGATCGAATTTTTATAGTTCCCATTTCCGGAAAAACCGGCAGAAACATTCCAGAGAAAAGCTTCTCGTGCAAATGATACGCCCGGGGTAAATGCCAGATTAAAAACTCCCTTTTCAGATAGCCTGTAATTGTATCCAAACATGGTGCGGTAAGCCAAACCGTCAACAGTATTAAATGCCACCCCGAAAGGATACAATAATCCATTGGATGTCAACCATCTCAATGAGTCAACATCATACCTGCCACCGGTTAAAAGGGTTGAGAAAAGTCGTTTGTTCGCGGGCTTCTTTCCGGATGTATCATTGGCCAGAGATTTACGTCGCGCCATGAGTGAATCGTTTCGCTCAACACTCAGTATTTCATGATGAGCCAGCGGAATTGGCCGCACATTGTTCCAAAAACCAGTATCTGAAATCCTGGCATTTGAATCAATGGTGGTTTTGTAGCGCTCTACATACTCATGATTGTTGCGCAACGAATCCTTTAACTTCAACTCTTCCTGCCTGCTCTGAATTCGTGCCAGTCGGTAAGCTTCAGTGGTTGTGGGCTCCTGCTTTGATTTCAGGATTTCGGATTTTTTATCCAGCTTCTCAAACCGCTTTGCATTGGATGATTGACTTTTTTTTGCCATCATTTCAGCAGGAGGAGGAGTTGCTGAAGGAACATCCCGCATATTCACGGTAAGTTTGTGGTATCTTATGGATGTGTTGTATAAAAATCCTCCGGCATTGCCCATCAGGTCCATGTCAAATTTAAACTTATTGCTCACCGCAAGCCATACATTTGGCTGAACTTCACCATAAGTCTGCGCAAGCTGAATTTTCATACCCAATTGTTCATCAATACTTACATCAATGCTATGAATGCACCAAAGTTCATCCACTATATAAACATAACCTTTAATGTATTTCGGTCCGCTGCCTTTGGGTGTAATCCTGATTTTGTTAACCAGCACATTCCCGTTTAACTGTGTACCCTCAAGGCTGAAACGATAATGATTAAACGCACCGGGTGCAAATGGCGACCAGGCATTTCCAAAAGCATCGGGTTTATATAGATTCCCTGAAATGTAACCAATGGCAGACGAAGACCTGCTCTCATTTCCCTGCGGAAAATTACTACGTATGGATTTTACCCGCTGATTTACTTTTGAAGGTGTGTACTCAATTTCGTTGACAGATTCCTCAATATATACATCGCCTTCTTTTATACCAGATTCCTTCAGATCATCTTTTGCCATCCACTTAACCATTCTTGAAATCGATTTTACCTCAAGGCTCCCCCGAATGTAAACATCTGCTTTATAATATTTTACCATTCGTGCATAAACCGGCGCTTTTTGAATTACCCTGCGTATAATTCCATAAGCCGGATCTTCTCCATCGCTTGAAACAACCACTCCCGGAAGATTATAAACCATTTCCTGCAATACAATCTGAAGAGGCTTCATGGACTGTGTGACACTAACCTTTAGCGTTTCAGTTTCGTAGCCCATACTTTGAAAAACACAGGTAAATTCTCCCTGAGGTAACTTCAGTTCAAAAAAACCTTGCTGATTGGCAGCTGTTCCATACATCAGCTCTTTGATAAAAACAGTGGAATATGGCACCGGTTTACCATTATGATCCACAATATTGCCCGATAAAGACTGCGCAGATGCAGAAAAAATTGAAAAAATAAAAACAAGTAAAACCAGCGTTGTTTTCGTTACAGACAATTTGTTGAAATACACAGAAGATATCATATGCTGTTATTTAATTAATCGCAAAATAATAACTGGTAAGCTTAATAAATCCGTCAGGAATTAATCAAATTGAGATTCTACAGAAAAACTATGTAAAAGTAAATGCTTGAGAATTACAAACCTTAAATTAACCAGCTATTTAACCAAATTTAACATCAGCAGCTTTAATGCTTAAGAATCAAAAAACTTCTACTCATGAATTTTGGCAGAATTTATAAAGACATAAACCCTATTTTTGCATCAGAAGATTTCAGGAAAGTCATTACATCAAACTGTGTTGGCATAATTCTGGCAAAGGGAAACACTTCACAAAAAACAAATTGGCTTAATCAGGAATTAAAAAGCATCATGCAGAACACAAAGCCTAAAAGATATAAATATCTGAATATCATATTTTTTGCGTTTAGTATCCTGCTCATTTCCGGTATAAAGCCAGTTAATGCCCAAAGCTGGAAATCAAAACCTTTTTCCATTGCAATAATCAATAACAATACACTACAATTTCCACGTTCTGTTTTTGCAACTTTCAACGAACCGCTGCATCCGGGAATTGCACTTGCTTATGAATTTGGATGGTTTGAAACCATCAAAAGTCCAATGTTCAGGAATATCAACACATTTGCACTTGGAGGCAAAAAGGTTAGTACCGGAAAATGGTTTCAGAATATTGGTCTGGCATATTACCATCACAAAAATCTGAATCATGCATTTACGCTTACCACTCAGGGAGGATACAGAAGATATTTCGGCAAATTTTCGGCTGAAGCCGGAATTCATGCCGGCTATCTTCATGCGTTATCTGAAACAGAAAGGAGCGTGCAACAATCTGACGGCACCTGGAAACCCAATTCAGGAATCGGCAGGCCGTATTTAATCACTGGAGCCGGAGTCGGCATTGGTTATGACGCTGGTTACCATCACAATATGCGCAGAATTTTTCTCAATTACGATTATCGGATTCAACTGCCGTTTTCTTCCGGCTATGTGAAAGTACTTCCCAACGGACTGCTATCGCTTGGAGTTCAGTTCACCCTTTTTAAAAATTCTTCACCTTTGGGTAAACCCAAACAAGAACGTCTCGAATGTCCGGAATAAAACATATTTTACCGGTTTTTCTTCTTTTTGTATCCTTGATTTCGTGCAAAAAGGAATCAAATAGTCCCGAAAAGATGGACTGTCAGCTTGAAGCTGATACTTTTAAGACATCCTTAAACAGCCAGAAGTATCAGTCTCTGATACAACAATACACCTCAGCAGGACTTCCCGGAATAAGCCTTTTGATCAAAGACAGTACAGGTTATTATATTGCTTCGTCAGGAACAGCAGATATTGAAAGCAACATTCAACTGCAACCCTGCCATATCACTTATTTTTCAGGGGTAACCCAAATGATGACAGCAGTAGCCATATTCCGGCTTCAGGAAAAAGGCGTCCTTTCAATAGAAGACCCGGTAAGCAAATATATTTCAAACGATAAGCTTAAAAAAATCGGAAACGGAAGCAGTCCGCTGAAAATCAAGAACCTGTTGAATCATACTGCCGGCTTACACGACATTTTAACCGATCAGGATTTTTATCTGGGATTACTCAACGATCCTACCAAAACTCAAAATCCCGACGATTTACTGAAATATATAAACAATAAACCTTCTATGTTTGCATTCAGGCCTGTTGATACAGTCGGATTCAGTAATACCAATTATCTTTTGCTGAGCATGATCATTGAGTCAGCAACCGGAGCACCGCATTCAAGAGTAATTATTGAAGAGATAATCACACCTCTCGGACTGAACGAAACTTTCTATTCACCTTACCAGCAATCGCCTTCAAATCAAACCGTTAAAGGTTACTATGACCTTTACGGGAACAACACGCTTCACAACCTTAGCCAGTGGAATACGGGGCTGGGCAATGGATATAACGGAATATACAGCACAGTTTGGGACATGCATTTGTTTTTGAATGCGCTGCTTGTTGAAAAAACTCTTCTAGAACCTGAAAGCCTGAATCAGATGCTGACTTTTGAACCCGACATTGAAACGGGAAAACAAATGGGAATGGGCTGTTTCAGAGATTTTGTGGATGCAAGCAATCCCGGCTTAACTTACTCATGGGGATATCGGGGCAAAGATCTGGCCTATACCGCAGAAGTTCATTACTTCCCTGAGTACAAAACAACCATGGTTCTCACAGTAAATTACGGAACTGTTAAAAACAGTAGTTTGCGATACACTTATGAAGCATTCAGAAGAAAACTTGCTTCTATTGTAGTCAATCAATAAAAAAAGCCACTCCTGTATAAAGGAACGGCTTTCATTTTTCCAACGAAAATCAAATTTAATTGAGCAACAACAAACTCGTTTTGCTGGTTATCTTTGATTCTACAGCAATCAGTGATCTGGAATAATTCAGGAGTTGACGGATAACCGAATCTGAGGGCTCTGTATCAACCTGCAAACTTCTTAGGTTTTCAACTTCACTGTGGTTATTCTTTTCAAAGGCAACGTTGGTAATGTTTTCAGGAGTAAAGTTACTGTTCATAGGCATTTTTAGGTTTCGTAAATGAGTGTTTACGATTACATAACGCCTTGTTTATTAATTTATTTTACCGCCTGAAAATAATTTTTTGAATCAATATTTCAACCTTACGCAGAAAGAATGATTTCCTTCTTTTCTATCATTTTCCGAAGGTTAATCAGTGCATAACGCATACGTCCAAGCGCAGTATTGATGCTTACATCGGTTTGCTCGGCAATATCTTTGAAACTCATATCACCATAGTGGCGCATTACAAGCACATCACGTTGTTCGGGTGGCAGATATTCTATAAGCGATCTCACATCATTATGAATCTGTTCATTGATCATCCGGTCTTCGATTGAATCATCATAAATCCGCAGGTTGTCGAGTACATTTCCTTCACCGTTAATGGTTTCAACAAGCGGAATACGCTTGCTTTTGCGAAAATGATCAATCACCAGATTATGCGCAATTCGCATAACCCATTGAATGAATTTACCCTCTTCCTTATAAGTACCGGATCTCAGGGTATGGATTACTTTAATAAAAGTATCCTGAAATATATCATCCGCATGTTGTTTGTTTTTAACAACCATGAGAATGTATGAAAAAACCTTACTCTTGTGTCGATGGATCAACTGCTCGAGACTGGCTTCATTACCGGATAAATACCTATTGATCAACTCTTGATCGCTAATTGCCTGGGCATACATAACGCCTCCTTTTCAGATTAGTAAATGAAAGCGTAGATGTTTATCCGATAAGTGTCTCCTGTGGGTTAGTTTAACAAAAAATTGAGCAGCATGGAAAAGATGTTTCTTTTCACTTCGCAAATATAATGCAATATCATTAACAAATGCAAGTACCTGCCTGATTTTTTATCTAATTTTGCAAACGAAGTGATGAAAGCTATATGAACTACAAAGAACCAGAAACAATCAGTGCCGAAAACCATATCCTTATCAAAGGAGCTAAAGTTCACAATCTCAAGAATATAAGCCTCAATATTCCCCGAAATAAGTTTGTTGTGATTACCGGACTTTCCGGATCAGGAAAATCTTCGCTAGCCTTTGATACGCTCTATGCTGAAGGTCAAAGACGCTATGTTGAAAGCCTGAGTGCTTATGCAAGACAGTTTTTAGGCAGAATGAGCAAGCCTGAAGTTGAATATATCAAGGGAATTGCACCCGCGATTGCCATTGAGCAGAAAGTAAATACACGCAACCCGCGATCAACCGTAGGCACCTCCACCGAAATTTACGAATATATAAAACTTCTTTTTGCCAGAATTGGCAGAACTTTCTCTCCTGTAAGTAGCGTGGTGGTAAAAAGAGACTCCGTTACTGATGTTTGCGATTTCATCCTGAATATGAATCCTGAAACCAGGGTAAGTATTATGTGTCGGTTGCTGATCAAACACAACCGCTCTGTTGCTACACAATTAACCATTCTGATGCAGCAGGGATTCAGCAGGGTGAAACACAACGGAACGGTTATCAGGATTGATGAACTGCTTAAATCAGATCCCGATCCTGAAGTAACTTATCATTTGCTGGTGGATAGGGTTACCGTTAATCCCGCTGACGAAGATTTACTGCAACGGGTTGCTGATTCGGTTCAAACGGCCTTTTATGAAGGCGATGGTGAGTGCATCTGCGAATTTGAGTCGGATGGTAAAGTTGAGTCAAAAGTATTCTCCAACAGATTTGAAGCCGATGGAATTACCTTTGAAGAGCCTTCTGTTAACTTGTTCAGTTTCAACAATCCTTATGGAGCCTGCAAAACCTGTGAAGGTTTCGGAAGTATTATTGGCATTGACGAAGATCTTGTAATTCCGAATAAAAGCCTTTCGGTTTATGAAGATGCCATTGCCTGCTGGAAAGGAGAAAAGCTGAGTGAATGGAAAGATGTTCTGGTAAAAAATGCCTACAAATTCAACTTCCCGGTTCATAAACCCTGGTATGATCTTTCTGAAGAGCAAAAAAATATTGTATGGACTGGCAATCAGTATTTTGAAGGCTTAAATGCATTTTTTAAATTTGTTGAAGAGCAAACCTATAAAATTCAATATCGTGTTTTGCAATCACGCTATCGCGGAAAAACCATTTGTCCGGAGTGCCGCGGAACACGCTTAAGAGGCGATGCCAATTATGTAAAAATCAATGGCAGGTCCATTTCCGAAATCGTGTTACTTCCTGTAAGTGATTCGCTGAATTTCTTCAGGAATCTGGAATTAAATGAATTTGAACGAACGGTTTCAAAGCGTCTGATCACCGAAATCTCAAACCGACTGGGTTTCCTTAGTGATGTAGGACTGGGCTATCTTACAATGAACCGCTTGTCGTCAAGTCTTTCAGGAGGTGAATCACAACGCATCAACTTAGCTACTTCATTGGGCAGCAGCCTGGTAGGTTCAATGTATATTCTTGATGAGCCAAGTATAGGATTACATCCGCGTGATACACAAAGGCTTATCTCTGTGCTTTTAAAACTCAGGGATTTAGGCAACACCGTTATTGTGGTTGAGCACGACGAAGAAATCATGCGCACCTCTGACCATCTTATAGATATTGGACCGCTGGCAGGTCAGAATGGTGGTGAAATTGTTTTTCAGGGAAATTTCAACCAACTGATTAATACCGAAAACAGCCTGACAGCTGATTACCTGACAGGGAAAACAGAAATTCCACTTCCTGCCATAAGAAGAAAATGGAGAGACTATATTGAGCTGAGCGGAGTAAGAGAAAACAACCTGAAAGGAATTGATGTCAAATTTCCGCTCAACATTCTGGTAGCTGTTACCGGAGTGAGCGGATCGGGCAAAACTTCACTTGTAAAACGGGTATTGTATCCATCGCTAAAAAAAATGTACGGAGGTTATGGCGAAAAAACCGGACTTCTGGACAGAATCAATGGCGATTACATAAAAATCAGCGAAGTTGAACTGGTTGATCAGAATCCGATAGGAAGATCATCCAGATCGAACCCGGCCACTTACATCAAAGCATATGATGATATCCGGGCACTCTATGCCGATCAGCCACTTTCGAAAACCCGATCATATAAACCCGGATACTTTTCATTCAATATCGAAGGTGGCCGTTGCGAAGAATGCGAAGGCGAAGGTGTTGTTGAAATAGGAATGCAATTTATGGCCGATATTCGCCTTACATGCGACAGCTGCAAAGGCAAACGCTTCAAGGACGAAGTTCTTGAAGTGAATTATCAGGGTAAAACCATTTCCGACATTCTCGATCTGACCATTGACGAAGCCATTCAGTTTTTCAGAGAGAATGCCAAAGGCAATAATTTCGAAAGCAAAATAGCAACCAAACTTCAACCCCTTGCTGACACAGGTCTGGGTTACCTCAGAATGGGGCAATCTTCAGATACACTCAGTGGCGGAGAAGCGCAGCGCATTAAACTGGCCAGTTTTCTGGTAAAAGGCATCAATGAAAAACCTACACTCTTTATTTTTGATGAACCAACTACCGGGCTGCATTTTCATGACATCAATAAACTGATGGCTGCCTTCAATGCTTTGATAGCCAAGCGGCACAGCATAATTGTGATTGAGCACAATCCTGATGTCATAAAATGTGCAGATTGGGTTATTGATCTGGGACCTGAAGGTGGAGATACCGGCGGGCATGTGGTTTTTGAAGGCACACCGGAAGATCTTGTAAAATGTGAAAACTCTTACACAGGCAAATATCTCAAAACCAAGCTATCTGACTCAATTGCTTCGAAAAAACCAGCCAATTAAATATTTTCTGGTTTAAATTAGGAAGCTCAACGAATAATATTTCATAGAAACTGCAGGCAAACTGACACTTAAATTGTTGGTTATCCTATGGTAAAAATACAATGCGCACTGATCTTGTTTCGGTAACAATGCAATACCTGGCCATGGAGTTTTCCTCCATCTCTGGTATTTACTATTCAGAAACGCCAGCCAGACGTCAGGCAACCGCAAAAAATGTAAATTTTCTTTTCACTTAAGGGAGTTACCTTTTAATATTTTTGGTATAAATCATTGAACCTGCTATCAAACTTTTATTTAAATAGCAACTTCAAAAACAAAAACTTTTATTACTACTTTAGTACTTTGTTAAAAAATGTTTTGCGATAGCTTTCCAAAGCTTTCATTTCAGAACCTATCCATATGGAAAACAAGCCATTACAAGAAGAATCAGGACTTAAAATCCAAAAACTCCAGAGTGAGAATGAAGAACTCAGAGAAAGCATTAAACGCCTTGAGTATCTGAAACTTCAGGAAAGAGAACTGATTGAAGCCAAGGAAGAAGCCGAACGGGAAAACCGGATGAAGTCTGATTTTCTGGCCATGATGAGTCATGAGATACGCACTCCGATGAATGGAGTAATCGGAATGACCAGCCTGCTTTTAGATACAAATCTGACTGTAGAACAAAAAAACTATGTTGAAACCCTGAGGGTTAGTGCCGACAATCTGATGACAATCATCAATGATATTCTTGATTTCTCGAAGATTGAATCCGGCAAAATGAACCTTGAGGAAGCTCCTTTTGAACTTCGGAACTGCATTGAAGACGCACTCGATCTGTTTGCGCAAAAAGCCATAGAGAGAGGCATTGACCTGCTTTACCTTATACAACCTGATGTGTCGTCATTCCTTATCGGAGACATCACACGCCTGCGACAGATCCTTATTAACCTGATTAACAACGCCATCAAGTTTACTGAAGAAGGTGAAGTATTTATTTCAATTGACAAGGTCAGAGACGAAGAAGGTTATCAGGTTGTTCAGTTCTCGGTAAAAGACAGCGGAATAGGTATTCCCAAAGATAAAATCGGAGTATTGTTTGATGCTTTCACACAAGCCGACTCTTCAACCACACGCCGATATGGCGGAACCGGACTTGGACTGGCAATTGCCAAACATCTGGTTGAACTTATGGATGGCGAAATATGGGTTGAAAGTCAGGTGGGTAAAGGATCAACATTCTTTTTCACCATCAAACTCAGAACTTCGGGTATTGGGAAAACCAAACTTTATGTCAGGGGCCAGATTCCTGAACTAAAAAACAGCAGAGTTCTGATAGTTGATGACAACGAAACCAACCGACACATTTTTACGCTCCAGTTTGAATCATGGGGTATGCTGCCGGTTACTGCAAAATCAGGACAGGAAGCACTTGCCATTATTGAAGAAGACGAAGAGCCGTTTGATCTGGCTGTAGTTGATATGCAGATGCCTTCGATGGACGGACTTGAATTGGGACGATCGATCAAAGCGCTGCCATTCAAAGGAGAAATTCCACTGATTATGCTAACATCATTGGGCAAGATCAACAAACTGCCGACTGATGTTTTTGATGCCCAGCTTTCAAAACCTATAAAACTGGCCGAACTTTTCGAAGAGGTGCTCAGGGTAATTGCTGAAGCCCGCAATCGCAGAAGCAACCTGGCCGATCATAACATCGATAAAAATCTGGCGGCGAAACTTCCGATGCGCATACTGCTTGCTGAGGATAATATTACAAATCAGGACCTTGTAATTACCTTGCTCAGCAAAATGGGATATAAGATTGACGCTGTTGAAAACGGCCGAAAGGTACTTGAAATGATGGAGCGCAAGAAATATGACATTATTCTGATGGACATTCAGATGCCGGTAATGAACGGCATGGAAGCCACGAAGATAATCTGCGAAAAGTATCCTGAATCCGACCGTCCGAAGATTATAGCCATTACCGCCAATGCAATGCCCGGTGACCGCGAAAGGTATCTGAACGCCGGAATGGTTGACTATCTGCCTAAGCCCATCAAGTTTAAAGATGTGCAATCGGTACTTATCAAATGGGGTAAGAAAAAAGTAAATTAATGAAGAGCCCGGTTTCCCGGGCTTTTTTTATTGATAGCTCATCAGGCTAATTATCAATATTTTACAAATTTTCCTATATATATTTCCTTGTGGGTATTCAACCTGATTATATACATTCCTGCCGGAAGTGACTCAACATTCATGACTTTCGTTTCGCCCGAAAAATCCATTACACTGATTTCTTCGCCCGTAATGCTATAAATAAATAATTTCCCGGCTCCGGTTCCTTCTGGCAACAAAATAGTCAGCCAATTTCCTGCAGGATTAGGAAATACCTGAACTAAGTCTGAATATTCAGTTAATTTTGAATCTACTGAAAGACAAGCTTCATTAATTTCATTGACGCTATTACATCCTAATCGATTACTACCTATGTAGGCCAATCCAGGTGAAATTTGAAGAAATCCGCAGATACTCTCAACTTCACAATGAAATAAACGTGTATTGCCCATAATTTGAAGCCTTGAAATGGATTCAGAGTTAATGTTTCTGATACCATCAATATTTCGCAGGGAAAAGCAGTCTAAGATGCTTAATTCTCCGTTGCCAATATCAGTTAGCTGGCTCAATGCATCAAGATTGACAATAGCACCCATGCTTAATTCAAGTCCGTTGCCGATATAATTAAGACTATCCAAACCAGTTAACAATGTATTTCTCAAACACGATCGCAGTTTAACTGATTTTCCAACCCACCTCAGGTTTTCCAGAGCATTTAAGCTATTGAGCTCAAACAATTGTTCAAGAATCAGATTTCCATGAATTGTATCCAAAAATTGGAGGCCATCTAACGAATTAAGTACGGTACAACCTGAAATTCTTATATCATTTCCTAAGTATTCCATAGATCCCAAGGCAGAAATATCTGCAAGATTGTAATTGTTGGTAAATCTCAGATCACTACCTATGTTTTGAAGATTATTGAGGCCATCGAGCGAATAGAGGGCATCAGTCCATTCAATAATTAAACTTCCTCCGATGCCGGATATATTATTTAAGCCTTGCAGATTAGTCAATAGGTTCGTATTGGTCTCATCTCTGCGACCGATAAATAAGTCTCCCGAAATACTTTGAATCTGAATCAAACCATCGAGGCTAATAACATCCTCACCAGCTATTGAAATTGAACCATTCAAATCAATACAATCAGGGTATTCCAAAGGAAAAGCATCCACATCAGCCTGACTTGAAAGATAGTAGTTGCCATAAGGCAGACAAGCATTTAAAAGTCCGCATGAGGCAGAAACTTCAGCATGTTTGTTACATCCTGACGCATTATTGTAAATATTTACCGGACCTGACGGGTTAGCAAGGAAACTGCAGATTACATCTGCACTGCAATCTGATAGCAGGGCATTGTCGTATATGCTGATTGAAGTTATACTCAGAGGCAAAATATTATCAATCCCTGTCAACGACAAAAGCGAATCATTTTCTGATATCTGCAATTTACCATTCAAAATCCCGAGTGCAGAGAAAGATTGAAGGTTCTCCAATTGCGGATTATTCCAGATAACAAGATCTCCGCCAATTTCAGAAAGATCAGAAATACCATTTACATTCTGCAGCACCGCGTTATGACTAATGCTAAAAGAACCTCCGATACTTTGAAGCGCATCCAGACCTTCAAGATTATCCAACATCAGCAATCTCTCTATTAATAAGTCACCTTCTACCCGCTCAAGTGCATTAAGACCGCTGAGTGATTGCAGTTCTCTATTCATTGAAATTTCTACATTACCTCCAACATAATGTAGATTTTGCAGGCCCTGCATACTTGCAAGTACTTTGCTTGTTAATACTGTGAACTTGCCGCCAATAGTATCCAGACTATTAAGCCCGGAAAAGTCAACAAGCCTGTCCATATCCTGAATTGAGAACTCGCCTCCAATTTTATTCAGACTGCCAATTCCTGTGAGATCCACAATTGAATCAAGGTTAACAATAAAGCAATTCCCCTGTATGAATTTCAAATCTGACAAGCCATTCAGACTCTTCAGCTTCCCAAGCCCATAAAAGAAGAGGTCACCCTGTATCGTATCCAGTCCTGATAAACCAGCAAGTGAAGTGAGTGAATTATCAACAACAATTTCAAGACGACCTTCAATTTTTCTGAGATTCTGCAAGCCATTGAGCGAGGATAGTGATGTACCGGTAATATACAAATGACTTCCAATTTCAGTGAGTGATGAAAACGCTGACAAATCTGCAACTCCCAAATCACCACCTAAGAGCAACATACCTTCTAAGCGACTGAAATTTAACATTGGATTCAGATTTTGCAAAAGAGGCAGGTCGTATAATTCAACGCCTCCGCCTAAAACCTGCAATGACTGCAAGGCATTTATTTGCTGCAACACTGGCAATATTTGAATAATCAACGATCCTCCGACAGTGTTGAGTGAATCCAATCCGCTAAATGATTCCAAAAGGTTATTATGGAAAACAGCCAGATCCCCGCCAATATACCTCAAACTATCAAGAGGTTGCAATGTAACTATTTCAGGGTTGTATTTAATTGTAAGATTCCCTCCTATCGAATCAATATTTTGTAAACCCGAAAGGGATGAAACTCCCTGAAGGTAACTTATGGTTAGATTTCCCCTGATTTTTGTAATTACACTCAATCCATCAAGGTTCACAATATTATTACCTGTTTCACCAATGGTGAGATCTCCTTCTATTTCAGTGCAACCAGGATAAATAATAGAAAAATAATCAATCTGAGCTTGAGTAGTGATAATTTTTCCTTCGGGAAGGCAACCCTGAGCTACAGCAACTGAATAAGTAACTAAAAGGTAAATAATAACAAGTATTTTTTTCATAAAGTTTATCTTTTGTTTAAAAGACAATCATAAACGCATTTACCCCTATTCATATTTAAAGTTTATTTATTTGTTTGTTTGATAAAAGGCTTTATCGATTTCAATTTCAGGAAAATTATTGAATATGGGAAGATGTCAGGTTTCCGGATCCATTCGATTATTTATAACCTTGACGATGTTGAAAATGACAGATTTTCAACTTTAGATATACTGTATAGTTTTATTTTTCTGGAAACGTCCGGCCATTCTCTTAGAAAACAGAAACAGCATCACGATCAACTATCTATGTATCTTTATTTTACATAATTTATTTCCAAAAAGCAAGAAAAACGAATTAATTCTCAGTATAACTTACTTTTGCCGGAAATTAATTAATCAGATTATGGAAATAAGTATTCTGCAATGGATCGGCTATATTGCCTCAATCATCATTGCCATATCAATGACCGTGAGTTCAATTCTCATGTTCAGATGGATCAACCTGTTGGGAGCCGTAACCTTTTCAGCTTATGGATTTATGATTGGTGCATTGCCGGTTGGATTCCTGAACTTATTTATAGTATTGGTAGATATCTATTATCTGCGATCCATCTATTCAAAAAAAGAAATCTTTGAAATTCTTCACGTAAAACCGGGTAGTCAATACCTTGAAAGGTTTCTGAAATTCCATGAAAAAGATATACGGAACTTTTTCCCGGAATTCAATTACAAGCCCAGTCAGGAAGATACCGCATTTTTTATACTCCGCGATATGGCTGTCGCCGGTATATTTATCGCGCATCGTCATGAAGTCAACTCACTTATGGTTACCCTTGATTATGTTATTCCTGAATATCGCGATTTCAAGAATGGCAAATTCGTATTTCTGAGCCTCCGTGGCCAATTTATTGAAGATGGGATATCTAAAATAATTGCTCAGGCTCAAACCGAAAAGCATAAGAAATACCTGATAAAAAATGGATTTGTCCAAATGGATGATAACCATTATGAAAAGTCGCTGGCGGATTGAAAATATAGAATCGCAATTGAATGAGGGGTCAGTAAAAGGTTGCCATGATTTGACAATCTTACTGATAGCTGGGGTGAGAATAGAGCAAAAAAAAGGCTGCCATATTCTGACAACCTTTTTTGTAGCGGGGACGAGAATTGAACTCGTGACCTCCGGGTTATGAATCCGACGCTCTAACCGACTGAGCTACCCCGCCATTGTTTTTGGGAGTGCAAAAATAGGCAATTATTTAATAATTACAAGGGCTTGATTAATTTTCGGAGAATTTATTGGTTTATAAAATCATTCTATTGAGATAACTTTAAATTTCGTTTCTCCGTTTGCCAGTTTCAAAGTGACTGTTTCATCTACTTTTTTGTGCATTAACATTCTGGCCAGTGGGGAGATAAAAGCAATTTTGCCCATCTTAATATCGGCTTCATCCACTCCCACTATCTGAAATTTTTGCGTTTTTGTTTCATCACCAATCTGAAGTGTAACGGTTGAGCCAAAACGAATCTCATGGTCAGAATCAGCTTCTCCGGAAATTACCTGAGCCGAAGAAATCCGGTTTTCAAGCATCTGAAGCTGAGTATTTACAATGGTAATGGTGTTTGCCTTATCTTGATCATCGCCAATAGTAAGTTCTTTAAGTTTAGTGAGGAGCATCTCCTTTTCTTTGAATAAGCTCTCCATTCCGGCAGGTGTGACGTAATTAGTCACACCATCGGGCAGATCTGCGCGGGGTGGAACAAATGGGGCTTCCCGCTGATCATCTTCATTTACAAAAGCTCTGCTCATATTCTGATGATTAGAAAGCAAATACGACGCTATTCCAAAACCTCATGCTCTTCCTTATAAACCACTCCCCTTCTTCGCAAACCTTCAAGTAAAAAGCTTACAATTTTCGGGTCCTTTCCAAGAAATTCCGGCGCAGATACACCTTTTTGGGTATATAGTCCATGAGCCAGCAACCTGGCTGTCATGGTAGCTGTATATCCTGTCGTGCGCGCCATGGAATGAATTCCGGTTGCTTTGTCGTAACGATCAAGCAGATTCCAGGTATATCTGTGTCTGACACCATCTTTAAGCCCTTCGGCAATTACCTGCATAATCGTCAGATCTTCCTCCCCTTTTTCAAGCTTCCATTTCGGGAAAAGCAATTTTGAAGTAAACTCCAGCGGGCTGATCATTACACCATTTATATTGATGGGCTCTTTGTCGAAGAAACCGGTATCTCGCAAAACTGCCATTTTTTCGATATGCCCTTTATAGCGAAGCGTTTTCTCTATCATATAATCTCCTTTAATGGTGGTTGCCAAAGTACGCAAACCATCGCTGTTAAAGGCTTCGAGTGTGCCTATGCCAGGAAAATCAAGCAATTCCGGATCTGATAATGCTTCACGCACCACCATTCTGCCACCATCAATATAACGGGCAGGACGGGTGTATTCTTCAATAACATCGATGGGTGAAAAAACGGCTTTGTACTCATAAGGCCAGGTTCTGATCACAGGAAGTCCGCCTACATAGGTGATGCCTTTTTCAAGCGTATCAAGCAGTGTGGCACCAAATCCAATCAAAACATTGCTCATTCCCGGGGCAACTCCTATATCGCAGATTACGGTAACACCCTTCTCCTTTGCTTTTTGATCAAGGTCAAACATATCTTCAGGAAAAAAGGCAATGTCAACCACATTCTTGCCGCAATCGATCAGGCGTTCAAGAGTCCGGTAACCCATAAAACCGGGCACTGCATTTATTACAATATCTTTATCTGCAGTCAGGAATTTAATGGTTTCAGCTTTATCAAGGTCAGCCCTGACGGTTTCAATTCCGGCATAAGCCGAAAGTTTCGACAAAGCTTCGCTGCTGATATCGGCAGCGGTTACTTCAAATTCGCCATCTTTTGCAAGATCAATTGCCATTGGACCTCCAACGAGGCCGGCACCGAGAACTAAAACTTTCATAGTTGAATTTTTGATGATTTAACACGACCACGGTTCATAAGCTGCATTATTTCGCGGGTTTGTGAAACAACAATACCCATCACGACAAGTATAATGCCGCTAATCTTTTGAATATTAAATATTTCGAACAGCACAAAGTAAGAAAAAACAGCAGTAAAAACCGGAATTAAGTTGGTAAAAATATTTGCTTTAACCATACCGAGTTTTGCCACAGCCATAATAAAGAAGATATAAGCCAGACAAGAACCAAAAACGGCTAGCTGAAGTATGGCCAATATCAGGCTTTGAGTTGGCACAACCAGAATAAATGATTCAAAATCAAAAAACAGAAACAGCGGCAAAAAATAGATAGCACCAAGCAGGTTCTGCCTGGCAATAATTGTAAGAGATGTGTATTTATCAGTGAGTTTTTTAATGAAAGCCGAATAAATCACAGCTGAGAAAACTGCCAGAAACAAAAATGCTATTCCTTTTGGATCGGCATTAAGACTGAAGTCAGGATTAAGGATCATAATCAGGATTCCTGCAAATGAAACCAAGATGCCAAGCCAGGAAAAGATACTGGTTTTTTCGCGGGTAAAAATAAAAGCCGCGAAAGGACTGAACAATGGTATAGTGGCAATTATGACCGACGAAATTGTTGAAGACACGTACTTAAGTCCGTAGTTTTCACCAAGAAAATAAAAGAATGGTTGCGTAAGCGCAAGCAGAAAAAACCATTTGTGATCATTGCGATCAATTTTTTGTTGTTTGCCCAAAAGTTTTACGATCAGTGCAAGTATGGCTGACGATATTACCAACCTGATAAAAATAATGGTGATAGGCTCGTAATAGCCAAGTGCAATTTTTGACCAGACAAAAGTTAGTCCCCAGAAGAGCATTGAGAGAACGGCAAAAATATAGTATTTAAAAATGTTTGATTTCAAGCGCCGGGATTAATTAAGTGAGTGACTTAGCAAATTAGGCAGCAAAATTAAGATAATAGCACAATATGCAGGGATAAATGAATCCTGCTATAAAGTTTTCATCAAAATGAGTTTGATTGCCCGGGTTTTGGGGTAAGAAAAGTCTATCGGCCTATAATTACCAACTTCTTAGCTATCGACTGATTTCCCAAGTCAAATGATATAAAATAAAATCCGGGATCCAGATCTGAAACATCCAGGCGTCCGTTAAAACCACCGGAAACAGTTAACACTACCTGTCCAAATGAATTTTGAAGTCTGATTTGCTTTAAAATATTCAAATTTGAAAAGCTATAATTAAGCTGATCACTACAGGGGTTTGGGTATAAAAGGAAACCATCGTTTTCAGTAATTTCAGAATTAGATAACACAAAGTCACTAACTAAAATCCTTGCTTCATCCGGATATTGTCCTTCTGCAAGGATATAGCCATAATTATTTACATTTGTTTTTATCTTTGTGTAATTCATAGTGCCGAATGAAATATTTTCCCATTCCGTTTCACCATCATAATTTCTGAGAATCAACCCATTGTTACCAACACAAAAATTCATATTATTGTTTGAATATATATAATTAATATTGGAATTGATTCCGGAATTCATGGTATCCCATGAATAACCTCCATCTGATGTTTGAAGAATTATACCTTCTTTACCAACCAAGATTCCATTATCTTCATCAATGAAAGTAAAATGGTTTAAATTATATAAGGTATCCTTAAAGATGGTTGACCAGGTAGCCCCAAAATCAGTAGTTTTGATAAGCATATTGTTGCCCGGAGTAGTTGCACTGGGATAATTCAAATCTCTGCATAGAATAAAAGCAGTTGTATCATTCAGCATTTTAACGGAACCATATGCAAAATTAACGGAATCTCCAGAAGTCCATGAGTATTCTCCATTTTCAACTTTCCCTACAAGCCCCCAGGGATAATGATTCAGTGTAAAACCCCTAGAAATATCAATAAAATCCCAAGCGTTAAAAAATCCGTCTACGTAGGATCCTGGAATATTCTGAAAAGTAGTAAAGTCATCAGTAGTAGTCCTTATAGCTGTGGACGGCCAATTATAGGCAGCAAAACCAACCAATTGAAAAGGTGCAACACATTGGATTTTATAATAATCTGTTGATGTTCCTGGAAATGTCCAGGTTAAACCGCCATCAACACTTTTGGCCAACATGAACCAGGAAACATGTATTGAATAACCCGAATATCGATAAACCACATAAATGCTATTATCAGGTGATAAATCAAAATCCAGATATCCATCGTAAGTATAATCAGGTCCCGGTTGAACGTAACCATTCAAGTTATGCCACTGTGAATAGGCCGCATGAACACAAAAGGTCAGAAGAACAACAAATAATACTTTTTTCATAATAAGCAAATTATAGGTTTATACTGAATCAGCTCAGATATAATAGAAACAAAGATACAATAAGAATTCAAATAAAAACAAATCTGGCGTGAAGAAAAAACTTAAAGGAGCAACTATGAATAACAATTTGAACAAGCACTATACTACTAATTCCTGAATCAGATTATCAGTCGCTGGAATCAAAATGAAAAAATATTTATTTAAAGTGTAACAAACTCTTGCTTCGTTGGTCTTTATAATATCAACAAAGATTAAATGGATCAGGTGGATCATTTGGTAGAAGAATGTAAATCAGGAAGTCAGCGTGCGCAAATTGAGATTTACCGTTTGTATCACAAACAGGTTTTCAACACTTGCCTGCGATTGGTTTGCAACAAAGTTGATGCTGAGGATATGATGCAGAACGCTTTTATTGATGCATTGACCAACATCAGCAGATACAAAGGTCCGGATACATTCGCCGGCTGGATAAAACGGATTGCCGTGAACAATTGCATCGATTTCCTGAAAAAGCGAAAGATAGAACCGGAGAGCCGCGAGATGTTACCAGATATAGCTGATGAACAATCTGAAGCTGAGGAAAATGAACTGAAGTTAAAAGTTGAAACAGTTAAGGCTGCAATGAATGAGATTCATTCCGATTACAGGGTTATTCTCTCATTACACCTTTTCGAAGGGATGGACAACGAAGAAATATGCCTGATACTCAAACTAAAGGAAGGAAATGTCAGAACACGACTTTCAAGAGCGAAAAAGGCATTGCTCGAATGCATAAAAAACATTGAGGTACATCATGAAAAGAGAATGATGACTTCGTAAAAAAAAAGAAAGCAACAATGGAATATCTCAAAAAATATATTGAAGACAATCAGGAGGAATTCAACAATTCCAGGCCTGAACCGGGACATGAAGACCGGTTTTCAGCCCGGCTGACAAACACCAGCCAGCAGAGCGAAGCAAAAAGGTTTTCGCTGATAATGAGGTATTATAAATTTGCAGCAACAGTAATAGTTCTGCTGAGTTTTGGTGCCATGATTTATGTCATCAGCAGTAAACACGAAAACGATCAAATCGCAGACAATATAATTATAACCGAAGAAATACAGCAAATAGAGCAGTTTTATCTGGCTTCTTCTGCATCAAAGCTTTCTGAAATCAATCAACTTACCTCAGGAAACCCTGAAGCCGAACAAGCACGAAATCAGATTATTCAGCAAATTGATCAGATAAAATCTGAAACAGAAACCATAAAATCTGACCTTAATTCAGGAATTCAGAATGAAAGAATGCTCGATGCACTGAAGAATAATTACCGGATTATCAATGGTCTCCTTGACCATGTGATTGATCAGCTTGTGCAGCAGAATGCACAACAGAATAAAACTCCTGAATCTCACTTAAAACAACAACACCATGAAATCAGATTTTCTTAAAAAAACAGCTTTTGTCATACTCTTACTCTCGGTCGCCTTTTCAGGATTCAGCCAGCAAGGGTTAAAAACAAAGACAATCAAAAAAGAGTTTACCGTTGGCAAGGATGCTAAACTTAAGATTGAGACAAGCTACGGTAAAGTACACTGCAATGTGTGGGACAAAAATCAGATTTCGGTATCAGCGCTGGTTACTGTAGATGCACGCAACGATAAGGAAGCTGAACAATTGCTCGGAGAAATCACTCCGATAATCAATAACACCGGCTCATTGGTTGAAATCACTACAAAAATCGGGAACACAGGAAAGAACTTCAAATCTAAATCCTTTTCCATCGACTATACCGTTTATATGCCGGCATCAACAGTTTTGGATATCAGCAACCGTTTCGGCGATTTATTTGTTGATGAAACCACTGCACAGTCAACAATTAATGTTGAATATGGAAACCTGAGCATTAAGAAGTTAAGCAATCCGTCAACTGAAGTAACCCTAAAGTTCAGCACCGGAAATATTGAAACAGCTGGCCGGATTAAACTAAATCTGCAATACAGCACACTCAGTCTTGGCACAACAGACTATGCTGATGTTTCATCAAAATTTACAACCTGCAACATAACTCAGGCTACAGGACTCAAACTAGATTCAGAGTACGACACTTTTACAATCGACAAAGTTTCGGGCATGGATGGTTCAGGTAAGTTTTCGACTTTCAGGGTAGGCGAACTGATCAACCGGGCAGAGCTGAATGTGCAGTATGGAGGACTTGAAGTTTCGAAAGTAAACCCTGCATTTTCCCTGATCAATATCATTACATCTTTCAACAACATAAAACTTGGCATCCCGAATGAAGCATCATACACTTTGAATGCCGACATGAAGTTTGGAGAATGCATCTATCCGAAAGATGCAAAGGTGCAGGTAATGGAGAAGTCTTATACTTCAAAAATGTACTCAGGGACAGTAGGTTCAGCTAAAAATCCGGTTGCCAAAGTTAACATTCAAGGCAAAAACAGCGATGTAACATTGCGCTGAAAAATAGTATTGCGAATTAAAAACTCAAATTTACTTAACCACAAAACCAAATTACTATGAAAACAAAAGCTTCTCTAACCAGGACTCTCTTCCCGCTACTTATGATGTTTATACTGATTCTCGCCATTGCCGCAAGTGCATTTGCCGGAAAACAAGACAGACCGATCGGTAGTTTTACCGAAATTGAAATAAGCAGCGCATTTAAAGTTGTTCTGACTCAGGGCAACACCGAAAAACTCACGCTTGAAGCCGACGAGAATATTCTCGATAAAATCATTACTGAAGTGAGAGGCAACAAACTGATTATCAAATTGGAGAATAACAACATTATCAGGAATACGAAAGAAATGACGGTTTATCTCACTTTTAAAGAACTATCGAAAATCAGCCTGAGTGGTGCTGTAAACCTGAGCGGAACCAACGCTATGAAGTTCAATGATCTGGACATTGATGGAAGCGGAAGCTCCAAAATTGACCTCGATCTCACCACAAAAAAACTAAAGTTGGATCTCAGCGGAGCTTCTACAATTGTTCTCAAAGGAACCGGAACTTCATTGGCAGCCGATTTTAGCGGAGCATCGTCGCTCAAAGCCGAAGACTTCAAAGTCAAATCATGCGCAATAGATTGCAGCGGAGCATCTTCAATCATTGTAAATGCCTCTGAAAAATTAAGAGTTGAGGGAAGTGGTGCTTCCAAAATAAAATACACCGGAAATCCTGCAATCGTTGAAACCGATTTAAGCGGAGCAAGCAAAATCAGCAAGATATAAAGTAACTCTCTTCCCCTGAAAGGGACTAAAAAAAATACCTTCCGAAGCCCATCCGGAAGGTATTTTTTATTGACAATGCCACTCAGACCCAAAACTGCAATGGTTATTGTATCATTTGCAGATAATCTTCCTCAGATATAATTTTAACGCCCAGGTCTTCAGCTTTTCGACGTTTTTCGGGTCCCATGTTTTCGCCGGCAAGCACAAAATCAGTTTTTGATGAGATGGAACCACTCACTTTGCCGCCGTTCAATTCAATTGATAGCTTTATACCATCTCTCGAAAAACCGGCAAATACCCCGCTTACCACGAATGTCTTTCCATCCAGAACTCTGGATATTGCAGTTACATTCTCCTCTGTTTTCATTTTTACTCCGGAAGCTTCCAAGCGCTGAATCATTCTGATACTTGATTCATCAGCAAAATACGCCAATATGCTTCCTGCAATTTTATCCCCGATTTCGTCAACCGAAACAAGTTCATCGTAACTGGCTTTTAAAAGATTGTCAATACTGTTAAAATGCCTGGCCAGCTTTTTTGCAACGGTTTCGCCAACATGACGTATGCCAATGGCAAACAAAACCCTTTCAAACGGAACACTCTTCGATTTTGAGATACCATCCAGAATATTCTGTACTGTTTTCTCCCTGAAACTTACTTTCTTCCCGGGTTTACCTTCATCAACCTGAATTACTTTCTCAAGACCCAGCAATTGCTCATAAGTCAGATCAAACAAATCGGCAGGATCAAGCACAAGTCCTTTATCAAACAACACCTCGATCTTACCTTCGCCAAGACTATCAATATTCATGGCCTTCCGGCTGATAAAATGCTCAAGTTTTCCTTTTATCTGGGGAGGGCATCCCTTATCATTCGGACAATACCACGCTGACTCGCCATCAGCCCTTTGCAAAGGAGAGCTACATTCAGGGCAATGTGAAATAAAAATTGTATGCGCCGAATCAGCATGTCTGACTGAAAAGTCAACTGCAGTAATTTTAGGAATAATCTCCCCTCCTTTCTCCACATGCACAAAATCCCCGACCCTCACATCCAATGCCATCATAAAATCAGCATTATGCAATGAGGCCCGTTTTACAGTAGTTCCGGCAAGCAATACCGGTTCTAGATTAGCCACAGGAGTAACTGCACCTGTTCTTCCAACCTGATAATCAATAGACAACAACCGGGTAACTGCTTCTTCGGCTTTGAATTTATAAGCTATTGCCCATCTGGGCGATTTCGATGTGAAGCCAAGTTTTTCCTGTTGACGTATTGAATTGACCTTAATAACCACACCATCAATTTCAAACTCAAGATGACTTCTTCCCTGATTTACTTCTTCAATAAATTCAACGATTTGTCCGATATTTTTTGCTCTGGTTCGGATATCGCTAACCCTGAATCCCCAACTTTTTAACAGATTCAAACGATCGAAGTGCGATTCACTATCAATGCCATCTCCCATAAGGTTATAGAAGAAAGCATTCAGCGGCCGCTGTGCCACTATCGATGAATCTTGTGTTTTCAGGGTTCCGGCAGTAGCGTTGCGGGGGTTTGCAAAAAGCTGTTCACCTTCTTCAGCTCTGGCCCGGTTCATGCGGTCGAAACCGGCACGGGGCATGTAAATCTCGCCCCGTACTTCAAATTCAGGAGGATAATTGCCGGTATTTAATATTAAAGGAATACTTTGAATTGTACGCACATTGACAGTTACATCATCGCCCTGAACACCATCTCCACGGGTAACCGCCTGAATAAGCTTCCCTGACTTATAGGTTAAACTTATGGAAACCCCGTCGATTTTAAGTTCTGCAACATATTCATAGGGTTCGACCAATATTTTCTGAACCCTTTTGTCAAAATCAATCAATTCAGCTTCTGAATAAGTATTGTCAAGCGAAAGCATAGAATACCGATGCTTTACAGCTTTAAACACTTTGGTAATTTCACCTCCAACCCTTTGGGTAGGACTGTTTGGATCAAGAAATTCCGGAAACGCTTTTTCGAGCGACTCGAGCTCCTTCAGGAGAAAGTCAAAATCATAATCACTAATTTCAGGTGCAGCTTTTTGATAGTATAGATAATTATGATGTCTGATAATTTCAACAAGCTCCCTGATCCGCATCAAAGCATCTGACTTTTCCATAAAACAGTTAATAAATCGCGTTTATCTGGTTAAAATTAAAAAAAATGCCACAACAAAATCAGGGTTCTCCTTAAAAATGAGATTGGCAGCCGAAATCGAAAATGCAGTCACACAGCAGAAGCTTTCTTATTAACACAAACTGTCAGTCAGCTGAGAGCAATAAATATTCAGGAACAAGAGATTCAGGAAATCAAAAATCCGGCATAAAATGGTTTATGCTGAGACCTGTTTGCAACCCATAACACAAAGTTGCTCAATTTCTTTCAGGTTCTGAATTTTTCTGTCATGACGAAGTTGGTAGGCTGAATCAGTCAGATATTTGTGGTTTTTTAAAAAGTTCATTTGAATGACATACCATTCCTTCAGATCTATTTTGTTGCCCGCATATTCCCACTCTAACCTTAGTTTCTGAGCGATAACAAAAAAATCGGCTCGTCCAAGGTAATCCAGATCAGCATCACAAAGCACTCTCTCCATTAGCGTTGAAGCATTTTGAGGCAGTTTGGTTGACATAATCATATTTTGAATTATCTCAATTTCTTCCTGTGGATACCCAAAGGAAGGAAGAATCTCTCCGGCAATAGCAGCTGAATGTGCTTCATGATCATCAAAGCTAACTGTTATTCCTGAATCATGAAATAATGCTGCAGCCCTGAGCAAATCAGTTTCGTATTTGGTCAGGCCTTCGAGATTTGCCAGACGAATTGCAGCATCATGCACATCAAGAGTATGATCGGCGCTGTGATAGACTATTGTAGAAGGCAGCTCCCTCTTCATTTTTTCGATAATAAAATCAGCAAGGTTTGTCAGGTTCATTTTCGATTGTGTTGCATCTGTATTACATCAGGCTCTTGCCCACTTCGCACATTTATTTTACAATAGGAACGGCCTGTTATAAAAAAAGCTCCGGCCGAAGCAGGAGCCTTTGTTTGGTAAAACTCCGGATTATAGACCAAGAACCTCGTAATTAAACTTTCTTGGATTGATGCACATCACCGGAATCTGGGAAGTATTGAAGATTATATCTTCATCATAACTACCCAGCAAATAAGTGCCAAATCCCTTTTCAGGATTGGTCATGATCATAATCAGGTCTGCATTCAGTGTTGTGGAATAGTCAATAACCTGTTTTGCAAAATTTGAACTTTTTCCTGAAGTACGCTCAGTATAAGCTACATTATTCTTTGCAAAATAACCTGCAATTTGTTTAGAAGCCTGATAAACAGCATCATTGGCCTCACCAATAAGATAAATGTGAATGGTTGCATTGAATTTCTTTGCAACATAAACAGCCCAACGGGTTTTCTCAAGAGGTCCGGCTTCGCTGGTTATTGGCAATACAATACTTTTATAACCCTGCTTAAATGCACGCTTCTGAACAACAATAGTTGGTGCTGGCGATGAAGTTACAACTTTCAGGGCAAAACTTCCGGTCAGATGCTGAAGTCCGACTTTGCCATGTGTCCCCAGAAATACCATATTTACTCCGAAATCCTTTGCAACTTCGCCGATTTCAGTGAAAATACTCCCCTCTCTGGTAATGGTATCAACCGTTACTCCGTATTTAGAGTTCAGCTCAGTTGCAATTTCTTTAAGCTTTTCCTCAATAGAATGAGGTGCGAGGTTTTCATTTTTCAAAAATGCCTTTGTATCACTGTTGATAACATGCAGAAGGAGTACTTTTTGATTAAGTAATCCAGCGGCTTCGGCAGCCTGATTGGCTGCATTGGCACATACTTCTGAAAAATCAGTCGGAACTAAAATGATGTCTTTCAATGTTGCATCCATGGGTTAAACTATTAGTTGATTTATTTCGTGGTGATTCAAGATGTTTGACATTCACAAGTGACAAAAATACAAGAAAATATGGACTAATTATAATCTCCATAGGAAATTATCAAACAAAATGTAAACAGATTCTGACAGCTTATGTTTAATATTAGTAAGGATATTACTTTTTTCTTTTTTCTCTATAAATTTGAGATGATTATTCAAATCATCAATCCAAAAACTCTTTTTGGTAAATCTTTAAAAAATGGACTTAACCTTTACAGTTGTTTCCTGGATTCTTTTTGCAGCTGCGGTAATCTCGGGAATAATAGCAATTTACAGCCATTAAAAGGTTATTCCAATCATCAGATCTTTTTTACCCTGATGATGATCATGATTGCAGAATGGGCAATTATGTCAACTCTGGAGTCTGCGGCGCTTGAAATACCCTCCAAAATTTTTTGGTCAAAACTTGAATATATCGGAGCTCTGACTTCATCCGTCTTTTTTCTCAGGTACGCGATTGGCGTTGCCGAAATCAGAAACAAGTGGTGTACCAAAAACTTTTTCATCTTCTGGATTATACCGGTAGCCATCATTCTGCTTGCTTCAACCAACGAACTACACAACTTCATCTCGTGCAGTTTTTCGTGGAGCCCGGCCGGCAATAATATTCTCACTTATCATCATGGTCCTGGATTTATGGTGGCAATGGGATACTCTCTTTCGATGGTAGGAATTGCACTCTTTAATATCATAAAAGCGCTTCCTGAAATGCCGTTTTATCTTCAAACGTCAGGCATGGTCTGTTATTATTGCCAGTATTTCCCCGGTTATTTCAGCTATTATTTATGTCACAAAAAATTCTCCCGTTGAAGGACTGAATATTACGGTGATGCGTTTTCTCTTAACAGGTTTAGTCCTGCTATTTGGAATAACCAGATATAAAATTTTTGATATTGCGCCATTCGCCAGAAGGCGACTAACCGGAATACTCAGAGATGGAATTTTAATAATCGACCAGGATAGTAAAATCATCTACCATAATCCGGCTGCCTCCGAGATGCTGAACATCAGATCGAAGTATTTTTACTCCGATCTAAAGAATATTGAATGGCTATATAATATATGTATCGAATATCTCAACAAAAGCTCATCCGATAAAGAGTTAATTGCGCAAGGGCCCGATGACCTCTGGCTCAATATTCAGATCATCAAAATTACTGATGACACCAAAATTATAAAGGTCATCTCCTTGTTTTAAGGAATGTTACCATTAGCAAAAAATTAGAAATACAAACCTCAGGACTGAATGATGTTCTTTTTAATTCTCACAAACAACTTCTTGAGCTTAATGCTCAAAAAGATAAAATACTCTCGATTATCGGCCACGATCTTAAAACCCCTTTCCATTAGATTAACAGCCTCTCACAAATACTCAAAGAAGATTTTAATAGTCTTGATAAAGACACCACTTTAGATTTGATTGACGATATTCTCAAAGCATCAGAAAATGGATATAAAATTCTTGAAGAAATTCTGGAATGGGCTAAAACCCAAAGAGACAGCACAGTTCTAGATCCTCAGCAAATCAATATTCTTATACTTATCGAAGAAATTATCGACAGCCTTATTATTACTGCAGCCAACAAAAGAATTGAATTTATCAAAGTCATTCCTGAAAATGCTGTATTTTACGCTGATAAGAATATGACCACCATTGTTTCCCGGAATCTTCTGTCGAATGCAATCAAATTTTCTCATCCCGGCGGAAAAATAATACTCTCATCCGCATTAGAAAGCAGAAAAGCAACTACAAGTATCCAGAATTTTGGAGTTGGAATTTCTCCGAATGAATTATCTTCACTCTTAACCAATACTTTTAAAACAAGCAGACAGGGAGCCCTGGGCGAAAAAGGAACAGGACAGGGACTGCTTTTAAGCCGGGAACTTATTTTTAAAAATAACGGAAGTATTGAGGTAGAAAGTGAACAAGAAAAAGGCACAACCTTTAAAATCATTCTTCCGGTTGAATAAACGACAACATTAAAGGGTGTAGAGAAGCACAATGCCAATTGCATGATTCCGCTATATTGTTTAAAATCCGAATTTAAATGTAGTCCCGCATTCTCAATCAAAAAACACCAACCACGTTTTCGATTTTTCCAAACAATGACATTTATTGCCTATTTTTGTGGATTATAATTGATCACCAATTCATTAACCGACCAATAACTTACATGATGAAGCAAGGAAAACTCACATTTCTTTTATTCTTTTTCTTAACACATGCCTTTGTTCAGGCTCAATTGATTGTTGCAACCCCACCTTTTCCGGCTGAAACTGACCAGGTGGAAATTATTTTTAATGCCGCACTTGGAAATGGAGGACTTTCAGGTTTTACCGGTGATGTTTACGCTCACACTGGTGTATTAACCGATTCCAGCACCGGACCTTCAAACTGGAGACATGTAAAAACCAACTGGGGTGTTAATTCTGAAGCCACGCGTCTGGAGCGTATTGGCACCGATTTATACAGGCTTATTATCTCCCCATCTGTCAGAGCCTATTATAATGTCCCTTCCAACGAACAAATTCAGCAAATGGCATTTGTTTTCAGAAGTGGCACTCAGGTAAACAACCAATGGATTGAAGGCAAAACAGAAACAGGAGGAGATATTTTTTACGAAGTATATCCTGATGGACTATTTACCCGATTCAACTTCCCAACAACCAGATCAATACTTGCAGAACCTTCTGAAGAAATTATAATTCAGGCAATTTCAAATGAAGCCGATTCTATGTTTCTGTATATGAATGATTTATTGATAAAATCCGTTGCGGGGAATATACTTACAGATACTATTACCGCAGGAAACAGTGGTAAAAATTATATCACATTGATAGCCAGCACCGAATTTGAAACAGCAATTGATTCATTCTATTTCTTTGTCAGACAACCCGCCATAACAATGGAATTACCTGAAGGCATTAAAGATGGTATTAACTATATCGATGATAACACTGTCATCCTGAGTCTTTATGCCCCTGAAAAGGAACATGCATTTGTTCTTGGCGATTTCAACAACTGGGAGTTTGAAGACGAAGGTTACATGTACCGCACTCCCGACGGATTAAGATATTGGATTCAGATCAATAATCTTGAAGCTGGAAAAGAATACATCTATCAATATTTTGTTGATGCCAGTATCCGTATTGGTGACCCATATGCTGAAAAGGTTTCAGACCCATGGAATGATAAATACATCAAGGAATCAACCTATCCGGGAATCCTTGCTTATCCTGCTACCAAAACCCAGGGAATAGCCACCGTTTTACAAACTGCAAAACCAACCTATGTCTGGGAAGTTCCTAACTTCGAAGCGCCCGCTCAATCAGACCTAATTATATATGAGTTACTGGTCAGAGATTTTGTTGCCAAACACGATTACCAAACCCTCATTGATACGCTTGGGTACTTAAAACGATTGGGAATTAATGCCATCGGCCTTATGCCGTTTAATGAGTTTGAAGGAAACTCAAGCTGGGGCTACAATCCGAACTATTACTTCGCCCCCGATAAATACTATGGCCCGGAGAACGATCTCAAGCGTTTCATCGACGAATGTCACAAACAAGGCATTGCTGTTATCATGGATATGGTTTTGAATCATTCTTTCGGAACCTCCCCTATGGTAATGCTTTACTGGGATGCCGCCAACAACCGTCCGGCAGAAAACAATCCCTGGTTTAACCCCGAGCCAAAACACGAATTTAATGTGGGCTTCGATTTTAATCATGAAAGCCCTGATACAAAGGCTCTTGTGGACAGGGTCGTTAAATTCTGGATTGAAAAATACAATATTGATGGTTACCGCTTCGATTTATCAAAGGGTTTCACTCAAAAAAATACGATTGGAAATGTAACCGGATGGGGACAATACGATGCCTCCCGCGTTGCAATCTGGAAAGCAATTGCCGACTCCATTTGGTCAGTAAAAGAAAATGCCTATGTTATTCTTGAACACTTTGCCGATAATTCGGAAGAAAAGGTTTTGGCTAACTATGGAATGATGATCTGGGGAAATTCAAGTGGTGATTACGCCAATGCCGCACGCGGAGCTTCTTCGGGCAATAATTTCTCCTGGGCTTCATACAAAGCCAGAGGATGGAACGACCCAAACCTCATATCATACATGGAAAGTCATGATGAAGAGCGCATCATGTATCGGATAATTAAGGACGGCATTATGACCAACCCTCAGTACAGAGTCAGAGACACCACCATTGCATTGCAAAGGGTTCAACTCGCAAATGTTTTCTTCTATACAATCCCGGGTCCAAAAATGCTTTGGCAGTTTGGCGAACTGGGTTATGACTATAACATTAACTTTAATGGAAGAACCGGTGAAAAACCAATCAAATGGGATTACACTCAGGATTACAGACGCCGTACATTAAAGAATGTAGTCGCATCACTTATTAAACTCAGGCAGGAACACGAAGTCTTTAAAACAACTGACTTCACATTGACTTTATCAGGCTTCCTTAAAAGGATCAACCTCAACCACGCTGAAATGAATGTGGTGGTCATTGGCAATTTTGATGTTAATCAGGGTTCTATTGTCCCCGTATTTAATCATACAGGGAAATGGTACGAATTCTTCACAGGCGATTCACTTGATGTAACCTCATTAACAGCTTCAATTGAACTTGCAGCCGGAGAATACCGTCTTTATACTGATAAAAGGCTCGCAAAGCCTGAAACCGGACTCGGAGTAACTGAGCCAACTACCTTCAACGAAAACATTTGGGATCCCTATCCCAATCCGGCATCAGCGGTTATTAACTTTCCCGTATATGCATTGCAACCTACCCAGACATCCATCGAAATTTATGATCTGATGGGAAGATATATAGGTATAGCATACTCAGGAAAACTTTTCAGGGGAGAAAATATACTCACTGTTCATCCTGAAAAGCACAATCTCAGGAAAAACGGGATGTATTTATTGGTTGTTAAAACCGAAAAACAAACGAAAACGTTCCGGGTTCTGATAGAATAAGCGCTTTTTCAACAAAAAACAGAGTGCCCTGAAAGAAATACAAACAAATTCTTTCAGGGCATTTTTTAAGCTACAATTATTCATACAGTTGAATTTCAAAGATTTAATAGTCTGAGTCAAATCTGATGAAAATATTCCAGGATTTCGGTGCAAAAAAAATATCAGGGTTTAACTATTTGTTTCTGAGATGATCAACTTCCAATATTAAAAATAGTTTAATTTTTTTTCTTTCACCACTTGCGAGAGTGAAAAAAGGTAGTACTTTTGCAATCCCAATCACGGTAAACGAAAGTTGATCAAACGGGGATAAAAAGTTTTTTGAAAATATTTTTCCAAAAAGTTGCAGGATTCAAAAATGTTTGTAATTTTGCAGCCCCAAACGAGACAAAAGAGTTTGTCGAGTTGACTTGGGAAAAGATTTTAATAAAGAGAG
>DHVX01000084.1 GCA_002412885.1 Bacteroidales bacterium UBA5197
ATTTTATGGCTGCCCGTTTCAACAAACAGGCACATCTGGGTGCTTTTCTCGGGATGATTGATCCGCAGCTTCGCCTGAAACCTTCCATCAGTGTTGAGGGTGCCTGAGCTTCCGGAGGATTGGCGCTGGTTTCCGGAATCAAATCGGTGCTTTCGGGTTCTGCCGAGGTTGTTCTGGCTTTAGGCATTGAAGTTCAGAATACAGTTAAAGCAATTTATGGTGCCGATATTCTTGCCGGTGCCGGATGGTTTCAGCGCCGCAAGGATGGACAAGCTTATTTCTTTCCCGGTCAGTTCAGCGACAGAGCCGGGGCATATTTTGAGAAGGTTGGCCGCGAAAAAGCGCGCAAAGCTTTCGCCAGATGGTACAGGAATTCCATTGAGAATGCCCGCCTTTGCCCCACTGCTCAGGAGTTTGATAACAAAACTGCCGATCTGGAGGCTCAGGGACTTATGGAACCTACTCCGCGTTCTTTCACCGATCACCTGAATGTGTTTGATTGCTCAAAGGTATCTGATGGCGCTTCAGCCATTGCCATTGTGAGCGAAGAAGGTCTGAAACGTTGCGGTGTTTCCGTTTCTGATGCGGTTGAGGTGGTTGGTATTGGCCATGCGGCCGATGATATCACCGCGCTTCCTGAAGATCTGACCCGCCTCACTACCGTTGCCCATGCAGTAAAGCAAGCCCTGACTTCAGCCGGAATTACTCCCGCCGATCTGGCAACCGTTGAAACCCACGACTGTTTTACCATTGCCGGAATCCTGGGAATGGAAGCCATAGGACTGGCTCCTGAAGGCAAAGGTGCTGATTTTGTAATTGAAGGCCACACAGCCCGTGATGGAAAAATTCCCGTAAATACAACCGGTGGACTCATTGGTTGGGGTCATCCGACTGGCGCCACAGGAGTGCATCAGGCAGTAACCATATGGGAGCAATTGACCGGCAAAGCAGGTAATTCACAAATTAACATTCCTGCCGATCGCCCTTACGGCCTTACCGTAAATATGGGTGGTGACGACCGCACGGTTGTGGCTATTGTTTTTAAGAAAAACTAAGTAACGCGGAGATGTCAAAAACACTTCGACTCCGCTCAGTGTGACATGCGTGTTTGGGTAGCGTTGTTACACCTCAATTAATTCATTATCAATTAAATACGATGTCCTCCTGAGCGGAGTCGAAGGACAAAACGATCAATCGTCAATATTTTATTTCGTTAAAAAGGACCTAACAAGTCTTCTTTCGACTTGTGAGGTCTGAATAGAAAAACGAATGCCAGGATAAAAACGAAAACCTTTCTCTTTTTCAAAGATACAACAATGTCTTTCCGCGAGATGCTAACAGGCTCCAATTTTCTTGCATCTAAAAAAAAACGATCGTTTGGCTTTTTATAAAGACCTAACAAGACTGAAGAAGACTTGTTAGGTCCATCCTACCATTTCAAAATCTTCCTGAAATCATAATTTTCAGGATCAGGCACATACTTTCTGGCAGCTTCGTAATCAGCAGGTTCAATATACTGAAGGCTGTCGTCAAATACCATTTTTGATTTCTGACCTTCCATATTCACCATGCGGGGTTTTACTTTTCCCGTCTCATCTTCCACATCTTTGAGGTAAAGCGGGCTGATGTCGCCATTCGGACCGCTTACCACCATGCATCCGGTAAGTCCTTGATCGAAAAGGTGTTTTACCCCAATGCCCATCAACGCACAGTAAAGCATATCGAAGGCAATGGGCTGAACGCAACGCAGTTCGTAACCCAGTTCCACCGGGCGGCTTTTTATGTTAAGATTCAGCTCCTTGACCCTTTCCTGCATCAACAGGTTAAAAATGTGTGCTTTACTCACATTTCCGAGTTCGGGGTGGCCGTGATCGTCGTAAGTAAAAGTAATTTTTGTGGAGGTGATTTCTTCATTGGTCATAAAGTGAAAAACCCCTTCGCTGATAATTGCCACTCCATAGCTGATTCCCAGAATTTTGCGCTTTATCATCGATGAAATAATCAGCCTGAGAATGCGATCGAAGGTAACTTCAACTTTGTTAAACATTTCAGGAATGATAATCATAGGATAGTGACATGCAGCGCCAATACCAAAAGCCAGATGACCTGCTTCGCGGCCCATAGCCGAAACAACAAACCAGTTTCCGCTGGTACGTGCATCTTCGTATACCGTAGTTGCAAGTCTTACACCTTCCTGCTTGGCACTCTGGTAGCCGAAAGTAGGAATTCCGTCAGGCAGAGGAAGGTCATTGTCAATGGTTTTCGGAACATGAATGTTCTGGATTTTTATGTTGTTGGTTTCCAGGAATTTTGAAATCCGGTTTGCGGTAGATGCAGTATCATCTCCACCGATGGTTACCAGTAGCTTTACATTATTTTTAACAAAAAATGAAGTATTAAAATCCTGATCTTTGGGTTTGTGGCGGCTCATAATAAGCGCCGAACCTCCCTGATTGTGAATGCGGTCGGCCATCACAAAGTCGATAATCATCATATTTGGTTCATCAGTAAACAGGGTTTTGTACCCTTCGTGCAAACCAATAACGCGGTATCCGTCTTTCAAAAAAACCTTGGCAACCGAAGCGATTACCGAATTAATTCCTGGAGCAGGACCACCGCCCGCCAGTATTGCAATTGAACCTTTCATGTTGTATTTTTATTTTTTGAACTTCCTTTGTTAATGCTTCATTTTCAGCAGAGGCGCAAATTTATAAAAATACCATCAGGTTTAAAAACTTTGAAAAAGAATGAGGTTGAAGCTGAGGTTTTCTCAACCTCAACCCTGTCTGACTGGCTAAATTAATGTAACCATTCAATTTGATTTGTCAGCCAGGCAGGCTCAACCTCAACCTCAGCCTCAACCTTAACCTTAACCTTGTTTTGGTTTCAGGTATCGGTTAAACAGCAGTAACCCAATGATTGTAGCAACACCGATCATACTGAAGATGAACCATAAAATTCCCGGCCGTCCCATATCATCAACAAACTTAACGTAAAGTGTAGCCCCAAGAATGCCGCCTATTCCGCTGCCAATCACTCCGTAAAGGAATGAGTAACCGAGATACAGCGCTTTTTTGTCAGGAGGAGCAATAAGGCCGATGTAGGAAATAAATTTGGGATGTGCTGTCATTTCACCGATAGAGAAGATAATTAGCCCTGCAACAAATACCCATGCATAAGTAGAAATTGCCAGGATTCCCATACCTAATGTTCCCATTGCGATACCAACAATCATGGTTGGCAGGGCAGGGGTTTTCTTAACCAGTGACGAAACAAGCAGTTGCAGAACAATGATGGCACCTGCATTGATTACTGTAACATGTTCGGCATCAAATTTCCAGTTTGCATTCTCTACAAAAAGCCTCAGAAAACTGTTTATGGCATTATTCACCGGAGTCATGTCCATATAATCTTTCAGGTACCAGAGCACAGTATCAAACATCTGGAAATAGAGAATCCAGAAACCGCTGTAAATCACTATCATCAGCACAAAGCGGTAATCTTTAAGCACCAGAATAATGCCTTTCAACACTTCTGAAAGTGGTTTAGTGTTGGCTGGGCGAGGTGGTTCTTTGTAAACAAAAATATTAAGCAAAAGCATTGATCCTGTGCCAACTGCAGCCATAATGAAAATATAATTCCAGCCTATGCCTTTGAGGTATGGCACCAGAATCAGCGGAAAAATAAATGCGCCAAGGTTGATAGACCAATAGAAAATTCCAAAGCCGAGTCCTGAGTTGTTTTCATCGGTTACACGGGCTATTGAGCCTGAAATTACAGGTTTAAAAAAACCTGCTCCAATTGCCATAAGTATAAGACTCAGAAAAACAAGACTGTAAGAAGTGGAAAGACTGGTGAGAAAATAACCGGCACTCATTACTGCAAAAGCCATCATCAAAGTCCGGCGATATCCGAAACGATCGGCCAGTGCACCTGAAAGAATGGGCAGCAGGTAAAGCAAGGGGGTAATGGTACTTTTGATTACACCAACACCTTCTTTTGAAAAGCCCAATCCGCCTTCGTTGGTTGACATAACAAGGTAAACCGATAAAACCGACATAACCCCGTAATAAGAGCCTCTTTCAAAGAACTCCATTACAATAACGGTCCAGAAATTTCGCGGGAAGGATTTAAATCCTGACTTTTTGCTGCTATCGCTCATGTGATTTTATTGGATAGATGAAGGGCAAAAATATGAAAATATGTGAATCATAGTTGAATACACTTTTGAACGAAATTCAGGTCCAAATGAGCGGTCTTCAAATTGTTAAATAATTTCTACCACACTGTTTTTGCACCAGCATGCTGCACAAACTAAAAAATTTCAAATCAATTAATGACTTTCAACGCATCGGCAACATAATTGCTGATGTACGATAACCTTTAGAATAACAATTTCTTTACAAAATCTCGTGGGAATGTTAGCAAAAAACTGTATAACTTTGCGTACTTGTATCAAAGAAAGTTATTGATGCAATTTTGTTAAGCAAAAACGTATGATACATAAAATCTTTCATTCACTCGCTCATCATTTTGTTTCGAGGTGGGTCATTTTGTTGAAAGACATAACATTGCTTGCAATGGCAATGATTGCTGCTTATTTGTTGCGATTCAATTTTTCACTTAGCGATGGTCTGGTTAGTCAGATGTGGTTTCATCTTGTCGTTTCAACAGGAATGGCACTTGTCAGTTTTCTTATTTTCAAGCCTTATGCTGGCATAATACGACATACAAGTCTGGAGGATGTGATCAGGTTAGGTAAAAGCATGTTATTGTTGGGCTTTATATTATTCGTGCTGAATATGACAAATGCAGTATTTGGAAAGGGGCGGTTTCCTGCCTTGCCTCACTCCATTCTGATCATTTATCTGATTACAGGTCTTTTTATGTTGCTCACTACACGAATGATTATTAAAGTCCTTTTCAGTTCCTTTTCTCATTCAGGTATTCCACGTAGAAATGTATTGATTTATGGAGCAGGAAAAGCCGGATTAACTACACTAAGTGTGATCAATGCCGATAAGGATTCCGGATATAAAGTAATTGGTTTTCTGGATCATAACCTGCTGATGCAGGGAAAAGTAATGCAAGGTGTAACAGTGTATTCACCTTCAATAGTTGATGAAGCATTTCTTGACCGTTTTAAGGTGAAAGATGTAATTTTTTCTGTTCAGAATGTATCGCCTGAAGAAAAACGGGAACTTATTGCTGATCTGATATCACAGGCGGCAGTTGTTGTCAGGGAAATTCCTCCTGCAAGCAGTTGGATCAATGGCGAACTCTCTCTCAAACAACTCAACAAGGTTCGTATTGAAGATTTACTTCAGCGGGCGCCTATCAGGCTTGATATGATTCACGTTCTGGAAGAAATAAGGGATAAAATTATTTTGGTAACAGGAGCTGCAGGAAGCATTGGCAGCGAAATATCCCGACAATTGTGCAATTTGCATCCTTCACGAATTATCTTACTTGATCAGGCGGAAACACCGCTTTACGATTTGCAGCAGGAATTGTTAAAAGCCTTTCCGGCAATGTCGGCACGCTTTGAGTTTGTGGTGGGAGACACCAGCAACCTGGAAACAATTGAACGGTTATTCAGGCTGTACAGGCCTCAGATGGTTTATCATGCGGCAGCATATAAACATGTTCCTTTAATGGAAAGTAATCCGTTTGAAGCCGTCAGGGTTAATATATTCGGCACCCGGATTGTCGCAGATGCAGCCTTAAGGTACAGGGTTGCCAAATTTGTTATGGTTTCCACCGATAAGGCGGTTAATCCAACCAATGTAATGGGTGCCTCCAAACGAACAGCAGAGATTTATATTCAGAGTCTCAACCTCAGGCCAGGCAATAAAACGGCTTTCATCACTACTCGTTTTGGCAATGTGCTTGGTTCCAACGGATCAGTAATTCCTCTATTTGAAAGGCAAATCGCTTCCGGTGGGCCAGTTACAGTTACCCATCCTGATATTATCCGCTATTTTATGACCATTCCTGAAGCTTGCCAGTTGGTCCTTGAAGCAGGTGTTATGGGAATGGGCGGTGAAATATTCTTATTCGACATGGGCAAACCAATAAAAATTAATGACCTTGCCTTGCAGATGATCCGTCTTTCAGGATTAAAACCCGGGAAAGACATAAATGTCATTTATACCGGTCTCAGACCTGGCGAAAAGCTTTTTGAGGAGTTGCTCAGTAGTGGCGAGAATAACCTCCCTACCCACCATCCCAAAATAACCATAGCTCAGGTATGCCATTATCCGCCTGAAGAAGTAGATGCCATGTTTCTTGACCTGCAGGATTCCTTTAACACTTACGATAGGGTAGAAGTGGTGGCGCAGCTTAAAAGAATTGTGCCAGAGTTCAGGTCAAACAATTCTGAGTATCAGTCACTCGACAAACCAGCATAATCATTTTTGTATTTAACTGATGAGCTGCGTCTTAAAGGCGACTGATTAAAGGATTTTGTATCATAATATTTTCATATAAATCATACTGCCATGAATTGTAAGCGGTTTCTTTTGGTAATTTTCTCTTTTGTGCTATTCAGCCTCAATTCTATGGCTCAGCCGGTTATGGTTAGTTTTGAACAAGGGTTGAGATTGACTTACGAAAAAGAACTGCTCTCGCGGGGAGAATTACATTCGGTCTGGCCGCTGGTTATTGATTACAAAAGCGATACATTGCTTTTTAACGATCTACGGGCACTTTCCGGGAAACGCTCATCTTCCTGGCTTGGACGTAAGTTGTTCAGCGAATCGTTGCTGAGGGTGCATAATCCCGATTTCAACATTATTATTGATCCGTTGGTAAGTTTTGAATTGGGCCGCGAGCTATCTGCTGACCGCAATACATGGGTCAATACACGTGGTTTCAGAGCCGATGGTACCATAGGTCAGAAATTTAGTTTTCACACTGCATTTTACGAAAGTCAGGCTGTTTTCCCAAAATGGATCGACAGCATTACCAATCAGTTGGCGGTGGTTCCCGGACAGGCATATATCAAAAGATTTAAAGAAACCGGATTCGATTATGCCTTTGCCGAAGGACATTTCGTGTATGCACCCTCAAAGTATTTTGACTTCCGATTCGGGCACGGCAAAAACTTTATTGGCGACGGGTACAGGTCGCTGTTGCTTTCAGATGCCGCATTCAATTACCCTTACCTGATGATCAACACCAAAGTTTGGAAGTTGCATTATACCAACCTCTATGCTCAGTTTCAGGAGTTGTCGAAAACCGGAGGTTCATGGGCTCCCTGGAATAAGAAATATGCTACCATGCATCACCTGAGCTGGAATGTAACCGATTGGTTCAATATAAGCATTTTTGAGGCTGTTGTCTGGCAGGCATCCGACACCACAGGGCAAAGAGGTTTTGAGGTAAATTACCTGAACCCCGTAATTTTTTACCGCCCGGTTGAGTTTTCGCTTTCTTCACCCGACAATATGCTTTTGGGCGGAAGTATGCGATTTACCATCCAGAAAAAGTATATGTTGTTTGCTCAGCTTATGCTTGACGAGTTTAAACTTGAGCATGTGCGCAAAGGTGATGGCTGGTGGGCAAATAAGCACGGTTTTCAGCTGGGAGGCAAGGCTTTTGATTTGTTCGGAATTTCGAATCTGAATTTCCAGGCAGAATATATCCATGTGCGGCCTTATACCTATGCTCACAATGTTTCTTTGCAGAATTACGGCCACTACAGTCAGCCGCTTGCTCATCCACGGGGATCCAACTTCAGGGAAGGTGTAATGATTGCTTCCTATCGCATGCAGCGCTGGATGTTTGATTACAAATTCATTACCAGCACTTTCGGCTCAGATACTTCAGGATTGAATTACGGCTCCGATATTTATAAGTCGTACAATAATTATGTTAATGAGTTTGGAAATACCATTGCCCAGGGACTAAAAACCCATTTGAATCAGCATGATCTGAAAGTGGGATGGCTGGTAAATCCGGCAACCAACCTTCAGCTAAGTGCCGGGCTCATTCTTCGCAACGAGACTTCCGATAAATTTGACCGTAAAACAACCTGGGTATGGTTTGGCCTGCGGTCAACGCTGTTTAACCGGTATTACGACTGGTAGAAAATTTTCCCGTATTAAAATATAAAATAAAAAAGTATCCTTCGACTCCGCTCAGGATGACTGTCNNTGTCAGTCTGAGCGGAGTCGAAGACTTTTTTTTAACTAAACGACATTGATTTATAATTTGTGAACATATAGATTATGATTGTTCTCCACTAAGAACAAATACTTCCGACCTGTTTCCCCGGGGAAGTGCTTTTACTATAGTATTGGCGTGAAGCTGAATGCCTTTGTTTTTGAAGGTGTTGTGAAAAGTTTGCAAAGCAATTTCCGGAGTATTATTTTCTGCACTCAGGTGGCACAGCAAAATGTGTGAAATGCCTGAATGATAGTTATCAGCCAGAAATTCAGCGGTGTGTGCATTGCACATATGCCCCATCGAACCATGTACGCGCTGCTTCAGATGTTCGGGATAATGACCGGTAAAGAGCATTTCTTCGTCGTAATTTGATTCTATCACCATTACATCCGAATTTTTGAGATAATGGGCCGCATGATCTCCGATAACGCCAAGGTCGGTTGCTATGGTGAGGTTTCTGCCCGAAGCCCTGAAGTGATATCCGGTAGCTTCATGGGCATCGTGTGAAACAGGGAAAGCCTCAATCCTCAGCGCTCCGATCTGCAATGGTTCAAAATATTTCAAAGGGTGGTACATCAGCGGATCTGCATCAAAGGTCATGCGGTTACGCATAATTCCTTTCCAGGTTCCTTCGGTGCAATATACCGGAATCCGGTGCTTTTTGGTGAGACGGGTAAGCGCGCTGATGTGATCGATGTGATTGTGTGTAATTAGAATTGCTTTAATTCCGGGAAGCCCGGGGCCTAATTCCTCAAGCATTTTTCTGATTCTTCGGGCGCTGATGCCACAGTCAACCAAAACGCCTTCGGAGCTGCTCCCAACATAATAACAATTGCCGCTGCTGCCGCTGGCTAGACTGCAGAGCTGAAGATCAACGGGGAAGAGGGTAGGGGTAATTTCCAATTTCTAATTTCTAATTTCTAATTTCTCTCGTTATCGCTTCGCGCCTGCCTGCGTAGCGCAGTCGGGCAGGCTCCCGAGACAAGTAATTTCCAATTTCGGATTTCTGACTTCTGACTTCTGACCTCCGCCCTCTGGCTTCTGACATCTGACTTCCGACCTCCGCGCTCCGACCTCCGGCATCTGCAATCCGCAATCTGGCAAAGGTAAGGATTAATCTGGTGACCTTGCATTCCGAAATCTGCAATCCGATATCCGAAATCCTGAACTCATTCTTCAATTTATCATTGACGGGATTTTTTTTCTTCCTAAGTTTGCAGCAACAAAATTTACCCTTTTACTGATATGGCGGTTGCCCGGAAAATCTTCAGAAAAATCTTCAGGATCATACGATTTGCCGTGTTTTTCTTTTTTATTTCCACCATTTTTGTAACCATTGTTTACCGTTTTGTCAGGCCACCGGTTACTCCGCTTCAATTGATACGGGTGGCAGAACAAATATCCGATGGCGAAAAAGTAAGTATGAAACGCGACTGGGTAAAATTGGAAGATATTTCGCCCAATATGCCCAGGGCAGTTATTGCATCGGAGGATAATAATTTCCAAAAACATCACGGTATTGATTTTGAAGCCATTAAAAAAGCCCGGGAACTCAATAAAAAACGCAAGCGCAAGCTTGGCGCAAGTACAATATCGCAGCAAACGGCAAAGAATGTCTTTCTATGGCCCGACCGCACCTGGTTGCGCAAAGGTATGGAAGTGTATTTTACCGGGCTTATTGAAATATTCTGGGGCAAACGCCGGATTATGGAAGTCTATTTAAATGTAATAGAAATGGGCGACGGCATTTATGGAGTAGAAATGGCTTCGCAAAAGTTTTTCCGAAAACCGGCTTCTAACCTAACCCGAAGCGAAGCAGCCCTTATTGCTGCGGTACTTCCAAACCCACGCCGCTGGAGCCCTGCAAAACCATCTTCATATATTCAGCGCCGCCAACAGAACATCCTCAGGGTAATGGGGCAGGTGGGCAAAATTGAATTGTAAAAGGATTAAGTCAGCAGCTCAAATTGCTGTTATTGGTGGGTTCTGAGTTTAAAAATATATATCACAATTCATCTGCATTTTATAATTCATCTATTTAACTGTGTGTATAAAAGTTAATTGAAGCGTTTTTACCAGGTCGGACTTTTTCTTGAATTTCAGGATTGTGTATATGAAATTTTGATTAAGTTTGTAAAACTATGAAAGCAACATTATATATACGGTTTATCCTGCTGAGCGTATTTCTAATCGTTAGTAATACCAGCCTCTATCCGCAGAAGGTTTCTTCCTCCGAAGCCATTGAAGCAGCTGCTGAATTTCTGAAAATATCAAAAACTACAGATAAACCCGTGTTAACTGTTGCTGATTCCATGACAATGGATAATCAAACCTTGTTTTATCACATCAGTGTAGGAAATCATGGATTTATACTTATTTCGGCCGACAAGCGTGCTTTTCCTGTGTTGGCATACTCTCAGCAAAATGATTTTAACTTAAATGAATTACCTGATCATATAAATGAGTGGATTGGAGACTATGCCCTTCAGATAGCAGAAGTAAATGGTGAAAACAATCATAATGCATTCCCGGAGCATCCAGCCTGGAATAATCTGCAAAATGTTAAAAAGGGATCAGGTGAACGGCAAGTTACTCCGCTAACTTTATCAAACTGGCATCAGGGAGTTTTTTATAACGATTCCTGCCCTGCCGCTGCCGCCGGTCCAAACGGAAGGACTTACGCAGGATGCGTTCCTGTGGCAATGGCACAGCTCATCTATTATCACAGGTCTCCTTCTTCCGGAACAGGTACTCATTCCTATACCCTGAGCAATTATGGGATATTGAAGGCCAATTTTGAAAGTACCATATACAATTATGACGGCATGCTTATCCGGCCCGACCGCCACAATACATTTCTTCCGCAACTGATTTATCATTGCGGAGTAGCTGTTGAGGCCAGCTTTTCGCCAACTGGCACAGGAGCCCAGACAGAGGATATTCCGACTGCGCTCATTCAGTATTTCGGGTATCAGCCTGATGCTGAATTTCTTGTTAAATCTGCGTTTGCCGATCCGGAATGGAAGCAGATGCTCAGAAACAATATAGACAGCCTTCATCCGGTGATTTACAAAGGTTCATCGGGTTGGTTGGGTCATGCATGGGTTTGCGATGGTTATGAAGAAGATTTTTTCCATTTTAATTGGGGTTGGGGAGGATTTGCCAATGGGTTTTATTTCCTCGAAAATCTGGCTGTCGGCGGCAATAATTTTTCTTCTTCGCAGGGTGCCATTTTTGGGCTTGCACCTCCACCGGTTGATCATCCTCAGGAATTGACCATCAGCACAACATCCGGTACATTGTGCAATCCGAATTGGCCAAACGCGGAACCCGCGGGATTCAATGCAACCAGGGTTTTTAATCCCGGAAGCAGCTACACAACTTTTCAGCTGATTCCTGAGTTGATTCAGCTCTTTGAAGGCGACACCATCAGGATTTATGAAGGAAATAACGCCACTGGATTGCCTGTTTATACAATAACTTCTGAGACGGAACCTTCAGGAATACACCTGAATTCCGGAACAAACTGTTTAACATCGGTATCAAACTCAGGTGAAGCAAGATGGTCGTTTTCTTTTCTGGCTGGCAAGGGTTCGCTTTGTCCTCAAAGTGCAGTTGTGCGAAATATAAACGGTACAATTTACGATGGAAGCGGCAATTTTCTTATGATGCCTGATGCAGACTGTTCATGGTTGATTTCGCCGTTAAGTGCTGAAATTGATTCGGTTAAATCGATAAAAATTAAAATGGGAAGTTTTGATCTGATGCCTGAGGATACACTTTTTTTCTATGACGGACCATCAGATCAGCATCCTTTGCTTGTCAGTTTTGCAGGAACACAGACTCCCTGGGAATTTGAAAGTTCAGTCAACAAAGTATTGGTTAAGGTCAGGATTTCTCCGGAATCAATGCTTGCACAGGGGTTTCATTTTAGTTACACCTCGGTTATTCCGGAGTATTGTAATTCAGTTGAAACATTAACTGCCCGCGACGGAACCATCAGCAACGGCAGCAACGGATATAACTATCACAATAATTCATTGTGTCAATGGCTTTTGGAGCCACCGGATTTGGAGGGAATTACTTTTACTTTCAATAAACTTGATACCGAACCCAACCGCGACAGGTTGGAATTCTATAATGCATCAACCAGCCCCGAAACCCTGCTCAAACTCGTATCGGGTAATCAGATTCCTGAGCCTTTTACCATTAAAGGAGGGAAAGTCAGGGTAGTCTTTCGCACCGACCAATCTATCGTTGGGAAAGGATTTGAGATGAGCTACTACAGTCAGATTGTCGGGCTTGAAGAGAATCATTTATCAGCTTCGGTTATTTATCCAAATCCGGTAAGCAGCATTTTAAAAATAATCCTGCCCGAAAGAATGAGTATCACAGAAAAAGCATTTAAAATTACCGACATTACCGGAAGGGAGTGCGGCGGTCTGCAGCCGGAAATTAATGGAGAATCAGTAAGCATTGATGTAAGTGCACTTTCTCCTGGCCTGTATATCTTAACTTTAGAAACCGATTTCAGAAGGATAGTCCATCGTTTTATCAAATATTAAACTTTCAATGTATTTAATATGAGAAATTTAACTGTTTTGATTTGCTTAGCTCTTTTTTCATTGTCAGCTTTTCAGGCATCCGCACAGGACAAAAAACCTGAAGCCATTCCCGACTTTTACAACGTCATAGCCGATGTGGTTTATCCACTTAAACCTATGGTCAATGATATTGTGGATGTTGGACATACAGCAAGAATTGTTCAGGTAATCGGGTCGAATACAGGAAGTCTGACTTTTAACGACAGTACGATTTTTTATGCCATAAATCGAGGTTTTTCAGGAGTGGATTCTATCAAATACCGAATTCGTGATAATCAGAACAACCTGACCTCTGATTTTGCATACATTACCCTTGACGTTAGTAATTATGCTTATGATACATTGGATATCAACAATATAAGTGCAATGATAAACCCTTATGGAACCTTGTTCTTCAATCTTTTTAAATATGAATTTGATCACCATTTCGAATTTCCGAAAGGAAGCGGATTGCATACCATGTTCAACATGGGTTTTAGTCTGTATGGTTCTTCTTCGGAAGGGGATGAGTTTATTTCAGGGGCAATTTATCAGCAATCCGGCGGAAGGGATTTTTACCCTGGACCTGTAAGTCACACAGAATATTATGGCCAGACATATGACAGTGCCTGGCGCAAAGTCTGGAAGCTCAGCAAAAGTCAGATAATTAACCACATACAAAATTTTAGTACAGAAGGTTATTCAATACCCCAGAATATAAGAACATGGCCAGCCAACGGAAAACCAGAGGAAGGTCAGGCTGCAGTGCTGGCTCCTTATCACGATTTTAATGACAACGGGCTTTATGATCCTGAAAACGGGGACTATCCCCTGATCCGCGGAGATCAGGCTATATACTATATTTATAACGACATCAGGTCTCCGCATACTGATTTTAATGGTGTGGGCATGGGCGCTGAAATTCATTGCATGGTTTATGCATTCGATTCACCGGGAGATGAGGCGTTGAACAATACCTTATTTATTAATTTTATGATTTACAATCGGGGAAATAATATACTTAATGAGGCAAAATTTTCCATTATAGCTGATGCTGATCTTGGAAACCCTACCGACGATTTTGCGGGTGTTCATCTGCCTTTGAATATGGGATACTTTTACAATGGTGATGAAAATGATGAGGAATACCAGGGATATTCCTCAGGTTACGGTTTTCACCCTCCGGCTCAATCGGTTATGCTGTTAAACCGGAATATTGCTGGCTTTATCCCTTATGGCACATTCAATAATAACAGCAGTATTTGGGAAAGCTCTCCAAATTTTAAACAGCAGTTAATTAATCTGATGAATGGGTTATGGAGCAGCGGCGCTCCTCTTATTGGTAATGGCTGTGGGCATCCTTTATGCGCTCAGGGTGATACGGTAAGTTTTATTTATACCGGCGATCCTTCTGTTGCTGGTTCCTGGAGCGAATTGCAGCAAGGAAATGATCCGGGAGACCGCAGTTTTGCACTTTTGGTGGAACCAGTTTATGATTTCAGGCCTGGCGATGCCGTGTGCATTGACCTGGCGCTTACTACTGCACGCGACATGAATGGCAATCATATTGACAGTTTTGTACTGCTTAAAGAGTATGCTGCTCAGGTTCAGGAGTTTTACAACGAAAACTTCCCTGCTTCCTGTTTTGATGTGGCTCCGGGTTTTGAAGAAAAAGGGACTCAGACAGCATCACTCAAAATTTATCCCGTACCTGCCAATGATTATCTTATGGTAGAATTACCTGCGGGAACCCAAACAAAAGCAGGAGAATACCTCATCAGCGATTTGACCGGAAGAACTATAAAATCAGCCAAAATCAGCAGCGCCGTTGTTTCCATAGATGTCAGTCAAATGCAACCCGGCATGTACATTCTTACCATTCAATCAGGCAACAAAAGACTATCAGTAAAATTTATAAAACAATAACATTATGAAAACCAGAACTATTTCGATTTTACTGCTTTACTTTTTTGTAGCTTTTTCCATCAAAACAGCAAATGCTCAGGATAAAAAACCTGAAGCATTGCCCGATTATTACAATGCTGTTGCAAGTTTCCAATGTACTTTCAAGCCATTGGAAAATGATATCATCGACGAGGGGCATACAGCAAGGATATTGCTGGTTTACGCCTCCCCTAACTCCGTTATTTCTTTTAATGACAGTTGCATTTTTTACACAGCAGCAATCTCATTTCAAGGACTTGATTCAATCCGTTACCGGATAAAGGATAATCAGAACGGTTTAATCTCGGAGATTGCAAAAATCTATATCAATGTAATCAATGAGTCAATGGATACCATTAATATCAACAATATATCAGCATTGATCAATCCTTACGGTTGCCTGTTCTGGGATTATTTTGAATCAAACCATTACGAATTCCCTAAAGGCAGCGGATTAAGCACCATCTTTTCACTTGGCCTGAATATAGCGGCAATCGATGAATATCAGAATCAATATCTCTCCGGCATATTGCAAAGACAGAATGGGGCTGACTTTTTCCCAGGGCCTGTTTCATTTGAAGAGCATTATAATTATTCGTATGATTCAACCTGGGCGAAAGTCTGGAAACTGAATAAACATGAAATATTAACACATATTTCTTCGTGGGATCAACCCGGATATGAACTTCCTGAAAAAATAGCCGGTTGGCCCGGAAATGGGGATCCGTCAAAAGGACAGGCAAGTATGATGGCTCCATTTCACGACCGGAATGAAAATGGAATTTATGATCCGTTAAACGGTGACTATCCTATAATCCGTGGTGATCAGGCAGTTTATTTTATCTACAATGATGTCCGCGCAACACATACAGAGTTTGATCAGAACGGATTACAAGCCGAAATCCATTGTATGGTCTACGCATTCGATCTTCCCGAAAACCCTGCATTGAACAATACGGTCTTTATTAATTATCTGGTAACCAATCGAAGTAACATAACCTATAGTAACATGAAATTATCGTTGTTTGCAGATACAGACAACGGTGATGCCCAGGACGATTTTGTGGGGTGTGATACCCTGTTGAAAGCTGCCATAAGTTTTAACGGGCAGGTTCCGGATGGAGGCAGTGGAGGCGGGGGATATGGCGATCATCCGCCTGCTCAAACGATCATGTTGCTTAACAGGGATATGAATAGTTTTATTGTAAATTGCAATACTTTCGCCGGCTATCAATGGCTATCCAGACCATTCATAGCTGAAGAATTGATAAATAACATGAATGCAATATGGAACGACGGATCGCCAATCATCGGAAGTGGATGCGGACATAATTCGTGTGCAACCGGAAGCGTAGTCAAATATGCATTTCCGGGCGATCCAAACGATTTGGATTCATGGAGTATGTTACAGAGCCCGGTTGGTATGTCTGATTACTCATATTTTATAAACATGGCACCTGTTGTAGATTTTCAACCCGGTGAAACTGTATGTATTGATGTAGCTTTGACTTCAGCTATTGATGAAAATGGCGACCACCTCGATAGCTATACGCTCGTAAAGCAATATGCTGAAACTGTTAAGGCATTTTACGATGCTAATTTCCCCGCTTCATGTTTTGATGTTGCGCCGGGACTTGATGAAATAAAAACCTCTGCCCATTTACTTAATTGTTATCCAAATCCTGCTGGTGATTATCTTATTGCAGAAATGCTCAATGTAAATAAAGTGGTTTCAGGAGAATTTCTAATCAGCGATTTAACCGGAAGAATAATAAAATCAGCAAAAATCAACAATGCTAGCGTTGTTTCCATAGATGTCAGTCAACTGCAACCCGGCATGTACATTCTTACCATTCAATCAGGTAACAAAAAGCTCTCTGCAAAATTTATAAAACAATAACTATATGAAAACCAGAACTATTTCGATTTTACTGCTTTACTTTTTTGTAGCTTTTTCCATCAAAACAGCATATGCTCAGGATAAAAAACCTGAAGCCATTCCCGATTTTTATAACGTGGTGGCCTGGGTTCGATATCCTTTTGAACCCATATTGAATGATATAGTGGATTTGGGTCATGCCGCCCGTATTTTTCAGGTTGTCAGTTCTCCAAACAGTACTGTAACTTTCAACGATAGTATGATACATTATCAATCTAGTCTGGGGTTTTATGGCATAGATACCATAAGGTACAGGATCAAGGATCAACAAAACGGGCTTATTTCAGATTTGGCGAAAATAACGATCAATGTGAGCAACCATGCATTTGATTCCTTGGATATTAATAACATAAGGCTGTCTGTAAATCCTACCGGTTCACTTTTTAATAGCTTTTACCCTTACGTTAATGACTTCACCTATGAATTTCCCAAAGGGAGTCAGTCATATACTTTTGCATCAATGGGACTTAATCTGGCAGGAATAAATTCTGGAGTAGCGGAATATATTTCTGGAAATACATATCTTTATGACGGAATGGATTTTTATCCGGGTCCGGTAACCTCCTCAGAATATCAAAATAAGGATCTGGATTCCTCATGGATGAAAGTCTGGAAACTCAGCAAGGCTGAACTGCAGATTCACATTCAGAATTATAATAATAATGGATATGAAATGCCATCGAACATCAGGTATTGGCCGGCGAATGGAAAAATTAGTCATGGACAGTCAGCTGTTCTTGCACCATTTCATGATTTTAACGACAATGGCTATTACGATCCGGAATATGGCGATTATCCGCTAATACGAGGTGATCAGGCTGCTTATTTTGTTTATAACGATATACGATATCCGCACAAAGAGTTTATGGGCCTTGGTATGGGAGCAGAAGTTCATTGTATGGTGTATGCATTTAATTCGACGGATAATGAGGCAATAAACAATACTGTTTTTGTGAATTTCATGATATACAACAGGAGCCAAATAGTTCTTAACGAGTTAAAACCTGGTTTCTTTTCAAATGTTTTTCTTGGATATTGGGGTGATAATTTTGCAGGTTGCGATCCGGATTTGAATATGGGTTATTACTATAATGGAGACGACTATGATGAGGAAAGTGAATCAGGGTACGGCTTTCATCCCCCGGCACAATCAATAAAAATACTCAACCGCAAATTAACCGGTTTTATCCCCTATTATACCAATCCTTCCGGATGGTCCATTGTCCCGAACTTGAGACAAGGACTAATTCAAAACATGAATGGGAATTGGCTCGATGGATCTCCCCTTATCGGCAATGGCTGTGGTCACCCTTCATGTGCTCAGGGCGATACGGTAAGTTTTATTTATTCCGGCGATCCTTCCCTCGCCGGATCGTGGAGTGAATGGCAACAGGGCAATACTCCAGGTGAACGAAGTTCAATGCTTTTGGTTGAACCAGTTTATGATTTCATGCCCGGCGATGCCGTGTGCATTGACCTGGCTCTTACTACTGCACGCGACATGAATGGCAATCATATTGACAGTTTTGTGTTGTTGAAGGAGTATGCTGCTCAGGTTCAGGAGTTTTACAACGAAAACTTCCCTGCTTCTTGTTTTGATGTGGCTCCGGGATTTGATGAAATAAAAAGTCCCGATGATAAAAACCAGTTGATTTTGTATCCCAATCCGGCAGATGATGTGGTTGGCCTTAAATCTACAATGCCGTTAAATTCAGCAGAATACCTGATTTTTGATGTCACTGGCAGGTTAAGAATTTCAGGCAGGTTATCAGGTAATCAAAATCAAACCATTGATGTTAAGATGCTTAAGTCTGGATTGTATTTTGTTCAACTGCGTCTCCACGATAAATCGGTCACTTCAAAGCTGATAAAGAAGTAGTCGAAAACCCTCTTATTTATACCAAGTATAAATTATCAGCCCCATGGTTGACAGATGTTCGTTGGCATTATATTTGAACCCCGGTTCATGAATTACTTTTTGCCGTTCCCGGGATTAAAAGCAAAAGTTTTTCACAAAACACATTGAGTCCAAATTCAAATTGTAATCAAACCAACCATCACAACATGAAAAGAAAACTACCCATGCTGCTGCTGCTGGCGGCTCTGGCTTTCTCATCGAATGCCTTTTCTCAGCTTACCAATCTTATTTTCTTCTCCGAACAGGGCGAGCGGTTTACCGTAATCCTGAATGGAATCAGGCAGAATACCACTCCTGAAACCAATGTAAAGGTCACCGATCTGAATGCGCCCAATTATAAACTGAAGGTAATTTTTGACGATCCCAACCTGGGAGAGCTGGATAAAAATCTGATGTTTAATCAGGGCACAGAAACTACTTTTGTGATCACAAAAAACAAGAAAAACGAATATGTTCTCCGCTGGATGAACGAAGTGCCGATTAATCAGGCGTTGCCGCCAGCACCGGGACAACAGGTTGTTGTTTATCACACCCAGCCACCTCCAGCAGGTACGGTTACACAAACCACTACCACTTATACCGAATCGTATGGCGAACCTCAGGGCAATGTTTCCATGGGCATCAACATCAACGATCCGGAACTGGGTGTGAATATGAACATCAATGTGGGAGGTGTGATGCCGGCAGGCTCTCAGGTAACCACATCCCAAACCACCACTTCATACTCAACCACCACAACTTCAGGCGGATATGCTCCTGTTCAGTCTCAGCCGGTTCAGCAAGCTTATGTTTTGCCGGGTTACAACGGGCCGATAGGTTGTGCTTATCCGATGCATCCCGGCGATTTCCAGAGTGTGAAGCAATCCATCGAAAGCAAATCATTCGACGATACCAAGCTGAAAATTGCCAAACAGGTAATTGCATCCAATTGTCTGCTCAGTGATCAGGTTAAAGAAATTATGTTGCTTTTTACCTTTGAGGAAACCCGTCTTGATCTGGCTAAATATGCCTATGGCTACACATTCGACATCGGCAACTACTACCGTTTGAATGATGCTTTTACGTTTGAGTCAAGCATTGAAGAACTTGACGAATACATTATGGGTTATCGCAGGTAATTTATCAGCATACGCGTTAAGAAAAAGCCGGGATGATAAATACCGGCTTTTTTTTAGAATGGTTATTGTATGCAAGTGTGTCTGAATGAACAAAAGAGTAAACAGTTTTGGGAAGTAGGCTATAAAAATGCTTAACTTTGCTTCATGACCAAAAGTGATCATATAATCGGACTTATCAGACAGTCAGTAACTTCGACAGCCCCCGGAGCTACTCTTATCCTTTATGGATCCTATGCCCGATCTGAACAAAACCAGGAATCGGATATAGATATACTGATTCTGGTGGATAAAGCAAATCTTAGCAGGGAAGATGTCAAAAAGATCAAATACCCGTTATATGATATAGAATTTGAAACAGGAGTCATTATCAGCCCAATTGTATTGGCCAAACCCGAATGGGAATCAAAACATTTTATAACTCCTTTTTACGAGAATATTAAAAATGAAGGAATCATTTTATGAGTTTTGCTGATAAATCAGATTTGATCAAATACCGTTTAACCCGGGAGATGATCTCCTTTTATTTAAAACGAACCTCCATTTCAGGGTTTTGATTCTGTTTGCATTTTCAACATCAAAGAAAAAATATTTTTTTGTACCTTTGCACCCGCGTTAAGGCGGGGCTAACCTGCATAGAATCAAGCCTTGATAATATTAACCTAAATCCTATAAAACCTAAGTAACAATGGGAAAAGAAAAGACCAGAAAATCGGTTTATACGTTCGGTAACAAGAAAGCCGAAGGTGACGCCAGTATGAAGAATCTGCTTGGTGGCAAAGGTGCCAACCTCTGCGAAATGAACCTGATCGGGGTTCCGGTTCCTCCGGGATTCACCATCACTACCGAAGTGTGTACCGACTATAATAATCTTGGCAGTGAAAAAACCATCGCCATGATCAAAACAGAAGTTGAAGCTGCTGTTAAGTATGTCGAAAAAATTATGGGATCAGGTTTTGGAGATAAAAAAAATCCGCTGCTTCTATCCGTACGTTCAGGTTCACGTGCATCAATGCCCGGAATGATGGACACAGTATTAAACCTTGGTCTTAATGATGAAGCTGTTGAAGCAATAGCTAAAAAATCAGGCAATGAGCGTTTTGCATGGGATTCATACCGCCGTTTTGTTCAGATGTTTGGCGATGTGGTACTTGGAATGAAACCTGCATCAAAAGAAGATATTGATCCTTTCGAAGAAATCATGGAACACATGAAAGAAGAGAAAGGCATTGAACTTGATACCGAATTTACCGTTGCTGACCTTAAAGAACTGGTAAAACGCTTCAAAAAAGCTGTTAAGAAAGTTACCGGACATGATTTTCCTGCCGATCCATGGGAACAGCTGTGGCGATCAATTACCGCTGTTTTCGATAGCTGGATGAACGAACGTGCCGTTTATTACCGCAAACTCAACAGTATTCCTGCTGAATGGGGAACTGCCGTAAATGTTCAGGCCATGGTGTTTGGCAATATGGGACTTAATTCAGGAACAGGTGTTGCTTTTACCCGCGATGCCGGAACCGGAGAAGACCTTTTCAACGGAGAATACCTGATTGATGCTCAGGGTGAAGATGTGGTTGCTGGTATCCGTACTCCGCAGCAAATCACCAAAGAAGGTTCGAAACGTTGGGCAAAACTGGCCAATGTTACTGAAAAAGAACGTGCTGCAAAATTCCCTTCGCTTGAAGAAGCAATGCCGGCTATCTATGAAGAACTTATGGATATTCAGCAGAAACTAGAAGATCACTACCGCGATATGCAGGATCTTGAGTTCACCATTCAGGATGGTAAATTGTGGATGCTTCAGACCCGTAACGGTAAACGTACCGGCGCCGCCATGGTAAAAACTGCTATGGACATGCTGAAACAAGGTATCCTTACCGAAAAAGAAGCCATCCTTCGCTGCGAGCCTGCAAAACTTGATGAACTTCTGCACCCTGTATTTGATACTGCTGCGCTGAAAAAAGCCAAAATTATTGCAAAAGGATTGCCCGCTTCTCCGGGAGCCGCCACCGGTCAGATAGTTTTCTTTGCCGATGAAGCTGAAAAATGGGTTGAAAAAGGACACAAAGTAATTCTGGTCCGTATCGAAACGTCACCTGAGGATCTTAAAGGAATGAATGTTGCCGAAGGTATTCTTACCGCCCGCGGTGGTATGACTTCACATGCAGCTGTTGTTGCCCGCGGAATGGGTAAATGCTGTATTTCAGGAGCAGGTTCACTTAAGATTGATTATAAAACCCGCACCCTCGTTATTGATGGGGTTAAATTTAAAGAAGGCGACTGGATTTCTCTGAATGGCAGCACCGGTGAGGTTTACGATGGAAAAATCGGAACCATGGATGCAGCACTTAGCGGAGATTTTGGAAAGCTGATGAAACTGACCGACAAATACTCACGTATGCTTGTCCGCACCAATGCCGATACGCCTCACGATTCAGTAGTTGCCCGTAATTTTGGCGCTCAGGGTATTGGTCTCTGCCGCACCGAGCATATGTTCTTCGAAGGCGACCGTATCAAAGCCATGCGCGAAATGATTCTGGCCGACGACGAAGCCGGTCGCCGCAAAGGTCTCGAAAAACTTCTCCCGATTCAGCGTTCTGATTTCGAAGGAATTTTCGAAGCAATGCAGGATCTTCCTGTTACAGTTCGTTTGCTCGATCCTCCTTTACATGAGTTTGTTCCTCACGAAGAAGCAAATCAGCTTGAAATGGCCAAAGAAATGGGCATTTCTGTAGAAGCTGTGAAGCAGAAAGTTCACGATCTGGCAGAGTTTAACCCAATGCTGGGTCACCGTGGATGCCGTCTTGGAAACACTTATCCTGAAATTTCAGAAATGCAGGCTCGCGCCATTATCGAAGCAGCCCTCAACCTGAAGAAAAAAGGCATAAAAGCTATTCCTGAAATTATGATACCGCTTACCGGTACCCTTGAGGAAATGCAGTTGCAGGAAAAAATCGTACGTGATACCATTGCACAGGTTTTTGCTGAACGCAAGGAAAAAATCGACTTCCTGGTTGGAACCATGATCGAGATTCCACGTGCAGCCCTTATTGCTGACCGTATTGCTGAATCAGCTGAGTTCTTCTCATTCGGAACAAACGACCTTACCCAGATGACCTTTGGTTATTCACGTGACGATGCAGGCAAGTTCCTGCCCGTTTATCTTGACAAAGGCATACTGAAACACGATCCTTTCCAGGTTCTTGATCAGGAAGGTGTTGGTCAGTTGGTACGTATGGGCATCGAGCGTGGTCGTATCACCCGTCCAAACCTTAAAGTTGGTATTTGTGGTGAGCATGGTGGAGAGCCTTCATCGGTTGAATTCTGCCATACCGTTGGAATGAATTATGTAAGCTGTTCACCTTTCCGCGTGCCCATCGCACGTTTGGCTGCTGCTCAGGCTGCCATTAAGGAAGAAGCTGCTGCAAAATCATCTGCAAAGGCAAAAAAAGCCAAAAAAGACGAAGGAAAAGGAAAGAAAGCTTCAAAAAAGAAGTAATTCTTATTTCTTCAATCAGATAACTGAAAAGGCTGCCAACGAGTAGCCTTTTCGTTTTTCCTTACAATAGTGCACTATTCAGCCATCAGTATGATATTCCCTTTTCCCCTTAAGTCTAGCTGACTTTAATTTCAAAATCAAAAAATTAAATATGAATGATGGATTTACAATAAATTATTACTTTTGCAATCGATTGCAATATACCCTATGGCGCAGTCGATCATATTTAGATGAATCAATACAACCAACCACTTATATTAAAAACAAATTCTGATGGCCAACCTGTCTGACAATGTTCTTACCTTAAAAGGGAAGTCGATAGATCTTTCCCTGTATGGCATTACCAATGTTGAAAAAATCTATTACAATTCTTCATTCGAAGAATTATTTGAGCATGAAATGGATCCCTCGCTCGAAGGTTTTGAGCGTGGTGTGCTCACCAAAACCGGCGCTGTATCGGTTGATACCGGAGTTTTTACCGGTAGATCGCCTAAAGACAAGTACATTGTGCGCGATTCTGTAAGCGAAAATACTGTATGGTGGAGTACCATCGGCAAAAACGACAACAAGCCCATCACACCTGAGATATGGGCACACCTCAAGGGAATCGTTAGCAGGCAGCTATCCAACAAAAAACTTTATGTAGTGGATGCTTTTGCAGGAGCCAATCCCGATTCCCGGCTGAGCGTTCGTTTTATTATGGAAGTTGCATGGCAGGCTCATTTTGTAAAAAATATGTTTATCCGCCCCAGCGACGAAGAACTGGAGAATTTCAAACCTGATTTTGTGCTTATCAACGGAGCCAAAGCCGTAAACCCGCAGTGGCAGGAGCAGGGATTAAACTCTGAGAATTTCGTTGCATTCAACCTTACCGAGCGCATTCAGATTGTCGGCGGAAGCTGGTATGGCGGTGAAATGAAAAAAGGTATTTTTTCAATGATGAATTATTATCTGCCACTGAAGAATATTGCATCGATGCACTGCTCAGCCAATATGGGTAAAGATGGTGATGTTGCTATTTTCTTCGGTCTTTCCGGAACCGGAAAAACTACCCTTTCAGCAGATCCCAAACGCGCACTTATCGGCGACGATGAGCATGGCTGGGATGATGATGGTGTTTTTAACTTCGAAGGAGGTTGCTATGCCAAGTGTATAAACCTGAGCGAGGAAAATGAACCAGATATTTATCATGCCATCCGCCGCGATGCTTTGCTCGAAAACCTGGTTGTACTTGCTGATGGAACCATTGATTTTGCCGATGCTTCCAAAACCGAAAACACCCGTGTTTCCTATCCCATTTATCACATTGAGAACATTGTTAAGCCGGTTTCCAAGGGTGGGCATGCCACAAAGGTAATTTTCCTTACCGCTGATGCTTTTGGTGTTTTACCTCCGGTTTCAAAGCTTACCGCTGATCAGACCAAGTATCATTTCCTTTCCGGATTTACCGCCAAACTTGCCGGCACTGAGCGTGGAGTAACCACTCCGCAGCCAACTTTCTCAGCTTGCTTTGGTAACGCATTCCTTACCCTGCATCCCACAAAGTATGGTGTAGAGCTGGTAAAACGCATGGAAAGTGCTGGTGCAAAAGCTTATCTGGTAAATACCGGTTGGAACGGAACAGGTAAACGTATATCCATCAAGGATACCCGCGCGATTATCGATGCCATTCTTGATGGTTCAATTGATCATGCGCCTACCAAAATGATCCCTTACTTCAATCTTGAGGTACCAACCGAACTTCATGGTGTAAATCCTGCGGTTCTCGACCCAAGAGATACTTATCCATCAGCAGCTGTTTGGGATGAAAAAGCCAAAGATCTGGCTAAAAGGTTTATCGATAATTTTGCGAAATACACCGACAACGACGAAGGCAAGCACCTTGTTGCTGCCGGACCACAACTTTAATTGAAAGGGGCTCAGGCCCCTTTTTTATTTAGAATCATTGCAAGTGAAGTTCACTTGGCTGGCAAACTGGTATTTATCTGCATTTGATCTGAGTTTATTTACCTTTGCGCCATAAAATCTCATCTATAAAATGAACTGCCGTTCCCATTGTGCCGTTTGCTGCATTTATCCATCCATCAGTTCGTCCATTCCCGGAATGCCTGATGGGAAGCCAGCTATGGTTCCCTGCGTTCAGTTGGATGAGGAGTTAAATTGCAAACTTTTCGGGAAGCCGGAAAGACCTGCAGTTTGTATCGGGTTTACACCTGAATTGGAATTTTGCGGCAATTCACGACAGGAAGCTGAAGATGTATTCTGTTGGTTGCTCGATGAACATCCGTAAAGAAATCAAAAGCTGTAAACGGCACCCAGTCCGATTCTGTAATTTCCTGTTTCCTTCGTATTTATTACCTTTAACTTTTCGGTATTTTCGCCATAAGCTGCTGCTGTGTATTCCACCTCTCCGATAAGGCTGAATTTGCCTGTGGTGAAAGTGATCATGGGGGCGAACCTGTAAACATAAGCAATGTCAGCACCGCGGGCATAAACCTGCGCTGTCGCCAATTTATCAGAACCGGCATTTAGTGTATATCCTGCAAAAACCGAAGGCTGCCATTTGCCGATGGTGTACGAAGCATTCATCCAAACAAAATGATGGTTAAGCGCGGTATAACTACTTTGTTCAGTTTCGGGATCGGTATCTGCAAGTGCAAAACCACCCAGCATCAGATGATCATTCAATGCCTGACCATAAACATATTGTGTCTTTACAGAGAATTGATCCCTTAAAATGGAGAGAAATGCAGTGTATGAGATGCAATTCAGGGTAACATTACCTGTGTACAAACTATCAGTTACCAGGCTGGGGGTTAGCACTTTATAATCTATGCCAGCTCCTGCAAAAATACCATTCTTTTTAAACTGAATCTGGGTATGAAGATTGGGAATTACACTGTTGCGCAAATAAATTGAGGTGCTTCCGGCCGGACCTGAGTTTACATAGTCGCGCTGAGCAGCAGCCACAGCCACCAGATTAATGTTTCCGGTTTTGTAATCAATCCGTACCTGAGGTTGCCGGCTGAATGAGTGAAAAGGAGCGCCGGTATTCAGTGAAAGCACATTCGGGATCATTTCCGGAACATCGAGCGGATGCCAGTATTGTCCGAGCATAAGCCGGGTTTTGGTCCACTGCATAGAAATGTATCCATGCCTGAGCCGCAAACTATTGTTTTCAATGTTTGATGCTCCGGTAAAGTCTGCTTCAATCAGGGCAAATATTTTCGCGCCAAGCACATCGGGTCCGGTGGCTTTGGCTGTAAGGCGCGTTGTCATTGCATATTGATTGAAAGAGGGATGGGCATTTATATCTCTTCCGTTTTTGTCGAACTCAGGCTTTTTTGGGAAAAAAAGCAGAAAGCCTTCGCGGGCCTCCACCACCTGACGGCTGTCGAAAATGGCATCGGCACGCACAAAACCATTTAAAGTTAGTTTATAAGGCGAAGATGTTTCCTGGGAATAAATATGTAATGATGTAAAAAACAGTACTGTAGAAAGTAGAATAAGCTTTTGGGATGCCCTCATTTTTTTTCGGGCAAAGTAAGGGAAAGTTACAAACGTGCGCAAGCCGTTTTGGTTTCTTATCTTCAAAATTGATGTCTATTTTTTGGCGCGATATTTCTACCTAGGCTGACGACCCCTGACAGGGTTACGTACCATCAAGAGGAGAAACCAGCCAGATAAACGCTAACAACTTGGCAGGTTGCTAAACCCTGTCAGGGGTTAGTGGGTAAAGCCTGTTTGGTTCTGGCTCAATAAGATTAGGAGTATTCGTCCAAACGCATCAGTACTGAGATTTTAGGTATTCAGCAACTCAAATTGCTCCAATTCATTGTCATACTGATATATATCGCCGGTATGGATGATGTAATGCCATCCAAAAATCCTGATGCTTCCATCCTCAACACGCTCTTTTATATATGGGTATGTCAGCAGATGGCCAAGTTGCTCAATCACATTGATCTGTTCTGTAAGCCATTCGCGGGCTGCATGATCTGTTTCGGGCAATATTTTAAGCACTTTTTCCTTTACAGGTAAAGCCAGTTCAAGCCACTTGCGGGTATGAGGAATTTTCTCCATTTCAGAAGGTTTATGATACAAAGCCGCACAGCCCCCGCAATTGGAATGACCGCAGACTATAATATTTTTAACATTGAGTATTTGCACTGCATATTCAACGGCAGATGTGGTTGCAAGATACTCTTCTGACTCACGGTAAGGCGGCACCAGATTGGCAATATTGCGCACAATAAACAGCTCCCCCGGAACCGATTGAGTGATCAGAGATGGAACAACCCGTGAGTCAGAACACCCGATAAAAAGGGTGTGAGGATTCTGTTTTCGCCCAAGGGTTTCAAAATGTTTGCGGTTTGCTTCAAATTCCGTGAGTCTGAACCTGGTTGCAATGCTTTTATAATCAGTCATTTTTATGCATTTTGTTGATAAACACCAATACCCGATTGTTGTTGCAGATATGTTTGGAAAAGGTAAGAATTTATTATTTACTGAACTGTCTTTTTCTATCTTTACCCATCTAAAAAACTCTGTATTATGGTAGCTGTTTTGTTTGGAATTGTATTGCTGATTATTGGTTTTGCTTTGGCTAAAGCTGAGACGCCTTTAAAACCCTATGTTGGAATTGTAAAGATTGTTGGAATTGTCCTTCTGCTGGCTGGTGTCATTTTTTCTGCTGTATTTCAGATTGAGCCCGGTCAGGTTGGCGTGCAGAAACTTTTCGGAAAAGTAAGCAATAAGACGCTCGAAAGCGGACTGAACATCATCAACCCATTGGTTGAAGTGGTTACTTTTGATATCCGCACCCAGAATTACACCATGTCCGGCGTAAATGATGAAGGTACCAAAGCCAGCGATGATGCCATTCGTGTTCTTTCAGCCGATGGATTGGAAGTGGTGATTGATCTGACGGTCCTATATAAAGTAACGCCCTCGGAAGCTCCGCGGATTCTGAAGGAGTTGGGAACAGATTATAAAAATACCATTGTGAGGCCCCTTTGCCGCACAAAAATCAGGGACAATGCCGTGTATTACGATGCGGTAGCGCTTTATTCAACAAAGAGAGATGAGTTTCAGGACAGGATTTTTAAATCCATTGAAACTGATTTTAAGGCCCGCGGTCTTGAACTTGAGCAACTGTTGGTCAGAAATATTACCCTGCCAGAATCGGTGAAAACGACCATTGAATCAAAAATCAATGCCGAACAGGAAGCTCAGAAGATGACCTTCGTATTACAAAAGGAAAAGCAGGAAGCCGAGCGAAAAAGGGTTGAAGCTCAAGGTATCGCTGATTACCAGACCATTCTGAGTACCGGTCTCAGCGACAAGCAGCTCCAATATGAGATGATCAAAGCCATTGCTACATCACCAAATGCAAAGCTGATCTTTATGGATGCCAAAAAACCGGCTTCGATTATTGTGGATGGGAAGTAGCCTGTAAATGTTTTTATAAGGCAATTTCCGGCTTAATTCTGCTCAAACTATTGTCTGAAAAAAAATTTTCGTCAATTGTTTGTTGTTTTAAAAAAGTCTCTATATTTGCAGTCTCAATAGAGAATAAGTTCTTTAAAAAAATGGATCGGTAGTTCAGTTGGTTAGAATACGTGCCTGTCACGCATGTGGTCGCGGGTTCGAGTCCCGTCCGGTCCGCTTTAAGCTCCCAGAAGGGGGCTTTTTTTTTGATATAAACTGAAGGTTTGAATACGTGCCATAGCATTTTGCTATACTATCTCTGAAAGTAATTTATTTGACTCATATAGCACTCCTATAAAGTTGTCAGCCAAACACATTATCATATTCCCATTCCCGCTTGTGAATTATAATTAATTCATGTAAGTTTGTTATTCCATAATAGCCTGAGTTTAATCCGCAGCCTATGAATTTCAAGCAAATTATTAGTTTCCTGATTACTCCTTTAGTCATTCTTTTTATTTTGCTTTTTGCGGATTTTGTTCCCGGTAAACCTCAGGTTACCTATACTTTCTGTGTTGCACTGCTGATGGCTGTTTGGTGGATTACTGAAGTTGTGCCGCTTGCTGTTACATCGTTGCTTCCTGTTGCGCTGTTTCCGCTGTTTGGCATTATGAACGGAAAAGATGTGTCATCTGCCTACTTTAACGATGTGATCTTTTTGTTTATGGGTGGTTTTATGGTGGCTTTGGCTATGGAACGCTGGAATCTGCACAGGCGAATTGCGCTCAATATACTTAGTGTTACGGGTGTCAGCCCGGCGCGCATTCTCCTGGGATTTATGATTTCTTCTTTTTTTCTTTCTATGTGGATTTCAAACACCGCTACTGTAATGATGATGCTGCCGATTGCAATGTCAATTATTAAGCAGCTTGACGATTACATGAACAATGGGGGAAACGGCAGATTCAGTATCGGATTGTTGCTCGGCATTGCTTACAGCGCTTCAACCGGAGGTATGGCAACCCTGGTAGGTACCCCGCCAAATCTTTCGTTCAGTCGTATTTTTCACATTTATTTCCCTTTGGCTCCTGAAATATCATTCTCCAGCTGGCTGATTTTTGTATTGCCTGTTTCGCTGATTATTTTTGCGATTACCTGGGCTTTCCTGTTTTTTGTTTTCAGGCCTGCCAAAGGTGAATGGGTAGCAATTAACAAAAACACATTTCATCTGCAGCTAAAAGAGATGGGCAAAGCGGACTTTGAGCAGAAAGTAGTTGCAATCATTTTTACTCTTCTCGCATTGCTCTGGTTACTCAGGGTTGATCTTGATTTTGGCCAAGTAGTCATTCCCGGATGGTCACGTATTTTTCCTCAAAGCACTTTTATAAACGATGGAACTGTGGCAATTTTTATGGCCGTAGTGCTTTTCCTGATTCCTTCGCGCAACCACAAAGGCAAAACCCTGCTCGACTGGAAAACTGCGTCGGGTCTTCCCTGGCAGATTCTTCTCCTGTTTGGTGGAGGGTTTGCACTTGCTACTGGAATAAAAGAATCAGGACTTTCGTTGTGGTTTGGCGAAAATCTTGCCGGATTAACCGCATTACACCCGATGCTGATCATTCTGGTTGTTGCGTTGGTAATGACGTTTTTGACAGAACTTACATCCAACACCGCAACCACCGAAATGATTCTGCCAATTTTGGCTGGAGTTGCCATAAGTTCAAATATGAATCCGCTTTTACTGATGATACCTGCAACAATGTCGGCTTCAATGGCATTTATGCTCCCGGTTGCTACGCCGCCGAATGCCATTATTTTCGGAACATCACGGATAAGTGTGGCTCAAATGGCTAGAACAGGACTGTTTCTAAATCTTGTTGGTGCTGTGGTTATTATGTTGATGATGTATTATTGGGGTGATGTGGTGTTTGGCATTGATGCAGATATTGCGCCTGATTGGCTGCATTTGAATTAATATTTACCACGCTCCCTCTTTTTTATCGCGGTTGCACATTACCTTGAAGATGCAATTATTACATCGTTTTTCAAATGGAGTGCGGGTAAACGGGATGGACGGGTCGAAAATCTCCTCTATCAAGCCTGCAAGCAGGTTTTCAAATTTTGTGATGGATTCACTGGTGGTGGCACCATCGGTAATCAAAGGAAGAAATCCTTCGCTTAGTTTACGGAAAGTTATAATGCCGGCAGTAAGTGTTTCTGTGTTCTGACTGATTTTATCGTTTTGTGAAGCCATCAGCAGGTAAAAATAAAGCTGAAATGCCTTTTCTGGAAATACATCTTTGTCGTTGATGAACAGCTCTTCGGGATTCTTCTTCAGTTCTTTCTGCTCAACTTTGCCGGTTTTGTAATCAATAACCCGGGTAAGCCCACTCACTCTGTCAATGCGATCGGCCGATCCTTTCAGCTTTACTTTCACTTCGCCTTTCCATGAAGTGGCAATGTTGAGCGAAGCAGAAAGCCTTTCTTCAACTGCAATCATGTGGTCGCCGGCTGAAGGATTATACCCTTGTTCAGATTCCAGATCAAGAAACCTTTTTATCCAGGTTTCAGCCACTTTTACAATCAAAAGGTTACGGCCGTTTTTTGTGTCTCCTCCGGGATAATGTTTTTGCATGGCTGCCGAAACAGCTTCAGGTACTTGTTTCAGAAAGCGCTGATATTCGGCTGCAGAAGGGAAACTTCCTTTGTACTTTTCGTAGAAATGCTGAAGTGCTTCGTGAACAACTGTTCCAAGTGTTCTGAAATCAATGGTTTCTTCTACTTCTTCGGTTTCGCCAAGCCCCAGAACTGTGCCAAGATAAAAGCGCATGGAGCAGTTCAGATATTGGTTAACTGTGGTTGGCGATAAACCATTATCTGCCAGAACAAGCAGTCTGTCCAGGACAATCTGATCTTTTTCAATGACAAATGCGGTTCGTTGCTTAAAAAGAGAGTCCATCACCGGACTAAGCTGAGAAAGCGTATTCATCGAACCGTAGGCATTCAATTCGTGTAGAATCTGGCTGATAAATCTGCTTTTTTCTCCGCCACCCAAATCATCTGCTTCTGAATTGTAAATGAGCCAGATGTTGCTGCTTCGTTGCATTAACCTATAAAAATGGTAAGCATACACCGCCTGTTGATCCTGGTGTGTGGGCATTCCGAACTCCCTGCGGATATCAAACGGTATAAAACTGTTGTAGCTTTTGCCTGACGGCAGCTTGTCTTCGTTTGCCGAAAGTAATATGATGTTTTCAAAGTCGAGGGTTCGGGTTTCAAGCATTCCCATCACCTGAATTCCTTTAAGTGGTTCACCATAAAATGCAACAGGCATCGACATTGCAGCTTCCCTGAAAAGGTTACGCAGAGTGCGCTGAGAACCAATAAGTCCGGCATCGGCTGAAAGTGTCTCCAGTTTATTCAGGATTACCGCAAGGTTAAAGAGTATTTCCGTTTCAGCACTGTTTCGCTGATTTTCAGTGTTATTTTCACTGCCCGGAGATGCTTTCATCATTGAAATTATCTGCTGAAGCAGATGAATCAGTTCGGCAACTGTTGAAGTTTTCTGCATAATCAGCCTTACAACTATCATAAATGAGTTGTTGATGCTGATGGTTGAAAGGTCGTTGAGCCCGATATATGACAATTTCGAAGCCCTGATGAGTTTCAGAACTTCACCGATATGCTGATGTTTTGCCAGAAAATGCATATGACTGTGCTGAAACACCTGAGTCAGGTTTCTGTGGTAGAATGAGTTGAAATCAGCTGACCGGCCTGCAGAAGCATTTATATGCATTTCGATAATGCCGTCAAACAATGTAAAAACCGGCGATTGCATCAAAGGATAACCCATGGTTACATTAAACTGCCCGGCTTCGGGTGGAATGGCGTTCAGCAAAGGAATGAGCAATGATTCATCGGCCAGAACTACGGCGGTTTTGGTCAGGACTTCCGGGCCATGGGTTGTAATCAGCTCCGAAATTAAACTTCCGGCCAGCATGGTTTGCCCCACCTGACGCGGAACTCCGGCAATCTTTATGTTGCGGGCTGTTGTTCCGAAATAATCGCTGATTTCGTTTGGTTGTCCTAGATTCTGATCTTTCAGATGTTTGCGCAGAAATCGACCGGCTTCCTGATCGGGATTATTGATGTAATATGCATCGGCATCCCATTTAATTTCGCTTTTTTCTGAAGCAATCAGGTAATAAAAAATTTTAAGCTGAGCCGGAGTTATGGCATTGAAGCCTGCAAAAATTATGTGGTTCCAGTCTGGTGTGAGCAGATATTCAACGGGATTTTCAGCCAGCATTCTGCATGCCATTCCATGATAAGCCAGGTTTTGGCTGGTCAATATTTCACGGTAGATGCGATAGTATTCCGGCAATGAACGGAAAAACTGAAGGTAATTCTGCTCAAACTCAGTAAGTGGTCGCTCATTGAGGTTCCAGAGAGAAAGTGCCCTGGTTTCTGACAAATGGCCGTAAAGTGATGCCGGATCAATCAGGTACTGATCGGTTTCTTCAAAATCGCGGATCAGACCTTTGCTCCAGCCAATAAAATCGTCGAATGGCAGCGATTTGGTTCCGTTTATTTCGCAATGGGCTTTGTAAAGTGCCGACATCTGAACAAGCGGATCGGGAATTGTCAGACCACTGATGTGTGCCACAAAATCCTCCACCGAAAATATGGCTGGAGCCCAAATGGGTTTGTCTCCAACCGGCGAAAGGTATTGCTTGAGGAAGAGACCGGCTCTGCGGTTGGGCATTACCACGCATAAGCGGTTACCTTCTCCTTGATATTTGCTCAGGATGTGTTCTGCAAGACTTTCGAGAAATGGTTTGTTCATAATTTCTGTTGTTCAGTATGCCAGAGTGATATTATTGATTAACAGTATAAAAGCAGCGATAACAGCAACTCCATCAGAATACAATCTGCGCGGCAATTTCTCCTGCTTTTTCAAGGCTTTCGGGTTTGCCGGCATCTGCCCAGAGTTTGGAGTTGTCAACCCATCCTTTGATCAGCTGCTGATTTGCCAATTCAAGATAGGTATCGATGATGGAAAATCTGCCTTTATTCATATAATTAAATATCTGAGGATCAATAATATGCACGCCACTAAAAGGGTAAGCGAAAGTTTCCGTTTCCGGAATTGCAATCCGCTTTTCACCACTTTCGGTATTTTCCCAGCCACAAAGCCTCATCTCAGAATTAAAAAGCAGATAGCGGCTTGTTTTTCTCTGTCTCACAGATAATGTAGCTAGTCCATTATATTCTAAGTGCTGATGATAGAAATCCTTGAGATCCATATCCCCGACAATATCAGCGTTGTAAACCAAAAAAGGCTTGCCATCGTCAAAAAACCAGGAAGCTTTTGAAATTCCGCCTCCGGTGTCGAGCAAGGCTTCACTCTCATCGGAAATGACGATGCGACATCCAAAGTTATGATTATTTTTTAAATAGCTCACCACCATTGGAGCCAGATGGTGAACATTGATGATGAGTTCATCAAACCCGGCAGCTTTAAGTTTCCGGATGGCAAATTCGAGCAGAGTGTAAGGCCCTGCATCAAGGAGCACTTTTGGACGGCTATCGGTAAGGGGTCGGAGCCGGCTTCCCAGCCCGGCAGCCAGTATCATGGCTTTCATTCTCCGTCCTCATCTTTCAATTTGTAATTTTTGTAATAGTTCCTGAATACTACTTTTTTAAGTTCTCTGTAAATCACCAGTTCGGTAATCACCTGCGAATGAGTAAATTCGGGATGTAATTCCCATGCGGTAAGTATCTGTTGTTCAGGAATATCAATCTGATAAAGCAGTGCCGATAATTTTTGTACATTTCTTGACAGTAAACCTGCAATGTGCATTTCAAGCTGATTAAACAGATGGGGATACACCATTTCCATGTCGGGAGGGAAATCCACATCCATTCCAAACATGGCGAAATCTTTAATAATCTGATTGACGGTTTGCCTGATGACCTCCTCTTTTGATTTATAATCCTCAATTTCGAAGGAGTCCTTTGTTAAGTCCATAATGAGTGTTTACATTTCTTTTGGCTTGCACACCTGCTTCTCTTTTTTGACCTGTGCTCCGCATTTTTTACATTTATATCGTGTTTCTCCGGTGTCTTTTTCGCCTTTTTTGCCTTTTTCGCACATGGTTTTACTCATCAGTATTTTGTTTTAGAAAATAATTAGATCTGGCGGTGTTCGTTTCAATTTCGTTGAGTGATAAAAAGTAAATTATTTTTTACTGAACGAGAAATTTGTACGCTTCCAAAAAAACATAAACAAAAGATAAGGCGAAGGGTTTATGTGGGCCACGATTTGCTTTGGGTATGATCAGGGATGATGTTCAGGCGATAGCGTTTGTTGAGATGTGCGGATAGTTGTTCGGCACAATAAACGGAACGGTGCTGACCTCCGGTGCATCCGAAGTTCACCATAAGGTTTTCAAAACCCCGGTTGATATAATTTTCAACAGCCTGATCAACAATTGAATAGACGCTGGCCAGAAACAAACCGGTTTCGCTTTGCGCTGAAAGGTATTGCTTAACTGAATTGTCTTTGCCGGTTAGGTTCTGATATTCAGCAAGACGACCCGGGTTGGGCAAAGCCCTGCAATCGAATACAAATCCACCGCCGTTTCCGCTTTTGTCTTCGGGTATTCCGTATTTATAGGAGAAACTGCTGATTTTTACTTTTAACCCGGGTTTTGCATAGCTTCTGAGGTGTTCGCTTTGGGTAAATGATCGCAGCAGTTTTTCCAGTTCCGGAAAATAAATTTCAGGATGGTGATGATTGAGCAGATATTCAATGTTATCGAGTGCGTATGGAATGCTTTGCAGAAAGTGCTCTTTCTTTTGATAAAATCCACGGAAACCATAAGCTCCCAGCGCCTGAAGTATTCTGATCAGTACGAAGCCGTAATAGTATTTCAGGAATTCAGTTTCATCAAAGTCGGTGAGTGTGCGGGCTTCAGAGATGTACAGTTTTAGCAGTTCTTCTCTGAAATCGTTGGGCAGGTTGGCTTTGGCATCAAATAAAAGCGAAGCAATATCATATTGCAAAGGACCTTGTCTTCCACCCTGAAAATCAATAAAATAGGGTCTGTTTCCGACGATCATCACATTTCGTGACTGAAAATCGCGATACAAAAAGAATGAATTCTTTGCTTCTAAAAGAAAATTGGTAAGGCGTGTAAAGTCATCTTCAAGCCCCTGTTCGTTAAATCCCTGCCCCGAAAGCCTGACAAAATAATACTTAAAATAATTGAGGTCCCACATCATCGACTGTTTATCGAATGCTGCGCGGGGATAACATACTGAGAAGTCAAGGCCTTTGGCTCCATCAATCTGAAAACGGGGCAGCCAGTGAATTACCTGCCTGTAAATGTCTTTAACGTGGTTGGTCAAACCTTCCTCAGCGAGCATGGAGAAAAGTGTGGCATCGCCCAGATCGGACTGAAGATAGTATTTGCCGGAATCATCGGCCAGATAAACTTCAGGAACGGGCAACCCCTGAGAAATAAAATGTTTTGCAAAGCTGATGAATGCCTGATTCTCATTCAGATCATTATTCCATGCACCAATAGCCTGAGTTTCGCGGCTGCTGATGCGGTAATATTTCCGGTCAGAGCCGGATGCGGGCAATTCTTCAGCTTTTATGGATTCTTCTCCACTCCAACTGCGAAACAATTCCCTTAAAACGTTTGAGTTATCCTTCATTTATTTTTAAACAAAGCCACACCATTGACATTAAGGCCGGAATTGCAAATTTATAGATTAATATGCCCGCGGCGAAAACTTTCTTAAAGCCATAAGTGTTTTTCTAGAAATAAATTTTGTAGGTTTGTACATCGCTCCGTGCTTCGACTTTCACACAAATAAAATTCAAATAAAATGGAAAATACACAATCAAATGAGATTTTAAAAACCGCCATTCTGATGGAAAAGCGCGGGAAAGCTTTTTACGAAATGGTTGCTCAGCAAACCAAGAGCGAAGACGTAAAGAAGATTTTTACAATGATGGCTGAAGAAGAGCAGACTCATGTTGAGTTTCTGTCGAAGCAATTTGCCAGTTACAATAAGAATCAGCAATTTGCCAAGATCGAATTGAAAGCAGATGCCGGGATTGTAGATGAGATTTTGTCGGGCGATATCAAAAAACAGATTTCAGCGGCAAGTTTCGAAGCAGCAGCCATTTCTGCAGCCATCGACATGGAAACCAAAGCCATTGAAGTTTATTCGAAACAAGCTGCAGCGGCAACTGATCCGAATGAAAAGGAACTTTTTTCGTGGCTTGCCGATTGGGAAAGAGGTCACCACAAGGTGCTGCATGAACTTAATGAACAACTGAAAGAGGATATCTGGTACGACAACCAGTTCTGGCCTTTCTGATTTATGATCCATCAAAAAGATGTTGCCCTGTTTTTCGGAACGGGGCTTTTTTTTTGCAATTATTCGGTATCCATTAGTCCGGAGTTCAGGGTTTGATGAATTGAAACAAGTTTTACAAAAACTAAAAAATGTCAGGTGTATCCCTGGCTTTCAACGAATCAGCGACATACATGCGGATTTAAAGAATAACTTATCTTTGCCTTATGCAATTCAGATAAATACAGCCGGATTAATCATTTAATCTGTCTGATAATCAATAAGATTAAAGTATTGTTGCCCGATAAATATTGTAGGTTTATCCGCCAATGGAGTTTATGAATAATCCAAAAAATCAACCGGACTATGGGGATTAAAAAAGTATCAGGTCATTTTAAACAGGCAATTAATGCCAATTTCCTGATTTATCTGATTGGTGCATGCATGATTATTTATATTGCAATACGAGCCATTTTTACCTCGGTTCTGGAAGACGAAATCATCACTTCCGACTTATACATATTCACAGGATTATTTTTCCCCTGGAATTCATATGTTGATGCCAACAATCACATTCTAAACTCCATTCTTTCCTGGATATTTACAGGCTTTTTCAGCAAATCATTATTTGCGCTGCGTTTGGCGAATGTTTTATCTTTTGTATTGTACACTATTTCGGTGATTGGAATATCAAAATCACTAACGGGAAGCTTTAAAAGGTTAATCTTTGTTTCTTCGATGCTGATGGCTGCCGGATTTATTGAATTTTTCGGCTATTGCCGGGGTTATGGCCTATCCATGGGGCTGATAGTTTCTTCTGTTTGGATGGTATTTGAATATATGCGAAACCGGAAACAGGTGTTAATTATACTGGCAATTCTTCTAAATGTCTTATCAATTACTGCGAACCTTAATCTTTTGCCATCTTTTCTAATAGTAGCAGGATTTATAGCAGTGTTATGGTTCAGGAAACTCAGAAGCGAAGGGTTTAAGTCATCAGATTGGTTTGTAATTCTTTCCTGGTTTTTTACTATTGCTATTTTTATCGTTTTACTTAAACATAGTTTTAGTTTGCTGGCTGCAGGAAAGTTGTATTATGGAAGTCCTTTGCAATCAGGCTTTTTTGAATCGGTATTTGCAACAAATCTTTATATGCTGTTTTTTACAGGCAATCGCACGCTGGCAATTATTCTGGCTGCTTTCATATTGATTTGGGCTTTTGCATTTGGTTTCGTTGTAATCAAAAATATTTTAACAGGCTGGGGAAAATCAGGAGTTCTTCCCGAAGCTAAAAAACATCCGGTGGACCATTACTCAACACTGAAAATGCAGGATCGTAAAGTATTAAGTAAGGTCAGTAATTTAAAAGCATCCATTAATTATTTACTTTTTGAAACAAAGCCTCTTACTTTTATGATTTTCCCTGCGTTATTTCTGGGATCAATCGCAGGAATTTATATTCTGCATTATGCATTCAACATTCGTTTTCCCGAAGATCGTACCTCATTGTACCTTTATCCATGGGCTATTGGTTTTGTATTTTTTGCATCGGAATACATCAACTTCCGGATATCCAATGCATCACTTCTTGTATTTCTGCTTGTGCCGGTTGATTTCGTGGTATCTTCTAATATCAGTTATTCCAGACATTGGTATTACGAGCACTACGACCATTCATTTGTTCAGATTGTAAAAGATTCTTCAGAAGACAAACTTCCGGGAAACATCACAATTTCAGGCTATAAAATTCATCAAAAAGCATGGTCATATTATGTCAGATATAAAGTCAATGGCGTGAATCTGCTCGAGTATGTTAATTTCCCAGACAATAAAAGTGACTATATTCTTATCTCTGACACTCACTTTAAGAAAGATGCCGCTTTTTTTAAAGATTATAAAACTCTTGCTGCTGAAGAAGCTTCCGGGCTTATGATACTTAAAAGAAACATTCCTGTAAACAGAAAAATATTTCTCAGAAAAATATTGCCGGAAGAATCAATTACCACAAGTTCAGAGTACATCGGCTTTTTAATGGATACTGTATTTGCAATGCAGAAAAAATCGTTTGTTTGTGACGTTTGCTTTAAAACCGATACATTGCAGGATATGAAGGATTGCTCTATAAAAGCTACTATATGGAATAGTAAACATGAATCGGTGCGCGATTACATGCTCAGGCTTGGCGATCTTTCACTGACCACACAACCAGAGTATAATTACTCACTCAGTTTGATCCGCTTGCCGGCTGAAGCTCATTCGATGGTAATTTACCTGCATAACCCTGGCAAAAAGGAAATTTCATTGCGGAGCACCGCGTTGGTTCTGTGGGAGTTAAATGATTGAACTGAACCTGATGTTCAGGGTTCTTCCAGGCAGACAGGATGAGGATGAGCACAGATATAAATGAAATAGGATACTTTTGTGACATTCCGATTGGGGAATAGGTCAATATAAGGTGCTTATAAAATAATTGGGTATTTCTAAAGAATCTTGCTGTGTATTTTCCCAAGATTAAAAAGGGCAATAAATCCGGCAATAAAAAGGTAAGCGCCGAAAAGACCGGCAGTTGCGCCCCAAACAGCTCCCCATATCATAGTGGCCAGCATAAGTAAATATGCAGCAGTATGTGCACCTACCGGACTGTAGTCTTTCTGATAGGATGAAAAAATCGGTGGTAGCCCGTAATGAATCAGCAGATAGCGGTCTGATCTGAATTCAGCATCTTTTTCGGTCCAGCCCTGACTCATGGCGCTAGGAATTCCATATTTGAATAAATATAAAGGACCGCTGCGGCGACTCTGAAATGTGTGCCCCAGTTCATGCCTTATTAGTACCATGAGATATGAGTTGCGTTCGGATAGATCTACATGTGTGTCAGAGCCTGAATATCTGTTTGTTACCAATATGTATGAGCCCAGAGCAACTCCGTTGGCCAATGGGATATTACCTGTCAGAATTGCAATTCCATCGCTGAGCGCAACACTTGAAATAAATCCGGTGCAATTAAGTATCTGTCCGATTCCATGACCAATCAGGGTCTGGGGTTGTTCCCAGATCAGTCTGATCAATGCCCTCAAAGTTCCCTGTAAAAATGATTTGTCAGCTTCTATGTAGAAGTTTGCTGTAAATATGTCAATGGAATTTCGGAGTATTTTACTGTCTTTGTTGATTAACAGATAAAAAAATCCGGTAAGCAAACTTAAAATAAATGGCAGCAGGAATATCCATAGCCAAACGATTAAAAAGTCGGGAATCAATGTATTTAAGAATCCAGTGATTAAGCAAAGGAGAATACTGGCAATGATCATTGAACTGATTGGCGGGTGCTTATCTTCTATAGATTTCCCAATCAGACTGATGGGTCTGATGAGAAATCCACTCACCAAAAATACGCTTATCCATGCAATGATGAATAACTGCCAGGGTTGCTGAATCAGGTCATTACGGAACAGTAACAACCAGAGCCTGAGCTCCGCACTTAATTCAATAAAGTCAATCGCCATATTTATTTTACTGTAACAGTTGCAGAGCCGCTGTATGAAAAGTAAAGTCCGTTATACATAGCTTCGGCACTTACCGGGCCATGTTTAAAGGTTCCTTTTCCAACAACCCTTACCATATAATAGAATTTTCTGGTTTGTCCGCCAGCCTGAGTGAACAGGTTAACGCGGTCGTCGCGGAAATCGATGTGCTGAGGGAATGATCTGTTTTTGGTCCATTCCATTTCCCGTTCGGCAGTAAGTCTGGTGTTTTCCACCTCAAAACATGCGGGCAGCATATCGGTTATTACTACATTGTCAATCAGGCTGTTGTCGGTGGTATTCAGGGTAAGTTCCACAACCAGTAGTTCATTTTGTTTAAACTCATAGCTGCTCATTGCATTGCCGTTTCTGTCAAAGAATCGCCTTCTGACAGCCAGAACATTGTCTTCCTCTCGGTCTGAGTTTCCGGCAGGAATGCCCTGCGTTTCAAAATAATAGAAAAGGCTTCCGGTTCCGCCTGCAGTTATTGTTGCTGTTTGTCCGGTAAGGTTGGTTTTAAGGTCTTCTCCTGTAAAGGATGAAGTTTTACGTCCGGCTACTTCTATTTCTGCAGTGGCTTTTTCATTGGAAACTTGTCCGGCAAGCTTACCCAGTGCAAGCATTGAGAACACCTGTTCCTGAGTCGAAACCCATGATTTTGTGCTTAACATATCACCAACTTGCCTCGCCATGACAGCTATCTGCGGATTGCCAGGATCTGCACTCAGCAGGGTGTAAAGTGCAATGGCTTTATTGCGCAGCGGAGAACTGTAACCTCCTCCTGTTTCTATCATTGATTCTTCGGTAAGTACCCATGTTTTTGGAAGCAAGGTCTGGAAGCTTTTGGTGTCCCCCACCAACGCATAAGTGCAGGCCAGCATATAGCGGCTGTCAAGGCTCATTTCATTGGTTCTGGCTTTGTAATAGTTCATGGTGGGCAGATGCTGTTTCCCATTAAGGGCAAGCACGTAAAGTGAGTAAAATATTTCACGTTGTGCCTGCACTTTTTTCTGCCACACATTGCTGCCTTCAGTTTTGTAGTAGTATTCTGCAGAAGGCTTTTGCTTTACTTTTTCAGTGAGGAACCTCAGGATATTATCCACAACAACCTGATTTACAGAATATCCGCCTTTCGATGCCTCATAAAGGAAATTGCCGGAATAAGCTGTTGTCCACCAACTGGCTTCACCGCCGGTGGGCCACATTACAAGACCACCATTGTATTGCTGAAGAGCTGCAATTTTCATAATTGCCGTATTTATATTTTCGGCGGTATTGTATCTGCCTGCATTTTGTTCCTGTTTGAGCATTTTTGCAAGATCCGCGAAGTAAATCTGAGGGAATGCTGCCGATATGGTTTGCTCAAGACATCCATGAGGATAGTTAACCAGACTACCCAGATCTTTTGCATAACGACCGGCTGGAGAGCGGGTCAGCAACAAAGTTGATTTTGCCGTGCCTTCAAGAAACTGTTCTTCTGACTTGAGTGTGATTTTGCTGCCAGCTTTTATAGTACCGGAGACTGCTGATTTTTCAAGTGTAGCAGCCGGCCTCACCGTTATGTCGGTTTCATCGGTAAAGGTTTCACCTGAAGCGCTTGCCTGAACTTTGACATTTGCATGTCCAATTGCGTTTTCAGCGGTAAGCCGGTACATTGTTTGAACCTCGCTGTTTGCAGGAATGCTGATAGATGCATCGCCGAATTTTCCGGCAGAAACCGGGCCTGAGGTCATTGTTTTCAATGATGCTGTCAATGGTTTAGACGTTGTATTTGTCAGGGTAACCACCACTTCGGCAATATCGCCCGGACTGAGGAAGCGAGGCAGTGAACTGCTGATAACCAGCGGGTCTGCCACTTTCATTTCTTTGTGTGATGATCCGAACTGATTGCCTTTGTAAGCTACAGCCATTATTCTTACAGCACCCGAAAACGCAGGAATGGAGGCATTAAATGTTACTTCACCCGAGGAATTGGCTTTTTGAATACCACTCCACAACGAGAGCAGTTTAACACGTTTGCTTGTGAGTGGATTCAACCTGCTGCCCAGATCGAAGCCCATATCACCGCCGCTTGATGACTGGCTCCCCAGTTCCGGGAACAGTTCATCAAAAAGATCATATGACCGGACTTCAAGCGCCCTTTTTCCATAAAACCAGTTGTAAGGATCGGGAGTAGGGTAGGAGGTAATCTGTAAAATTCCTTCGTCAACCACAGCCAGGGTAACTTCAGCCCCGGGCGAGGTTTTTACCTTGATCTGCTGATTGGTTTTTGATCTGATTTTTTCCGGTGCCTCAATACTGACTATCAGGTTGTGGTTGGGATTGTCAACTTTCAGGCTGGCATAGCCGTGGCCAACAGTCAACGGAAGACCCGACTGATCGTTTTTACGGATCAGCGTGGCACTGATGTAAATATTAGGTAGGTGCTTATCGCTGATTTTCAGTTTCATACTTGCTCCTGAAGCATCTGCTTTAAGGCTGTAATATTCAAGCACTTTGTCCTGTTCAACAGTAATAAGCAGTTCGCCTTCAAAGGGAGTTTTAAACAGAATATTGGCATTTTCACCTGACTGATATTGCGTTTTGTCTGTTTCAATTCCTATTTCGCCTTCGCGATTCACAAAAAAGGCTGACGATCCGAAATCGCTCCAGCCATAAGCATAAAATCCTGAAGCAACATAATTTGAGCTTCCTTCATTGCTAATTCTGACTTCATATTCGCCTGAGGCCGGCGGAGTAAACTGAAAATTATATCCCGTTTGGGCGATTGTTACTTCGCGGGACATAACAATACTCTCCTTTTTTTGCGAGCGGTAACTGGTACGTCCATAATTGCGTTCCAGCACCGTTTCCCATTTCAGATGAACCACCTCTATTCGTGCTTTTGCTTTTACCGGAGTTTCCTGTCGGTTGATGGCAATCAGGCTCACCGACAAAGGTTTGCGTGTGCTAACCCATCCCGGAAGGTGTTTGATGCCCAGCATTACATCCTGCGTAACAACTTCAACCTGAGTAAATCGGTTAACAGCGCGACCGGTTTCATCAAAAACAGTGGTAAATACTTTTGCATCCAACAATCCGATCTGCTCAAAATCGGGAAGAGCAAACTCCTGTTGCAACTTACCATTGGCATCGGTTATGCCTTCACTGATCTGATTTTCGAAGTATATTTCAGCACTTGTTTTTACAAAGAAGTTGAATTCGCTGAACTTTTTCGGATAGAATGCTTTACGGCTGATTCTTAATTCGTTTTCTACTTTCCGGTTGGTGGCCGGTGGTCCGAAAAGGTTGCTGGCAGTGATATTCAATGAAAGAATTTCGCCCAGCCTGTAAGTAGTTTTTGCTGGCTTAACTTCCACTTTAATGCGGTCCGGCATAAATTCCTCAACGGAAATGCGGTAATTGCCAAGCATTACATCGTTGCCCGAAAGCACCTCAACCATATACGAGCCGGTGAGAGCCGATTCAGAAAGTGAAAAACTCAGCTGAGCCGCGCCATTTGAATTAAGCTGTGCTCTTCTGATCAGTAAATCTTTTCCATCGGGACTTATTACCCTGAATTTTACCGGAATATCGCGAATGGTTTCCCATGCAAAACTTCGCACAACGGCATTGCAATGAACCGAATCACCGGGGCGGTAAAGATTTCTGTCGCCGTAGATAAATACATCATAAATATTGCCGGATGTACGTTTTCCCCCAACATCATAGCGTGAAGTTTCAATGGATGATCTGTCGTAAAGCAGTACATTGAAATCATCGCTTTTTCTGGCCGAAATCATTGATATATCGAAGCCCGGAGCTGTTTTTTTAATGTCTTTAAAAATCAGATTTCCGTCTTTTCCGGTTGTTGCCTGATGGATCATCTGATTGCTGCGGCTGTAAAATCTGATATTTACACCTTCAATGGGCTGTGCGGTGGCTATAGATCTTGCGGCTACAAATACCTCGTCAGCACCTTGCTTTACAATTAGTCCGATATCCGAAACCGAAACCAGTTGTACATCGCTAAGCCACTGTTTTTCAATCGATTCAGCCTTAATAAGATAAATGCCTTTCATGTCAGATGAAAGCTCAAGTTCCTCAGGTTTCAGGTTGAGCAGGCGCAGGTTTCCTTTTTTGGGTAGCGAACGGGTATCGATTTCACGGGTACTTATTATCTTCCCGAAATTTTCATCAAGACTATATCCGTACGAATCGTAGTATTCATCATTTTCATAATGCCAGTCCCAGCTTTTACCGCTGCGCATGTAATGCTGAATATTGTTTTCGAATACCTTGAAAACTGTAATTCTTAGTTTTGGGATATTTATCAGGCTTAGCCCTAAATTTCGTGACCCTTGTGAAGTAAGGTACAGGCTGTTCTGATCGCTGAAGGCAAGATATGGCTGAAGGGTTCCGAAGGTCACAGCTTGTTTGAAGTCGCTGTCAAGTGAAGGGCCAAAAATACCTTTTAGCTTACCTGAAATGCTGAGATCGTAGGATTGCCCGTCGGCGAAACTTCCGGTAACTTTAATCCCGTTTCCGATAGTAATTGCCCTGAAATCAACTTCGGGATTCAATTTTATAAGGGTTTTGAGGCCTTTTTCTACCACCGGTTGCGATGTAAAAATCAGAATTACACCTTCGCCATCCTGAAATTCGGTGACTACATCGCTGATTTCAAGGCGGTCGCGCGGCGGAACAGGAACATTGAAATATTCATCCGAAGGCAACGCCCTGTTGGAACCGATACATTTCATGCCTTTGAGCAATCCCAGATTCAGATCGCCCTCAATATCTCCCTTGCTTGTGGTTGGAATGGCAATTTCAATGGTATTTGAATTACCTGCTACAATAATATCGAAGCTTTTAACTTGTTCTTTAATCTTGATATTCAAATATTTACGTACATCATCGCGGTTAACCGGATAATTAAATACCACATTCATACGCAGTTGAATCAGGTTTTTGTCGGCTTCACTCAAACCCCAGTATGCGTTTGTTCGCTCAATGGTGAGGTAGGGCGTATGAAACAGTATTTCTTTTTGTTCCGATTTGAGAGGTTTTGCTGCAAATCGCGTAATTTCCTTATTTATTACAGCCCGGTAATCGGTATTTGGGGCAAAAGGCACCGAAGGAATAAATACCAGCTTTTCCGGTGCGACCCATTTATACCTCCCCTTTATTGATGGCTCAAAGGCAATGTATGCTGTTGTATCCCATTTTTCTAACAACGAATCCGGAGCCAGGTTCTGGTTGAAGGTGAATTCCAGATTCTGATACGGGTCAATCTGACCTTCGAAGTTGGTCGTCTCTAATTTCAGGGAACCGGGTGTTGAGCACGAAAAAATCAGGGCCGTTAAAAGTATAAGTATCTGGCCTGTGCGGGTTTGTTTTACTGCCATTTTGCTGGTTTTTGGGGATAATAAAGACGATTTTTCAATAGAGCACTGCATCTGGTATATTTGGCTAATGTACAAAATAAATGTTCTTTATTTCTTGCTGCAACAAAAATTGAATTGACTAGAAAATTATTCCGGAAATATGAGTTGACAGAGGAAAATTGAATCATAAACACTTTTCCGCACGTGCGGGACTCAGTGTGACATACGTGTCAGGTTAACATTAGTTATTTTTAAAACATTAATGATCAATCATATACGAAGTCATCCTGAGTTTACACTCAAAAAATTTGAGCATAATGCATAAATGACAGTATATCAAGCGTTCAGACATTTCGACTCCGCTCAGTGTGACATTCGTTTAGAGTGCACACTGTATCATCTTAATGCACTAATTATCAATTCTATACGATGTCCTCCTGAGCGGAGTCGAAGGATAAGACGAACAATCTGTCATTGGTAGCGGAACGAAGGATAAAACGCTCAATTCTAAACCAAGTAATTCTAAATGCACGATAAAAGGAATTATCTGTCATTGTCAGAGTGATAAACACCTTACTTTTGTGCTATAATTCAGCTGAAAAACTCGGTCACATGCGCTATCATTCTCTGGAAGTAAAAATCGGTATGCTTAAAATCGGAGGAAAAAATCCGGTTTGCCTGCAATCCATGACCAATACCCCCACCATGAATACCAGAGCTACGGTTGATCAGGCAATACGAATGATAGAAGCCGGAAGTGCACTGGTTCGCATTACCGCACAAGGTCCAAAAGAAGCTGCACATCTTCAGGTGATTAAAGGTCAGCTTAAAGCCCTTGGATATAATGTCCCACTGATTGCAGATATCCATTACAGCCCTGAAGCTGCTGAAATAGCTGCCGGAATTGTGGAGAAAGTCAGAATTAATCCCGGTAATTATGTTGACAGGCCAAACTCAGCCAAAGTAAATTATTCAGATTCAGAATATGAAGCTGAGCTTGAGAAAATTTCGAAAAGCCTGGCTCCGCTTCTCTCCATTTGTAAGGAATATGGAACCGCAATCCGCATTGGTGTAAATCATGGTTCGCTGAGTCAGCGGATTGTAGATCGCTATGGCGATACTCCCGAAGGGATGGTGCAGTCAGCGTTGGAGTTTACCCGCATTTGTCACAAACAAGGTTTTCATAACCTGGTATTGTCGATGAAATCCAGTAATGTAAGGGTCATGGTTTCAGCATATCTTATGCTTGCAGAAAAACTTATGGCCGAAGGTTTGAATTATCCTCTGCACCTTGGCGTTACCGAAGCCGGCGATGGCGAAGATGGTCGCCTGAAATCCGTTGCCGGAATTGGCGCACTGCTTGCGCGCGGAATCGGAGATACCATCCGTGTTTCACTTACCGAAGATCCTGAATTTGAATTGCCGGTTGCCAGAGCAATCGCGGATAGATTTCATCAGGTAAACGAAAAAGGTGAAATAGTTCGGATGATTCGCCCTGATCTTCTGGTAAGCCGCGAAACCGATTACTGCAGAGAAACCTCAGCCTGCGGAAATATAGGAGGTAAAAATCCTGTTGCCGTGTTGATTCGTCAAAACGGACAATATTTTATTGCTGATGAGGAGAATAATGTTAGTCCTCTGCATTCTTTGGTGCTTTTTATTGACGAAACAATGGTTGCCGATAAGCTTCCCGATCTTCTTTCTCAACTCAGCACGAATCCGGAAATGGTCATTCTGGCTGAAGCTGGCGCAGATAAACTCAGAATGCTGGACAAAGCTCTGTTTCAGAATGAGATTAAAAACCCTTTGATTCTCAAATCGCCGGTTGTTTGTAATTCTACGCAAGAAATGTTGCTTGAAAACAGCCTGAATCCTGGCAATCTGCTGATTGACGGAATTGGAAGCGGAATCTGTATTGATGCATCAGAAGTTCCTTTGACAGATGCCATCCGGATTGGTTTTGGATTGCTTCAGGCAACGCGCATGCGTATATCGCGTACCGAATTTATTGCATGTCCGTCCTGTGGACGCACGCTTTTCAACATCCAGGAAACACTTCAGCAAGTGAAAGCCCGCACGGGTCATCTTAAAGGTCTGAAAATTGGTGTAATGGGTTGTATTGTAAATGGGCCAGGCGAAATGGCTGACGCCGATTATGGTTATGTTGGTGCAGGAAATGGTAAGGTAAATCTATACAAAGGTAAAGTGCCCGTTAAACGGGGTGTGCCGGAATCAGAAGCAGTTGAAGCATTGGTTGAACTGATTAAAGAAAACGGTGATTGGATAGGAGAATGAGTTTAGTTGCAATCGTGCAAAAATTACACGAAATTATTTAAGGGTAAAATTAATGCCGTTTAGTTAAGAAAATTTGTCTTCGTTCCGATAGCTATCGGAACCGCTCAGACTGACAGTCATCCTGAGTTTGAACTCAAAAAAAAATTGAGCTTAATGCGGAGATGACAGTTAAATCAAGCGTTTAAACACTTCGACTCCGCTCAGTGTGACATTCGTTTATAGTGTACACTGCATCATCTTAATGTACTAAATATCAAATATATACGATGTCCTCCTGAGTCCCGCACGTGCGGGAAAGGATTGGACGAACAATCTGTCATTGGTAGCGGTTCCGAAAGCTATCGGAACGAAGGACTTTTTTAATTTTAGTATTCCCAACCGGGACCTTAACTATACGACAAAATTATTTGCCTTTTTCCCCTCACTCAACCCTCAATGTTCCATTCAGCCTTATATCTTTCGATGAAGCCCCGATCATAATTCTGAAGTCGCCCGGTTCCACCACTTTTTTCAGGTTTATATCCAGCATCTGCAACATTTCAGGAGTAATCAGAAATTCAATTTGTTTTATTTCACCCGGCTTCAAGCCGATGCGCTTAAATGCTTTTAACTCCGTTTTTGGACGGGCAACCGATGCAAAAAGATCACGGATATAAAGCTGTACAACCTCTTCGCCTTTTGTTTTTCCGGAATTGGTCAGGCTGAAACTAAGCGTAAACAAATCGGGTTCATTTGCTTTTGAAATTGTCAGATTTTGGTACGTAAAGCTTGTGTAACTCAGCCCATATCCGAAAGGGAAAAGTGGCTGTCCGCTTAAGTTGATGTAATCATCGCCACGGCCGGTGGGTTTGCTGTTGTAAACCAATGGTAGTTGACCTTCATGCATTGGAAAAGTTATCGGTAGCCGCCCGGCAGGATTATATTTGCCGGCCAAAACTTCTGCCACAGCCTGCCCACCTGCTTCTCCCGGATACCAGGCGTAAATTATTCCATCCACCTTATCCAGCCAGTTGTTCATGGTAATGGCACTTCCTCCAACCACAACTATCACTAAAGGTTTTCCGGTTTCAGCCAGTTTTTGAATCATTTTTTCCTGATTTCCCGGAAGGTTCAGCAGCGCCCTGTCCTGAAATTCACCTTCGTTAATGCCGGCAACCATCACAATCAGATCGCTTTCAGAAGCAAGGTCAACAGCTTCGTTAAATTGACTTTCGTAATGATCTGGTATGCCGAAATCCCAAACCAGCCTGAACCACGCATTGCCGGTAGGTTCGGCATATTCGATGCGGATGTTGTATTCCTGACCTTCGGTGAAACTGAAAGTTGTTGTTTTAAGATTGTGCCCTGTAAATAATTGGTTGTCGATCAGTAAGTCACCGTCGATATAAAGTTTATAACCATCATTTCCTTCAATTGCTAAGTTAAAACTACCCGATGCAGGTGCTTTTAGTTTTCCTTCCCAGTGAACACCATAGAAATCATAATTCAGCTTTTCAAAGTCAGGAGAGAATAAGGTCCACTGAAAATTAATCTGCTTATCGGTTCTGACAAAGACTGGTTTTCCTGCAAGGTTGATGTTGCTGAAATAGGAGCCGGTAAGACCTGAAACCGGTTTTTCGTTTTCTTCGGTAGTCAGATACACTGAAGGAATAGTTTGATAATGAACAACTTCCCGCTCACATCCTCTGGCATAGCGGATTTGAGTTTTGTCGCCAATCAGGGTTTTAATGCCATCTAGAATTGAGATTTTATTGTTTCCAGGACCACTGTAACCACCCAAACGGGCTTCCATTGCATCCGGGCCAATAACTGCAATGGATTTCAGATTTGCATTTATGGGCAGGATATTATTTTGATTTTTCAGCAGAACAATCGATTTTCGGGCTGCCTCAATTGCAATTTCCCGGTGTTTTGCAGAGCCATTGGTTTTTTCAGCTTCAGCAGGATCAACATAGGGATTTTCGAAAAGACCCAGTTCAAACTTTGCCCGTAAAACCCTGGCAACCGCACTGTCAATAACTGCTTCGGGAATTTTCCCTGATCGGAAAGCATCTATAAAAAGCGGGTAATGTTCAAAAGCCGTCTGAAATATCACATCCAACCCATTGTTTATCGATTTTTCGGTTGACTCCTGATAGTCCTTCGCCGTAAAATGCAAGACATTGGCACCACCGGTTGCACCGGCATCAGAAATTACAAATCCTGTAAAACCCCATTCTTTCTTCAGTAACTGGTTGAGAAGCCAATCGTTGGCCGTGCAGGGGCTGCCATCCAGCGAATTGTAGGAAGTCATTACCGAACGGGCACCACCGCGTTTGAATGCCGCTTCAAAAGGAGGTAGCTCAATTTCTCTGAGGTAGCGCTCGTTGTAATGAACGGGATAGCTGTCGCGACCGCCTGATCCATAGTTTGAAACAAAATGTTTTGGGGTTGCTATGATGTTTCGTTTTTCAAATTCCGAAATAAATGCAACACCCATTTCAGACGCCAGGAATGGATCTTCGCCATAAGTTTCTTCCACGCGGCCCCAGCGAACATCACCGGCTATATTAATTACCGGTGAAAGAATTTGTCTGATTCCGCGGCTTTTTGTTTCCATGGCAATGGCTGCAGCAACGCTGTGCATTAGTGCTGTGTCGAAAGTTGCTGCCAGGGCAATGGATTGCGGAAATGCAGTCGCTCCGGGCCTGACAAGTCCATGCAAAGCTTCGTCAAAAGGCAGCATTGGTATTCCCAGACGGGTATTCTCTATGAAATGTTTTTGTGCCTGATTGATAACCCGTGCCATTTCAGAAGCGCTTTCGCCACCCGAAATCTGAATCATCTGACCAGCTGTCTTACCATCGCCTGCAGCAATTCCTCCTTCAAAACCAAAAGCTCCTTCGGTGTAGCGACTTTTGTCAAGACTCCAGTCTTCGGCCAGCATAAAGAGCTGCCAGAATTTTTCTTCAACAGTCATACGACTCAACAAGTCGTTTACCCTTGAATCAATGGGAGCTTCCGGGTTTTTGTAAACCTGACTTCTGGCATTAAGCCCGGATATTGTGAAAAATATGGCAACAATAAGAATTCGCATAGACCGGATGAGTTTCAAAGATTCGTTTTCAGGTTCAAACCTACATGAATTAATGCTAATTCGCAAAAATAGAATGAAGATTTCTGTGCTTGATTAATAGGTTGTTCCGGATATTTTTACTATTTTTGTTTTTATAGAAACTAATTTCAATATCGGGGTTCACACTAAATCTCCGAAATCTTCAGGAGAATTGCTTTGTTTAAGAGCATCAATTCAACCATTCAACTCCTGAATAGCAAAGCCTCTAAAGTTTTTTAAGAGCACAGGCGAAAACTTATTAATCGCTCGTGGTGGCTCTTTAGGACTTTGCTTGTACCGTGCAAAGTAAATGCTATGGCAACAATTGATTTAATTATATTTATTGTGTACATGCTAGGAATGCTGGGCGTTGGATACTACTTTCACCTTCGCAACACTGGTGTAGATGATTATTATGTTGGTGGGCGTGGAATGGGGAAATGGCATATCGGACTCTCGGTTGTTGCAACAGATGTTGGTGGCGGATTTTCGATCGGGCTTGGAGGGCTCGGATTTTTAATCGGCATATCCGGATCGTGGATGTTGTTTACAGGCCTGCTGGGAGCCTGGATCAGCGGAATATTCCTCATTCCGCGGATCAAAAAACTATCTGACAAACACCGGTTTTTTACTTTTCCGGAAGTTTTTCTGCATTTTTTTGGTTCCAGAGCCGCACTGCTTGCAGGACTAATATCTGGCATCGGGTATCTCGGATTTACAAGTTCTCAGCTTTTGGCAGGCGCAAAACTTGCATCGGCGGCATTTATCACGCTTGATATGAATACTGCGCTGATCGTTATGGGATTTGTGGCTGTAAGTTATACCGTGCTGGGAGGCATTAAAGCAGTTATTTATACAGATACCGTTCAATGGATTTTATTGATGTCGGGCCTTATTTTTCTGGCAATTCCTATGGCCTGGATTGCGGTGGGAGGATGGGATAATATTTCAGCCTCGCTACCGCCTGAGTTTTTCTCCTTCACCAACCTGAGCTGGCAACAGTTTCTGAACTGGATGGTAACCATCCTTCCCATCTGGTTTGTAGGTATGACCCTGTATCAGCGGATTTATGCCAGCAAGTCGGTGTCTGAAGCCCGGAAAGCATGGTACATAGCCGGTTTGTTTGAGTATCCGGTAATGGCTTTTATGGGTGTAGGTCTGGGTATGCTTTCTCGTGTGGCTTTTCAGGATGGAATGTTTGCTTCTTTGGGATTTATGCCGGGAGTTCCGATGGATGCCGAAATGGGATTGCCTTTGCTGTTACGCACCATCATGCCTGCAGGGCTAATGGGTTTGATGTTGTCGGCTTACTTTTCAGCCATACTTTCCACCGCCGACAGCTGTCTGATGGCATCTTCGTCCAATCTGCTTCACGATCTGATTCAAAAACTTTTTCCCAGGGCAGTAAGTCAGAAATCGGTCATGAAGTGGTCGAAACTACTGACACTTTTACTCGGAATAATCGCTGTATTAATTGCCCTGAATCTTACAGAAGTTTTATCGCTGATGTTATATTCCTATGCTTTTATGGTCAGTGGTTTGCTGGTTCCGTTGATAGCCGCGGTGTTTGCGGGTCAGCGCAGCGAAACGGCTGCAATTCTCTCCATGTTTGCCGGTGGAGGAACTACCCTTATTCTGATAGTCTCAGGCATTGACCTCCCATTGGGCCTCGATGCCAATGTTTTTGGGATAACTGCATCTCTATTCACTTTTCTGATCTTTATTTATCTCAAAAGATCAGCAACAAAAACTACTCCTGAATGAAAACACCCACAGAAATTGAAATCAGCCTGAGTGCATTGCAACACAATTTCCGCTTCATAAGGCGGCTTGTAAAGAGAAATGTTAAAATCTCATCGGTTGTAAAAGGAAATGCATACGGTCATGGAATGGAACAGTATATTCCTGCTGCAGAAAGCTGTGGCATAAATCACTTTTCGGTTTTCAGCGTAGATGAAGCCAGCCGCGTGATGAAGATAAAGCAGCCGGGGTCGGATATTATGATTATGGGATGGATTCCGGTTGAGCAGCTTTCATGGGTGATCAGAAATGGAATTGAATTCTGGATATTTGATCTTGAAAGATTACAATTGAGTTTGAAAGAAGCCAAAAAACAAAAGAAAAAAGCACGCATACATATTGAGCTTGAAACGGGCATGAACCGAACGGGTCTGAATCATACAGACGTTGAACAGGTGATAACCCTGCTCAAAGCACAACCTGAATCCTTTGAGCTGGTAGGGCTCTGCACCCATCTGGCCGGAGCCGAAAGCATCGCCAATCATGTTCGGATTCACCGACAGGTCAAACGATTTAAAATCTTAGTCAGGTTGTTTCAGAATCACGGACTTCAGCCGGCTTTGCTTCACACAGCAAGTTCAGCAGCCACCATCACTTATCCTGCTTTCCGCTTCAGTATGGTTCGTATCGGAATCCTTCAATACGGTTACTGGCCCAGTATTGAAACGTTAATTCAATATATCAGCCATAGAAAAGTCAAATCTGATCCTTTGCATAGAATCATACGCTGGAAAAGCAGCATAATGGCCCTGAAACAAATTAAGCAGGGCGAGTTTATCAGCTATGGAACGACTTATCAGGCAATAGAGAATAAAACGATTGCTGTGATTCCCGCGGGTTATGCACATGGTTACAGCCGTTCCCTCAGTAATTCTGGATGGGTGCTCATTCGCGAACAAAGATTGCCCATTATAGGGATGATAAACATGAATATGCTGATTGCAGATGTAACCGCAATTCCAGATGTGCAGATCGGTGATGAAGTAATTTTAATCGGAGATCAGGGCAAACTGAGCATCAGTGTGGCATCCTTCAGTGAACTCAGCAATCAGTTGAATTATGAATTGTTGTCGAGGTTACCTGCCGGAATTACCCGCAGTGTGGTTCAGTAATAATCGAATCACCTTTTTAATGAAATTTATTTTAAAGTCTTTTAGTTAAGACCTCTGTTGGAATATAAAATGAAAAAGTATCCTTCGACTCCGCTCAGGATGACTGTCAGTCTGAGCGGAGTCGAAGACAACTTTTCTTAACTAAACGATATTGAAATTTATTTTCACATTCTAAAACAAATAAAAAACCTCTGCACAAAATGCACAGAGGTTTAAAAGAATTCCATTAATATTCAGTTTTGCCTTGTTCTTAACCAGGCATATATTAAGCAATCTTATGCTTCTATAGCAGCAACTCCAGGTAAGACCTTGCCTTCGATAGACTCCAGCATAGCGCCGCCACCTGTGCTTACATAGCTTACTTTATCAGCAAGTTTGAATTTGTTGACGGCCGCAACAGAGTCTCCTCCGCCAACCAGCGAAAAAGCGCCTTTTTGGGTTGCATTGGCAATAGATTTGGCAACCTGAATGGTACCTTCAGCGAAGCTTGGCATTTCAAAAACGCCCATAGGTCCGTTCCACAATATGGTTTGTGAGTTCATCAGGACTTTATCGAACAAAGCAACAGATTCAGGTCCGATATCAAGACCCATCCAGCCATCAGGAATTTCGCCGGCTTTAACCAGTTTGGTATCGGCATCGTTGGCAAAACCGTTGGCCGCAATGGCATCAACCGGAAGTATAATATTCACTCCGTGTAATTTTGCGCCTTCGAGGGTGTTGAGCGCCAGTTCGAGCAGATCTTCTTCAACCAGCGAGTTGCCGATTTTTCCACCCATGGCTTTGATAAATGTGAACATCATGCCACCGCCAATGATCAGGTTGTCAACCTTGTCGAGCAAATGATCGATGATCTGGATCTTTCCGGAGACCTTAGCGCCACCCAGAACTGCGGTAAAAGGTTTCTTTCCTTCTTTCAACACCTTGTTCAGGCTGCTAACCTCAGCATTCATCAGATAACCAAATAATTTGTCATCGGGGAAGAATGCAGCCACCAATGCAGTTGAAGCGTGTGCACGGTGTGCGGTTCCGAAGGCATCGTTTACATAGCAATCGGCATAACTTGCCAGTTGTTTGGTGAATTCTTTCTGTTTTTCTTTGGTAGCGGCTTTTGCGGCTTTCTTTTCTTCGTCGGTTGCGGTTTCGGGTAAACGTGGTTTACCTTCTTCTTCCTCGTAATAACGAAGATTTTCGAGCAACAATACTTCGCCTGGCTTTAGATCAGCACTCAGGGTTTTGGCTGATTCACCCATACAGTCATCAGCGAATTTTACCTCCAGTTTCAAAACATGGTTAAGGTAGGGTACGATGTGTTTGAGTGACAATTTGGGTTCAAAATTCTTTTTCGGGCGTCCCAGATGTGACATCAGAATTACTGAGCCACCACCGTCAAGTACCTTTCGGATTGTTGAAAGTGCAGAATCAATCCGATTGGTATCGGTAATTTTAAACTCGTCATCAAGTGGAACATTAAAATCCACGCGAATAAGTGCGCGTTTCCCTGTAAAATCGTATGAATCAATGTGTTTCATAATTTATGTCATTTATTTAATTCTATGCAAAGATATGGTTTTTCAGGAAAAATTGAAAGTCAGGGGAAATCAAACACAGATGGCTTTCCCATCAGGAAAAGAAACGAGAAATGCTGCCATTTGAACATACGTAAACTACAGTCATTCTAAGTTTGCACTCAAGAAAAATTGAGTATAATGCTTAGATGGCAGGTAATCAAGCGTTTAGATACTTTCCCGCATATGCGGGACCCTTATTAATTTTTAGAAAGTCTAAAAGCATTTTTCAACTTTGATGTAAGTGGGGCCAACCTTAATATATCTTCCAAACCTTAGTAACAGGCAACTCGCCATAACACCTCCAACCTTAATATTTCTTCCCAACCTTACTTTTCCTTGTATTATAAAGTGTTTTGCCTTTTAAGGTTTTGAAGAAGAAGTAAGGTTCAAAATCGTTGGGGTCATTTTTGTTACTAAGGTTAATAAGAGTGATTAAGGTTTATTTTTACTTTGATCAGCATTTGATTGAATTCTACTCTGTCATTGGTTGCGGTTCCGATAGCTAAGGGAACGAGGCACAAAACGACTGTCTGTCATTGGTAGCGTTAGCGAAGAACCGAACCGCCGAAGGCGGAGAGCTCACCGAAGGTAATCTCATCCTTTCCCCGGAACCATGATTGTGATATTTGTTTAGGAGTTTTCAATAACAATTCCTTCATGCGCCAGTTCCAGTGTTTCGATCGCGGCTTCGCTCACATCTGATTTCAGGGCCGGGCCTTCCAGTTTTACCGGCCAGGCACTTTTTACTTTCCATCTCATAACCGGCGAATGGGATTCATCGAGCAATGAGATCACAATATCTCTTCGTTCTACCTGATTGAATCTGATGGTGTTAACCCATTGGTAGAATTCATTGTCGCCTTTCATTATGCCTCTTTTCAGAACAATGTTGTTGTATTTCTCCAGGCCGGGCATTTTTACCACAGCATTTTCGGGCGATGAGCCGTCGCGGTATTCAACTACACCATGTTCAATTGACAGGCCGGATACTTCAGTGAATGAAACTCTTGAACCTCCCCATTCAACCATATAATGGCAGGTAAGCAGTGGATATTTACTCATGATACAACGGATTAGTTTTTTGAAACATCGGATGATTCGCATAATTCCGGGATTGTAATAAATGCAATTGTTATTAACATGCGAGTTGCGCCAAAGTTTATGAAATGCGATAAATCCTCTTGAAGTTTTTCGTTTTCAAAAGAAAGGAATCAGCAATTCTTTGATTTCAGTTACGACGCTTAAAATTTACTGGTAATAAGATTGGCTATTTCTTATTGTCTCTTACCACCAGCATATAGAAATCGTTGTCCAATGGCAGATACCCGTATTCATAAACAAAGCGGTAAATACTCCCTTTCTGAGTGGTGTAGAGGTGGGTTATGTAGGTAAAATTGAAACCAATAGAAGAAAGTTTTTCTTTATGAACTGTTGTTTTGTCAGCAGGATTCAGTTCTGACAGAATCCTTCTGTTTTTGCGAAGTATTGAGTTAATGTGCCTTACAGTTTCGGTGTTTTCGTTGTTCTGACGGTTGTTGAAGTTGTTGCGGCACTGATCATTACAGAATTTTTTATCGGCTCTTCCAATAATGGGTTCGCCACAATCGAGACAGTTTTTTTGCATAGATTGATAATTTTAATTTTATAAATTGATAAATAGTTAAACGAAGATACTGAATCGGTAGATACAAAGATATATTTCATTAAAAAAAACAAAAAGTGCAGACAAAACGTTGTCTGCACTTTTTTAATAATGGGTTAGTGGCTCAGGGTTAAGCTGAGTTCTTTTTCTCTTTTTTCTCAGCCCGCTTTTCCTTCAGCGTTTTGGTTGGCTCTTTTTTGGTTTCTTTTTTAGCATCTTTACCTTTTGCCATGACTCAAATATTTTAATGTTAAACATCTCATTCTTATAATTAAACCAATCATGGCTTAATCAGCACAAATATACGTATTTCTATGGTTGAAGAAATCAAATAATTTGAAATTTTTCTTTTAATTATTTTCCTCCTCAGATTTTTAAAATATTTTATAAAATGCTCATAAACAATTAAATACAGCAGATATATCAATGAATTATCCGTTTTTAAACGGTTACAAACGACTACATTCGAATGTAAATGGTTATTAACCGACTCAGGTTCTGAACCCGATATACTTTTGCTTCATCGTTCAAACGGAATTTAAAAGTTAGGACAGGAAAAGTAAAGTTAAGTTGAACAAGCCCTCACGGGCAAAAAACCAAAAACAATGAAAGCACTGAACAACCGCGTACAACTGATCGGCCATCTGGGCGCAGATCCTGAAGTAAAAACATTTGAAAACGGAAGCATGATGGCACGCCTTTCTCTGGCTACCAACGAGCCATCCACAGGCAAAAACGGAGAAAAAAGCATTCGTACCCAATGGCATACATTAATTGTGTGGGGAAAACTGGCAGAAATCTGTGCAAAATACCTGCAGAAAGGCCGCGAAGTTGCTGTTGAAGGACGCATTGCTTACCGCACATTTACCGACAGCGAAGGAAACAATCGCATGAACACTGAAATTACAGTCAACGACCTGTTGATGATAAGCGGACGCAAAGCCGGCTAACAGAAAAATTCGATAAATAAAATTAAAGATCAAAAAAATTAAACTCTTCAGCCATGAATAACCTGAACAACAAAGTACAACTGATAGGTAATCTGGGCATAGACCCGGAAGTAAAGATGACAAGCGGAAATCGCAAAGTTGCTAAACTCAGACTTGCAACAAGTGAAGTACGATACACAAAAACCGGAGAAAAAACCACTGAAACCCAGTGGCACAATCTGATCGCCTGGGGTGGACTTGCCGAAGTATGCGAAAAGTACCTCACCAAAGGACAGGAGATTGCCATCGAAGGAAAACTCAGTTACCGCATCTACACCGATAAGGATAACAACAAACAGTTTATTACTGAAATCACAGTAAATGATTTGATGATGATCAGTAACCGCAAAGCCGGATAATTCAATAAATAACCTCAAAAAAAACCATTAATAAACATTTTTAAAACTAAAAACCATGAACTCATTAAGAAACCGCGTACAGTTAATTGGATACATTGGAGCTGATCCTGAAGTAAAAACCTTCGAAAGCAACAAAAAAGTTGCAAGACTTTCAATCGCCACAAACGATGAATATACCGACAAGGATGGCCAGAAAGTAAAACAAACCCAATGGCACCAATTGGTTGTCTGGAACAAACTTGCAGACATCTGTGAAAAATATCTGAAAAAAGGCCATGAAATTGCTGTTGAAGGCAAACTCACTTACCGCACCTGGAATGACAAAGACGGTAAAAGCCACAACATCACCGAAATTGTGGTGAATGAACTGCTGATGATGGGCGGAAAAAGCAAGGAGTAGCATTCATTTCTTCTGATGCGGCAGAAACAGCAACCTTTTAAAGTTGTTTTTCTGCAAAACCTGAAAGTCCTGCGATTTACTATTACAGGACTTTTTCTTTTGGTCAATATTCTACTTTTTGAGGCTGTATCAAAAGTTAATGATGGTTCATATTTCGTACCGAGGCAAACGGGATCACTCAATATGACAAAAAGGTGTACTTTGTTTGATGAAGTAAATATACTGTTAATAAAGTAAATACCCCAGTAAAGTGGAATATTGCTGCCTGCCTTTGGAGGACCCTTCCGCTTTGGCGGCCTCGGTCGTAAACCACTTTAAACACCAGATCATTTTTTGCCACGAATGCACGAATACACTGTTATCTACCTCCTTCGGCCATTGCTTGAGGCACTTAATCCAGTTTTTCTGTCACTCAGGCCGTTAGGCCTCGTATCTGCACCGCGACTGCCTAAAATTTGACCATAATGTTAATGATGTAATTGCTTTCAGAATCCAGAACATGCTTTTCTGGAAGTCAATTTTAGAAGGTCGCTCCCGCAGATACTGAAAATTTGCGCTCTTCTTTGCAGATGTTCTGTAAGCCACTACATTATATTGGTATTTATTATCGTTAAGAGTAAGTACAAAAGTTAAATAGTAGGGACCGGCATTCAAAAAAATGGCTTTTCTGAGCCTGCCTTTTTGCGGAGGTTCCTCACCCGGAAAATCGGGTTCGGAATGACGGCTTATGGGGCAAGTGAGAGGGGAGGAGGCATTGGCGGCGTAGCCGCCAATGCCTCCTCCCTTTCCTCTTTTTACTGACAAGCCCGTCATTCCGAACGCAACGAAGTGAAGAGAGGAATCTGCCGAATAGACCAAAAAAAATGCTGGCCATATATTATGGTATGATTGCGCCGAATTTGAGAATAATATGCCAGGCGGTGGGGCGTTGTTTAAATGGGTTTTAAATGGAATATAAATGGTGTTTGAATTGATTGGCTAATGGATGACTTGAATATAGAAAAGTTGTTATATATTTGATGCGGAGATCTGATTTGTTGATGAGGACAGATGGCTTGTTAACAAGTCAGATGTATACGCAGGATTGCGTAAATCCACTCGTGATGCCCAATAATATAAGAAATGACGATAGATTATAAAATTGACGAAAACGACTTTTTGACACATCAACTTTTTGTTGCCTCAAAGTCTGACCGAATTAAAAAGAAAAGGCAAAGAAGCAGAGTAATAGTGCCATTAATTTATGTTGCCTTTGGACTTTTATTCTTCATTGAAGACAACTTATCATTGTCAATTATATTTTTCATTATCGGAATTCTCTGGTTTTTCATTTACCCAATTTGGGAAAGACGACATTATATCAAACATTACAAAGGCTTTATCAAAGAAAACTATAAAGACAGATTTAACAGAATAGCGACTTTAGAGTTTAATGATGACTTTATATTAGCAAAAGACAATGGAAGCGAAAGTAAAGTTTTAACCACAGAAATAAACGAAATAAACGAAATACCATCAACAATATTCGTCAGACTAAAAGGCGGACAATCTTTTATTTTGCCAAAGGACAAAATAGCTGACATAGCCAATGTTACTTCTAGACTAATGGAGCTGACAGAATATTTAAAGATAAAATACGACATTGACGATAAATGGGAATGGAAATAATTCCTGGGCATAATAAACGCAATAGCAAATGCGGGTATGCGTGTTCGTTGAAACATTTGAAATCTTTACATACATTTGTGCTGGCAGACAGTTTAGCAACAATTTAATCCCGCACTTGCCATAGCGTCAGCCGTTGTGGTTTATTTATAAAAAATGAAAAAAATTCACTTATTGGTTTTACTCTTAATAACGTCTTGTTCCAATGCATTGTATATCGATATGCAAGATTCCTACAATTCATATGGTGAACGTGAAGGATTAAAAGGACCAGTTCATTCAATTTGTCAAGTGACATATCTGATTGATTCTATAAATCAAAATAATGAAATAATAAAAGGGAACATTGCTACAACATTAACAAACGCTTGCTATAAACTGGATTCATTACTAAACATTATTTATTCCTATGAGATAAATCCTAGTGGCGGTATTCAATATAAAAAGAAATATGCTTATGAATATGATGCTTGGAATAGAATTGTTGCTAAATATTTCTATACTGAAAGTTGGCAGTTCGATGATGATACTAACATAAAATCTGATTTTAAGTTGTATGAAAAGGATAGTTATAAATATGATGAAAACGGTAATCTGTGTTGTTGGACCAGGTCTGAACCAGATGGTCAGATTTTCAACATGACTATTTACGAGTTTGATTTAAACGGTAAATTAACAAAACGAGTCCAGAAAGACTCTACTGATAAAGTATTGAATTCAGAAATGATCAAATACGACAGATTGAGAAATCGAATTATCAAAAAGGAATATTACTTGAATAATTTATACAATTCAAAAACAATTGAGAGGCATTTTATCGATCGTAAAAAAATTAAAGTGTTCGATACTAAAACAAAAGTGAGAGATATATATGAATTCTATTACAATTCGAATGGGCGCGTTATTAAAGAAATGCTCTATAACAAGAAAGGAAAAGTAACTGGATTATGGCTTAATCAATACAATGAAAAAAATGAATTAATATCCCAAGAATTTTACAATGTCACTTCAGGGAAATTACTGGAGTTAGAAATAAACAGAAAATACATTTTCAAATACGATGCCTTCGGAAATTGGAACACAAAGGTATTTTATGATAAAGGGAAACCAATTGAAATTACAGAACGGCAAATTGAATACAAATAAACAACCCACAATAAATAGGACTCTGAGCGGTCTCCAAGACCCGGCGATGATTTCCCGAAGCTTCCAGGTTGAACTTCATCCTTTATCAGGTTATACACTTACCTTCAGTTTTTGATCCCGCAAGTGCGGTAGAGTGAAGAGAGGAATCTGCCGGATAGACCCCAATAATAATACTGTCTATTTATTATGGTATGATTGAGCCGGATTTGAGGATAATATGCCATTCGATGGGTAATGTTTAAATGGGATTTAAATGGAATATAAATGGTGTCAGAATTGAAAGGCTAATGGATGGACTGGATATAAGAAAAGTTGTTATATATTTGATGCTTAGATCTGATTTGTTGATGAGGATAGATGGTTTGGTAACAAATCAGATAAATACGCAATATTGGGTATATCCACTTGTTGTGCGTAATATCACTCACCAAAAAGTACTGATTTATTACCAGTTAATTAAAAATGAGGGGTAACAGATAGATTTAAAAAACTTCAATTCTTGAAATTGATAAATTCTAAAATTTAATAAGATAAAATGAAGAAAATTCTCATATTTCTATTAATAGGGATTACTTATAACGCATTTTCTCAGTCAATTAAAGAAATTGATTCGATTTCTTATAAGTTATGTGATTATCTAAAAACGCTTGATTACGTTAATAATGATAGTATTAAATTAGATATGTTATATCAAAATGAATATTTTCCAATTTTAGATAAGATTGAAAAAAGTAAAGTTGAAAAAGTTGGACAACAGCTTTATTTTAGACTGCAAAGAAACTGTGTAGAATATAGGATTCTGTTAGACAATATTGAACCTCCAAAAGAGAAGGATATTAGAACAAATAAAAAACCTGAGACTAAAATCTCAAGTAAGGATTTGCAAGAATTTAAAAATACTGGAACATTTAAATATTATGAAGTAAATGGAGATTTTACTAAGGTAACTATGCAAAATGGTAAATGGATAGATACTTTTATTGATTCAACATTTTCAGATTTGAATTATAAATGGATAAGTGAATACGAATTTGAGCTTACTTTTAATAAGAGTAATAATGAAACGAGGTCTAATTTTAGCGTCAAAGGTGATAAGTTCATTTATAGAGTAATTGATAAAAAGTCTGATTATTATATTTTGAGTGTCCAAATTGAAGATCAATATTTATATGAAATATTCAGATTATATAAAGATTAAACTACGCACAACACGCGGTCATAAAATATTAGGGGTTAAGTGTTTGTTTGTGCCTCGGTTCTCGCATCAAAGCTTATTGAATCTTGATAGTAAAGTAGCCCCGCAATCGGCAACATTTCATATCGCCAAACTTTGTGCTACATGCTAAAAAACCACCGTATGGCTGAAAGATCGAAATTTTTGGACATTTATAATTACAGGATGAACGAATTTGCCGCGAATATTGATACTAAGTCAGCCAATGCTGGTGCAGCAAGGGGACTTTTTATCTTTTTACCATATGTATTTCTTGTTTCTCTTTTTGAATACTTATATAAGCGCATAATTAGGAAAGGATAAAAACCATGCGGTTAATCATGACTAAAATATTGATTATAACATGATTCCGGCGCTTTTAAGTGATTTACCGGTTTATAAAGCCACCTATAATTTATTACTAGCTGTTTTTCTTTTTATAATGAATTTTAGCAGGGAGAATAGGTTCTTTGTGGTATCCGGGAAATTTGTATTTTTAACCAGGATTCTGCAAGCTACGAAGATTGGTAATTTTGAATGCCTGCCAGCGCAAAGATTCGGACGTTGGCAACCATAGTAAGAAAACAAAATTTGACAGATGATTCGCTTTGAAAAATTTGAAAAAGAAGATTTTAGCAGGTTGATAAGTTGGATTCCAACCGAAGAATTAATGATACAATTTAGCGGCCCAATTTTCAGCTTTCCGATAACTTTCGAGCAACTTGATAAGTATGTAAATTGCGACACTCGATTAGTTTATAAAGTTGTGAATTCAACAACCAACGAAGTAGTTGGACATGCAGAACTCAACAATATTGACAAGAAAAATAAAAGTGCGAGAATTTGTCGCATCTTGATAGGTGATAATTCCAACAGAAACAAAGGATTAGGTAAAGCGATAATTAATGAACTCGTTCGGATTGGTTTTGAAGAATTTGAATTACATAGACTGGATTTAGCTGTATTTGATTTCAATCATCAGGGAATTCGTTGCTACCAAGCTTGTGGATTTGAAATTGAAGGAAAACTTAGAGAAACGACACGTTTCGGAAACGAATATTGGTCGATTTATAATATGAGTAAATTAAATGACGAATAAAAACTACGGTTGCCAATATCATGTATAAAATATTGGGGGTTAGGTGATTACTTGCAAGTTTCTGCCCCGCATCAACTTTTGTAACGGCAGATAGGGACGAGTCCGCAATCCCCAACATTTCATACATGTACCGTTGAACTGTCCAACCAGGTTTTATCCGCTATTCTTTCTCCCCTTCTAAATAAAATGCACGACTGCAGTTGAACATTGGCCTTTTCTTGATATTTTTGTTTAAGAACGGCGGATAAAATTCTTAACATTAGCTGCAAGTTATTTTTTATGATGAGACATATTATAATAATCTTTTTAAGTTGTATCATCATTTCATGCAATGATGAAAACAAGGATACTGAACCCCGGGTCATTGCTGATTTCGGGTATGAGATTGACAACTTAGATTACCTCACAGTACATTTTACCAGTCTCTCGGAAAACGCAACAGGCTTTTCATGGGATTTTGGTAATGGTGAAAGATCAAACCTTGAAAATCCAACTTACACATATGCTGATGCGGGCACTTATGATGTAACCTTAACAGTTTATGGGACTAAAGGGATGGAGGATACAAAGACACGAAATATCACACTCTATGGTTATACAGATCCCAATAGGATATTGTACGGAAAGCAATCCAAAACGTGGAAACTTTACCGTGAGGGATCAGCCGTAACACTGGGCCCTGATCCCTCTCACCCCGATTCATGGTGGGAAGGGTTTTATAATGATGGTTCCAGAAGTTGTCTTTATAAACATGAATTCATATTTAATAAAGATGGAACCTTTGAGTTTGTGGATCACAATGTATTCTGGGGAGACTCCCAAATCTGGCCCCCTGAAAATCCGGTATATGAATCTTGTTTTGAACCATCGGCTGATAATATGGTGGTAGATGACGTGGACCTGACATTATGGCTTTCCAGCGTACATAATTTCGATTTTTTTAGCTGTAACGGAACCATCCTCCTCATAGGTAAAGGTGCATGGATCGGTTTCCCATTCTTAGGCACATCTTCCAATCACGGAACCAACCTGCCTGATTCGGTAGCTTTTATTGTAAGCTTTGAGCAGTTGTCATCTTTTGACCTCATGACAGTAAATTTTGATCATGGTGAAAATGGTTTTTGGACGTTTCGGTATGTGAGTTATAAAGATTGGCAGGACGAACCTCTACTTATTGAATAATTTGAACAATTCAAGTGAAAGATGTATAAAACCAGCAGCTAATAAAAAACATAGGGCAGAAAGTGCTAAATTTGAACGATATAACATTTAATAAACAACTCGGTAGCTTGATAGGCAGGTGCTTCGAAATGCCCTACGTTTCTTATTGCCAAACGTTGTGCTCAATGACTCACAACTAAAAACCCAATTATGATACATTTCCTCTTCGTTTCAATTCTAAGTTCATCTCTTTTCTTTGGAGCTTCAACTATATCTCCAATGCCGGATCCTTCTGCAGTATATTGTAAATTTCTAGGTTATGACACTGAAATTCGTAAGGATTTACAAGGCAACGAATACGCGGTCTGCATATTTCCGGATGGCTCCGAATGCGATACATGGGCGTTCTACCGTGGCAGTTGTGGACAACCCTATTCATATTGTTCAAAAAAAGGATGTGAAACTAAGTCAATAACAGAAGTTAATCACTCATACAGCATTACCTATTGTGCTTGTGCTTGTATTGATTCCTTAGGAAATGAAATAGTAATTCCTTTAGACCAATTTATGGAACAGAATGGGGATACTTTAATTAAGTTAAATTCTGGACGGATTGGAAAAGGGAAGTAATGGATGGGTTATTTTAACCAAAGGGATTAAAAATATAAAAATGAATGAGGGATTTGGAAAGTTGGTATATTTGGGGGTGGAAATCCGGGTTGTTGATGAAGACAGATTGTTTATCCAAAAAAGCTTTTCGCAAGCAGGCGCATTGTGGTATCCGGGAAATTTGTAATTTTAACCAGGATTCTGCAAGGTGCGAAGAATGGTAATTTTAAATGACTGCCATCGCAAAGCCTCGATCGTTGTGCGCTATTCAATATGAACATAAATTTAACATTTCAGCAACTATGAAGCTAAGAATATTGACAACTTTAATTATTTCCATTTCATTATTATCATTCAGTGGTAAAGACCTAAATGACGAGATCTTAATTAATGAAATACTAACTTTAATAGTAAAGGGTGATACAACAATATTAAACAAGGATTGCAAAATAGTTGACGGATTTAATTCTGCCCTTCAAAGTCCTGCTAAATCGTACCTTGACCCAGTATTTTTTGCATCTCTTTCCCCGTATTTTAGAACTGAGGATATCGATTTCTACACAAATCAGGTCATAAAAAATAAAAATACGCAACTTATTAAAAATGAATCATTCAAAGCTTTTGGATTTATTAAAAAACAAAAAGTGGTTAATTTTATTGCTAAAGTTGAAAGTGACTATGTAAAAGAAAAGGAATTTGATTATTGGGAACGATTTGAAAAAAATATAGGTAAAGTACAAGAGTTTGGATTGCCATTAGTTTCCAAAGATGGTAAATACGCATTAATTAGGTTCTTCTGCATAAGTGGCTCTAAGAAGAATAAGGGTTTTTTGAGAATATACGAAAAACAAGATAACGACTGGATTTTAGTAAAATCTTTAAAAGAATGGGATAAATAATTATTCCAGATTGAACTATATTTCGACAAGCTCAACACAGCGCATCCTTTCCCAAGCTATGCATTTACCGGCAGTTTTTGATCCCACATGTTCGGTAGAGTGTAGCGAGAACTGTGCCGAATAGACCCCCAAAAATGCTGTCTATATATTATGGTATGATTGCGACGGATTTTAGAATAATATGCCAGCCGCCGAGCAATGTTTAAAAGAGGTTTAAAAGGAAAAAAACCTGAACCCTGGAAGCTATCCCGGAGAATCCGTTATGTTTTGCACTTTTCAAAAGTTCTTTAACCTTAAATTTTGTTTATTTTTCCAACAGCCGCAGAAAAAATTGTTGATAAATTATTTAAATAGTTGATATGCAAAATATTGGAAGGCTCTTGCATTGTTACTTAATATTTTCAGAAACCAGTAATAATGGGAATGTTATTGGTTATTTTTACTTCAAACAGAAATACGAATGAAATCCGGTTTGTTGTTAATGGTCTCAGGATTGCTGTTTTTGGGGTGTAAGGCTCAGGATAAAACGCCAACTTCGGTTGGGAGTGTTGATCTGGAACGTTATGCCGGGCTTTGGTATGATATTGCTTCATTTCCAATGCGTTTTCAGCGAGGTTGCCATTGCACCACAGCAGAATACACTTTAATGCCCAAAGGCTACGTTAAAGTGGTTAATCAATGCAGAAAAGGTGGTTTTGACCAGAAAGTCAGCGGTATAACCGGAAAAGCATTTGTTGTAAAAGGAACGAATAATACCAAACTGAAAGTGCAATTTTTCTGGCCTTTCAGAGCTGATTACTGGATTGTAAGGTTGGATGCTGAATATCGATGGGCAGTTGTTTCTTCACCTAAAAAGAACTACCTGTGGATTTTAAGCAGAACTCCCGAACTTGACCCCGAAGTTTTTAATAGCATTGTTGATGATTTAATGAATGATGGTTACGACACAGGCAAATTGGTAATTGTGCCACATGGTTGCAGGTAGCTATCCTTAAAACTACGTACTATGGCTAAAAAACAACTAAGAACAAAAGAGGCTACATCCGGCCCCGCAAAGAAAAGGCAAACTGACAGGAAAGTCCGGGAAATACCCGCCGACATTCAAACAAAGTTCAAATCTGCAGCAAATTCTAAAAAAGCAATTCGCCATAAACCTTCGGATATTCTTTCCATTTCGTTGTCTGATATCAAGCCTGAACCGGGATTTATCAGCGATTTTACAGAACGGGTTATCCATCCCGATACAATCGAGCCCATTGCAAATGGAAAGCCCGCATCAACAAAGAAAGCGGTTTCGAAAGAGGTAACTATCAAAGAAAAGAAAGCTGAAGTAGCTGCTCCTAAAGTAACGCGCAAGTCCAAAACGAAAAAAATATTTGTACTGGATACTTCGGTAATTCTTTACAATCATAATTCCATCAACAGTTTTGATGACAATGATGTTGCCATTCCCATTACTGTGCTTGAAGAGCTGGATAATTTCAAAAAAGGGAATGATACCAAGAATTTCGAAGCCCGTGAGTTTATAAGGATTCTCGATAATCTTTCAGAAAATGCCACCCTTACCGACTGGATTCCTTTGATAAAATCAAAAGGCGGTAGCTTCAAAGTGGTGATGAACGAACGGAGCGATGCGATGGACGCCCGAAAGATATTCGACGATAACAAACCCGATCATCGGATTCTGAATGCAGCCATTGGTCTGGTGCAGGAATATCCTGACAGGAAAGTAATTCTTGTAAGTAAAGATATTAATCTCAGGCTGAAAGCCAAGTCGCTGAACATAACTGCCGAGGATTTCCTTACCGGTAAGATTAAAGATGTTGAAGGGCTTTATACCGGTATTTCAACGGTGAACAACCTGAGCAGCAAAGTGATTGACAAACTTTACCAGCAGGGTTATTGTTCGGCCAGAGAGATAGGGGAGAAGAATCCGGTTGCCAACCATTACTATATTTTAAGAAATACCACTACTTCGGCCCTTGCTTTTTATAATTCACAGTCCCGAAGGGTTGAAAGAATTGAGAAACGTTCATCCTTCCGGATTACTCCGCGCAACGCTGAACAGGTTTTCGCCATGCATGCCATCCTTAATCCCGAGGTCAAGCTGGTAACTTTGCAGGGAGTTGCAGGCACCGGTAAGACTTTACTTGCATTGGCAGCAGCGTTGGAACAAAAACGAAATTTTAAACAGGTTTTTCTGGCACGGCCGATAGTTCCGCTCAGTAATAAGGATATCGGATTTCTGCCGGGCGATATAAAATCGAAAATCAACCCTTACATGGAGCCTTTGTATGACAATCTTAAGTTCATACAGAGTCAGTACAGCGAAAAAGACAAAGAGTTTAAGAATATTTCTGAATCTCTGGAATCAGAAAAGCTGGTCATTCAACCATTGGCTTACATTCGTGGTAGAAGTATTTCAAACGTCTGTTTCATAGTTGATGAGGCGCAAAACCTCACTCCTCACGAAGTAAAAACCATTATAACCCGGGCAGGGCAGGGGACTAAAATTATCTTTACCGGAGATATCTATCAGATTGATACGCCTTACCTTGATGCTCAAAGTAATGGCTTGTCCTATCTTATTGACAAAGTCAAGCACAATGCAATCTACGCACATGTGCGACTTGAGAAGGGTGAGCGCTCAGAATTGGCGAATCTTGCCAATGAATTGTTGTAGGCGTTTCAACTACCAATGACAGATTGTCGGATGATCAGCCCCAGAGGGGCGTAGCGTTGGTAGTAAGTAAACGTGGACTTATTTCAAAAGCCCCAGAGGGGCGCAATGTGTCAACATATTCTGATTGATGAGATTAATTATTAATCATCTCAAAAATACATTTTAATAAAATTACATGGGATTTTAAGAGAGTTTGAATTTGAATTTAAAGTACCGAATTTGGTGATTTAGTTGATTTACCTCCTAGTGAGTTTGTCAATAATTTATTTTTGTGTGAACTGAATTTATTGATTTTTACGCTGCGCCCCTCTGGGGCTTACTATTCATTCATAATACTTCAGGCTACCAACGCTGCGCCCCTCTGGGGCTTATTTTCTTTCGTGCTTATTACTGGTAACAAGTTTCTCATGCCGAAGTTTTATATTATCAACATTTTATGGCACTTGTAAGGAAGCTTTTTACACCTGTCATCTCCACATTATGCTCAAATATTTTTGTGATGCTGAAGGCGGAATGTGCGTTATTTTTTAGCTAAAGACTGTCTCCCATAACGTTTTTTATTTCGCCCTTTCAGGGCTTAAAAAGGGATTGTTTCATTACGATGGGCTTCACCCATCGTTAACGTATTTCGCCCTTTCAGGGCTTTTATTATGTTTAGCCCTGAAAGGGCGAAATCTGATAACACAGTGGCGAAGCCCTGTGATAATGAGGTGTAATAACTAAACATAAGCCCTGAAAGGGCGAAATCACTTCCCACAATTAAGTTGATCCGACTAACTGGTAAGTGGAAAAAGCTTTCAAATTTTCTGAAAATGAATAAGGATGCTGTTTACATATGTCATCTCCGCATTATGCTCAATTTTTCTTGAGCTTCAACTCAGGATGTCTTCCTTATTATCGAGGTTTTTATTTTGTGGTATAAACCACCGTTAAAACTGTGTGGCCCACCGCTTTAAGGGTTTCTTTGCTGATGTTGCTCATGTCATCATTTACGGTGTGCCATTGATCAAAGAAACCTTTATCACGATCGGGATCGTAGTCGATGATATCAATGGTCGGAATTCTTAGTATCTCATTAACGTACAGATGGTCATCGGTGATGGGTCCGGTTTTTCTGTTCAGGAAATAATTCTGATATCCAAGGCTATGCGCAACATTCCACACTTTTCGCATGATTCCCGGAGCGTGATACATCGAAGTTCCTTCCATAGTAAATGCAGGATTCTCTGCGCCAACCATATCGAGCAGAATACCAAATCGGGCACTGTATCCCGGCGTGTGCGGGTTTCTGGCCCAGTATTGAGAACCCAGCGCCCACGAATGATCGGCAGAACCCTGAAGATCCTGATGCTCTCCGTAATCTTCCGCATCAAATAGCACGATATCAACGCCAAGGCTGGGATTATGAATGCTCATCTGTCGGGCAATTTCGAGCAGAACGCCAACGCCGCTACCTCCATCGTTTGCCCCTGGCACAGGTTTGCGCCGGTTTGCCGGATCGGGATCGTGATCGGCCCATGGCCTTGAATCCCAATGGGCACAGAGAAGGATACGCGAACTGTTTTCAGGATTAAAAGAGGCAATAATATTTTTTGCATCCAGCATGGTTCCATCCGAAGCTTTTAACCGGGCCTGCTGAACTGTTACATGACTGGTAAACCGTTGCAAAGTTGCACTCAACCAGTCAGAACATGCTTTATGTGCCTGTGTATTAGGAACGCGTGGACCGAATGCAACCTGCTTTTCGATATAAGCATAAGCTGAATCGCGATTGAATTCCGGAACAAATACATTCGCTTCGGGGCTCTGGGTGTCCTTGTCAGTTGTTTTCACTTTCCTGCCCTCTCCACATGAAATTAAAGTTACCGCAGCAGATAGTAAAAGGAGTTTTATTGAGTTTTTCATAAAGATCATATTGATTTAGAAGATTTTAGACTCCTGGCCGAATTTTCCGCTGAAAACAGATTCACTGGCTTTTCTTCTTTCGCGTGGTGCAACTTCCATTTTGAGCAGATTGGGATGCAGATCGCTTGAATGACCCATATAGCCAACCGCTACAACCGTTGCTGGTTTATACCCTACAGGAATTTCGAAAAGTTCTCTGGCTTTTTCAGCGTCAAATCCGCCCATCTGATGAACGTAAAGATTTTCAGCCATTGCCTGAACTGTAAGTAAAGCGACTGCTTGTCCTAAATCGTACAATGCGCTTACGTTCGGCTCACCTCTGTTGTTGTTCTCACGGGCTACTGCCACAAAAAGCAGTGGAGCACGGGTGGCCCAAAGTAAATTGAATTCTACCAGGGTTTTTGAAATGGATTCGTAGGTATCGTCACCTTTAAATCCTGCAATAAAATACCAGGGCTGAATGTTTGATGATGATGGCGCCCATCGCGCAGCTTCAAAAAGGCTGCGGACAAGTTCTGGTTTTATAAATTTATTTTCGAAAGCTCTTGGAGACCATCTGTTTTTAAGCAGTTCGTGAAGCGGGTAATCGTTTGAAGCAATTTTTGTGTCCATTGTTGTTTATTTATTCCGAAGACTTAACAAAAAGTATGTTGTATAGTTCGGGAGTGAAGGTTTGTTTAAAAGGTTAATGTAAAAACTGTGCCTTCTCCCGGGATTGATTTAACCGTAACTGAACCTTTATGAAGATGCATGATCTGTCGCGAAAGGCTTAAGCCAATTCCTGAGCCGTCTTTCTTTGATGTAAAAAAAGGCATAAAAATTTTATCCAGAATATCAGGTTTTATGCCATAGCCATTGTCTGAGAAGTCGATGCTCACACGCCCGTTATTGTTGGGCGATGCTGTAACTTTAATCTGAGGCTGTGGTTTTTCTTTCACTGCATCAATTGCATTAAGCAACATATTGATAAATACCTGCTCAACCAGATCAGGATCTGCAGTAATCATAAGTTCCTCAGGGAATACGCGCGGAATACATTCAATCCCGTATTTTTCCATTTTCGGACGCAACAGCATATGTGTTCGTTCAAAAAGTTCTTTTACAGCAAAATACCTGAAATTCGGACGCGGTATGCGTGTGAGATTTCTGTAAGTCTCCACAAAGTTTAATAGTCCCTGACTTCGGCTTTGAATTGTAGTCAACGCCAGTTGAATATTTTCAACATCATCGCTATCCAGATCGCGGAGTGCTACATCATCTTCATTTTCAGTAAGTAACATTTCGCGAACAGTAGATGCCAGCGATGAAATGGGCGTTATCGAATTCATAATTTCATGCGTAAGCACCCTGATAAGTTTTTGCCAGGATTCTATCTCTTTTTCTTCGAGTTCAGCGCTGATGTTTTGAAGTGAAACAAGCAGAAATTCTTCGCCCCGCATCCTGAATTCAGTGGCATAAACCGAAAGCTGAAGCAACTCATTTTCAACCACCAGTTTGATGAGTTGCTTGTCGCCGGCTTTCATTTTTAAAAGGTTTTCAGGCAATGAAGCTTTGATAGAAGCCAGGTCATTGATGTGCTTGAGATTGGTAACCTGCAAAAGTCGCTTGATGGCATTATTGAAAATATCAACCTTACCATCTTTGCGGAATGCAATAATTCCGATACTTACATGCTGCACAACCGTGAGCAGATAGTTATAATGTTCCTCCTTTTCTGCTCTGTTTTTCCTGAATTCTTTAATTACTTCGTTAAAAGATCTGTTCAGCCCTTCAAAACTTTTTCCCAGATCTTTATCGTAAAACGAGGTGCTGAAGTCAGAATGACGTACACTCTCCAGAAACTGTGTCAGTTTTCGGTTGGTGCGTTCTGAATAGTGAATCAGCGCCGCCACCTGCATCAGTGCAATTACTCCGGTAATCAGCGCAGTTACCCATTGCTGATCATTTTGCAGCAGTATAACCAGCAGCAGAAGGTTAAAAGTGATAAGGATTACCCTTATAACAATCCATGTTCTGAATTTCTTAAAGCCCATGTTTCTCTATTCTTCTGTAGAGTGATGCTCTGGTGAGTCCCAGTTCTTTGGCGGCTTTGCTGATGTTTCCACCATGTTTGTCAATCACTTTCCTGATAAGCAGTTTTTCGCGTTCTTCGAGGTTGGTTACATCTTCAGATTCTTCAAACTGATTGTTGTCGTCAAGCTGTGAGAGGAAAAAATCATGAGGCTGCAATATGTTACTTTCACTCATGATTACAGCTCTTTCAACCGAATGCTGCAACTCTCTGATGTTGCCGGGCCAGGTATGCTTTTCCAGTCGCCGGATGGTTGTAGGATTTATCCGTTTTAACGGCATTTTATATTTCTTGCAATATATTTCCAGAAAATGCTCAGCCAGCGGCTGAATATCTTCGAGGCGATCTCTCAGTGAAGGCAGCAATATTTCAACGGTATTGATGCGATAAAGCAAATCCTGCCGGAACTTATTTTCGTTTACCATCTGATAAAGCGGCATGTTGGTGGCGCAGATCAGTCGTACATCTATCGGTATTTCGCGGTTGGTGCCAAGCCGGACTACTTTTCTGTTTTGCAGTACACTAAGCAGTTTCGACTGCAGGTTGAACGAAAGATTTCCGATTTCGTCAAGAAAAATGGTGCCTTTGCTTGCCGCTTCAAATCTGCCTGCGCGGTCTTCTTTGGCATCGGTAAATGCGCCTTTCTTGAAGCCAAAAAGCTCACTTTCAAACAGTGTTTCCGTTATTGCGCCAAGATCAACACTAATAAAAACCTCATCGCGTCGAGCCGAAGCCCTGTGTATTGCCCTGGCAATCAATTCCTTCCCGGTTCCATTTTCGCCAAGTATAAGTACATTGGCTTCTGTTTTGGCAACTTTGTCAACGGTATTCATAACCTTGGTCATGGCAGGAGAATCCCCTATCAGATTGCCATAAGCCTGATCCTGACTGGCGATCAATACCTTTTGCTTGCTTCGCAGATCTTCAATTTCTTCTTTGTTGTGCCTGACTTTGAGATTGGCTGTAATGGTTCCCAGTAGCTTTTTGTTATCCCAGGGTTTCAGAATAAAGTTGGTTGCCCCTTCTTTTATACCCTGAACAGCAAGTTCAATATCGCCATATCCTGTAATAAAAATGACAACTGCCAGAGGATCAATTTCAATGATTTTGTTCAGCCAATGGAAACCTTCCTTCCCGGAAGTTGCATCTCTTGAGAAATTCATATCCAGAAGAATCAGATCATAGCTTTCATTCTTCAGGATGGCCGGGATGTTTTCAGGATTCTTTTCGGTATGCACTATACTGAAATGCTGCTTCAGGAATAACTTGGCAGCCAGCAGAACGTCCTGATCGTCATCTACTATAAGTATTTTAGCATCAATCTTACTCATGAATTTCTTTTTTATAGTTCTTTGCGTAAAGAACAGTTTTTTACATCGTGCTAATTTAAATAAAATGTTCGGAAACGAACAACCTAAAGAACGGGTTTGAACAACAATAAATTGTTAAAAAATTGTAAAAATATTCAAGTTATTGAAAGTCAGGCTTGTGCATTAATGGCACAGATTTAGTATAGCGGACACTGTAATGAATTAATTATGGATAAGATTATTGAAAAGAAGAAATGGACTCGTGGTAAAATTCTTGCTATTGCAGGCGGTTTTTGCCTTTTGGTTTTTTTTGTATGGCTTCTGTTTCTCAGGGATAACCGCAGCCGGTTGTATGTTGAGTATAATCAACTTACAATTGCCACTGTTGAAAAGGGTAAGTTTCAGGAGTTTATCCCGGTGGATGGAATCGTTTTTCCAAGAAACACAGTATATATTGATGCCGTGCAGGGCGGAATAGTTGAAGAAGTTTTTGTGGAAGACGGCGCAATGCTGAAGCGTGGAGATCCGATTCTCAGACTGGCCAATGCAAACATGGAGCTCAGCTATATGGATCAGGAAACCCGGATGTATGATGCTATCAACAACCTGGCCAACACCAGTATAAGCATTGAGCAGCTGAAGTATGTCCGTCAAAAGGAAGTTACTCAACTCAATTATGATATTGACAGACTGAAAAAAGATTTTGATCGCAAGGAACAGTTTTTTAAAGACAAGCTGATTTCGGCCAAAGAATACGAGGATGCGAAGCGCGATTTTGAATACTCAATACGTCAACTCGAAATTACGCTGAACCTCAGGAAACTCGATTCTATTTCAGGGGTATCTCAAAGCAGGCAGATTTCCTCCTCCATGGAGCGTATGTACAACAACCTGGCATTGCTCCGGAAAAATCTTGACAATATGACCATAAAATCACCGGTTGATGGCAAGCTTTCATCATTTATGGTTGAAATCGGGCAAACCAAATCCGTTGGTGAACATCTTGGCCAAATTGATATGATGGATGGAGTAAAACTCAGAGCCAATATTGATGAGCGTTATATTTCGCGTGTGTTTGCCGGGCAGGAGGCAGAATGTGAACTTGGAGGGAAATCGTATTTGCTGGAAATCAGCAAGATATATACAAATGTGACGAGCGGATCGTTTCAGGTTGACCTGCTTTTTAAGGATGAAGAACCTGAAGGTATCAAGCGTGGTCAAACCATTCAGATTAAAGTTCGGTTTTCAAGTGCTACCGATGCACTTATAGTAAGGCGTGGCGGATTTTTTCAGGAAACCGGCGGAAACTGGATTTATGTTCTCAACAGTGACGAAACCTTTGCGGTGAAACGTCCGATCCGCATAGGACGACAAAATACAATGCATTACGAATTGCTTGAAGGACTCGATGCCGGCGAAAAAGTTATTGTTTCATCTTACGACAACTATAACGCCAGAGAAAAACTAATCTTCAGAAAATAAATCATTTTGAACTCTAACTTAATCTTCCATTGACATGATCAAAGCTGTAAATTTATCTAAAGTATTCAGGACAGACGAAGTTGAAACTACTGCCCTTAATAAAGTTTCATTCGAAATAAAAAAGGGTGAGTTTGTTGCCATTATGGGTCCATCAGGGTGTGGGAAATCCACATTGCTGAATATTCTTGGCTTGCTTGACAATCCATCAGACGGAGAGTATTACTTCCTTGAAAAAGAAGTTTCAAAGTTTTCGGAAAAGCAAAGAGCAAACACACGCAAACATAACATAGGATTTGTTTTTCAGAATTTCAACCTGATTGACGAACTGAATGTTAATGAAAACGTAGAGTTGCCGCTTATTTACCTGGGTCTCAGCTCTTCTGAACGTAAAAAAAGGGTTGAGTCGGCTTTGGAACAAATGCAGATTATGCATCGACGCAAGCATTTTCCTTTGCAGTTGTCGGGAGGGCAGCAACAACGTGTAGCAGTTGCCCGTGCAGTGGTTGCAAATCCTCACCTGATTCTTGCTGACGAACCCACCGGTAACCTCGATTCAGCGCATGGCGAAGAAGTGATGAATCTGCTTGCTTCATTGAATCAGAATGGCACCACCATTATTATGGTAACCCACTCTCAACGCGATGCTGAATACGCTCAGCGTATCATTCGGTTGTTTGATGGTCAGATTATTAACGAAAACATAAAGGCTGGCAAAACAGAAATGAACGCCATATAAAGTCAGATTACAATTGTTGATTTTTTTGTTCATTTAAACTGATTGTCATGTTCGTTAATTATCTCAAGATTGCAATTCGCAGTTTAATGCGACAAAAATTCTATACCCTGATTAACCTTATCGGGCTTTCGTTTGGTATAGCAGCATTTTTACTTATTGGTATTTATGTTCAGCGTGAGCTGGGATTCGACAACCATATTACCAAACGCGATCGTATTTTCAGGGTTGTGGAAATTCAGAATGAACCCGGAGTTGGCGAGCAGCATGTGGCCATTACCATGGGACCGCTGGCAAAAGCAATGAAAGAGGATTTCCCACAGGTGGTAAATGCTGTCAGGTTGATGTCGGGATTCAATATTTCGGTAGTAAGTTATGAAGATAAGTACTTTAGTGAACGTAATCTTTACTATGCCGATCCTTCAGTAATTGACATGTTTGATGTAAATATCCTTTATGGAGATCCCAAAACTGTAATGGCTGAGCCTCGTACAGTTTTACTGTCAAAAAAAGTTGCCGAGAAGTATTTTGGAAATGCAGAAGATGCGATAGGCAAAACCCTGATGTTTGATAAAACCAGCATCCGGGTTTCCGGGGTTATGGAAGATCAGCCGGAAACCACGCATTTTTTCTTTGATATGCTTGTTCCTATAGTTACAGCCGAAGTTCTCCCAGAGTTTGAGTGGATGAAAAGCTGGGGCAGCAATTCCATGGTTACTTATGTTGAACTGGATAATGCTTCGTCTATGGAAAATGTCAATCAAGGGTTTGATGACTTTCTTGAACGTCGTGTATTTAGCACCAAAGACACCTGGCAGTATCTCGAGATGTACCTTCAGCCTTTAAATAATGTCTATCTGAAATCAGGTCACATTAAGTTTCAGAATATGTCAGCAAGTGGTGATGCAAACATGGTTACCATATTTATTGTCATATCAATTCTGATTTTGTTGATTGCTTGTGTTAATTTTATCAATATCGCTATTGCGCGTTCTGTAAAGCGCTCGCGCGAAGTTGGAATGAGAAAAGTGCTTGGTGCAGGAAGAGGTAGCCTGATTATACAGTTTATCAGTGAATCTGTCATTATTACACTGGCATCTTTGGTTATTGCGCTTGGCATTGTTGAAATTGTGTTGCCCGAGCTCAACAAACTGCTGGGAACAACATTTAGCATTGAATTTTTCTCAAATCCTCTCTTCAATATTGGATTACTGTTGCTTTTTATTGGAATAAGTCTGGCTTCAGGGTATTATCCTGCTTTTTATCTGTCACGTCTTCAGCCTATTGCTGTTCTAAAAGGTGTTTCATCTGCTTCCGGAAAAAGAACCGGATTTCTGAGCAAAACCCTGGTGGTTTTTCAATTTGTCATTTCAATTGGGTTGATTCTATCCGTATTGGTAATTCATGATCAGGTTGACTTTATCAGGAAGAAGGATCTCGGGATTCATTACAACAATGTTTTTTATGTTGGATTTGGTGACAAAGGCTATGAGAAACTGCAAGTTGTCAAGTCTGAACTGCTTCAGAATCCTGCAATCAGCAATGTCGCAGGTTGTTCTTTCCTGAACGGTGTTGGCGGCAGTCAGGGCCCTGTTTTTGTGAGCGATTCTGCCGAAACAAAGCTTTATGTCAGATTTGGATTTGTTGATGAAGATTTCTTCAAAACGATGGATATAAAATTTGCCGATGGAAGAGATTTGGATGGCAAACAACCTACAGATGTAAACAGAGTATCAATTATTAATCAGGCTGCTGTTACAGCGCTGGGTTGGGATAATGCAATCGGCAAATCCTTCAGGTATCCCGGAGCTTCCGACTCATCAGGAAAATCTGAAATTGTTGGTGTAATCAATGATTATCATTATTATTCGCTTCGTAGCCAGATTGAACCTGCAATATGGACATGGCAGCCTGAAAAATTCAGAGGTGTTGTAGTTAAGCTTGCAGATGGTGCAAAGCCGGATGAAGCAAAAACTTTTTTAGAAGATAAATGGAAGGAAATCTTTCCCGGGCAACCTGTTCAAATTGTTGATGCACTCAACTATGGTGCAAAAAGTTACAAAAGCGACCAGAGCTCGTTTACCCTCTTTATCTATTTTACATTGATTTCATTGCTGCTTTCCTGTCTGGGCTTATTTGGTATTACTTCGCTTGTGTTGGAACAAAAAACGAGATCAATCGGAATAAGAAAAGTACTTGGCGGGGAGGTGTGGCAAATAACTTATATGCTGATAAAGAATTACCTTGTTCTGGTTTTAATTGCAGGCATGATTGCTTTGCCGTTGGGTTATTATCTGATGCAGCTTCAACTCGATGGATTTGCATACCGAATCAGTATAAATGTTTTTCATATGGTTGTACCCGTTATTGCTGCCATGCTGATTGCGTTTTCTACTATTATTTACAGGGCACTTAAAGCCGCAAATGCAAATCCGGTTGAAGCGCTTAAATATGAGTAGATTTGACTGAAGCATCTAAGCTTCTTCTACTGATTACAAACTACTTTCCTTCATAAAGTCCTGATTTAAACTCAATTCGTGGTTTAATCAGGACTTTTTTGTTTCATCCCGAATCATTGACCAATACTATTTTGAGTGACTTAAAACGCCCTGAAGCAATAATTCTTAACCATGCTTTTGCATTTGTTGTAGTAATATGACAAAGCAAATCAGAATCCGAAGCTGTTAAATTATTAAAATGAAAGCTGTCCGGTTGCGGCAGATTTGCAATTATTTTAAAGGTAAAATGTATGATAAAAAGATAAGTGACTGACAATCAGATAAAAAAGATTAATTATTAATTTTCATGCACAATATTCAGATCAATTACATGATAGAAAAATACTTGATCCGAATCGTTTAACTATATTTATTATTCCTTCATAAAGCGAAAAGAATTTATTATAATTTTGCACTTCACATTGTTTAAACGATAGGCTTTGGTATGAAAAACAAATATCTGGACCTGATTGAGCAGACCTTCGACTTTCCTCAGGATGAGTTTCGCGTTGAGGACAACGAGCTCTACTTTCATAATATTCCATTAATGGATATCATTAAACAGTATGGTACTCCACTTAAAATATCCTATCTGCCCAAGATAAGTCAACAGATACAAAAGGCCAAAAAGTTCTTTAATGTGGCTATTGCCCGAAGCGATTACAAGGGCGATTACCATTATTGTTATTGTACAAAGAGTTCACATTTTTCTTTCGTACTGGAAGAAGTACTTAAAAATGATGTTCATCTTGAAACCTCCTCGGCTTTTGATATTTTTCTGCTTGAGATTCTTCATGAGCAAGGCCTTATCAGCAAGGAAACCTACGTTATCTGCAATGGTTTCAAAAGACCTCAGTATATCGAAAATATTTCTAATCTTATCAATGAGGGCTTTGAAAATACCATTCCCATTCTTGATAATAAGTTTGAGTTGGATCAGCTTGACAGGAACATTACACGCAAGTGTAAGATTGGTATGCGCATAGCATCTGAAGAGGAACCAAAGTTTGAGTTCTATACTTCCAGACTTGGAATCCGCTACAATGACATCATTCCCTATTACGAGGAAAAAATAAAAAACAACCCGAAGTTTCAGCTTAAAATGCTGCACTTTTTCATCAATACCGGTATCAGAGACTCGGCCTATTACTGGAATGAATTGTCAAAATGTGTTAACTTGTATTGCCAGTTGAAGAGTATTTGTCCGGAGCTTGACTCATTGAATATAGGAGGCGGTTTCCCGATTAAGAATTCACTGTCGTTCGATTACGATTACGAGTATATGGCCGACGAAATTCTGGCTCAGATAAAAATGATCTGCGACAGGAACAATACGCCTGAACCTCATATTTTTACTGAATTCGGTTCATATACAGTTGGCGAAAGCGGAGCTGTTCTCTATTCCATAATTGACCAGAAGCGCCAGAATGACAGAGAGTTATGGAATATGATTGACTCGTCATTCATGACAACTCTGCCTGATACATGGGCGTTGAATCAACGTTTTATTTTATTGGGAATAAATAAATGGGACTCAGAGTACGAAAGGGTTTTTCTTGGCGGACTTACCTGCGACAGTGAAGATTATTACAATGCTGAAGCCCATGCAAATGCAATATTTCTCCCAAAACTCGACAATGAAGAGCCGCTGTACATCGGACTTTTTCATACGGGCGCATATCAGGAATCGGTTGGTGGATATGGAGGAATACAACATTGCCTTATTCCTGCACCTAAGCATATCATCATCGATCTTGATGAAGAAGGCGAATATACGACCAAGCTTTTTGCCAAGGAGCAAACACATAAATCCATGCTTCGTATCCTTGGGTATTGATTTTTGACTTTAACTTGATTACTTTTGTGGCTCTTCAAATAGATTTCCTATGAAATCTGTTCGGTCATTTCTGACAATTCCGATTATTCTTCATCTAAATCATGATTATGAAACAGAAACAATTCGGAGCAATCCCTGAGCCGTTTTCAACTTTTGAAAGTTCAAAAGCAGTTATAGTGCCTGTTCCTTTTGAAGGATCAAATTCTATGTTTAAAGGTTCAGATAAAGGGCCTGATGCCATCATTGAAGCTTCAGCTTTTATTGATCTTTACGATATTTTTACCGATACCGAGGCATGGAGGGCAGGAATTCACACTTCTGAATCTATTCGTGAGCGAAATGTCGAGAAGATGATTAAAGAGGTGAGGGCAAACGTTTTACAGTTGTTGCGAAAAAAGAAGTTTCCGGTTATTCTTGGCGGTGAACATACGGTTGCCATCGGAGCCTTCAGGGCTTTTGCCGATTTTTTCAAAGAAAAAGACCTTACCATTGTGCAGTTTGATGCCCATGCAGGTATCAGAAGCGTGCTCGGAGCAAGCAATCTGAATCACCATTGTGTTATGTCTCATGCCATTGAAGTGGCACCGGTAGTGCAGGTCGGCATTCGAAGCATGAGCGCTCAGGAACGCGAAGTTGTGCAGCCGGGACGCATATTTTATGCTGACAATATTCTTGATGGCGGTAATAAAACCTGGATGTATGATCTTTTGAACAAACTGACAAAGAATGTTCTTATTACCATCGACCTGGATGTGCTGGATCCTTCGCTTATGCCAGCCGTAGCCACGCCTGAGCCAGGTGGTATGGAGTGGCAGTTGCTGATGGACATCCTGCAAAAGATAAATGAGAAATCTATCTTAGCCGGTGTGTGCATTTCAGGACTTACTCCTATTAAATATAATAAAGCACCGAATTACGTTGCAGCAAGGTTAGTCAGCAGTTTGATTACCCTCCGGTTTAACTCGGGTTTAAAATAATTATCACCTAATCGACATTTTCGAAACCTTTTGATACATTCATAAGGAATTCAAATATACCTGCCAGACTGAAAAGACTGGCAGGTTTTTTTGGTGGATTTATTCTTGCTAACTATTGAAAAAAGAGATTCTGTCTCAAAAAATCAGCTACTCTGCCTGACTTATTTTCATTTAAGTGATGCAGAATCTGATTATTTTGTGTCGAAAAAAATCTATTGTTTTTTTTAAATAATATCAAAAAGTTATTCTACTTTTATGCCTACTTAGTGTATGAGGTACACATACATAGTGATATGATTACACATGGTAATCTGATTCATAGATGTTTTTGTGCCATCAGGTTTAACAATCAGAGCATCAGCAGAATATGAATTATGAAGTGTGGTTTTTAAATCCATCTGAATCTTTCAGATCAGTTATCAATCTGCTTCCTGCATTGCCGGAAATTTAAAAAACTGCAGATCCGGAAGTCGCAAAAAGCTTTTTTCAACTAACTTTATGTGACCTTATTGAAAAGAGAATTGAATTTTCACGCAATTATAACAACAAAATCAACCAAACCAAACCAAACCAACAGAAATGAAACAATTATTCAAAATCCAATGGATCGTTTTGCTGTTTCTGGTCATTACCCAGATTACGGCATGTAAGAAAGAGAAGGAGGATGATGTAATTGCCGGATTTACCTATTCAATAGATGAGGCGGATTTCCGAAAAGTTACATTTACCAGCCATGCCAATGCAATCAAGGGAAGCCCCGAAATTGTGTGGGATTTTGGCGACAACACCACCTTAGCCGACGAAAAAACTCCGGTACACAACTATTCTGCTGAAGGCGAATATACCGTAACGCTTACAGCCACAGCATCAAATGGTGCAAAAGATGTTTATTCGGTTAAAATTATTGTAACTGATCCCGATGTTGATCTGGCCAAGCTTGTAGGCGCAACCTCCAAAACATGGAAACTGATCAGGGATGTGAGCACCGGAAGATATCCACTGGAGGTCGGTCCTGCAAATTTCTCATCAATCTGGTGGGCCATGGGTCGCCAAAACGATGAACTTGCCAACCGGCCTTGTATGCTGAACGATGAATGGACCTTTCAGCGTGGAGGCACAATGGTGTTTGATGCCAAAGGAGATTACTGGGCCGAAGGAGGTGTATTCTTCCCGGCAAACATATGCGGTTCTACCGATAAAATGGAGGGCATAAGTGGTGAAGATCTTTCAGCATGGGGCAGTGGTACTCATGGATTTGAACTGACATCAGGAACCGAACCAACGCTTAAAGTAACCGGACTGGGGGCTTATATTGGCCTTTGTAAAGTTGCTACTGATGCAGAAGTAACTGTTCCTCAAACATCGGTTACCTATAAGATTATCAAGCTTACCGAAGGAACAGTTGATACATTGATATTGCAAACTTCTTATATGACAGGTGGAAGTTCACCACAACCAGCTTACTGGCGTTTTGTGCTTGTGCATTACGATAATCCTGCCGATGAACCTCCAATTCCAGGGCCTGCGCCAAGTGCTGGTTTTACAGCCGTTGTCACAGGTCGTACCATTGCTTTTACTAACACAACAACCCTCGCTGAATCCTATTTGTGGGAGTTTGGTGACGGGCAAACCTCAACCGAGGAGAATCCTGTTTATACTTATCCAACCGATGGTGCATTCAATGTGAAACTCACAGCCACCAATCCCAATGGTTTCAGCACCGCATTAAAATTCTTTTTTATTGCCTCTGCAGATATGACAGCTTCACAGCTTCAGGGTTCAGCGTGGAGTGTGAGGTTAGATGAGAAATCAATTTTTGTTGGTCCCGCAATGGGAAGCGATGCATGGTATAGTGTACCGCTTAGTTCTCTTAATGGATCTGCAAGCGGTGTAGATGATTGGTCATGCATAATTAATGATGAGTTTATTTTCAGTGCCGGCGGAGTATATGAGTATAAAACCAATGGTGATGGACGCAACGATGGTTATTTCGGTGGTCAGAACGGTTGTATCTCTGATGATGAAATTGCGGCAAGTGGCAATGGTGCCGCATTCGGAAGCGGAATTCACTCATACGCATTTACACCGGCTTCAGGCACCACTCGTGCAAAAATCACACTGACCAACGGTGGCAGCAAAGCTGCTTTTATCGGGTTTTATAAAGGGTACTTTGGAGGTGAAAACAGTACTTCCACCAATCCTCCGAATGGTGGAAATCTGACCAATATATATGAAGTCATGGGCTATGCAAATACAGGAACAAAGGAATATCTTTTTGTTACTGTTGATGTTTCAGCCAATCATGATGGAAGTTCATCATGGTCAGTTGTTCTTGAACGCTAATTTGGTTAATCCGGAAATGAATTTTAAATTTTAAAAACACTGATGATGAATAAATATCTCTTAATAATTGCATTCACCCTTGTCAGTTTGTTTGCATTTTCGCAAACCAGGCAGATTTCGGGCAGAGTTTCTGACGCTGCAGGGCAGGGGCTGCCGGGGGTTACCGTATTGGTTAAAGGTACGGGTTCGGGCACAACCACCAATATTGAAGGCAACTACAGCCTTAATGTTGAAGCCGGAAATACAATCCAATTCAGTTTTATGGGCTTTGTTTCACAGGATATTGCTATTGTAAATCAATCTGTGATCAATATTACACTTCTTGAAGACAGCAGACTTCTTGATGAAGTGGTAGTTGTTGGCTATGGTGTTCAGAAAAAGAGGGACATTACATCTGCAGTAGCTATTGTAGATAGTAAAGTGTTGAAAGACAGGCCGATTATTTCGGTTGCTCAGGCATTGCAGGGTACGGCTGCCGGGGTTCAGGTAACACAGACTTCGGGTAAACCTGGCGGAGGAATTGCTGTGCGAGTGCGCGGTGCAACTTCTGTTCTGGCCGGAAATGAACCTGCTTATATTGTGGATGGAATAAGAACTACAGACATCAGCGGGTTAAATCCCAACGACATAGAATCTATGTCAATCCTTAAGGATGCTGCGGCTAGCGCCATTTATGGAGCAGCTGCAGCCAATGGAGTCGTAATTATCACTACCAAAAGAGGCAATTCAGATACGCCAGTAGTTTCTTTTAATACTTATTTTGGAGTTTCAACACTCAGAAAATCAATTGATGTACTTAATACCAGACAATATCGAGACCTGATGAATGAAATCGGAGTCTCATACGATCCCTCTTGGACCCAGTTTAATGACTGGATGGATGAGACATTCAGTACAGGTTTTCAGCAATCATATCAGGCATCAGTTTCAGGTGGAAGTGAAAAAAGCAGGTATTTTGTGTCAGGCGGATATTTAACAGAACAAGGTATGGTGCGACCTGCCAGCTTTGATCGATATACTATCAGAATGAATCTTGACAATGAATTAAGGCCATGGCTAAGGCTGAAAACCAGTTTAACAGCTTGGAATCTTGACACAAAAGACACTCCTGATAATTCAAGTTCGGGGCGCGGTGGTGTCATTATGAGTGCATTAAATACTCCCCCATTTCTTAATGTATTTAAAAATGACGGAAGTGGCTGGTATGATCAGAACCCTTTCCAATCGTCCTGGGAAAACCCTGTTGCGTATATGGATGCTCCCGACCAGTTTAGCAGGGAGAATAAATTACTTGGAACTGTTGATCTGGAGATAGATTTGATTAAAGGCCTCAAGCTTAAGTCCAATGTTGGAACCGACATAACTTCGCGACGTTGGGATTATTACCTTGATCCAATAAGTACCAATTACGGGCGAGCCAACAATGGCATCGGCCGATCTGACAACTCGAGCCATATGGTATGGCAGGTTGAGAATTACTTTGATTATTCACAGAAATGGAATGAGCACAATCTCAGTATTATTGGAGGAAACACATTAAGGAAGTATGAAGGCCGCGGCACTTATGTTGAAGCTAAGGATTTTCCCGCTGATACCGGCATAAAAGATATTTGGGCTGCAAACCAGATTAATACATCGGCAGTTGGAACCTGGCATGGTGCGAATGCTTTGGTCTCATTTTTTGGTCGGCTTAATTACGATTTTGACAGTAAGTACTATGCAACATTCTCATTACGAAGAGACGGCAGTTCGAAGTTGGTTAATAAGTGGGGCACAATGCCTGCTTTTTCTCTCGGTTACCGACTTTCATCTTTAGGATTTATGCAAAATCTCACTTATATTGACGATCTAAAAATAAGGGGTGGATATGGTGAAACCGGGAATGTAGAAGGCCTGTCTGACCATGCAGCATTTGCATTATGGTCATATTACCGTCGTACTCCCGATTCTACGCTTGCAGGGCCAGGCATTTATCAGTCTAGCTATGGAAATCCTGATCTTAAATGGGAAACTACTAAACAAACAAGTCTTGGCTTTGACCTTACCATGTGGCAAGGTAGGTTGGTGTTCAATTTTGATGCATATTACAAAAAAACAGTTGATGTTCTACTAAATGTACCACTTACAGCGTCACTGCCTGTATCTTCAATTCTTACCAATGCTGGCGAAATTGTTAATAAAGGGATTGAGTTCAACTTTAATACAGTCAATATTGACCAGAAGGATTTAAAGTGGAGTAGTAATTTTAACCTTTCATTTAACAAGAATGAAGTTACAAACCTTGTTTATAGCCCGATCTACGACTTTGGAAGGATTTATAGTAACAATGAATATGTATCCCGTGTAATGGTAGGATCTCCTTTGGGTACTTTTTTCGGCTATGTTTCTGAGGGAGTCGATCCCGAAACCGGAAATATCACATACAAGGACGTGAATAATAACGGAATCTTTGATCCGGGAGACAGGACTGTAATTGGTTATGGAATGCCGGTAACATCATTCGGATTTACCAATAATCTGGTTTACAAAAAGTTTAATCTTAATCTGTTCTTCCAGGGGTCTTATGGAAATGATATTTTCAATGCAACCCGTATTGACCTTGAAGGAATGTTCGACAGCAAAAATCAGTCGGTTGATGTTCTGAACCGCTGGACTCCTGAAAATACAAACACCGATATTCCTCGTGCCACGGGTGGAGGAAATGTGGATAATGTTCGTAATTCAACCCGGTTTATTGAGGATGGTTCATACCTCAGGCTGAAATCTGCCACACTGTCGTACAATGTTTTGAATAATCATCCAAGGTTTACTTTTATCAAAAACCTGTCTGTTTATGTAACGGGACAAAACCTAATAACATTTACAAAATATTCGGGATTTGACCCTGAGGTGAATGCTTACGGTAGCAGTGCTGTTGAAGTTGGTATTGATTATGGTACGTATCCGCAATCTCGTACTATAATTTTTGGTTTAAATGTTGAATTTTAAATCGTAAAGTCATGAAGAAAATAATCAAATATACCCTTGCACTTTCACTGGTTTTGCTTTTTGCTTCCTGTGAAAAATTTCTGGATATTAAGCCTACCGGAAATTCATTATTTATTGAACAGGCTGGAGATACCATCTTTAAAACCGGAAACGATGTTGAAGCTGCCCTTAGTGCCGTTTACGGCGACTTTCAAAATGAGTACTGGCAGTTGGATTATTTTGTAAATGGCGATGCTCAATCGGATGACGCTTATGCCGGCGCTGATAATCCGGCCAATTTTCAGATTGATGAGTACATGCTTATTTCAACTAACTCAAATGTAAGCCGTGATTGGGCTTATTTGTATCAGACTATCGGGAAAGCAAATCTGGTAATTAATAATGTTGATATAACCCCTGATCCCTCGCTTTCAGACCAGCGCAGACGTGAAATAAAAGGCGAGGCAATGTTTGTCAGAGCTTTTATTTATTCTCAGGCGGTGCAACTTTGGGGAGATGTTCCGCTGCAGCTTAAAGAGGTTACCAGTATAAGTGCAGCAGAACTCGGTGAAATCTATCCACAATTGTATCCTGAGCGTAAATCTATGGCTGAGGTTTATGCACAAATTATTCAGGATCTTGAGTATGCTTCCGAAAATGTAAAAGCGGTTCAGCAACACAAGGGATTTGCTACCAGAGGAGCCGCTAATGCTGTTTTGGCTAAGGTTTATGCCACGATGGATACAAAAGATTATTCTAAAGTGGTTGAGTATTGCGATGCGGTGATCAATAGTGGATATTCTTTATTGCCGGAGTATGATATGCTCTGGAATAATCAGAATGAAAATTCTGCTGAGTCAATTTTTGAAGTCAATTATGAGGGAACTCCCAGCAACGCCAATTGGGGTGCTAGTATGTTCAGAGGAACGGACTGGAAGAAATTCAATACACCTTCAAATGACCTGGTGAAGGCATTTAATGATGAAAATGATCTGATCCGCAAAAATTCATCCATTTCTTTTGAGAATGTAACAGGCAAATGGTCCGATGCAAACTGGCCGGCTGCAAATTATCCTTTTACATACAAATACAGGATTATTACCTGGCCTAGTTCGCAAAATTATATTCTGCTCAGACTTGCTGATATTCTACTCCTTAAAGCCGAAGCCATGAATGAGCTGGGAGATGTGAACGGAGCTGCTCAATTGGTGAATCAGATCAGAAGCCGTGTTGACCTTCCAAATACAACAGCAACAACTCAGGAATCTATGAGGCTTGCCATTGAAAAGGAACGCCGTTTGGAACTTGCTTTTGAAGGACACCGGTGGTTCGACCTCAAACGCACAGGCCGTGCCATTGAAGTAATTAACAATGCAATTGGTCCTGACGGGAATAAATACGGTTATAACCTGACACAGAATGGTCTTTTGTGGCCCATCCCTCAATCAGAGCTTGATAAAAATGAATTGCTGACCCAGAATCCGGGGTACTGATTTCGGATTTACCTTCGGTTAGCTCCGCTTCGCTTCGGTTCTGATTTCTGACTGAATGTTGCGGTATGAAGTAAATCGGCAGGGGCGCATCTCAACAAAAGATGCGCCTCTGACTTATCCCTGTTCAAGCCAATTCATTAGCCTTCAGGATCAGGCAGCGGGAGTCGATTAAAAATACTTTTTTGTTTCTTTTACAACCTCATATCATGAAACTCTATCAAACCATATCACGATTGCTAATGGCTTTCCTTCTGCTGGGAGGAGTTATTTCCTGTGCAGGGAAAGACAAGACCAAGCCCAATGGTCCGGACAATCCGCCGAATGGCAAAAAAGTTCAGGTTTTTCTGACCAAAGGCGATAAAACTGCGCTTTTCGCGAAGCAGAATGAAATTGAGTTTATCCAATCGGTTCCGACCGGAATGGCCGTGATGCGGATTGACACCGGCTTTAAGTTTCAGGTTGTTGAAGGCTATGGAGCAGCATTAACCGGGTCATCGGCATGGCTTATCAATCGCAAACTGACTCCATCAGCCAGGCAGACCCTTTTAAGTGAACTTTTTAACCCGACCGATGGAATCGGAGTTTCATACCTGCGATTAACCATGGGTGCTTCTGATTTTTCGCTTTCCGATTTCACTTACAATGATCTTCCATCCGGGCAAACCGACTTTGAGCTTCAGCAGTTTTCGTTGGCTCAGGACTATGATGATGTGATTCCGGTATTGAAAGAGATTCTTCAGGTAGTGCCGGATATAAAAGTGTTGGGATCGCCATGGAGTCCGCCGGCATGGATGAAAACCAACAACAATCTGAAAGGTGGCAAACTTAAAACAGCCTGCTACGATGTTTATGCTGATTATTTTGTCAGGTACATCAATGCAATGAAGCAGGAAGGGATTTCTATTGATGCCATTACAATACAGAATGAGCCTTTGCATTTTTCGGCAAATTACCCGTGCATGGAGATGCAGGCAACTGAGCAGCTCAATTTCATCAAAAGCCACCTGGGTCCGAAATTTACAGCAGCAGGATTAAAAACAAAGATTATCACTTATGATCACAATTGGGATGAACCGAATTATCCTATTACTATCCTGAATGACCCCGCTGCAAAACAATATGTTACAGGTTCGGCGTTTCATGCTTATGCCGGAGATGTTTCGGCTATGTCAACTGTTCATAATGCACATCCTGACAAAGGTTTATACTTTACCGAGATTTCAGGAGGAGCGTGGGCAACTGACTTTGCCGGAAACCTGATGTGGAATATGCGGAATATCTTTATCGGAACCGCCCGCAACTGGTCGAAAAATGCATTGCTCTGGAATCTGGCTCTGGATGAAAATTACGGACCACAAAACAACGGCTGCAACAATTGCCGGGGTGTAATTACAATTAATTCAACGAGCGGAGAAATTACGCGCAATGAAGAATACTATGCTATTGCCCATTTCTCAAAGTTTGTAAGACCCGGAGCAGTGCGGGTTTCAGGAAATTTGCCACAATCGGCCGGTGATGCCGGTGTTGTTGCTTTCCGCAACGCGGATGGTACCATGGTTTTAATCGCTGCAAATTATGGAAATCAGGCAACTTCTTTTGCTGTTGAACAGGATAGCACAATTTTTACAGTGAATATTCCGGCAGTTTCGGTTGTAACTTTTGTGTGGTAAAAGATTCTGAAGATGCTAAAATGAAAAACCTGCCTGACCTTAAAGAGTCAAGCAGGTTTTTCATTTTATGAGGGCAAAGCAGTATAATCTGATCTAAAAAATCAGAATCATTGCATATTTACCACCCGAGCAACCATGCAAAAATCAGAGGTGCAACAATAGTGGCATCACTTTCTACAATGAACTTCGGAGTATCAATATCCAGCTTTCCCCAGGTAATTTTTTCGTTGGGAACTGCACCGGAATATGAGCCATAGGAAGTTGTTGAATCGCTTATCTGGCAAAAATACGACCAGAAAGGAACATCGTGCCACTCCAGATCCTGATACATCATAGGAACCACGCAAATGGGGAAATCGCCGGCAATTCCTCCGCCGATCTGGAAAAATCCGACGCCTTTGCCCGCTGAATTTTTACGGTACCAGTCTGAAAGCCAAATCATGTATTCAATCCCTGATTTCATGGTTGATGGATTTAACTCACCTTTGATGCAGTAAGATGCGAAAATATTCCCCATGGTACTGTCTTCCCAGCCGGGAACAATAATGGGCAGGTTCTTTTCGGCAGCGGCCAGCATCCATGAATGTTTGGGATCTATTTCATAATCCGGTTCCATTGATTTGCTCAAAAGAAGCTTGTACATGTATTCATGAGGGAAATACCGTTCACCGGCTGCCTGTGCATCTTTCCATATTTTTTCGATGTGGTGCTGAATTCTGCGAAAAGCTTCTTCTTCGGGAATACAAGTATCGGTAACCCGGTTCAATCCTTTTTCGAGCAATTCATATTCCTGTTCCGGGGTAAGATCACGGTAGTTAGGCACCCTTTTGTAGTGACTGTGAGCCACCAGATTCATAATGTCTTCTTCAAGGTTGGCGCCTGTACAGCTGATAATCTGTACTTTATCCTGACGGATCATTTCGGCAAGAGATATTCCCAGTTCGGCCGTGCTCATGGCTCCGGCAAGGGTGATCATCATTTTTCCGTTTTCGGCCAGATGTTTTTCGTAACCTTTTGCGGCATCTACCAATGCAGCGGAATTAAAATGGCGATAATGGTGCTCTATAAACTGCGAAATGGGTCCTCTGTTCATGATGTTATTTTTTTTGCAAAGATAAGAATTATTAGGCTGGCTGGATGGCTCAGAAATAGGAGAGGATTCTTTGTGGTTTTTCATAATTGATAGATTAACGCTAAATAAGAAAGTATATTCGTTAAATTCACGTTAAAATAGCAAATACGTTTCAGATTTTCTACAGAGATAGTATAAAAAAAAGCCCCCAAAAAGGAGGCTTCTCTTTGAAATAAGAAAAAGAATTTAATTCTTAATCAGTTTTTGAACAAGGCGGCTGCCATCTTTTCCGTAGAAAGTAACGAAATAGAGTCCGTTGCTTAGATCTGCGGTATTGATTGGGGTTCTGCCAATGCCATTGATCTGATAAGTACCAACAATCTGACCCAGCATTGAAGTAATGGTTACTTCTTTAACTTCAACAGAATTGCTGATAATCAGTTCGTTGCTAACAGGGTTAGGATACATTTTGATTTTGTCAACCAAAGGATTCTGAGGAACACTGAGTGCACCCGCAACGTTCCATTTGTAGGTCACATTCATAGCACCTGCATACTGAAGGATTCTGTTTCCAATAGGATCTCCTCCGTCCCAGTTAGCACCTTTGAAGAATTTGAATTCGTAAGTTCCGTCAGGGACGAAGATCGTAACAGAATATATTTTGTCACCATCAGTATCCAGCATTTGGAGGCTTGGGTTTGTTCCAGGCTGCATCCATGTTCCATAGTCTCCGCCAAGCGCACCTGAAAGATAAACAGGGACACCAGTCAAATCACCAGCTTCTGACATATCAACATTCAGGGTGAGTTGAGGAGGAGTCATAGGATTGGGATCATTATTTATAATGATATCATCAAAATAAAGAACCATGTCATTATCGAGGCCAACGGGATCAGAGAAATCAGGAAGGAAAGCAATGATTGGATAGGTTCCGGTTTTTTCCGAATAATCGAAAACGATATCTTCCCATGCATTGGTAGTCAACTGAGGGGCGCGGGAAGGGATTTCCAGAGTACCTGCTGCTCCACCTTCAAGTTTGAATCTGATTTCGCTCACGCGGGGTTTCCATACTTTTACGTGAACGTATTTGTTCGTGGTAACGTCAACAGGAACCGGCAGAGCTGACCAGAAGCCACCCCAGGGAACACCGTCTTTATCGCGAAGGAACTCGATCACATAATCGCTCAGGTTAACGCCTGATTTATCTGGATTCTGCACCAGCGTGAATTTACTCAGATCGGTAGCACCACCAAGCATAATGTTGAGTGGGATATGCTCATAATTTTCAATTAGCTGCACTGGCGCACTGCCAGGAGTTGGATCGTTATTTACATAGATATCATCCAGATAAACTGTGATGTCCTCGGTGAGGGTGAGAGGATCTTCAAAATCGGGAAAGAAAACAATCTTCACATAAGGACCTGTAGCAGCAGTGAAGTCAAAAACCAATTCTTCCCATCCGTTAACAATAGTTTGAGGATTCATTGATGCCGTTTCGATGTCTCCGGTTTCACCTCCTTCGATTTTGAATTTTACAGGGCTGATACGTGGTTTCCATACCTTTAAGTGAACATATTTATTGGTATTGAAATCAATGGGAACTGGAATGGTTGCATACCATCCGCACCAGGGATCGCCATCGAAGCCACGTACAATTTTTGCTACAATTCCACTGGTATTTATTCCTGATGGGTCGGGATTAGCGACTACAGAAACTGATCCATTGGTGCCTTGAGCAAAAATGTTCATCTTTATACTTTCAAAGTTTTCGACAACCTGTGCCATCGAAGCCCATGAAAAGGTGAACATAAGTACAATTAAAAGGGTAATTTTTCTCATAGTTGTTTGGTTTTGGTTAGTAATTTTTTCTCCCACAAATATAGATCATTTTTCTATAGAATGCTAAATAACCCTGTAAAATTGATTTTTTTTTATTAAAAAGTGTTAAACTTACACAAACAACTTAAATAACGACGGATTTCAAATTAAGTAATTGCAGAACTGATATTTTGCTGAGAAATTAAGGTGTTTTCGCATTTATTTCCGGCTCATTGTTTTTTATTAATGTTTTATAGATGTAAATTTCTTTAACTTTAAAAGAAATCCTCTATTTTTGAACTTTTAACGGAAATGACTGTCATTCTGTATTGAAATCGTTCGATTCCCCGTTTTGTGAATTCATTCAAATATAAAACTGCATTTGTCTTGCCCTTTGCCCTGTTGTTGGTGGCTATCTGCTATGGTGCTGTTGCCGCTTATGCTCAGGACAAGGTTGCTGTTAAAGATCTTACATCAGAGCTTGGCAATAAGTACTATGATGCAGTGGACTTTCTGTTGAAGAATCCCTGGATGACCGATACCATTATTCTGGAAAAATTACAGCCGGATATCGCGTTAAGTGCTGTTATTCCTGCTATGATCAGATATTCTGCACTCCGCGATATTGTTGAAGCCAGTGCAATGCGTACCCTATACATCCGATCGGGACGAAAATACGCGCACTACTCGGTTGGGCGGTTCCAAATGAAACCTTCTTTTGCAGAGCTTGTTGAACGCACTTACACCCGGCAAAAACTTGGTCCTTATAAATTTGTGATTTCAAATACCCCGAAAGCCCGAAGCGAAAGGGCCCGCCGTCTTGAATCAATGGAATGGCAATTGCGCTATCTGGTTATGTTTAACAAAATCATGGACAAACGTTATGCCCATATCAAGTGGAAAAACGACGAGGACAAAGCGCGTTTTTATGCAACAGCATTTGATGTTGGCTTTAACCGCGATGAACGAACCATCAGAAGAATGATGACTCCCAGAAAAATTAACATCAGAACCAAAAAGGTTGATTCGAAATACCGTACAGGTGATGTTGCAGTCTGGTTTATGGTGAATGACGGACATAGGTTCAGAGGAGGAGAGGGGAGTTCGGAGAATTAAGGGATTTCAATTTCGGATTTCGGATTTCGGATTGCGGATTGCGGATTTTGGATTGCGGATTTTGGATTTCGGAATTCCGATTTCGATAGTTATCGGAACCAATTCTCACCTCTGACATCTGATATCTGACCTCCGACCTCTGAGTTCGAATTTCTGAAATCTGACCTCTGACTTCCGACCTCCGATTTCGAAAAAGACAAGATACTAAAGCAAAAAAAGCCAGGGATCCATTTAAATGGTCTCTGGCTTTTTTAATAAATCAATGCACTGTAAATCAATTTTAATGCATCCGGTTATATTCAGATAGTGGTCTGATAATTTTCAAACCCTATCGCTGAATTAATAACCTGGATTTTGGGTCAGGTTTCCTTCTGAAAGATCAATCAATTCCTGAGGAATGGCAAACAGCTCATTTTTGCCGCTTGTAAATCCTTTTGAACCCAGCACAGATGCGGCTTGTCCGGTTCTTACCAGATCGAAAAAGCGATCGCCTTCAAAAGCAAGTTCAAGACGACGTTCACGGTAAATATCCTCTATAACCGGAGAGTTGATAGCAGGAAGATCCACACGGCTTCTTACGGCATTGAGCGGAGTTGCTGATGCTGATGAATTGCCTTGACGAATAAGGGCTTCAGCCTGAATCAGCAGAATTTCGGCGTATCTCAATACCCTGATGTTCTGACCTGAACCATAGGGCCCGTAAACCTGCAGACTGGGTGGATAATAAGCCTTCCCGTTGTAGCGAGGAGTTCCGGTAATGCCATCGAGTGAAGCTACTCCGGAAATCACATCACCTTCGGGAGTTACATCACCTTTGTAGAGAATGGTTGCGGCTTTGCGCACCGGATCTCCGGCAGCATCAAACGCAGCGGCAAGGTCATCTGTTGGGATGTTGAATCCCCAGCCCCATTGTCCGCGTACTGATTGTACTTCGGCGTGCTGTGAAAAAGATACACCCCAGTTTCCATCGATCTGCTGAGCCTGAATTTCGAAAAGCGATTCCGGCCCGTTCTCGGCAGCTACCCTGAATGTGTTGTAAAAGCTTGGGTTCAGGCTGTAAGTTCCGGAAGAGACAACTTCAGAGGCAAGACGCTCGGCATCACCCCATCTTTCCATGTACAAATAAACCTTTGCCAACATACCTTTGGCAGCGCCCGAGGTTGCTCTTCCTTTATTGGAAGCATCGTATGAAGCCGGTAAAGTATTGATTGCATCCAGAAGGTCACTCTCAATTATGGCATAAACCTGATTTTTTGGAGTGCGGGAATTGATTTCCGGTCCGACCGGAACGGCAACAGGTGTAGGAACATCGCCAAAAGCACGTACCAGATCGAAATAAAACAAAGCCCTTAGAAATTTTGCCTCACCAATCAGCCTTGTTTTAAGAGATTCGTTCATCGAAATACCAGGAATGTTTGTGATGGACTGATTGGCCAGATTTATCCCGGTGTAACGGCCTGACCAGTAGTCTTTCAGTACAAACTGGTTGGCGGTAAAGGAAAAGTTGTCGTAATCGTTGATAAAAGAAGCATCGCCAACCGCACTGCCTTTTACAGCATTATCAGAGGTAATTTCCTGCATGATGATGTATGCAAAAGCAACCATGGGCCATGTGCGCATGTGTGCATAAATTGAATTTACCGATTGTACAGCATGTTCCTGGGTTTCAAAGAAACCTTCAGCAGGTATTGTATTTTCGGGTGGAAAATCGAGATAATCCTTACAGGAGCTGAATGCCAGCACTGTTAGAAACAAGAGGGATAATATCCATTTATATGTTTTCATGATATCCTGTTTTTAGGGTTAAAAATTAACATTTACGCCAAAGTTGTAGGTAGCCGACATCGGATATACATTCAGGTCAACGCCTTGCGAGGTTGGTGAAGAACTGGCAATCTCGGGGCTGAAACCATTGTACTTAAAGAATGTAAAAGGATTGGAAGTATTTACAAAAACACGTACACTCCTTGCTCCGATTTTGTTTACAGCTTTCACAGGAATGGTATATCCCAACTGAATATTTCGGATACGCACAAATGAGCCGGATTCAATATACCATGAGTTGGGCAGCATATTGTCGCCGGTCAGGTCAGCCGATGGGTAATCGTTTGAAGTTCCTTCGCCATTCCAGCGGTTTTCGTAGAAATCAAGATCGTAATTTTCGTTACCAAGTCTCTGTCCGCGTTTGGCATTGTAGATTTTATTGCCGCCTTGTGCATAGAGGTCAATGCTGAAATCTACACCTTTGTATTCAAAAGTGGCGTTAAATCCAAACAGATAGGTTGGCAATGCACTTCCCAGAAATACGCGGTCTTTGGCATCGATCAACCCATTGTTATCAACATCTTCGTATTTGAAGTCGCCGGGTTTTGCATTGGGTTGAACCAATTTCACTTCATTGGTTTCGGGATCGGTCCATGTGTAGTTGTCGATTTCACCTTCATTCTGGAAAATTCCGAGAACATTGCGACCGTAGTATGATCCAATAGGTTGGCCAACAACGGTATAGGTAGAGAAAAATCCTCCTACAGGCAGATTGCCGCCGTAAAGACCAAGGGTTCCTTCAAGCAGATCCTTAACTTCATTTTTGTTGTAGGTAAAATTGGTGTTGAATGAATAATTCAGATCGCCGAGTTTATCATTCCATCCCAAAGTGATTTCAATACCTGAGTTCAGGAAGTCGCCATTATTTTGCAGGTAGCTGCCCGAGGTTCCGGCTGTTGCCGAAAGCGTAGTCGGGAAGATTCCATCTACAGTCAGTCTGTGGTAATAGTCGATTTCAAACGAAAGTTTATTATCAACTGCAAGTCCTTCGAAAGCGATATCGAATTCATTTACTTTTTCCCACAGGAGAGTAGGAGGAACGGCGGTTGTAAGATTGGCACCTTCAGCAATTACAACATTTCCGCCTTCACCAAAAGCAGTAGAGAGTTCACCTCCTCTTGCTATGGTAAGTGTATACAGATTGGCCGGTATATTATTGTTTCCGGTGATACCCCAGCTTGCCCTGAACTTCAGAAAGTTAAAAATGCTCTGATTCTGCATAAAGTCTTCGCCCGACACAATCCATCCGAAACCAACAGAAGGGAAGATGTCATATCTTTCGTCAGCCGGGAAAACCGAACTTCCGTCATAGCGCAGGGTTCCTGTAAACAGGTATTTATCCATGTAATTATAGGTAGCTCTTCCGAAGGTGGAAAGCGCGGTAATTTTTGAGCCACCATCGCCGGCACTGGAAGACTCACCGCCTCGACTTATATACAGAGAATGATCGCCATAGTTCTCTACGCCACTATTGCTTCCTGAAAGGCTAAGATTGCGGTTTTCCTGTGCAGACATACCCGCCATTATTGAGAATCTGTGTTTACCAATGGTATTTTCGTAGGTAAGGGTATTGTCCCAGAAACCATGGGTAGAGAATCCCATTGAACGGCTGAGCATACGGTTGGTATCAACCTGAGTTGGAGAAACTTCGTAATATGGTGTGTAGCTTCTGTTTCGGTTGCTGCCATAATCCATTCCATAAGCAGTTTTTAGCTTGAAATGTTCAAGAATTGTCAATTCTGCAAATGCACTTCCAAGAAAACGGATTCCATTGGAGCGGCTGTTGAAATAATAAAGCTGAGCAGCCGGGTTGGCAAAATTTCCCAGAGATCCTCCACCCATCGGGTTAAAAGTAGAATCGTTAAGTTTTGCTGTAAAAACCGGAGGCGCCACATAGGCATTGTAAAATACCCCAGGTACATCCTTGAATTTATAATTTGAAAGATTGGCTGAATAACCAACTTTAAGATTTTTCATTACTTCCGATTCCAGAGAAGATCTGATGTTGATACGGTCATAATCATGACCTTTCACTAGACCTTCCTGCGTAAACCATGAAGCACCGAAGGTGTAAAGGCTCTTTGCAGAACCTCCCATCACGCTTACATCGTGGCTTTGTGTCATGGCTTTTTCACGCAAAACTTCATCGTACCAGTCGATTGCATCAGGGTAATCGTTGGGGTCAACCGGAGTAAATGCTGTGCCGGAAGCATCGGCCAGAAGTTTGTTCTTTTCATTGATAAGGTCGATGTATTGGGTTCCTTTGGCGAGTTCGAATTTATTTACCACCTTTTGGAATCCGGTATATCCTGAATAGGAAATACGTGCTTCGCGGCTGCTGCTGCGTTTTGTGGTTACTATAATAACTCCGTTTGCTGCTCTTACACCATAAATTGCTGATGAAGAAGCATCTTTGAGGAAAGTTATATTTTCGATGTCGTTGGTTCCCAGGTAGCTGATGTCGTTGGTTAAGATTCCATCCACAACATAAAGCGGTGCTGAACTTGAAGATACCGTTCCAAGTCCGCGGATTCGGATAACCGGCGAACTGCCTGGTGAACCGCTGTTGGTAACCTGAACACCTGCCACTTTGCCCTGAAGGGCCTGAGCGGGATTGGCAACGGCCTGATAAGCAAGATCTTTTGCTTTGACTGTTGTCACAGAGCCGGTGAGGTCAAGCCGTTTGGCTGAGCCATAACCCACTACTACAACTTCGTCGAGCATACTGGCTGATGAAGATAAAGAAACATTGATTGTAGTTTGTCCCTGAACAGGGATTTCCTGAGTTTCCATGCCCACAAAACTGAAAATCAGGGTGGCGGTTGCCGGAACTTCAAGGCTGTAACGGCCATCGAGATCGGTGGCTGCTCCGGTGGTAGTGCCTTTTACTACAACAGTAACTCCTGGAAGGGTTTCGCCGTCTGCAGCACTTTTAACCTGACCGGAAACCTTTACTTGCTGGGCCATTGCCAAAGGCAGGAATCCCAGAGCAAACATCAGGATGAATAGTAGTTTTATTTTTTTCATTTGGTTGTATTTTGGTTGTTGGTTTAGGTTTGGTAATATTTAACCCGGTATTGTTCTATTTGTGATAAATCTTAAGTACCTGCTTATGTTTGGCGTTTACCTCCTTTCTTAGGTCTTCAGTAAATGTTATGGTTATTGAATGAAAAGTTTTTTTGTGATATGGTGTTGTGTATCTGAAGTAGTAATCAGATACATTCCCTTTGGCAGATCAGATGTATTGATGTTTATAGTGAACTCGCCTGGCAAACTAACCGAAATTCCAGAGATTTCTTTAACGGTTTTGCCTGTTAAATCGGCAACTGAAATTTTAATGTTATCAGTTGATAAAGAATTGAATGACAGGGTAGTGGTTCCGCTATACGAGGGGTTTGGGAAAATATTAAATCCATGCTGAGTGGTATTTATTTCTTCAAGGTCAAATGGGTCGGGCACAAAACCTATAGAAGTCAGCATTGGTGCAATTTCAGGATTGGCCATAAAATTTTCCCAGAGCAGGCCTGAGCGATGGTTTTCTATCATACCTATAATCGGGCCCTGATCAATGGCAAGATAAGAAGTAGCCCACCAGTTTCTTTTTTGGTTGAATGCATCGTAAAATCCCATCCATCCCCAGGTTTTATTGCCGAGTTCACGGTAAAAATGTTTGAGTGCATCAATTGATTCCTGGGGTGTATAGGGCATCGACGAAAGTGCGGCTGTGGGTGAAATTGTGCCATTATCGCGTCCTGCCCCGGGTTCATGCACCGTGTAGCCATCGGGATCGTCGCTGGCAGTCAGCCCCCAGCAATTGGGACCGTAGCCGGTGTGGCTCTGCGGATTATGAATACTGTAGGCCCTGTGGATAAGGGTGTGGTTACGGTTAAGATTGAAATAATTGGTAAAATTATCCTTGATATTCCTTGGGTCAAATCCAAGAAAAGAATAGTGCGCAAAAAAGAGCGGCCCACCTCTGTCCCAGCCAACATCCAGGGTGTATCCGTAGAACGAACCTCCGTTTGTATAATAGGGCATTCCCGCCCAGCCATTGTTCCAGTAAGATGCAGGCACAGCATGTGTTGGAGAAGCAATGGCAAGCATATAAACGATTGAAGCTTCATTCCATCCCCTTACCTGCATATTCATTTGCCAGCCATAGTTTGGAGACCAATGCCAGTAAAGTGCGCCCGAATTATTGCGTGAATACCAGTCCCATTCAACCGATTCCCAAAGGGCAGTTATCCGACTTACAATCTGTTGTTCATCTTGCGCAGGCTGATCAAAATACTGACGCGCAACAAGCAGGCCCTGCACAAGAAAAGCTGTTTCAACGAGATCACCTCCATTGTCAAATTCACTGAAAGTGACAACTTTGCCGGTATTGCCGTTCATCCAATGTGGCCACGCACCATGAAACCGGTCAGCCATTTCAAGGAAGGTAAGGATTTTCTGCATTCGTTCAACACCTTGCTCCCGGGTAATGAAACCGCGTTCAATGCCTACGGTCAAAGCCATTATCCCAAATCCTGAACCACCGGATGTTACCATATCTCCGGAAGTATTTCTTTCAAGGGCCATTCCTGACGCAGGATGAGCAAAATCGTAAAAGTACCTGAAAGTATATTCCTGAACCATATCCAATAGTTCATCATCGGTGAAGATGCGGGTTGATGCATTTGCCGGAAGAGAAGGTGCCGATGGTTGATTGGCTGCATTAAGCGCACTTATGCGATAAGTAGCATTTATTGCATTACCCAGGGGCCTTGTCCAGTCTATGTAACGGGTTGTATTCTTGTCAACAACTGCCGCTATTATCCAGTTATTTCCTCCGTCAACTGATCGTTGTATCTGATATCCGTTGAGCGAGGTTTCAGGATTGGGATTCCACAGAATTTCTACATGGCTGTCAAAGCCTTCGCTTACTACTCCTGTTGGTTGTGATGCCGGAGGAGCAGTGCCATCGCCTTTAAACACGCGCATATCATCCACCAGTAAGGTGTGTGAAACACCATCGGCAACATTTTGCGCAAATCCAATGGTTTTGATTTGAGTAAAATCAACAGGATCGCCATAATTCAAAAATAGACTCATTGGTATCGCCACTCTGGTCCACACACCGGATGTCAGGTTTGAGCACCACGCTGAAAATATATGTTTGGTGGTTTTGACATTATTGACATCCTCCATGAAAATCTTCGGCAGGTTGCTGTTGTTGATTCCCTGAGCTGATCGAAGCCAGAACATCAGCGTATCGGTGTCGCTGATGTTGTGACTTTCCCAGTTTAAAGCAGCTGCAATAGCTACCCAGTCGCCACCACTAACTGATTTCCAGTTAAGCCGCAGGCTGTTTGTGCCCTGAACTGCAGGAGTCGAAGACTCAACCGGAAACTTACGCAATTCATTGCCCAAACGTGCCAGTTCACTTGGAGGCGTTAGTTCCATCCAGCTAAAATCATAGAGATCAGAGGTTGGGCTATCCTGAAAGTACAGATAGGTCTGGCTGAATGACTGAACTGAAATCATCAGAAAAGTCAGCAGGGCTATAAAAAGGTTCAGTTTTCGGTTGATGTTATTTTTCATGATCAGAGTTTTGGTTATTTATCTCCTGATATGGGCGCCTTTCACCGCATAATAGAAGATGTAGAGGTAACAAAGAGCCGGAACAATAAATGCCCAGGTATAGCCGAAATTGTCGGCAACGCTTCCCATGATAGGAGGGATAATCGCACCACCGAAAATCATGGTGTTTATAATTCCTGAAGCAGTACTCAACTCACTTGAATCGAGATCTTTCACAGCAAGGGTGAAAATATTCGGGAACATGATAGAGTTGAACAAGCCGATGGAAATGATCGTCCATAATGCAATATCGCCTGTGCCAAAACTTGTAATTAGGTCAAGAGAAGCTGCGACCAGTGCAAAAACAGCTAGGGTACGTGCAGCCTTGCCGGTTCCGATTTGCATAATCAGGAAGTTAATAACCGCAATACCGAGGAAGATACCGCCTATATTCCAGTTCCAACCAGTTACAAAAGAACCGGAAACCAATGCAAGAAGCAGCACAGGGATTGCATAGGTAAGTTTTTTCGACATGCTAATACCTGAAAACATAAAAGATCCGAAGAAACGACCAACCATTGCTCCTCCCCAGTATATGGCTGCATAAGTTGAAGCCATATCAGGATCCATACCATTGGTATTTTTCAGATAGTTTATGATTAGGCTTCCGTTTCCAACTTCAGCACCCACATAAAAGAAAATAGCCACTGCGCCAAGGAGCACATGAGGGTATTTCCATACACTTTTCCTTATGGAAGTAGTAGTAGTTTGAACGATTTCAGGAAGCTTGATGGTCATTATAAGAAGTGCAATAATGACAATCAGTACACTCATAATAATAAATGGCATCTGTACTGTTTCGGCTTTACCAGCGGCGTCAAGCATTTCTGAAACACCTGTAAAGATAAAAACAGAGATTATCCAGGGGGCAACCATAGTCGCAATAGAATTTAACGCCTGAGTTAAGTTTAAACGGCTCGAAGCAGTAACTTCAGGTCCCAGGGCTGTAACATATGGATTGGCTGCTGTTTGCAGGAATACAACTCCCGAAGCCAGAATAAAGGTAGAAAGAAGAAACAGAGGAAAAGAGGGAATACTTGACGAAGGATAAAACAAAAAACCTCCGGCAGCCATAAGTAAAAGTCCTATAATCAGCGCCCGCTTGTATCCTATTTTCTTGATGTACAAGCCAATAGGAATTGAGAGTATTGCATAAGTGATAAAGAAGGCAAAGTTCAGCATCTGAGCCTCAAATTCGCTGAGCTCAAAAATATCCTTTACTTTGGCACTTAGGGTAATGATGAAGGTTGTAGCGAATCCAAAGATAAAAAAGATGGAGCCAATGACCGACATTCCCACTTTGTAGCTGTTGTCCTGTTTACTCATGTGTTTGTGTGTTAGTGGATTTGTTTTTGAATTTTTTTAATGTTGGATTAAAAATCAATTAAGCCTGGTTGCAGGCCAATAAAAGTAAGCAAAATTCCGAAAAGAAATTCACCTGGTGTGCCTTCAAAGATCTTTATGTGAATCAGGTGTTTTTGTTTGTGTAATTGGTACACTAAGCAAAGTGTAAAATTAGAGCAAGTAATAATAATTAACAAGAGTTTTTTTTTATTTATTAAATGACAGTTCTGATTGATTAATTTATGGGTCTATATTTCTGAAATACAATCCAATGTCGTTTATTTTATGTTTCGAATTTGCTGATATGTGAACCAAATTTCCTTCGTTCCGATAGCTATCGGAACCGCTACCAATGACAGATTAGAATTCAATCAAATGCAGATCAAAGTAAAAATTAACCTTATTAACTCTTAAAAACCTTAGTAACAAAACTGACCCCAACGATTTTGAACCCTGCCTGCCGGAGTGGCACGCAGGCAGGCTTATTTCTTCTTCAGAACCTTTTAAGGCAAAACACTTTTTAATGCAAGGGAAAATAAGGTTGGGAAGAAATATTAAGGTTGGAGGTTTTCCGGTGCGTTGCCTGTTACTAAGGTTTGGAAGATAAATTAAGGTTGGCCCTGCTCACAATAAAGTGGAAAAATACTTTCAACCTCTCTGAAAATGAATAAGGATGATGTTTCCACCTGTCTTCCCCGCATTATGCTCAATTATTTTTTGAGTTACAACTCAGGATGACTGTCAGTCTGAGCCCTGCATGAGCATGAAAGTCGATATTCATTAGCTAAACGATATTAACATTCAATTACATAAAAAGGGTGCCTATCAGATGTTTGTATTTTTTTCATGGTTGTCCGGGGAAAAGTATGAGATTACCTTCGGTGAGCTCTCCGCCTCTGGCGGATCGGTTCTTCGCTAACGCTCAGAATGACTGTAGTTTACGTATGTTCAAGTAGGGAGGGGGCTTGGTGGCGGCGAAGCCGCCACCAAGCCCCCTCCCTCTTATGATAAAGCATTGTCATTCTGAACGTAACGAAGTGGAGTGAAGAACCGACCAAAGGGAGCTCACCGAAGGTAATCTCTAATATCTTTTCAAGATTTCTCCGGACAATAGTGTATTTCTATCAAAAAAAAACCGGACACCGCTGTCGCAGTATCCGGTTTCAAAAACACAAACTTAGCTTATTTGTCTAATTTGTTTGAAGCTGTGGCAGCCCATTCATTAACGCCACCTTCATAAACTTTAACGTTCGGATATCCAAGGATAGATTTCAGCGCAACGAAACCTTTTCCAGCTCTTACACCAGTAGGACAAACCAGAATAATGGTCTTGTCCTTGGTTGCGCCTGCTGCTGTGAAGATTTTTTCAAGCTCAGCCTTTGATTTGTAAAGACTGTTGGCAGCGTTTAAAGTAGTATGATCTACATTAACCGATCCAGGGATGCGGCCTTTGTTGTTTTTGGGGTCTTTGCCGGTGAATTCAGCAACTTCGCGCAAATCAACAAGAATAACCTTTGCATTGCCCGAAGCTGCCTGCACCTCTTTCATGTCGGCATAAATAGCTTTGTTTAAGGCAGGTGTAAAGGTTGCAGGCTTCACCGTTGATGGATTTTTGGTAACCGGTTTACGACCAGCTTTCCAGGCGACCATACCCCCATCCAGAATTTTTACATCGGTTGCACCCATATACTTCAGGGCCCAATAGAGTCTGCTGGCATACTTACCGGCACCTTCATCGTAAACCACAATGGTTTTCTTTTCGTTTAGCCCTTTGGCGCCAAAAATTTTAGCGAGTTCGGCAGGAGATTGAAGCAGACCTTCGATGCTGCCTGTTTTCTCAAGGCTTTTGTATGATACATTAACAGCATCGTTGATGTGAACTTTTGCATATTCAGTCTCAACTTCGGCTGAAACAACCACTAAATTGGCATCTTTTAGTTTTGAGCTCAGTTCGGCAACAGTAATCAGATCCTGAGCCTGAGCCATAATGCCCAATGCGACAAAAGCAATGGCAGTCAGAAATAGTTTTTTCATTTTCGTTAGTTTTAAATTAGAATTTAACCTGTACCTGAACCACAATTTCATCAGAAGGTATCTCAATAGGAGATTCGCCACGGTAAACATAGTTCAGCTGGAGGCGGGTCCAGTCGTTAAAGAAGTAGTTAACGCCGAAAGTCATATTGCTTTCTTTGTATCCGCTGGCATTGCCAGAATCAAAGAAATCATACATGAAAACGGGTTCAACATTCCACTTGGTCATATAGGCAAGGGTAACATAACCACCGCTGCGGTCTTTGCCGAGCTCGATCAGGTTTCCACTACATCCACCACCAAGGTCGCGGTTGTAATCGCCATTGTCCAGAATATACTCACCAAGTACAGTCAGTCCGCGGTATTTTAATTTAAGTTCACCGCCAATGGTTGTGCGGGTGTCCTTATCATTAAGATACGAAGGGTAACCATGACGGAAACTTCCTCCTACATAAATGAAATCCCATGGATGCAGAACAACTCGTGCGACGATGTCTTTTTTCTTGTTGTTGTCGAACTTGAGCAGTCCACCGCCATTCATTAATCCCAGTTGATAGGATACGAATGTGGTATCGTTTCCACCGAGGAGCATTACGCCCATATCGCGGAAAGGAGCAACCATCTGCAGGGTAGCTGTTGAGCGGTAAACCGTCATCAATCCGCTGCAGGCAGTGTTGGCTTCCATACCGAAAGGAGTTTTAAAGGATCCTACCGATAACCGTGCCATATTGAAGCGGTCGTAAGTTATAAATGCGTCGAGCAGGTAAGGGTTCGGCGAAATAAACGGACTTAGTTCAGCAACCACATAGTAAGAAAAGTCGTAAGGTATTTTGCCCATAGCTCCGATGCGTGCTCTTTCAAAAGTGAAACTGTTTTTTGAAGGATCGGTGAAGTGGTGCTCATACTGCGACTGCAGGAAGCCAAACATTTTCAGGCCTTCTTCAGAGGCCGCACCGCCGCAACCCTGAGCCGAAACCCGGGTTGAAGCCAGCGCTGCAATTGCGATTAATACGAAAAAGTATTTTTTCATAGCAGATTAATTAGTTGCCGGTAACGATAGGCAGATTTTTTGCCATTGACGGTTTCCATTTGTTCACAGATTCTCCCCAGGCTGAGCTGGCATTATTGAATTTATTCATACCCCACATAAGGCTTTTTGCATTGTAGCCGATTACCCTTAAGTAAGCAGTTATGGCACCTGATGTTTGGCCGGTATAGCAATAGGTTACAACCTCTTTCGACGGATCAAGAAAATTTACCTGACCATCACCAACAAGAAGTGGATTGATACGGTAAGCACCTTTTACATGGCCGAATCCGGCATAGTCGGTTTCGTTGAAATAATTATTGACAAAGAAATTGGCAGGATTGGCAAGAACATCAGCAGGATTAACACTTTTAAATCCTTCGGCAAGAACAGCTGCTACGCGCGCTTTCAGAATGTTTGCAGGAATTGTGTCGGCGCTGCTGAACTTTGGGCTTGCATAAGTAAGGTTAGCAGGAGCTGCATCGGTGGTCCAGTTGGCGTTGCCTTCGGCAATGCTTCCAGTGTTTGGAGTCCAGATATCAAGGGTTGAGTTCCATCCGCTCATTCCCCATTTAAGGGCAACTGCATCGGCATAACCAGAAAGACGAAGTAATGCAACAGCGTGGGTTGCAGTTTGACCCGATTTACAAACCACCAGTATTGGTTTATTGGCTTTAGCTGCTTCGGTGAGGATGTCTTTTAGATCAACCCGGTGTGCATCTGCAATATGACCTGCAGCAAACTCATCGGCTGTGCGGATATCAATTATGTATTTTGCAGCTATAAATGTGTTTACATCAGCAGCTGCCGGAGCTCCTGTGACAAATCCACCAATAATGGTGTTTATGTCAAGGTTATTGGCTACCAAATGCTTGGTTAATGCCTTCTGTGCATCAAAGTTGGTGTCGTCGTTGTCCTTTTTACAACTGGTCAATACAAGCGCCGGTACAAAGGCAAGGATCAGGAATAATCTCATTAGTTTGTTCATGTTGTTGTTTGTTTTAGGTGTGGGTTTTTATTGAATTTGAGTTTGTGAAGAGGGGGTTAGCAACCACCTCCGGATTTTGGTGCTTCATGGCCGCCTCCGCCAAGTTTTTCAAGGCTTTTTTCAAAAATATCAGGGTAAGTCAGCTCCCATTTTTTCCATCCTTCTTTAAGTGCGAATACATTGGTGTATCCCAGTTTCTGAAGGGTTTGTGCTGCGAGGATGCCGCGTTTTCCTTTCTGATCGTACACAACAATTTTTTCGTCAGGAAGCGGCATGTAAAGTCCGACACCTTCCCAATAAGTGGAATCAGAAACATTAAACTCGAGGCTGCCACGGGGAATGTTTACCGAACCAGGAATGTAGCCGGGGTAGTGTTCATCGGGCTGTCTGACATCCACAAGGGTGTAAATTTCCTCTCCATTCATCAGCCCGTGAAGTTCTTCGGCTGTAATCAGTTTTATCTCTTTAAGTGCCTGATCTACCATGTCGTCAGCCGAAGCAAATTTTTCCTGCTTGCTGCAAGCCACTATGGCAAAAAGGATGGCAATTGCAAAAACTATTTTTTTCATGTTGTTTAGGTTTTATGCGGGTTGATTATCGGTTTTGTGTTCTTCGGCGGGTTCTTCCTCATATCCCGAGATCATGGCTTTGATGTTTGTTGAAAGCCTGTGGCCTGTGGTGGTCATGTAAACGTGCACGATTACAAAGGCTACCATCAGAAATGCCCCGAATGTGTGCGCAACAACTGCAAACCATAATCCGTTGGCATCAATCGGGTTTTGAGGATAGTGATAGTACATATAAAGTAGTCCTGTTATGGTCTGAACCGGAAATATCAAAATCAACAGACCCAGGTAAATTACCCTTTGAAGTGGATTCAGTTTATTGCCAAAAGATTTCTTTGTGGGGTGCGAAGCACCTTTAAAAATGCCTGAGGTGTAATATTGTATCTGTTCTTTGAACTTCTCGGTGGTAGGAATAAAGTTTTTGTACTGACCGGTAACAATGAGCCAAAATATTGTAATTATTCCAAGAATGATAAATGTGATTGCTGCTGCATTGTGCAGTCTTACCGATGCTTCAAAGCCAAATAATGTATAATTTCCATGGATTTCAAAGCCGGTAATTGTGAGCAGAATAACCGTTGCCATCTGAGTCCAGTGCCAGAAGCGTTCAAATCGGGAGAAGATTTTTATTTTTTCCATTTCCTTTGTTTTTTCAGTTAGTTTTTGCGGGCAACAATCCTCATTACTGAATGAAGAACAACTCCCAGAAGTGAAATTATTATGATGGCAAATCCTGTATAATCAACGCCTTTTGCATAATCACGGCCGGGAAGATAGAATCCGGCAAGGTTGGCCAGACGCCCATCTTCACTTCTGGTATGACAATCTGTACATTTTAGGGTGTGTTCTTTTGGTGAAACCTGATGGTTCAGCGGCCAGAACATTTCAGTGGAAACAAAGTCATGCTGTCCGCTGTAGTATCTGCCAACATATTCCATTCCTATCTGAATGGCGGTGTCCCATCTCAGGTCTTCCCAGAAAGCACCCTGTCCTGGTTTTTCGGCAAATACATTTACATTTACAATTTCTTTGGTTTCAACATCATAAGGTTGCTTTCCGCGATGTATCTTCACAGGCCATATTTTTGAGTCCCGATCTTCGTAGCTGCCCATCAGGGTGTTGATTTTTACAGGTATTTCACTGATGGTATCACCATAAAGAAAGTGGTCAGCAGTGCCGTTGAACCACATATAGTCAGGCTTGACATTGTCATCCCACACAAATTTTCCCTTTATTGAAAGGTAGCTGTATTTGTGGTTGACATCGTATTCGGTAATTTTATTCCCGTTTTCATCAGTCCGTCCGGCTACTGACCAGTCCCAATACATTACAGTCGGGTTGGCTTTCGCATAAATGGGAATATGGCAGGTCTGGCAGGCTACTTTGTGGTTGTGCATATCGATTACCTTATCGTTATGCGGCGTATTTGTATGGCATGATTCGCAGTACGCGCGGTTGTTGTTTTCTGATGAAACACTGTAAGCCCTTCCTGTAATATTGTGCCTTTCGGTAAGATGGCAGTCGTTGCACGACATATCCTGACCGGCTTTTGCCATATGGACATCAACATATCGTGAGCAATTGAGCATTGCTTCTTCAAGGTCGCCATGTTTTACATTGTTACCCCCGCCGCCGTGAAAGTGACAAAATCCGCAATTTTCTTTGAGTGGTTTTCCTACATTCTGAGCAACATAATTATAGTCGGGAACCGGAAATTCAGCTGTTGCATTTTCGGCAGTAGCTGGCATACCGGCACCACCTTTGCGTTTTTTGTAAGTGTCAGTATTGTCGTGGCAAACCAGGCAGTCGAGATTGGTCGGGTCTTCAAAATCAAAAGTTTTATCTTTCCAATCGTAACCAATATGGCAGCGCATACACGATCCATTGTTGCTTTCGGCAGAAGCGCAGAAGTTGTTGATCAGATTTTTCTTTCCGATTGTAACGGTTCCACGGCCATTGGGAAGTGTGGTTTCGCGCTCCCATCTCCAATGGGCTGAAGCCATCAATTCGTCATCTCTTTTATTATGACACGACAAACAGGCTGCGGTGAGATCCTGAGGCCTTTTGAATTCCTGCTGAAGGATTTCAAATTCGGCGTGATCAACTTTTTTCTCGATATCAGCTCTGTTCTGATATTCAAATTTCTCAGGAATTCCACGTTTGTTTCCGAAGTGCACTGTTGCGAAGATCACCAGTGCAGGCAGCACCAGCACGACCAGAAATGAAGTGATTTTTTGCAGAATATTGTTCATAGTCCGATTGTGAATAAATTAACAATGCGAAAGTAGTAGTAAGCTTATTGTTAAATGAATATTAAGCCACCAACCTGAACATGCTTTTCTGCCTTATTCAACAGAATAATCTTTGATGTAAATCAATAATTTTTTTGTTTCTTTGCAGGAAAGCTTGCTATTTAACTAATTAATTATATCTAAATGACAGAAGGACAGCTGAGTATGCAGCATAGTTGTGCCATCGGCGGAAACACCGGATCTTGCATCGATCTCTTGTCGGAGCAGGAACTCGAACTGATAAACTCGAAAAAGGCGGTTGTAAATTACCGTAAGGGTGAAATCATCTGCAAGCAGGGAACTCCGGCAGGACAAATTATGCTTGTTCAGGAAGGACTTGTAAAAATTTATATGGAAAGTAACTCCAATGATAACCTGGTGCTTCACATAATGCCTCCAAGCAACATTATCGGGCTTTCTACACTTTCAGAAGGAAATTCGGTTTACCAGTTTTCTGCTCAGGCATATGTTGATACACGTATTCAGTTAATCGATTCCATTACCTTTAAGCAACTTTTAAGATCCAATCCTGAGTTTGCAATGAAAGTCGTTGGATTTCTTGCTGATTACAACACAATCATTAGCGGCAGGTTTTTCTGCCTGACTCATAAACAGACTTATGGCCGCTTTGCTGATGTTTTACTTTGCCTTGCCAACAGAATCTATAAGCAACATAAATTCCCTCTCCAATTGTCAAGAAAGGAACTTGCTGAAATTGCCGGCATGTCGGTTGAAAGCGTTGCACGCATTCTCACCCGGTTTAAAGAAGAAAAACTGATTGAAGAAGAATGCAAGCATATGCACATCCTCGATTACGACAGAATGTTTGAGATTAGTCAGAAGGGGTAGCCCCAGCTCTACGCACCAATATAACAACATTCTAAATGTCCAGGCCTTAACTCACCATAGGAATACAGGCACATCAAAAAAATCAGGAAAGAGGCTCCATAGTAAAGTCCACATCCGTCATAACACCGGATTCCACTTCAATTTCGTCCTCTTCGTCCTCAACCTCGGTTGCTGAGCGTAGTCGAAGCACACCCTTAGCCTTAACCTTAACCTCAACCTACTGACTCGGCAAAGAAACCTTCCTCAATTGATTAATAACTGCAGTTTCGTAAATTTTCCCAACCGGATACTTCAGGAAATTCTTATCCCAATAAGGCGTCTGGCTATAAAACCAGTTAAGAATATCCCACTGGCTTTTCACAAAATCAGGGTTCTTTAATTTATACGCTTCAAAAGCTTTTCTTACTTCCGGATCCCTGTCGAGCATCTCGCGGGCCATCGTCTCCATCACATAGGTTTCGCTGTATTCCTTCTGTTCAAAAACGGCATTAAAGAAACCCCATTCCACAAAAGAGCCTGCTGCCATCGGTTCAAGAATACCGGCGATAACCTTAGCTGTCCGCTGATTGGTGTGAATAATGGCTGAGCCTGTAGGAAAAACCCTGGTTTCCTCAATATCATCCACTTCAGTAGTGACCATATGCCGCCCCTCGTTGGGCGTTTTCCTGAAATCAAAATCTCTGAACTTATATGACTTCACTTTTACTTCGGTCGGTTGAGTAAGTAAGTCCATCTTTATGCCGTGAAGTTTCAGTCTGCTGATAACCTCTGTCCATTCAGCAGGAACAATATACGCATCGGGCAGCATAGTTCCTATAGCGGGAATTGTTTTATTGAAGAAGGGCAGTTTCATGGTAACAGGTTTGGTGTTGTCATAAATAAACCAGTCGCCACCCGTCAAATCGCTTTTAATGTTTTTATAATCAAAGCCTTCGAAATCAACCATAGTACTGTCGGTTTTGCTGGTAACCCATTTAAGGATATATTCCTGTTTTCTGAAAGCCGGCGAAGCGGTTGATTTGTCGGCCATATCAATCAGGGTTTTCAGTGATTCGGCCTGATGGTTGACAATAAACAAGGTATGAACCAGCATTTGGATGGTAGCATCCACCCTGGTTTTGTAATCCTTAAGCATATGTGTTTCAATAAGCAGGGCCGGGCGGTTCTGCAAAGCAGCATAACCCTGCGAAATCATTGGAGGAGCAGCGCCGGTGCGAAGTCCGCTGCGTGGATCGTGCCAGTTGCGGAACTGCACATAAGGAAATATCGGGAAACCGCTTTCCTTCATCTTCGAAGTGATTCTAGGCTCATAAATGTTCTTCAGCCATCGGGTAATCCCCGACTCAAGGGTTCCGTAAACCTCGGTATCATAAGTGAGTGCATATTGAAAATCGGCGCCGTCGGTGGTATGGATATCCACAAAGAATTCGGGCAACCATTTGCTGAACATTACTAGCCAATGCTGCATTTCCGGAGCATCTGCCTTAAGGAAATCGCGGTTCAGATTGAGATTGGTGGCATTGGTACGCCAGCCCATTTCATCCGGGCCATTCTGGTTGATGCGGTTATAGGGCCCCAACCTTTCGTGTCCGTCAACATTTAAGATGGGAATAAACAGAATGCTTGAGTTCTCAAGTAAATCCTTGTGTTTTCGGTGAATCAGCATATCGCGAAGCAAAACCAGCATGGCATCTTTTCCGTCGGGTTCCCCCGGATGGATACATGCCTGAATCAGCGTGATCACCCTTCCTTTTGCCCTGATGGCATCAGGGCTGGTCAATCCGTCGCGATCAATAATCATCATCGGAATCGATCTCCCTTGCGGACTTTGGCCTAAATTTGTCATTGATGCAATTGGCGATGAAGAAGCCAGGCGGTTGCAGAATTCTATGGTTTCGTTGTATCCGGGAGTTTTCTTAAATTCTGATTGTTCGTAATAGGTTCTCCAGTCCTGGGCGCTTAGGCTGAAAGAGATTGTTACAAGTATAAGGATAAGAAATCTGTTCATTATTAATTGTATTATGGTGAGCTTGCAAATTTAGTTAAATTGACAGGGCATACTAATCCGGTGAAAAATTGCCTTATTGTTAATTTTTAGTTAAAAGTTGCAGGTTTGCCGATGAACCTGTGTCAAAATGCTGTTAAACATGTTTTTGCTGGTTACTTAACAATCATAAACCTTTACTTTTGCACGCCTTAAAAACCTTATTCTGTTAAAATGAAGATCAACTCTCTCTTACTCGTACTTACTTTATCAGCAGTTACTGCATTTGTTCCTGCACCAACCAACGCACAGGGCCGGACACAGGGCGGTGGTTCAGAGGCAGTTCGTCCGGCTATTGGAATATTAAAAGGACAGATTCTTGATGCAGTTTCCAATCAACCTATAGAATACAGTACAATTGCGTTGTTTCAAATGCGTGACAGTGCTGTTTCCGGGGGTACAATTACTGATCCCAAAGGTAACTTCAAGGTTGAACAGATTCCTGCTGGAAGATACAATGTCAGGGTGCAGTTTATGGGTTATGAGACAATGATAATTAAAGATATCGCATTCAGACCTGCCGAACCAGAAGTCAATCTGGGAACCATAAAACTTAAGCCATCAGCTTCAAGTCTTGCCGGAGTTGAAGTCACTGCAGAGCGGGAAATGATGGTAAGTAATCTCGACAAAAAGATAATCAATGTTGATAAAAGCATTGCTTCCATAGGTGGTTCTGCAGTGGATGTTATGCAGAATATCCCTTCGGTTTCGGTTGACGCCGATGGAAATGTAAGTCTTCGCGGAAGCGATAATATTACCATTCTTGTAGATGGGAAACCTACAGGCCTTGCCGAAATCAGCAGTGGTGACCTGCTTCAGCAGATTCCTGCTTCATCCATTGAAAGTGTTGAAATTATAACCAATCCTTCTGTACGCTATGATCCCGAAGGAACATCGGGAATCATAAATATTGTATTGAAAAAGCGCAGCCTTCAGGGATTGAATGGACTGGTTTCTTTTACAGCCGGAACCGGAGACAGATACAATACATCAATAAATCTAAACTACCGGAAAGATAAATTCAACGTATTTGCAGGTTATGATAATCGCCTTGGAAGATTTAATTCAACCGGAGTTACAGAAAGAAATACTTTTAATGATGAAGGAAGTACTTTGCTGCTTCAGAACCAGGTTATGAAGAACCGGCGTGATATGCACAACGTGAACACTGGTATCGATTACCAGCTTAATGATTTCAATACCCTGTCATTTAATTTTAAAATAAGGCAGATGACATTCGGCAACGAAGGTGACAACAGATCTTACACATTTAACGAAGCACTTGATACCCTTCGCAATTTCAATCGATTCAGCGAGAGTGAAAGAAACATAAAGTCATATAATTACACAGTTTCCTATAAGCGAACCTATGCTACCAAAGGCAAAGAACTGACAGCCGATTTCATTATCAACGACAATAAAATGAATGGCAATCAGGACATAGTTCAGACAGAATACACGCCAGGCTTTAATCCGGATCAACCATCGCTGCAGCGTTCCACCTCGCGAAACACAAACATGATGTATGTTGCTCAGGCAAATTTTGCTTTGCCAATGTTGAATGGAGGCCGTATAGAAACCGGATTTAAAAGTTCGTTAAAGGACATTACCATGCGAAACGGATTATCAGACTTCAATTACCCGGTTAATGACTGGATATTTAACGAATCGGCCATAAACAACTTTGATTATTTCGAACAGATTCACGCAGTTTATGGCATTTATTCCGCTTCATTTAAAAATCTAAAGTATCAGGCGGGATTAAGGGCAGAGCAACTGATATCGGAATCAGATATTATTCAGGCAAACGATCAGTTTGATCTTTCTTACCTGAGCTTATTTCCATCGGTACATATGGTTTATGAGCTGACCAAAACCCAGCAGATGTCGGTGAGTTACAGCAGGCGTATTCGCAGACCCGATAATCGGCAGTTGAATCCTTATGTTGATTATTCAGACTCACTAAACATCAGGTATGGCAATCCAAAACTGAAACCCGAATTTGTAAATTCTTATGAACTGGGCTGGTCGAATTTCTGGGGAAAGAATTCGGTTAATGCTACTTTGTTTTACAGACAAACGGTGGGAGTCATCAATCACATTACCAGGCTCGAATCTCCGGGAGTTACAGCAACCACCTATGAAAACCTGAACAACGGAAAATCATATGGAATTGAGTTGATTGGCAGCCGGGAATTTGCCAAATGGATGAAAACAAACCTAAATGTCTCCTTCTTCCGCAGCGAAATTGATGGCAGCCAAACACTTGGCATTGAAGGGTCGGAAAGTTTTGAATGGATGGCCAAACTAAATCTGAATTTCCCTATTCGTAAAGACCTGAATCTGAGTCTGGCAGGCAATTATAATTCTCCAAGAACGATGGCTCAGGGAAAAATGAAAGAGGTTTATTTTGCCGATGTAGCTGTAAGGTATGATTTTATGAAAAATAAAGCTTCATTGAGTTTCAGGGTCAGCGATATTTTTGACTCACGGCGATTCGACGGTGAGACCTGGGGAGAAGGATTTAACATTAAAATGAACCGCAAAATGGAATCCCGGGTAGCTTATCTTGGATTTACTTACAGAATAAACAACTATAACCGTCAGCGGGAACGCGACCGCAACAATCAGAATGGTGAAATGGAGATGGAAGAATTCTGATCTGGTATAATCATGTATTGATATAAAAACATGCAACACCGGAAGAAGATCACTTTAATGAAGTTATATGAGGGGAGCAATCAGTATTGATTATTCCCTTTTTTTTATTTAAAATCTATAGCCGCATAGAAATGATTTTTTTCTGAATTTCTTATAAAAATTGGCTTTATTTGTTTTTAATTTTGAACAATGTTTACCAGTGTAAGATAAAATGATAAAAAGAGCACTTCTGATAATCATTATTTTCATTTCGGGTACTGTTTTGTATGCTCAGAAACCTGTATTCAGGCACTATTCAGTAAATGAGGGCTTGCCAAGTTCAGAGGTCTACCACATTACTCAGGATTCGAAGGGCTATATATGGATAGCCACTAATATGGGAGTGAGTAGATATAACGGAAAGGAATTCAGGAATTACGACATACAGGATGGCCTGCCTGAAAATACTGTTTTTGAAGTATATGAAGATGAAACAGGGCGGGTATGGTTTATTGGGTTTCCTTTTCAATTGGCATACTTCAAAAACGATTCAATAATTCCATATAAATTCAACAGTGTCCTTCGCATGATTGCAGGCAAAGGGGCTGTGCCGGTAAAAAAGTCATTCAGGGTAGATAAAGAGGATAATGTTGTTTTTAGTTTTTTGAGAGAAGGGAAGATTCTTCAATTATCAAAAAGTGGAGATCTGACTACCCTTTATGATATAAATTTGAAATTGTATAATACTGCCATAGCATCTATCAATGATCATTTATTTGCTTTTCAAAAAGGGGATTCTGGGGAAGATATTTTAATAAATATTGACTTTCTAAAAAATGGGAAAGAGATAAAAATAGAAAAATCAAAAAAGTATTCTCATGGAAATGTAATAGTTGACAGAACCATAGATGGTATTATCTTTTTTGCTCAAAATGAGAATTTGTGCTTAATTCATCCAGATGGGAGATATAAATCATTTGATCTTAAGGATAGGATATTTTGGATAAGTGTTCATGATGATGGATCACTTTTCGTTGGTAAAGAAATTGCTGGTGTTGAGAAGTATAATATTAGTTCTATTGAAAATGGATTTATTGATAAATATCTCGATACTTATTCAGTAACATCTGTTTTTATAGATAATGAGGGGGGGAAATGGTTTTCAACTATCGAAAATGGAATTTTTTACCTTTCAAACGAAGGATTCTATTCATATACTAAGTCAGAAGACCTTTCAGGAGATAATGTTAAGTACGTTGAGTTATTTGATGATAAAATCTATTTAGGATTAGCAAATAATTCGTTTAGTTATATAGAAAAAAATAAAGTGAAGGTCATCAAAGATATTGATTCAAATCTCAAACAAATTAAGTTATTAAAATCATTTAAAAATAAGCTATTGTGGATAATAACGGATGATTATGTATATTCTTTTGATAAAAATGTTTATAAGAAATTTATAAATAATTTCAAAAGAATTGATATTAATTCAAGGGGCAGCAGATCTATCTTCAACGTTAAAGATATTTATCCGATAAGCGAATCAGAGATCCTTCTGGGCGAAGCCAGAGGTTTATCAATCTTAAAAGACGGGGATGTAATTTATAACTCCTTTTATAATGATAACGTTGAGTTACGGATAGAATCCATTGAACGCGAAACTGACAGCTCCTTTTTATTGGGGTCTTTGAACGGATTGTGGAGGTTTACCGGAAGCAGATATGAATTTCTTGGTGTTGGCAGTCCTCTCCTTAAGCAGCGGATTACCGACATTGTTGCGTTTGGCGAAAAGGATAAATATATACTCGGAACTAAAGGCTCGGGGCTGGTTGTAAGTATGAACGATACCATAAAGCAAATTTCAAGATTGAAAGGATTGTCATCTAATTCAATAACATCGCTCTTGATCACAGGCAATGACCTGTGGGTTGGCACTAATAGCGGACTAAATCTGATTGATATCAGGGACATTGGAAAGGCGAATCCAAATATTGTTGTATTTAAAAAGGAGCAAGGGCTTATTTCAAATGAGATAAATCAGCTGGCGGGGAATAAAGACTACATATATATTGCAACCAACGCAGGTTTAACGGTGTTTGACAGAAAGAAACACAATCCGGTTAAGTATGTACCTCCGGTTTATATCAATTCAGTCAGTATCATGAAAAGAGACACACTGGTTGCTGACAATTACCGGTTATTGTACAATCAGAACTTTATTACAATTTCTTATTATGGAATATCATTCCGCGATGGTGGCAACCTGCTCTATAAGTACCGCCTGAAAGGTTTGAGTGATGATTGGGTGACAACCAATAATCTTGAAGTTGAATATGCATTCCTTCCTCCCGGAGATTACAGATTTGAAGTGATCGCCATAAATTCCGATGGTATTGAAAGCTCTGCACCGGCAGTATTGAATTTCGTTATTTTATCTCCATTCTGGAAAACATGGTGGTTTATCTTATTGTCTGTTCTTGCAATTATTGCGGGCTCCTTTATGTTTTACTCTTATCGGCTTCGGCAGATAAAAAAGGAACATGCTCTGCAAAACGACACCAATTGGTACCGGCAACAATCCCTTACCCGTCAGATGGATCCGCATTTTGTTTTCAACACACTGAACAGCATTCAGTCATACATCATTAAAAATGACAGGATGGCTTCATCGCAATACCTCTCAAAGTTTGCCAAATTAATGAGACTGATTCTCAATAATTCACAAAAACAAGCTGTGCCTTTGAGCAATGAAATTGCAGCCTTGAATCTATACATGGAACTGGAATCCCTTCGATTTCAGCAAAAATTTGAATTCAGTATTAAGTGCGATTCTTCCGTAGATACTGAAGCCAGCTTTATCCCGGCATTTCTGATTCAGCCATTTATCGAAAATGCAATCTGGCATGGAATAATGGGGCTGAAAACCATTGGGATCATTAGCGTTAATTTCACAAAAGTTGCCGGACAACTTATCTGTACAATTGAAGACAATGGCATTGGCCGTGAAAAATCAAAAGCGATGAAGTCGGAAACAGAAAAAGCCAGAAAGTCGCTTGGCATTTCCCTTGTTGAGTCACGTTTGAACCTGCTGAATAACTTCTATGGAGTAGATATGAAAGTCGTTTTTACCGATTTGTATGCTGATGATAAAACGCCTGCCGGAACCCGGGTAGTAATTAATCTCCCCATCATCAATTAGACTCAGACATTCAGCTTTTCTCCTTCTGATCTGGCAATAACTACTGCGGCGCAGGTATCTCCATAAACATTTACTGCAGTGCGAAACATGTCCAGGATGCGGTCAACGGCAAGTATCAAACCTATGCCTTCAAGTGGAAGCCCAACTGCATTCAGAACAATTGTCATCATAACCAATCCTGCCATAGGAATGCCTGCTGCTCCGATGGCTGCAAGCAATGCAGTTACCACCACAATCATCTGCTGTCCTATGCTTAAGTCAATTCCATATGCCTGAGCTATAAAAATTACCGCAATGCATTCATAAAGCGCAGTGCCATCCATGTTGATGGTGGCTCCCAATGGCAATGTAAAGCTTGTAATTTTTGTGGAAACACCATCCTTTGTTTCAATGGCATCCATTGTCAGAGGCAGGGTAGCGCTTGAAGATGATGTGGAAAATGCTGTCAATAATGGGGTTGACATATTTTTGAGATGCCTTATCGGATTGATTCGTGCAAGCATCAGAATTAAATTCATGGTTATCTGGCTGTGAATAAATAGCGCCAGCACAACTGTAAGCATATACAGGCCCATGCGCGAAAAAACCTGAGTAAGCGCTGCCGTATCGCTCGCATAGCGCGAAATTACGGTTGCAATAATTGCAAAAACACCCAATGGAGTTAGTTTAATAACTGCCATGGTTATCTTCATCATCACATCAAATAACGATTCGAAGAGGTTGTGTATTACCTTTTGATGTTGCGGAGTCGACAGGTTGGTAAAGAAACCGAAAATGATCGTAAAAAATATGATGGGCAGCATATCTCCTTTTGCCATGGATCCAAATACATTTTCAGGAATTGCACCCAGCAAAAGTTGCCCCAGCGATTGTTCTGCAGCCGGCACATTTTCAACCGACTCGGCCAATGAAAGGTCTGCTCCCACGCCTGGGCTGATGATATTTACCAATGCCAAACCCAGCAAAATTGCCAAAAGGCTGGTGATCATGTAGAATCCTATAGTTTTAAATCCTAGTCTTCCCAGACTCTCAGGGCTTCCGATGCCGGCAATGCCTGTAATGATTGAGCTTACAATTAATGGGATAATTACCATTTTCAGAAGTTTCAGAAAAAGGTCGCCCATCCAGCTTATCCAGACAACGTAGGGTGTTAAATAAATGCCAAACAGAGTACCGGCAATAAGTGCAATCAGTATTTGCCAGTGCAGATCAGTTCTCTTTATAATTTTCCACATGTCTTCAGAATGGGATTTGTGATGATTCATTTGCAAACATAAACATGTCTGCTGGTTTGCTGTCTATCTGATGCTAATTTTCTTAATTTTGATGAAGCCAAATTACAAATTCTTTCGCGATGAAAATACCCGTCATTATTTTGCTGATTCTCAATATGCTCTCTGTCTCTGCCCAACACCTTAATGTTTTGGTGGGGAATCAGCGAAACCCAAACGAACCATCAATTACAATTAACCCGCGAAACACGCAACAGATGCTGGCTGGTGCAAATATCGACAATTACTATTATTCTTCCGATGGCGGATACACATGGCAGAATAACCGCTTGTTTTCTCCGCAACTTGGCGTTTGGGGTGACCCATGTGTTATTGTTGACACAGCAGGGAGCTTTTACTTTTTTCATTTGTCAAATCCTGTGGGAGGTGCATGGATCGACAGGATAGTTTGTCAGCGTACCGATGATTTTACAGTCACCTGGACAGATGGAACCGGTATCGGACTGGATGGAACCAAAGCACAGGACAAGGAATGGGCTGTGGTTGACCCGGCAAATAATAATATTTATGTCACCTGGACTCAATTTGACACTTACGGAAGTTCTAACCCCAATGATAGTTCAATCATAAGGTTCTCAAAATCAACCGATCAGGGCGAAACCTGGAGTGAGCCAAAACGATTAAGCCAAGTTGCCGGCGATTGCATCGACAGCGACAATACCGTTGAAGGAGCCGTTCCGGCGGTTGGCCCCGAGGGGCAGATTTATGTTGCATGGGCGGGCCCTGAAGGAATTGTTTTTGACAGATCATTGGATGGTGGTGAGACCTGGCTTGAGAATGATATTTTTGTGAGTGATTTTCCAGGAGGGTGGGATATCAATATTCCCGGTATTTTACGTTCAAATGGTTTTCCGGTTACTGTTTGTGACCTCAGTGCCGGACCAAATCGCGGTACAATTTACATCAACTGGTCCGATCAGCGCAACGGAACCAATGATACCGATGTTTGGCTGGTGAAATCAACCGATGGGGGAAATACCTGGAGCGAGCGCGTACGTGTAAACGATGATGAACCCGGGCGACATCAGTTCTTTAACTGGATGGCCGTTGATCAGGTTACCGGCAAACTTTGGTTTGTATTTTATGACAGGCGTAATTATACTGACACTCAAACAGATGTGTATATGGCTTTGTCGGAAGACGGAGGCGAAACATTCATCAATTTTAAGGTGAGCGAAAGTCCGTTTGTCCCTAATCCATCTATATTTTTTGGCGATTACAACAATATTTCAGCGCATAACGATGTGGTGAGACCCATCTGGACAAGGCTTCACGAAAATCAACTGAGCATACATACTGCAATTGTAGATATTGAAGCTGTAGGAGTGTCTGAATTGCCCGATTCAAAGCCAATCGCCAATGTTTCTGCCTGGCCGAATCCTTTCAGGCAAACGACAGCTTTTTCATTCAGAATTAAGGATAATGCCCGGGTAAGCCTTTCGCTCTACGATCTAACCGGACGAAAGCTGATGGTTTTAATTGATGATCAACTTCTTTCTGCCGGAAGATATACCGAGCATCTTAATCCTGAAGCGCATAATCTGGCTGCTGGAGTCTATAATTTTGAACTAATTACCCCTGCGGGCAGATATTGCCATAAAGTGGTTTATGCTCCATAATTAATGTTCAGTTTGCCATTTTGAGTGCACCTCATCCAAATGAGTTTTTTTCGTAAATTCGCACCCACAAATTATACAGAATCGAAAACATAATACTTTTGGATGGAAGATAAACTCCGAAAAATCCTTTCCGGCGCCAGAGAATATATCCTGAAATCAGGGATCAAACAGCTCAACCTTGTCAATCTGGGTACTCATTTGGAAATGGCTGAAAAAGACCTTCTGGAACTATTTACCGATGAGGCTGATCTGGTTAAAAAAGTGCTTGAGTATGAGCGGGATTCTTTCAAGTCAATTTTTGATGAGAATAATTTTGAAGATACCAATGCCATAGAGATATTGATGATTGTGAGCCAGACAATGAGCAATCGGTTTCTCGAATTGACTCCATCTGTTACCTTTGATCTTAAATCGCTCTACCCCGATATTTACCATCACCATGTTGACCAGCGGGTTGATTTTATCTACATGAAGATGAAAATCAATATCGAAAAAGGCATCCGGCAGGGTATTTATCGCGAAGACCTGAGTGTTGAACTTTTGGCTCGTCTCTATATCAGCCGCCTGATCGATCTGCATAATTCAGCTTTCTTTCCTCCTGAAAAGTTTTCGTTTAAGCTTCTGTACGACGTAATGATCGACAATTTTATTCGCGGTATTGCCAATGATGAAGGTTTGAAACACTATAAAAGGTTGCGCAAATCATATAAGATATGTTAACGCATTTATAGCCGTTTGCCCGCTTGAACATTCTCCATTTTCATTTTGTTAACAGTTCATGAATTTTGTGAATCTGAACAGCTTCTGGAATGAACTTCCCGCCTCTTTTTTTGTACTTGCTCCCATGGAGGATGTCACTGATACTGTTTTCAGAGAGCTGGTTCTGTCGGTTTCCGACCCCGGAAAACTGCATGTTTTATTTACCGAATTTACTTCGGTTGACGGACTATGTCATCCCATAGGCCGCGAAGCTGTAATTCATCGCTTAAAAGTGAATAATTCTGAGTTGCGTCTGGCTACCCAAATGAATGTGAAGCTGCTTGCTCAGATATGGGGAAACAACCCTGAAAAATTCTATCAGGCATCACGTTATATTTCAGAAAATTACAGATTTGATGGCATCGATATCAACATGGGTTGTCCGGTTGCCAAGATTGTAAAACAAGGTTCCTGCTCCGCACTTATCGGGCAAAATAGCCTTGTTTCTGAAATTATTCATGCAACCCGCGAAGGCTCCGGATTGCCGGTAAGTGTAAAAACGCGCACAGGAATAAAAGAACATAATACCCAAGCCTGGATTTCGCATCTTTTGCAGTGTGAAGTTTCAGCCATAACGCTTCACGCCAGAACACAGCGAATGATGTCAGAAAAACCCGCCGAATGGGATCAGGTGAGAATTGCTGCAGAACTTCGGAACCAGATCAATCCACAGGTTAAAATAATCGGAAACGGAGACATCGACAGCTATGCCAAAGGAATCGATTTTATTGCGGAGTATCAGGCCGATGGTGCTATGGTTGGAAGAGGAATATTCTCCGATCCTTATTTCTTTTCAGAAGAAAAAGAGCGCGACATATCTCAAAAGCTGAGTCTGCTTGAGTTTCACATTACACGCTTTGCCGATACCTGGGGGAATGCCAGAAACTTCAGTATTCTCAAACGTTTCTTCAAGATTTATGTCAATGGCTTTGAAGGTGCAGCCGCATTGCGTGCCCAATTAATGGAAACCCGCGATGCTTCAGCTGCAATTGCCGCAATTTCAGATTTCCGGAAGCTATCCCATTAATGTTGCTGATAAATCTTACTCACAATTCTCCAGCCTTCATTGAATTTATAGAGCGACAGATAATCGGTAAATTGCAGTTTATCTTCACGGTAAAGCTCAATCTTTGCAATGGCGGCAGTTTCAACAATGTCAATCATAAGATACCTGACAGTGGTTTTGTTTTCAGGTCCGTTTGGATTCTCAGCTTTTCGGCGCTCGGTAGTTTCCAGCCATGTGTAAATCGGTAGTTTCGACAAGAGGTTGTTTCGCATAATCAGCAGGTCAAATCCCGGGTGGAAACCTTTTCTTGTTTCCTCAAGGTCTCCAAGATTGTGAATTCCTTCGATGTAAGCTTTGTCAATCACCGATTTGATCTGATCTTCATCGGTGTTGTTTTGTGCAGAAAGGAGCATTGGCAACGCAAAACCCAATGCGAATGCAAGTGTCAGAATGATTCGTTTCATGGTGTTTTTTTTTGATTTGAAAGAATGTGTTTTTATTCGTTGAAGCTCTGTTTATTCGTATTTGATCGCATTAACCGGATTTGCAGTTGCCGCTTTTACGGAGTGGAAACTCACTGAGAGTATGGTAACAATCAAGGCGATTAATCCTGAAATTGCAAAGGTTGCCCAGCCCAGATTAATGTGATATGCGAAATTATCGAGCCATTTGCCCAGAAAATACCACGAAAGCGGGACTGCAATCACGAAAGCGACAAAAACCAGAATTACTGACTCTTTGTAGAACATTTTTACCACACTTTGAACCGAAGCCCCAAGCACTTTGCGAATGCCAATTTCCTTGGTTCTTTGCATTGCGGTGAAAGATGAAAGCCCGATCAAACCCAGCAAGGCAATAAAGATAGAGAGCACGGCAAAAATGGTAAATACTCTTCCCAGGTTAGATTCTGCAGCATATTTCTCCTCATAATTCTTATCCAGAAAATAATAGTCAAACGGACGGTTTGCGCCATGCTGAATCCACTTTTCTCTGATAAATTCCACCGTTTGCGCGCCTGCTTCAGGTTTCAGCCTGATGCTGAGCAGATTCATAGGGAATTGAGGGATAAAAAGCACGATAGGTTCAATCTTGTTGTGAAGCGAAGTAAAGTTGAAATCTTTTACCACGCCGATTACTTTCATCAGTCGGCCGCCGCTTCCATCAAGTTCAAAGTTGTGATGAATTTTCTTCCCAATGGCATCATCGCCCCAGCCAAGTGCTTTGGCAGCGGTTTCGTTGATGATAACTGCTTCAAGTTTGTCAGAACCCATATCGCGGCTGAAATCCCGGCCTTTTACCAGTTTTAGATCAAGCAGATCGATAAAATCATAATCGCAAGGCATGAGGTTCATGGCATATTCCTGCATTTTATCTTCCTTTTCCACACGCATCACCTGTATGCCGTGATTGCCGCCGGGAATGCCAAACGACATACTGGTTTTTAATATGTTTGGGTTTTGAAGCAATTCATTTCTGAAAGATTCGGTTTTTCGCCGGAAAGCTGTGTCCTGAATCTCAAGAACCATAACATTCGCTTTGTCGAAGCCAATATCCGATTTTCGCATAAAACTGAGTTGATCGAAAATTACCAGAGTGCCGGTAATCATCACCACAGATATAAGCAACTGAAATGTTACCAGACCTTTACGAAGCCATGATCCTTTGCTTCCTGATTGAATTTTTCCTTTAAGTACCACGGCTGGCTGAAACGATGAAAGAAAAACAGCCGGATAAGCTCCTGACAGCAAGCCTGTAAGAATGGCGATGCCCAAAATTCCCAGAAAAATATCAGGGTTACTGATAAAGCTGAAAGTTAGTTGTTTGCCTGAAATATCATTGAACAAAGGGAGCATCAGTTGCATGATTCCAAGCGAAATAATAAACGAAGCTGCTGAAAGTAAAAGACTTTCGCTCAGAAATTGCCAGGCTAGCTGTACGCGGTTCGCGCCAACCACTTTTCGTAAACCTACTTCGCGGGCACGCCCGGCAGCCCTTGCCGTTGCCAGATTCATATAATTTATCGCGGCAAGCAGCAAAATAAATACTGCCACAACTCCGAAAACATAAATGTAAGCCATGTTACCTACCGGCAGATCAGCGGATAGCTTTGAAGTGAGATGAATTTTGTCAATTCTGGTAGTCATCAGATCAAACGATGCGTTGATCTGATCCCCGATTTCCTTCATGTACTTATCGTAAAAGGCAGGAAATTTTTCCATTACCTGTTCAATTCCCGCATTTTCGTTAAGAAGAATAAATGTATAGCTGTTGACATTCCAGAATGCCATGGGCTCCAGACTTCTGAATCTTTCTGCACCAACAATGGTGGCAAGAGTTTCCATCGACATCAACAGGTCGAATTTCATGTGGGTGTTATCCGGTAGGTCTTTAAAAACACCGGTTACCTTGTAACTTCTTCCGTTTGCGGTTATAACTGTCTTGCCAAATGCCTGTTCAGTGCCAAAATACTTCATGGCTTGTGATTCACTCATAATCAGTGTGAAAGGTTCAGCAAGCGATGTTTCGGGAGTGCCTTCAACGAATTGCAAGGAAAACATCACCGGTGCAGCAGAGTCGGCAAAATAGGCCAGTTTCTCAATAAATTCCTTGTCTTCATAACGAAGAATCAGGTTGTCGTTGTGGTTGAACCTGCAATACATTTCCACTTCCGGCATTTCGAGTTTGAGCGCAGGCCCCATTGCCATTGAATTTATAGCAAAGCGGTCGTGCTTGTTGTTTATGGTAAAGTCACCTTCAGCGCGGTAAATTCTCTTGTAGTTCGGGAAATGCTTATCATAACCCAACTCATCGTTGATATAAAGCAGAATAAATATGGTTGCAGTTATTCCCAGCGATAATCCAAGAATGTTTATGAGCGAATAACCTTTGTTCCGGCTGAAGTTTCGCAGGGCACTTCTGAAATAATTAAGGAGCATATGTGCAGAGTTATAAGGTTAGTATTGAAGCATTTAACAGTGAAGTTCCATGAAATAATGAATGATTACTCATATTTCAGGGTTTCTGATGGATTTAATCGTGATGCATTAAAAGCTTTGACTCCCGTTATTGCAATAGTCAGTAGCAGCGAAAGCACTCCGGCCAGAAGGAAAAATTGCCATTTCATTTCTGTGCGATAGGCAAAATTGTCGAACCATCGATCGATGATAAAGTATGAAAGTGGCCAGGCCAGCAAAATGCTGAGACCTACCAACTTTATAAATCCTGAGGTAAGAAGCCTGACAAGATTGAATGACGATGCTCCCAAAACCTTTCTGATTCCGATTTCGTGCGTGCGTTGCATGGCCATAAACGATACCAGCCCGAACAATCCAATGCCGGCAATCAATATGGTTAGCAATGCAAGTATGGCTGATGCCTGCCCCAGATATTCTTCTTCGCGGTAGAGTTTATCAAGCTCACTGCTGAGGATGGTATAACTGAAAGGACGACCGGGCGAAAATTCTTTCCAGGTTTCTTCGATACTTTTCAATGCTTCGGCGCTTTTTCCATTTACTGCTTTAACAACAACATAATTGGTGAAGATGGCAATTTCGCGGGCTTCTTCTTTCACATTCAGCACCAGCGGTCCGGCTTTGGAGTGAAGCGAACTGGCATTGAAATTCCTGAAAACACCCACGACTTTCTCATTGCCAATTCGACTGTGAAAACGCTTGCCCAACGCATCTTCGTTAGATTTCCATCCCAGATGCTTCACCATCGCTTCGTTAATAAGGATGGCTTCCATGGGATCGGTCTTGCTGTTTTTGATATAGTCTCTGCCTGCAACCATTTTAATGTCAAATACTTTCAAAAAATCGTCGCGCACCACCAGTGTCGGGTAAAACTGCCATTGATCATCGGGATAACCATCGGGTTTGAATTCGTGATTGTTATGATCGGAACCAATGATATAATCCACTGCAGTAACTCCTGCAATATAAGGACTGTTGAGCAATTCATCGCGAAAAGCTTCGTATTTGGCTGTCACCGGCGATCGCATTACCGGCACCATAATGATGTTGTCCTTCTGGAATCCCAAATCTGCTTTCCGGAGGTATGAAAGCTGATCGAAAGCCATCATACTTGAAGTGATGAGGGTTATTGAAAGTGTAAATTGAACCACCACCAACGCTTTTCGGGCAAAGGCATTTCCACTCTGATTTGACCGGCCCTTCAGCACGCCAATGGTTTTTAATCCTGATTGGGAAAATGCCGGGTATAAGCCGGAAAGTAGTCCCGCTCCCAGCCATAGCAAAACAATCCGCGGAAAAAACGCTGAGCTGTATAAAATTCCCGAGTTGATGCTCTTGTTTGCAAAACTGTTGAAAAGAGGCAGTATCAATTCAATGGCTGCCAGCGATATCAGTATGGAAAAAAATGCCATGAGTAACGATTCGCCGAGAAATTGAACAATCAGCTGAGGAGCTGTTGCGCCAGAAACCTTCCGGATTGCCGTTTCACGCGTTCGCCTGATGGCAAATGCTGTGGTGAGGTTTATATAATTAATGATTGCAATCAGAAGGATAAATGCCGCAACAATGGTAAGTATTCTCACATAGCTGATCTTGCCGTTAGGTTCAATCTCGTAATCCAGATCAGATCGCAGGTGAATATCAGTCAGCTTTTGCAGCGAAAGTGTGATGTGATCCTTTTCGGCATCGTAAAAGTATTTTTGGGTAAAAGCGGCAAGCTGTGGTTCAAGATCAGCAGCCATTTCACTTTTATGCAGTTTCAGGTATGTCCAGAATGGATTGTAAACCCAGGTTTTCGGCATTGTGCCACCCCACAACATACGCAGGGTTGACATAGAAACCAGTATATCGTAGCTGAAATGTGATTGCGGGGGAGTGTCAGCCACAACACCTGTTATGGTAATGTTTATCTTGCCTTCCATCTTGATAACCTTTCCTATCGGGTCCTCATCCCCAAAGTATCTGACAGCAGTGGTTTCAGTAATTATCGCGGTAAATGGTTTACTCAGGGCATCTGAAGCTGAACCGGAAAGAAATTCGACATCAAAAACATTGGTGAATGTTGAATCAACAAAAAAGAAGCGCTTTTCTCTGAAGCCTTTATCCTCATATTCAACAAAATATTCTGTTGACCAATCGTTGTAAATCCGGGTCATTCCGGAGATCAGATGTGGAAACTCATGCTGAATGGTTGGGCCGAGAGGAGCTGGGCAACTTACTGATCGTTCGGCTACTCCATCAAAATCAGAAGTGCTGACGACCCTTACAATCTCATCGGCGTTGGAGTGGTAACGATCGTAAGATTTTTCATCGTTTACATACAGCATTATGATGATAAATCCCGTAAAACCAATGCTCAGTCCGGTAATGTTGATGATGGAATGCAGCTTCAACCGGGAAATGTTCCTCAGCGCAGATTTCAGGTAGTTGAGTAGAAGAGACATATAGCCAGTTACAGATTGGTTCAGATGAATCTCAGTTAGATTTCATGAATCATGCCAGAATAGGTAAATAGCTGATAGTTAGAGCTGTAGAATTGCATTAATTCTTTTCCAGGTTATGATTGTTCATTTGTGAATACAATGGTGTTCGCTGGCGGACACCGGATGCTGCAATTGTGTCAGTGTTTTTGCTTACTGCACGATTTTTGAAAGCATTAATCCAAATACTGGAATCCACTTTCAGAGAGTTGATAAAATTAACCTGATCGTTATCGGTTTTCTTTACAACTTTCCACTCCAGCCTTTGTTTTTACTTTTACAGGAAATTATGAATTATCGCGAAATAGAAGATTGGTACGCAAGAATCTGCGATTTGCTGAAACAGCAACGAATCATTGATGCCCTCGACAAGATTGCTTCACTGCCATTGCTTAAAGACAATGCAGGTTATTTGCCGCGTATTGAAGAGCTGCGGTTCACTTACGGAAGCATGCTCAGTTATACCATCAAGGGCATTCCTGATCCATCGCGCGATAAAATTTACAATCGTTTGCTGGTTTCGGTTTATGAACTGGCCGACAACCTTCGCATGGAGCTGATCTCAAAAACCGGAATGCAGTTGGTTTCTATGAAACGCAATCTCGAACGCGACATGCGGCACGAAAACGAGGATATGGCAGAAAGCCTGATGGGCCTTTCATTCGATCATGAACTGGATGAAATGCTGCGCGATACTGCACTTTTTGACGATGAAACCGAAAGTGAAACTGCCATTCAGCATCGCAAAGCCATCATTAGGGCGTTTGGACTTCTCTGGCTTACCGATAAACTTTCAGAAGACGATGCAAGTCAGGTTTCCCGGATTTTCGATAGCCCGTCAATACCATGGTACGAAAAATCAATGATGGTGAGTGCACTCACATTGGGAATGTTGCGGTGTTTCGATTCCCGGAAATTAATCCTGCTTACTGAACTTTATAATGCTGAAGATTCCCGGATTGCTCAACGCGCACTTGTCGGGATGATTGTCTCTTTCAGCATTTATGACAGACGGATACTGCTGAATACTTCAATCATGGACAGGCTGATGGTTCTCAAGGACAATGAGCGATTTGCAACGGAATCTGAAACGATTATCATTCAATTGATCCGTGCGAAAGATACGGAGAAGATTACCCGTAAATTCCGTGATGAAATTATACCGGATGTGATAAAGTTTAATGAGGACCTCAGCGAAAAGCTCAACCTTGAAAAGCTGATGACTCCTGAAGAATTTCAGGATAAAAACCCCGATTGGGAAAAGTATTTCGACAATCAGCCCGGATTGGTCAGAAAGCTGGAAGAGCTTACCAACATGCAAATGGATGGCGCTGATGTTTTTCTCGGCGCATTTTCGATGCTCAAATCGTTCAGTTTTTTCAATGAACTTCCGAACTGGTTTATGCCATTTTACAAAGAGCATTTTGCAGTAGTGAAAGCTTTGCGCGATGAGTCGGATGAATTTCGCAAAGTTCTTTCCGAAGGCATCGAGAAATCAGTTTACATGTGTAATTCTGATAAGTTCTCGTTTATACTCAACATCTCCAACATGCCTGAAGCGCAGAAAAATATGATGGGTCAGATGTTTGGAGCAGAGGCTGAGCAGTTTGAAGAACTTGCCGGTGAAGAGCTGAGTGATCCATATCTGCGCAACAAACGTATTGTGATTCAGTACATTCAGGATTTATACAGGTTTTTCAGGTTACATCCCATGCGGGGAGAAATCGGCGATATTTTTTCACTTCCGCTCGATGTTCACAATACTGAACTTTTTGGGTTACTCGCAGGTGACAATCAGCGGTTGAAATCCATCGCTTCATTTTATTTTGATCATGATCATTTTGATGAAGCCCTCCGCATATACCAAAGTCTGGAGCAATCCGGCGAAAGTTATGCTGAATTGTACGAAAAGTCAGGGTATTGTCATCAGCAAACAGGAAAATACGAAGAAGCTATTGCAAGTTATCGCAAAGCCGATCTTTTCGATACCAACCGCATATGGTTGCTCGGGAAAATTGCCCAATGCCATCTGAAACTGAATAATACGCGTGCGGCCCTCGAAACTTACCTTGAGCAGGATATTTTTGAACCCGACAACCTGAAGACTGCAGCGGCCATCGGAACATGCTATCTTAATCTTAACGAACCCGAAAAGGCTCTTGATTATTTCTATCGTATTGAATTTGCCGATCAGGGTTCGCCCAAAGCCATGCGGCCGGTTGCCTGGTGTTTACTGATTTTGGGCAGAACCGAAGAGGCAACTCCATATTATGATCAACTTTTGGGCATGGAACCCAACGCTTACGATTATATGAACGCCGGGCATCTTGCTTTTTCACTCGGAGAAAAGCAGATAGCCGCCGAGCATTACATCAACAGCATCCGACAGAGAAGCGGAGATATTACTTCATTTCTAAAAGGCTTTGTATCAGATCGTAAATATCTGATATCGAATGGAGTGGAGTCCAGCGAGCTTCCGCTGATGATGGATTACGTAAGGTTCAGGGTAGGAACGGGCAGTTAGAAAATAATTTTCGCTGGTTTGTTATTTGAGTGAAATCTGTAATTCAAATTTCATTTTAACCGCTTTCCCTGCCAATCTTCCCGGTAGCTCAATCTTTCACTCCCCTTTTTTTCTGAAGACCAGTGGAATATTCTCCTTATCGGGTGCTCCGATTTCAACGAGTTCCCAGTTTTTGTCGTAGGCGTCAATGCGGTGTTTGAGTACCGTAAAACGCTCGTTGGGAGTGGGTGCTGTGCCTTCCCAGTTTACAAGTTCCACGCGGTATTGCAAAGTTTTTTTTCGGCCATTGATCCGAACTTCAATCTCAACATTTTGTTCGGCTTCGGTGTCGGGAATCAGGATTACAACTTCTCTCATGGCAGTGCTTTTTAGTTGATAAGGTTGTGTGTTTATGTGAAGAAGCAGCTTTACGGATAAGGCTTACTCCTTGATTTCAAACAGGTAGATAATGGTCTTATTGTGATCGTAAATCTCCATCGCAGGAACAGCGGGATAGTTTTTTTCCTTCATGTACTTTTCTATTGACGGATACACCTTGACAATTCCGGCAAAAATTGAAAGTTGCCCGCGGTAACGGATTTCGGCGGTAACATATCGCCTTTCGGGGATTTCCATGATTTTGTATTTATTCCCGAGTGCGCTTACTTTTGCAGTATCGGCGGGTTCAACAATACATCCTGCCAGACTGCGGAGTTCTGCCTCAGCTGTTTCTTTCGGATTGTCGAAATAGATGCCGAATCCTTTAAAAGTCTCGATGTCATCTTCTTCCAGTAGCTGATCATAAATACGATCCATGATTTTAGCAGTGCCTTTGTAAGGGCCTGTGTGATTTTCATACACCATAAAATAAGGGCCCATTTTTTTCTCAACAAGTTCAGTATTGCTGAAAAATCCTGTCCATGCAAGAGCAAGTACAAGTATTGATGGTATGGCCATAAAGATAACAATCAGCGTAACAAAGAATTTTTTCTTCATGTTTTCAGTGGTTTTATTGACATCACTTTGGAACGGTATTTTTTGCATTCCATTTTTATGCCAGAGTTTTTAATTGGTTGAAATACAGAATTTAACAGTTAAATTGCACATATTTGTATGCAAAATTGCATCATCAATGTTCGTAACCGGACATAGAATTACCGGATTACACAGAACATCAGAAACCAGTAAAAGTTTACATAATTGTCAGGTGAAACTTATTAAGGTGTTTTTGATTGATATAATGGAATTTAGATAATTGCCAGCTAAAGGATCTTGCATCATACTTGATGCCACTAAAACACAAAAACACAGAACTCGCTTTGTGTAACCTGGAGTCTTTGTGACTTTGTGGCAAGAAAATTTTCTTACTGAAAGAGTCCTTCCCCCGAATTTGATTTCTCCAGCTTCAGCAGCCATTCTTTTCGCCAAAGCCCTCCGCCATATCCGGTAAGTTTTCCGTTAGCTCCGATTACCCGGTGACAAGGAATAATAATGGAAACCGGGTTTGATCCATTGGCCAGCCCCACTGCCCTGGCTCCATTCTTAATGCCCATTCTATTTGCAATATCGCCGTAGGAAATGGTTTTCCCGTAAGGAATCTCCAAAAGGATTTGCCAGACTTTCAGTTGAAAAGGAGTTCCCTCAGGTTTTACAGAGATATTGAACTCATGGCATTCGCCGCTGAAATATGATTTCAACTGAGCAGTGGCTTCCGAAAGAGAATCCGGAATGTTCTCCGTATGGTCCACATCGCGAAAGTACAAGCTGGATATTATTCCACCTTTGCCGGTTAATTCAATACATCCGACAGGCGAATTGAAGAAAGCGGTTTCAGAAGTGACCTCAGAATCCATTAAGCTCCATAGTTACAGTGGGAATCAGCAATAAAAATCCAAGAATTACCAGAATAATCATCAGCGGAGTGACCCATTTTACCCATTTATTGAAAGGAATTTTCGCAACGCCCAGCGCACCAATCAGCACACCCGAAGTTGGCGTAATCATATTGGTAAAACCATCGCCAAACTGAAATGCCATAACGGTTGCCTGTCTCGAAAGTCCGATAAGATCAGAAAACTGCGACATAATGGGCATGGTAAGTGCCGCTTTGGCCGATCCGGAAGGGATAAAGACATTGATGGCGGTCTGCATAAGGTACATGGTTCCTACAGTCGCAATTTTCCCCATATCAGCCATTGCGCCTGATATGTTGTGAAGCAGTGTATCAATGATCTGTCCGTTGTTAAGTATGATGATGATACCTCCCGCAAGGCCAACCACAAGGGCAGCTCCCATAATATCTTTAACACCCTCCAGAAAGAGTTTTGTGATGGTGTTGGGCGAATAATTCATAGAAATGCCTGAAAATATTCCCAACGCAAGGAAAAGGGTGGCAATTTCCATCACGTACCAGCCATAGCCCATCACACCAACAATCAACATTAAAATTGTAAAAGTGAGCAGGTTAAGTATAAAAAAGTGCACTGATTTGCGCAGCATAAAATATCCGCTGATAATAAATGCAACGGCAATAACCGGAAAAACTGGCCAGATTACCGATGAATTTCCGACAGTAAGTTTTGTTGTGGTGAGTGCAAAAGCACAATAGGTAAAAACGCCCGACAGAAAAATCCAGCTGATCCATGCCGATTTCGGGGTGTTGAATTCAACTTTTTCAACGGAATCCTGCTGCCTGGAACGCCAGTAAGCATCATCTTCATAAACCGGTGATTTTGTCGGATCTTTCTTTATTTTGTGCATGTATCTAAGGATGTATGCAATGCCAACAATGTTGATGACCACCCAGCAGAAAAACCGGTATTCAATTCCTGAGAAAAGCGGCAGATTGGAAAGTCCCTGTGCGATACCAATGGTGAAGGGATTGAGCAGAGCCCCCGCAAATCCGAGTGAAGCCGCTACATAGCAAACATAGAGCCCGGTAATGGAATCATATCCCATGCTGATGGCCAATGGCACAAAGATGATCACGAAGGCAATGGTTTCTTCGCTCATACCAAAAGTAGCGCCAAACACACTGAATAGCAATACGATAAGGGTAATGATAATGTTGTCAACGCCCAGTTTACGGATGGTGCGGTTATTTTCGAGGCGGCGTGCCCTTCCCAGAAATGAGAGAATTCCCACATCAATGGCTTTGCTGTGGTTCATAATCCAGAATGCGCCACCGATCATCAAAATAAAAACGATAATGTCGGCTTTGTCAACAAATCCATCAAAAAATGCTGAAAATACCTGCCAGGTTTGAGGTTGGCTTTCGGTGTAAGTGAATGAGTCGTCGGCAATGACTTCGCGTTCAGTGCCTCCTATTTCCACAATTGTGCGTTCGAAACGGCCCCCGGGAATTATCCAGGTGAGCACTGCCGCAAAAAGAATAAGATAAAAAATGATAACGTAGGTGTGCGGGAACTTTCTTGCCTTTGCCATATAATTTTACATTAGTAGGCAAAAATAAAAATTCCTTTAGATATCCGGCAGATTATCTGAACCGGAGCGTGATATTAACAATTTCGGGACGATGACCAACCCTTACCGGGGGTCCCCAGCCTCCAAATCCTGTTGATACATAAAAATGTGAATCGCCCTTTTGCTTATAGCCAGTGCTTACTTCGTAAATTGCCTTGGTAATGTAGTTCAATGGCCAGAGTTGTCCATGGTGGGTGTGCCCCGATAGCTGAAGATCAATGCCGGCTTCGGTTGCTTTGTTCAGTTCATACGGCTGATGATCGAGCAGAATAACCGGAAAGCTCATGTCGGTATTTCGGAGCAGTTCTTTTACTTCCAGTCTGTTTCTTCCGCTGAAACGGCTTTTTTCGCGGTCTTCGCGACCAGCAACATAAAATGCATCGCCAATTTTTACTACGCTGTCGCGAAGCATTGTAATTCCGTGAGCTTCAAGGTATTTGACGGCCTGTTCTGCACCGCCAATATATTCATGGTTACCGGTTACGCCATAAACACCGAGCGGAGCAGAAAGCATTTTAAGCGATTTGCCAAGGTTTTGCCTGATTACGGGCGCAAGATCTTCATCAACTATGTCACCGGCAAAAAGGATGATATCGGGTTTCAGGCTGTTGATGGTGTTCACCAGTTTTTCCGTTCGTCTGGGTCCGATCAATGTACCCATGTGGATATCAGAAGCCATAACAATATTCAGCTCTTTAAGTCCGTTGGCTCCTTTGGGAATATCGATGGTAAGGTTGTTTATGCGTGGATTTATGGCGTTGATGTGGCCGGCAATCAGAATAACAGCCACTGCCGACATCCACAGATACAGCATGTTAAGTTTTGCCTGCGGGGAGTGCAGCAATTGAGGAAGAAAGCCGGTAAAATGATCGGCCACACGGATAATATCCACAAGCAGAACAAAAAGGAAGCTGTAGAACATTGCGGCCAGCCAGAATGAGCCGACCCAGTTCAATGCATCGCTGAATACAGAAAGGTAGGCTCTTTCAAGAAACCGACCTGCAACATAAGCGACAACCAATAAAATAAATCCCCATTTAAACCATATCCGTATGCCGCTGTCGGCTGGTATGGCCTGCATTGCCCTGGAGTAAATGTAGTAGTTGACGGAGGAATAAATCAGCATCACTATGCTGAAGAAGATGAGGAATTGATAGGATTTCATTATTCGGTAAGTTGTTTCAGGGTCGTATTAACAGATTTGCGGAAAATTAGTTTTGATTCGGGATGATTGCTTTAATTCCCCTGGCAATGTTAAAAACGATTTGCTTACTTTTACAGTGAAAAAAAAAGCAAAATGAGAATTGAATATGAGATTAAACTGGGCTTTAAAGATGTGATGTTCAGGCCCAAGCGTTCCACGTTAAAAAGCAGATCACTGGTAAAACTAGAGCGCACTTTTCGCTTGCTGCACAATCAAACCGAATGGACCGGTATTCCCATAATGGCTGCCAACATGGATACAGTGGGTACTTTCGAAATGGCACTTGCACTGTTTAAAATGAAGATGTTTACTGCCATTCACAAACATTACTCACCTGAAGAATGGAATCAATTCCTGCGCACAGCACCTGACGGAATTGAGAATTACATAGCCATCAGCACTGGAACAGGGCCAAAGGATCTGGAAAAACTGACCCTTGTTTTTAATGCCAACCCCAAACTTAAGTTCCTTTGCATTGATGTTGCCAATGGCTATTCCGAGCATTTCGTGGCTTTTGTAAGTCAGGCGCGCAAAAAGTTTCACGACAAGATTATCATTGCCGGCAATGTGGTAACCGGTGAAATGGTTGAAGAATTGTTGCTCTCCGGTGCCGATATCATTAAAGTTGGAATAGGGCCGGGTTCAGTTTGCACCACCCGGGTGAAAACCGGCGTGGGTTATCCTCAGCTTTCGGCCATCATTGAGTGTGCCGATGCAGCTCACGGTTTGGGCGGTCACATCATCAGTGATGGCGGCTGTGTTACACCCGGTGATGTAGCCAAAGCATTTGGCGCCGGAGCTGATTTTGTGATGCTTGGCGGAATGTTAGCCGGCCACGATGAAAGCGGAGGTGAACTGGTTGAAAAAGATGGCAAAAAGCTGAAATTGTTTTATGGCATGAGTTCAATGACAGCCATGGAAAAACACAATGGTGGTGTGGCAGATTATCGCGCCAGCGAAGGAAAAACTGTGGAAGTGCCTTACCGCGGAAATGTTGAGAATACTGTGCTTGATATTCTTGGTGGTTTGCGCAGCACCTGCACTTATGTGGGCGCATCCCAACTGAAAGAGCTGAGCAAACGAACCACTTTTATCAGGGTTGCCGAGCAGGAGAATCAGAGTTACAACGGGTAAGAAAAATTTTGGCTAACTATTTTTGAAAGTCAGGGTTTGACTTGCTTGTTCCCAATTAATCAAACCCTTACCTGCGGATTTTTAGTTTAGCTTCAGTTAAACTCACTCAGCGATTCCTGCACGCCTTTATGTATTTCGTACCAGAAGTCAAGTGAGGCTTCTTTTTCGTTTGTTTCGAAAGCATTAAGCCATTTTATGAACTCCGGGCTATCAAGACCTTCTTCTTTTTTCCTTTTCAGAAAGCTGAAGATAAAGTTGAAGTTTCGCTCTGATTCCCAGAAAACCGAACTGTTTCTTCCATTAATCCGGCTGGCGGTATATTTTATGGATTCCAGATACTTATCTCCAAGTCCGTAAAGCGATTCTATTATTTCGGGCACCATCTCCTCGGCCCACATCCTGTGGAAGCGGCAGATTCCCATATTGTCAATAACCAGTTCGGCCATCATTCGAGAAGCATTGATACGACCCAGTTCGCGGGGAGCCACAAACTCATCGCCATAATACATATAATATTTCCCCATGATGGACATTGGCGAAAGTGCACCCGGTGTCCAGTATTGATTGGGAACCATCCAGCCTTTGCGGGCATAGGCGGTATAAACAAAACGGTTGAGCAGGTTGATTCCTTTACTCCGTGAGAGGCGTCTGGCATATTTACGGGCACCTTCGCTCAGATCAATTTTTTTAAGAACGATGCTGTCGAGGATTTCGCAACCCAGCAAGGCATTGTGCATCGAATCTTTCACCACATCAAAGCCTTTCTGGCTGAAAACCGGTTTCAGGGTAACGCCCAGATCAGCAGGATCAAGCAACCCTTCGTCGAGGCATTCCATCAGCCATGAAATAACTCCACCTACTGAAATCGCATCAAATCCATACATATCGGCATGGTGGTTGAGCTTTTCGGCAGCGCGCTGATCAAATATTCCGCTCAGTGGTCCCATGGTTTGGTAGGGCTCATAGTCTTTTTTGTATTCTTCGTTCATTTTTTTGCAAACCGCAGAACATGGTTCACCGCAGGTAAACTGCTGTTTGGTTTTGATGGTTTCCTCGTTGAATTGTTTCAGATAATGATCCTGAATAAACTCCTTGTGAACTTTAAGCCTTTCTTCTTTGCTCCAATTCATTGATTTATAATTGAAAGCCAGCAGTTTATTGCCCATGGTGGCATAGTTTACCCCAAATGTGCCGCCGGTATCAAAGTTGGGATCGAAACGGTATTTTGTAGTGATTTCCAGATCTTTGGCTGCCAGTTTTTTGGCATATTTATTTTCGAACCACTCATCGGCCACTTTGCGGTCGCGGAAATCTTCATCAATGTGGGTTCCTCCATAAATAATGGCAGCAATGCCGTGTTCCTGAAGCAATGACGATCCAAAGCCACCTCTTCCTGCCCAGGTATCGACATAGGATAAAGCACCGCGCTTTACCGGTACCGAGGCAATACCGCCGAAGTCTGTAGATAGTGCCGCAGGACCCGTTGCCAGAATTCGGGGATCATTTTCGTAACGCGAACGGTAATTCGAAAAAACGTAATCCATCATCGAATAGATGCCGCCGCGGCCTTGTTCCCAGATGTTTTTCAATTCGATAGGTGCTATTTCCACCTGAATTTCTTCCCCGTGAATACGGTTCAGGTAAAGTACCGAAGGAACCGGTGCTTTTCCAACAATGGAGAGCATATTGATGCCAAGATCATCAAAAATAAGCCCGGCACCACCCATAGAGGAAACGTAAAACCCTCCCCAGCATGGCGAAAAGCCAGTGAATATCAAACGGTTTGAGCCAGGAAAGATTGATCCCGCCAGCAATCCTGTGCCAATGTTCAGACTCTTATATTTTCCCGAAAGGTGAAGGCCGAGATCAACCGGCCCGAAGAAATCACCAACCTTGTATTTTTTTGTCCGGTAAAACGAGTCACTGGCATTAACAAACAGTACTTTAAGATTTGAGTCCATAGGAGGGAAGGGTAAGAGAAATAAAATCCAAAGTTAAGCAATGCCTGATTTTTCGGGGAAAGTTTATTGATAAAGTTCATTATCCATGTCACGGAATTTTAGAATGACAAAAAACCGGAGAAAAGCATTAAAGCTTTCCCCCGGTTTTTTAAGGGTTTAATTCTGGAAATCCTTTTATTTCCCTTCCAGAAATTTCATCAGATTTTCCTTGCTACTGCTGAATGAGAATACATCGGCTACCTGATAATAGTTATCACGGTCGATGGTGTAATCCCACGCATATTTGGCAATTTCGAGGCGGGAATCGTCGAAGCTGAAAAGTTTAACTATCTCCTTCACCTGCCTTGTTGTAAAACATTGTTTGCTGCGGAGAATCTGTTTGGTTAAGGTGACTTTGGTGCTGTTGAAACTCTCTTTTTTGATGGAGTTGATGATTTGTGAAAACTCTTCATCCGAAACAAAACATTGAACCGGACCTATTGGCTGAGGTGCGGGGGTTGGTCTGCTGATCATTTCGTTGTAAGCCGCTTTGTTTGGGATATGTGCAAACATTTGTGCACCAAACTGCAGATTGCCAAGATCGTAGATGGTTGAAATTGCAGTGCGGAAGAATGTCAGGCGATTTGGCTCCGATTGAAGCATGGAAGAAAGTTTCATAGCCTGTGCCACGCTTAAACAGTTATTCTGAGCCATTTGCGAAAGAAGAAGAAGTCGGTTTTGCTCAGATTTGTTGGCTGAAACCTGTGCAGCCAGTCTTAAAAAATCGTCTTCACGGATGGGATAGTTGCAGTTTGACGGGCCGCGGTAGTTCTCAAAGGCAGGATAATCGAGTGCCGGAAAATTAAGGCTGAGTGGTGGTTCGTAAGGCGGCAGGTAGTCAACCGGACGACTGTCCATGGTTTGCACGTAATCATGAAGCATAAACACTGTTGAGAAATAGGCAAATGCATCGTACACGAAATAGTAATTTTCCTGATCAACCGTGTTGTGCCATGCTGCTTTTGCGAATTCCAGGCGACTGTAATCATCTATAAACTGATCGGCCAATGATTTTACCTGCATCACCGAAAGGCAATTTTTGGAAGCAATGGCGATGGCAACCTGAAGCCTCAGTTCTTCGGTGGGTTGCAAAGTAACAGAGCGTTGCTTCTGTTTGAAAATATGATCGGGAAGTGGCACATCGCAGCGTTGGGGTCTCTGACCTGATGCAAAAAACACCGGCAACAAAAGGAGAAGGGTAAATAGTCTGGCTTTCATATTCCTGATTGATTAAAAGTGTTTATGTTAGTATTAAGTTTCAAAGTTCAAAATTTTTCAGCCGGCTAACCTTTCATCCATTCAAATGTCTGGTAATGCCCGCCATTCATGCCTGCCCGCTTGTAAACTTCCTGGGCTGCAAGGTTGCTGATGTCAACATAAAGTCTGATTCCCGAAACATCGCTCCGCTGCATCACCATGTTTTTCACGTAATCATACATCGTGCCGAAAACACCGGATTTGCGCGATTGCGGTTGAACATAGACCGACTGTATCCACCACACCCAGGCATTTCTCCAGTCGCTCCATTCGGGTGTAATCATCAGGCATCCGACGGCTTCACCATTTGCTTCGGCAATGAGGTAAAACCCCCGGGACTGATCGGCAAATACAGCCTTAACTCCGGCACTTACAACATCATGTGGCAGCAGCAATTGCTCGGTTTCGTCAGCCATTTTTATCTGGCTGCCAATAATAAACGGTGCATCAGATATTTCGGCCGGCCTTACGGTGATTGCAGTTGATTTTGTCATAGGTTGCAGGTTCGTATTGGTTATTGCATTCATTATTAATAAGATAAGCCAAAAGTATTCAAAAGCCAGGAATAAGGTTTTTAAAATAAAAGCAGCGGCTTATTTGTGTATTTTTGCACTTTCTTACGCGGAAAGGAAACATCCATTACATCCGCAAATATAAAAGATTAACACAAACCCCCGCCTGAATGAGTGAGCAAATCAAACACGAATGTGGAATTGCTATGGTGAGGCTGTTGAAGCCTCTGGAATACTACCTGAACAAATACGGAACTTCCACCTGGGGACTGAATAAGCTTCACCTGCTTATGGAGAAGCAGCACAACCGTGGTCAGGACGGCGCTGGCATTGCCTGCATCAAATTTGATCCCAGACCTGGAAGTAAATACATCAACCGTCACCGGTCAAATTCAAATACTCCGATTGCCGATGTCTTTCGCTGGGCTTATGACGAAATCAACCAATCGGTAAACGATCATGCTGAGCGCCGATTGGATGTGCAGTGGCTGAAATACAATACTGGTTTCGCAGGGGAACTCTTTATGGGACATCTCCGTTACGGAACTTTTGGCAAGAACAACATTCAGAATCTGCATCCCGTGATACGGGCAAACAACTGGATGACGCGTAACCTTGTACTCGCCGGCAACTTTAATATGACCAATGTGGATGAGCTCTTCAATCGCTTGCTCGAACTCGGGCAATATCCGGTTGAGACATCTGACACCATTACCATCCTCGAAAAAATCGGACATTTTCTGGATGAGGAAAATGAACGGCTTTACGCAAAATTCAAGGCTGAAGGCTACAGCAAAAAAGACATTACTGCAAAAATTGCCGAAGCACTCAATGTATCTGATATTCTTAAACAATCGGCTTACAACTGGGATGGCGGTTATGCCATTGCCGGGATGTTTGGCCATGGTGATTCGTTTGTTTTCAGAGATCCTTCGGGTATCAGGCCTGCATTTTATTATCAGGATGAAGATGTGGTGATTGCTGCTTCTGAAAGACCGGTCATTCAAACTGCGCTGAATGTGCATCACACGCAGGTAAAAGAGCTTATGCCCGGCCAGGCACTCATTGTTGAGCGCAATGGAACCGTTACTTTAAGCCCGATTCTGGAGCCAAAGAAAAAGGCCGCTTGTTCTTTCGAACGCATTTATTTCAGTCGTGGTACCGATGTTGATATTTATCAAGAGCGTAAACGCTTAGGTAAGGTTCTTGCAAAAACCATATTGAAGGCAGTGAATCATGATCTGAAAAACACTGTTTTTTCATACATTCCAAATACAGCCGCAGTTGCATTTTACGGATTGGTGGAGGAGCTGGCAGATTTTTGCGATAAAATCAAAAAGGATCTTATCCTTAAGGAGGGAGCCAACCTCACTCCTGCAAGAATGGATGAGATTTTCAAACTGAAAGCCAGGGTTGAAAAACTAGCGGTAAAGGATATAAAACTTCGCACCTTTATTACGCAGGACAATGCACGCGATGATCTGGTCGCTCACGTGTATGATGTTACCTATGGTCTTGTTAATCCGGGTGTTGATAATCTGGTTGTGCTGGATGATTCAATTGTCAGGGGTACAACCCTCAAAAAGAGCATTATACGCATTCTCGACAGGCTAGGTCCTAAAAAAATAGTGGTGGCTTCTTCAGCGCCGCAGATTCGTTATCCCGATTGCTATGGCATCGACATGACCAAACTCGGTGATTTTGTAGCTTTTAACGCAGCCATTGAGTTACTGAAAGAACACAAACTGTCGCACATAATCAATGAAGTTTACCTCAGTTGCAAGGCTCAGGAAAACCTTCCAAAGGAAGAAGTGGTCAATTTTGTGAAGAACATTTACCGCCCGTTTACAGCAGAGCAGATTTCAGCTAAAATTTCGAAATTGGTTACTCCTGTAGATTGCAATGCCGAGGTTCAGGTAGTTTATCAAACCATTGAAGATCTGCACGATGCCATTCCCAACCACACCGGCGACTGGTACTTCACCGGAAATTATCCCACGCCGGGTGGCAATAAGGTGGTTAATCGTTCTTTCATCAATTATATTGAGGGAAGAAACGAAAGAGCTTATTAAATTTCCAATTTCTAATATCTAATATCTAATATCTGAACAGTTGCGGATATCAGATTTCATCATCTGACCTCTGATCTCCGACTTCCGATCTCCGACATTCGATCTCCGACATCCGGCTTCGGATTTTCTATCAAAAATCCCCACTCCCAAGCAAATCCGCAGCAAGGCAGGAATGCACCGGAATTATAGCCACCAGATTTCCGGGTTTCAGGTTTTTCGCCCATTGGCTTTCAAGGCTGATAATTCCATGCTCCTGCGATAATGAAACCACAAAATCATCGCCTTCAGGTGCTTGCCACAAATTTGTTTCAGTCAGATTTCTTTCATTAAACGGCACTGCCAGTCCGAAAATTCTGCGGCCATCTGTTCTGTTGAGCGATTCTTTTGAGAGGTGCACTGCTCCCCCGTAAATCAGGGCTTCGTTTCGGGAAGGATAAACCGACACCACCGGACAAATCACTGCGGCGGCAATCTGATCAAAACTACAGCTGCCCAAATGAAGCTGCATTAGATCGTAATACACAAAATTTCCGGGGCGTATTTCGTCGATGCCAGTAAAGTCTGTGGCCAGACTGCACGAAGGGGTATCGCCTGAAGATGTGATAATTCCGGGAAATTTATTAATGTATTTCTGCTTTAATCCATTAAGAATTTCGGCAGATTTCCGATGGATGCTGAAGATTTCATCCTTATTCTTTGCGCTGTACGTTTGTCCGGCATGGGTAAGAAAGCCTCTGAATTTCAGCAATTCTGAGCCAGCTGCATAGATAATTCTATCAATGGAATCTGTGTCATCAGGCAAAATTCCTGCTCTGTGGTGACCAACGTCTATTTTAATAAAGTAACCGGCTTCCTGCTTAAGTAATGAAGCCAGTGCAGAGGCTTGTTCATGGGTATCAAACAATACATTTAACTTCACACGTTCAGCCAATTGCGACACTTGCTCCACTTCGCGGATGTTCATCGGAAAAGCTATGGTAATATCGGTCCAGCCGGCAGCAGCAAATTTCCGCGCCATATTTACCGATGAAACGGTAATGGCTGTAGTACCTGCCTCACGAAACCATTCACCCGTTTTAACCGACTGATGGGTTTTGAAGTGAGGGCGGAAGATCAGTTGATTAGCTGTTGCTTTTTCACACATCAAACGGATATTATTCCTGCAGATGGTTTCATTGACTGACAAGGTGGGTTGGGTGTTCATTTTTTGTACGAAATTGTGGTATTCTGTTTTTTTCAATGCAAAGATAAAGTTTGATGGTATTTTATAACAGCAAAATAAACTCAGAGCAAAGACGGATATTTGGCTGCTCCTGACTTCGACACTGGGACACC
>DHVX01000016.1 GCA_002412885.1 Bacteroidales bacterium UBA5197
AAACCAATGTTGTTGCTGGGCATACTGATGCTGATTGCCGGCATTCAACTGATTACCGTAGGAATTATGGCAGAAATCATGATGCGCACTTACTACGAATCACAGCAAAAAAGGCCATACAAAGTTCGCAAGGTTCATACATTCAATGGTTAAACTGCCCGGATATATAAAAGCCATTCTCAAAATTGCACTTTCGGTTGCAGCGCTTTGGTATGTATTCACAAAAATTGATTTTCAGGAAGTTACATTGATCTTCAGGAATGTAAACTACGTCTGGCTTGTTGCTGCAATGCTGTTTTTTGCCCTTTCCAAAGTTTTTTCATCGTTCAGGCTTAATCTTTTTTTCAGGAACATTGGCGTTGGCCTCACCGAAGCCAGCAACCTCAGATTTTACCTTCTCGGGATGTATTACAACCTTTTTCTTCCGGGAGGCATTGGCGGTGATGGCTATAAAATATTTCTGCTGAACCGAAAATATCACACAAAAGCCAAAAAGCTTTTCTGGGCGGTGCTTCTTGATAGGGTCAACGGTGTACTGGCACTTTTTGTACTTGCCATGATACTGGCGCTTCTCATTCCCATACCACTGATTTATAAGTATTTTGCTGCCGGATTGATTCCTGTTTCTATTATTACTTATTATGCAGGTATTCATTGGTTTTTTAAGGATTTTAAAACAAGTCTGAACAAAACCAACCTGTATTCGATTGCTGTTCAGGTGGCTCAGCTAATTTCGGCATGGTTTATCCTTTATGCCAACAACAATCAGGATCAAACACTTTCTTATCTTTTTTTGTTTCTGATTTCATCCATCGTGGCAACATTACCAATCACAATCGGTGGAATAGGTTCCCGGGAGATTACATTTTTGTTCGGTGCTGAGCTTATGCAGCTCGACATTCATCAGTCCATCGCGCTAAGCCTTTTATTTTATGTTATAACCGCGCTGGTATCACTTTTTGGCATATATTTCAGTCTGAATGAGAAGGCCTTAAAATTGCAGCTATCAGGCAATGTGGTAATTCATGATATTGAAAATCAGTAAAACATGAAAAAAGCATTCATCACCGGCGTTGCCGGGTTTATAGGATCTAACCTTGCTGCTGCCATGTTACAGCAAGGCATTGGTATTGCCGGCATTGATAACTTCGATGATTTCTATGATCCGCAGATTAAGAGAAATGTGATCAGTAAACTGGAAATTTTTCCGGGTTTCAGGCTGTATGAAGGCGATATCCGCAACAATCAGCTGCTTGAACGAATTCTTGAAGATGAAAAGCCTGAAGTGGTTATACATCTGGCTGCCCGGGCCGGAGTAAGGCCATCAATTGAGCAACCCGCTCTTTATTATGATGTGAATGTTAACGGAACACTCAGTCTTCTGGAAGCGATGCGGAAAACGGGCCTGAATAACCTGTTGTTTGCTTCATCGTCATCGGTTTACGGCAATAATAAAAAGGTACCTTTCAGCGAAAGCGATGCGGTAGATAACCCGATATCGCCATATGCAGCATCAAAAAAGGCAGGAGAACTGTTGTGTTACACTTATCATCACCTTTACAATTTCAATATTTTCTGTCTGAGATTTTTTACAGTTTATGGTCCCGGACAACGCCCCGAAATGGCCATTCAGCAGTTTGGCCGGAAAATAAGTGAAGGTTCTCCGATTACTTTGTTTGGCGATGGATCTACCCGTCGTGACTACACTTTTGTGGAAGACATTGTTGCGGGAATTATGGCTTCGGCCCGTAACTTGAAAGGTTATGAAATCCTGAATCTCGGCAACAGCGAAACCATTTCGCTCATTGATCTCGTTCGTGGCATTGAAAAAACACTGGGCAAAAAGGCAATTATCGAATGGCAACCCATGCAGCCAGGCGATGTGGAAATTACCTATGCCGATATCAGCAAAGCCAGAAAATTATTGAATTATAAGCCTGATTACCCGATTCTTCATGGGTTGAAAAAAATGTTTGAAGTACAAGGTAAAGGAAAGATTTAATTTCCAATTTCTAATTTCTCTCGTTATCGCTTCGCGCTCCCGAGACAAGTAATTTCTAATTTCTAAATTCTAGATTTCAATTCTTTACTTTTAACTCTTCACTTTTCGTTTTTCTCTTAGTAAACTTTTCACTTTATGCTCAATATCGCACTATTTGGCCCTCCGGGCGCAGGAAAAGGAACTCAGTCAGAATTTCTGACCGAAAAGTATAACCTCTTTTACATTTCAACCGGCGACCTGCTCCGTAAAGAAATGGCAGGCAAAACCCGGTTGGGACTCGAAGCACAAAGTATTATTGCTTCGGGTGGGCTGGTTCCTGACGAAATTATTGTTCAGATAATTGAGAAAACAATTACCGAAAATCCAGGTTCAAATGGATTTTTATTTGACGGATTTCCAAGAACATACATTCAGGCATACATCCTTGAGGGATTAATGATCAAACTGCACACATCACTCAATTGCCTGATCAGCCTAAATGTGTCGGAAGAAGAATCCGTTAAAAGGTTGTTGCTCAGAGGAAAAACTTCGGGGCGCAGCGATGACAATGAACAGGTAATCCGCAACCGGCTTAAAGAATACAACGATAAAACGCTTCCTGTGCTGCAGTTTTATAAGGACAGAGGTATTTATGTGGAAGTTGATGGTACCACAGGTATTGAAAACGTTCATAAGCAGATTACTGAAATCATAAAACAGGAACTCACCAAAAGCCTGTTTAATATTGTTTTATTCGGTTATCCAGGTTCAGGCCGCGGATCGCAAGGCAAAGCGCTGGCCAGGCATTTCGGACTTGAATACGTTGCCACCGGCCCCATGCTTGATCAGGAGATCAAAAACAATACTGAAACCGGAAGGAAAATTACTGAACTTTACGAAAATGGCCAACTCGTTCCTGATGAGATTGTGGTTCAGCTGATTGAAAAAAAGCTTTCGGAAAGCAAGGATATCAAAGGGTTTATTTTCAAGGGATTTCCCCGAACGTTGGTGCAATCATACATTCTTGATGGATTGTTGAAAAAACATGGCTCCTCCATTTCTCAGATTATTGAAATAGAGGTTCCAACACTTGAACTTATCAGCCGTCTTGATGCCCGCAGCAAAACTGAAGGCTGTATGCCTTATGACAACAGCACGGCCAAAATCGTGAAACGACTTCAGGAACATGAAACCAAAACAGTTCCTGTTATTGAGAAATACAAGCAATTACATGGCGTTACCAAAGTTGATGGCCTCGGCAATTTTGAAGAAGTTTTTGAAAGGATTTCAAACGAAATTGAAACCGGATTTAAACGGCTGAGATAATCTATCTTATGAAACTCAGGTTAGAAGAAGGATTTTGAATTTCTAATTTCTAATTTCTAATTTCTAATCCTCTAACCTCAACCTTAACCTCAATCCAAAATCCAAAATCCGAACCGAAGCGAAGCGGAGATCAATTAAAGTAAATCCGATATCCAAAATCCGAAATTCTCAACCTTAACCTCAACCTCAACCTCAACCTTAACCTTAACCTCAACCTCAACCTCAACCTCAACCTACCTCACCAGCAGTTTCAATACCCACAATTCCACTTTCTCATCACTCCGGCGTTCAAGGTTTCTTCGTGAGTTTTTAGAAGCTGCACGCACTTGTTTGTCAATAAATCGCTCTTTTACAAATCGTTCACCCACAGCCAGTTCGTTTTCGATGGGATGTATCGTTTCATGATTTGTAATTCTTGCCAGATTCGAGAAAATAACAACCACTCTCCCACCCTCATTCAGATAGTTCGATGCTTCTGTAAAGAATCTTGAAAACAAATCCTCATCATAATAAATGGCGCTATCGATACCTCCCGGATTATAGGATGCCGGCAGCCATGGCGGATTAAATACAATCAGATCTGCGGATGATTTACACCCGTCAAAAAGGTCGCCATGCGACAAGGTAATTTTTGATTTCAGCTGATTTTGCTCAGCATACTCGTCAAACCCGATAATGGCATTTGGATTTGAATCGGTTCCGCAGATGCTACCAAATCCGTGTTTCAGCATTTGAAGAGTGAGTACACCGCTTCCAATGCCAACATCAATAGCCGATTCTTTTTTCCCTTTATACTCTTTCAACCAGTTCTCAAAAAGTTCCAGATGTTCGAATCTTGTTGGGAAATAGGTTCCGAACCATGGATGGATTTTTTTTCTTAAAACCGGAATGAATATTCCCTTTTCATACCACTGCCATGCACTGTTGAGGCCCTGAACCTGAGAAAAAGGCAGCAAAAACACAGTAAGTTCAGGGTAGAGTATCTTTAACCAACCGATTTCAGGAGATTTTCTTACAAGTATTTTATGATTGCTGATTTTCAAAAACAATTTCTGCGATAACTCACGGAAGGCTGCACGGGCTTCCCGCTGCCCCTGAAATGATTGATCAGGGTATTTTGCTGAGATGTATTGCTTCAACTCATTTAAAACAGCCAGGCCACTGCTGTAAAAGTCAACGATTAACACAGAGTAACCTTCCACAAGTGCATCAACGGCAAATTTAGGGGTCATTCGCTGTTTGTAAATTACAACATCAATGTCACTGATGGTTGGTTCAGGTCGGTTCGCCTGATTTTCTCCAATTGATGCGTTTAATTCTATTTCTTTCTCTTTTTCAGGCATTATGGTGTAGGTTGATATTAAAGTAATGGATTAAATGCGTTAGTGTAAAAGTGCATCAAACAGGCTAAAAATAGTCATTTGTCGCCAGGGTTTCTTCTTCCTGAAGTGAGCAGAAGAATGCATTTTTCAATTCTTGCTTTCCGTGTTTCCTGCTTTTTGGCTGAAATAACCCAGTTAACAAATTCCTTTTTGTTGGTGAACGATAATTGCTCAAAAATCATTTCTGTGGTGATGTTTTGTTTTAGAGCATATAAAAGATCTTCTGGTACTCCTACCACCCTTTCTTCCTGATCTTCAACAAGTAATACCGTTACGACTTCTCCCCAGGTTTTGGAAATCGCATTTCTGATTTGTTTATTAAGTCCGATGATGTGATTGTTGCCACCCATTTTTACCAGAGATCCCCGATACTCAATTCCATCAAAAAATGCCTTTACCCTGACCTGTCCTTTTTTGCCGAACTCCTTCTGAACATCAAATGGAAACTCAACATAGGCTGCATCCATCTTCTCATTCTTCTGAATCAGAGCATCAAACTTGTATTCTTTCATTTTAAGGTTCACAAATGATTGACATAGGGTCGGCAAAGATACCGTAATGTTTGTTGCACAGTGGACTGAAAAATCAGGATAATTGATTCAATGTCGCCATGACGAACTCAGATTGACTGAGTTGGTACTCATAAATAATTTGAGCATAATGCTTAGATGACAGATATAGTCCTGATTGTCAGGGTCTAAACAGAATCTCCGCTCAGTGTGACATTTGTGCTAGGTTAGACGTGTCCCTATTTAATACATTAACAATCAATTATTTACAATGTCATCCTGAGCGGAGTCGAAGGACAAAACGATATTGAAAATCCGAAAAGAACTCACTTCTTACCAGAAACATGCACTTCCACATGATGCTCAAGTCCATCGTCGATCAGGGGAATGGTATCCCCCGACTCTTTGGTTTCTTTGGATTTCCACCACGATCCGGCTTCATCGTTTTCCTGATAAACAGTAATCTGATATGTTGACTTTCCGAAACGATAGGTTATCAGCACAGACGGCCAATCAGCTGGGAAGCAAGGCTTGAATCTGAGACTATCTCCGTGCTTTTCCATTCCCAGCAATGCGTTGACAATAAACTGATACATCCAGCCGGAAGAACCTGTGTACCAGGTCCATCCTCCCCTGCCCGGGTGAGATTCATTGGCATACACATCAGCAGCCATAACATAAGGCTCAACCTTATAAACCTTCATATCTTCAGCATCTGAAGAATGGTTTATCGGATTGATCATGCTGTACAATTCCCATATTTTCTCACGGTCACCCAAAGCTGCAAATGCCATAAGCGCCCAGATTGCTGCATGGGAATATTGCCCGCCATTTTCGCGGACACCCGGCACATACCCTTTGATATAGCCCGGATTCAGACCATTTTTATCAAATGGCGGATCGAGAAGTTGAATCAGTTTTAAATCTCTGTTTACCAAATATTTATTCAGAGAGTCCATGGCAGTTGTCTGGCGTTCCGGACTACCGGCTCCTGACAACACTGACCAACTCTGTGCAATGGCATCAATGCGACACTCTGTATTTGTGTTAGATCCGAGCGGAGTGCCATCATCAAACCACGCGCGTTTGTACCACTGCCCATCCCAACCAGAAGCTTCGATGTTCGATTGCAGCGTTGCGGCTTCATTGATACACGCGTTTGCAAAAATCTCATCACCATATAGTTTGGCGACATCAGTAAAGCGAACCAGAATATCATACAGAAAAAAGGCCAGCCACACGCTTTCGCCCTTCCCTTTATTGCCGACCTGATCCATCCCATCGTTCCAATCGCCGGAGCCAATAAAAGGCAACCCATGCGTTCCGAAACTCAGACTGTATTTAATTGCACGTATGCAATGCTCATAAAGCGTGGCACTAAGATTACCACTCACCGGCAAATCGTAAAGTGAATCTTCCTCTTCATGCAATGCACGACTTTCGAGGAACCCGACAGGAACTGACAGGATTTCTGAATCCCCGGTAACTGAGATATAACGCGATACTACAAACGGAAGCCACAGCATGTCATCGGAGCAGCGGGTTCGCACACCCCTGCCTTCCGGCGGATGCCACCAGTGCTGCACATCTCCTTCTGAGAACTGCCTTGATGCACTGAGCAAAATCTGAGCCCTTGCAATTTCAGGTTTGGAAAGCAATATTGACAGAACATCCTGCAATTGATCTCTAAAGCCGAAAGCACCACCAGATTGATAGAAACCACTTCGGGCATAAATCCTGCATGCCAGCGTCTGATAGCTCAGCCAACCATTGGCCAGAAGATTCAGGGAACTGTCAGGTGTATTCACCTGAACTTTACCCAATACTTCGTCCCAGTATTCCTGAACAGAGCGTAAGGATTCTAAAACAACATCACTTCCAGAAAACTTCCGGATCATAGACAATGTTGTCTGCATATTGTTTCCATTTCCAAGTTGAAAAACAATTTCCTTTTGCTCTCCTTCAAGGAGTTCAAATTTAACCTGTAAAGCACCGCAAGGATCCAGCCCTGCACCACTCTTACCCGCCAGATTTTGCCTGCTCATGGCTTGTGGATCTTCCAGATTTCTGTTTCTGCCAATAAAACCTGCGCGATCCATGTTGAAATCAGGATTACTCCCATTCACCTTGAAAAATGTAACACGCTCAGCAAAAGCAGTGTTGTATTTGTTTCTGAAAAGCAATGCGCCAGAGTCATTGTCCCGCTCAGAAATGACGTGCATATTTGTTTTTGAACGTACATCACCAAGTATAATCTCCACAAAACCGGTAGCTGAAAGTTGTCTCTCCCTTCCCGATCTGTTCTGAATTTTCAGGACAATAAATTTTACAGGCAATTCTTTATCGACAAATACCAGCATTTCGGTATAAATACCTTGTTCGATGTGTTCGAACATCGAATAACCAAATCCATGGGTAGTTATGTAAGGCGTTAATCCGGTTTTTGGATAAGGAGACGGTGACCAGAAGTTCCCTGAAACTTCATCACGCACATAGAATGCCTCCCCACCGGCATCACTGACAGGATCGTTGCTCCATGGAGTAATCCGGTATTCATGCGCATTTATTGCCCAGGTATAGGCTGAACCACTTTCAGAAATTACTGTACCAAACTCAGGATTAGCGATAACATTTGCCCATGGAGCCTGGGTAGTTTCATTCTTCCCTATCAGAATTTTATATTCTTTACCATTGGGAGTAAACCCGCCAATGCCATTGGAAAATAGCAGATCTCCGGGCAATTCCAGATTGGAACCAGTGTCTCTGGATGACAATGGTTTCTTTTCAAATGCTTGCTTTATGGGTTTCTCAATGATGTGATATCCAATCTGATCAGATAAACTACCCTTATTGTCATGAATTATGATGCGTGCAACACTTTCAAAAATTACCCTGTCTTCAGTAGATAACTGATCCGCTGATTTTACGTAAATATTTCCCGGATGATTGATAGCCGGGTTGCTGTAAGCTTCTGTGGTTATGAGTCCAAGTATCTGATCCTGTAATATCTGGCGATAAGCACCATAATCCTCGTTCCAGATAACAAGGTCAACAGCTAAACCTTTTAATCGCCAGTATGTATGGGCTTGAATCAATTGTTTAACCATATCTATGCTATCCGGTTCGTGCACCTGCAATAAAACTATAGGTAAATCTCCGGACACGGAATGGCTCCAGAGTCCGGATTGCCCGCGGTTGTTATTCATGATTGTTGAACCATCGGCGCGTAATGCAGGATTCGAAAAAATGATTGATGCCGCCATTCGGTTGTATAACTGCGCGTCGGCCTCTGTTGCTTTAATCTGCCTCAGAAGCACCTGACTATGCGTCCAGGAGAGTTCAAAGGCCCGTTTCTTCAAATAACGATCCTGATATTTATGCATCAGACCCTGACAGCCATCTCTGGTTTCGCTGATGCCATAGATCATATCAAAAATCGCAGTTTGGTTTGGCTTTATACTTATGAGATATCTGATGGCAACAATCGGATCCAACACCGAACCTTGTCTTCCTGAAAGTGAATCGGCCTCCATCGCCTGCGGATTGGTAAGATTATTGCCCCTTCCAATAAACTGCATTCGGTCTGTTTCGTAGGTAACTGCTTCTATCACAACATTGTGAGCATCCATAAGATGAAACATCCATGGAGGTCGCTCTTCTTTGGATCTGGGACGACGCGAACAAAAAATTGCTTTATGTTCGGGCAAAATTTCAGTTTGAACAAACAGATTGCTAAAAGCAGGATGTGATTCATCAGAAGCCTGAAGTGCCAGTACAACCTCGGCATAGCTAGTGATTTCAAGCACTTTGGATGACATATTTCTGTTTGTAATCCTGACTCTTCTCATTTCAACATCGTCTTCAGGGCTGACTACGATTTCAGTTTTTGTAACAAAACCAAAATCCTGCCGCCGAAATTCGACCCTTCCCTGAGAGAAAACAGCTTCATAGCCTTGAGTTGGTTTCAATGTAGGCTGATGCGTATTTGACCAAAACCTGCCACTTTCCTTATCTTTAATGAAGCAGAAAATTCCGCGGTCATCCAATGTTGCATCTTCTCTCCATCGGCTGATAGCCAACCTATTCCAACGGCTGTAACCAGCCCCGGAATTTGTAATCATTGCCTGATAATTGCCATTGCTGAGAAGTTGAATTTCGGGCATTCTGGTGTTCGGACTGCTGATGGAGCGAATCTGCACATCCGGAATCATGGTATGTGTTTCAACAATATCAGCAGTATGAGCATAAAAAATCGTTGCTCTGGGTATGCGCTCCTGAAGCAACAACAAGGTTGCCTGAAAACGAAGCTCAGCTGTAAATCTCTGCTGCATGGGTTTGTCAAGCAAAAGATAAGCCAGCGATAGCAACCCCATGCCCTGATGGTGTGCCATATAAGAATACATAATACTATGTGTTTTTCCCCTTGGCTGACGGCTGGTTGTGTAGTCTATTGCTTCATAGAATCCATAATATCCTTCAAATCCTTCATTCGTCAATAATTGCATGTTTTCGCAAGCTTTCAACGGAGAAACCATCAGAGCCATCATAGAAGCATAAGGAGCAATAACAAGGTCTGTTTCCAAACCCCGTTTCAGTCCCAGCCCGGGAACTCCAAAAGCCCGGTATTGGTAGTTCATGCTTGCATCAACTTCATTGTAAGCCGATTCAGAAATACCCCATGGAACTCCACGTTGTCCTCCGTATTCTATCTGCCTTTTCAGAGTGGCTTTGTTGGTTTGATAAAGCAATGTATTTTCATAAATGGGCATTACAAGCTGTGGCATGAGGTATTCAAACATTGATCCGCTCCAGGAAATCAAAATAGGTACTCCACCTGAATTGGTGAGTAAACGACCAAGAGCAAACCAGCTTTCCTGAGGAAGTTTTCCCTGAGCAATGCCGACAAAAACAGCCAAACGTGCTTCTGATGCAAGAAGATCATAATAGCTGTTGTCTCTCTTCTGTTCCTCAACATTAAAACCGATACTTAATAAGTTGGTAGATTTATCGAATAGAAAATCATACTCAATCTGGCTCAAATGCTCACAACTTTCAGCAATCTGAGATAGTTGTAAAATCTTTTCAGTAACCTTATTAACTGCTTCTTCAAGCAACAAAAGTATAGCAGACACCCATTCCTTACTCTTGTCGCTGATTTCCAACTTTTCGTATTCTTCAATGCGAAGCATGAACAATTCAGCCTTTTCGCTGATGGTTGTTAATGAAGGAATACTATCCAATTCATCATCAAAGGCAAAGTCATCAGGAGCTGGAAGCATTTTCATCCATGGTATCACATCCTGCAAATCCTCTTTTAAGCGCCTGGTTTGAGATATAAACCTGTTTGTCCAGTTATAAAGTTCTGATTCACTTTCAGAGTGTTGTGCATGCAATTCCTCTGCAAGATTAATTAAAGTGTCAAGATTTAGCTTTACACTTGATAAAGTCAAATCTTCATCCTGAGAGTTCTGGTTCAATAAAGCCAGAATTTTGCTCGTCAGCGGATCAGGTTTTTTCTCTGATAAATCGCTGATAATTTGAATAGTTGTCCGGAGACCATCGTAATTAATCTTTCTGAAAACCGGCTGGTGAGGCAATGACAGAATTCCCTGCCTTAATGTGAGGATATGGCCTGTAAGATTACCGCTATCTACTGAGGATACATATCTTGGTTGTAATGTTGATAAGGTTAAAGTATCATACCAGTTATAAAAATGGCCCCTGAAACGCTCCATTTTATGCAAGGTACTTATTGTTCGCTTACAACGTACTGCAAGTTCAACACCTGAAATATAGCCAAAATCATAGGCCGACAGGTTGGCAAGTAATGACAAACCAATGTTTGTCGGTGATGTTCGGTGCGCAATAACCGGAGCAGGTTGTTCCTGAAAGTTATCGGGTGGCAGCCAGTTATCTTCTTCAGTAACGAACTGCTCGAAAAATGACCATGTTTTACGGGCTGTTTTATGAAGAAACAAAATCTGTTGCCCAGAGAGATCTGTCATTGGTTCTTTCTCTGGTTCACTGAAACGCCACGAAATTGCAGGTGCTAAAAACCACAGCAAAACTACCGGAGCAGCAATAATTAATGCATCAGACTTAAAATAGAAAAAGAATACCATTAAGAGAACTGCAATAAATGGCGCTATCCACATCGACCTGTAGGCCGTTATCATATTATTACCGTGACCACTTCCGGCATTGGCCGAAGGAGTCCATTCCAAAAGCTTTCTTTTTGTAAATAGCAGCCTCCAGTTTGTCAGCAAAACAGCATGTGTATATTTGTAGGCTTCATAAGGCAGAACAGCCAATGAGAAAAAAAACTGAATCAGTGCATTTCTGAATGAAATAATGACTTCTGTAAAATGTGCACCCAGCTTAAGATCTTTGGGTATGTGAAGCAATTTCCAGAAAGTTTCTGCCACAGGAGTAAATAGCAGTATAACAGCGACTGCTATTGTCCAGAACGCAGGCGCAGGAAGTATGGTCCAGCCCAACAACAATGTAAGCAGAAGAGTTAATGGTAAAAGGCTTCTGCGCAGATTATCAAATATCTTCCATTTTGACAATGCAGAAAGTTTATTCACAACCATCTTCCCATTTCCCAGCGCAACCATAGGTAACAACCATGCACCAATTTGCCAGTCGCCCCTGATCCATCGGTGATGACGTTTCATATCTGCACTGTATTGAGCAGGGTTATCGTCATAAAGCAGTACATCACTCAATAAACCTGAGCGGGTGTAGCATCCTTCAATCAAATCGTGGCTTAGAATCCTGTTTTCCTTGAATACGCCCTTTAATGCTTTTTCAAAAATTTCAACATCATAAATTCCTTTTCCAATAAAAGATCCCTCTCTAAAAAGATCCTGATAAACATCAGATGAAACTCTGGTATATGGATCAACGCCAGCAACATTGCCTTGTAAGCGTAGATAAAGCGATGGAAGGCCTTTTGGAATGCCCGACCCTACTCTTGGCTGTAAAATACCATAACCTTCAGTAACACGCCTTTTTTGTTCGTCATAAATAGCCTGATTAAGCGGGTGGGCCATGGTTGCAACAAACTTCCAGGCTGCATCTCTCGGCATTTGAGTATCCGAGTCAAGCGTAATAACATATTTTACATTGGTCAGTATCCTGAAATTTCCTGTTACAATTGAAAATTCATCCTTGCTTTGCCCCAATATAAAAGCATTAAGAGCAGCCAGTTTACCTCTCTTCCGCTCATATCCCATCCACTTTTTTTCGCGGGCATTCCATTTTCTGGATCGATGAAACAGAAAGAAAATCTCCTGTTCAGGTTGATAATACTTTTCGTTAAGCTCAGCTATTCTTTTGCAGGCTATCTCAAGCAATTCATCGTCTTCCGGCATTTTTTCCTGATCAGCATCCATAAAATCAGTCAATAGACCAAAATGCAGATTTGTTTCCCGATTGGCCAGAAACCTGATTTCGAGTGCTTCGATCAATTCATCTATGTATGACTTGCTTGCAAGCATTGTTGGCACCACAACAAGTGTGCGACACTCGTTTGGAATTCCAAGCGCAAAATCCATACGGGGTAAAAGTTTTGGTTTTACCAGAATTGTAGAAAGCCAGTTTATAAATGAAACAGCAAGTTGTGCAGAACCTGAAGCTGACAACAAGCCAACAATTATCAAAATTTTCCAACTATGAACTCCATAGCTGTAAGTAAAATAACTGATTGCCGCAGCAGCGGTTATGGTTAATAAGACGATTGAAAAAACGTAAATAAATACCGGAATGCTGCGGAACAGATTGTTGAACTTTTGCTTCAGCGAAAAGCGCACTTTTGCTTCCGCTATTGTTAACTTCACCCCTTTATCAATAAGGTAATACCCAACATGCTCTTTCCGTTTTGATTCCGGATCATCTCCACTGTGCTGGTTTGCGAGTTGTGTTACTATACCGGCAATTTCATGTTCGGTGAAAGGACTCAATTTTGCGATAGTTTCAACTACATGGCGGTACCTGTCGCGGGTAGCAAAATCCATTTTAGAATAGGTCCCTAATTTATCCTGTCGCAAAGTCTGTTCAACATAACTTAAAGTTTCAACAAACTCCTGCCAATCCATTGCTCCCAGAAAACGTAGAGTACCAATACTGTTACGCACTGAAACCTGATCAGCAGCCTGTTTATGATTCTCCTGCCTGACCAAATCACTGCTTGAAAGTCCGGTACCGCTGAGTTGCTGTTCCATCCAGCCCAATGGCAAAGCCAAAGCAGGTCCCTTTCCCTGAAGCTTTCTGGTAAATGCTGCAACAAACGGACCCTCCAACACTGGTTTTGTACGTGCCATGTCAGCAACAACAAGTATCAGACTGCCCGGATCTTTTTCCAGCGTAGCAATCATCTTGTCAGCCCAGTAATCAGCAAGGTTCTGATCAATTAAATCTACAGCAATGCTAACTGCAATTCTTCGCAGATTTTCAATAACTGCCAAGCGGAGCATAATAGGAATTGCCCATAGTTCGCCAAGGGTAAGTATGTTGTGTTTCTGATATGAGTCAATAAAGCTGGTAAGACTTTTTATATCAACACGGCCATCGCTGTGCGAAATAATTTCAAGCACAATGTCATAAACGCGCGGCATTCCTACCGAAGCGCCATTGGCCAGATACGGCAGATCTTCGCTATACCCTTTTGGTAAGTGCTTTCTTGCTATTACAACCTGCTCTTCAATCAGATAAAAATTATCGAGCAACCACTCGGCGGCTGGTGTTACAACCGTTTTACCTGCACGTATATTTTCAACAAGTAGTTTTCTGACCTCCAACAAGGTTTTTTCATTTTCGAAAAGTTTCCTGAGGAGCAGGTCGGATGTCTTATGCTTCAAAAGTTTGTGCGAACGAGCCAGTACTTCACCATGTTGGTTCATCTGCTCTGAACTATACAATTCAGATCTGAATGGTTTCTGGTTATTTGAATCCCTGAAGGAATTTCCTCTTTGGAATCCAATACGTAAACGAGATAAATTATCAAAAACAGAAGCCGAGGTTACATTCATCATAGATTCAAAATTTAAATTTCACAAATGCAAGGCTACTATTAATACTTGCCAAAGCGCATAGTGAATGAATTTATCCTGAGACAAATGTCGCCAGGATACTTAAGTGATCAATTATCTTAAATGAGCACAATCATGGAAGGACACTTAGTTCAATATTAAACAATTGAACCAGTAAAAATATTCAGGTGTTGTAAACTTAAAAAGTTCGCAATAGTTGCAATCTTTTTTATTAATATTTTCCTGCTTACAAACTCAATTAACGAGCATTTCCATGTGCTTGTTAAAAGACAGTGATTCCCGAGTAAAAGTAGCTAAAATATTTGATAATCACATATTTATTATCAACATTGTTGCAAAAGGTAAACTTTTTAAATTGTATAAGCATAGCTTTTGTCTTCAGGGAGAGTGTATGATTACCGGAGTATCCGAATTATATAATCATGAATACATATGATTTAATTATATGAAAAAAGCCGGGATAGAAACCGGCTTAACACACACACTTAAGGAATTCATCAATTTATCTGAGAAATTCCATTATCGCCATATTTACTTCAAGCGCTTTTTCAAACTGGACAAAATGTCCGGCTTTTTTGACCATAAATAACTGACTATCCGGTATTTTACTCTTTCCGATATCAGCAATTTTTTTGGTTCTGCCAGGATTCAGAAATCGGTTTGGGATAAGGTTATCATTTTCTCCAAAAATAATCAGCGTAGGTTGTTTAATCTTCGGTAACAATTCCAGTACCGGCTCATCCACCATACCATTTACCGATTGCACAACAGCATAACAATAATGCTCAAAGTCGTCAGCCTTCCTCATAGCAATGCGGTCGGTGATCATAAATTCAGCATCATCAGGCATATTGTAAAAGTTAACTGCAAGATTGGTTTGAATGTCTTCGGCCAGGGTATTTTTGACTCCATCAAGGGTCATTACATTTCTGAACCACTGTTTTTGACCTTCTGTAAATTTCTCAAAACCTGCAGGAGCAATAAGAATGATGCTTTTAACAAGTTCAGGATAATTTAATGCTGCGATCATTGAAATTTGTCCTCCCATGGAATGTCCGGCAAGGGTAACTTGCTTTAATCCAAGCTTTTCAGCAAATTCTTTTACAACCGAAGCATAGTAGGTCATTTTACCGCTGTGTGGCTGCTTTGATGATTTACCATATCCTGGCAAGTCGATGGCTATGCAGCGGAAATCAGATTTTAACTCCTCTATGTTCTTTTTCCAGGCCGGCAGATAGCTGCCAAGTCCGTGAATGAAGATGATTACATTTTCGCTTTCTCCTTCATCCACAAAAGCAATTTCAGGGCCGGAATCAAGTGTTATTTTCCTGACTTGAAAAGGATATTCCAGCTCATCCATGTTTGCGAGTGGTTTTAAATTGCTGTAAGGGGTTAAAAAGCTTTTGGTCTTCTGACTTTGTGCAAAATGCGGGATAGCAAGTATCAGCGCGGTGATCAGAAGTATGTTTTTCAGGATTTTCATAATTTCACGTTTTCAGGTATTACACGAATAAAGCAACAATCAGAACATGAGCCATTTATACACAACAAAAGCAGTAAAAGGATTGTAAGGCCTGGTCCCGGATGGGAAATTCCCGTTTATCGGAGAACCGTATGATTCATCGCTGCTTTCGTAAAATTTGCCCAACCACATATATGCTCCGTGAAGCTCCACACTCATATAGGTTCCAAGGTTATAGATCAGTGCTGCGTTTGCTTCGGTACCTATGTGATATCCGCCAAGTAGTGGTTTGGCATTGCTGAAAGCCAATCCAGAGCCGGCTTTGGCAATCAACCTGTGCGGGATTATTCCTTTTGAAAGCACGAGTGTACCACCAGCCAATCCATATCCCATGTTTGAAATATCGGCAACAGCAGGAGTGTATCGGTTGACAACATTGGCATGAGGAAAGAGAATGTAAGCACCACTGCTTACAAAAATTGCTCCTGGTGAACCCCAGGTATTTCCGGTCATAACGCCTGAATATTTTTTATCGGTCAATCCGTCCTTGTCTCCCGAAGTGTAGATAAGATCGAGTTTTATCTGATCGTCAACCGTTTGACCATAGCGGTAAGCTGCTTTCAGATTTGCACCAAATCCTGAAATATCTGCTCCCTTCTCCCATATTCCGGCTGTTTTAACATCAGCGGAGCCAAGGTTGTAGTTATAAAATCCGGTAAGTTGAAGGCGATCCATCATAAAATCCTGATTGCGGCTGAAAAATCCACCAAGCCAATAAATATCAGCTTTATAAGGATTACTGCCGAACCTGAACTGAAATGTTCCATTGTATTGAGCCATTAAACTGTTAAGGCCCTGACCAAGAATCGAAACGCCTCCTTTTCCTTCGCTGCGGTCGCGTACATAATTTGCCGATAAGCCAACTTTCCAAAGTTTACTTATTTGCCTTTCATACATGGCTTCAAACATATTTACATCGTCGTCGGCCTGAATGTCGTTCTCGTAAAATTTGTAAAATCCTGTTTTCCAACGCGAGAAATCCCGATCACGGCGGATTGAAATTCCAACTGCATCAGTGCCCCAATATGATAAGCGATACCCTGTTGACATCATTTTATCGGCCAGGGTACGGTAAGGGTTATATGGTGTATCAAACATCCGCATCAGTCCCAGATTAATGGCATAACCTTTCCATGGAATTAACTCAAGCTCAATATTTTGGGTTTGAATATTTACCTGATCGGCAGAAATAGCTCCACCTATGTTGCCACCGGTGCCATAAGAAGCATCACCCCATGTCCAGTCAATTTCGAAGGAAGCCCTCAAAACTGCTTTTCCATTAAAAAGGTTGGGTTGGTAAATAAAAAATGGAATCAACCTTTGTTCCACATAATAAGTCCGGTTGGTATCGGAGGTGGTGCTTGTATTCCGGCCAAAAAGTCTGCCCACAACCTGACCTTTAAGAAATTCGCTTGTTGGATAAAAATTGGAGGTAACCCCCTGATTGATGTAAAAAGCAAAAAACTGAAATTCCTTGTTTGCTTTACGGGGAACATCTGATTTCTGAAAATCAATCACAGTGGTTTGTGCCAAACCCTGAAATGTTATTGCTATCAGCAAAAACAGGGCAAACGATAAACTTATCTTTTTCATAACGGGCAGGATGAAATAAGAAGAAAAAGTGAAAAATGGGCCCGGCAAATTGCTTGTAAATTGAAACGAACCACCGGGCCCGATAAATATTTGATCGAAATCGGGATGTATTTAGTTGATTTTCAGATATGTCTGAACATTCAAAATTCCGTAAGCACCACCACTGGTACTTCCAAATCCGCCGGCAGCTGTGGGAGGAGTTACTCCAACAATAGCAGGTTTTCGGTTTGAGCTACTTCGTATTTCATTGAAATCGGTGAAAGTGGTGATAACTGGAATATACCAACACTTGTAAGGGCAGTTGGTGATGATTGGTTAACTGTAATATTCCAGATTCCTGTAACAACAGAACGCTGTTGAGTGAAAGTACCGGTTAAAGTAGTTTTCGATCCGTCTGGAGTAAATGCTTCAACCACATAGGTGTTGTCTCCTTTAAAATTGGCATAAACTGAGTCAATTCCTGCATAAATGAGCAATGGAGCAACATTCATCCCTGATGACTGCCATTTTCCAATGATTCCAATGTCTTTCAGGTTAGCTGTTTTACTCTGGGCAGCATCAATCCCTGCACCTTTGGCATTATAAATTGCATTGGCAGCAGCTGGTTTTACAGTAACCACTTCATTTCCATCAGCAATACCGCTGAGAGTAAGGCCAATTACAGCTTCATTGGTTCCGGCTGTGTGAGTTACTGTAAAATCGGCTATAGTTGCTGAGCCACCGGCAATGGTAACTAAAAACGAAGCTTTGTCGAGGTTTCCGGTCTGGTTGGCGGCTTTGTAAACAGCCTCACTAAATACTACAGTAGCTGATTCGTTGTCATTTGCAATCGAAAAAGCAACGATAGTTGGAGGATCGCCTTTGTCGTCATCTTTATCGCAGGCGGTAAATGAAATTGCACTCATTGTGATGCCAAGCATCAGAGCGATCATTCTAAAACGTGTGTTCTTCATTTTGTTTGAAATTTAGGTTGGTTAAAATTAGATTTGTGATAATTATTGTAATTGATTTGAAATTTCCTTCAATTTTTTACGGTCAATCTTACCCGCATCATTTTTGGGCAGTTCGTCAAGAAATTTAACATACTTTGGTATCTTAAATTTTGCAAGTTTACCATGGCAATAAGCAAAAATATCTTCCGCTGAAAGTTTTTCGCCAGCTTTTACTACAATAAATGCCATTCCTGATTCGCCCCACTTTTCATCCGGAACGCCAATGATTGCAACTGAATCAACCGCTGGATGACTTCGCAGAAGATATTCAATTTCAGCGGGATATACATTTTCGGCACCCGAAATATACATGTTTTTTATACGGTCAACCACAAACAGGAAGCCTTCTTCATCGCGACGCATGATGTCTCCGGTATGAAACCATCCATCAATAATGGTTGATGTTGTAGCTTCTGGATTTTTCCAATATCCCGGCGTAACCGTAGGACCATTTAGAACAAGTTCACCCGGTTGATTGGGATCTGTTTCATTGCCATGCTCATCCACCAGCTTTGCGCCATAATAGAAATTGGGTTTTCCAATGGAACCAGCCTTTCGGATGGCATCCTGATGGTTTAATGAGGTCACATTCGGGCCAACTTCGGTAAGACCGTATCCTTGTCGGATGGGAACTCCTTTTTCGTGCCATTTCCCGATAAGGGGAACCGGCATGGCTTCTCCACCCACAATAAAATATCTGATCCTGCTGAAATTTGTATCCTCAAAAAGCGGAGAATCTGCCATCATTTTCAACATGGTAGGAACAGCCCAGAAGATTGTAAGATCATCTTTTTCAAGAACTTCAAGCACTTTATCTGCATCAAAACTTTTCATAATGAGGGTGTAAGCCCCATGATGCAAAAATGGGGTGAGCAACACATTCCAGTTGCCTGTATGAAAAGGCGGCGCAACATTTACCGAACGATCGGCTGAGGTAATATCAAGCCTTAATTGGGTATTGATGCTGTTCCAGAACATCATGCCATGCGTATAAACCGATCCTTTCGGAAAAGCCGTTGTTCCGCTGGTATAGATTATCAATGCTGCATCCTGATGAGTAATTGTTTCGCCAGTGATTGATGCTAAGTCTTTCGAATTAAGTAATTCAACTGTTTTTGACTGTAAATCAAGAAGATTAAGATGATGTTTAACTGCCTTGAAAGCAGATGTTTGCTGAACTTTTTCGAAAAATTTATCTTCCGTAATAATTAAAGCGGGTTCGCTGTAAGAAATCAGAAAATCAATTTCATGAGAGGTCAATCGGTAATTCAATGGAACAAGGATTATTCCGGTTTTTTGAGCAACTGCAAGCAATGCAATATATTCAAGACAATTCTCAGCAAGAATGGCAATACGATCGCCTTTTTTTAGTTCAAGTTCATGAGTAAAATAATAAGAGAGCCCGTTTCCCAGCTTGTTCAGTTGGGCATAAGTAAGTTGCCTGCCAGTCTCAAATTCAGCGACAGCCACTTTGTCAGGATTGTATCCGGCCCATTTAAGGCTCCAGTCGTTTGTGATCATGGCTGACTTATCTTTTCTGTTTTCTTTTGAATCATAATCATAATCAATACAATAAGCGTGGAAATAATAACGGCAGATGAACAGGCAATGGCAGGATTGCGAACAGGACCTTCCAGATAGCGGGTAAAAAAGCCAAATGTCATGCCGTAGGTATTGACCAGAAACGGCATCAGATAATAGACTGCAAAATGCACGCCAAAAGCCACCAAAGAGCCTGTAAATGCTACAGAAGCGCGCATTTTCCTGTGATATATCCCGAAAATTACAGGCACAAATGCCGATGCAAAATATGCATAAACTCCGTTCTGGGCAAAAATACCAACACTGAGTTTCGGCTTTGCAATCTGTTGCCAGGATAGCCATATGGTTATAATTCCGAGCACAACAATCACAATTTTATTCAGCGTTATCATCGACTTATCAGACTTCAACCAATTGCCTGTCAACGGTTTGATTATGTCAGAAGTGATGGTGGTTGATACCGATTGTATCAATCCTTCAAGGGTGGAGATTCCGGCAGAAAGCAAGCCTAGCACAACGATCAGACCTATTATTACAGCCAAAGTTCCGCTCGAGAAAACATGCATAACATAGGTTGGAATAATGGTATCATTTTTCAATGCAACACCACCAACAGTAAGATCAGGGAAGGTAATGCGGGCATATAGTCCGGCAATTACCACAAAAAAGAACAGCAATTCAGCTGCAATGGCCACCACCAGAAATCGGTTTACGTCGCTTTCTTTTTTCAGAAGCAGTGATTTGGTGATGATGTGAGGCTGCACCACAATGGCCATTCCCACAATTATCTGTGCGAAAATGATTTCGTAGAAGTCTCTGAAAAGCGGGCTGCCAGGATTAGTGAGTTTGGTGAGCGCCGGATCGATGGCTGATAATTTCCGCATAAATTCACCAATTCCTTCGCTAAAGTGCGCATAGCCAGAAGTGAGCAGAATTACTGCAACCACCACCATAATCAGCGCCTGAATTGTATTGGTATAGACCATACTATTTGCCCCGCCAAACATCATGTACCCAAAGATAAACACCACCACACTTATTAAAACAATGTATGGGTCAGCATTCAGCGCTTTGGAAAGCACCTGAGTTATTGCAACTGCAATCAACACGATAAATGTTATGAGCAGCAAAGCCAGAAATCCCATAAACAGGGCGTAATTTTTACTTTTGTAACGTTCGCCAATCCATTGAGCCAAGGTAAGTGCTTTGACGGATTGACCATATTTACGAAAGCTCTTTGTGAGCACTGCCAGAGAAATAACAGCTGCCAGCGGTAGAACCAGTCCGTATGAAATGATTCCACTGATTCCAAAATTGGCTATGAAACCCGGGTTTATTACAAAAGTGGCCGCGCTGGTCATACTTGCAGCCAGCGAAAGTGCAACAGCAGTTGGAGAGAACATAATGTTCCCTACTGCATAATCGGAAATACTTTTGATTTTAAGTGCGCCACGGATAACAAAAAACAGGATAATTCCCATGTAAAGAATCACCAGAATCCATGCGCCCGTAAGTTGTGCCGATGTTGCCAATTTTCGTTATTTTAATTTCTGTGAGGATTATCCTTATTGACTAATACCTGAAAGCTGCCGATGCAAACGCAAGCCCACCCCCGGAACCGATAAATACCAGCAATTCACCGCGTTTAACTTTACCTTTTGTTACAGCATCATCAAATGCCAGCGGAATGCAGGCCGAACCTGTATAACCGTAATACTGCATAATGGTATGCGCCTTTTCGTGAGGTACTTTCAACCGGTCCATGGTTTCCCATATGCTGTTGATGTTGATTTGCGTCATAAAATAGTGATCAACCGATTGCGGGTTCTCCCCTATTCTTAAAGTAAGATCAGTGGCCATTTTGCTCCACATTTCAGGGTTAAGCTCCTTTGGAAATTTTTGAACAAATTTCAGCAGATGATCTTTGTTTTCAACCACTTCGCGGGTAACCGGCTGAAAAGTACCACCTGCATAAATGCCCATATAGCCATAATATTGACCCTGAGTCAGCAGTTCACTGGCCAGAAATCCCTGATTTTCAGTTTCTTCAGCTTTAAGAATCAACACTCCTGCGCCATCGGCAAACAAAGTAACCGTTTTCTTGTCCTGCATGTTCAGGTATTTGCTCATTGCATAAGCCCCGATCACCATTACATATTTGTATTGATCATCGGCCTTAATGTACTTAGATCCGATGTCCAGCGCGGTAACAAATCCAGCGCAAGCGGTATTTACATCAAAGGTTCCGGCATTTACAAGGCCAAGTTCGTATTGAACTTTTGAAGCGGTTGAAGGCGAAACAAACTCAGGTGTATCCGTTGAAATTATCAGCAGATCAATATCTTCAGGTTTCAACCCTCCCCTTTCCAGGGCTTGTTTCGCAGCGGGTATGCATAAATCAGCCGTTGATTGATTTTCAGCCGCCCATCTTCGTTCATGGATGTGTACATTTTCAACCAGCCAATCGCTTACATTTTCGCCAAGCAGTTCATCAAAATAACTATTTGGCACAATCCTTTCGGGAACATATGCACCGGTTGAGTGAATTATTGCATTTCGCATCAGTCAGATTATTAGATTGTTATACCTCCATCAACACTCAAAACAGCTCCATTGATGTAAGCTGCTTCGTCCGAAGCAAGAAATACAAATGCACTTGCGATTTCATCGGGTTTGCCCAATCTGCCAAGCGGAACTTTTTCGCGCATTGATGCAAGCACATTTTCAGGCATCAGCGTGACCATTTCGGTGGAGATAAAGCCCGGAGCAATTGCATTGGCAGTAATTCCTTTTCGGCCCAATTCACGGGCCCAGGTTTTGGTCATGCCAATAACGCCGGCCTTTGTAGCAATATAGTTTGTTTGCCCGAAATTTCCATACAATGCCACCACCGATGAAGTTGTGATGATACGACCATAACCCTTATCCAGCATAAACGGCGAAATTGCTTTGGTGCAATAAAATACGCCGCTCAAATTGACATCTATCACCTGTTGCCAGTTTTCAACCGTCATTTTTTTCAGACTTGCATCGCGGGTTATTCCGGCATTGTTGATCAAAATGTCAATCTTGCCATACTTTTCAGCTACAGCTGATGCCGAAGTTTCAACCTGCTGGAAATCTGCAACATTTACTTTATAAAACTCAGCTTTACCATCATCGTTGCGGATGTCTTCCACCAAACGTTGCCCTTTTTCTTCGTTCATATCCCAGATAACAGCAACTGCGCCTTCCTGAGCAAAACGAATGGCAGTGGCTTTGCCGATTCCATCAGCACCACCGGTAATAATGGCTATTTTATTTTCAAGTTTTTTCATCTGTTTGTTATTTTCGACACCCTGTAAAGTGACTTTTCTTAATTTTTTGAAATGCAAGCAATTTCTTTTAAGACCGTTCGATGATCAATGATGTTCCCATCCCTCCGCCTATGCAAAGTGTTGCGAGTCCGGTTTTTGCATCGCGTCTGATCATTTCATAAATCAGTGTGGTGAGAATACGTGCACCTGAAGCTCCGATGGGATGTCCCAATGCAATAGCCCCGCCATTGACATTAACTTTCGAAGGATCAAGACCCAGATCGCGTGTAACTGCAATTGATTGTGAAGCAAAAGCTTCGTTGGCTTCCACAAGATCAATCTGATCTATTGAATACCCGATTTTTTCAAGAGCTTTGCGCGAAGCCGGCACAGGGCCGTATCCCATGATGGTTGGATCAAGCGCAACAGATGCGTAGGATTTTATGGTAACCAAAGGTTTAAGTCCCAGTTCATCGGCTTTTTGTTTTGACATAACGATCAGCATTGCCGCCCCGTCGTTAATACCTGACGAATTGCCTGCTGTAACCGTTCCCTCTTTGTCGAATGCGGGAGGAAGTTTCGCAAGTTTGTCATAAGAAGTGCCGTGGCGTGGATACTCGTCAGTATCAACCACCACAGGCTCTCCTTTGCGCTGAGGAATTACCACAGGCGCAATTTCGTCTTTGAATTTTCCGGATTTCTGAGCTGCTTCAGTCTTTATCTGACTATTTAAGGCAAATTCATCCTGCTCCTGGCGACTTATGTTCCAACGTTTTGCAATATTTTCGGCAGTAACTCCCATGTGGTAATTATTGAAAGTTTCGGTAAGCCCGTCATGAATCATGCTGTCGATGATTTTTCCATCACCCATTCTATAGCCATAACGTCCTTTAGGCAGAAGATAGGGAGCATTGGTCATACTTTCAGTACCTCCGGCAAGAATTACATCTGCATCGCCCAACATGATAAACTGAGCAGCCATGCTAACAGCACGTAAACCAGAACCACATAATTTGTTGATGGTCATGGCTGTAACCGTTTCCGGGATACCTGAATAAATCGATATCTGACGGGCTACATTTTGTCCAAGTCCCGCTGAAAGTATATTTCCAACAATCACATCATCAATTTCTGAAGGATCAATACCTGCCCTTTTGATGGCTTCTTTTGCTGCAATAGTGCCCAGTTCAACGGCACTTACACCGGCAAGGCTTCCACCGAATGATCCAATGGGTGTGCGGGCAGCCGATACGATTACAACTTCTCTCATATCTTGTTGTTTTATAGAGTTCTGAAATAAAATGCTAAGTAAATCGCTTTGGTTTAAGCAGAAAAGGTTGAATGAAAGTTGGAAAGGGCTGACTTTTTAACTGAAAAGCATAAATATATGTTTTATATAATTGAATATCAACTAATAATAGTAAATTTATGATAGGCCTGACTTGTAATTCATAATTGGTAAACCAATGTCGTTTAGTTAAGAAAAATTGTCTTCGACTCCGCCTGCCTGACTGCGAGGCAGGCAGGCTCAGACTGACAGTCATCCTGAGTTGTAATTCAAAAAAAATGAGCATAATGCGGAGATAACAGTTAAATCAAGCGTTTAAACACTTTCCCGCACGTGCGGGACTCAGTGTGAGATTCGTTTATAGTGTACACTGCATCATCTTAATGCACTATTTATCAACTCTATACGATGTCCTCCTGAGCGGAGTCGAAGGATCAGACAAACAATCTGTCATTGGTAGCGGAGTCGAAGGATACTTTTTTATTTTATATTCCATCCGAGGTCTTAACTAAACGACATTGGATGGTAAACTGTAATTCTTGTTGGCGTCTTTTTATCCATTTAGCAGCAACCCGTTAATATTTCCATCTTTTAAAAACACCTCAGGAACATGCGCATGTAATTCCCTTCCCAGATCGGCCATTAACCTGCATTTATGCGGGTCTGACAATAACGGCAAAGCTGGATTCTGAATCTGAGCAAGCAAATCGTGTAAATTGGTTTCCAACTCCTTATATTCAGCTACTGCGTGATACCACGTAATGGTCGGAATGTAAACTGCCCGCAGTTTGTATTCGCTCTCACGATCCATAAGTTTATAGCGCTTAGAGAGTTGCATCACACGTGAGTACTTCTCCATTGCGATAAGCGACTGCATATATGAAGCGAAAAAAGTATGCCATCGAAATTCAAATATTTGCTCTTTATAGCCATTAAGGAAGGTTTCGGCATAATCAGCTGCTTCAGTTGCCCGCTTATTTTTGTTAAGTGCCCTGATATAAAAGGAAGCAAAGCCAACCCTGTTGTGATGGCTTTTGGTGTTTTTAAGTTCAGGAAATGAATCCTGCATCAGCTTCAGCGCCTTTGTATTCTGATTCTGCCTGAGCAATACAGCACAAAGGTTGTTCACATAGTGAAGATAATCGCCGGAGTGCTGCCTGATTGACAAATAGCCATATTCTGATGCTTTATCCAGCTCATTCCTTTTCGAATGAAGCATAACCCGATTGGCATAATAATTCAGTAAGATGCGACGGGAATAGAATTGTCCTTCACGCATCATCCTGTCAAGCTCATTATACAAGGTGTCCAATTTGTCGTATTCCTTGTAATTGAAGTAGATAAGAGTCAGCCTTACAATCGCCAGATACCGGTTTAAACCATCGAGTTTATCATTGTAAAAGACATCCTTGAGCCATTGTTCCCACTTTCGTGATTCGGTTTTATTTTGGGCATATTGGTTAACAATATCAATGGTTGCTTCATGCAGTTGCCGGTTAACTTCGATGCAATCATTATAAAGTGTTTGATATTCAGTGAGAAATCGATCTACAATACGGTTGTAGTGATGCCGGAATCTTATAAGCAGATAAAAACGATAATTCCGTATGATTTCATAGAGCCGTATAAAATAATAAGGCGGTTTATCAAAACCCTTAATAAGTCTGATCAACGCATCTTCTTCGCGTGGCGAAATATTATCCGTCATTATTTTGCGGTCAATCTCAAGCAACCAGCTGTAATAGGCATCCACATCAATGGATTTCAGCTTTTCTGTGATCCAGATTTTAAGATTGGAATATTTGCGCTTATCGATCGATAATTTATAAGGAAAAGTCTGCTCGGGATTGTGTGTATTGTGAAGTATAAGTTCAAGAATGCCAATATTTTCAGCATCCTTAAACTGATTAACTGCTTGCAGGTACGATACTTCATGCGGAAGTAGTGAATTTGCAAAAAGTGTGAAATTCGAAAGTCGGGCAGACATTAATCTTAAGAGCTATATTTTGTGCTAAGATAATGAAACATTTGACAGGCAAAGAAACTGTCAATTTTGAAGATGACAATATTTCTACTCTAAGTGGCTCATAATTAACACATATAAATATATTTATATTTTCATTAGTGGTCATTGATTGTCGTATCTTTACAGCCATTAACGACACTTAATCACAAAGGGATAAATGAGGGAATTAAAAATTGGTGGGCTCACCATTCCGGTGCCTATCATACAAGGAGGAATGGGTGTTGGTATATCGATGTCGGGCCTGGCAGCTGCGGTAGCAAATGAAGGCGGAGTTGGCGTTATATCAGCCGCAGGACTTGGACTGGTGCACAGGAATGCTGCACTTAACTATCTGGAAGCCAATATTGAAGGACTTCGGAAAGAAATCAGGCTCGCAAAAGAGAAAACTCAGGGTATTATTGGTGTGAATATTATGGTGGCCATGTCGAATTTCGCCGATCTGGTAAACACAGCCATTTCAGAAAAAGCAGACATCATTTTTTCTGGCGCAGGCTTACCCTTTGATTTGCCTAAATTTCTAAAACCCGACAGCACCACCAAGCTGGTGCCAATTGTTTCATCGGGACGCGCAGCCAAAATTATTTGCGATAAATGGAAATCTCTTCACAACTACCTTCCCGATGCATTTGTAGTTGAAGGCCCCAAAGCAGGTGGTCATCTTGGTTTTAAAAAAGATCAGATTGATGATTCCCATTATACACTTGAAGAACTTATTCCTGAAGTAGTTAAGGAAGTCAGGTTTTTTGAGGATAAATACAATCAGGAAATACCGGTTATTGCTGCCGGAGGAATTTATACCGGTCAGGATATCTACGAAATTCTGAAAAAAGGCGCCAAAGGTGTTCAGATGGGCACCCGTTTCGTAACAACGGAAGAGTGTGATGCTTCAATGGGCTTCAAACAAGCATACATCAATGCAGGGGTGAACGATATTGAAATCATTCAAAGCCCAGTGGGAATGCCAGGAAGAGCAGTGGGTAACAACTTCATTGAAAAGGTTAAACAAGGCTTGAAAACGCCCATAAAATGTCCTTTCCACTGCATTAAAACCTGCGATGTTTCAAGCAGCCCGTATTGCATTATAACAGCGCTTTACAATGCATATAAAGGTAATATGGAAGGCGGTTATGCTTTTGCAGGAAGCAATGCTCATCTGGCAACCAAAATAACTACAGTCAAAGAGATCTTCAGAGAACTGGTCGCTGATTTTCAAACGGCCATCAATAAAATTGAATCAAAAGATTGATTTTATTTTAAACCAAAAATAAAACCTCGTTCGTAAATGGAACGAGGTTTTTCTTTCTTATGAAATGATGAGTTTAATACAATTCAGTATCGGTTCTTAAAAATACCTGAGTATTGTCGCTTCCGAGCAAACCCGAGCTTCCAAAACCCAATTCAGGAGTAGGTGGAGTTAATCCATTTACCTGCGGATTGGTTTGAACAACTTCATAAGTCATTTTCACAACAGCGAAATTCTCAAGACTAAATATACCCTGATTACTGGCGGCCACAGGCGTCAGCTGTTCCAGACTGATTAGTCTGAATCCGGGCACATTACTGATGCTTTGCTGAAATGTTCCGGTCACTACATTTTCAATTCCGCCGATTGTATGTGATTTAAAAATGAAAGTTCCATCAGTTTTGTAATGCATGTAAACCGAGTCAAATCCAAAATTCCCGAAAATTACTGAGAGGTTATCTCCGGTAGAAATCCATTCACCAATAATACCGATATCAGACAAATTGGTGGTGATTTTTTCAGTGGCTTTCATAGGGATAGCTTCAGAATTAACCACCGAAGTACCTGTTGCAGGGGCAACTGTTATTAGCTCCTCCCCTGTTGCCAATCCACTGGTAAATATCCTGATGTAAGCCAAGGTATCATTTGAGATATGACTTAGCCTGAAACTGTCGAGCACAGCTTGTCCACCTGAAAAGGTAACAGAGAAATCATCCATGGAAAGAGGCTGATTTACCAATCCGCCTTTAAAAACACCTTCTGTAAAGCCAATGATAAGTTCTTTATTATCTCCTGAAATACTGATGGTTGTGAATTTCGGACCTATTACAACCGGTGGCGGATCAACAATCTCCTTTTCGTCGGAACATGAAATAGCCCCTGTTAAAACAGAGAAAAATAGCAACAGTAAAAGATAATGAGCAATTCGTTTCATATAATAATATTTACGCAAAGATAAATGAAATGTGCAGTAGAATTTTCAGTTTTAAACCTGGCAGCAAGTTTTATCACTTCTGTTTTTAAAGTACAATTACCCGTCAGTTTATACTTTGTTTGTCTGTTTATCTTGTCCCCATGCCGTTTTTTAAAGTAAATTTGCATGACTAAGCCAATAGAAATGGAAATACTCGCGGAGCACATTATTAATATTCAAAGGGAGATGCCTCCGAATGTCACTCTGGTGGCAGTTACGAAAACAAGACCTGTTGAATTACTTGAAGAAGCATATTCACTGGGACTTCGCAACTTCGGTGAAAACAGGGTTCAGGAAATGGTTGAAAAGCAACCGCTATTGCCTGCTGATATTAAATGGCACCAGATCGGGCATCTTCAAACCAATAAAGTTAAATTTATCGCCCCTTTTGTTCATCTGATCCATAGCATCGATAGTCTGAAACTTCTTATGGAGGTTAACCGCCAGGCCTTAAAAAATGAACGCATAATTGATTGTTTGTTACAGATTTACATCGCCAAAGAAGAAAGCAAATTTGGCCTTGATGAAGAAGAAGCCATTCAGATTCTGAATTCTGCCGAATTCCATGAGTTGGGAAATATTCGCATATGCGGACTTATGGGCATGGCGACCTACACTGATGATGATAGCACTGTCAGAAGAGAATTCGCTGCACTGAAGACATTTTTTAACCGCCTTAAATCGGATCATTTTTCCGATAAAGAATATTTCACACACCTTTCCATGGGAATGTCAGGAGATTATCACATTGCCATTGAAGAAGGCAGTACAATGGTAAGGATAGGGACAGCACTTTTTGGAGAAAGATAAACCATAAACACAAAAAACATGAATCATAATAATAGTAAAGCACTTTTTCTCAGCATTTTCATGATGTTTCTCATGATATCAGCACATGGTCAGAACCGTTATCTTCATCTGACTGGAAGTATCGAAAACGAAGAAAAGGTCTCGGCCGATCTGGTGATAACCGGAGAAAAGATATACGGGTTTATTCAAAATCACTTTACCCGTGAAGCTCCGCTAAGAGTCACAGGAAGCCTTCTTGATGGCGGAATTATAAACCTGATTAATAAAACCACAGATATTGAATTTATTACAGCAACAATGTCTGAAAATGATTTAATAACCGGAAAGTGGAAAGATTTTGCAGGAGAAGAACGTCCTTTTGAAATGTCAGTTATCTATCCTGAAGGAAGTCACAAATTCGGAGTAACCGCTGTTTCATCTATGCAATCACTGATCGACTCACCGGATTCGCCCATGGCTGTTTTCGAATCCTGTATTCTCACCCCTTCCAATTTTCTCAACAAAGCATTCAATGACAGCTTTATGACGTTGGTTTACAAAGATTTATTCAAAAGCAACAATGCCAGCGACCCGAATGTTATGCTGAAAAGTCATGAATCAGCTTTTTTTGATCAATACCGGGTTAACAATACCGATATCAATACGAAAGAAAACTATCAGTTCCTTAACTGGGAAAAACGAAAGATTTTATCTGTCGTTTTCAATGAATCTGATCTGGTAAGCCTTAATTTCCAGGATTATACATACACGGGTGGCGCCTCTGGACTTGAAATGAACAGGTATCTTGTTTTTGATTTTACGAAAGGAACTAAAATCGGAATCTTCGACATCATTCAAAAGGAGAAAGAAAATACACTTTCTGAACTTATCAAATCTGAAATATGTCGCAAATTAAATATCGATCCCTCGGGACAGTTGACAGATAATGGCTTCTTCAGTAATGATGTTTTTGTTACTTCCAACTTCTATTTGACTTCCTATGGCATTCTATTTCACTACAATACCTACGAACTTGCCGGACAGGAAACCGGGCCGTTGAGTGTCTATCTTCCATTCAATAATCTTACGGAAGTCCTTATTAGTGAAGGAATCACTGCAAGAAAAGTTGTCAAATAAAGGAGACTTACCAAAGACGACCAAAATCTGCCTTTTAAATTGATGCATCATAACTTAACATTCAATTAACATTGGCTTTAATTTGGCTTAACAGTGCTGTTGTATTTTTGCATTGTTCAAAACCAAAGACCATGAAAAAAGTATTCAGTGTAATAATCGTTTTACTTGCTGTGATAATGACAACTGCTCCGGCAATGGCGACCCTCAACCCTACCAAAGCCCCTTCAGCAACCGCTGCCATCAACGGTACAGTGCTTGATTATCAATCAGGTGAAACTCTTGCAGGTGTAGCTGTTTCTGTAGAAGGCACTGATTTGAAAGTTTACACCGATCTTGATGGAAATTTCACCATTAATAATCTTGAGCCAGGAACATACAATCTTGTTCTCTCAATGATTTCCTACAAAAGCAGTCTTGTTGAGAATCTTGAACTTCAGGCCAATGAGAAAGAATTAATCGACATCAAACTCGATAACATCAGATAGTTTTTGCATAATTTTCTTTTAAAACCTGACTGTTTATTCGGTCAGGTTTTTTTTGTATAATGTAAGAGTTATGGTGAGTTGCCTTTTGCAAAGGTTTAGAAGATAAATAAGCTTAATCCTGCTCACATTAAAGTATAAAAATCCTTTCAAACTTTCTGAAAATGAATAAGGATGCTGTTTACGCCTGTCGTCACTTCATTATGCTAAAATATATTTTTGAGTACCAACTACCAATGAAATTGTAAATGTGAATGTAATAAAAAGTATTAACACTAACCTAACACGAAAGTCATACTGAGGTGTAATTTATTTCATAAAAAGCAATATTTCATGACGTCAACTTTGAGCGACCAGCTAAGTATACAATTATTTGATGATCAGCTACTTATTGAAACACCTCAATGGTAGTCGAAGTGTCTGAACGCTTGATTTACCTGTCATCTCTGCATTATGCTCATTTTTTTTGAGTTCAACTCAGGGTGACTGATCACTATATAAGAACCGCTGAATAACAATTGCGGTTGTAAATCCGGGTCATCTAAAAACTTAAAAAAAAAGCCACCACCCTAAGGCAATGGCTTTTAAAAATAATGTGTTTAAGGATTATTGAAAATCAATAAGCTCAACATCAAAAATAAGAGTAGCACTAGGTGGAATGGTTGGCATACGTCCATCAGGTCCATAAGCAATTGCAGATGGAATTACTAATCTGGCTTTGCCGCCTTTTTTCATCATGGCGATGCCTTCGTCCCATCCCTGAATAACCTGACCCTGGCCAAGCACAAATTCAAAAGGCTGACCACGATCAACTGATGAATCGAATTTTGTTCCATCAAGCAAAGTTCCGGTATAGTGTACTTTTACTTTTTTGCCAGCGACTGGTTTTTCGCCTGTGCCTGCAAGGGTTTCTATATAATAGAGTCCACTGGCAGTAGGTTTAACAGTTATTTTATTGTTTTTAATGTAGTTATTCAGTTTGCCCAGTTCGTCGCCTTTAGCTTTATTTTTTTCGGCTTCGGCTTTGCGCTGTTCATCTTCTTGTTCTTTGTCGAATTGAGCTTTTGTCTGAATACTCAGCATCTCAAATTCATAAAGTAAGGTAGTGAAAGGAGCAACCATTTGTCCCCTGCCTTGCTCTCCGAAACCTAATGATGAAGGAACAATTGCCGTTGCTTTTGAACCTACTGACATAAGATTCAGAGCTTCGGTAGCGCCCTCATTGTCGAATACTTTACC
>DHVX01000082.1:0-327 GCA_002412885.1 Bacteroidales bacterium UBA5197
GTATCTGCGCAACAGAAATGTATTTACCCGCACCCGCATTACTGTAATGGGTGTCATGCCAAAATTCCAGAAATCGGGAATTGAATCAGGAATTTTCTGGAATATGGATAAAGTAATGAAAAAACGGCCCAATTATACCGAAGTTGAACTTTCGTGGGTTGGCGATTTTAACCCGAAAATGCAGCAGCTTCACGAAGCCGTTGAATCTGATTTTGCCAAACGACACATCACCTATCGTGTATTGTTCAATGATCCCGGCCAAAGCCAGAAAGCTACCGTAATTCCAATGGATACCAGAAGTACAGCCTCCGGATAAAGAGCTATAAA
>DHVX01000082.1:451-2549 GCA_002412885.1 Bacteroidales bacterium UBA5197
GAAAATAATTCCGAATTTCCACAAAAGATCAGGCAGGAACATAATAAATTGAACCGGAAAAAGAAATCTGTTAAACTGCCTGAAAAATAAGGAAAATAATCAGATTTTTATTTCAGACATCACCATCAGATAAGAAGTGCAAGTCATAAATATCTAATGCATCTGTATCTTAAACAGTTACACTACCATAAAATGAAAAATCCTGAAAAAATACCTTAAAAAAATACAAAATTTCCTGTATTTAAAACCCTGATCAATAAAAAAACTTAACAAAATCAGCACTTTTATGATGCACAGTATGGAATAAGTGTTAGTTTTGCATTGCAAGAATTAAATTCTGTTTCACTAAAAAAAAGAATAATGCTTATGAAAAAAATGCTACTCATTGCAACTGCTGTTTGCATTAGTGCCGGTTTATTTGCTCAGTCGAGCCCGGCCAAGGTCAAATCAAATCTACCAACTGCCTCACAAAAGCTCTACAACGTTGACGAAGCCAGCATTGTAAACACGCCTTCAGTTGTTAATGTACTTCCCCGTCCTTCAGTTAAAGGGACTTCTGATGTTACTATTGTAAATATGGGAACAGGTGGAAACGCCTATGGCTTATATAATGGTGGTCGTACTGCTATCTGGGCTGACCCCAACATCAATTCTGTTGCCTTCTTCCATCGTATGGCTACACCTCCGGGATCAGGCTACGTTGGCCTTGACCTTTCCATCGATGGTGGAAACACTTTTACTGTCAACAATCAGTTCTACAATCCTACTGTAGCTCCTGGTGCAAATGCCCGTTATCCTCAGGGAGTTTTAGTTAACCCGGTCGGAAACACCAACTCAGCCAATGCTTATGCAGTAAGCGTTAGCCCCATCCTCGATGGAAGCGGCGGAACTGCCGGTAGCTGGGGTGGGTTAGGCTCAGCCTTTAATAAACTCAACGGAACTGCTTTTAATCAGCAAAGCTGGCCTTCAGTTGCTCCTTACAGAAATAATGTTCCTGATGCTATGACTGTTAACCCGGTTACAGGTGACGTTTTTGTTTGTGATCCTTCTTTAATTGGAGGTCTTGGAAATCAGTATGTTGATACCATTGTCATTACCAGAGGTGTTATCGCCGACGATGCAATCGAATATGAGCAAACTTTGCTCTATGCTCCTGTTATTTCTTACGGTACTTCTGTTGCTGACATGAGAATTGCTTTCGCTCCTGACGGAATGACCGGATACATTATGACCATCAGCGACAATGGACAAGATCCATTTGCTGCTGGATCAGCTTTCTACCCTATCCTCTACAAAACCGTGGATGGTGGTCTAACCTGGGACGACGCTATTACTGTTCCCCTTGGAGGACCTGACGGTATCAATGGTATTGTAAATGATCTGCTTACTGATGATCAATTGGTAGAAATGTTTGGAGATCCCGCACCGGCTCGTGACGAAATCGTTTATACTACTGCTTTTACCAGTGATTTTGCTGTTGATTACAACGGAAATCCTGTAATTACAACTGTAATCGGAATTTCAGGTATTCACTCCTCAACACCTAACCCTTATTCAATCCTTACTCCTGCTGGTTTTATAGCATCATACAATATTTTCTCTCAGGATGGAGGAAATAGCTGGCTGGCTCAGAAACTTGGAAACAACCTGAAAACCTTCCGTGGCGAATGGGGTGAAATTTCTGAAGATAACCGCTCACAGCTCACCACTTCATTTGATGGCAGATATATGTTCTTCTCTTGGCTTGATACTGATTTTGAAGGACAGGAAGATAATATTCAGCCTGATATTTTCTGTATTGGCTGGGATATTCAGAATAATCTCTACACAGATGTTGTAAATGTAACTTTCCTTTCTGATGCATGGTTGCAGGCTTATATGGGAACTGCTTCCTATTATTGCTTCACATCAGGAAACGATTACATTATTCCTTTTGCATATCAGGACTTCAACACAACTGACCCGCTTGCGCAGGTTCAGTACAAATACATCAAGGATTTCTCTTTCAGCGTGTCTGATTTTGTCATTCAAGGTGCTAAAAATATCACCAACAGTGTTGCCGGTATTTCACAAAACTACCCCAACCCGTTCAATGGAA
>DHVX01000015.1 GCA_002412885.1 Bacteroidales bacterium UBA5197
AAAGTTTATGAAATCCCTGCCCGTAATCTTGGCGAAGGTGTTCATAAATTCCAGATCAACGCTGCCAATCTGAAAGCCGGTATTTATACCTATTCAGTAATTGCCAATGGCGAGCGTACAACCCGCAAAATGATGGTTAAGTAAGCTTAATCCTCATTTTTTAAGAAGAAGGCTGCACTTAGGTGTGGCCTTTTTCTTTTGTGGTGAAGTAGGATCACGATTTGGCAGACACGGAGACGGGGGGATGGGGGGATGGGGGGATGGGGGGACAAGGAGACGGGGAGATGGGAGATAGGCAGACACGGAGACGGGGAGACAAGGAGACGGGGGGAGAATTTCTAATTTCCAATTGACCTAACAAGTTTTCTTCCAACTTGTGAGGTCTTCTTGTTTTAATATGGCGAAGCGAAGGCCCGAAGCGAGTTATAAGTGACCTAACAAGTTTTCTTCCAACTTGTGAGGTCTTCTTGTCTTAATATGGCGAAGCGAACTCCTGAATCGAGTAATAAGTGACCTAACAAGTTTTCTTCCAACTTGTGAGGTCTTCTTGTTTTAATATGGCGAAGCGAACGCCCGAAGCGAGTAAACAAACAGACAGCTACATCAGATTTAGCAATCTAAAAATATATATTATTGATTTAAACAAATATTATTAGCTTTGCTATCTATATAAATAACATTAATCCACCCTTAAATTTCACCTATGAAAACAGCACTACTCTTAATTCTGAGTTGCTCATTGACTCTCTCAACATTCGCACAAAGCAGAAACTATTCTGCTTTCGAAAAGAGAGACGTAAAACCTGTTGCAACAAAACTTGAAACCCAACACCAAAGTCAGGTCTCTCCTGAGATCAACAGCTCTTCCTTTGACCGAAGCACATTGGTTACTGAAAGAATCGACATTTCTTCCTCATCCAATATGTTTGGAATTTTCATTGCCGACCAAAGAGTTGTTTCAGCACAACCTGGTGCAAACATGATAACTTTTGGAAACAGAGCAGGTGGCTCATTCGGTGCCACCGGAAATGATTTAAGGATTGCCTTTTCGACTGATTTAGGCAATAGTTTCACAAACTTTACCGTTTCCCCGTTGGCTGGAAGTGGTTTTATGTTCAGGTATCCCAGTGTCAGCATTTTCAACCCTGCCGGAAACACTAACACTGAGAATATGCTTGCAGTTTATAGCGGTCCGTTTACCGACGCTGCAGGCTGGAAAGGCCAGTATTATGGCAGCTGCAATCTTGACGGCACAAATGTAAACACCACTTTCGACAACAATGAACCAACCGTTTACATCAACCATTTAAATATGGGTCTTGTTGCCCTGCCTGATGGTCATGTACATGTCGCCTCAAACAGACTCAATGGCACTTCGGCGAGTTATACCCATGAGGGCTGGGAAGTTCAGAACGGAATGTACAATGCCGAAACCAACACAATTGACTGGGCTGATGAACCGGTAAAAATACAGCCAGTACTGCTTGAAGACGGACGAACCGATGCAGACAGAATGGTATTCTCTGCTGATGGTTCAGTTGGCTATATTGTAGCCACAGGCATCGATGCAGACCCTGAATATAATCTTTATGGTGTAGAATGGCCGATTGTTTACAAAACAACAGACCATGGTGTAACCTGGGATAAAATTCCTGCTTTTGATTTTTCTGAATTAAAAGCCTTTAATGAATATTTATGGCCTTTGCGTGCCGACTTTGATAAAGTTGTACCAAAATGGTATAACAAATGGGCTGCTGCAGAAAACCAGTCCAGCAATGGTGTAACCGTTGACAAAAACGGAAATCTGCATATTGCAGCATTTGTAAGAAGCACTTATTCTATACACCCCGATTCATTGAACTACGTTTATTCAGAAGAGCCAAGCCTTATGTTCAACGTATTTATGGAAGGAGACGGAACATGGAATGCTATTTTTGTTGACTCTATCCGTACAGAGAAGCATGTTTTTAGTACACTCGATATGGACCAGAGAATATCAATGAGCAGAACAGAAGATGGTTCTAAAGTTTTTGTAACATGGGCTGATACTGACACCAGATTGTGGGGCAGCACATTCACCACAAACATGGCACCTGATGTATTTTCATGGGGAATTGACATTGACAGCAGACTTTACACAGACCCTACAAATTTCACAGCATTCTCTGACATCTGGGGCGATAATTTCTGGCTACATGTTTCTGACATGGTGTTAACAGAAGCTGACCAATATCATGTTCCTGTGTCAACATCAACATCCGGAGCTACCGCTGATGATGCCGTTACTCATCATTTTGTGCGCGGTATTTCATTCCTGGAGTCTGAATTTATCAACATCAACAACAAGTATTCAGTGTTACCTAATAGCTCTGAAAGCTTGATTAGTGTAAAACAAAACTTCCCCAACCCATTCAATGGAACCACTCAGGTTGATGTAACCCTTGCAAAAACCGCTCAGGTTAGCCTTGAGGTTTACAACATTGTTGGACAGAAAGTTTATGAAATCCCTGCCCGCAATCTTGGCGAAGGAGTTCATTCATTCCAGATCAACGCTGGCAATCTGAAAGCTGGTATTTATACCTATTCAGTAATTGCCAATGGCGAACGTACAACCCGCAAAATGATGGTTAAGTAATCTTCTGCCTCATTATTTTAAGAAAAAGGCTGCACCCCAGGTGTAGCCTTTTTTATTTTGTGGTGAAGACTTCTTAAAATATTATGGCGAAGCGAAGGCCCGAATCGAGTAAAAAGTGACCTAACAAGTTTTCTTCCAACTTGAATTCAATGGTATTCAAAGCGGAATTGCAACCGAGGCTGCCTAAGCGGACGAGCCTGCCCGACTGCGCCAGGCAGGCAGGCTCAGCGAAGCTAAATTCCGCTTAGCCGGGTAATACAAGATTTCCAACATTTTATCAATACTTCCGACTTTGGCAGGATTTCACTTCCGACTTTGGCAGCTTTTTACTTCCGACTTTGGCATTTATAAGATGGAAAAGAAAAAGCTAGACTTTCATGGTGTGCGAAAAACTAGTAAAACCATGGTGAGGCTAAGAAAACCTTCCAGGTTGGAAGAAAACCTGGAAGGTTAACATAAAAAAAGAAGACCTAACAAGTTGAAAGAGAACTTGTTAGGTCTCCATATAATCGTAAATCCACATTCCGAAATCCGAAATAGAAATTAGAAATTACCCTTCGACAAAAGCTCAGGGACCAGAAATTAGAAATTCCTATATAGGCATCACCGTTCTTTTAGCCGGCATATTCAATGAATCATGCTGTCTGGTAAGCTTCAATCTCAATTGATTGAAATCGACCAAAAGTTCCTTTTTCACCGGTAATGCCGGAGGAGACTCAACCTTAAGCGGATCAACCGGAGTTCCGTTTTTGTAAAATCTAAAATCGAGATGAGGACCGGTGGAAAGTCCTGTACTTCCTACATAACCAATTACCTGACCCTGACTTACCCTTGCTCCTGTTTTTATTCCCGGGCCATAACCACTCAGATGCAGATAAGCCGTTGAATAGGTTGCATTATGTTTGATCTTAACCATTCGTCCGGCGCCACCTGCATATTTTACGTCGGTAACGGTTCCGCTGCCCACTGAATGTACAGGTGTTCCTTTAGGTGCGGCATAATCAACGCCATGATGAGGTCTGCGGATACGCAAAACCGGATGCATCCTGCTGTTGGAAAAACGTGAGCTGATCCTTGAGAACTTTAACGGTGCTTTCAAAAATGCTTTACGAAGGCTCATCCCTGTTTCATCAAAATAGTCAACAGCGCCATCCTGAATATACCGGAAAGCATAAATATCCTTGCCTGCATGATTAAATCTGGCCGATGAAATGTTGCCCATCCCGATCTGCTCATTATCTACCACAAGCTCTTCATAAAAAACGGTAAAATTATCGCCGGGCTGAATGGCATAAAAGTCGATGCTCCACGCGTAAATTTCTGATAACTCCACCGCCAGGTTGGGACTTGCGCCTGCTGCAATAACTGCATTCCACAATGACGAAGTAATTTTTCCGGAAGCAGCCCGGATTCTGACAGTTATCTCTTTCTCTCCAGTATGAATATGCAGCGAATCACCGGTTTCAAAAACCACATATCGGGTCGGGCTTTGCTCGTAAATGAGGTAAACGGCTTTTCTGAGACTGTCATTGCTGCACATAACAGTGTATTTGTTGCCGGTTTTGATTTTCCTTACATCAAAAATGCCTTCTGATTTTCGTACAAGCTTTTCAACTGCCTGTTGACCGATTTTGTATTTCAGAAGAATAGATGAAAGATTGTCACCACTCTTCACTTCATCTTTAATAATAATAAGAGAATCAACAGCAATTCCAAATTCATACCTTGGTACTGGTTCGTAAACTGTTTCTTCTTCATCAGGTACTGTATTCAACCCTGATACATAATAATCAACAGCAAAAAGGAGTAACAATGCAACTGCAACAACAGCAACAATTTCGAGCAATCTTTTACGCGTAAAAAATGTCATCAGCCAGTAATTTTTAAAATTTTCAACTTCATAAAAACGGGTTCCGCCTGCACTTATTGTAAAGAAGCGGATGAAATCACCCGCTTCTTTTTATAAATATTTCCCATCTCAATCTTTTACCCTCCCCATCCCTCCCTATGAAAAGGGAGGGTGTGCATCCTACTTAGTTGGTGATGGTTTTTTCAGATGCTGATATTTTAAGTTTTCCCTTGTGACACTGAGCGGTTCCGATAGCTATCAGAACGAAACAACAGGGAGAACAAATAACTCTTTTGAGGAATTTATTTTTATCTTTCACGAACTATCAACAAATCAGATCAATTCATTTTGCTCATGGCAAGATTGCGGCCTGCTTCAAGTGCATCCAGATTTACCTGTACCACTTCGTCGCCTTTCTTTCTGAAAATAGAACGGATGGCTTCCTGAAGTGACTCGTATTCAATATCCAGAAACGGAGATGCAGCACCCAAAATCACCATATTGGCTGATTTGGGAGATCCCATCTGGCGCGCAATTTCATCAGCATCCAATGCAATATGACGTGGCAAAGCTTCAATCTCAGCCATAATTTTATCCATTTCAGGATAATTCTTTATGTTGATAAATGGCTTTGTGTTGGTAATCAGCCAACCGCCCGATGATAGCATAGGAAGATATCGAAGCGACTCCATAGGCTCAACCGAGATTATCATATCCGCTTTCCCCATAGGAATTAGATCTGACGCAATTTCGCGATCGCTGATGCGGAGGTTCGATTGCACATCACCGCCTCGTTGGCTCATGCCGTGAACTTCGGCCTGTTTCAGGTACAAACCTTTGCTGAGCGCAGCAGTACCAATGGTTGCAGCAATCGAGAGAATTCCCTGACCGCCTACACCTGCAAGTATTATATCTTTTTTCATGATTATGCCTCCGATTTTTCAATTAATTGCTGCTTTTTGGCTTCTCTCATTCTGCGGGTAATCGTCTGAATGCACTCCCTTCTCGGGATAATTACCGAAACTCCGTTGTAAGCAATTTCTTCCTGCATCACAGCGAGATTCTCTTCATGATGTTTTTGCAGCGGGTTTAATACCCTGATGTGATCTTTTGCAACGCCGAGCGCTTCGCAGATATCTTCGATTTTTCCGAGGGCTGCAGAATCCTGTCCACCAGTCATGGCAGTGGTTGCGTTGTCGAGAATCATCACAGTTATGGGTGATTTTGCGACAACAGCATCTAACAGTCCGGTCATTCCTGAATGGGTAAATGTTGAATCACCGATTACAGCAATTGCAGGAACAAGTCCGGCATCGGCAGCACCTTTAGCCATTGTGATTGATGCACCCATATCCACACATGAATTGATGGCATCAAAAGGCTCCAGCGCACCAAGCGTATAGCATCCGATATCAGAGAAAACACGGCCTCTTCCAACAGTCAGCAAAGCTTCATTCAAAGCATTATAGCTGTAAATATGCGGACAGCCTTTACAAAGTGATGGCGGGCGGCTGCTCACGATGGCCGGAATAGCGCGGCCATGTAAATCTTCAAGTCCGAGGGCACGGGCAATGATGTTGGGATTCAATTCTCCATCGCGGGGAATGGTTCCATCAAGACGGCCCTTGATTGGCTTACCATTGTCCATAAAACCACGGATCAGCTCTTCAACCAATGGGTAGCCATCTTCAAGAATCAGCAGACTGTCGCAACTATCATAAAGTTCGCGTATCTGTTTTTCAGGAAGCGGATACTGACCAATCCTGAGCACAGGATGCGGAACATCATGATTCTCGAAATTCTCAATCAGATAGTTGTAAGCAAGTCCACAGGCAATTATTCCAAGTTTCTTGTCAGGATTATCGATCATCACATTAAAAGGTGATTTTTCTGACTCAAGGATATAACTGGTCTGACTGTTGAGCAGACTTTTGTATTGGCGGCGGGCATTGGCCGGTAACAAAATGAATTGTTTCAGATTTTCAGGAAGCCTGATTTCATTCTGTTCTCTCACTTCTTTGCGTGCAACTCCCGACCTTGAATGTGCCAGGCGGGTAGTAATGCGCATCATCACCGGAATGCGGTATTTTTCGCTGAGTTCAAATCCGTAATGAACCATATCATAGGCTTCCTGCTGGTTTCCCGGCTCAAGAATGGGAATGAGGGCAAATTTTCCGTAAAAACGGGAATCCTGTTCATTTTGCGAAGAGTGCATGGATGGATCATCGGCTGCAACAACAATCAGTCCGCCGTTTGCTCCGGTAATGGCAGAATTCACAAATGCATCGGCAGCAACATTCAGTCCCACATGCTTCATGCAAACCATGGCACGTTTGCCGGCATACGACATGCCAAGTCCTGCTTCCATTGCAGTTTTTTCATTTGCTCCCCACGATGCCACCACCTTGCCGGTTTTGGCTTCTTTTGAGTGCATAACGTACTCCGTAATTTCTGTGGATGGAGTCCCGGGATAAGCATAAATCCCGGACAATCCGGCATCAATGGCTCCCTGAGCAATGGCTTCATCGCCAAGTAATAATAATTTTTGCATCACTATATGAAGGTTTTAAGTTATTTCAGAAACCACATTTGTAAGCTAACGCATTACGTGACAAAACTATAAAAAATAAATCAGACAGCAGGCCGGGAATCTTATCTATAATGTTTTTAAATAAGAGGTCAGAGGTCAGAGGCCGGAGGCCAGAGGTCAGAGGTCGGAGGTCAGAGGTCAGAAGTCAGAGGTCAGAGATCGGAGGCCAGAGGTCAGAGGTCAGAAGACAGAGGTCAGAGATCGGAGATCAGAGACCAGAGGCCAGAGGCCAGTTCAGATAGCAATTGGGATCGCTCAACCTCCGATCAACCTGAACCTCAACCTCAACCTCAACCTTAACCTTAACCTTAGCCTTAACCTTAACCTTAACCTCAACCTCCATTCCATCTCCTTGTCTCCCCATCTCCCCGTCCCCTTGTCCTGAATGAACCGTCCCTTCTTAACCGTCCCTCGCCCCTTCTTAACCGTCCCTCGTCCCTTCTTAACCGTCCCCCGCCCCCTTCTAAAAACGCTGCGCTTAAACATTAAACATCAGCTACCAAACACATTTTTTACTAAGTTTGCGCAAAACCATTTTTATACCATGGCAGACGATAAAAAAATAATTTTCTCAATGGTTGGTGTAGGCAAAACAGTGCCTGTCAACCGCCAGATTCTCAAGAACATCTACCTCTCTTTTTTCTATGGAGCAAAGATTGGAATCATTGGCTTAAACGGCTCCGGAAAGTCGAGTCTTCTTAAAATAATTGCGGGTCTTGATAAATCCTTTACAGGCGAAGTCGTTTTTTCTCCGGGATATTCGGTCGGTATGCTTCTGCAGGAACCCGAGCTTGATGAAACCAAAAC
>DHVX01000070.1:0-55297 GCA_002412885.1 Bacteroidales bacterium UBA5197
TCCGACCTCCGACATCCGACATCTGCCTACCGACCTCCGACCTCCGACCTCTGACCTCCGACCTCTGCCTACCGACCTCTGACCTCCGACCTCTGACCTCTGACATCTCTCGTTATCTCTTCGCGCTCCCGGGACTAGCACTTTTCACTTTGGGTCCCTGAGCTCTTGTCGAAGGGCACTTTTCATTTTTCACTTAATCGCCGTTAACCACTTGCCAGTGACCGCCTTTGGCGGGGCCGGAACGTTGAATTAAATTCATATTTTTAAGTTTGCTGAGGTCTCTTTTAATGGTTTCTCTTCCAACTTTACATATTTTCGAAAGTTCATTAATAGAAATCGAATTATTTTGAATGATTAATGAAATTATTTCTTTTTGCCGGTCATTTACAGGCTCATTTACAGGCTCATTTAGTTTTTCTTTGAAAAGAATCACTTGAAATCCATTAGAAACTTCTTTAAAAACAGGTTCAACAAACAACAATAAGAGAAAAGAGAAAAATAGGGTTAGAAAGATAAAAGATAAAAGTAAAAAGATAAAAGTTTGATTAGTTAATAGATTAGGCTGGTTTTTTGGGAGATGCATTTTTCACTCTTAACTCTTAACTCTTCACTTTTTACACCTTACTCTTCACTTTTCATTCTTACTTTCAAGACTTGAGAACTTTCCAATATCCACCTTTATCGGGCCCTATACGTTGAATCATACCCTTAGCTTTGAGTTTTGAAATGTTAAGCTTAATATTTCTCAAATTTATTCCAACTATATCCACTAATTCTTCAGCAGTAATATTGTTTCTGGCTTTGATTAACTCCAATATTGTCTTTTGATTTTTTGAAATGGCAACCTTTACAGTGTCATTTGCAGTGTCATTTACAGTGTCATTTACAGTGTCATTTACATCTTTGGTGACATCTGTTTTCTCTTTAAATAAAACCACACGGAAGCCATTAAAGACTTCCTCAAAAACAGGTTGTTTTACCCCATAACTAGAGCAAATATCGATAATGCGCCTAATACCTGAACCATATCGCTCGATTAAGCCAACTTCCTTAAACATTCTTGCAATCAGTTTATTTCTTGTTTTTGAAGAATAATTGCCTGTCAGCAAATCATCAATGGTAATGCCACCGTAAAGATTTCCCGGATTAAAGAATTCGATCCGGTCATCCAATATTTTTATGATGCTTCCGCTGCTGTCCCGATAATCGCGATGAACTATCATATTGATCACAATCTCACGAATGGCATCGAGTGGATAGTCAAATCGTTCGGTACGTTGAGGTTCGCCGGTAATGATGTATTCAACCATTAAGTGCTTTTTGATAAAAGCTATTATTTCATCAACTTCGGTAAATAAGTCTGAGTTCAACGAAATAGAGTCGATAATGGTAATATCACTTTTAAACCGCCCAACTTGTATATCGCTTATCATGCAATAATCTGATACAAAAAGCAAATATCCTCCGAATGTGAGTTTCCCTTCACGTATAATTTCCATTTTAGAAAGAAACTCCCGGGGAGCAATTTGAATTTCACTTTGGGTTCGTTGCTCAATTTTATGAATAAAACGGTCAACTTTATCAAAAGAAATAGCATCGATTGTATGGTTGGGGTCAATATAAAAGTCCCAACTTGTATTTATAGTTTTAAGATGTTCATTTGCAATTTCATCTATCGACATCAGGTGATTTGAATTGCCATTGCGTTTGTAAAACCTGCCTTTGAGTGAAACAGGTTTTATCGGATATTCAATTACAGAAAATACAATAATAGTTTTTCCTTCCATGTCAATCACTTCCGTATCAGGAATAACCTGAGGTGAAGTTTTATTTTTAACTTCATTCACCCAATTCTGAATGGTTTCCTTCCCGATTTCCACTCCACTTAATTCAGCTTTGTCATTTACGCCAATATAAACTGAGCCTCCTTTTGCATTAGAAAAAGCCACCAAAGAAATTATTACCTCATCCGAAAATGAAGTTTTAAATTCAGTGTGTAAACTCTCGGCCTTTGGTATCATAATATTACTACTCAAATTTTCAATTTCTAAAAACTATTGACTATTGACTATTGACTATTGACTATCGACTTGACTTCTGACATCCGACTTCTGATTTCCGACCTCCGACCTCCGATCTCTGACCTCTGACCTCTGACCTCTGACTTCCGACCTCTGACTAAAAACTATCGACTAAATAAGATTTCCATCAAACAATAAAAGCCGTTCCGGGTATTCCGTTTCAATATTCTTAGCTTCCGCAGGAGTAAGCAGGAGGTAGCGCACTTTTCTTTCGATGAGTTCTTCAACTTTGGCGATATAGCCCAGGAGTGCTTCGAGGTTGATGTTTTCGCCTACCAGCAGCAGATCTATGATTTTGCTGTCGCGGCCACGGGCAAAGTCACCGATAAGCCAGGCTTGCTGCAGTCCGCCCAGGCGGTTGAGAACATTTTCAATCACCTGGTCGATGCCGGTGTATTTGAGCAGAATATTGTGAATATCGCCGAACAGCGGGTGTTTGGTGTTGGCGCGGAATATTTTTTTATTGCCTTCGTGGTTGCTAACCAGCATACCGGCCTCCTCAAAGCGGTTAAGCTCCATACGTATGCCGTTGGTCGATTCACCAAATTCAGCTTCCAGGTCGCGCAGATAGGAACGGGTAGTTGAGTTCAGGAAGAACTTGACAAGGAGTTTGATGCGGGTTTTGGAGGTGACGAGGGTGTTTAGCATTGTGGAGGGGAGCGAGCGTTTTTTTAGATTCAGGGTCGGTTTTTTAAAGACAGGGAGACAAGGAGACAAGGTGACACGGGGAACCCTGATTTCTATTTTTATTGGTTGTGGCTTCGCGCTTGACTGCCTGCGGCGCTGGTAAGTGAAGCAATCGAGGTTGAGGTTGAGGTTAAGGTTAAGGTTGAGGTTAAGGTTAAGGTTAAGGTTAAGGTTAAGGTTAAGGTTAAGGTTAAGGTTAAGGTTAAGTATCGACTATTGAGTATCAACTTCTGACCACCGACCACCGACCTCTGACCTCTGCCTTCCGACATCCGACCTCTGACCTCTGACTTCCGACTTCCGACTTCTGACTAAAGACTTCTGACTAAAGACTATCGACTATCTAAAAAAAGCCAGAGACTAAAAAAATGAGCAAAAAGGCGTGAAATGTAAAGAAATTTAACTAGAAATTTGGTTTGTGGATAGAGCTTCGCCCCTTCAGTCCCATTTTGTGTGGTCTGTAAAAGAAAAAATCGGGACTTTGAGCAACAAAGATACTCAAACTTTTGTAAATGTCAAGTTTTAAGTTAAAATAATTCACTAAATTCATAAAAATTTAACATTAAAAAGATTCAAAGATTAGCTTCGCTGAGCTCCCTCCGGTCGGTTCAAGGATTCAAAGATTAGCTTCGCTGAGCTCCCTTCGGTCGGTTCAAGGATTCAAAGATTAGCTTCGCTGAGCTCCCTGCGGTCGGTTCAAGGATTCAAAGATTAGCTTCGCTGAGCTCCCTGCGGTCGGTTCAAGGATTCAAAGATTCAAGGATTCAAAGATTCAAAGATTAGCTTCGCTGAGCTCCCTCCGGTCGGTTCAAAGATTCAAGCCCTTTGGCATCGAGATCATTTTTCATTTTTCATTTTTCATTCTTCACTCCTCCGTGTTTCCTTCGTGATTCCGTCGTACCAAGTCCGTATCAAGGCTGCATCGAACAAACTTTGAAGTGGGGGAGTAGTGGCATTGAACCGGAGATAAAACATTCAAGGATTAGCTTCGCTGAGCTCCCGTTGGTCGGTTCAAAGATTAGCTTCGCTGAGCTCCCTGCGGTCGGTTCAAAGATTCAAAGATTCAAAGATTCAAGGATTAGCTTCGCTGAGCTCCCTTCGGTCGGTTCAAAGATTAGCTTCGTTGAGCTCCCGTTGGTCGGTTCAAGGATTCAAGGATTCAAAGATTCAAGGATTCAAGGATTAGCTTCGCTGAGCTCCCTTCGGTCGGTTCAAGGATTCAACAATTTGAAAATTCAACAATTTGAAGATTAGATCTGATTTAGCCTGGCGGCTTGGAGCGGGGAGATTCAAGATTCAAAGATTAAATAATTTGAAGATTTAACAATTTGATCCCGATGTTTCGGGATTGACGATCGGCATATAGTGAACCTTGAGGCATCTAAGGTCGGGACACGGTGATGTGGAGTTTTGCAATGCTCAACTATTTTCAAAAGGGTTTACCACCAGATTATTTGGGTCAGCGGCTTCAAAATCCTTACTGTTCCTGGTGATTAGCTTCAGATTATTTTTAATTGCTGTAGAAAGAATGATAGCATCAGGTAATTTAATTTTATGTTTTTTTCTTAAAGTAATAACTGTTTCAATAACTTCATCAGTTACGTAAACCTTTATCAGATTATTGCATAATGCATCAATGATTGCTTCTTCTTTTTTATTGCTGAAGAGGTATCCTTTTGCTTCCATTAAAGTAATTACGGAAATATAAAGAACATCATCTTTGCTGGCAAAATCTTCGAGATTTAACTCCTTTTTCGAGAGATATATAAGAATATTAGTATCAAGTAAAAGCCTATTCCCACTCATTTCGAAGTTCTTGTTGCCAGGAAACCGGATTGGTAATATTTTTGAACAGGTCAGACCCTGCCCCTGCAGTAATGAGTTTTTTTATTTTCTCAAATTGACCTGTAAGTGTTTCGCGGCTGAGTGAATCCTCCTTCTCAACATTATCGATGAAAGGAATTCTCTTTAACATACGGTAAAGCATGTTAGCGTCACGTTTATTCTTAACAGAAATTTTTATTGTTGTCATGTAAACAGTGCGTTTAAAGTCATTCCAGGTGATGTAACGTAAGGTTATCACTATCAAACGGGAAAACAAAGTTACAAAAATTAACAATTTGATTCAAGGATTTGACAATTCTAATTTCTCTCGTTATCGCTACGCGCCTGCCTGCCTGGTGCAGTCGGGCAGGCTCCCGAGACAAGTAATTTCTAAATTTCCAATTTCCAATTTCTAATTTCTAATTCATTGTTGTCCGGGGAAAGTTTCGAATACTATTCCAAATGCCTGATATTGTGACTCTTTGAAAAATGTTATAGAACGGTACCTTACTTTTTAAATCTGCCACCAAAGCACTAAATCACCAAAAGTCACCAATCTAATTCATTCATTTTGTGTAATTTGGAGCTTTGGAGTTTTGGTGGCAAGAAAATTTTCGATTTTTACCGGAGAACAGTGTTTCTAATTACCAAAGACTATCGATTCCTTACTACCGACTAATGACTATTTACTAGAAAATGCCAGAGCCTCAAAAATGAGCAAAAAGGCGTGAAATGTAAATAAATTTAACTAGAAATTTGGGTTGTGGATAGAGCTTCGCCCCTTCAGTCCCATTTTGTGTGGTCTGTAAAAAGAAAAATCGGGACTTTGAGCAACAAAGATACTCAATCTTTTGCAATTGTCAAGTGTTGAGTTAAAATATTTCACTAAATTCATAAAAATTTAACATTTAAGGATTCAAAGATTCAAGCCTGCCCGACTGACCAAGTGAGTTTTCATTTTAACAATAGTGTAGTCGGTCAGGCGGGGATTGAAGATTGGCATATATAGTGAGCCTGGCGGCTGGGACGGAAGGCGGTTATTGGCGGTAAACATTTCTAGTGCAAAGAAAAACGCCCAAACTCCGCAGGTAGGCGGTAGTTACTGAAAAATCCACTCCATTCGTGTAATTCGGGAAGGATGTGAATAAAAATCTTTTCTCACTGATGATTCCGGTAAGGGCTTCACCCAGAGTTGTTGTTGTTGTTATTGAGCACCTTCGGCGCTCCTGCATGTCCCCGAAGGGGGCAAATTTCAAATAACCGTGGGTGTAACCTGCCTGCGTGCGCAAGCAGGCAGGCGCAGTGGAACCCACGGTTAGCGGAAGAAAATGGGAACTGCGTCCCCGAAGGGGGCGAATATATATCCATCTCTGGTTCAACCCCTGTCGGGGCTGGTGGTACTTTGCTGCCTCCTAACCGTGGGTTCCGCGAAGAGCTTCACCCACGGTTATTGTTATTGAGCACCTTCGGCGCTCCTGAATGAGCTTCCCTTTGGGGATGCAGTTACATTTATCCTTCCTTTATTGTGGGTTGCGCGAAGAGCTTCACCCACGGTTACTGTTATTGAGCACCTTCGGCGCTCCTGCATGTCCCCGAAGGGGGCAAATTTCAAATAACCGTGGGTGTAACCTGCCTGCGTGCGCAAGCAGGCAGGCGCAGTGGAACCCACGGTTAGCGGAAGAAAATGGGAACTGCGTCCCCGAAGGGGGCGAATATATATCCATCTCTGGTTCAACCCCTGTCGGGGCTGGTGGTACTTTGCAGCCTTCTAGCCGTGGGTTCCGCGAAAAGCTTCACCCACGGTTATTGTTATTGAGCACCTTCGGCGCTCCTGAAAAAGAGGCGGGACAGGCTCTTCGGTCGGTTCAAAGAATCAATGACTTTGATGGAGTGGCCCTTCTCCTTGTGGTGCCTGAGCTTTTCGTCGAAGGCAGGAGAAGGTGCCCGAAGGGCAGCTTGCCCCGTCGCACTTTTGTGACGGGGGATGAGGTGAAGAAAGATTCAAGGATTCATGGATTCAACAATCCCAATTTCTAAAGACTAATTTCTCTCGTTATCTCTTCGAGCCTGCCTGCCTGGCGCATTCGGGCAGGCTCGAAGAGATAACGAGATAGTCGATAGTCTTTAGACATTAGAAATTAGAAATTAGAAATTGGAAATTAAATTAGTATTACATTTGCATTTAAAAGAACCAATAATGTAAATCAAAATACATTTTATGGAACGTAAGATCGAGTTAAAATTATTAAACTGGAAGCAAAGTTCAAACCGATTACCACTTGTTATGCATGGTGCACGTCAGGTAGGCAAGACATACAGCCTGTTGAAGTTTGGCCGGAGTAACTATAAAAATGTTGCGTATTTCAATTTTGAAAGCAGCATGGAACTGCATGGTATTTTTACCAGGGACTTATCGCCGGAGCGCATATTGCGGGAATTGTCAGCATATACCTCAGCTGCGCTGGTGCCGGATGATACACTTATAATATTTGATGAAATACAAGCCTGCGAGCGAGCCTTAACCTCGCTGAAATACTTCGCCGAAGAAGCACCTCAATACCACCTGGCTGCAGCGGGAAGCCTGCTGGGAGTGGCTATTAACCGCGACAAACATTCATTCCCTGTTGGTAAGATCCATCTTATTACTATGTATCCAATGGATTTTGAAGAGTTTATGCTGGCACAAAATAAAGCGCATGCAGTTTCGCTGATACGCGAATGTTATGCAAACAATGAAGCCTGCAATCTGCACGATACTTTTATGGATGACTTTCGGATATTTATTGGTGTTGGCGGTATGCCGCAGGTTGTGAATGAATATATTTCATCAGGGGATTTCAACCTGATAATGGCATTACAGAAAAATATTATTGATACATATATTGCTGATATGGCTAAATATGCAGGTCTTGCCGAAACTGTCAGGATAATGTCAGCATTTAATAGTGTGCCCGCTCAATTGGCCAAAGAAAACAGGAAATTCCAGTATAAAACTATTAAAAGCGGGGCAAGGGCTACACATTACGAAACTGCAATTGATTGGCTCGAAGCATCAGGCACTATTTATAAATGCATAAAAGTTACCGAAGGACATTCCCCACTCAATGCCTTTACTGAAGGAAGTTCTTTTAAAATCTACATGTCGGATACCGGATTACTTGCTTCTCGCTACGGCATTTCACCCATTATATTAAAGCAGGAATCAGCAACATGGCAGTCGGTAAAAGGCATACTCGCAGAGAATTATGTTGCAACTACCCTGACATCAAATGGTTATACTATCTTTTACTGGGAATCACAAGGTAAAGCCGAACTTGATTTTGTAATTCAGAATATTTCAGGTGAAGCCATCCCGATAGAAATCAAATCATCAGAGAATGTGCGTTCAAAAAGTCTGCAACAATTTATTACCCGATATAAACCCACATGGTCTGTCAGGGTTTCTTCCAAAAACTTCGGATTTGAGAATAATATCAAGTCAGTACCATTATATGCAGTGGCTTGCATCTGATTACTATGATATGTTTGTATTTCCAGGCCTGGATACGATATAAAATGGTAGTCGATAGTCGATAGTCAGCGCCCCAGTCGCCGTTCCCTTTTCCCAATAACCTTCCGGGTTTTCTTTCAACCCGAAAGGTTTTCTTTTTACCTGGAAGGTTTTCTTAAATCATCACCTCTGATTACTCGAATTGAGTGGGGGATTTAGTGGCTACCTGCCTATCGACGGAGAATAGGTGTTTTTCTCCTTTCGGCATAACCTTCCAGCCTTCGGCCAGGCGAAATTTAGTTTCGCTGAACTCGTCCGCTAAGAAATTAGAAATTACTTGTCTCGGGAGCCTGCCCGACTGCACCAGGCAGGCAGGCGCGTAGCGATAACGAGAGAAATTGGAAATTGGAAACCCGCCTGACCGACTCAGTCATTTGTTTGAAACTATCAGATTGTGGTCAGTCGGGCAGGTTGGAATTGGAAATTAGAAATTAGAAATTAGAAATTTCTTCGAATTTCCCTCCCTACTCCATCTCCACCACCATCTGCACCGTAAGCCTGCTTCTTTGCTCCAGCAGCACAGCCCGCTTATTCACAATCTTATCGATCACCTTCTTGTTGTAATACCTTACCGTAACCAATTCAAGGCCACGGTTATACTTCACATTAAAATCACCGCTCAGGGCAGTAAAAAGGCGTTTGATTTTGTCGGGATGATCATCCACACAGATGGAGAAACTGATCGCTGAATTTTGCATCATATTGATACTGATTCCCATATGGCTCAGCAGTCCGAAAATGGTATGCAGGCCATCCTCAGCAACAAACGAAAAATCTTTGGGGGAAATAGAAACCAGCACCTGCCCCGGTTTTGAAATATATGAAGGGATCTGTGATTTGGCATCGGTACTCTGATGAATCAGGGTACCTTCGGCCCCGGGATCGGTAAATGACTTCACATACAGCGGAATATTCTTATTCTGCAGGGGTTGTATGGTTTTGGGATGAATAACAGAAGCTCCGAAGTAGGCCAGTTCAATCGCATCGCGGTAGGAAATACGATCGAGTTTCACCACATCCTTGAAGTAGCGGGGATCGGCATTAAAAACGCCGGGCACATCCTTCCAGATGATCATTTGTCCGGCATCCAGTGCAAATGCAAAAACTGCAGCGCTATAATCAGAACCTTCGCGACCGAGGGTTACAGGCTGTCCTGAAACACTGCTTCCGATAAAACCCTGGGTAATGGTGATAAGTGCTTCCTGTTCGGGATTGGAATCATCGAAAGCGGCCACAATGCGCGAAGTTGTTTCTTTCCAGCTCACGCGGGCATTTCTGTTGGCTTCGTTGGTAACAATAACTTTGCGGGCATCCAGCATCTGATTGGGAATACCTGATTGATTCAGATACTCGCTGACAATTGCCGTTGACAGCAATTCGCCACGCGAAACAATCAGATCATAGGCAGCATCATAATAAGAAGGAGGGGCAGACTGAAGCAGTTGCCGTATTTCATTCATGATCTGTTTGATCAGCAATTTACCTGAGTCGTTGAGTTCCTCGGCAATGCTGCGATGAAACTGCTCAATACCACTAAGCAACTCAAGTACAGCAACATCCTGATTCACCCAGGCTTCGGTAACTTTTTCAAGCAGGTTGGTGGTTTTGCCCATTGCCGAAACAACAACGCAAATTTTTTCGTCAGGAAACATCGATAAAATTGTACCGACATTCTTCACTGAGGCAGCATCCTTTACAGAAGCTCCGCCAAATTTAAAAACTTTCATCCCATCAATTTTTAAAATGCAAAATTAGTAAATTGTTGAGAACCTGACACAAAAAGGAGCAAGTGTCAGTAAAAGAGCCCGAATCCTTACCCATCCGTTCCCGCGCCTCCCCTGACGCATGGTTTAGCGCCCTTTCCTATCCGTTCCCGCGCGTCCCCTGACGCGTGGTTTAGCGCCACCCATCACATCACACCTTCACAATCAGCTTAAACCCGATACCATGCACATTGATCAGCTCAACAGTCTCATCATCCTTCAGGTACTTCCTGAGTTTGGCAATATAAACATCCATACTGCGGGCATTAAAATAGCTATCGTCCTGCCATATTTTATTCAGGGCGTAGCTACGGTCGAGCACATCGTTCAGGTTTTCGCACAACAGACGAAGAAGTTCATTTTCTTTAGAAGTCAGTCGGATCTCCAAGCCGTTGCGGGTAAGTGTTTGCCGGTTATAATCAAGGGTAAAACTACCGATGGTAAACACTTTGGTGCCTTTGGTATCGTGACCAGCTCTTCGCAGAATTGCACTTATACGCAGCAGTAGCTCCTCCATACTGAAGGGTTTGGTAAGATAATCATCGGCACCCGCCTGAAATCCTTTGAGCTTATCCTCTTCAAGAGACTTTGCAGTCAGGAACAGAATGGGGATACTCCGGTCAACCTGCCTGATTTCGCGGGTGAGTGTGAAGCCATCTTTCACAGGCATCATCACATCGACGATACAGAAGTCGAACTGTTCCTTCACAAAAAGGTCGTAAGCTTCCTGTCCGTTCACGCACAGGCGCGGTGCATAGCCTTTGGCTTCGAGGTACGACTTTAAAATGTTACCCAGATTGCGGTCATCTTCGGCCAGCAGTATCCGTATTTTGTCTGTTTCCATGGTGCAAATTTAAAATTTGAAATCCGGAGAAATTAAGTCAGGGTAAAGCATCTGAAGCAAAGTAACCTGGCTTTAATTAAACGTATTGATTAATAATTTGTTATTTCAATCTGATTTTCAATCCTGTGCTGTATTAAAGGGCAGCCATACCCTGAAAACGGAGCCTTTCCCGGGCTCACTTTCCACGCTCACTTCGCCATGATGTTTATCCACGATAAATTTAACATAACTGAGTCCAAGTCCAAAACCTTTAACATTATGCACATCGCCGGTAGGCACACGGTAAAGCTTATCGAAAATCTTTTTCTGATTCGCCTTGCTGATACCCGTGCCGTTATCGGCAATACTCACCTGAATTCCATTATTCACATTATCGGTTTCTACGACAATAAGTGGTCTTTTGGCAGTGTATTTATTGGCGTTATCGAGCAGGTTATTGATCACATTTGTGATGTGCATACGATCTGCAACCACCAGTGGATCGCTGGCATTGGGATTGAATGAGATGCTTCCGTCGCGGATTTCTACCTGAATAGAAATATTGCGGATAACATCGGCAATCACTTCATGCATATCCAGAGGCTCATTTCTGAGACTGAGCTGCCCTTTTTCGAGGATTGCAGTTTGAAGAATTTTTTCGGCAAGCACACCCAGTCGTTTATTCTCCTGACTGATGATGTCGATATAAGAATGAAGCAGATCGGCGGTTTTCGGCACATCGGGATCATTAAGCACTTCGCAGGCCAGCGAAACGGTTGAAATGGGTGTTTTAAACTCATGAGTCATATTATTGATGAAGTCATTCTTCATCTCTGACAGCTTTTTTTGCCTGATCATGGCAATAATTACAATAGCAAAAGCAATAATAATCAGCAACATCAAAGCCCCTGAAATAATAAGCATACCACTCATTTGTATCAGCAGATACCGGGTTTGCTGAGGGAAGATAATCAATAAAAAATCCTGAGGAACGTTTCCATCTCTGGTAAGCATCGGAAAAAACAGACCTTCGTTCAGCAGTTGTTCACGCAGAAGGGGGTCATTTTCTATCACCATAATATTACGTGACTTGCTCATCACCCCGAATTCATAATCGGCTTCGATGCCTTTGGCAATAAGTGCCTGTGAAATCAGGGTATCAAGCTGTCCGTAGGTATATCTGTTCTCAATGTTGGGTGTGAAAGGTGAATTGAAAATCTCATCGAGAACCTGATTCAGCAAATATGCCTTTTTGCGGTTCAGTTGCCTGGCTCTCTCGCTCAGCTTGTTCTTTCCGTTAAACTCTTCATGAGAACCCGGGAAGTCCATTACTGCGGAATCAGACTTTTTCACCATCTTCCACTGATTATCTTCAAACACTTCGTCCCATTGTTGCTGTCGCTGATAATTAAACCCTGAAGAACCATCGTTGCGGGGCATCTCTCCGGTTTCGCGATAAATCAGATAATCAAGTGAATCAATTGCCTTGAGCAGATTATTATATTCATGGTTCTTTTTTATCTGTTTTGAAATTTCAGCTTTTTCAAGACCACGCATTACATCGCTCATTGCATCGGCAACACTTCGATGGAAACCGGTTTCGCGCACTTCAACCGCGCTTCTTACCCAATACGCCTGAATACCAGTCAGCACAATCAGTGCCAGGCTGACCAATACGGTAATAAAGAGAATAAGTCTGCGGTTCATATCTGCAAAGGTAAGCGGGCTATTCGCATAAAACCATGATGGTTAACATCTTTTAACGTTTATTTGGTTTCGTTAACAAGTCACGCCCTCAATGTGATGTAATTTTGTCTCAGCATAAAAAACAGTACATATCTGTTAACTCATTGTGTTTTGTTTAATGTGTTGTGTGTGTGTGTTTAAATAAATGTTTCTTAATGTGTTGTGCCCAAAAAGTGCAGTTCCTCTCATAGAACTGCACTTTTTGATTTTACCCCAATCAGCATTCGACTCTCCCACTACTATCGCTAGAAATTGGAAATTGCCCTTCGACATGGTTCGACGATGGAAAATTAGAAATTGGAAATTGGAAGTTTTCTTAAGTTTTTATGCTTGTAACCCTAAAAACTTGAAATTAATCATTTTTTTTGTGGTTATACTCCTAAAAAGTTTACGCCCCGTTTAAACAGAGCAACTTAGGAAATTTATCAACAAGCTACAAATAAAGACAATAGCCTTTAAGGAGGTTAGAAATTGGAAATTGGAAATTGGAAATTAGAAATTCTCCATATCTTTAAGCCCTTGAGAAGCGCAACAGAAAGCAAAGCAATATTCAGATGCAGCAGCAACAGGCTCAATTCACTGCTGACAACATCATAAACCAACCAACCAACCAATTATGAAAACACTTATACAGTTTATCAACGAAAAACAATCTGATTTCCCTTATGCCACCGGCGAATTTACCCGACTGCTCAACGACATAGGCATCGCAGCCAAGCTGGTCAACAGGGAGATAAACAAAGCCGGACTGGCTGATATAAATGGTTACTTCGGTTCAACCAACATTCAGGGCGAAGACCAGAAAAAACTTGATGTATTTGCCAATGAGTGCTTTTTGTCGGCCATGAGATATGGCGGCATGGTATGCGCGGTAGCATCGGAAGAAAACGACGAGTTATACACCTACGACAATGCATTTTCGGAGAAGGGTAAATATGTGGTGGCCATGGACCCGCTTGATGGTTCATCCAACATAGAGGTAAACGTACCTATAGGCACAATCTTCTCAATATACCGCCGTATAGGTGAATCGGGACCGGGAACGGTTGAAGATCTTTTGCAGCCCGGAAACAAGCAGATAGCTGCCGGATACATTATTTACGGATCATCAACCATGCTGGTTTACTCCACAGGATGCGGCGTCAACGGCTTCACCCTCGACCCGTCGGTAGGACTTTTTCTGCTCTCTCATCCTGAGATGACCATCCCTGAGGGTGGAAATATCTATTCGATAAACGAGGCCAACTACATCTACTTTCATGAAGGAGTAAAAAAATACCTGAAATATTGCCAGGAAGACGACAAAGTGACCAACCGACCCTACACCACGCGATACATTGGCTCGCTGGTAGCTGATTTTCACAGAAATCTTATCAGGGGAGGCATATACATCTATCCGGGAACAAGAGTAAACCCCAATGGCAAGCTCAGGTTATTATATGAATGCAATCCCATTGCATTTCTGGCTGAGCAGGCCGGAGGCAAAGCTTCTACAGGTTTTGATCGCATTCTCGATATCACACCCACTGACCTTCACCAGCGCGTACCCTTCTTTGTCGGCACCCGGCACATGGTAGAAAAAGCCGAAGAGTTCATGCGATTATACTCCGGGTAACTCCGAAAAAAAACCTTCCAGGTTTTCTTCCAACCTGAAAGGTTTAAACCCAACCCCGAAAGCCCGAATCCTTTCCCATGTGCTCCCGCGCGTCCCCTGACGCGTGGTTTAACGCCGCCCAAAGCAACCTTCCACGTTTTCTTTCAACCTGGAAGGTTTAAAAATATCAGCGTCCAACCTGAAAGGTTAAACCCAATCCCGAAAACCCAAACCCTTTCCCATCCGCTCCCGCGCGACCCCTGACGCATGGTTTAGTGGCAAGCAATCTTTCAACACACAGCATTTCAACAAAAGCCACTTTCACACCTTTGACTACAGAAATTTCAAAATGCTGACGTATCTTTGCACCCATCCAAAACCACAATACCCTTAAAACATGACAAACTTAAAAATCAACATCGACAAGCTGGAAGGATTTGTTACCAGGGAATCAGTATATGCTTTTGAGCAACAGCTGGCACTGCATCAGGGTGCACTGCTGAACAAGACCGGCAAGGGCAATGATTTTCTGGGCTGGATAGGCCTTCCCGATGAAATAGATGATAAAATGCTTGCTTCAATTGAGCAGGATGCCCGCGAAATAAGAGAAAAAGCAGACATATATGTTGTAATTGGAATTGGCGGTTCATACCTTGGCGCCCGCGCAGTGATAGAAGCCCTGCAGCACAATTTCTCCGCACTGCTGAGCAGCAAAGAGCGTAAATCGCCTCTGGTGGTATATGCCGGTAACAACATTTCAGAAGATTACCTTTCGGATCTTATCGACATACTTGACAAACACGACTATGCCCTTACGGTGATATCCAAATCCGGCACCACCACAGAACCGGCCATTGCTTTCCGTGTGCTTCGCCGTCATCTTGAAAAGAAATACGGTCAGGCAGAAGCCCGCAAACGCATAATTGCCATAACCGACAAAGCAAAAGGTGCGCTTAAAGGGCTGGCTGATGCCGAAGGATACAAAACTTATGTAGTGCCCGACGATGTAGGAGGCCGCTATTCAGTGCTTACACCTGTGGGATTGCTCCCTGTGGCGGTGGCGGGCTTCGATATCCGTAGTTTTGTTGAAGGAGCCAGAGCTATGAAACAGCTTGTTACAACAGCAAAAACCATAGAAGAAAACCCGGCATTCAAATATGCTGCAGCGCGAAATGCACTTTACGGATCGGGCAAACCGGTTGAAATCATGGTCAATTATCAGCCATCTCTCATATACATCACCGAATGGTGGAAACAGCTCTACGGCGAAAGTGAAGGCAAGCAGAACCGTGGAATTTTCCCGGCCGGAGTCAGCTTTACCACTGACCTGCACTCTATGGGACAATACATACAGGAAGGTTTGCGCATCATTTTCGAGACTGTACTCACCATTGAAAAACCAAAGCGCGAATTGACTGTACCTTCTGAAAATGAGGATGCCGATGGGCTCAACTTTGTTGCCGGAAGAAGAATACACGAAGTAAACCGTCAGGCCGAGCTTGGCACACTGCTCGCTCATGTTGACGGACAGGTTCCCAACATAGTCATCAGTCTGCCCGAAGTAAATGAATACAATCTGGGGCAGTTGCTGTACTTCTATGAATTTGCCTGTGCCCTTTCGGGATATGTGCTCGATGTAAATCCATTTGATCAGCCGGGAGTAGAAGCTTACAAGAAAAACATGTTTGCACTTCTGGGCAAACCAGGTTTCGAAAAGCAAACCGAAGAGTTGCGAAAACGCCTGGAATAAGCTTACCACCATTGCTGAAGGCTCCGAAAAACCTTCCTCCGCTCCCGCGCGTCCCCTGACGCCTGGTTGAACGCCACAACTAATAACCTTCCGGGTTTTCTTTCAACCTGGAAGGTTTAAAACCAAGCCCGAAAGCCCGAATCATTTCCCATGCGCTCCCGCGCGTCCCCTGACGCGTGGTTGAACGCCACTTCCCACCCAACCCACTGTCAAAGACAAAACGTCAGCGAACAAACTCCCAAAAAATAAAAAACTTCACTTTTTAAAAACACCTCACATACGAAAAACGCCAAAACAGCTACGCTTACTAAATAAACCCATACGTTTAATAATTTACTCCATTCCTGCTTTCTCAGAAAACTATATTTGCAGGAAAGTTAAGAAACACCCATTTCCATTTAATTATGCATGAGTATCTCGTAGAAGTATTGACAAAGGTCAGTTTTGACAGGGCACTTTTCCTGAATGAACTGAGAAAGTCCAGACGCTGGCTAACCACTGAAGAGTGGGAAAGCCTTTACCAATGGGCAGAAACCAATTATTCACATTTGCTGTTTAAAGAAACCACACACCTCTTTGAAATGCAAAATGATGTATTGGTTTACTGATATCATTCATATATTTTAGATGTATTCGTTAAGAAAACGTAAAAATGGCCGCAGATTGCGGCCATTTTTGCTATTTTTATTATCTTTGTCCGCAAACATGCCCGTTTGACTGCGGTTACTTAAACATCAGACTACATTACTCCAAACATTTAACCTTATCCCTTATGAAAAAACTCCTCCTGATTGTTACCTGTCTTATGATGCTGAACACCATTGTTTCTGCCCAGGGCAATTCCGGTGATCTATTTAAAGACAAAATCGCTATGGGCGTTGATGTTTTCAATGACATGGTAATGGATGCTCCGGCAGATATTAAATTCCGAGGATTCAATCCCGGTGCAAATATATACGCCATGCGCAACTTCCCTTTAGGCAAGAGTAACTTCGCATTTGCAGCAGGACTCGGACTGGGCATGCACAATATGTTCAGCAACAGCACCTTACAGGACACTTCAGGTGTGTCATTCTTCAGCAAAATACCTGACAAAACCACCGGTGGAAGTGACCTGAGCTACAAAAAAAGCAAACTCAGCCTTACCTATCTGGATGTACCTGCCGAACTCAGGTTCAAAACCGAATCCGGATTCAGGATTGCAATAGGAATTAAAGTAGGATATCTGATCAATGCACACACCAAATACAAAGGCGATGACTTTGAGGATGGCTCAAAAACCAAAATTAAGATCAGCAGCCTGCCAAACATGCAGTCATGGCGGTTTGGCCCGAATATGCAGATTGGCTACAAATGGGTAAACCTTACTGCATTTTATTCTCTGTCGAAAGTTTTTGAAGAAAATCTGGGGCCCCAGATTTATCCCATATCTCTGGGATTGTCGCTGCGTCCCTTCTGATTTCAAAGCAGGGTAATCATGCCCAGCATAATTACAACACCCGCAATGTAGCCTGTATAAACCTGGGCTTCGTTGTGGGTGTTCAGTTTTAGTCGGGCATATGCCACAAGCGCCGACAACAAAACAAAAGCAACAATCAGCCCCGGCGCATAAATATGACGGGTAAGCATAAGTCCGATAAATCCGCCGGTAATGCCTCCAATGCCAAGCATATGAATGCTTATCTTCCAGAAAAGGTTAACCAAAGATGCGAAAACAATCAGCAAAGCCCCTCCCAATACAAAAAGCAGGAAAATTGAAGGCAATCCGAGATTGTTAAGCATAAAATAGGTAGCAAAGTAACACAGTGCGGCAATAATAAAAGGAAAAGTTCTTTCGTTGCGCTCGGGCAGATGCATACTGCTGATCAAACCTCTTTTGAGCATCATCCATATAATTACGGTCGGCAAAATCACAGTATTTCCAAAAATAAGCGCCAACAGTGCCATTTTGAGCCTATCGGGCAATATCATTACAAAGTAAGTGCTTTGGCTGAACAACACCAGCATGGCAATGGTTGGCATTAGCAAAGGGTGAAGCAGATAGGAAATGAAACGGGCTGATTTTTCTTCCATAAAAGGGGAGTTATGCATTAGAATGTGCAAAGGTAAGTTATCCTGAGCAACCATTTCTGACTACCAGGGCAGCAAAAGATAAGGATCATCTTCAGGATCGGGTTTCTGCTGAAACACAGTATCTTCATCATACACTTCGAATCCGGCTTTTTTATAAAGGTTGAGTGCCGCAGCATGATCCAGATCGCAGGTATGCAGCCACAGTCTTTTCGTTGGTCGCTGCCAGGCTTTTGCAATACACCAGTTAAGAAAAGGCATTCCCAGTTTCCGGCCGGTAAACTCACAGGTAAGTCCGAAATAAACAATCTCGGTTTCGCCGGGCTCACTCATATTATATTCAACAAATCCGGCTGGCACGCCTTTGCAATACAATACATAAATTGAAGTTTCGTCGCTTTCAAGCAAAGCCTGAAGCTCTGCAGCCGGCATCATCAAACGGTTGTACCATTGATAAGGGCGACCAACCGAAGTATATAAATAAAGATAGAAAGACCTGACCGGCTCAATCACCTGCATCACCACACAATCATCCGGCAAGGATAAAAGTTCCGCTTTTTCAGGAGGTTTGTTCATTTGTAACCACCAGGTGGTTGTTGAAGTTCCGTTCATGGTATTGCTCTTTTGAGTATGACTTTCAGGGCTTCGCGCCGGCTGAGTGGCGAAAGTGTATGTGTTTCAACAAATTGCATAACTTCGTCTGCTTCTGTCTTTGAATATTCGCGCAAAGCCCAGCCTATTGCTTTGCGGATAAAAAATTCCTTTTCAGAAGCCAACTGCTCAATAAATCCGAACAATAAGCCGGCATCAGTTTCATGACGATACTTCAATTGAAACAAAAGACAGGTGCGCTGAAGCCAGATATTTCCGGATGCCATCCATCGGCTGGTAACAGGCAAAATCTCCTGAGGATGCAGCTTAAACCATACGCCTGCCATGTTGGAAGCAATAAAATCAACGGTATCCCACCATGACTCATGCGCAATCATCCATTCGATAAGGATTATGCGCTCCGAATCTTTCAAAAAGGTTTTGCGTGAAGCAATTTCCATGGCGGCATAATGCAACTCACGACCGGGAGTTTGCCACAACTGCTTTACAAATGCCTCAAGATGTGCAGCATCCGGATAACCGTAATTCTGCAGGAACTGCCTCAGCAACTGTTTCCTTTCGGGAGATTTAATACCCAGAAAACTAAACTGCCCGAGCATATATTTCTCCATTGCCGGAGATAGAGATGCATTGCAATTGGCATTAAAAAAATCAATCAGATCGTTGGCGCCAGACATTGTATCAATCGATTTTAGAAAAGGTATTTTCGTTTGTGATGTCCTGAAATAATAAAAACTGAGCTACCATCACTATTGTGTGATTATCATTTTAATGACTTCCCTCCTGCCTTTGCGGTCAATAAATTGAAGAAAGTAATTACCGGGCATGTAATTCTGAAGGCTTAGCGGAATCATAGCCTGACCAGCAGGAATGTGCAACTGATGAACAACCTTTCCAGTGGTATCAATCAGGTAAAGATCGCCGCCGCCATGGGCATTAAAATAAACACTTGTATTTGCACGGGCCGGATTGGGCGATATTCTGATCATGCTGCCACCTGTAAACACCTTGTCGCCTGAACTGACGACCTCCTCATCCCACACGGCCAGGGTATATTCGCCGGGTTGCATCTGAGGCACAAATATGGTTCCTATGTGCCACGGGCCGGAACGCGTAAATGGCACAGACTGCCAGTTGTGTGCGGCATCGGGCCGGTAAAGGATGACCAGCGAATCTGCAGCACTGCTGAGCAAAGTATGATCCAACGAACCACCCCGGCTGTATGAAAATCTTCCGGTTGCACTAAAGCCTTCCGGGAAAATTCCGCTGACTGTCCAGTAACGGTAGTTGCTGAGTGTGAGGCCGTATTGCTGCGATGTTAGGCTATCGGGCGCAACCCAGTTGTGCGCCACCTGCACAAATGCAGAATCGGCAATGCCTGTGACTTCCATCTTGAAATAGGTATCCGGAAAATCGTAAACCCCGGTGGTATTTATGGTTTTAAAATTACTGTTGGCTGCTCCGTTGTGCTTTTCAAAGAGATCGACCATCACCAGTATGGGTTCAGAAGCAAGGGTGAATACTGCCGATCCGGTTTTTCCTGAAAAAGTAATAACGTGTGTTTCAATTTCGCGGGATGCATTCATAAAAGCGAGTTCGGTGCGGCAATCAGCGGCTAAATTATCGGCGCCCTTAAGTTTTTGTTCAACAAACACTTCCACTTCGAAACCTCCGGTAACGGAAGTTACGCTGAATGAATCAACAGAAACGTGATTGTAACCGGGTCCGAACACATGAAAATCGAAAAATCCCGAAAGGTCCACACCGGTATGCTGCGAAAGAAAATCGCGCATCTGATAGGAAGAAGCCGGCTGCCAGGCAAAAGCCTGTAAATAAGCTTTCACGCCATCAAAAAAGAGGCTGTCACCCAGATATCCACGCAGCCCGTGTGTTACCATACCGCCTTTGTCGTAAACATGAGTGCCATAGGTAAGATTTTGAGGCATTGGCGACAAAGGCAGATAATCGCCTTCGGTGATGTGCGCCATTCGCATGACTTCGCGGGACAAGCTCCGCATATTGCTGCGAGCTGCATCAATGCCGTAGAGATGCTCCCGGTAAAGTGTTTCGCACCAGCGGGCCCAGCCTTCGTTCAGCCACATATCGCCATCGGAGGCGCAGGTTACCATATTGCCGAACCACATGTGCGAAAGTTCGTGGGCATAAAGCCATTCATCTGACAATGAGCCGTTGATGCTGCCATTGGGATATGAGATATTCTCGGCATGTTCCATTGCTCCGAGCGCGGTGCCTGTGAATCCTATCCGTTGAAAGGGGTAAGGCCCGAATGCAGTTTCAAATATTTCAGTGATGCTGTTCAGATTCAGGAAGCTTCCTGAAACCCGCGAAGTATCCTGCGGGCGGACAAACCATGTGATTGGAATCTGTTGCTCCATCCCTGAAAAGGTGTCGGTCAGCATAGCATAAGGTCCTGATGCCACCGATGCAAGATAAGTAGGAATGCTGCGATCGGATTTCCAGTGGAATTCACGGGTTCCGTCGTTAAGATCAGTAACAGATTGAAGCAATCCACCACATGCAGCCATATGAGCATTGTTAACCCTGATGTGATAGTCATAAAATGCACGGTCGATAAAATCATCTACACAGGGAAACCAGGCTTTGCCAAGGTTATGAGGAATGGATTGAAACCCAACGCCCAGATTGAAGGCATAAGGATTGTAAAAATGGAATCCACCCCAGGATTCATGAAAAGGATTTCCCTGATAAAAAACAGTCAGTTGAAGGGTATCTCCAACCGAAAAAGGGGCAACAGCTTCAATCCGGAGCAGATTGCCTGTATGGGCAAAGTTAAGATGAGTGCCTGTTTCCGAGAGCACAGAATCTACCTGCAACTGAATAAGGTTCAGCGGAATATGCGTAACATTGCTCAACGGAGTTGTAAGCCGGATATCAGCCGAGCCGGAAATAAACTGTGCAGCCACGGAGGTAAGATCAAGATGCAGTTTGTAATGCACCACATCAACGGTATCGCTGAGCAAAGATTTATTGTGTTTTTGAGCATACGTCTGTAACCCTGAACCTAAGATAAGCGTCAAAACAACGAAAAAGCTGAAAATTTTTACTTTCATAAATTGTACGATTGCAATGGATGAATAACCAGAAATGCCGGCCAATCACAATTTTTCGTAAAATTAAACCAATTACTTCAATCAAATCCATAAATTTGAACAAACTTTGTGGTGAAAACGCTTAATGCCGTTCATATCCGGCAGGTGTTCAATAACGTACCTTGTGTTGAGCGAAACCGGACATCTGACAGCAGTTCATAGTTCTTAACATCTATTTATCAGCGGTTTACAATCATGGCATGATCTTTTCTTTGCAGCCTCGATTCAACTGCCCCAATAAACCAAATGCATTTAGTTTCTGGAAAACAAACCATACAATGAAGAGAAAATCATTATTACTTTTACTTATGGCCGGATTGCTGGCGTCATTCAGCTATGCACAAAAAGCATGGACACTGGAACAGTGCATCAATCACGCCTTTACCAACAACATTCAGATAAAACAACAGATGCTTTTGGTTGAAAGTGCCAAAGCCGATTTGTTGCAATCGAAGATGGATCTGCTTCCTGGTATTACCGGCAATGCGTCACATTCCTATAATTACGGCCAAACCATCGACCGTTACACCAATCAGTTTGCCACCAGCAGGGTTCAGAGCAACAACTTTTATCTGCAAAGCGGGGTAACGCTCTTTAATGGGTTTCAGAAAATGAACCTCATCAAGCAAAACCAGATAAACCTGATGGCCAGTGAGCAGGATGCCGATAAATTCCTGAACGATATTTCCATCAACATTGCAACCTTCTACATGCAGGTTCTTTTTTACAAGGAATTGGTTCAGATAAGGGAAAATCAGACAGATATTACCCGCCAGCAAAGACAACGCATGCAGAAAATGGTTGATGCCGGAAGTCTGGCTGAAGGAGATTTATTCACCATAGATGCGCAGCTTGCAGGAGAGGAATCGGCCTTGATAAGTGCGGAAAATGATCTTGAAATCTCTCTGCTTACCCTTAGTCAGTTGCTCGATCTGCCTTCCACCGATGGATTCGACATTGTAGTACCTGATTTAACCATCAGCGATGAGCCTGCAATCACGGGCACACCCGATCAGGTTTACACCTATGCCCGAGAACATATGCCGGAAATCAAAGCCGCTGAATTTCGCTTACAAAGCAGTGAGCGTCAACTGGCAAGAGCAAAAGGTTATTATTATCCATCACTCAGCCTCAGCGGAAGCTGGGGAACAGGTTATTCAGGAGCCAGCAAGATGTTCGACAGCACCAATTTCGCATTGAAAACCATACCCTGGAGCGATCAGATAAAAGACAACAATAACCAAACCATCGGACTATACCTTACCATTCCCATCCTCAATGGCTGGCAAACCCGCACTATGGTTGCGAAATCAAAAATATCGGTCGAAAATTCACGCCTTGAACTTGATAATCAGCAGTTGGTGTTGCGTAAAACCATACATCAAGCCTGGGCCGATGCAAGGGCGTCGTTTAAAAACTATAAGGCTTCAGAAAAGAAACGGGATGCCACACGCGAAGCGTTCCGTTATGCTGAACAGAAATTTGATGTAGGCGTAATGAATTCTGTAGATTACAACAATGCCAAAAAGGATATGACCAATGCCGAATCAGAAGTATTACAAAGTAAGTTTGACTACATCTTCAAAACCACTGTTCTTGACTTCTATATGGGCAAACCCCTTTCGCTCAGGAACTAAAAGAATTCAAATCGATTAAACTGCCCGTCCGGATTGCAACCGGACGGTTTTTTAGTTTTTGATGTTACCTGATGGCGTTTGACGGAACTATTGGCTTCAGAATTGTTTATTCGGCGGAAAAAGGACTTTCAAATTGCCTTTGAACAGTTTATAATTAAGATTAAAACCTTAAACCGGAGATCAGATCAAGATTTTCTTCATAAATTTAACCGTTTTTAGAACTTCAGAAATGAGCAAAAAAATTTTAATCAGAGTTGGTGTTGCTATTGTAATTATAGCCATTGTAATTCTGGCCGTTGCCCGCAAAAAAGGGCTGATTGGTGAAGAGGATGGAATAAAAGTCACTTCCGAAAAAGCAATGCTGCGTTCCATTATTGAAACGGTTTCAGCCAATGGCAAGATTCAACCTGAAGTAGAAGTTAAAATTTCGCCGGATGTAAGCGGTGAGATTGTGGAATTGTATGTGAAAGAGGGCGATGAAGTAAAATCAGGAGATCTGCTGGCTAAAATTGACCCCAAGATTTACGCGTCAAACTACGACCGAATGCTTGCAGGTGTCAATTCGCAGAAAGCCAATCTGGCCAATTCGCGCGCCAGGGTTGCACAGGTGCAGGCGCAGTTTATCAATGCAAAAGCAAGCTTTGAGCGGAGTGATCGTTTGTTTAAGGAAAAAGCCATTTCTGCCTCTGAATTTGATGCAGCGCAATCGGCTTTCGAAGTGGCAAAGGCTGAAGTAACCGCAGCACAGGAAAATGTTAAAGCTGCCGAGTTTGCTGTAAAAAGCGCCGAAGCTTCTGTAAAAGAAGCCAGCGAGAATCTTTACAAAACCTCTATCTATGCTCCTGTTTCAGGGACCATTAGTAAACTGAATGTTGAAAAGGGAGAACGTGTGGCAGGTGCTTCACAATTTTCATCGGGAACAGAGATATTACGCATCGCCAACCTCGAAGTTATGGAAGTAAATGTCAGTGTAAACGAAAATGACATTGTACGCATCGCCATCAACGATACCGCGCTGGTTGAAGTTGATTCATACCTTAACCGTAAGTTTAAAGGTGTAATCACACAAATTGCAACTTCGGCCAATGTTGTCGGGCTAAGCGCCGATCAGGTTACCAATTTCGATGTCAAAATAAGGATGATTCCTGAATCATACAGCGATCTGAAAGTAAAAGGACAACCTACTGCCTCTCCATTCAGGCCTGGAATGTCGGCTACAGTCGATATACAGACAGAAACTGCGCTCAATGTGCTTACCGTTCCTATTCAATCGGTTACCACACGACAGGACACAACAAAAACAGAAGTTCAGGGGCCTGCCAATACCGAAGAATATGAAAAAACCACCAGATCGACCGAAACTGCCAAAGAGTATGTCTTTGTAGTGAAAGACGGAATGGCGAAACTTCAGGAAGTTAAAACTGCCATTCAGGACAATATGTACATTCAGATTACTGAAGGACTTTCAGAAGGTGATGAAGTGATCAGCGGCCCTTACCGCGCAGTCTCAAAAACCCTGAAAAACGACGACAAAGTAAAGGTGGTAGAAAAGGAAGCCCTTTTCGAGAAGAAATAGACTAACTGCTTACCTTTGCAGGGCTATGTCAATTATACTGAATATCGAAACTGCAACTCCCGTTTGCAGCATTGCCCTTACTGACAACGATCAGATGCTCTCACTCAGAGAAACCAGCGAAAAGAACTCTCATTCGCAGGTTGTTACTGTATTCATTGATGAGATGCTGAAAGATTGCGGTTTGAGTCCCAACGATCTGGATGCCGTTGCTGTGAGCAAAGGCCCCGGATCTTACACCGGACTAAGAATCGGAGTATCAACCGCTAAAGGCATTTGTTATGCACTTGGTAAACCCCTTATTTCGGTGGGAACGCTTAAAGCAATGGCTTTGGGTATGTCTCTGAAATTCAGGAATCCCGAAACGCTGCCCGTTCTTTTTGCTCCTATGATTGATGCCCGGCGCATGGAAGTATATACCGCCCTTTACGACCAGAATCTGATAGCTGTGAAGGACGTATATGCAGCCATTGTTGACAATGATACTTTCAGCGATTTTATTGAGAATCATATCATTTGCTTTGCAGGAGATGGAGCCGAAAAGTGCAGGGAAACACTCAATCACCCGAATTTCAGGCTACTTGACGATTTCACAGCATCAGCAGCTTATATGAAGGACTTTTCTGCAGAAAAATTCAAAGCCGGACAGTTTGAGGATACGGCCTATTTTGAGCCGTTTTACCTGAAAGATTTTGTGGCGGGGCCACCCAGGGTAAAAGGGTTGAAGTAGATTGTTTAATCTCACAGAATTCACAATTTCATCGTCATCCGCCGGTTTACCTTACCGCTTTCGGTTTCCACGAAAGCTTTAACCGTAAATACTTCAACAGGAGCTTCTTCCCTGCTACAGAGTTTTTTGATTATCCCTAGCAATTCTGTTTCTTCCTGAGCACTCAAATGCGGAGTTTCCATTACAAGCAACGGAACTTCACCGAATTTTTCATCAGGAACACCTGTTACGAAAAACCGGCAATTTATGTGTCCGGCAATTTTTCGTTCAATCGCTTCGGGAAATATCTTTTGCCCGCCGCGGTTAATCACATTATCATATCGACCCAACCAGATGAATGAAAAGGGTCCGGTGAATTTTACAAGATCGTTGGTAATAACCGGTTGTTTGATGATTTTGGGTGCCTCAATCACCAGGCATCCGCGTTCATCGCTGCTGAGGTTTATCCCCGGAAGGGCGGTAAATGACTCCGATCGTAAATCGCCGCTGATCCTGCGAAGTGCAATGTGGGTGATGGTTTCAGTCATTCCATAAGTAGCATAAACTGAATTCGGCATTGCCATAATCCGCTCTTCCAGCGATTTACTGATTTCGCCGCCACCGATAATAAGATGCTGAATACGTGAAAGCATTCTTGCATCTTTTTCATCATTCAGGCTGTTGAAGACCTGAGCAGGAACCATAGCCGCGAAATCTATCTGAGTATCTGCACTTAGCTGTTGAAGCGGACTTCCTGTTGGCGGAATAAATACCAGGTTCATGCGAAAAAGCATAGCCCTGACCACCATCATCATTCCGGCAATGGTTTTGGTTGAAAGGCACAATAAGGCTGTTTGTCCGGGTTGAAGCCCGAGAATCTTCCCTGTTGCTGTTGCCGATTCCAGCATGGCCAGCTTGCTATGGCTTATCAGGCGCGGCTCACCGGTCGAACCCGATGTATGAACCTGTATTTCAGGCTTTGGCGACAACCATTCAAGGATAAAATTGCCGGAGTCATTCTGCCAGATTTCTTCAGATTGTGTAAGTGAAACCGCGTATTCCCTAAGTTCTTCAGGCGAATAATATTTACCGTTGATGGTGAGTGAGTCTGGAATTTGCATGTCACAAATAATAATCAATGTCGTTTAGTTAAGAGAATTTGTCTTTCCCGCACGTGCGGGACTCAGACTGACAGTCATCCTGAGCGTAGTCGAAGGACCTTACTAATTATAGTATTCCCACCAGAGACCTTAGCTAAACGAATTTAAATTATTAATCCTGATTAAGGCCGGTAAGTTCAAGTTGCCAGGGTGCTTCAGGCTTGTAATCTAAAAATCCGTTTTCGACCTGCAATGGCGAAGGAATATTGTTGCTGTAAAGTGAACCCGTTCCCAAACCTTGCGGCAACGGATTATTCAGCGTTGCGGTCCATTGAGCAATGGCATTCAGTCCGATATTTGATTCCAGTGCCGAAGTCACCCACCAGCCTGCGCCCCGCTCTTCGGCAAGATTTATCCATTGATAAGAATTTTCAAATCCACCAAGCAACGATGGTTTCAAAATAATGAATTGAGGAAGAATTATATCGAGCAGTCTTTTTTTGTCGTCATCGGGAATAATACCGATCAGTTCCTCATCAAGTGCCACCGGAATGGGCGAATACCGGCAAATTTCCGCCATCATCTGCGGATTTCCTGCTTTGATGGGCTGTTCGATACTGTGGATTGAATAAGCGGCCAGTTGCTCCAGTTTTTTAAATACATCCACAAACTGAAAAGCACCATTGGCATCAATGCGAATCTCAATGCTTTCAGCGGGGTAATTCATACGGATATGGCGGATCAGCGCAAGTTCCTCCTCAAAACCAATAGCCCCGACCTTCATTTTAATCACTGAAAATCCTTCACTGATCTTCTCCTCTATTTGCTTCAACATAAATCCGGAATCACCCATCCAAACCAGACCGTTGATGGCAATGGGGCTTTCGCCGGATGTAAATTTGCTTTCGAAAAGCAGCTTCCGGCCTCCGGTTTTAAAGTCAATTATTGCCGTTTCCAATGCAAAAGCAATGGAAGGCCAATAATTCAGCCATTCCTTTTCAGGGAACTTACCATTTTCAATTAACCTGCATAACTCCTCCAAGGCTAATTCAATATCAGGGCGATCATCAAAACTCAATCCGGGAATAATGCCACATTCCCCAATTCCGGTAATAGCCGGATTATCAGCATCGGAAACCAATAGAAAAAAACTATCGCGTGAATGCAGCACTCCACGTGAAGTTCCGGCAGCCTGCCTGAAATGAAGGGTATGTTTATGGTACCGTGCCCTTAACATGATCAGAACATAAGAGTTGCTCCAAAAATAACTACGGTTGCAAAAGTAGCAAGTGCGAGTTTTTTAAGCTGGGGATCGAGTTCGGCAGGTATTTTATTCCGGAATACCACGGCAAGGTGTTGTGCAAAAACCGGAACCATCAGTAAAAAGAGGAATTGTAATGGTGTGTTGTAATGAATTATGGTCCAGATAGTAAGTGCAATCAGTGCTCCGCAAACCAGCACAGCATGGTAAATCTTTGCCCACGCGCTTCCTATAATAACCACAATTGTGCGTTTTCCTGAAAGTGCATCGCCTTTGATGTCGCGCATATTATTGAGGTTGAGCACCGCGGTGCTCAGCAGACCCGATGCGGTGGCAGGCAGTAGCAGGTCGTATCGCAAGCTGGAGGTGTGAAGAAAGTAGGTTCCTAACACACCGGCAAGTCCGAAAAAGAGAAAAACAAACAAATCGCCCAGTCCGATGTAGCCATACGGCTTTGATCCGGCGGTGTACATTATGGCTGCTGAAAGTGCCATGATACCCAGCAACAGAAAAACCAGCCAACCCTGTGATATGGTGAAACCTATACCAGATCCGATCAGAATAATACCTGAAATCAGCGCAAGGACTGAAGTAATGATAACAGCAACCTTCATTTGCTTAAGGCTTATTTCACCGCTTTGCACCGATCTTTTGGGTCCGACTCTGTCGGGATTATCGGCACCGTTTACCGAATCGCCGTAATCGTTGGCCAAATTGCTGAGCACCTGCAAAAAAAGTGTGGTAAGCAGCGCCATACCGAAAACAGTCCATCTGAAGTTCAGATCATGCCATGCAACAAAACTGCCCATCAGAGAGCTGGAAAATGCCAGTGGCAGCGTTCGGGGTCGCGCAGCGTGAAGCCAGGCTTTTATATTGATGTTTGTCATTTACTATTATTGTACGATTGAAAACAAAAAAATCTGCCACCAAGACACCAAAGACACTAAATCACACCAAAAATGTTTCTATGGTTGTTGATTTTTGGTGTCCCGATAGCTATCGGGATTGTGTTTTAGTAGCAAAGTATTTAAAGTTGATCATCATGGGAATTTAGGGAATTTCTGAAAATCGGGTTCCCGTTTTTCGAGAAATGCTCGTTTTCCTTCCTGTGCTTCTTCGGTGAGGTAGTAAAGCAGGGTTGCATTTCCGGCAAGTTCCTGAATACCAGCCTGTCCATCGAGTTCTGCATTCATGGCAAGCTTAAGCATACGTAAAGCCAACGGACTGCGTTTCATCATGGTGTGGCACCAGTCAACCACTTCATCTTCAAGCTGATCAAAAGGTACAACCTTGTTGACAAGTCCCATATCGAGGGCTTCCTGTGCAGAATACTGCCTGCATAGAAACCATATTTCGCGGGCTTTCTTTTGTCCGACAATGCGGGCCAGATATGAAGAGCCGAAACCGCCATCAAAACTTCCGACTTTAGGTCCGGTTTGACCGAAAATTGCATTTTCTGATGCTATACTGAGGTCACAGACAACATGCAGCACATGTCCGCCGCCAATGGCATATCCGTTGACCATCGCCACTACAGGCTTGGGTAGAGAACGGATAAGCTTTTGCAAATCAAGCACATTCAGTCTTGGAATGCCATCCTTTCCTACATAGCCGCCATGCCCTTTAATGTTCTGATCGCCGCCACTGCAAAAGGCTTTGTCGCCTTCGCCGGTTATAACGACCACACCAACATTGTCGGCTTCACGGCTATATTGCATGGCATCAATCATCTCTTTTACGGTATCGGGTGTAAAAGCATTGCGATAGCGGGGTCTGTTGATGGTAATGCGGGCAATGCCCTCAAAAAAATCAAATCTGATTTCTTCGTATTCTTTAATTGTTGTCCAGTTTCGTTTGCTTGTCATGATGCAATAAAATTAAAGTATTCTTTCAACACGTTTGCGCTGAGTTTGTTCGGGGTAAATATTTCGAGCAGTGCCGGTTTGTTGTTTTCCTGCATAGCAAAAAATGCCGGAAGTGCTTGCTCCAGCTCTTCCTGATTGTGTGCCTGATGATAATTCAAGCCAAAATTCCTTACGATGCCTTCCACATTCAGGTTGTGCGCTGTTTCAATAAACGGTTCAAGTTCTTCAAAATTATCAGGACCGGGAATTACCCTGAAAATATTTCCACCTCCGTTGTTGATAAGAATGATACGAAGGAGCGGCGATAAATTGCTGTTCCACAAAGCATTGCTGTCGTACAAAAAACCAACATCGCCGGTAATTACCGTAAGAGGTTGTTGGCAAATGGCCGATGCTCCGGCAGCGGTTGAAACGCAGCCATCAATGCCGCTGGTTCCACGGTTCGACCATGAAATAAACTGAGATGCTTGGTCAAAAAGCTGTGCATATCTAACCGGTGTACTGTTGCCCAGATGTAAATGGCCGTCCGCCGGCATTTCCCTGAAAAGGGCTTGATAAACACTCAGATCGCAGAACGGCGCAGAACGCAGAAATTCCAGATGTTTTCCGGCACATTTACTACTTCTGTCCATCCAACTTTGCCCGAAATGGCTGTTGTGAGGAATTCGCTTTCCCATCAACTGACTGAGAAAAGCATGAGTTTGTGCCGGAATAGTGAGTGTAAGCGATTGATAAGTATCCATATGGAACTCATCGGTGTCGGCACTTACATGCCAGTGGTGCAGTGGCCGCATTTTCCGCAGCAATGCTTTTATCTTCTTCGAAACAACAGCCCCACCAATGGTAAGCAAAACTGATGGTTTAAGATCTTCCGTCTCAGCGGCATCCATTGCCTCAATGGTTCTGTCGATACATGAAATTGCGGATTGAATGGTTACATTCGAAGTAGTTTCAGTAAGCAGGGTAACTGATGGATCATCGGCAAGTTGCTCAAGTAAATGATTGATTTCTGCATCCGGAAGCATCTGACCGGCCAGAATCATTTTTGAAGCGGATGAATTCCAGATGTCTGCGATGTGCGACATTTCGGTTTCGTCAACACGGATTGTGGTGCTGACGATTCCAGGTGAACGGGGCTGAACTGCTTCGGCGGGCCATTCAATATCGTACAAAGGTTCTGACAATGGAAGGTTGATGTGGACAGGTCCAGCTGCAGGAAAAAGGGTTCGGTCAATGGCTTCACTTACCGATCTTTCAAAAAAACGGTAATCATCCTGTTCGTTGATGTTGTCAGGTAAGTTGTATGATTTCCTGACATAACCTGAAAATACATTCCGCTGTCTGATGGTCTGGCTGTCGCCCTGATCAATCCATGCTTCGGGGCGATCGGCTGTGATTATGAGTAAGGGAACCTTCTGGTAAAAAGCTTCAACAATGGCTGGGGCATAGTTTAGCGCTGCCGATCCTGAAGTGCAGAGCAAAGCCACCGGCCTTCTGAGTTGCTGAGCCATTCCCAGCGCATAAAAACCGGCACTGCGTTCATCAGAAATGCTGAAAAGGCTAAGTCCGGGCTGACGGTTGAAAACTACAATTGCCGGCGCATTGCGTGATCCCGGCGATACCACAACATGCGTGATTCCTTTTCCGGCCATAACCGCTGCCAGCAAATGCAATTGATTATTTTTCATGAAGTGGTATTTCAGATTCCGATGCTAAATTCCGTAATTTTTCGATGGCAGACAAGATGTTCCTGCTTTTCAGTTCAGTTTCTTCCCATTCTGAGGAAGGATCAGAAGCTGCAGTGATTCCTCCGCCTGCATAAATCAGGGTTTTGTCGTTAAGCACCTGCAAACAACGCAGGTTCACAAACAACGATGTTTTCCCATTCCCCTCAACCGGCCCCAGAAATCCGGTGTAATATGAGCGTTTGTAAGTTTCGGTTTCCCGGATAATGCGGTAAGCATCCTGTTTCGGCCAACCACAAACGGCAGGTGTAGGATGAAGTGCATCGATAAGCAAAGGAACGATTTTGTCATCAGCAAAAGCATGAAACTCTGTTAACAGATGTTCAACATTCCCGGCGGATACTGTGCGGGTTTCCGAAACCTGAATATTGCTGCAACCGGCTTCTGTCATGCTTTCGCCGATAAACCTGCTGACCCATTGCTGCTCCTCTTTTTCTTTCTGCCCCCATTCTTTAGCTTCACCGGATTTACGTGTGCCGGCAAGTGCTACGGTTGAGACTTTACCTTCTGAAGCATTCAGCAGTAATTCAGGGCTTGCGCCAGCCCACAAGCCTTGTCCCGGGAAATGCGCAACATAAACAAAAGCCTGAGGATGACTTTCGCATAAAACCGAAAAAAGCGAGGATAATTCTGAGGGTGACAGTTTCTGTGTTTCTATAATCCGAGAAATTACAACTTTGGCTGCTTCACCCGACTTAATCCGTTGCACTGTATTATCAATCATCCGGATATAAGATGATTTGCTGTCGGGTGTAAAAACTGAAGCAGGCAAATCTGTGTTTGCCTTTGGCACAGCTGGAGAAAAAGACTGAAAAACTCTTCCTTTTAAGGTATAGCTGTTCCGGAAAAACAAAATAGGTTCATTCCTGAAAAAGGGAGCCATTACGAATCCCGGACCTTGCTCAAACACTTCAGCAACCGATAAATGCTTCAAATAACTGCCATCAGAAATCAAGGTATGCGGCTCACTATCGCCTGGAAGGCGGAAAGAGGCAAATGGCACTCCGTTTCCGATCAGAAAATTCTGCAGATCAGGCAGGTTATTGAAAGAGAGATCAGGCGTGCTCATTTTGTTGTTTTTCCAGCACCATAATGGTTAGTCGCGACAGGCAGGTAAGTGCACCGGCATCGTTGTGAATTTTTATTTCCCACACATGCAGTTTCCGCGAACGCATAACAATTGTGGCTTTCCCGTGCACGTGACCATCTGTAGCCTTGCGTATGTGGTTGGCATTAACCTCAACTCCGACTATGGCATGACAGCTCAAATCGACCAGAGACATAGAGCCCATGCTGCCCAGGGTTTCGGCCAGGGCAACAGAAGCACCGCCATGCAAAAGACCTGCCGGCTGTTTGGTGCGATGATCAACAGGCATGCTTCCGCAGAGGTAGTCTTCACCTATTTCGGTAAAAACAATGCCGAGTTGCTCCATAAGAGTTCCTGCAGAGAAAGCATTCATTTCATCAAGCGTCATCCGGGTAAGCATAGTGTAGTTTTTTGTGAACTAAATAACAATCATCTTATACAATGGTTGTGAGAGTTTGTAAAGTTACAAAGAATCGGAGGATCCGGTGAGTTGTACTTTCTTTAAAAATGGTATCGTTATGCTAACTGCAGATGTAGATAAAATGTAAAACGACCGAAGGGAGTATCAGGAAGCCCATTTTCAAATTTTCAAATTACCAAATTGTTAAAACGACCAAAGGGAGTATCAAGAAGCCCATTTTCAAATTATCAAATTGTTAAAACGACCGAAGGGAGCAGCAGGAAGCCCATTTTCAAATTTTCAAATTATCAAATTATCAAATTAGCAGGTTTTTGCCCCACCTAAAGTTTTAATTTGCTCCCTTTTGAATTTTTCAAGGCAGCTTTCTCCAGATTTTCAACCACCCTGAATTTTACGATTTCCGCAATAAGATCGTAAGGTATGGGCTGATTGTATGGAAACTGTACCGCTCCTTTTGAGCTTTTGTATTTTGCTATTTCCATGGGAAATGCCTGAAGTCCTGATGGAGCCGGGTAGAATCCCAGATGGTGCTTGTTTGCAGCGAAGTGCAAAAGATTGCCGTGCAGAAAAAAAGTGGGCATTCCGTAACTGATTTTTTCGGTCGCTTCGGGAGCGGCATCCTGAATTACGGAACGCACCTTTTGAAGTATCAACCTGATTTCATCAGGCTGAACTTCAATATATTCATCAATGGTTTTGATTTCTAAATTCATTGTTTAGCGCATTTTTTTGATTACTGCAATTAGTCAGTCACGGCACAATTAAACATCCATTTGACGCCGAATTTATCTGTAAGGCTTCCATAATAATCACCCCAGAACATGTCCTGAAGTTCATGCTCAACAGTGCCGCCTTCGGCCAGCGCATTGAATAATTGTCTGGTTTCAGAACGTGTATCAGGCTGAAGGTTTATGTACATATTGCTTCCTGCAACTACCTTATATCCCAAAGATTCAGGAGCATCGGAACCCATCAGCAAAAAACCACCGGTTATGGGTAAGGTTACATGCATCACGAGGTCAAGGTCTGATTCAGGCATACCCGACATTTCATCGGATGGGGGAATTTCCCGGAAACGCATGATGCCTTGATCCAGAAATTCTGTACCAAAAACGGTTTTATAAAAATTGAAAGACTCCTCTGCCTGGCCTGAAAAATTGAGGTAAATACTAACACTTGCCATAAATGTGAAGATTTGAGTTAAATTGATTTATAATGTTTCATGAGAACAAAAATTGAAAAATTACTCAAAAAGCACAATACGTATTAAAAAATCGAAGTAAAATCTCATTCTGTCTGGCTTTCGCAGATGGATTTGAGCAGCTGAAGCGCTTTGGGATAATGTTCCTCAAAATAGCTTTTATAATGAACCACGGTATCCAGCTCAACAATGAGCAAGGTTTTACCGTCTAAATCCGTAAAGGAATAATCCTCATAAGCTCCAGCCCAGCCTTCAACTTCGGGCCCTAAGGTAATTTCCTTCCCGTAACGAATAATACCAAGATGTTTGATTCCAACAAATCTTCCACGGATATTCTCACGTATACGGCTCACCATACCTCCTTCATTCCCATCCTTATCAGTCCCCAGAAACCGTATTTTCGATCCCTTTTCCCAGGAACCTAAAAACCGGGATGTGGGATTGAATACTGATGTCCATTCCTGATAATGCTTATCATCCAGCATTATATTGTAAACCTTAAGGGCGGGTGCATCAATGCTGATAGTAAACTTCAGCTTTTCAATAGCAGCGCACTTCTCAGCATATTTTTTAAAATTATCAAGAATTGACTGCCACCCTGATCTTTGTAATTCCAAAGAATTCGTTGTCTCGGCCTCAAATGATTCCGTGATGGTGGTTTTTTCTCCTTCAGAAACAAAATTTATCTGCACAGTTCTTCCATCATCAAGGGTGTAGTCAATCTGATGCTGTGGTTCTACCTTATTGTATTCACCTGAAAATTCAAAACCATTGGAACCATCCCTGGCTTCCATTCGGTAGCGAAACCTTCCGCCCACACGTAAATCATTTTCTGCTTCAGGAGTATGCCAATCCTCGGAAGCATTGTTCCATTGCTCAATATGAAACGGATCTGTCCACAATTTCCAGACTTTCTCAACCGGACAATTAATAGTGGCTTCTATGGTGATTATATGTTTTTTGTCGGGACTCATTGGTTTGGCTTTGGTTGGTTTTTAGCAAAAGGAGGAACAGTTGATCATCGGTACATTTTCTGGCAAAATAGAAAAACGAAGACATCAGTATAAATCTGTTTACAACCTGAAGGCGATCATAATAATCAGGTAAAATATAACCATCCTTATTGCTGAAAGTTCAGAATATTTTTAGCAAAATGCCTCGGATTTGCTTATTTAAAATTGGCACCCCGCAATAAAAAAAGGCCGCCCCAGATTGGAGACGGCCCTATTAAGATTAAATACCAGATTTTTATTGTTTCACAAAGCGTTTGATAAATGTTCTGTTTTCAGAAATCACTTCAATCAGATACATTCCACGCTGCAGATCAGCTACATTAACTGTAGTTTCAAATACCTGCCGGCTAAGCAGCTTGCCCTGTAAGTTGTAGATTCGTATTTCTTTGGCAACAGCTCCGTTAAGCATCACATTCAACTGGTTGTCAGATACGGGATTTGGATAAACAATCAACTCAGCTTCTGCGGTTTCGCCTGATGGATCGGCAAAGTTTTGCGTAGCTGTATTGGAAATAACCACAGTATAATCCTCTACTTCACCATATGGAAATACTTCGCAAGAGGTCGGGCTGGCGTTGTATTTCATTGAAACGCGCATTCTGGTCGGACCATTCAGTGCAGTGGTTGGCACAGTAAAGCTTCGGCTGATAGAAGTTACATTGGTTTTGTTAACATTCACCACCTGCTCACCTGAATCCAGAAAATCGCCATCCTGATTGTAGTCAATCCAAACACGATAAGCCTCTCTGTATTTGGTGCCCGACCAACCCGGTGTTATGATGATCGTATTGGAAGTACCTTTTACCAATGTGGCTGATAAGTTGGTATAATCAGCATAACCGCCGTTGTTTCCGGAGGTGTTGTTGATACTTCCCAGTTGCACCCTTTGAATCCATTCATTGGCTGTACTGTTACCTCTTGAAGCACAATAGGTTATGGTATTAACCAATGTAGTTACATTCACCACATTGCTCGATGGAGAAACATTTCCGGCGGCATCTTTTGCCTTGACCGAGAAACTGTAGGTTGTATTTGCCGTTAATCCGGTAACCGAAGCTGTTGTCCCGGTAACTGTCTGAATTACACTGGTGCCCTGATAAACATCATAGCCGGTTACGCCCACATTGTCGGTGGAAGCCGTCCATGAAAGGTTCACAGAGGTTTGTGTGATGTTTGAAGCCGTAAGATTTGATGGAGCTGTCGGAGGCTGAGTATCAGCAGGAGCAAGCGTGGTTACATTCACAACATTACTTGACGGCGAAACATTTCCGGCGGCATCTTTTGCCCTGACTGAGAATGTGTAAGCAGTACTTTCCGTTAACCCGGTAACCGAAGCTGTTGTCCCGGTAACAGTCTGAATTACACTGCTCCCCTGATAAACATCATAACCGGTTACGCCCACATTATCAGTTGAAGCCGTCCATGAAAGGCTTAAAGATGTTTGGGTAATGTTTGAAGCCGTGAGGTTAGATGGAGCTGTCGGAGCCTGTGTATCAGGTCCTGAAGCACCAATGATAACCGTGTAATCTTCAACTTCGCCATAAGTAAAGGTTTCGCATGCAGTGGGAATGGCATTGTATTTCATAGAAACACGCATTCTTGTAGAACCTTCCACAGCATTGGCCGGAATGGTAAATGATCCGCTGACAGGTGTGGTTGTGGTTGCTGCCCGTGTGAAAACCTGCTCTCCGGCATCTGCAAAATCTCCGTCTTTGTTATAATCAATCCACACAGAATAACCTTCTGAATATACAGTACCTGTCCATGTGGGTGTAATTGTAATAGTATATGACATCCCTTTTTCCAGGCTGGTTGAAATATTAGTAAAGTCAGAGTAGAATTGTGCGCCCGAAGGATTGTTGATGGTATTTAACTGCACGCGGCCTATATACTCATCATTTGTATTTGTACTTGCTGATGCACAATAATTAAGTTGCACTTCAGTAGTTGTAAAGTTGACCGATGCCGAATAGGCTGATGTTGAATTATCAGGACATTTGCTTCTTACATGAACTTCGTATTGTGTTTGAGGTGTAAGTCCTGTAAGGTTGGCTGTTGTGCCTGAAACACCCTGAACAATCCAGGTTGAAGCACCCACCTGACGATATCCCAGGTCATATGTAGATCCAGGCACAGCATTCCATGAAACACTTGCCGTTGATGACCCGACACCCACCACCGAAAGTCCGGTTGGTACTTCAGGGTTACAAACGATCGGAGTAGCAGATATACCGGTAATGATGAGGCTGTAGTTCTGACCACCGCCTGACAATGTTCCTTTATGGGTTACAGTAACGGTATATGTTCCTGCAGCACCTGTAACATCTACCCGTTCATATGGATCTTTAACGTTATCGCCGCGGTCGTTGGTGTTTACTCCGGTAAGCCTCCAGGGCAAATGAGTGCTTGCTCCCTGCGTAACCCTTATGTCGAGGTCGTTCACCAAACTTGCAATGGTTGAGTTGGTGGCTGTTGTAGCTGTCCCCGCAGGATCTGTCCACGAAATGGAAGCCATCAGATTGTTGACCCCATCGGCATCCACCTGAATGGTGTAAGTTTGCCCCTGCATAAGGGTAAGCTCGCTGATAATTGACTGATTGCCGTTTTGCGATATGACCTCAGCAGCCCTTTTTGTATTCATCAGTCCCCAGCCCCAGTTGGCATCGGGTCCGGCCATACCGGCATCATCAGCTGTGTGCAAAGCAAGTCCTTTTAAGGTAGCCGAACGCATAAAACTGCCGTTTACATTATTGGCATGTTGTTGCAACAAAAGCAATGAACCGGCAACATTGGGTGATGCCATGGATGTGCCTGTAATACTTGCATAGGCTGTATTGCTGCTTTCGTAGGTTGAATATACCGAAGTTCCGTTTCCGGTGATGTCAGGCTTGATCCTGTAGTCATCCGTGGGTCCCTGACTGCTTGAACTGTTGATGAAAACACTGACTAAATTGCCGGCATCATCAATTGTTGCATCCTGGGCATTGGCAACCACCATATTGTTTTTTGATGTGGCATGACCAGTAAGTTTATCGTATTGCGGGAACGATGGATTCAGTGGTGCAGCATTGTAATTGGTTGATCCGTCATTGCCGGCAGCTACTACCATCAGATAATAAGGTGCATTGTAATGAAGTGCATCCCAGTCTCTTGAATCGGTGATGTAGGCTCCGAAATAGTAGTCAGGAACAAGATCGGAACGATAACCATAGGAATGGTTTGAAATAAGCATTCCATTTGCTGCGGCAGTAGTAGCTTCAGCAAGATCGTTATTCCATTCATAACCTACAGCCCGGGCCTGAGGAGCCATTCCTTTAGCACTGGCTACCACTCCCGAAGCAATAATAGTTCCGGTCACGTGAGCTGAATGGTAATTCAGGGTAGTGGTTCCGTCTCCGATAGAAAATCTGTCGGTGCCTCCGGGGCCATCATACTCCTGATGTGTGGATCGGGCAAGCCCGCCATCCCAGACATGGGCAATCATATTTTGCCCGTCGAGGTTATATCCGGTTGAACCGCCAATATTAACGTGGTTGGTTCTGGTTGATCTGGCAGCAGCCACATTCATGGTTCTGTAGTAGATCAGACTCCCATCAGGATCGATACGCTGAAGCTCGGCATATCCACCGTCATCAAGTGTCATCTTTACCGGAATACCCTTCTGCTGTGCGTAAAGCAAAACTGCCTGCTTTTCCAAAACAGCTTTTCCCTGAAAGCGGCTTTGCAGCTCACTTAAACTTTGCTGATCATACCGAGAGGTAATTACTTCCTGTTGTTGTCTGGTTTGCCCGAAAGAATTTGAGGCTACTAACAGAATCAAGGAAAGTACAATTGCTGTCAAACGTAATCTTTTGATCATAGAATTAAATTTAAGTTTAACAATAAGAAAGGGTGGAAAATGCAATGTAAATATATGAAACAAAGGAATTGTTTCGACGGGCGGGATGTAGTTTTGCGAGTTAAATATTAACAACAAAGAAACCGGTTTGTTTCGGAAATACTGCTGTTGTTAATGATGAAACTATCATATTTATTAAAGGCAGAGGATATATACTAATAATTAATTGTTAGAGACCAATAATATGTTTCACACCAACACAAGACCACTTTGTAATGAAGCAAAAAAAACAGCAAACCCGGGCTTTTCAGGTCCCGGGCTGCTGCAATTATGCTGATTTGGGGTAATTAAATGTTTATTTTGTCTCAGTAACTGTAGGATTCTGGATTTTGATTTTGTCGGCTTTGGTAACTCCTTCAAGCACTTCAACACTCACACCATCGCTTAATCCGGTTTTGATAATCCTTTTTTCGAATATCTGCGGGCCGGTTTCCACTTCTACCCAGGCTGAGTCTCCTTCATATTTTACCAGACTTTCCTGAACGGCCAGCACACTGTCGCGACGCTCGAGCACGATGTCGGCATTGGCACTGTAACCGGCACGGATAAACAGATTGTCTTTCAGGGATACGGCAGCCCTTATTTCAAACTGAATTGCACCGTTTTCTTCCACGCCTTTCGGTGAAATATGCTCAAGCTGCGCTATAAATTGCTCAGTATCAATTGCACCAACAGTTAGAATCAACTCCATGGTTTCGTGCAGCTTACCAACTTCTGATTCATCAACCTTTCCTTTGAAGATCATTTCGCCCATATCGGCAATGGTGGCAATGGTGGTTCCATCGTTGAACGTATTACTCTCGATCACCGAATTACCGATTTCTACAGGTACAGTAAGCACCATTCCTGTGATTGTTGAGCGAATAATGGTATTGCTCACCGAACCTGCTGTTTTTGTAATTCCTTCGCGGATAAGCTGCAGGTTATTTTCAGCAGCATCAACATCCTGACGGGCAGTTTTCAGCGCAACTTCATAATTCTGGAGCTCAGCCTGAGCAATTACGCGGCTTTCGTACAGGGTTTTCTGACGATCATAATTTGTACGGGCATCATCAAGCGATATTTTTGCCCGGTTAAGCCGCGATTCTGCTTCGTTCAGACTGATCATATTGGGGATAATCCTGACTTTGGCTATCATATCACCCACTTTCACTTTCTGCCCGGCCTCAACATAAAGTTCAGATATAATTCCCGAAATCTGAGGTTTTATCTCTATTTCCTTGCGGGGAACAACCTTTCCCGTGGCAACTGTCTTTTTTATAATGTTGGTGGTAGTGGCGGTGGTAGTTTCAAAAACTACCGGTTTTGCCTGCGATTTGCGGTACAGATATACTATGGTACCCGCAAAAATCACTAAAATTATTACGCCAACGACGATTTTAAGAACCTTTTTCATTGTATGCTATTGTTATGGTTTTTGATTTTTGGTTATTCATACCTGAGGGCATCAATGGGTTTGATGCTCACGGCTTTACGCGCAGGAATAAGACCTGCCACTGCACCTGAAATAATCAGTATTACCAATGCAATGATGGCCATATTGAAATCGATATTCGGATTTTTGAACATTGTAGAATCGCCGCCTCCCTGTGAAAGCGCATAATTCACGCCTTCGAGAATAAATACACCGATTACAAGTCCGACATATCCGGCAAATGTGGTAAGAAATACAGATTCAGTGATGATCTGTGAAATAATATTCATAGGGCTTGCTCCCAATGCCCGCTGAATACCGATTTCTTTGGTTCTTTCTTTAACAATAACCAGCATGATGTTGCTGATGCCAATAACTCCTGCAAGCAGGGTTCCAATGCCAACAATCCAGATCAGGCCATTGATTCCTGCAAAGAGGCCAATCATCTGATTGTATTGTTTTTGCATATTAAACGAACCGATTGCCTGAGGATCATCGGGAGAAACGGAGTGCCTGCGTCTGAGCAATGCCGAAGCTTTTTCTTCAACCACCGAAACAGGAATACCAGGCTTTGAAGTAAAAGCAAACCATCCTACCACATCGCCCCAGTTATAAACCCTTTGAAATGTGGTAAGCGGAATAAATACACTCTGCTCTTTTTCGCCTCCAAAATTCACCCCGGAATTTTTTGGACTGAACACACCCACAACCTGAAAATAAATACCTTGAATTTGTATGTATTGACCAATGGCTTCTTCGCCCGGCTTAAACAGAACTTCATAAACCTTATTGCCGATTACTGCTACTTTGCGCTTTTCTTTCAGATCGGCATGGTTGAGAAATCGTCCGTTATCAATCACAACCGGATCAATCAGATTCCACTCAGGATAATCTCCCATTACAGAAAACGCACCTGATTTTGTACCCCGAACCACATTGTTACCGCCACGAAAACCTCCGCCCTGCGTTCTTGGGGCAAGGTATTCTATTTCAGGGATTTCGCGACGCAGCGCAGCTATGTCATCATTCTTAAAATTGAAGTTACGCGCCCTGGGAAGTCCTTTATAGGGAACCGTAGTCGGGCGTGACCACATAAATACACTGTTGGTGGCAAAGTCACCAAAATCACTTGTTACTCCGTTTTTCAAGCCGGTGCCTGAGCCAAGCATAATGACCAGCATAAAAATACCCCAGAATACACCAAAAGCCGTGAAGAACGTACGAAGCTTGTTCTTCTTCAGTGCACTCATAATTTCCTGCCAGCGGTCTAAGTCAAACATTCTGTTTTAGTTCTTTGATTTTTGTTTATTATTTCTGAGGTCGGATGTCGGAGGTCAGAGGTCAGAGGTCAGATGTCGGATGTCGGAGGTCAGTGTTCAGAGGTCAGATGTCGGATGTCGGAGGTCAGTGGTCAGAGGTCAGATGTCGGATGTCGGATGTCGGAGGTCAGTGGTCAGAGGTCAGATGTCGGATGTCGGAGATTTAGAAATTAGAAATTAGAAATTAGAAATTCCCTCCTCCCCTTGTCTCCCCATCTCCTTGTCCCCTTGTCCAATTAACGTCCCTCGTCCCTTTTCCGTCCCTCGTCCCTTTTCCGTCCCTCGTCCCTTTTCCGTCCCTCGTCCCTTTTCCGTCCCTCGTCCCTTTTCCGTCCCTCGTCCCTTTAACCGTCCCTCGTCCCTTAAAAACTACTCATCCCTCAATGCCTCAATCGGCTTAATCGCAGCAGCGCGCCTTGCGGGAATAAATCCTGCCAGTGCCCCACTGAAAACCAGCAGCGTAAGTGCATAAATTGCCACGCTGAGATCAACCGACGGTTGAGAGAAAAACTCCGATTCAATCTTACTACCCACAGTTTCAAGCACAACCACACCCAGCACCAGACCAAAATATCCGGCAAACGATGTAATCATCACCGCTTCCTGAAGAATCAGGCTGACAATACTCCAGGGCGTTGCTCCCATTGCTTTTCTGATGCCGATTTCTTTGGTTCTGTCCTTCACCACAATCATCATTATATTGCTGACTCCAACAATTCCGGCTATGATTGTTCCGAAACCTATAATCCAGATAAACAGCCTGATACCGGCAAAAAGGCGGGTGAATTTCTGAAATTCTTCCAGACTGTTCCAGGTAAATATTGCCCTTGGGTCTTCCGGATCGAATTTGTGTAAGGTGGCAAGTTTTGTGCGTACCTCCTTTTCTATCTGCTTACTTTCCTCAACTGAAGCTTTTCCAACTGTAATTGCAATGGTATTGATGCGGTTATCGCCCGAAAACACCCTTTGCGCAGTAGAAATGGGCAGATAAATCGTGCGCATATTGTCATCACGGTTGTCGTCATCGGTGAATAAACCAACCACTTTGAACGGCACTCCGTTTACATTTATGTATTTACCTATGGGATCTTCTCCTTTGAAAAGCGCCTCTTCAACCTGTGTGCTGATTACCGTTACTTTCCGGAATTGATCAACATCAGGCTCGTTGACAAACCGCCCCCTGACGATGGTAATTTGTTCGATATAAGCGTAATCAGGATATACATTTCTAATGTTGAAGGTACCGAACTGCTTTTTGTAGGACAGTGTATTTGTTCCCCACATATTGTAACGCGAAGAGCTTTTATCGATTCCACTTACTGAGGATTTTACCGCGTCGTAATCCTCATTGACCAGCTGTACGTTGCGGCCTGGCTTCATTCCTTTATAGGGCATACTTGTCTGACCACTCCATACCCAAATGGTGTTGGTTGCAGAAGACTCAAAATTTTTGTTCACACCATTCTGCAATCCGGTACCTGAGCCCAGCAGAATCATAAGCATAAATATTCCCCATGCCACACTGAAGCCCGTCAGGAAGGTCCTGAGTTTGTTCTTCTTGATGGTGCTGAAGATTTCCTGCCACTTATCGGTATCAAACATGGTAAATCTGCAAAGTTTAAGGTTTCAATTTCAAAATCCGGAAGTTAATGTATGATAAGCCAATTGTTTCCCGGTGTCATTTGTCATAAGGAATCACTTATGAAAGCACAGGATTTTTTCCATTAAGCACCTCACTTTCGATCAATCCGTCTTTCAGGCGGATAATTCGTTTGGTCATATGCGCAATGTCATTTTCGTGTGTAACAATAAGAATGGTAATGCCTTCCTGATTGATTTCTTTCAGAATCTGCATTACTTCATATGAGGTTGTCGTATCCAGCGCTCCGGTAGGTTCATCGGCAAGAATCACCTTTGGCTTCGAAATAAGGGCACGGGCAATGGCAATACGTTGTTTTTGCCCTCCTGAAAGTTCATTCGGCATATGTTCGGCCCAATCTGTAAGGCCCATACGCTCAAGATATTCCATCGCAATGCGGTTGCGCTTTTTGCGGGGAACATTCTGATAATAAAGCGGTAGTGCAACATTTTCAAGTGCATTTTTAAATGAAATAAGATTGAAAGATTGAAAAACAAAGCCTATGTAACGGTTTCGCAAAGCAGCTGCTTTGGTTTCGCTCTGGCTGCGTATAAGGGTGTTGTCGAGGTAATAATCCCCGACATCGTAATTGTCGAGAATGCCCAGAATGTTGAGCAGCGTAGATTTACCTGAGCCTGAAGAACCCATGATGGATACAAATTCACCGGCTTCAATGTTCAGGTCGATGCCTTTGAGCACATGCAGACTGTTGCTGCCGGTTATATAGGATTTGTTGATATTTGTAAGTCGGATCATGGTTTAAATCTGTTTATCAGGATCAAAAAAAATGTTTGATCTTTGGTTGAGCATTTTGAGGAAATCCAAAAACTAATTTATTAACGCAAATGAGGCTTCAGTAATTGTTGCCGAATTGCCAACGATAATGCGCTGTCTGTTTACGTACTGCTTTCAATTACACTTTAAGCTGAGTATTCAGATATGCAGGCAAATCAGTATGAGCAGAAATCATAATTCGGGATGTTAATCATGAATTATGCCAAATCTATATTCACCTGTTTATCTGTTCATTACAAAGCTTTCTATTGAAATTCCATTTGATCAGATGTACGGGAATGAAGCTGATATGCACGATTCTGTTCACCTATCTGAATGCTTTGTTTGACTCAAAATTGAGGTAAAAGTTACATACCTGAAAGTAAAACCTGGTGAATTGACAATCTGGCTCCCTGAACCGCAGAAATGAGCCGGTGAATTGGAAACGGCTGAAATTCAATTCTAATAGATACAAAGTATGGCCGGATCAGCAAATGCCAATAATGGTAAACATCTGCAAGACGAAACGGTTTAAAGAAAACGAGGAAGACACAGAAAAATTATCTTCGGGTGAAGGTGCCGGGATGTATCAAATCCTTCTGTTTCAGCAGATCAAGAATATGCTCGCGTTGTTCGAGAAGTTGATCCACTGTGGCAGGATTTTTTCGCCTCAGCATCCATAAACCGAATCTGCCCCTGAGCCGAAGCAGATGAAGGTAATGATAAAATGCAAGAAGCCCTGCAAAAGCCGATAGTACCAAAACCAGCAGCATACTCATCACACTATTGATTACCAAATATATAACAACAGCGGCCAACAGGTACCATATCAGAAAAAATACAAAGCCGTAACCATAATGCAGAGAGGCCAGAAATTGCTTGTCGCGGACTTTTCGGGCCATTATAACCGGCATTTTATAGGGCAGGTAGTTAAATAACATTCCCCACAAATGAAAAGGGAGCAAAATCAATGACATTAACGCTGAAAAAAGAAGACCACCGGATGTAGGCAAACTCTGATGCAAAAGCTTTTCACGCAATTTATTTTTTTTCAGGGCATTAAAATAGGTCTGGGTTTCCTTTTGCACCTGTTGCATCCATTCCGGATCATCTGCAACTACAACATCCATCTTTTTTACAAATGATTGCGTATCGTAAAACTGAGCAATTCTTGCTTCGTGACCGCTCAAATTATTTTTCGATTCAACCATCTGATCCAGTTTCATGTAAGTCCGGAAATACTGATCCTGCCTCACATCAATCATAAGTTTTTGAATGGCTTCACTTAGCTTGGAGCGAAGTTGTACGATCGCTTTTTGCGGATTTTCCTGATAAAGCGGATAGTATTCTGAAACAGCGATCGGTTTGCCGTAAATTAATAGCAGATCGGTGCCTGCACGGCTATATTGCGTATAATCAATTCCAACAGGAACAATCATAATTTCATCACTGAACTGCTCCGATTCGGCTGTAAGAAAAGCCATACGGCATATACCCTTCTTAAGCGGCTGCAGCTTCTTTATGGGGCTGTGTGTGCCTTCGGGCAAAATGGCAATAGGTAATCCGGCTTTAAGCACACGTGCAGTGTGTTGAAAGGTTTCATAATTCTGGTTCATGGTTTCTGCGCCATCGCGTGGGCGGAAAACCGGAAGCATTTTCAAAAAATAGAGGACATTGGCTACCACAGCCTTCTTAAAAATATCGGCTCTTGCCAGAAATATCACAGGCTTTCCATAGGCAAAAAGCATGGCCAGTGCATCCATCAGGGCATTCTGATGATTGGCCGCAAAAATTATCTGCTTCCCTTTCGGGATATTCTCCTTGCCAACAATTATAAACCTGCGGTAAAACAAGTTGAAGAAAAACTTTGCCGATGAGTTTAATAACCAATAAAAAACTGATGTCTTTTCAATGTTTTGTAATCCCATATTTTTTTGATGGATTATTGATGATAGCCTGAAAAAGCAAAGAAATGATTGCTATCAGGAAGTAACCGGCTCTGCTTCTTTGGCAGGCCTTACCCATGACCAGAAAGTAGCAATTCCGAGACCAGCAAGAATATGCCAGATGCCCCACCAGGCAGCTATAAAAGCCATGCCGCCCATATTAAGTTCAGGTGGAAATATCTTGGGATTAAACAGAAGAACAAGTCCAAGCCCCGAGTTCTGAATACCGGTTTCAATGGAGATTGTTCGCCTGTCGATGCGGTTGAGGCCAAAAACCGAAGCTGTCAGATAACCCGATATCAAAGCCATTGAGTTGTGTATCAGCACAATAATAAGTATCCAATTGATGTATTGGATAAAATATCCATAATTATTTCTGAATGCCATTACAACAAATGCCGCAAAAATGATGATTGAGAGGGTTTTGATCGGCTTTTTGATCTTATGTGTCAAACGGGGAAGTTTCTGCGAAAACAGAATGCCTGCTATTACAGGAATGCCGAGCAGAATAACAACTGTTCTGAACATATCCAGCGGATCGATGATAATAGGCCTGAGAAGCGGAGATGTGGTAGAGTACAACTTTCCCCAGAAGGCAAAATTAAGGGGTGTAAAGATTAAAGCCATTACAGTGCCTGCAGCTGTCAAACTAACTGACAAGGCAACATTGGCTTTGGCTACACTCGAAATAAAGTTTGATACATTTCCACCGGGGCATGAAGCAACAAGCAACATTCCAAATGCTACTGAAGGCGTAATAAAACCGCCCAGCAGCCAAACAGCCAGAAAAGTAATTGCTGGCAAAATCAGAAACTGAGCAAATAGCCCGACTATGACTTTGCGCGGGTTTTTCAATACATCCTTGAACTGCCCCCACTTGATGTCGAGGGCAACGCCAAACATAATGAATCCGATTGTGATGTTCATTAAATGAAGGCTGGCCTGACTGAAATTCAGTCTGATGCTATCGAGTAATAACAAATCTTCGTGCATAGGATCGCTTAATGTTAATTGATGGGTAAAACTAAGAAATTTTACAATATGTTATGCAATTTCGTTGCATTAAGGATTACTTGGTTAATAATTGATTGTTTTGTCCTTCGACTCGCTGCGACAAACTACCAATGACAGATTAGAATTCAATCAAATGCTGTCAAAGTAAAAATCAACCTTAATCACTCTATATAACCTTAGTAACAAAACTGACCCCCTCGATTTTAAACCCTGCCTGCCGGAGTGGCACGCAGGCAGGCTTATTCATTCTTAAAAACCTTAGTGAGCTGGCAACTTTTTCAAATTGAAGAATAATAACGTTGGAAAAAAAAATAAGGTTGGAGGTGTTTGGTGGGTTGCTTGTTACTAAGGTTTGGAAGATAAATTAAGGTTGATCCTGCTCACTACAAAGAGGGAAAGCACTTTCGAACTTTTTGAAAATTATTAAGGATGCTGTTTCCTCCTGTCATCTCCGCATTATGCTCAAATTATTTTTGAGTGCAAACTACCAATGACAGATTGTTCGTCCGATCCTTCGACTCCGCTCAGGAGGACATCGTATAGAGTTGATAACGTGTGCATTAAAAAGAATCATTACTGACCTAATACGAATGTCACACTGAGCCTGCCTGCCGCGCAGTCAGGCAGGCGGAGTCGAAGTGTTTAAACGCTTGATTTAACTGTCATCTCCGCATTATGCTCAATTTTTTTTGAGTCTCAACTCAGGATGACATTGTTGGTTATTGTAAGTGATTGCATTTAAGGTTATTAAAAAACAAAAAATCCCGGACCTTTATAAAAAGCCCGGGACATGAAAGTTGATTTGGATAAAACTACTGACGAGGAGTCCTGGTAAAGACAAGCTCTTCAATAATGTTGGAAGCCCCGGCATACTTGTCAATGATGAACATAACGTAACGTATGTCAACATTAATGGTGCGCTGCAATTCGGTTTCAAATGCAATATCGCCGCTCATGGCTTCCCAGTTTCCATCGAAAGCAATTCCGATAAGGTCACCCTTGGCATTGATTACCGGGCTGCCTGAATTTCCGCCCGTAATGTCGTTATGGCTGAGGAAATTCACAACCATGCGTCCATCTTTATCTGCCCATTTTCCGAAATCTTTTTTCTCATAAAGTTCCTTCAGTTTTGCAGGTACAATAAACTCATCGTTGGTAGGATCTTCTTTTTCGATGATTCCTTCCATGTAGGTAACATAATCATAATGAACCGCATCGGCAGGGAAATAATCGAGCACCTTGCCATAAGTTACCCTCATGGTTGAATTGGCATCAGGATAATAAACTTTATCGGGATTGGCTTTGCGCAGACCATCAACAAAAAGTCGCTGAGCTCTTTTCAGTTTCTCATTTACAGGACCCGTGTTTTTATTCTGAGTCATAAAGGAGTTGTAAAAAGAGTTGGTCAGTTTATATGACAAGTCCTTTTCGAAAGTCTTTAAGGATGGTTTGGCAAGAAATGCATTGTATTTCTCAGGGGTTGCAAGCACCGATGTTTCAAAAACCTTTTTAGCGAACAACTTCACATCGCCTTTGTATTTTTTGTCGATCAGATTGTAAATATCAGGCAATGATTCGGCAGGAATATCCTGACGGTACATTTCAAGAATGGCAGCAAGTATTTTTTCCTCGGTAGGTGCATTGTAATTCTTGAACTGCCCTTCGCCCATTGCATAAAACGGTGCCAGTGAAGCCTGCAGTTCTTCGCCCTTTTGACCGCTTTTCAGAATATTGATAATTCCCTGGGTCTGCAGCGGGAATTGCATCATTTGTGAACCAAAAAGCGCAAGCTGAAAATTCCACAATCTTGCATTATAATTGGTTTCGGTGAAGTTAGCATATGAATCAGAAAGATCCTGCAATACTGTTCCGTACTTTTCTACGCGGCTTTCATCGGCTTTAACCCATGCATCAAAATGATCTTCGATGGCTTTCTTTTTGTCATAAACATTCAGGCGTTTAAGACCGCGGCTTTCGCCGATTTTGTTTTTCCAGAAATTGGCCAATCCGGCATAGTTGGAAGCATACTTGATGCGAACTTCATCACTTTTGTCCATATCAGCCTTCATAATTTCAAGAATCCTGCCGGATACTTTTATGATGGCCGGGTTTATTTCGTTAAGCGTTGCCTGAATGCCATGTGAAGTGCGATAACGGTCGGTTGTTCCGGGATAACCCCAAATCATTGCAAAGTCTTCGCGTTCAACACCATCCACTGATATTTTAAGGAAATGTTTGGGTTTTAAAGGAATATTCTCTTTTGAATATTCGGCAGGTTTTCCGTCAGGGCCTGAGTAAATCCTGAGAATACTGAAATCACCGGTATGACGGGGCCACATCCAGTTGTCGGTATCCCCACCGAATTTACCGATTGCTGAAGGAGGAGCTCCTACAAGGCGAACGTCTTTATAAACCTCATAAACAAAACGATAGAATTCGTTTCCATTGTAAAAACCTTTCACAGAAACCTCATATTTGCCATCGGCTGCTTCTTCCTGTTTAAGAATTTCAACAACTTTTGCTATAGCTGCTGATCTTTCACTTTCACTCATTTCGGGGGTAATTCTTTCCATCACCCTCGAGGTTACATCGTCCATTTTTACCAGAAAAGAAGCAGTAAGTCCTTCGTTGGGAAGCTCTTCTTCATGGCTGCGTGCCCAGAACCCGTCGGTAAGGTAATCATGCTCAATTGAACTATGTTTCTGAATAACATCATAGGCGCAGTGATGGTTGGTAAAAAGCAGGCCTTTGGGCGATACCACCTCGGCTGTGCAGAATCCGCCACCAAGGCTTACAATTGCATCTTTCAGACTTGCATTGTTGATGTCGTAAATCTCCTGAGGGGAGAGTTTAAGACCAGCTTTCTGCATGTCGGTGTAGTTGAGCCTTTCAACAAACATTGGAAGCCACATGCCTTCGTCAGGCGGATTTCCTGCGCGCAACCCTGAACTCAGGGCTACAATCATCATCAGGGTAAAGAAGAGTTTTCTCATTTGAATGAAATTGATTATTTGGTTATTGTAAAAATTCGTGAGTGTGTTTGTTATGTGAAAGGATTTGCGGAATATGCCCAAAATCGTGCCATGTAAGCATGTATTTATAAATCAAATACATGCCTGTTTTACCCAAAGGTTAATAAAACAGGCATGTACGGTTTTGACGCGTGGTTGTACGAAACCGGACAACCGATGAATACTAAAGACCCATCACGCTTTTACCTTGTTCAAATACAATATCTACTGGTATTCCCGCGCCTTTCAGCTTATCGAGGTCGAGTTTGAGCTGAGCAGGGATAACCGATTTGGTAAGAATCAACTCCTTTGCTTTATCGTAGTTTCCATCGCCCTGCAGCGTAAGAATCATGCCACCCAGACTTTCAACAGCAGCTTTCATGATGTCAAAGTTAACCATATAGGTTCCGTCTGCCTGATGGGTGAAGGCGCCTTTTTCGCTGAAATAACTGAATGTAAGCATATTGGCTTTGCCATGCGCACTTGCTGCACCAAAACGTACCGAGCGGAAAATGCCGGCCATAAAGGTTACATAGTTGTCCATTACTTCGCCTTCTTTCAGTTCACCCATTTCGTAGAGTTTGGTAACCATGTATAATCCGAGAATATCGGCTTTGGCTTCTTCAATTGCGGAATATTGCTCTTTAAGTGCTTCGCGGACTGTCCCTTTTCCATCAAGGGTGTTTTTTATTCCAAGACCGTGGGCTACTTCGTGAAACATGGTGTTGGCGAAAAATGCGTCAAACTTTATGTATTTTCTCTGTGAAGGATCAATCAGCACATCAGAAATGGGAACAAGAATTTTGTCGAATTTGGCTTTCATGGCATTCTTCAACTGCAGCTTGCGCGAACCTTTTTTCAGTTGTACTTCTTCGTCATTTGGCAGGTTTATGGCTATGGTTTTGCTTCCTCCATTGCAGTCGCCGGCGTAGTAAATAACTTCGTAGGCATTCAGATCGGCATCTGATCCAGGAACTTCGTTCTTATACTTCTGGTCAACGGGCAGTCCTTTCTGAAGATCGGGGAGCAAGGCAGCAAAATGAGTGAGGCGATCGCTCCATTCAACATCTTTAATCAGTATAAAGGCTTCCTGGGCTGCTTTATAGCCAAACATTGCATCTTCATAATTTTCGATGGGGCCAACCACAAAGTCAATGTTTGAGGTTTTCATATCCATCCACGCGAAGTCGCTTTCCTGATATTTGTCGGTAAGCAGTGCTTCAGCACGAAGTTCAAGGTATTTTTTCAAACCGGCATCTTCGGCAAGTGCAGCTGCCTGTTTGAGTAAATCAGAAGCTTTTTTAACCTGTGAAGCATACGCCTGATGATACCATACAACGCGCAATGAGCTGTCATCGTTGCGACGGATAAGGGTGTAAAGGCTCGTTTTATCGGGATTGTCAAAAGCCTCAAATTCCTCTTTGGTCATATCAACCGGATAGAAATTTGCACCAAGCGGTTTGGTGCCGATTCCGGCGATAAAAGGCTTGTTTCCATTGAGCCTGTCCCATGGACCGTAATTTATGAGTGCGAATTTCCTGGCGTTTTCGTCATTAATTCTTGCCAGAAAGGCATCTTTATTGCCAATGGTTTGCTGCCAGAAAATTTCGTCCATAATGGCTGCTGCATCAAACAGCAATGGTAGCATCTGTTTCTCTTTTGCTGAAAGGTGACTGATATCGGCCTTGAGAGTAACAGGAGCGTAGATTGAGAGGCGCTGTGCCACATCAGTGTCCTGATCGGGGGTAAGGGCTTCTCCCGCAGGAATTACACCCTGATGTAATTTTTCCATTTCTTCTTCGCTTTTAATACTTTTTCCGCAGCCGGCAACCATGGCCAGCATACCGATAACCGCGATAACGGTTGTTACTTTGCGCAACATAATGGTTTCTAATTAGGTGGGTTAATTTCTTTAACGGGGCTAAATTACAGATTTTGTAGTAAGGTATGTATATGATGGGGATAATTATTGGGAAAAGAGATAAAAGCTTAAAAATAAAATATTGACAATATAAGCTGATGCACAGTTATTACCCGGTCAAAAAAGCAAAGCAATAACAATAAATCACTATTGTCCGGGCAAAATCGAAAAAATTCTTGCCACAAAATCTCCAAGACTCCAAATTACACCAAATGAATAAATTACATTGGTGATTTTTGGTGATTTAGTGCTTTGGTGGCAGATTTAATAAAGTAAGGTATCGTTCTGCAACTTTTGTCAAAGAGTAACAATATCAGTCATTTGGAATAATATTCGAAACTCTCCCCGGACAACAATGAAAATAAATCTGATTACAAAAAGGCAGCAGGATTAACTCAAAGAGAAGGAACTGTTTTTAACTTTTCGGATTAAAAAGAGGCAGTGTAAACAGAAATCTGCTTCCTTCACCTGGCTTACTTTCCACTGAAATGGCTCCACCATTGCGCTCAGCATACTCTTTAACCAGAATCAGACCCAGACCGGTACCCCGCTCATTGGCTGTTCCTTTGGTAGAAACACCCTTATTCCCGAGGCTGAAAAGGGTTTTTAAGATGTCACTTTTTATACCAACACCAGAATCTTTTACCTCAATTTCTGCAAAGTCATCCCTTACACCCACTTGAATTTCGACCAGACTACCTGGATAAGAATACTTAATAGCATTGGATATCAGATTTCTAAGTACAACTCGGCACATATTGATATCGGCAAACACCAGTGTAGAATTGTTGGATTCGAATGACAGTTCCATTTGTTTCGATACTGCCTGTGCATTGGCCTGGATGATGGTTTCACGAATCAACGATTCAATATAAAAATCCTCAGAGCTTGGGCTGGAATTTCCCATCTGGCTTTTACCCCAGGCCAGCAGATTATCAAGAAGCTGGTAAGTGCTTTCGGTGGAAGTAAGGATTTGCTGCACCATCAGCTTGCGCTCCTTGTCATCAAAATCATCGTATTCGTCGTTCAATAATCGCGAAAACCCGAGAATTGACGTAAATGGACTGCGCAGGTCATGCGCTATGATTGAAAAGAACTTATCCTTGGTAAGGTTTGCCTCCTTCAATTCTGTTTCTATCTTCTTTTGCTGCGCTTCTACCAGTTTACGTTTATGAATGTTTCGGGTAACAGCTATTATTCTGCCAGTAGCCAATCCCTTGCTATCATACTGGGGCTGAATCATGCTCTCAAACCATATCAGATTTCCATTGGTGTCTTCAATCCGGAATGAGATAAGAATCGGTTTATTATACCGGGTGAGTTGCTTGCCGATCTGGTGCATCACAGGCTTGTCTTCAAAGTATATAAGATCAGCCACATCGGTACCGGTAACATTTTGAGGTTGATAACCCAGAATTCCGAGAACAGAAGGAGAGACATATTCAACAAATCCATCCAGAGAATGTATGGAAATTATATCGTTTGAGTTTTCGGCAATCAGCCTGAACATCTCTTCGCTTCGCCTGAGTGCTTCGCGGTGCAATTCTATTTCTGAGATGTCGCGACCGACAAACTGATAGCCTGATATCTCTGACTCCTTATCAAAAAAGGCACGCAAAGTCCATTGCACGCGCAAAAAGCCTTTTTCACCTGTTGAATATTTCTGATTAAAACCTGCTACTGATTTGCCTTCAACCAATGATTTTAATGCCCGCCTGAGCCTGATATAGTCTCTGGGATCAAAAAATGATTTGAGGTCAGATACCCCAATCGCTTCTTCGGTCAGATTAAAAAACTTCTGAAATGCTTTATTGCAGAAAGAAAGGATTTTCCTGGCATTAAATCTGCAGATAAGTTCTGTTTGATCGTCAACTACCGTTTGAAAAAGGCTACGGCTTTCAAGCAGTTTTTCCTGAAACTCCTTTTCCCCGGTAATGTCAACAACAACTCCACTTACCTGTCCCGGTTCATCATCTTCACTTTTTAAGTAATACCCTGATTTTCTGACCCATCGGGTTCTGTCGTTCACCAGTATTCTGAATTCAAGGTCAAACCATCCGAAGTTGGTGGTAATCCGCGACCACATTATTTTAACTCTTTCCCTGTCGGAAGGGTGAATTATGGAATATAAATGTTTCAGGGTAATGTCTCCGGGCTCCATACCGGCTATTTCAAAACACCTTTCATTCCAATTGAGTTTATTGGTTCCGGGATTCCAATCCCAAACCCCGGCCTTTAATGCAACCAATGCAATTTCATATCGGTTCTCCACACGGGTTGCATCAACCTGATCGCGCAGGTTACCGATTATCTGATCAAGCAATAGCTGATTCTTTTTCTCAAGAGAGGCAATTCTTTCGTTTGACGCCTGATTGATTTGCCCGGAGATTAATTCCTTTTGGATCTGAAGTGCAGTACTCTGACTGACTTCACTAACTACTCCCAGAATCCCGGTTGGCCGCCCATGCTCATCATTAAGCGGCGCTTTGGTAATTCCAGCAATACGCAATTTATCGCCATCCTGAATAAACCCGGCTTCATATGACACCAGAAGCCCGGTTTCGAGAACTTCAAGATCGGCTTTACCGTGCTTTTCCGTCAACTCTTCACTGGTGATTTCGGCAAGGGTTTTTCCGATGACTCCGCTAAGTGAATCCAGATTAAGTAATTGAACATACCGAGAATTACAATAGATAAACTTCAGGTCAATGTCTTTGATAAAAACAGGAACCGGAAAGCTTTCAAGCAGTTTTTGAATATTCGCATCAGAACTTTTAATAGCTGAAATTGCCACAGTATTTCCTTTATCTGAAACTACAGGATTATCATCATCTTCAATGGGTTGCCCGATATCTTTATTGTTTTTAATGTCATTTTTTGACCCGGGAGCCATCAATTTCTCCTATTTGACCTGTATTAATGTGTAAAATTAAAAAAAAATATCAACCTAACTAAAAAAACATATCAATTGGTGGGAAATAATCATGTCCGATTATTTCCGGAGGATAACGCAGAAGACATAGTTGAAATTGATCGTTTTGTCCTTCGTTCCGATAGCCTATCGGAACCGCTACCAATGACAGATTGTTCGTTTGATCCTTCGACTCCGCTCAGGAGG
>DHVX01000070.1:55303-62210 GCA_002412885.1 Bacteroidales bacterium UBA5197
AAGTGTTTAAACGCTTGATTTAACTGTCATCTCCGCATTATGCTCAATTTTTTTTGAGTCTCAACTCAGCATGACATTGTAAATAGTTGATTGCACATGCATTAATAAGGAGCAGGGCTGACCAAACACGAATGTCACACTGAGCGGTCGAAGTGTTTTTGACATTTATGTTATTAAAAGCAACAACGCCACTCCAATTAAAAAACGCGACATTTACCAGCGATCTTTATCTTTGCCGCCGCAAATCAATTGCGGTGAATTAATGGATACCATCATCAAAAGAATCTTCCGGAGCGCAATGACTGCCTTGCCCAAGGGCGTTAAAACGGCATGGTGGCTGATAAAAATCACAGTTCCCGTTTCGTTCGCGGTTATGTTGCTCGATTTTTTTGGTGCGCTTAATTACATTGCCGGTTACACTGGACCGGTCTTTAACCTTATCGGACTTCCGGGAGTATCAGCTGTGGTTTTTATAACCAGCATATTCACAAATATTTATTCGGTGGTTGCTATTCTTGCAATGCTGGGACTGCCTTTGCGGGAAGGCACAATATTGGCGACCATGTGCCTTATTTCTCATGGCTTTCTGATAGAAAGTGCTGTAATGAAACGGACAGGGTCTTCGGTTACAAGAATGATTCTGGTGAGGCTTAGCGGCAGTTTTTTAGCTGCATGGATGCTCAACCTGGTTATGCCGGGTGAAATGTCGGGTGAAATGCACGGAATAATTGCTGCACAAACCGATTTCTCTTTAGCTCTGATGCATTGGCTGAAATCTATTACTGCGACAGTGATAAAAATCCTTATTCTGGTGAATCTCCTGTTGATTTTTCAGCAGATAATGGAAGAATTCGGATGGATTGCGCTCATAAATAAACCCTTGCGCCCGCTGATGAAATTATTTGGTCTTCCGCAAAGTACCACACTCTCATGGGTGGTAGCCAACCTCATAGGGCTGGCTTATGGTTCAGCAATAATGATTGATCAGAAAGAAAAGGGCAAAATGAGCAGCAAAGATGCCGATCTGCTGAATCATCATGTTGCGGTGTCGCATTCACAGCTTGAAGATCCGCTGCTGTTTATTACACTCGGATATACCCTTCACTGGCTGATATGGCCGAGGTTACTTATGGCTGTGGCAGCTGTTTGGATGAGAAGAGCCGGGATCAAATATCAGACAGAAATACGTAGAAAAGTCGCTAATTCATTGCAAGTCAAGGCTTGAGCTCAAATTTTCTGGTCCAGTTCAACCCTTTCAGGGCTGGAGTTACCTATTACATTCGTAGCCGTGGGTTCCGCGAAGAGCTCCACCCACGGTTATTATTATTGAGCACCTTCGGCGCTCTGCACTGTCCCCGAAGGGGGCGAATTTCAAATAACCGTGGGTGTAATGCAATGGAACCCACGGTTGGCGTATGAAACAAGGAAACGCCGTCCCCGAAGGGGGCGAATAAATTTCCTTTCTTACTTTGAGTTCCGCGAAAAGTTCAACAAATGTCGTCCAGTTCAACCCTTCCAGGGCTGGAGTTACCTATTTCATTCGTAGCCGTGGGTTCCGCGAAAAGCTCCACCCACGGTTATTGTTATTGAGCACCTTCGGCGCTCTGCACTGTCCCCGAAGGGGGCGAATTTCAAATAACCGTGGGTGAAACGCAGTGGAACCCACGGTTGGCGGATGAAACAAGGAAACGCCGTCCCCGAAGGGGGCGAATAAATTTCCTTTCTTACCGTGAGTTCCGCGAAAAGTTCAACAAATGTCGTCCAGTTCAACCCTTCCAGGGCTGGAGTTACCTATTTCATTCGTAGCCGTGGGTTCCGCGAAAAGCTCCACCCACGGTTGGTGGAAGAACCCAGGAAAAGCCGTCCCTGAAGGGGGCGAATAAATTTCCTTTCTTACTTGCTCAGCTACTTTCGCCTCATCCTTCACTCTGAGCCATTTCCTTCCGCAAACGGCTATGCCTTACGCCGTAAACAAAATACAGCACCAGACCTATCAGCAGCCAAAGAAGAAACCTCAGCCAGTTGGTGATGCCCAGTTGCGACATCAGGTAAAAATTGGCCAGTAAGCCCAGCGCCGGAATCAGTGACAATTCTTTTCGGATGGCTATCCAGGTAACTGAAACCGCTACAACCAAAAATGAAAAATGAGGAATCTTATGCTTCACCACATCCCAGAATGTTTCACCGGGCAAACGATCGAAGTTGATGACGGCCAGCAGATCTTCCGGATCAAGTTCCAGCATCAGTAAAAATATCCCAAACCAGATAAATGGCAACCAATACCGGCTGTTCAGGTAAGGAACCCTGAACCGGGAAGTGCCTCTACGGCCAAGATTACCCACAGGGATTTTACCGCCATCGAGAATCAGAATACCGCCCGAAACAAGCACAAAAGCAAATAAAGTTCCGATACTTGTAAGATCGGTTACCTCGGTGAGGTTCATAAATAAGGTAGGAACGGCAACCAGAATCCCGGTAACAATTGTTGCAAAAGCCGGCGTTTTATAACGTGGATGCAGCTTTGAGAAAACCGGCGGCAGCAGTCCATCGCGGCTCATACTCATCCATATACGTGGCTGCCCCATCTGAAAAACAAGCAAAACACTGGCCATGGCAACAACAGCACTCAGCGCAATGATGCCCGAGAGCATGGGTAGATTAAGCTTTTCGAACACATAAGCCAGCGGATCGCTCACGCCCAAAAGGTGATAGCTGACCATTCCTGTAAGCACCAGACTTATGGCCACGTAAAGAATGGTGGTGATGATCAGCGAATAAATCATTGATCTTGGGAGATCGCGCTGCGGATTTTTACACTCTTCGGCGGTGGTGGAAATCGCATCAAAACCAATGTAGGCAAAGAAAACCCCTGAAACGCCTTTGAGCACGCCGCCTATTCCGTTTGGCGCAAACGGGCTCCAGTTTTCGGGATTAACATAAAATGCGCCCACTGCAATCACCAATAGAAGTATGGCCACTTTCAGCAAAACCATGATGTTGCTTGCCCGTTTCGATTCGCGGATGCCACGATACACCAGCCAGGTAATAAGCACAACGATGGTAAATGCCGGAATATCGGCTATCAGGCGAAAGCCACCAATGGAAGGGGCTTGAGTCCATGCACGAAAAGCTTCAGCAAGTTCGCCCGGCAGTTCAGCCATCGGGGTTCCACCCGCCATCAAAGCCGTGGCTTCTCTGAAACCGCGTGAAGCACTCAGGTAGTCAATGGCCATAAAATCAGGGACGTGAATACCAAATCCGGAAAGCAAACCACAAAAATAACCGCTCCAGGATATGGCTACGGCTATATTCCCAACGGCATATTCCATAATCAGATCCCAGCCGATAATCCAGGCAACCAGTTCGCCGAAGCTGGCGTATGCGTAAGTATAAGCACTACCGCTCAGGGGAATTGACGAAGCAAATTGTGCATAACACAAAGCTGAAAATCCGCAGGCTATAGCCGAAAAGACAAACAAAAGAGAAACAGCTGGTCCGCCGGCAGCCGCAGCATTGCCGATGGTGCTGAAAATTCCGGCTCCGATAATGGCAGCGATACCAAAAGAGGTAAGATCGCGCACGCCAAGGTCTTTGCGCATGGAGTGGCCGGCTTCCTGCTCGCGCTGAGCATTGGCCATGATCATTTCAACGGACTTGCGGCGAAAAAGGTGGTTGAAGTGCACAGGAAAAGGGGTTGTTTTCAAAACCAAATATAGAACATTTCAGGCAAAGCGGATAAATTCGAAAGTTTTATAACCATATCTGATGAAAAAAAGTTTTCAGTTACATATTACTTTTTGCAAACTTATTGATTAACATAAAAGATTTATCATTCTAATTGCTGCCAGAGCCTCTCATTCTACTAATAAAACCTCATTCTACTTTCTTAAAAAATCATTTATTTCACCAAAATATGAAAACAAAACTTTACACTTTTATCTTGCTTCTTTCAGCAGTTGGTATGCTGTTTCAGGGCTGTACCAAAGAAAATACTGAGCTTAGCTGGCCAAAGGGGCAGTACAATCAAGCTGCCATTCAAAAGATCAATGGTTTCTTAGAAAATCGTGAAGAATTGCTGAAAAATGCAAACGTTACCCTCAGCCAGTTTATCCATTTCAGCACCGATTCTGCATGGAATCTGAGTGAGGGCGACAAACTCAGTCTCAGGCAGGTACGCGATGATATTAAATTTCCCAACGATTCAACAATTTTGCAAAAGGTAATTCCGCTTGAAGATGTAGCGTTGTACATGAACAACACTTACGGCGGAACAGTGGGTGGATTTATTTCGTCAGCCGGCGATGTTAAAAGTCTGCGAAGACTTAATGATGTTTACAAAGGACTGCGGCTCGACTACTGTGGAAGCAAATTCTCGCCCGAAGGCGGAGGTTACGCAGTATTGCGTTTTACCAGCAATGTTACCAATCACCTGACGATTCCCTATTGCGAAGAAATGGGTGGAACAAAATCCTACACATGGCCAACCACCGGAAGTGGATTCACTGCTTCCACTTTAGGAGATGGGGGTTTTCCGGAATATGCCTTCAACAATTATTATGCACCCAATCAGGGTGGTGAACTTTATGAAATAACTCCGGCCGGGAATGAAATTCTGCGTGCTGTGTATAATGGAACCCAATGGATAACCATAGAACCTGAAACGGGAAGGACAAAAAGTACTTTGAACCTTGAAAACCAGATTCGCAACGGCATCTATGCTCGATTACCTGAGGGAAACATAGTTCCGGTTATCTCATTAAAAGGGGGAAACTGGCAGATCAAACAAGGTGAGCAGACGCGCAATGTTTCAAGTCAGGAGCTTATCTCCATCAGTACTTATGCTGAATACCAGGGCTTTACTTTCCATGTACGTGGCTGCGACAATATTTATTATTACCTTACAACTACCGATCTTGATGCTCAGCAGAACCTTTCATTGAATGTGATTGAGAAGGGAATTTATGGTGCCAGAGTGGATAGGGGGGAAATTGACAGGGTTTGGGAGAGGGTGAAAAGTGAAAAGTGAAAAGTGAAAAGTGAAGAGTGCTTGCCTCGGGAGCGCGAAGCGATAACGAGGAAGAGTGAAAAGCTGGATGAGTGTTTAGATTTGTCACGGATTTGATGGCACACAGATCTCGTCTGAGGCCGAGACACGGTGACACGGATTGAACAGATACTTCGACTACGCTCAGCACAGGTTTCCACGGATTTAGGTTCGTGTTTCAGTAACTACCGCCTACCGGCGGTGATTCAGGTATATTTTGATCTTCGGCCACGGCCCCGGCTAAGCGGAATTTGCAATTCCGCTTTGAACATCATTGAATTTGCAATTCAATATATTTCGCCTCTTATTTTTCTACCTCCTTCGGCCATGGCTTGAGTCGCAATTATTTATTTTCTGTCACTCAGGCCGTTGGGCCTCGTATCTGCTCAACGACTGCCTAAAATTTGACCAGAATGTAATCGTCATTCGAGATTTCCATATCTTAATCAATCGTTTCTGGAAGTCAATTTTAGAAGGTCGTTTCCGCAGATACTGAAAATTTGAGCTCTTCTTTGCGGAGTTACAGCTGCAGTCCACGTGTTTGCAACAACCTGCCTTTCAATTGCCACGTTGCGCCCCGCTGGGGCTATGGTTAAGTTCCGGCATTTTTATACTACCAACGCTGCGCCCCTCTGGGGCTTACATACAAAAAGCCCCGGAGAGGCGAGACATTTGTAGCTAAGAACATCACGATAGAACATAAAGCCCCAGAGGGGCGAGACGTTGGTAGCCTGGAACATCACGATAGAACATATAGCCCCAGCGGGGCGCAGCGTAATCTGGAAGCCCGATAACCCGACTATGAGAAATTTAGCTTCGCTGAGCTCGTCCGCTTAGGCGGCCTCGGTTGCAATTCCGCTTTCAAGGATTTTCATCGGCATTCATATTTTCTATTTGCGATTTTTGTACTTTTGTGTTATATCAAGGCCTTATGAAAGAGATCGTTTTTATAGTACAAGAATCGCAGGACGGTGGTTATTTCGCCCGGGCTGCAAATCATTCTATCGTTACTCAGGGAGAAACCATGGAAGAACTTCGAAACATGATTTCTGATGCGGTGCGTTGTCATTTTGTTGAAGAAGAAATGCCAACCTATGTTCATCTACATGTTACCCGTGAAGAAACATTTTCTTTATGATACTTCCCCGGAATATTGATGCACAGCAATTAATCAAAGCCCTCCAAAAATACGGTTACCAAGCCACCCGACAAACTGGAACCACATATCCGACTTACCACCCAGCAAAACAGTCAGCATCATATCACAATTCCCAATCACGATCCATTAAGGATTGGTACTCTGAATGCCATACTCACTGAGGTAGCACAACATTTAGGTATTTCCAAACAGGAGGTGGTTGAGGGATTGTTTTAAGCTGAAATTATTACTTTCATAAACTTCAACTCTTACGCTTAAGCGGCCTCGGTTGCAATTCCGCTTTGAATACCATTGAATTTGCAATTCAATATATTTCGCCTGTTAGTTTACTACCTCCTTCGGCCACGGCTTGAGTCACCAAATCCCTCTTCTCTGTCACTCAGGCCGTTAGGCCTCGTATTGTTTCGACACGCTCAACAACCGCCGCACCGCGACTACCTAAAAATTGACCATAATGCTATTATCAGTAGTGATTCAGGCATCACCTCATCCGCCCTTTGGGCACCTTCTCCTCAAGGAGAAGGACCTTCTAACAGGCGTCGTTTCCTGAAGTCAATTTTAGAAGGTCGCTCCCGCGGATACTGAAAATTTGAGCTCTTCTTTACGGATGTTCTGCCGCCTTTTTGAATAACCTTCCAGGTTTTCTTTTTCAACCTGTAAGGTTTTGATCTTCGGCCATGGCTTGAGTCGCATAATCCCGTTTT
>DHVX01000039.1 GCA_002412885.1 Bacteroidales bacterium UBA5197
CTTCTTTGCAGGAGCTGTGAACTTCCTTGTAGGAGCTGTGAACTTCTTCGCAGGAGCTATGAACATCTTCGCAGGAGTTATGAACATCTTCGCAGGAGCTCTGAACTTCTTTGCAGGAGCTGTGAACTTCTTTGCAGGAGCTCTGAACATCTTCGCAGGAGCTACGAACTTCTTTGTAGGAGCTTTTTAAGTGAAAAGTGAAAAGTGAAGAGTGAAAAATGAAAAGTGAAAAGTGAAGAGTGAAGAGTGAAAAATGAAAAGTGAAGAGTTTACGAATTAACAAGCATTCCCGAAATACAGAGCCCTGAAAGGGCGTAATCTGAAAAACAGAGTGAAGCCCTGTTACCTGAAAATACTCCTGGAATGCAGAGCCCTGAAAGGGCGTAATCTGAAAAAACAGGGTGAAGCCCTTATTAAGTGAAAAGTGAAAAGTGAAGAGTGAAAAGTTTATGAAATGCAGAGCCCTGAAAGGGCGTAATATAATAAAACAGGGTGAAGCCCTGTTAAATGAAAAGCACTCCAGAAATGCAGAGCCCTGAAAGGGCGAAATCTGAAAAAACAGGGTGAAGCCCTTATTAAATGAAAAGTGAAAAGTGAAGAGTGAAAAGTTTATGAAATGCAGAGCCCTGAAAGGGCGTAATATAATAAAACAGGGTGAAGCCCTGTTACATGAAAAGCACTCCTGAAATGCAGAGCCCTGAAAGGGCGTAATCTGAAAAAACAGGGTGAAGCCCTGTTAAATCTAAATACGGGTTATTCAAGCCCTGAAAGGGCGTAATAATTTAATCCCAAACATATCTCTCATCATACATAATTCCATATTTCTCCAGAAAAGCCAGATATTCTTCTTTAAAAGTAACTTTTCGATGATGTTCGTGCTGGTTCTCAATATAAGCACTCACCACATCAATCTCAGCGGGGTTCACAGAAAAAGTCCCATATCCATCCTGCCAATAGAAGTTTTTGAGTGAAGAATCTTTGGTTTTGATCCATTTTGAAGAATGGGATTTTACCTCCTCCAGTAGTTTTGCCAATGCAATGTTTTTCGACAACATGCAGAGAATGTGCACATGGTCGGTATGTCCTCCTATTTTTATAGGCTGGCATTTAAGGTTGTTACAGATGCCTCCATGGTAACTGTAAAGTTCAGCATCTGTAGGAGGGTGGATCATGTGTGCGCGATGTTTGGTGCTGAAGGTGATGTGCACGTAATTATTAACTAAAGATTGTCCCATAACGATTTGTATTACGCCCTTTCAGGGCTTAATTAACGTTGGTTTGCTTTACGATGGGCTTCACCCATCGTTTATATATTTCGCCCTTTCAGGGCTTTGTTAGTATTTGTTTGCTGTATGATGGGCTTCACCAATCGTTGATGTATTACGCCCTTTCAGGGCAGTTATTATTGATTCTTAATGGTCATTTCATTAATCATTGTCATTGGTAATTTCATCCCATCAGGCATTTGAGGATTCTCTTTAATGTAAGCATCTCCTTTAATCTCTTGATTGATATTTGCTTCAATAATCCAACCTGTTGCTTTATCCACTTTAATCTCTGAACTCATTGAACCAGTCATGTCATATTTCATAGGCATTCCGTTGGATTCAATGTATGCATCTTTATCCTCTGTCTCAATGACTGAATTACCTTTAATTATAGCATAATCAGAACCCAAATCTGTAAATTCGTATTCAGTTGTCATTGAAGCTGACATTCCGGATTCTAAATTTGTTTTTATTGTCCATTTGTCTCCTATATTTACGGGATTATCAGGAAAAATCGCAGTTACCATTTCAATATTTCCCTTAAATGCCTCTGCTCCATATGCTTTAGTCATCTGTGCTTTAAGTTGTTCTAATTGATTCTCAGGGATATCCGTAAAATCTTCGAATAATGATTCAATCCGTGATTCAATATTTTTTACCTCAAGCACTTTCCCATTTTTAGCCATTTTGACATTAAATGTGTTCCCGGTCATCTTTGATAACATCGTAGAAAAAATATCTTTTTTGTCATTCTTATCAGAGCTAAATTCCATTTTTCCCTGAGGTAGCTCCATAATCATACTCAGCCTTTCATACTTTACTTCTAAATCAAAATCTGAAGGATTAACAGTAACTACCGTATATGACATTCCTCCCTTTAAGGTCATCACTATGGGCATTTTCTGACTATTAATGTCTTGAATTATAGTTGCCCTGGAATAAGTAACTTGCCGATATTCTTTACCTTTTTCCAGGTTTAAAGTCAAAGTTGTTTTTTGTGCCTGACCTGATATCAGAAGAATAGTAAACAAAACTAAAATGAAAATTTTTCTCATTATTTGTTCTTTTAAGTTTATTGTTATCTCAGTAGTTTGTTATAATTACCGTCAACTGATAAATATAGCATCTCCGCATATCAATCTGAATTATACTCCCCTGTTGAGTAATAAATCAAACCACATTGCCGCGTCAAATTTAATAAATTTTCATTTTAAAACAATTCATCATATTTTATAATTTTAAGCCCTTAGTTTGTATCTTATATCTTTTTTTAACATCTGTGACTGGTCCCGTTTTTAAAGAATGGTGGATTCCCTGACCGGAGTTACCTGAGGTATTAACAACGAAATAGAATCCTAATGATCTCATTCAGGATTGATAAAACTTTCCGAAAGAAGCAGGAAGTTCAGGTAGTAAAATTTCAGATATCGAAATGGAAACAGTGATAAAGTCCGGTTCCAACAAATGAATCCCCCAAAAATACCCGAATGCACCCTTGCCAGGCAAGGTATAAAACAGAAAGGACAGCCATGCCGTCCTTTCCGTTATAAATCACAATTGATTTCTGCTTATCTCCGCGAATCTTAACGGTCTGCATTCATCACTTTAACCCATGCCTGAACAAAGTCTCTGACAAACCGTTCACGGTTGTCGTCCTGGGCATAGAACTCAGCATATGAACGCAGTATGGAGTTAGAGCCAAACACCAGATCAACACGGGTGGCTGTCCATATTGTTTCTCCTGTTTTGCGGTCAACAACCTTATACAGGTTTTCGGAAACCGGTACCCAGTTGTATTTCATATCGGTGAGGGTAACAAAGAAATCGTTGCTCAAAACCCCTGCCCTGTTGGTAAATACGCCATGTTTTGTACCGCCATGGTTTGTATCAAGAACGCGCATTCCACCGACAAGTGCTGTCATTTCGGGGGCAGTAAGTCCCAGAAGCTGGGTTTTGTCGAGCATCAGTTCTTCAGCAGAAACTGCATAATCTTTTTTAAGCCAGTTTCTGAAACCGTCGTGAATCGGCTCCAGTACGTCAAAAGATTCAGCATCGGTCATTTCGGCAGTTGCATCTCCGCGGCCAGGGCTGAATGGTACTTTTACGTCCACACCTGCATCTCGGGCAGCTTTCTCAACTCCAGCAGTTCCTCCAAGCACAATCAGATCGGCAATGCTGACTTTTTTGCTTAATCCTGCCTGTAATTCCTGCAGTTTTGCGAGTACTTTTTTCAAACGTTCCGGCTCATTGCCTTCCCAGCCAATCTGGGGCTCGAGGCGGATGCGTGCTCCATTGGCTCCACCGCGGTAATCAGAACATCTGAAGGTTCTTGCGCTGTCCCAGGCGGTGGCAATCAGCTCTGCCTGAGAAAGACCGCTGTTCAGGAGTTTTGCTTTAAGCTCATCAATTTCAGCTTCGGTAAGCATGTAGTTCACTGCCGGAACGGGGTCCTGCCAAATCAGGTCTTCCTGAGGAACATCCGGGCCAAGATAACGGCTTCTGGAACCTAAATCGCGGTGGGTAAGTTTAAACCATGCTCTGGCAAATGTATCGCCAAAATATGCCGGGTCTTTGTAAAAACGTTCCGATATCTTACGGTATTCAGGATCCATTTTCATGGCCATATCGGCATCGGTCATAATTGGATTGCGGCGCACACCCGGTACATGGGCATCAAATGGCATGTCTTCTTCCTTAATGTTTATCGGTTCCCACTGCCATGCTCCGGCCGGACTTTTTTTTAGTTCCCAGTCGTAAGTGAGCAACAAATAGAAATAATCGTGGTTCCAACGATCGGGATGAGTTGTCCAGGCGCCTTCAAGCCCGCTGGTTACCGTGTGTTCTGCGTTTCCTTTTCCCTGAGGATTCATCCAGCCCATGCCCTGCTGCTCAACCGGAGCACCTTCAGGACTAGCGCCAAGAACAGAAGCGTCGCCGTTTCCGTGGGTTTTACCAACAGTATGTCCACCAGCGGTGAGCGCAACGGTTTCCTCGTCGTTCATTGCCATACGTTTGAAGGTCATTCTCACATCCTGAGCAGTTCTTAGTGGATCGGGTTTGCCGTCGACGCCCTCGGGGTTAACATAAATAAGTCCCATCTGCACTGCAGCCAGCGGATTTTCAAGGGTTTTACGGTCCAGATCGTCGTCGTAACGGCTTTTGGTCGGAGCAAGCCACTCTTTTTCTGCACCCCAATAAATGTCCTTTTCGGGATGCCAGATGTCTTCACGGCCACCACCAAAGCCAAAGGTTTTGAAACCCATAGATTCATAAGCCATGTTTCCGGCAAGGATAAACAAATCGGCCCATGAAAGCTTGTTTCCGTATTTTTTCTTGATTGGCCAGAGCAGTCGGCGGGCTTTGTCGAGGTTGGCATTGTCGGGCCAGCTGTTGAGCGGGGCAAAACGCTGATTTCCGGTATTGCTTCCACCGCGTCCATCGGCAATACGGTATGTTCCGGCACTGTGCCAGGCCATTCGTATCATTAGTCCGCCATAATGCCCCCAATCGGCAGGCCACCAATCCTGACTGCTTACCATTAGCTGTTTCAGGTCGTTTTTCAGGGCTTCAAAATCAAGCTTTTTAAACTCCTCACGGTAGTTGAAGCCATCATGATAAGGATTGGTTTTTGAATCGTGCTGGTGCAGAATGTCGAAATTAAGCGCATTTGGCCACCAACTCATCACTGAACTTTTGGTGTCAGTGTTTGCCCCGTGCATCACAGGGCACTTTCCTTTTGTTGAATTCTCCATTTTTGTTATTTATTGTTGATTGATATTTCTTATGTTTCTGTTTTCCTCCTGCCACAACACAGGTAAGATGGAATTTATTGCTGCGTAATATCAGCAACAAAATACAAGGGTATATTACCCGATTGTTGCTGAAAACCTTATGTAACAGCCCGTATGCCTGTTACATAACATTCATATATCTAAGCAAATATATGAAAAATATCAGGCTATCTGACATTAAATGCTGTTTAAATTCTCTTTAAACAGGTATTAAAAAATTGCCTGATTTTTTTTTCTGCATAATCGCTCACAGCGACATTTAAAACAGTTGATTTAAGCTTTTGTTGACTCAGGAATAGGCAAGATTGGATGATTTTTATTTTTGGTAAAAACATGTTTATGGAAGTGTTTGCACTTCTTATAATATTAGTTAATTGTTAGGAAAGATTGCGGAATTTCAAATTCCGCCTGACACAAATAAACAATTCAAAGAAGTACCGGGAGAAATTATATTCCGCTCAGCGGGGTCTGGCTCTCCTTCCCGATTCTCTCCATCACTTCCATCATCACATTATCCCTTCCAATATCCGCTCCGGGGCGGATCTCAACATCGGGTTTAACCCCATATCCAATATTTTCATTCTTTGAGTTTGACATCACCTGATACCAGGGAATATTGAACTGAAGCCCGGAATTGGGTAATACCAGCTTATAAACCAGCATGGCATTGGTGCCGTTTTCTGCGCCACCGGTTTCTGTTCCGTAAAATGTTGCGCCATTTTGTTTGAGCTGTGCTGAAACCAGCGCCGCTGTTGAAAAAGTTATGCCGTTGGTAATAACATTCACTTTATTTTTAAACCTGAGCGGTTTGGGCTTGTATGAAAATGTGTTTGTCCGCTTCCCTTCAACTCTATATTTTTGCGGTTTCAGACTGAATGCAAATCTGGTGAGTTTGCTGACTCTTCCAAGTGAAATATATTCATTTTTATCAGGCTTTTGTTTGGGACGCAGGAAATTAAAATCAAACTTCTCAGGGCTGAGATAGGTTAAGAATCGGTTGCCATGATGAAAATAGCCACCTCCATTGTCTCTCAGATCAATAATAAGATTCCGGCAACCTTGTTTCTCAATCTCAGAGAACACAGCTTTATAGTACTTTTTGTATTCTTTACGGTCGCTAAAACTGCTGATTTTCAGGTAGGCTATCCCGGAAACGGTATCCATGGCAAATTTGCTCCATTTATTCTCTTCAAAAATTTTGAGTTGAGCAGGCCAGTATTTGTCTGGTTCAGGTTTAAGTTTCTGGTTGCTGAGGTTTACTGCAACCTTTCTTAATTCATTGCCGGAATTTTTATACTCAACGGGAATATCATTCTGCACACCAAACATAAAAAAGTAATAAGTGCGGAATCTCCTTGTAATAATATCATCAAGGTAAGCCTGTGTAAATCCGTCCCTTTCCTGAATTTCACTCATTATGCTGAGCAAGGTATCAACCGGCATATTATTAATTGAAATCAGCTCATCATTTACAGCGATTTGCTTTTCATCTTCAGTTATATTTTTTACAAGGATTTTATCACCAGCCCTTGTGATTTCAAAAGGCAACAATACTTTTTTACCTTTCAGTGATTTATACCATTCTTCTGACGGGATGCCGTTAGAATGTCCGCATTTCAGCAGCAGATTGAGTTTGCGTGCAATCAAAAGAAACTCTCTTGATGAAAGGCTGTCGGGTAAATCAGACATCTGCTTGTTGAAGAATGACTCAAATTTTTCACGGGCAGTGTATTGAAAGGGGTTCGGATGATAATTAATTATAGTGTTGTATAGTATCCCGAAATCCTCTTTCATTTGATCTCTGTTTAATATTTCATCTGTATATTTTTCAGCTTGCTGGCTGAAAGCCGGATAAACCATCAAAACTATAAAAAGTGATGCAATAATTATTCTTGCAGTTCGCATAAAGGATTCAGGTTGGTTGAGAACTATAGGATGGTAATAAACACTGGCAACTACCCGTTAAATGCAACATTAATACCTGTTGTGAATTAACTGATTTATTTAACCAAAAAGAGTGGACATTGTTCCTGATATCTGAAAACTACGAGTGATTTATAAATTGCTCCAGATATCTCCCGGCAATCGAAATGATTATAATCCTGAAGAATTGTGGTTTTTAAGTAAAGGATTGTCATAACCCGGCTTTAAGCTTTCACCGGAACAAAGCAACAAATTTTCTACCTTCGCCAAAGCTTCAATCATTGTAACATCCTCATAGCAAAACCCTGCATATCAGTTAAATGGAAAACAAAGAAAAATTTTCGCTGAAAGATTACTTGTTTAATATCCCGAAAGTTGAAAAGATAGCCTGTGAAATTCATTCGGTGTATCCGGATTTTAACAAACAGGCGTTTATTGAGGATGTGATTTCTGAATTTCCGAAACTGGAGCTTAAAGCGCGCATTGATCATATCCGGGATATGATGTTTAAGTACTTGCCGGATGACTATGAAACTGCGCTGAAAATCTTGCTGCAATCTCTGCCTGCTGAGCTTGATCCGGAAAAAACTGACGATGATTTCGGGGATTTTATTTACGCGCCTCACCTTGAATTTGTTGCACGTTATGGCATTGAGAGAAAATATCTTGAGCTTTCGTTATCGGCCATTAAAGAGATGACCAAACGCTTTTCAGCTGAAAATGCCATCCGTTTCTTTATCAATGCCCATCCTGAAGAAACTATGGCAACATTGGAGCGTTGGAGCAATGACGACAATTACCATGTAAGAAGGCTTTGCAGCGAAGGTACGCGCCCAAAATTGCCCTGGAGCCCAAAGATCAACATCCCGGCAGAACAGGCTGTTCCTATTCTTGATAATCTATTTTACGACAAAGCGCGCTATGTTACCCGATCGGTGGCCAATCATCTGAACGATATCTCCAAAAAAGACAAAAAGCTGGTTCTTGAAATTCTAAAAAGGTGGAAAGCATCTGAAAAGCAGAATGACCGTGAGATGGATTACATCATCAATCATGCGCTGCGTACGCTGATAAAAGGAGGCGATCCCGATACCATGAAGTTTCTGGGATTGAAGGAGATGGTTTGCGAATTGTCAGATTTCAGAATAGACAAAAAAGTTGAAATGAACAGCCGGCTTAATTTTTCATTTCAATTAAAAACCAGCAGTCCCGGGGAAATTATTCTGGATTATGTAATCTGGTTTATCAACAGAAACGGAAGCGGTAAAAAGGTATTTAAGCTGAAACGGACAATTGTGGAAAAGGGTGAAGCCCTTCAAGTAAAAAAGTCGCATCTGCTTATCGAAAACATGACCACCCGAAAGTTGTTCAGGGGTGCTCACCGCTTTGAGCTTCAGCTAAACGGAAAAGTGATAAAGCAGGAAGTATTTGATCTGGTTTGAAGGCAGAGGTAAGAATAAGGAATGTATCCCTTCCTAAAGCCACTTCATAAGGAGGATTATCAAAATAACATCCTCAATGTAAGGCACTTTTTATATCCCCCTCTTTTCCCCCTTTTGGAAAAGGGGGACGATTACTTTCGTTTTTTTTAATACTAAGTTTGCAGAAAGAACAGTTAGATGGGGTACTCAAGTGAGGAAGTTATTTCGACAGTTTCACTAAATGACATTTACCTGATAATATACCCGATTTTCATATCCATATTGAACCACGGGAAAAATCGGCTGCCGCTGTTGTAATCACTTTTGCCCGCAAAATCAATCTTATCAGAAGCTGCATAAATATAGCCCATTCCGGCGCCTCCCATCAGTTCGAGTGTCAGCCTGCCTCTTTTATGCTGATCCCAATAAAACAAAACGCCGAAATTTCCGGTAAGCCCGGCTCTGTATCTGAAGATATTGTTTTCAAACGCTCCGGCTTCTGACGATTCAGTCTGTGTTGAACCGGTTAAAATGTTTCTGAGTTCCAGACTTGTAAAAAAGCCACTTTCCGGAACTTCCTTTTTCATCAGATATTTCCTTAATTCGGTGACGAGTTTCAAACCATTTATGTCGTTTACACCATTAGCAATGATAGAATTCCTGTTAACATAAAAGATATAACCCACTTCCTGTGAAAGACTTAACCGGGGTTTCAGCATCTTTTCAACGCCAATTCCAAATCCGGCACTTTCGGCAAATATATCACCGTTTAAATGTGAAAGAGGTAATTTAAAGGTGAGGTTTCGTTGAGGGAGCGTGTCTTGCTGAGCGAAAGCATGAAGAGTGAAGATGATAAATGGCAGAATCAATAGTTTTTTCATAGTAAATCCTATTATTTAAGCTGGTTTAAACTAATCTTTTCAATCGAATCATAATATTTACTGAACAACATACAAATGTCGTGAATTTTTGCTTGCACTCAACTCTTTTTGAGTTGGAAAGCCATAGATTCACCTCCGGTTCACCTCAACCGCCTTCGGCACCTTCTCCTCAAGGAGAAGGACGCTCCGATTCTAGTTTTGTTCAATCACTTAAAATTCTTTTACTTTCCCCTTATCTCCAAGTCTCTTGGTCTCCTTGTCTTCTTCGGTCTAGATTACGCTCGACCTCTGATCCGTCCCACGGCCCTTTTGTTCTCCTTGTCTTCTTCGGTCACGACTACGCTCGACCTCTGATCCGTCCCACGGCCCTTTTGGCGTCCCTCGTCCCTTTTGTTCTCCTTGTCTTCTTCGGTCTCGACTACGCTCGACCTCTGATCCGTCCCTCGCCCCTTTTCTTGTATCTTTACAGCCTAATTATAAAGAAATGCAGGAAGTCAAATCCTTACTCATCACCGCCATTCACGCCGCCCTTGAAGCCGGAAGTGAAATTATGAAAATATACCACAGCGATTATGAAACCCGTTTCAAGGATGATCAAAGTCCGCTTACATCAGCCGATCTTGCTGCACATGAGATAATTTCCGGCAGACTTAATCAAACAGGATTGCCCGTGCTTAGCGAAGAAGGTAGGAATATCCCTTACGAAACACGGAAAAACTGGGAACTGTGGTGGCTGGTTGATCCGCTTGATGGCACCAAGGAGTTTATAAAACGCAACGGTGAATTTACCGTGAACATTGCACTTATGGCCGGAAACAGCCCTGTTGCCGGAGTTATTTACCTGCCTGTAAAATCGTTGCTGTACTTTGCTGCTCCTGAAATTGGCAGTTTCCGTCTTATGCAGGAGGGCGCCCTCCCCCACTCTGTTACCCTGGCTCAGTTAATTTCCGAATCTGAAAAACTGCCGCTCCCTGGTTCAGAGAGCGGAATTAAAATTCTTGCCAGCCGTTCTCATGGCAATGCAGAAACCGATGATTTTATTGATCAACTCAGGAAAGAGCACCCCAACCTCGACCTTCTGAATGCAGGAAGCTCTTATAAATTCTGCCTTCTGGCTGAAGGTTCAGCTACACATTATCCCCGCTTTGGCCCAACCATGGAGTGGGATATTGCGGCTGGAGTCGCCATATTGCAACATGCCGGCGGACAAATATTTACCTGGCCAGAAAGAGATACTCCAATTTTTAACAAACCTGAATTGTTGAATCCATGGTTTGTGGCTTTGGGGAAAAATTGTTGAGATATAATTTAAAACCGAGGTCAATAACTCAATCTTGAATTTTCCGTTCAACATATTGACTCAGATAAAAAGAAGCTAAAATTGGCAGAAGCATAAATTTTGCTGATTAAACTATTTGGTAGTTTTGCCCCCCATCTCAGTGAAAACCTTATCGATTGGTTCCCACAGTTCAATTTTATTGCCTTCATTATCCATTATGTGAACAAATTTTCCGTAATCAAACGTCTCAATTTCGTCAACAACAGTTACACCGTTTTCTTTTAGATTTTTGACCAGTGCTTGTATATTCTGAACACGATAATTGATCATAAACTCCTTTTTGGAAGGGAGAAAATATTCACTGCCCTTCTGAAAAGGACTCCATTGAAGATAATTAATTTCTTCAGGCCGGTTGGCATTTCTAAATTCAAAAGTTGACCCCCATTCATTTACTTCAAGTCCCAGGTTTTTACTGTACCATTCTTTTGTTTCATTTGGGTTGTCGGAGAAAAAGAAAATTCCGCCTATTCCTGTTACTTTTGGCTGGTTGTCATTCATGGCTTGGATTTAGTTTTGATTCATTCTTTATTAGTTCCGATATTTTTATTCCTTTAAAGTCTAATGCAGCAGCCTTTTCAAAGGGAAGGTTTATACCCGCTATTTTTGCAGAAATCATTCCCATGACGACATTCAAAATATTGCCACCTGCCCTTGCGTGAGCTTCCAATTGATCACGATCAAGAACTACACCTGCTTTTGCTGACAAAATTAGTCCATTTACAATTTCAGTAACAGGAGATTTCCGAAGCCTCATGAAAAACAATTCCAATAAAGTAATCCTCACACCTGAGAGTGTTGCGGCAAACCATGTGCCGACAGGAACAAAATAAAGGAAAATGAAAATTGCGATAAGGGCTAATAAACCAATAATAAGCGAAGAATATTGTTCCATCTTGATTTTGTAATTTGTGTGTGATTTATTTAAAACTACACGACCACCTATAATTGCCAGCAGTGCTTTAAATTGAATTCATGAAATAAAAATTCATGATCAACATAATCGGAAGTCCGGTTATTAACAAAAGTCCTGCAGGAATCCACCGAGAAGGTTCCAGTTCCTTTGAATAATCGGGTTTAAAAGCAATCACTCGTTCTCTGATGTATGTGGTCATCTCCAGTTCTTTCAGAAAATTGAAATTGAACATCTGAGAACTTATACCTGGCATTATCAATATTTTCTTTGATTCTCCGGATTCCTTATCAAAATACTTTAATGAAATCATAACCGGATTAATCATAGCCAATTGAGATACCCATTCAATATCTTTATAATCAACTATTTTCTGTTCACGGAACGACTTAATTACAAGATGATCTTGTTTGGCTTCAACGCTTTTCAGTCTGACCATCATGATCGACATCCAAGCCATTGCCCACACAAATAGCAAAGCAACACCACGTGACCAATCATATGAGAACGCATCATTTGCATTCCATGAGGTGATGATTCCAATTAAAATTACTCCACCCCAGACCGGAGTAAATAGGTATTTATATACAAAGGTCATTGAAGAGCTCTTAACCATATTTCATTTTTTAGGTTGATGGTTTTATTGAAGGGTACATATCTGGTTTAGGCAGTAAATGTATTAACTTTTCGCTACTGCACAACTTAATGAACCGGCGAAAACAATGCCTGAGCGTATTTGCTGCGGCAAAGTGAAAAACGGGCATACCGTAAGCCAGCAACTTGAGTAGCCTACTGATGATTAACCTCTATTTGCCTTATTAACTGATGATCAGCTATTTTTTCCTCTTCTATCCTACTTCCCAAAGTACTTCTGAATCAATGCAATCAAGTCATTTTGACCAATGGGCTTCGCAATATAATCGTTGCATCCCGCTTCAATTGCTTTTTCCCGGTCGCCTGATTGCCCATAAGCAGTTTGCGCGATTATGACAACCTCTTTGTTAAATTCCCTGATTTTTCGGGTGGCTTCATAGCCGTTCATTTCCGGCATTTGAATATCCATCAAAACCAAATCTGTATCAGGATTCTTTTTGCAAACTTCAAAGGCTTCAATGCCTGTTCTTGCTTTTAAGATTTCTTTGCCAAACATTTTCACTGAGTTGTCAAGCAAAAGTTCCGATACTTCGTCGTCTTCTGCTATCAGTATTTTCAGTTTTCTTATCTGATCGGTTTTATTTGAAGTCGTATATTGCTGAACAACAATTTCTTTCGCAGGATGAGCACTGTATGGTAAAGTGAAATAAAATGTTGAGCCACTTCCTTCCACGCTTTCCACCCAAATTTTACCGCCAAGCATTTCCACGTATGCCCTGGTAATCGACAATCCTAAACCAGCACCCTGTCGTGCCATTTTATCAGTAATATCTGCCTGAATAAAACGCTCAAATATGGCTTCCTGCCTGTCTTTTGGAATCCCTATGCCTGTGTCTTTTACATAAAATTCCAGGTAATCATCCTTCCTGAAGTAACCAAATTCAATGGAGCCCCTGTTTGTGAATTTAATGGCATTTTTAACCAGGTTGGTCAGTATAGCATAAACTTTTTCGCGGTCGGTTGTGATGGTGGCTTCCAAAGCCGGCAAAGGGGTGTTAAATTTGAGCTTCATTCCTTTGGCTTCCACCTCAGGTTTAAAAAAGGTATAGATGTATTCAATTTGTTCGTTGATATTGGATTCCTTCAAATCCAGTTTCATCAATCCGGCTTCAATTTTCGAGATGTCAACAATGTCGTTGATAATATTGAGCATTCGGGTACCACTTTTTTCGATAATCCTGATGTAATCCTGCTGCTCCTCACCGGTAAGGTCTGGTTTTTTCAGTAATTCGGCAAAACCGAGAATGCCATTCATTGGTGTGCGGATTTCATGGCTCATATTGGCCAGAAAAGCTGATTTGAGGCGGTCGGATTCTTCAGCGTGTAGTTTGGCTGTCTCAAGGTTCTCCTCTGAAATTTTCAATTCGTCAATATCGGTGCATGTGCCAAACCATTTAAGGACAGAGCCGTCTGCATCCAGCACCGGCACACCGCGAACCAGCCACCATTTGTACTCGCCATCAAAACGACGAAGGCGACATTCGAGCGAATAGGTTGCCAAATTGGTTGTTGCGTTTTGCCATGCATCCCAGGCACGCTCCTGATCATCGGGATGGAAAGGCTTGTTCCAACCGTGGCCATAACTTTCTTCAAGGCTTAGCCCTGTATAATCTACCCATTGCTGATTGAAGAAAATATTCCATCCATCAGAGCGGGTAATCCATACAATCTGTGGCATTGACTCTGCCAGTAAACGAAACTCGGATTCGCTTTTTGATAAAGCTTCTTCTGCCTGCTTGCTCTCAGTAATATCTCTAAATTCGACAGTTCTGGCACTTTTACCTTTATATGGAACATTTCTTGCCTCTATGAGCAAAGGAAACAATTCACCATTTTTGCGCATGCCAATGGCTTCATAAGGTTTTTCGTAACTTGCCAGAATGTTATTTAATACCAGATCCCTTGAATCTGGGGCTATAAGCATTAAACCGTCCATTCCAACAAGTTCATCATATGAATAGCCTGTCATTTCGGATAGTCCCAGATTACATTCTAAAATCTTTCCTTTGTCGTGGATGGCAATACCACCAAAAGAAGCATTATGCAATGCTTTAAAACGCTCTTCGCTCTCCTTTAAAGCCATTTCAACAGCATATCTCTCTGTTACATCTGAGAAAACCAAAACCACACCGCTAATTTTGCCATCTTTGTTTCTAATGGGTGCAGCACTGTCGGCAATCTGATATTCAATCCCTTCCCTGGAAATCAAAACAGTATGATTGGCAAGGCCTACTATTGCTCCGCTTTCCAGTACTTTTTTTACTGGGTTGGCCACGGTTTGCCGGGTTTCGGCATTTATGATTGTAAAAACTTCGGGTAAGGGTTTGCCCAATGCATCTTTCAGATCCCAGCCGCACAGCTTTTCTGCTACGGGATTTATGTTTACAATCAATCCATCAATATCGGTTGAAATTACGCCATCTCCTATGGAATGGAGTGTGATGGCCAGACTTTCTTCACTTTTACGCACCGCGTCCTCTGCCAACTTTCGAGCAGTGATTTCGCGCAACACGCCATCTTCGCCAGTATACCGACCCTCACTGTCATAGTGGGCTTTGGAATTGAGCTCAAACCAATACACTACGCCGTTTTTCGCTGCAATACGAAATTTGAGTCCTTGTGTGAGTTTTCGTTGCTCCTGCTGCGCCTGTATAAAAGAATTTATAACAATTTCGTGGTCTTCAGGATGGACAAAATTCAGAAATGGTGAGCCTATGGAGTCTTGCAATGAATAACCAAATCGTTCGAGGGCTGGACTATTAATTGTTGAAATTTCTCCTGCTTTATTAAGAGAATAAATTATGTCAGGCACATTGTCTGCAAGCAATCTATAACGCTCTTCGTTTTTGCGCAGTTCCTCCTCCGCCTGCTTGCGCCCGGTAATGTCGAAGCAATGTCCGATGTATCCGACAAATACTCCCCTACTGTTGAAATTTGGTGTACCTATGTCCAATAACCACCTGTATTCACCGCTTGAATGACGCAAGCGGTATTCCATTTCGAAAGGTTCATTTTTGTCAAATGCTGTTACATAGGTTTCAAGGCATCTGTCGAAGTCATCCGGATGAACCCCTTCAGTCCAGCCATTTCCCATTTCCTGTTGCAGGGTTCTTCCTGTGAATTTCAGCCAAGGATCGTTAAAATAATTACACAACTTATCGAGGCCTGAAGTCCAGATCAGAGCTGAGCCGGAGTTTGCCAGATTCCGGTACTGAATCTCACTTTCGCGCAATGCCGCCTCTGCCTTTTTGCGCTCTGTGATATCATTCATTACTACAAGTGTAGCAGTATCTTCATTAAAACGTATTGTTTGAGCCTGCGTTTCAACCTCCAATATACTGCCATCCAGTTTAATATATTTTTGCTCCTGAATGTTAACATACCCTTTTTCGGAAAGTAATTTTGCATTTTCAATTGCAAGCTCATGAAAATCGGGATGAATAAGTTCAAATATATGCTTACCTAAAAGTTCATTTTCAGTTTTTGCACCAAAAAGCTGAACTGCAGCCGGATTAAAATAGATTGTTTTCCAATCATGTATGATTCCCATTGCTACAGGCGAAATCGCAATTAAGTTGCGGTATTCTGCTTCGCTTTCTCTCAATGCTTTTTCAGCACGTGTTTTTTCAGTAATGTCTTGTAATATGCAGTGTGTTTGCTTAAATTCTCCGTTTGAATCATATCCTATTTTGCCGTCAAAAGCGATAAATAAAACAGAGCCATTCTTATGCACCATTTCAACTGTGCTGTGAATATGCCCTTGCGCTTTAAAAACAAGAAATCGCTCACGAAACCCATCCTTAAAAGCGGGTGTAAGGAAATCGCCAAACCACTTACCAATAACTTCATCGCGTTTGTAACCCAGGGTGTCAATCCATTGTTGGTTTATCTCAATGAAGTTTCCATCAAAATCGAGGGATTGATAGCCTAACGGAGCAGCGTTAAACAAAAGCCGGAACTGTTCAGTACTCTCCTGCATTGCCAGTAACTCCTTTATGAGTTCTTCTTTGGTTTTGTCCTGAAAGTCCATAACAAAATTTATTGTTAAGATGAAAAACTATGTACCACTGTTCGCAGACAATTCTTTAGGTATATACCCGGTATTGGATATATTTCCGACTTTGTCTGAATTTCAAAGTAAAAAAATGATTTTCGTATCAAATATAATAACTTTTCCTTGCCATGCAACATGAGGAAACTTTAATACATAGCCTTTTCAGCAGACTCTATTTTAAGTTACTGCGATCGCTTGTTGATGCTATAATTGGTAATTAAAATAAACAAAAATGAAATTATCGGCAGGGTTATCAGAGTCAATTTCAGAGTCTTCCTTTTCTTTATGATTTCATCTTTCTGTTTTATTTAAAGTTGTGCACCGAATGAGTTTCGTTACTTTCCATAACGGTAATGTCCGATTATTTTGAAACTGAATAAACAGTCCTCCATAACTTGACCTGCTCCAATGTTGTGAAAGATTAAATGTCTTTGCCCGTCGGCTGCTTTTTTCTTTGAAACGATTCCAATATGGGTTATTGCACCGCCAAGATTCCAGCATACCACATCGCCCGGAAAATAGTCATCGGGATTCTGTGATATTTGTTTTACAGTGCCATGTCTTGAAAAAAATGTCATAAGATTCGGGACTCTTCTGTGGTCTATATTTTTATCTGGTTTACTGAGTCCCCAATTTTTTGGATACTTGCTGAAATTCGCTTTCATGTCTTCATGCACTTCTTTTTGCAAGTCAATTCCGAGTTTTCTGTAGGCGCGAATGATAACATCAGTGCACACACCTTTGCCGGCAGGGATGTCGCCATTCGGGTAGCTAATCCGAAAATATGAAGGGTCATACTTAACTCTTTGCTTTGTCAGAATTACTGCAGAGTCGGCGAGCCGGTCATAAAAATTGGTTTGACCGAGCGCTGCACTTACCGTCAGTATGTAAAAAGCAATATTCAGAAGTGTTTTTCTCATCATAAAAAAGCTAACGGCCATGCAGTATTTTATGTTGCTTGTTAACGCACAAAAATTTACCGTTTTCTTTTTCGGTTTAAATGCTGAAATTAACCAATATCACTAACTGATATGCATATTTGATATTGCTATTTGTTATCCTTGAGAATTAGTCGAAGTGCGGTGTCTTTAGAAATGTAAGCCCATGCCCAATTTATAAAAATAATCAGCTTGTTTCTTACACTTAAAATAAGCATCAGGTGCAAAAACATCCATATTATCCAGGCAAAGAAACCTTTAAAACTGAAGAACGGTAAGTCAACAACTGCTTTATTTCTGCCTATGGTTGCCATGGTACCCAGATCAGTGTATTCATAGTCAACAGGCTTTTTACCTTGAATTATTTTCTTCAGATTGTGTGCTAAATTATTGGCCTGGTTAATGGCAACATTTGCCAGCTGCGGGTGTCCTTTGGGATATTTCGGCGTTTCTATCAGCGACATGTCCCCAATTACAAAAATATTTTCACTTTCAGGTATCTGGTTTATTCTGTTGACTTTGATGCGATTTCCCGAAGTAAACCAACCATCGGGCAAACCCTGAACGGTATTGGCAGTAACGCCGGCAGTCCAGATCAAGGTTTTTGCTTTAATGATATTTCCGTTATTCAATTGCAGTATCTCACCATCGTAATTTGTCACCAATGTTTCTGTTTGGATTTCTACACCCATTTTTTGCAGGTAATCATGCGAGGCAGTTTTTGCCAGGCCGCTCATGGAATTCAAGGTGTCTTTGCTGCCTTCAATCAGAATAATTTTGAGTTTCGAAAAGTCAATTCTGGGATAATCCTTGGGCAGCATATTCTTTTTAATTTCAGCAAATGCACCTGCCAATTCAACACCGGTAGGCCCTGCTCCTACTATGACCATGTTTAACAAGCTTTCTTTTTCTTGTTCATTGGCTGAGATAATATCTTCGAAAATTTGCAGAATGTGATTCCGGATTGAGATTGCTTCATACGTTGTTTTCAGCGTAAGTGCATATTCACTGATTCCTTTGTTGCCAAAGAAGTTTGTTTTGCAACCAAGGGCCAGAACAAGATAATCGTATTCAAAATCTCCGATGCTTGTGGTGATTTTGTTGTGAACAATATCCACCTGTGAAATCTCTGCAAGCCGTATCCGCACATTCTTTTTATTCCTGAAAATGTGCCGTAATGGAAATGAAATGCTGGCCGGCTCAATCTGAGAGGTTGCCACCTGATAAAACAATGGCTGAAACTGATGGTGATTTAGTTTATCGATAAGTATTACATCGAAGAGTTTTTCATCCAGTTTCTTCACAAGGTTAATACCTGCAAAACCACCACCAACAACTATTATTGTTTGTTTATTTTTCATGTTATTATTTCAGTTGTTAATGTTTCACAGGCAATTAAGGCATTTGCAGATTATTCTATCCTCTTTAAATTGCAATTATTTCCTTAATCTCAATTTATGCGGGCTTGTGCCGGGAACTCTTTCAATCAGTTTGCGGGCTTCAAGATCAAATAACAATCCCCAATGCGGAAATGTTAAAATGAGGTCGGAAATATTTGCCGGACCACTGAAAAGACTTGGTTTAGAATTACTGAATCCAGGTATTCCCGGTTATTAAGGCTTTACAACCTTTTCCCCTGCCTCTATCCTTTTTAAATGACAGAACAACAATTCTCCGGTTTTTTCATCTCTTAAGTGCATTCCGTTTCCTTCGCAATATTTATAAAAATCACAGTCGGCACATATTCCGGTTTTTGTCCAGCTTTTATCTCTGAATATCTGATATTTATTTTCCCAGATATCCTTAAAGTTATCCTGATAGATATTCCCCTGAATAAAATTCTCCCTGAGGTTAGGACATGCTGAAATTGAACCATCGGCCAATATTGACGCAATATTGATGCCCGCCCGGCAAATGAAAAAATTATCCCGGACTTCGCGTTCGTAATTTCCTAAAAACCCTTCGCAACCATAGTTTAATTTTATTTTCCCTTCCTTTCTTGTTTGGGAAATAAAATCAAATAATCTTTTAAAGCTCTCCGGTTCAAGCTGCAATTCTTTATGATTTAATGCCCTGCCAACCGGGAAAATTGTGAATATTCTCCACTCTTTAATGCCCAAGCCAATCAATAGTTCTTTGATCTGATTTAATTCGCCAAAGTTTTTCTGATTGACACAAGTAACTAAATCGTATTTTAGTTCAGGTATCGATGGCAATAAACGTATTGCATTTAAGGCAGATGAATAGCTTCTGGCAGTTCCCCGTAACCAGTTGTGGTTTGCTTCCATACCGTCAAGACTCACCGTAATTGCCCTGAGTCCGGAGTTTAATAATGCGTTTATCCTGTTTCTGGTTAAAAGCATTCCGTTGGTTACTATTCCCCAGGGGAAACCTCTTTGATACAAGCTTAAGCCAATTTGTTCCAGATCTTTTCTCAGCAGCGCTTCACCGCCTGTCAGCACGATCATGGTTTTGTTGGGATTGATAATGCCGGTTAATTCGTCAATTGCTTTTAAAAAGTCACTGGCGGGCATATCCTTCACCAACGAATCTTTTTTGCAATCACTCCCGCAGTGCAGGCAATTCAGATTGCATCGCAGAGTGCATTCCCAAAGAATATAATTCAGCTGATGAATTTTAGATTCATTGTCTTTGAACTTCTTAAAAAGCGAAAGTGCAATCTTTTTCCGTAAAGATATTTTATTGACTTTCATTTTCAGGGGTAAGCTTTACGTCAAAATCTTTGCTGGTTTCGCCGCTATACCAATCGCCGTCACCACCGGTAAATTTCGGGTTTTTAAACTCTACAATGGTATCCAGCTCTTTGTATGATCCGTTTAACTCACCATCAATGTCCTGAAACTTAATATTGTACGTCTGATCATCAGGGAAACCCCATTTATCAACAACCTGGTAGGCGCCATCAGCATCAGTATAGGAAGTGTCACCCTGAATAATTACGCTGATATTTTCTATGGGTTGATTATTCTCTATGGATTTTACGTTTCCTTTTATGATAAACTTAGCCGAAGGAGTGCCATATTCATCTTTAGAATCACATGCTGACGCAAATCCTAACACAGCCAATAAACCAGCTATCAATACATTATATGTTTTGAGAAATTTAATCCGTGCTATTTTCATATTGTTCCTCCAGGCTCTCTTGAGCCTCATTTCGACTTGCCTGAGCAAATCTGATATTACGGATCAAATGTATAAATTATTCAGTTGGCTTGTGCGTAAATTAAGCACCGTAGTTGACTTGTTCCATCGGGGATGGTTGTTTAACAGTGTTTTTATTTCTTTTTATATACCAATCCTTTGATTCTCTTTTAAACAACAAATAACCAATGCTTTAACCTGGCTTACTCAAAATCACTTTCAACAAATGTAAATAAGTACTCATCATCTTTTTCAGGTTCTGAAATTACGTCGTAGTTGTTGATTATTAAAGGATTGCGAATCGAATTGTTTTCCCCCGTCCACTTTACCTTAATGTTATTATCATAAGTTAATACCAGTGAGTCGCTGTTCGTGAATGCAAAAACATCAATCTCAGCGCCAGAAAACAAATCTACCCTGCCAATCAAAGAACTTCCGGCAGTTAAATCATGTGATTTCACATTTCCATCTCTGTAGTCGTCGATTTTAATGCTTTTTTGGGTGCCATTTACATATTTAAACTGAACAAAGTAAACTTTATCAACATCTTTTTTGCAGGATGTCAAAAAAGCAGAACTGATCAGCCCAATAGTTAAAAGAAGCATCAAGGTAGTTTTCTGTTGCATTGTTGTTGTGGTTTTTATTGTAGTTTCAATGGGTTTATTCAGTTTTTAAAGCATCGAATTGGATGCCCTTAAATGTGATCACTTTTGGTCAAATGGAATCCGGGCAAATTTAGAATAAAATTAGCCATCCAGCCTGTCCATCTGACTTAATAAATGCAGGAATCTTTGGGTTGAGAGGGGCGCACTTCGTCAGCTAAATAATGGCGGAGTTGTGTACTTGATTAGCGGCGGTTTTTATTATACCTCTTCCTGTATGTTCTTATAATATTTTCTAATTCACTGTGCGTAACATTCAGTGAATCAATCTCAATTTTTTCATACTCGTCTTCATCGTAAAAATAAGTCAGATACGATTTTGCGGATTTACCAAAGCCTTCTTTAATAACTTCCTCATTATTTATTGATGACCAATTTTTAAAATCAACATTTTTTGTTTTAATTCCTTTGCTGTCAATTATTATTTGTGGTTTGTTGTTCAATGCTTTTCGAGATTCTTTTAATGTACTATAGAGCCCAATTGCTATCATAATTGTCCCCAAAATGTAATTTTTAGTTTCTCCTTTGAATATAAAGTAAATTCCAATTCCAATTATTAAAATTGAAACTCCAAGCTCAAAGTAGTTGTAAAGTTTTGAATAGAAAATTTCCATTTTGGCAGGAAGTGAATAGTCTTCTTTATATTCATCTTCGTTTTCAAATTTTTTTTCAAGGTTTTTGAGTTTTATTTTGTCCTCATTATTCCTTATTTCCGTTTTTTCAAAAATGTTTCCGTCATTCCATATCAATTTTTCCTGAATTGCTCTTTTCTTTAATTCATGAACGTTTCTTACGATTTCAAAAGCCCAAATTCTCCATTTGGTTATCATATAACTCCAAATTATCCAAGCTAAAACAAAGCCAAGTAGGAAAGCAATTCCTATTCCCCATCCAGGAATTAGATTTTCTTTGGATAAGTAAAGTGCAATAGCTGGACAGCCAAAAAGTGCTATAAATACTGGAACATTCACAATTAAATGTCCTCTTTTTATAGCTTTATTAACTGATATTTGTTCTCTCATTTAGTTTTGAATTCAAATTACCGCTAACGGGCGGATATTCGCATTGTCAGGCAAATTTATAATAAAAGTAGGCTTAATGGACATATTTCAGACTTCAATTGATATCTTCACCTTTCCCCCAAAGCCTTTTTCCACTATATCGAAAAGTGTGCTGAGCGTAATATTACTCCCATTATTTTCTACCCTGGAAATGTATTCTCGCTTTTTGTCAACGAGTTGCCCCAATTCTTCCTGTGTCATATTTTTGGATTCACGAACTTTCTTTAACAAAAGTCCTATTCTGAAAGATTCAGCTTCTCTTTCCAGATTATCGCGTCTTTCAGTTCCGGTTTCTCCATAAACACGGTCCTTTATTTCTGACCAGGATGATATTTCGTTATTGTCGTTTCTTGCTTTCATAATACTCCTTCATTAGTTTATTTGCTTTTCGGATTTCTTGTCCGGGTGTTTTCTGGGTCTTTTTCTGAAATCCATTTAACAGGATTACTAACTTCCTTTCGTCGAAAAAACAAAAAACACGCCAAATGTCTGACCCTAATTGAATTCTTGCTTCGTAAAGTCCGCTTGTTCCGACGATGAGTTTGAGATAGTTTGTTGGAATTCTCTCTAAAGTCTCAATTGCTTCTAAAATTTTGAAGATTTTATTCTGAACCTTTACAGGTTGCTCCTTTAAGAAGTCTTCAAAATAGTTTTTGTATGCAATTATTTCGCGGATTTTTTCCATAGGCCGTTCAATTGTACGCAAAGGTAACTTTAAAGTTACAATTCTCCAAATATTTTTCAATCCGGGTAGCGCAAATATTATGCACCGCAACGTTTTGCAGATACCCGAAGGTAGCGTCTATTAGCCTTTAAAAGAACGTTTAAACATGCACAATATTAGCATGTCTCCCACTTGAATTCCCATATAGCCAGCAATGCTCGTTCAAGTTCATACAACAAATGTAATTGTTTTCAAATATCTACCCATTCTCATTTGATTTCATCCCTTCATCTTTGTTTCCTTAATTTCCCCCTCATTTCGAAAGCTTCAATATTTTGAATGCTCCTTTTACAACGATAAAAAGGACGATGGTGCCAATAATAAGGTCGGGATATTTTGAATTTGTCAGGTAAACCAGAATGCCGGCTGCTATTACTCCCAGATTTATTATTATGTCATTGGATGTAAAAATCATACTTGCCTGCATGTGTGCGTCTTTGCTTTTGCTCTTTTGCAGTAAATACAGACAAACTCCGTTAGCGATAAGTGCAAGTATTGAGACAATTATCATTGTTTGAAACTCTGGCATTGTTTCAATCCCGATAAATCGTCGGATTACTTCAATAAAACCGATAAATGCAAGTACCAACTGGAAATATCCCGCTGATCTGGCAATGTTCTTTTTTAGTGTGATTGTTCCGCCAACAGCGAAAAGTGCAAGACCATATACAATGCTGTCTGCAAGCATATCCAGACTGTCAGCTACAAGTCCCATTGAGTTTGCAATAAAACCTGTTGCAAGTTCAAGTACAAAAAAGAAAAAGTTGATGGCCAAAACCAGCCAAAGCAATTTTCTTTCCTGAGCAGTGTTTGCTTTTTCAACAATGTAATTTTCAGCCGATGCTGTGTCAACAAAGGATGTATCGAAGTTTAAACTGTCAAGCCGCTGAAAAATCTGCTCATAATTGTCGGTGTGATAAACGGTGAGTTTTCTGTTTGCAATATCAAAGTCCAGAGATCTGATATTTGACAAACCGGCAAGTATCATCCGTATCATTTGCTCTTCGGATGGGCAGTCCATCTTTGAAACTTTAAACGTCGTTTTCTGCATTATCAGTTGTTTTCAGTTGTATTGAGCTGTTAAACAGACGAATACTTTTTCCTGGCATTTCAAGCCCATTTCAATCCAGATTACTCTTGTTTGGTTTTCTTTTTGCCACCGAATTTATACCCAAGTGAGATTCCTAAAACCCGATTGTAATATCTGATCGTACTGCTTGAAGGGGGTAAAATAGTTCCCAAACCCATACCATAGTCAATGCTTAAATGAAGTGAGTGTATTTCCAGCCCTACTCCTGCAGTTAAGCCCGGATCAAGTCTTTTAAAATCGTCTACTTCATCATTGTTGCCCCACTCAATATCATTTTCACTTGCTTCAAAATAACCTGCACCATAATAGTCGATTATATTTACCACTTTCCCGCTTAAGCCGATTCCAACATAAGGTCCAAATTTGCCATAGATAATTGACTTACCCAATTCAAATGATATTCTGGCTGTAAATGGAATGTCAAGATAAATCAGATCATAATTATCTTCAAAAATATCCGAAGGCTGTGTCCAGGATTTAAATACCTGAATCCTTTGGAATCTTTTATTTGAGAGTATCAGGCCAGTTTCAAAGGAAAATTTCTGATTCTTTGGAAATTCAGCAGTTGCTCCAATATGAAACCCATGTTTCACATAGAATTCTTCACCATCGTCGTAAGAGTATGTTGGTAGCAACCTCGTTTTATGAATGTTTGAAAAGTTCAATCCGGCTTTTACTCTGAAATTCTGAGCATACAATTCGGTAGTCAATGTGCATGCAATAACAACAACAAAAAGTTTAATTAAGAGTCGCATATTTAAGGATAAATGTTGTTTTCCTACTCGTATGGCTTTTCGGATTCGCCCCTTATTTCATTATGGTTATCAGGCCCCGGGTTCTCTGAAATGATGCAGAACATTCTCACTTAGTGGCGGTAAACATAGCAAGTTCTTGTTTATTAACCAACTACTTTAAAAAAATCTATACCCGGTCGTGTCCTCTACTGCCGCGTGATTTTTTTAGTTATCACCTGATCTTTAAAAGAAATCCGCAATAAATAGAACCCACTGCCCTGCGCTTCGGGCTCCCAGATAAACTCAGTTATGCCGTTTGCTTGCCCGTTTTTGGAGGATTCCCAAAGTTTCCGGCCGGCAATATCAAAAACCTGTGCATTTACTTCACCGTCCATTTCGGGAGTAAATTGAATGTGAAGTTTGCTACTGAACGGCACAGGAAATACAGTCAGCTGCTCAGGTATGCGAAGCGTTTCGTTGCTGGTAATCTGATCAGTAAACTCTACCGTGTAATATCCGGCGGGAGCTGTGCGGGGCAGGGTTTCCTCTCTTCCTGAGGAATCGGCTGCAGCAAAATAATACTGAACAACGGTTCCATCGGTAAAAGCAGGCAACTGCGCATAAAGGCTGTCAGGACCCGCAATGGGCTGAAGCGGCAGACTTCCCCACTGAATGTTTCCCTGCTCCCTCCAATAAAGGTTAAGGCTTTCGGGAATAAGTCCGGTTTCGCTGCGATCGTCAATCATTGCAACCATATTTGCCGGAAAATCAGCTGCAGCCATTCGCGGCTGTTTATGCCGCATCACCAGCATATGCGGATCAAAAATGCCCATGGTGCGGCAATGCAGTGCATCGTAATAGTACCATGAGCCGGTAAAACCAATGACTTCATATCCAGGCATCAGGTCCCGGTAGCATTGCAGGGCTTGTTCATCCTGAGGAATACCAAACAGAGGCACCAGCACTTTTTTGTTGATAATCAGAGAATTGGTGTAAGCCGCCACTTCATCTCCGGTAGTAATCGGGCAAAATATCCGGTGTATTTCATAAGGCCGTCCGTAGCAACTTGTCTGACTGGCCAGGAAATCAGTGAATTGGCGCACACATGCGTATTCAGGGTGGCTGACAGGCAAGTCTTTGACCAATATCCGCTCTTCATCAAGAAACTTCGCATAGCAATCGATATGCTGAATGCCGTGTACTTCAGGATTTTCGGTGATGAAATATTGCTGAATACCCAGCAATTGAGCCGATTGTGTCCTGAAACAAACCTCGTTGCAGAAAGGTGCACTTTCATCAAGCATCTGCCTTGTTGAAAAAGCCCTCCCCTGTCCATCTGTCATAATGTTACCTCCGGTCAGATAAGCCGGAAAACTGATCAAAGGTAAGACAAATTCTTCAGCCAGTGCAATGTTAACGGCATCGTCTTCTTCGTAACCAAGCATTTCGCGGAGTGGGACAGAAACTGATTTTGTATTGCAACCCGGCACCCAGGGATACCCATCGAACATAGGGTCGGCAATACCGGCATTTCCGTTTTCGTCGAACACATAATGTGGCCCCCAGTCGCGGGTCCAGTGCGAATATGTGTTGGCCATGATGAAACGGCAATGGTTCATATTTACACCGTACGAAGAAAATGTATAAGTTGCCTGCGATTGCTGGTTGGCATTTTCGACAAGTACAAAAACCGTATCGGTGCGCGCCAGCTCAACCACAAGATCGCCAGGAATGCCTAATGGCCAGCGTATGAGAGTTCCATAAGCTGGTTCCCATTCGGCAACCATACGACGTTGCGAAAAGCTTTGAAAACTGATAATCAATATTAGAAAGGCTGTCGCAATAGTTCGCTTTTGTATAATCATGGTTTTGATGGTGAAACATGAAGAAATTTTTCCGAACCAAAGGTAACAATTAGGATTTTCAAATCCCTTTAATATGTCTGCTTTACAGAGAATGGTATAAAAAAAAGGACAGATTTTACCTGTCCCTTCTCATTATTAACCAACCAAACTGATTAAATATCGTAATTCCGTTCCATCACCAGTGTTCCGTTTTCGTCCCACTGACGCCAGATACCTGATTTTGCACCGTTTGAGTAATTCATTTCATAAAGTTTTACACCCGAGGCATTCCAGATATTCCATGGCCCGTCCTTGATGTCAGATTTGTAGGAGGCTTCGGCAATCTTAACCCCTTCTTCGTTCCAGGTTATCCAAAGTCCGTTCTTCTTGCCCTCGTTGTATTCGCGGTATTCTTTTTTTATACCTGTGGGATAATAATATTGAACCGAACCGTGTTCGAGTCCGTTGCTGATGTTGAGTTCAACCGATACAGCACCGTTTTCGTGATGTTCGGTATGCATTCCGGTATAAAGCATCCCCTTTTTGTAATAGCGTCCGTCTTTATATTCCAGATTCTGGGCAAAAGTTGATACACCCAGCAGCAAAATTGTTGTCAGTAGAAAAAGTCTTTTCATTTTCAGAGATTATATTGATTGGGCATTCGGTGTTTAACGTGAATAAAGGTATGCAAAATCAAAGGATAGTGCAAGTAATATCTGACGATTCATCATCTTTCAGATCAGAAGAACTTATAACTGATTCTCATCTGAATGGTTCTTCCCTGATCAAGGAAAGTATAATACTGATCATCAGCTTTAAATGATTGAAAAACTGACTCTTTGGTATCGCCAAGCAAGTTATCGATTTTAATACCCACCTGAAGTTTCTTTGCTTCACCAAAGCTTTTATTTACATTGATGTTCAGGCTGTTGAATGAAAGGGTATAAACATCGGGGCGGTCGGCAATACCTACCACTTCGAGTGTAGGGCCCTGAACATTGTAATAAACGCCAGCTTCAAATCCGTTCAGAAAGCCTTTTTCGCTTCCATTGTATGAAAAACCTGCGTTTACAATGTAAGGTGCCTGACCTGCCATTTCCCTGTATTCCGAAACACTTTCGCCGGCACGGGCATTGTCAACTCTCGACTGGTACTCAGTAGTACTGAGTTCAATGCGCGATTTTGCATATGTCAGGTTTGAAGTAAATACGAAATTATCAAACGCTTTTCCAAAAAAGCTGAGATTTTGCCGAAGCTCAAGTTCAAGACCACTTACCTGCCCATCGCCAACATTGCGGGGCTGAAATGCACCTTTTTGCGAAACATACTGAACGATTTCTATCGGACTGTCGAACACTTTGTAAAATGCACTAACTGAAATTGTCTGGCCTTTTCCGTGGAACATTTCCCAACGTAAATCTGCATTCTGAATCTTTGTTACGCGCAAATTGCCATTCCAGTATTCGATGCCTGCAACATCATCGGCATCTCGGAAAAGACCACCCACGAATACTCTTCCTGAGATCGGGTCAAAAATTTCGGCAAACGACATTTCCTTGAATGATGGCCGGGCAATGGTCTGAGAGTAGGAAGCCCTTATGTTCTGTTTATCCGACAGGTTATAAATGATATTTGCTGACGGGAAAAAGTCGAGATCATCAATCACCACTTCATTGTCGAAATTGCTGTCTGTAGTTTGATTTTGCCCGGTGTATCTCTGTACAAAATTCTCTGCCCTCACTCCCACTATAGCTTTCAGCTTTGCAAAAGGACTAATTTCGGTGGAAAGATAGAAGGCGGTATTCTGATTGTTCGACTCGAACTTATTGAAATTATTTGGAATAAACCTTGATTCATAGGCAGTTCCCCGATTAAGGTTGCCTCCGAGAGGCCATATATTTTCGGGTAAGAATAACTCATCCGGATTTCCTGTGAGTGGCACACCCCTGACATTTATGGCATAACTCCTGATATCGTAGTCGCGTTCCTTGTGCGTGTAAGCTCCGCCGAACTTCACTTTGGCATCATTGCCGAATAATTTGTAATCGCGGCTAATATTCAATTGACCAACCACATTCATTTCGGTCAGATCGCGCCAAATCCTTTCGGGAAAGCCAACTTCTGTGCTGATTGAAAATAAAGCACCGCGGGTTTCATAACGGGTAAAACGGATGTCAGGATCCATTATTTCGGAGCGGGTGGGTGAAAGTTTCCACTCTACACCCCATTTGTTGTCGGCAAAAAAATGTTTACCACTGAGAAGAACATTGGTCAAAGCCCGTTGACTGTATTCAAGGTTATGCTGAATGGCATTGAAGTTTGAGCCCTGATCGGAGCCGTTATAGTCGAAGATTCCCGCTTTAGATTCTCCGTTCTGAAGATGCAGAACATTGAGTATATATTTCGATCTCTTCGTTTTTACAGCAAAACCTGCAAGTCCGCCCAGCAAAACATTGGTAGAGCCAAATTCACCATATGTGTATTCTCGTCTTTCCAACTCATAAGTTTCCGGATTTGCCAGCATTCCGTAACTTCCAAATTCTGCATCCTTGTAATACTCTTGATTTACTTTGTATGAAAGGGAGAAATTATAACCCAGGGTAACTTTTTTCAAAGGAATCTGATTTCCAAGTGCAACGCCTACCGAATAATCCATCAGGCTGTTGTCTCTTATGGCGGCGAGGTGTGGATTAAAGTTGTTCATAATTTCTCGGAAACGTTGTCCTTCAGGACTATCCGGTTTTGCTACCACCTCTGAGAAAAAAGGAATATTTTCTGTCGCCGGAATTGCACGTGTTCCATCGTCATATCCCAGAAAGTCTGTTTTTCCGCCTTCATAGGTCAGGAAATCAGCGTTGAAGTGCATGTCGGGGTTATAGCCCAGGCTAAGTGAAATATTTCCGGTTTTAAGTTCAGGAAAATCTTTGGTTGTAATATCTATTACACCTCCTGTAAAGTCAGCAGGAAGCTCAGGGCTGAATGATTTATGAACGATGATATTGTCGATCACATTGGTTGGAAAAATATCCATTTGCAAGGTATTCCTGTCGGGATCAAGCCCGGGAATATCCACCCCATTCAGGATTGTTTTGGTGTATCTGTCGCCCAAGCCGCGCACAAATACATATTTACCGCCTTCCACCGAAATACCGGGCACCCTTTTCAGGGATGAAGCAGCATCGGAGTCACCGGTTTTCCGGAAGTTGACAGCTGAAATACCATCAATCAGGTTGGCCGATTTCTGTTTCATGGTGAGCATTGCAATTTCAGAATTACGGACAGCCTCCGCTGTAATCGTAACTTCTGAGAGCTCAACCTGTGCTTCTTTAAGCTTCAGGTTGTCAAGAAGCACAACTCCTCCTGACTTTACCACCAGTTTTTCAACAATTACAGTTTCGTAAGAAATGTATGAGATTCTGAGGTTATAGGTGCCTGCTGCGATTGATAAATTAAACTTACCATCAAAGTCGGTAAGAGTTCCCGAAGTGGTTTCCATCACAAAAATGGTAACACCGGGCAGAGATTCACCTGTTTTGTTGTCGAAAACGGAACCTCTGATAAAGCCATTCTGCGCAAGGAGTGCAAAATTAAAAACTAAGGCGAGCAGAGCTGTGATCAAAATCCTGACGAGCTGCATAAAACTTCCTGATTTGATGTTTGTATTAAATATTAAACCCGTGGGCATAATGCCCACGAGTTTACAACTGATATTGATTTTGTGATTAGAAGTCTGTCAATTCGCCTGCTGCTGAAGCCCATGACCATCCTGCAAAAGCTGATTTGTCAGCACCAACGGTATTTGCACCGGCTGCAACTGCTGTAGCATGAACGCTGGTTCCGTTTTTAAATACTGAGGTTAGCTCAACACCTTCGGGCAAGGTTACCTGAAGATTCTGGAATACCAATTGACCATTGGCAAAAGTTGCAAGGGTTTTATCACCTGAGAGTGATAAGTCACCGCGACCAGCAACTGCAGGATCAGGGAAACCAAAGAAGTAGATGTTTGAGAAAGTACCTCTGGCACCATCGCGGAAGTCGCCAAGTTCTGTGGCAGGATTGCCTTTTATTGAGCCGTTTTTAACGGTATGGGCTGCAAGCATTGCACCTTCAGGACCGTCAATTTCCAAAGCATGATCGGTATCGTCGCCTGAGATAACGATAAAGTTATCAAGGGTTCCTGACCAGGCCTGATCGGTATCAACTGCATCGTCTCCAACATTCCAGATGATTGCATTCTTAACGCTTACCGATCCGCCAAACCATTCAATTCCGTCGTCCTGATTGGCAACAATCTCAACATTTTCAATAATGGTTCCTGAACCAACACCGCCAAGGGTAAGTCCGTTGATCTCATTTCCTTCGCCGATATTGGCACCACCGTGACGGATGGAAATGTAGCGAATGGTTCCGGAGTTATCGTTGTTATCGGTACCACCATAAAGGCCATTCTGGTCTGATGGAGGAATACCTTCAATCTGAACAGAAGCAGCACTTGCAGAGATAGGAGCATTTCCAAGAATGATCACACCACCCCACAAACCATTAAGGGTTGGGTCAAGGTTCGGACTGGCAATTTCGCCTGGCATAATTTCGTCGGCTACTGAAGTGAAGATAATCGGAGCCTGAGCGGTTCCTTCTGCATTAAGTTTACCTCCACGGGCAATAACGAGTGCAGTTGCATTGGCACCTGTACCGGCTTCGCCTTTTACTACAACACCTTGTTTAATAGTAAGTGTAGCACCTGCAGTAACAGCAACTCTGTTTTTCAATACATATACTTTACCGGTTTCCCAGGTTGTATTCTGAGTAATGTTACTTGATACATAAAATACAATCTGCTCTTCAAGAACGCTGATAACACCGGTTCCACTGGCAGTTTTGTTTTCGTTGTCGGTAATGGTTAGCACCACTGAACCAGCACCAACCTGTGATCCTGATGTGTATGTTACAACCACTGAACCAGATTTTGAACCTGCAGCTCCATTGGTTTTAATAACTGCTGTTCCATTGGTAGCAGAAACAACTGCTGATTTAAAACCTGCATCTGCAGTGTAGTTAAAAGTAATATCCAGATCAGTACTAATCTGGGATGTTACCGGCTGTGGTGAAACAACTGTAGGTGCATTGAAGGTTTCATCTTCATCCTTGCAGGAAGTAAATACTGCAAGCGAAGCAACAAGGGCAAACATTAAAATCTTTTTCATGTTTTTTTTAAATTGGTTACAGCTGCAAAGTAACCCATAGAATTCCAAAGGGAGTTTAAGCCACTTTTAAATGAATATTAAGTTTATGTTAACACCTGAAATCTAAAAGTCAGGGTATAATGAATAGAAAATATTGTTGTTGTCTGTTAATAATTATGAGATTACTTTCGGGGAGCTCCTTTTGTTAATCTAAAATCAATTGCACAAATAAAAATCACTTTTCATGTATCTTTGCAATTATGAAACTGCCTGACAACATCCGTATTGCCATTAACTCAACGGCATACTATATTTTATCATACCTGTTCGTTTTTATCGTGCACCAGACAGCAACCATACTGGCTTCGTTTTTCTTTGATTACAATGTTCAGGTAGATTATTCGAAGATTTTCTTTATGGTATCGCGCTATGACTGGTATTTCGATTCAGTAAAAATCATCTTTTCAGCCGGTCCGCTTGTTTGCCTGATACTCTCTGTTTTTATGATCGTAGTAGCCTATCGTTACAAGGAATACAACGGATCTCTCAAACTTTTTTTCCTTTGGGGATTTGTACACAGTATCAGTATATTTCTGGGATCAGCCTATGCAGGAGCATTGCTGGGTGAAGGATTCGGACATGTACTCATATGGATGTTTATGCCCGATACCGGCAAACTTATTATTACCTTAATCTCATTGTTTCTGCTGGCTGCTACTGGTTTTGCTTTGACCAGAACTTTTCTGCTTTCCGGCAATATTTATTTCAACCTTCTGGAAACCAAAAACCGTCTTCCTTTTATTATATTTCAGGTTATACTGCCTTTTTTAATCGGTTCCCTTATCATCATTGCCATAAGGTTTCCTGTTGATTTATATGAACTATTGAGAATCCTTACTCCTGTCTTCGTTATACTTACCGTTCTTCTGAGCAGTTTTGGCTTTTCAGTTCTCTACTTTGATGAAAACCCGCGAACAATAAAAATAAACGGCAGCCTTGTAGCTGCCGCATTGATCATTTATGCTGTTTACAGGATTGCCCTGCATTTTCCGGTTACGATCTGAATTTGATCGAAAGCCGTTTACTGTTGCTACTTAACAATAAGCAACTTTCGCGAAGCCACACCTTTTGAAGTCAATGCCTTCACCGTATATACTCCTGACCTTATCTTCAATTCGCTTACCCTTACCTTCTTCTGCGCGGGTGTATCAAAATAGACCTGCTTGCCAAAAAGATCGATAATTTCAACACTCAGAATCTGTTCTTCAGCTTCAAGATAAAACCCGCTTTCGCCGGCAGGGTTTGGATACAGTTTCATTTTTGGTTCAATATCACTCAAAATTATTCCTACACCGCTGTCGCACGAAACCACTGCAGACCAGCCTGCATAATTATTCACTTCGTCCGACCGGAAAACAAAAGTAACAGCACCTCCGCCAACAGAAGTCAGCAGATCAGCAGGAACCTCGTTACCACAGAATTTTCCCAGCAATGGATAAGTTGCATCCGGCCCGTCATAAACAAACAATGCATCTTTTTCGCAGTCATCGCTCATTTCAACATCAAATTCTGTGAAATGGATTCTGAGCACTTTATCGGGATCAGCGCCAATAAAAGTGGTGGTTAGATTTTCATTATCCCCGTAGTTTAATTCAGGGCCATTGCTGTCGAAAAATCTGGCGTAACAAGTTGTAGCTCCTTCTCCGCCAATATAATAATCGGGAATAACAGTGATATAATCAGGTTCGGCAAGAAGATTTCCGCCGATTACATTCTGAACATACAGACTTACATCCCAGGTTCCGGGTTGGTTATACTGTACAACAGGATTGGGTAGAACAGAACTGCTGATACTTCCTCCCTCAAAAGTCCACAGCCTGCTTGATGGATTTCCGCCGGAAATATCAATGAACTGAACTTCACCACCCACAGGAATTGTTGTGGCGGAAGCCGTGAAAGCCGGAATTGCACTTCCGTCCCATAGCTTCACATCAAGCCGAACCGTTGATTTATCGGTTATAACCACATTGTTAATGGTTCTTGGTAAGTAGCCATCAGCAAAAAAAGTAAGGTTGTAGGTTCCGGATTTCAGCAAACGGTGGTAATTCCCAACAGGCAAAGAGGTAAAAACCATCGAACTGTCTTTGTCGTGGTTATTGATAAATATCTGCGCATGAATGGGTTCGCCTGTTATTGTATCGCTAACAATTCCCCTTACCCCATATTGAACCTGTTCCAGATAATTAAGCATTGAGCGGTAATTGTACTCCCAGAAGTTCAGCAGCTGGCTGGCCGGAGGCAATTTGGTATTGGATATCTCAAGTGTTACTTCTCTGCATTGCTGAAAGTAATTCATATAATCCTGGCGACCACCGGTAATTCTGTACCATGCATATCCATTGGTAATTCCGTTAACCAGATCGTCCATATAACCGGGAGGGCTGTATGCCTGGGCTGTATCAGCATATTCGCGGCTCACCATAACCCACCAGTTATTGTCGGCAGTCAGTCTGCTCCATGTATCCCAGGGATAATTCACAACTTCGATACCACCGTGAAAATTTGCGCCCATCACAAAGTTACGGCTTTCAGCAAAATTCATAAAAGCTACCGTTTCAGGCTGCCATGCGTTTCCATCGGGATTTGGCCCATCGGCCGGATCAGGATAATTGCGGTTTAAATCTACATTGTTTGCATTGCCGCGTCTTGCACCATTAACCGAATTGTTGCCACCATAGTAAGTTCCGTCAGGATTTGCCAATGGATTGATCCAGATGTCAGTGTTGTTGATCATACTGGTCACTCTCGGATCCTGATTGTAATTGGTCAGCAGATAATCAGCCAGGTGAAGCAAAAGCACATATCCTGTTGTTTCGTCGCCATGAATGGTTGAAGTGTACAGAAATTCAGGCTCATCTTCCTCAACATTTACATTATCAGAAATTCTCAATGCCAGCAGTTTGCGCCCGCTTGGTAAGGTAGCTATAGTGTGAAGGGTGCAAATGGCAGGATAATCGGTTGCAAATTGCTGCATCAATGCCTCGTAAGCCGGGTATGTTGGATAGTAATTCCAGTCGAGCACCTGCCGGGGATCAGAAGTCATCTGAGGGATAATAAGATCGCCCGGATGCGGCATTGAAACAAAGCTGAGATTATCAAACTGCCTCAGGATTTCAAATTCTTTTTTGTTGGCATACGCAAACACAGTATCGCCGGAAATGCGATCGATGCTTATCACCTTTGTCAGTAATCCAGCCATATCAGCTGCTCCGGGAAGCGCAAAATAGATTTCGCCATCATTTCCGAACAGTTCAGGTGCAGATTGCGTTTTGAGGTTAGTTTGAGCAATTGCAAAAACCGAGATTAACGAGAGAAATAGCGTAATGATTTTTTTCATCTTGAAATTGATAAGCTATTTGAAAGATTTGTTTTTCAGGATTCTATGCCATTATCCCTAAGGTCAGTAATCAGACCAGAAATGGTATTTTGCACCGATTTATTGACTTTTACTACCGGAAGACGGAGGTTGTTCTGAACAATTTTCATTTGATCCAAAGCGGCTTTAATTCCACCGGGACTACCATCCATAAAGAGTGAATCAATAAACGGAATCAGCAGGTAATGAAGCCTTCTTGCTTCTTCGAATTTTCCATCCATGGCTGCTTTCACCATTCTGGAGAATGTTGATGGATATGCGTTTGCCACAACTGAAATTACGCCTTCTGCACCGGCAGCAATCATTGGCATGGTGATACCATCATCACCCGAAATCACCAGAAATCCTTTGGGTTTATTGCGGATAATCTGCATAATCTGGCTGAAGTTCCCTGATGCTTCTTTGATAGCGATAATATTATCAAAATCGCGGGCTAGTTCGAGCGTTGTTTCTGCACTCAGATTAACGCTTGTGCGACCCGGTACATTATATAGTATTATCGGTAATGGGCTGGCACTCGAAATGTGTTTATAATGAAGATAAAGTCCACGCTGCGTGGGCTTGTTGTAGTAAGGAGTGACTGACAGAATGGCGTCAATCCCTTCAAGATCAATTACCTGAAGCTGATTTACCAATTCCTGCGTATTATAGCCGCCAAGCCCCATAACAATGGGAACACGTCCTGCTACCTGTTCTTTCACAAACTGAACCAAAGCAGTTTTTTCATCTTTCGACAATGTAGCAGCTTCGCCCGTTGTACCGAGCACAACAAGATAATTTACACCATTACCGATGGTATGTTCAATCAGTTTTTCAAGTGATCCGAAATCGATGGTTCCCTGTTTGTGAAATGGAGTTACCAATGCAACTCCTGTTCCTGTAAAATTTTTCTTCATAGTTCAGTGTTTATAACCTGAATAGGTGGGGTAATGAATTCAATTGTACTGGTGTAATGAACCACTTGTTCTATCAATACTTCCAGTGATAATGGGGACGAAGATTCTATAAGTAAATCAAAGGGCCCAGGTATTCCGGGCTTTCCCTGACCAACTTTAAATCCTGCTTTTGAAAGCTCAACAATATATGAAAGAGGAAAATCTGCAGGTGAACTTAAATCAATCAAAAGATCAAAAGGATAATCAATAAACTTATCAGAAAATTCCGAAACCGGCCTGAGCAGCAAGTCTATATCACCATTGAGCAATAAATCGTATGCGAGTTTGGGAGCATAATAAACCGGAGCCCTTTTGCTCTTATGGTAGCCAAGGACCTGTACTTTTTTGCCTTTTTCCTGTAATGATTTTACAAACCGGCCTAAAATAGCATACTCCTCTTCGCTAACCAGACTATAAACAATTCCAATATCTACGGCTTGCGCCAGATTTATTGCTACCCTTCTCCTGTTAAGGCGACTGGTGAGCTTGCCAAGGAAATACCTTGCCAAACGGACTCTGATGGTTGTGAATATTTTCAAAACTGATTTGTAGTTGATTGATAATAAAAAAGGTAAGTCGGTAATGCTTTAAAATATGCGAGGCATAAAATTATGAAACTTTTCATCGCTCAGCCGAAGTTTTCGTAATAAAACGCTCTGACCCCGAAATTATTTCTCCGATATACATTCTGTGGTAATCCTTTTCAGGATAATTCTTTGCAACTGAGGAGTCTATAAATCCAACAGGGTCAATATCCTGAAAGTATAATTTTCTGCACACCAGATAAAGCCTGGCTTCTTCAAAAGTATATGCTCCTTCGGCTGTTTCCATAATTTCCAAACCAGTGGCCGCAAACTTATCGGTGTCTCTTCCACTGTGCGATCCGCAAAACTGAAGCTTATTGTGGTGCTCTTTGTCAAAAAAACTACAGGTAAACAATGAGTTTTCCTCGATAAACTGATATGTAAAACGCTGTGGACGAACGAAAATGAAAGCTACAGGTTTGTTCCATAGAAATCCGGTTCCTCCCCAACTCGCTGTCATGGTATTACATTTCACAGCATTTCCTGCTGTAATCAACATCCACTCCATCCCTATTTTTTTTACCGGATCGAATTGTAAATCTTTCGGATTCAGTTTTTTGAACGCTGTCATTGATCTGATGTTTGTTAAAATCTGTATTAAATTTAACTGCCAAGATAAGAATAAAATAAAATCATCATCAAACAAATGCCTTCATTAAAAAAAATCCTCATAGATTTGTCTTATGAAACTTGAAATCACCAACCAAACTGAGCTTGATTTAATAAAAGGCTCCACCCCTGCCCTGTTGTTGTACTTTTTCAACGATAGTTGCGCGCCCTGTGTAGCACTTCGACCAAAGATAGAATCGATGGTCAGCAGTGAATTTCCGCAAATGAAACACTCTTATGTTAACTCTGCCGCATTTCCTGAGCTTTCTGCCTCCAATGGCGTATTTGCAAGTCCTACCATTGTGGTTTTCTTTGATGGAAAAGAGGTCTTCAGGGTAAGCAAGTATGTATCTGTTGATGAACTCGCAGGTAGAATCAGGCGGTATTATAATTTGATATTCAGTTGATTTCGGATGTCGGAGGTCGGAGGTCGGAGGTCTGAGGTTAAGGTTAAGGCTAAGGTTGAGGTTTAGAAATTAGAAATTGGAAATTGGAAATTGGATTTCGGATTTCGGATGTCGGATGTCGGAGGTCTGAGGTTAAGGCTAAGGTTGAGGTTTAGAAATTAGAAATTGGAAATTGGATTTCGGATGTCGGATGTCGGAGGTCTGAGGTTAAGGCTAAGGTTGAGGTTTAGAAATTAGAAATTAGAAATTAGAAATTCTTACTTCTCTCTCTTCTGTAAGACCAAATCATTATAACAATTGCGATCAGCAGTGAAGCAGCACCAATACTGAAAGTGAACACAAATCCATAAAGTTCATAAAATATAACACCAAGAATGGGTGCAAATACTGCACGTGTAGCTGTTAAGAAAAGATGCACCGATTGATATTCACCTGCTTCATGCGGCTTGCAGAAATATGCTGAACCTATGCTCCACAACAGCGACATGGTGGCTGCAAAAACTGCATGAAACAGCACAAAAGGAATCATACTGTAGAATAGTTTAAAGTTTCCTATCAGTATATGCTGAGGATAATAATAGGTAAGAACAAGACTTAGCAGAAAAAACATAATTGAAGCAAAAGTAACTGCTGCAAACTTACGTGGATCAACTTTTCCCAGTACTCTCCCAAAAAAAGGAATCATAAAAAGTGCCAGAATATTGTATGAATTTTTATAGGTAGCAACGCTGAAATAATTAAGCCCCAGCTCTTTCTCAAAAAAAATAGTCGTAACTGTTATGGTACTCATAAATGCAAATCCATAAAAAAGAAAACCCATCTCAAAATGTCTGAAAGGAGTATTTTCTTTCATAATCCGGCGCATTCCCGTGACAGATTTTTTTATTGATTGCCAGAATCCAATAACGAGTTTATCCAACTCATTTTCAACATAGTGAATCCGCGACAGCAGCACAGTGGATGTAACTCCGGCAATAGCCACCAGCACAAATACCCAGGTGTAGGCATACTTATCATAATCAAGTATAAATCCGTAAATAAAGGCAGTAATCAGCATAAAAACTTTACCTGTAACAGTTGCAAGACTGTAGAGTTTCCCGAAATTTTCGTGCCTGTAATTACTTTTCAGAAAAAGGTTGATTGTTGGGAAGATTATGGGATTGCCAAGATAGTATATCAGAAAAAGCGAAAGGAAAACCAAATGATAAACCGAGGTGGAACTCAATACTTCGGGCGAGCGTGGAAAAAAAAGCAGAATTGCCAGTGGGGCTCGTGTAAGAAATCCGGTCAGCCGGATGAGCTTCTGTTTATTTTTGACCCTTTTCAGCCACTCTGAGATCAATATCAGAAAAATAAAAACAATCACCGAAAACTGAAACAGAAAACTCAGCTGATAGGATGAACCATTAAGGCTTCTGAGAAAAACAAACTCGTTCAGCGTCAATACACCAGCAACAAAATTATCAAGTATCGTATAACCAAGATGCAGCCTGAAGGTGCGTTTTTCCTCCGGCAAAAGTTGATTTATTGAAGATTTTTGAAGCAGAAAATTAACAAGCGAAAACATGGCTGCAAAGGTAACCGAAACGACCGATAATTGGCCAATAGCTTGATCAGATCAGTGAACAAAGGCGTGTGGCTATTTGTTAATAGGCAAATTAATATCGCGATTATATGAAAAACCTGATTTTGTTTGTTTCTTTTTTCTTATTGATTTCCCAAACTCTTGATGCCCAGAAGAATTTTCATAGTTTTAAAACCAAAACCATTGATGGAAAGGATTTTGATTTAGCTTCCCTCAAAGGTAAGAAAGTACTGGTTGTGAATACTGCCTCCAAGTGTGGGCTAACCCCTCAGTATAAAGAACTTGAGGCTCTTTACAAGCAATACAAAGACAAGAATTTTGTAATCATCGGCTTTCCGGCAAACAACTTTTTAAGTCAGGAGCCGGGCTCAAATGAAGAGATTGCTGAATTCTGCGAATTGAATTATGGCGTTACTTTTCCGATGATGTCTAAGATTTCCGTGAAAGGGAATGATCAGGATCCGATTTATAGTTGGTTGACTTCTAAATCACAAAACGGAAAAATTGATGCTGAGGTAACCTGGAATTTTCAAAAATTTATGATTGACGAAAATGGAGAACTGGCAGATTTTGCTAGCCCACGTGAAAAGCCATTGTCTGAAAAAATTGTAAAATGGATTGAAAATTAATCCGGACTTTATATTTACAACCAAGTCATCAGATTTCCTGATGGCTTTTTTATTTTATTTAAGTGCATTGCTTACTTTTACAATGAGCTAATAAAACCATATGGAAACACTCAAAGGCAGCAAAACAGAACAAAATCTGGTAAAAGCCTGGTATCTTGAAACTGCAAACATCAGGCTTTATGAAATTTTTGCGAAGCAAGCCAAAAAAGACGGGTTTGAGCAGATTTCAGCAATCTTTATTGAAGTAGCTGAGCAAAAGCGATCACACACCAAAACAATCTACAGGTTTTTGCAAGACAGCCATGTGGAAACGGTTTCGACATTCTCCTCTAAAAAGTTTGACAATATTCTGGACTGTCTTCGCGAAGCCTCCGTACTTGAACTTAAAGAGTCCACAATCCTTTTCGAAGAATTTGAGCGCATTGCATGGGAAGAAGGTTTTAAGCAGATTGCCACCAAATTCAAACTTTTCAGAAGAATTAAACAATTCTATCACGAGCGGTTTGCAATTTTCCTTTCAAACATAGAACAAGGAAAAGTATTCAAGCGCGACAAAAAAGTGAAATGGATCTGCAGGAAATGCGGATTGATTTATGAAAGTG
>DHVX01000096.1:0-753 GCA_002412885.1 Bacteroidales bacterium UBA5197
ACAATCAAGTTCCTTGAAGATACAAGGGCGTATTTAAACCGTTCTGCCAGTAATTCGGCAGAGAGTTTTAAAAATGGCTTCAGTTTTTTCGGTAATGATGAAAGTCTTTTCGGTAATAATAGAAGTATGCTCACTTCCCGTCGTTTCGTTTTTAATAAGTATAACTTCTGGTCAAATTTTAGGCTGTCGTTGAGCAGATACGAGGCCTAACGGCCTGAGTGACAGAAAATAAATATATGCGACTCAAGCAGTGGCTGAAGGAGGTAGAGAACTAACACGCGAAATATTTTGAATTACAAATTAACTGATTCAAAACGGAATTGCAACCGAGGCCGCTTTTGCGGAGGAGCTCTGCGTAGCTAAATTCCGCTGAGCCGGATTATTAAGTGAAAAGTGAAAAGTACTTGCCTCGGGAGTGCAAGCGATAACGAGGAAAAGTGAAAAGTAAAAAAAGAAAAATTAATTGTAGCTTGCCTCGTGAGAGTGTGCGGTTACTATGTTTATTTCAATCGAAAAGTATACCAGTAGTTCAGTCCAAAAGTATACCATTTTACTTAAATAAAAAAGTCAGTACTCTACTGATCGGGGTACCCCGACCCGAAGCGAGAGATGCAGTTACGAGGAAAATTGGCATAGACACAGTTCTGTGAACACTCCCAATATGTAAAAACGCGAACTTCTTTGTAGGAGCTTCGAACTTCTTTGTAGGAGCTCTGAACTTCTTTGTAGGAGCTTCGAACTTCTTTGTAGGAG
>DHVX01000096.1:818-8401 GCA_002412885.1 Bacteroidales bacterium UBA5197
AGCTGTGAACTTCTTTGTAGGAGCTCTGAACTTCTTTGTAGGAGGTCTGAACTTCTTTGTAGGAGCTTTGAACTTCTTTGTAGGAGCTGTGAACTTCTTTGTAGGAGCTGTGAACTTCTTTGTAGGAGCTCTGAACTTCTTTGTAGGAGGTCTGAACTTCTTTGTAGGAGGTCTGAACTTCTTTGTAGGAGCTGTGAACTTCTTTGTAGGAGCTTCGAACCTCTTTGTAGGAGCTGTGAACTTCTTCGCAGGAGCTCTGAACATCTTCGCAGGAGCTGTGAACTTCTTTGTAGGAACTGTGAACTTCTTCGCCAATATTACCCGTTCAGATCGCTATGCGAAAACATCAATAAGCTATGTTTCACTGTCGGAACGTTATGTTTCACTGTCAGACTGTTATATTCCATTGTCAGATCGGTTCCCGCTACTTTCAACTGACTTTACGTCATTGTCAGATCGGTTCCCGCTACTGTCAACTGACTTTACGTCATTGTCAGATCGGTTCCCGCTGCTGTCAGCTGACTTTATGGCATTGTCAGATCGGTTCCCGCTACTGTTAGCTGACTTTATGTCATTGTAAGATCGGTTCCCGCTACTGTCAACTGATTATGTGGACTATTTCAATTGACTCATTTGTATTACAAAAACTTTGCATATCCACGTAAACCTCTTGATATTTATGCAAAGCGTTCCGACGAGTCAATCAAATTGCCCCGGATATTTGATGGATTTGGACTGGTTTACTAAAGTTTACGGCTATTAATACTTTTTATAACTGATTCAAAAAGGATAGGTTGTATCAGAGGATAGGTTAGTTTTACGGGAAGATGATCAAGCAAAATCACCTCAGCAATTTCAAAATCAGGGAGATTGCCCAATTTCAATATCTGAGCAGAATAAAGTCTGCCGGTTGTGATGATTCCTTCTATTTCAACAGAATAATCAGAAACTGCATGGATGTTAAATTCCAAAGCTCCGGTTTCTTCCCTAAGTTCGCGGCTGGCAGCGTAATCAGGTGTTTCGTCTGGTTCAATATGTCCACCGGGAATTTCCCACGTATCTCTCAATTTGTTTCTTACAAAAACCCATTGATTTCTGAACTTTGAAATGATTATAACATATTTAAGGCCAGTGGGATCTGCACTCAGTGGGTTGATTTTTATGATCGGATTCATTTTGCCGGTAAACTGGTTTAAATATTATTCAGTATCAGGGTTTGCCAGAAATCCGGTGAATAGTCTGAAAAATTCCGCTACATGCCAGGCATCCATCAATCCGTGATGTGCATTAACCGAGACGGGCATTATGATACGGCGCTGCTTTTCGGAATACTTTCCGAATGTTATTTTCGGCACACTGTCGCGAAATGCAAAATGTCTTGCATGAGAGAGACCCGTGAAACTGATCCACGGAAGCACTGAATAATGGATTACATCATTTCTGCCGGTTTCCCCGGTGAGCCGCAATCCAGTGGTTTTGCTTACTGCCTTAACTTCTTCAGCAACATTCCTGCTGAATCTGCTGAAATCTTCCACAAAAGGAATAAACGAAAATCCAAATGTGTGATCTGCCCGGCTTATGGTGGCTGATGCGTTCACTGAATCGTAAAGAACAGGTTTATCATCTTCAATTCTGCAGCGAAATTCTTCAAGCTGATTGGCGGCTTTGAGCGATTGAAAGAGGTAAAACTGGAAGAATGAAATCTGATGACTCCTGCACCAATTAAGAGCTTCTGTACAATCCACATCGGCCACTATTCCGAAAAATGGTTCATCAAATTCTTTAAAAAATTCAAAATGTTCTTTTCGGTTCCAGTTTTCAGGATTGATGGGTGATTTCATATATTTTCGAGCAATTCAGTCAGTTTACTTATTTCAGTGATTTGTGCAAATTTACTGTTTTCAGGCACAAAATCTGTCAGATCATGCAACCAGTTGATGTGAAAAGGAACATGCACACCATATCCGCCAATGTTCAAAACCGGCATAATGTCTGATTTCATTGAATTTCCAACCATCAGAAATTCAGCAGGTTGAATTTCAAGCCGATTGAGAAGTTTCAGGTAATTCTCCTCTCTTTTGTCACTCATTATTTCAATATGATGAAAATAACTTTCAAGCTCCGATTTCCTGAGTTTCCTTTCCTGATCCAGCAAATCGCCTTTGGTTGCCAGAATAATTGTATATTTTCCCTGAAGCTGATCCAGCAGAGTACTGACTCCAGGCAGCAACTCAACGGGTTTGTCGAGCAATTCTTTTCCAAGCTTTATTATTTGATCAAGTTTTTCACTCTCAATGCTTCCTTTGCTTAAGCGGATGGCTGTTTCGATCATCGACAACATAAAGCCTTTTGCGCCAAAACCATATAATTCAAGGTTGGCCATCTCTGTAGCAAACAGTTCACGGGAAGTTTCTTCCTCTGAAACCCATGCATTCACAATTTTACAGAAAGCTGATTCCGTTTCCTGATAATTTGGTTCATTTACCCAAAGGGTGTCATCAGCATCAAAACCTATTACTTTTATCATTGCTGAAATCTTCTGTTTTTTCTGCGGTTAAAATACCAAACAATCATTAAAATTATTGCAACCAAAATAATAAATGGCCACAGGTTTGCAAGTATGATAAGCACGTAAATTACTGCTGACCAGCCATTTTTAAAACCCTGGGACATCTTTTCAGTTAGATGCGATTGCACAGGGGTGGTTTTGTAATAACTGAGGTTCAATGTTGAATAGTCAACCTGGTTTGACAAATATTTCATTCGGCCTTCTATGGATTCGATTTCGCCCCTGAGCTGGTTAATCTGATTTTCAATCTGAAGAATATCAGCCGTGGTTGATGCTTTTGATAAAAGTTCCAGGTATCTTTCTTCCAGCGCTTTTCGATTTTTTAAGCGGGCTTCCACATCTAAAAACTCTTCTGTAACATCGTTGGATGAAATGTTTTTATGGTCAAAGGCTTTAATGCCCTGGCTTATTTCATTTACCAATTCGTCAAAATTTTCGGAAGGTACTCTGATAGTGACATTCCGGCTGATTCTTCTTCCTGAAGTATTTTCACTTTCGGATGATATCCAGGCTTTGTGCTTTTTGACCGAAGTTTCAACAGTTTTGTGTGAAAAATCCAGATCAGATGTTTCAAACGACATATCGCCGGTTTTTATAAGCTTCCGTGGAGTTGAAGCCGGAGTGACTTCAGGGTTTGTTGCTTTTTCTGACATAACCTGTAATTGTTCAGAATTATTGCCCGAGTTCAGACCCAGCAACGAGTCTGCATTGTTGCTGCCGCCGCATGAAACGAGCAAACAACATAAGATTGCAAAGGAAAATGGCTTAAGAATTTTCATATTCAAATCTGATTTAAGTGAATAAACAAGGTTAATTCAATGTCGTTTAGTTAAGAAAAGTTGTCTTTCCCGCAAGTGCGTGACTTAGACTGACAGTCATCCTGAGTTGAAATTCAAAAAATTATTTGAGCATAATGCAGAGATGACAGGAGGAAACTGGATCAAAAACACTTCGACCTCAGTGTGACATTCGTGTTGTAGCAGCGTTGTTGCACTTTAATAAATTCGTTATCAATTGAATACGAAGTCATCCTGAGCAGCCTGCCCTGAGCCTGTCGAAGGGGAGTCGAAGGATACTTTTTCATTTTATATTCCATCAGAGGTCTTAACTAAACGATATTAAATGTTAATTTATATTACAATCCAAGCAGAAACAAAAGCGGAATATTAAGCCTTCGACTCCATGCTTTTTCGGAATGGTCTGCTCCTTCAAATTTACGGGTAATCCAATCCTTTTCACCATATCCTTTTTCTTTGAGGATCTGATCGGCCTGATTCTGAAAAGGTTCATATAAATTATCCAGCGTTTCAGTGCCAAAATCGAAGTAAAGCAAATGCTTTCCCGGAGGTGGAAGGTACTCGCGAAGATAAGATAGCAATGCACCGGGCACAGGATTGTTTTCAACAGTAAATACGCCAGGCCAGTGGGTTGATAAACATGCAGCTCCGCCAAAAACTTCAGGATATTCACAAATGGCGTACATCGAAATCAGTCCGCCCATGCTTGAGCCCATAATGTACGTATTTCCTGAATCGGTATGCGTAGCGTAAGTTTTATCGATAAAGGGTTTGAGTTCTGTAACAAGAAATTTTAGATAGTTGTCTGAAATAATCCCGCCTTTAAACAATTTTGGAGTTCCTTCGCCACGGTTTGCATTCATCAGGCTATCAATCTGTTTTTTCGAAAGATAATTTAATGCCTTTTGCGGAAAATACTCCATATGCCTTTTGGGTGTATTCCAGATTCCAACCACAATACAATGCTTTATTTTTTCTTCATCCATCAGCTGGCCAAGGGTTTCATCAACTCCCCAATCCTGCCTGTTCCAGGAGGTTGAAGAATCAAAAAGCATCTGACCATCGTGCATATAAAGCACTGCATATTTATTTTCAGGTGTATAACCATCAGGTAGCCAGACATCGATATTGCGGGATTCAACAAATTCCGAATAAAATTTTTCGTGTCTTATCAATTGTCCTGAGCTGACTTCGGGAAGCGACTGTGCACTCAGGTTCATCGTAATCACAAATGACATGTAAAAGATGAGTGATATTGTCCTCATAAAATGAATATTTAGAAATTTACCTGAAATCATTGTTGTCCGGTGAAAAGTATGAGATTCTTCGCTAACGCTCAGAATGACTGTAATTTACGTAGGTTCTTGTGGGGAGGGGGCTTGGTGGCGGCGAAGCCGCCACCAAGCCCCCTCCCTATTATCCTAAAGCATTGTCATTCTGAACGTAACGAAGTGGAGTGAAGAATCTTCTTATATCTTTTCAAGATTTCACCGGACAATAGTGATCTGAAATGACAAATATACCCTAAAAACCTCCTAAAAAGTCAGGGCTTGACGTGATATTATCTTGTTTTTGTAAGATGCTTGTTTTCAATTAGTCAAACCCTGACTTTGCTCCATCTTTCAGAAAACCGCTCCCAATCAACCAGACTGATAAAAGCCAAAAAAACACCGGAGATGGCAATAGCCTGTATTCGGTAGGTGAACCAGTTATGAAGATAACTATGGTTTGCAGTTACATAAAACCAGATGTATGGAACAAAAGCCACAGCAAGATAAAGAATTGCTTTTGTAATTCCTTTCTTTTTAAAATATAATATGCTGAAGATGAGAAGTGTAAGCAGAATTAAATTCATAAAGACCAAAGGAAGGAAGTTGAAATTTGCTTCAATTGCTGACATTCTGTTGATGCCTTCGCTGCCTGATCGAAGTAAAAACTGATTTTTTACATCGGAAAAAATGTCAAAATCAGCAACAGGGATGGTAATCAGAACCTTAAATACCCATGCGCCGAGATATCCGGTTGACCAGAGTAATCCAAACGCAAGCAATTGCTGAATTCCAAATACTAAATCTTTTTTGAGGTTTCCTTCCTCTTTGATCATGCTAACCCATATCAGCATTGGTAATCCAAGGGTAAGTAAGGGTGCTGTCAAGAGGTCGAAATAAGTGGTAACCGCACCGGTTATAAAAAATAATAATCCAGTGTTTTCTTTATTTCTTTTCATGTGTGAGATAAGGAAAAGTCCAGCAATTATTGAAATGATAAGTACAGGTGACATTTGCATTGAAAACTGCATGATGTAAACATTCACAAAGAACAATCCGGCAAGCATAGCCATCGATTTAAGACCTCCGGTTTCACGGTAAAGTACCATCGTAAAAGCAGCCATAAGAACTGAAGTGATGAAAAAGATCAACCACTTTATTTCATTGAAATCAGTAAATGAATAAAAAATCCTGAAAAAGAATGAATTGCCATGCCAGTATCTTGCATAATTGACATTTGGCTTAAGATTGTTATGGCTGATGTTGTAGCTCAGATGTTTCCATTGTGAGGTATATGGGCCGTCCTCCATGCGGCATCTTCCAAGCAGCGCTGATTTTAAAGGTTCCTGATTATCAATGGTGTAAATAATATTGGAAATCTGTCCATCCATTGCATAATCAAGCCTGTGATGATCGCCTTTTATAATCAGGTCAGGATAATCAGGTTGATTTATAACATCTTTAATGCTTGATTCAATGTTTTTTCTTACCGGTTCATTCGGAATCAAAACCGAAAGCAACGAGAAACCCAAAAAAATACAAACAAGCAAAACGAATACTTTTAAGTATAACAGTATTCTTCGCAACCTTGAGAACCCTGAAAATGACATATGTTCCGAATGAAATGACAAAGAGATTAAAACCGGAAATTATTCAAACGCTTCGATTACAGGTAGTGCTTTGAATTCAAAATCATAAAACGCCTGATTTTCCCAGCTGGAGCCATTGGTCGCCTGCGGACCTTTGTAAGCTACCCATTCGCCGCCCCAGTAAGCAAAACCAATCAGCTGAGAAGATGAGGTTGAAATTCTTTTAATCTCTTTCATAAAGGATAATTGCCCGGCTTCGGAAGCCGGAATTCCAGGTATGATCTGATTTTCGCCTCCGATAACATTATTGGTCCAGTCATTCCATTCAAATGTGAAAGGGTAGGAGGTCTCGGCAATCATTACTGGTTTAATGAATCTGCTGCTCAGTGATTTCAGATCGGTTTCAAGTTTGGATAAATCTTTTCCGTGCCAATTGGGGTAATATGAAATGCCAATGATGTCGTAATCAATACTTTGCAGATTTGCAAGAAGTTGTTCTGCTCCGTTTGTTCCTGCATAGTGCATCATGATTTTGCAGGAAGTGCTGTTATCCCGCACTGCTTTCACACCTGATTCAAGCAAACCTTTCAGATTGTCCATATTTGCGGATCTTCCCAAAGGCCACATCATTCCACCGTTTATTTCATTGCCAATCTGAATATAATCCGGCGATATATCTGTCATAATTTTGGAGGTGTAGGCGTACACACTATCTTTCAGGATTTCAATATCCAGATTCTGCCATGCGTGAGGAGGTTCCTGGTTTCCGGGATCAGCCCATGTATCAGAGTAGTGCACAGTAAGCCATACTTTAAGTCCTCGGGCTTTTACTTTTTCCGAGAATGCTTTTACTTCCTGAAACCCTGAAATTCCAGTTGCAGGACTGTGCCAGATTCTGATTCTTACTGCATTCATACCGGCATTTTTCAGTGTGGTGAGCATGTCTTCCGCCTGACCTTCACGGTTATAAAAAATTACACCGTCATTTTCAATCATTGGCAAAAATGAGAGATCAGCTGCTTTGAAAATGAACTTTTCGGGAACCGGTTCAGGGTCGTCCTTTTTTTCCTTGCAGGATGAGAATAAAATCAATGGGGAAATCATTAAAATCAAAAAGACAAACAGGTCTGTATATTTCTTCATTGTTGAGGTCTTTGCAAAAACCGGTAAATTTCATGTTTTGCTAAATGCAAAAATAGTCAATTCACCTGTGCATAGTAAAACTTTCGAAATAACTTCCCCATTCTTTTAGCACCCCTTTTATCTCCCGTTACAACTAGTGAAAGTGTTCGCTGACAGGCCATTCTTCAAACAGATGTGTCAAAAAACACGAAAGTAATCGTCCCCCTGTCATGCTGAG
>DHVX01000056.1 GCA_002412885.1 Bacteroidales bacterium UBA5197
CCTAAAAATGTGCTAAAGGCAGGCTGCGATTTTGGTTGGAAGAAATGAGGTTGCTGCATTCTCCCTCTACTTTATACCGATGTACAATAATTTTCTGAGCTTCGCCAAAGTTAGTCGGTTGCATTTCTTCTTTATTTATCTGCAGCCTGCCTTCTTAACGCCATTTTTAGAAGGCCGATCCCGGCTTTTTGACATTATCACATAATCTTTACACCCGAAATGACGTAAAGCCGCAAAGAAGAGCTCAAATTTTCAGTATCTGCGGAAACGACCTTCTAAAATTGACTTCCGAAAGCGATTGTTAGAGATTCTGAAAACCTTAACATCAATAACATTATGGTCAAATTTTAGGCAGTCGTTGAGCAGATACGAGGCCTAACGGCCTGAGTGACAGAAAAGGAGGATTAAGCGACTCAAGCAATGGCCGAAGAACGTAGAAAAATAAGAGGCGAAATATATTGCATTACAAATTCAATGGTGTTCAAAGCAGAATTGCAACCGAGGCCGCCTAAGCGGACGAGCCTGCCCGACTGCACCAGGCAGGCAGGCTCAGCGAAGCTAAATTCCGCTTTGCCGGGGGTAAACCGGATTTTTCATGACGCAATGTTTTTACAGCAATATTACGAAATTCATGCTTGAGGCAAAATGCCGACACTTTTTATTTTGCTGTCCTTCACCTCATTCCCCTTTCGGCTAAAAACCAAGCTGTTATCGCGCTTCCCCTGACGTGTGAATCAGCGCGCCCCTGTTGGCAGTACCCGCATAGTGTACCTCAAAATATTTTATGTAATTCCCACATTTATAAACAATCCACCAGTGGTTGCGTTTAACTTAGCGAGTAATCAGCTTAACTTCCTTTTTTTTCGGCGTCATAACATTTCTGGCTTTATCGCAGAATGGATATTCACGGTAAAGCAGGATATTTATGCGGTTTTGCCAATTTCAACTTTACTTCAGAACACAACAATGGAACTTTCTCCACATATCATAGCACTGCCCCAGCTTAAAAAAGTGCCGCAGTTGCCCTTTTCTGAATTTATACAGAATTTCAGATCGCGCCTCGAAGCGGTGTTTCATCAGCGCACCACCCACGACGAATTAGGAACACAGCGCGGAATGCCACCTTATGTGATGCGTGAAATACTTTCAGCCGATCCCATGCTTGCATTTATTCCGGAATCACATGGAGGGCGTGGTGCTCATGTACACGAAGGAATCGAAGTAGTGTCGGCCGCTTCTTACGAATCGCTGGCGCTGGGTCTCACACTGGGTATAAACTGGGGGCTATTTCTGCAACCTCTTGCAAAGTATGGCAATGATGCGATTAAAGAGGAAATTTTCAAAGGCTTTGTTGCTGACAAGAAAATGGGCGGACTCATGATTACTGAGCCCAACCACGGCAGCGATGCACTGAATATGCAGACTTCCTTCACCGAATCGAAGGATTCTTATCACCTTAAAGGCACCAAACACTGGGCCGGACTTACCGGATGGGCCGATTACTGGCTGCTTACTGCCCGGCGCAAAACTTCAGGAGGTGACCTGATGCGCGATATTGAGTTTTTTGTCAGCGATAATAACCTGCCTGGTCAGGGCATTGAGGTAGAAGAGTATTTCGAAAACCTTGGTTTGTATATGATTCCTTACGGCCGGAATAAGATTGATATCCGCATCCCGAAACTATACCGCCTGGAACCAAAAACCAATGGCATCGCCATGCTTCAGGATAGCCTGCACCGCAGCCGGCTTCAGATTCCTTCCATGGCAATGGGATTTATCAAGCGAATGCTTGACGAAGCACTCGATCATTGTCAGCAACGCTTTGTGGGAGCAAAAAGCCTGTTTGGGTACGATCAGGTACAACACCGCCTTTCCGGGATACAATCCGCATTCACCATAACTTCAGCCATTTGCGCCCATACCGGCGAAAATGCCAGAACGGGAACCGATCTGATGGATCAGGGACTGAAAGCCAATGCTGTAAAATCGGTTTCTACCGATCTGATGCAGGAATCGGCGCAGCATCTTTTCCAACTGGTGGGTGCCAAAGGATACAAACTCAATCATATTGCAGGTCGCGCCATCGTTGACAGTCGGCCGTTCCAGGTTTTTGAAGGCTCCAACGACATACTCTACGCACAGATATCGGAATCGGCGGTCAAACTGATGAAACAGGCTAAAGAAACCAATCTTTATCGTTTCCTGAAGGATTTTACGCTAACCGGCATGTCGGCAGAGCACCTGAAAGAGATGGTAAATTTTGATCTTAACCCGCAACTTCCTCAGCGAAAGCTGGTTGAACTGGGCAAAGTGCTTGGACGTATTATTTCGATGGAGATGGTTATTGAAATAGGTAACCGTGGCTTTAACCAGGAAATGATTGGAAATGCATTGGAACACCTGAAGCAGGAAGTCAGCAGTACACTCAACTCATGGGCCATGAACACCCGTGCCATGGTTACAGTGGATTACAGCAACAGAAGCCATTGGCTGGATTTTATCAGGAAGTAAGCTTTGTTTTGCTATCTATATCACCTCATCCCCCGTCACAAAAGTGCGACGGGGCAAGCTGCCCTTAAGGCACCTTCTCAAGGAGAAGGACGCTCCGATTTGGGCTTTGTTCAATAACTTAAAATTCTATTATCTCTCCGCTATGCGGAATTTAGAATTTAGAAATTAGAAATTAGAAATTGCTTGTCTCGGGAGCGCGAAGCGATAACGAGAGAAATTAGAAATTTACCATCCCTCTGATATCAATAATCCCAAATAAATCGGCAGATGTGATAAAAATTATAACAATAATAAACCATCTGATAAAGCCAGCGCCCCAGCTGATGGCATAACGCGATGCTACAAATGCGCCGATAATGTTACCGATAGAATGAACCAGACCGTATTGCCAGTTGACTTTATCGTTGATGATAAAAATGGCCAAAGCAAAAATGGTGTATAAAAGCACAATAAAAACCTTTATCGCGTTTGCCCTTACCAGGTCGTAACCAGCTCCGAGAACAATTCCTGCCAGCAGAAAATACCCCACTCCTACCTGAACAAATCCGCCGTAAATGCCAATTGCGAAAAAGATCATCATCTGAAGCGGACTGACTTTCATTTCCTGAAGTTTAACCTGTCCTTTCAGCCATTTATCGGGTTTGGTCACTATAAAAAAGATCATCATCAACATCACCACCGCAATGGCTTTGCGAAAGGTTGCTTCATCAATCTGTACCGAAAGCTGAGCACCGATGATTGATCCGATTACCGTTGGCAGTGCCAGCCACAAAGCTTTTCTGGTATCAAGCAGTTTCTGCTGCCTGAAAGTTGCAACAGAGGTAACATTCTGTAAAATAACCGCAATACGGTTGGTGCCGTTGGCAATATCGGCAGGCAAACCCATAAACATAAACAAGGACAGAGAGATGATAGTCCCTCCACCGGCAAGGGTGTTTATAAATCCCACAAAAACTCCAGAAACAATCAGTGCAATGACTTCGAAGGTGGTCATAATGGCAGGTTGAGGCTGCAAAGGTAATGAAGATAATTACGATACATTGAGGTGATTGCGGGCAGAGTATTAATCCACAGAGTAAAAAATCTAATCCGGGGAATGTCGATTTCCTCTGATTTTGTTTCCGGATTTCAATAGTTACCGCCTGGCGGCAGTGATTGGGGCGTTTTTCACTTTCCAATAACCTTCCAGGTTTTCTTTCAACCTGGAAGGTTTTCTTATCCAATGGTGAAACACCAATCCATAGTTTGCTACCCTCGGCTAAGCGGAATTTAGCTTCGCTGAGCTCTCCCGCAAAAGAGGCGGGACAGGCTCTACGGTCGGTTGCAATTCCGCTTTGAACATCATTGAATTTGTAATTCAATATATTTCGAAAGCTGATCCGTGCCTTTAACAGTTTATTTGGATAATTGCAAATTATCCAGTGTTCTGAGCGGCATTGCAAATGCCGCTCAGCTTCAACGCTGGTCTTTTCAGGTCACTTATTATTTGCTTCAGGCGTTCTCTTCGCCATTTAAAAACAAGAAGACCTCACAAGTTGAAAGAAAACTTGTTAGGTCAATTCATTATTCGATTCGGTCGCTCTCTTCCCCATAAAACCAAGATGATTCTCACTTAAATTGAAAGTTTGATAATTAGAAATTAGAAATTAGAAATTAGAAATTACCCTCCCTTCCCATATTCCCTAATTTTTGTACTTTCGGACTTTCTAAAAAATATTACAATGAAGCCCTTCGCACTCGCTACTTTATTGATTGTTACGATACTGCAATCATGCCAGTCACCGGAAAGTAAACACCTTATTGCAGACAAATCTTACCGCGATATGGTGCATCAGCAGTTTCTTATTCAGAAAGAGCTGGCTGCCGGTCGCGATTCCGCACTATTTAGCGTGTTTGATCAGCAGCTCACTACCGCTGAAACCCAGGGTCTTGAATTTCTATATGCCTTTATGCCCCTCAGCGATATGGCGATGAACGATGGCGACTATTATCTTGCACAGGTGAAATCTGCCCTTGAAGCCCGGGAGTTTTTCAACTGGGGGAAAAGTATTCCTGAAGATATTTTCCTCCATTTTGTTTTGCCCTATCGTGTAAACAACGAATACACCGATACCGCCCGGCTGGTGTTCTTTGCTGAGCTGAAACACCGCATCAAAGACATGGATATGGCCACTGCTGCCCTCGAAGTCAACCACTGGTGCCACGAGAAAGTAGTTTATAAATCGACCGATGAGCGCACCTCCGGACCACTCACCACCGTAAGAACCGCCTTTGGCCGCTGTGGCGAAGAGTCAACTTTTACCACGGCTGCCATGCGTGCGGTTGGCATTCCGGCAAGGCAGGTTTACACTCCCCGATGGGCACATACCGACGACAACCACGCATGGGTGGAAGTGTGGATCGACGGCAAATGGCACTTCCTCGGCGCCTGCGAACCCGAACCCGCCCTGGATATGGGCTGGTTTGCCGAACCCGTAAAACGCGCCATGATGACCCACACCTTCGTTTTCGGAAAGTATCAGGGCCAGGAGGAAGTGATTGAAGATCAGGATAGATACGCCCGCCTTAACCTGCTTACAAATTATACTGATACCAAAATTCTGCCCGTAAAGGTGACCAATGAGGCCGGTGAAGGCATAGAAGATGTAAAAGTTGAGTTCGGGCTTTACAACTATGCCGAATTTTATCCCATCGCCACCCAATACACAAACGGGCAGGGTTTCTGCTCCGTGACCACCGGATATGGTGACCTGATGATACATGCCTCACTTGGAGGACGTTCGGCTTCTGCACTTGCTGCGGCAAAAAACAATGACACGATAAAAATCACGCTGGCAAATCATTCCGTTTTCTTTCCGGAAGGCGAATACCTGCTCACCCCGCCTGCCAAACAGCCGATCGCTGCAACTGATCCGGCACTTACCGAAATCAACAACCGGCGCTTGCTGCAGGAAGATTCCATCAGAAGCATTTACATTGCCACTTTTATCGATTCTGTTTCTTCGATTAAGCTGGCCGGTGAATACAGTGTGGATGCTGCTTCACTCCGCAGCTTTCTGGCAAACAGCCGTGGCAACTGGAACGAAATTGCCACTTTCGTTAAAAGCCTGAAGCCCGACGACCGCATCACCGGTATGGCTTTGCTGGCAAACATTTCCGAAAAAGACCTGCATGATATTCAGGCTTCCACGCTTAACAATCACCTCAGCGCATTAAAAACGCATCAGCCGGTTTCTGCCACCCTTTCCGGGGATGATTTTAACCGTTACATCCTTTCGCCACGCATCGGCCGGGAGTTTGTTACCCCCTGGCGCAGTTTTATTCACAAACACTTCACCACAGCACAGGCAGCCGCTTTCCGTGAAAATCCACTGAACATCCGCGCCTGGATCAGCGAAAATATCACACTTGACACCATCAACAATTATTATGGTGTGCCACTGAGTCCCGAAGGAGTATTGCAACTTGGCAGGGCCGACGGCTATTCGCGCGATCTGCTTTTTGTGGCAATTGCCCGCAGTTTTGGCATCCCGGCAAGGCTGGAACCTGCTACACGCCGCCCGCAGTTTATAAATGAAATCGGATGGAACGACGTTTTTTTCACCAGTGTATCTGACAAAACCATACCCCGCGGCGAAATTGTACTGCAAAATCTGTCGGACGATGCTGACTTTATCCCCCGTTACTACATCCACTACACCCTGTCCCGCTTTGACAATGGCAGGTTTATCACACTTGATTATGAATCCGATGCTTCGCTGATGAATTTCCCGGCTACTCTTTCTGTGGATACCGGCTTTTACCGCCTGATCACCGGCAACCGCCTGAGCGATGGAGAAGTACTTTGCGGGATCTCCTACTTCAGGGTTGCTGAAGGTAAAAAGCAGACGATCGGCATCAAAACAGCCACTCCCGCGGAGAAATCAGGGGTAATCGGCAAAGCAGATCTCACGGCCGGCTTTACTGTCCTGGAAACAGGCAAACAGGAAAAGCTCAGCACTTTAGCCGGTAGCAATGGTATGATCATCGCGGTGATTGATCCTGCCAAAGAGCCCACCAAACACCTGATGGAGGACATAAAAGCTGTTCAAACCACGCTGGAACAATGGGGCGGAAAAATAATATTCGTGGTAGCAAAGGACAAGCTTACCCGTGGATTTACGCCTTCGGTGTACAGGAATATCCCATCCACTGCGGTATTCGGGTACGATGATAATTCGGAAGTAGCCACAGCCATCAGTACGACTTGCTCTATCGAAGGGGCGCCACAATGGCCGGTTGTGGTAGTGGTGAATAAAGCCGGTGAGATAATCTGGCAATCGGAAGGCTACCGCATCGGACTAGGCGATCAGCTGGTAAAGCAGATTTCACTGATCAGGGAATAAAGACGAGGCTAAACGGCATAATCGGGTTGACGTTTCACCGATTCGGCAATCAGCTCCTTCAGCACAAGCATATCAACATCGGTAAGTTTATTGATGTAGAGGCACGAAACCCCGGTTTTGTATTTGCCCAGTGCTGACATCAGCGATGAATAATTGCCGAAGCCATTCATCAGGTAAAGGGAGATATTCTGCTTTCGCGGAGAGAATCCCACCTTGAACCAGTCCAGTTCGCGGCCACTTGCATATTTGAGATGAACATTCCCGAAACCTATGATTGACGCCCCCCACAGAACTGGTTCGTCACCGGTAAGTTCAGCCATTATCTGCAAAATTCTGAAGCTATCCTCGCGCTTTGATTTTGGTTCGATGGTCTTAAGAAGAGCCATCACATCACCGCTGCCGGATTTGGTTTTTAATTCAGCCATTATTCTGAGTTTTTATAACAAGTGGTGAGTAAAAGGATCGAAGTTCGAAACACGATATAAATATAAACTCACAGCCTGCAAATAGGTTCATGAACAGGTAATTTCTTTCCGTCAATTCATCAGCACTTCGGTAGTCTTTAGTCAATAGTCGATAGTCAATAGTCAATGGTCAATAGTCCCGATAGCTATCAACGATTTTTTAGCCCTTCTTCATTTTAGTTAGATTCATGCGAATTTATTTCTTTTTTTGAGAGTACCTCGTTGATTTCGTTTATTGTTGATAGATTTCCATATTCTACTGCGATCATAAATGTTATTTCATCTCAATATACTAGATAATATTATGGCGGTAGTATTAGTTATCAATAAGATTGGATAATTTGGCTTAAAGTACTTAGAGGTAAATAATAATTTAATACATATGATAACTATTTTCGCAATAATTTTGTGAATTCATATTTTATTTGTAATATTAATTTAGTATTAACATTAAAATCTACGATTATGACTCTCAAAATTGATGGATTAAAAGGAAATGATTTTATCATTGACCCTGACGATTCATTAGCTATGAAATTGGCTATGCTTATCGAAGGCCGTTGCACTATAGGCGTCAAGGCAGCGTGTCAGAAATTTGGTTACACTGAACAGCGTTTCTATCAATTGATGAAACAGTATGAACAGGAAGGGGCCATAGCCTTGGTAGACAAAAAGCGTGGTTCAGATGCAAAGCCAGTAAGAACTGAGGTTGTTGTGAATCAGATAATCCGGCTGCGGTTTTTAGACCCTCTTGCCGACACGGCTGTAATCGTCCAAAAAATGAACCAGAGGGGGTTCAGGGTAAGCAAACGCAGTGTTGAGAGGACAATTACGGAATATGGGCTCCAAAAAAAAACGCATGTTCTGAACCCTGAAAATGAGAAGCAAAAGAAAGAAATTGAATAGCTATCGGAACGAAGTGTTTAAACGGGTGATTTAACTGTCATCTCCGCATTATGCTCATTTTTTTTGAGTTACAACTACCAATGACAGATTAGAATTGTGTTTGGTGGATTACCTGTTACTAAGGTCTGCAAAATAAATTAAGCCTGCCTGTGTGCCACAGGCAGACAGGGTTGATCCTGCTTACTACAAAGTGGGAAAGTACTTTCAAACTTTCTGAAAATGATTAAGGATGCTGTTTCCTCCTGTCATCTCCGCATTATGCTCAAATTTTTTTTTAGTGCAAACTACCAATGACAGATTA
>DHVX01000011.1 GCA_002412885.1 Bacteroidales bacterium UBA5197
TATTTTTCCAGCTCCTGTTCCAACTTGTCAATTTTTGCCTCCATTCTAACAATTATCTTCGCCTGTGTTTGCACAAGGTGAATCAGTTCTTCCATTGTTATTTGATCGGGCATCTGCTTGAATTATACAGCAAAGCTACTCCTGAAATCCACTATATCAAAGAACTTAACTGCTTATTTATCAACGCGTATAGAAGATTTTTGTTAGTAACCGTTGAATTTCTAAGTCGTCAGTCTGCAACTACTTAAAACCCGTTGACAAAGCACCGAAAATTGTTAATAACGTAGTATTTTTGTCAAACTGATTAGTTACCAAGTATTTAATTAATAAGACCAATCCAATTTCATTGAAAATTCATTCTATATATTGCCTTCGGTTATCATTTATGTATTGAAATACCTGCAGATTACACCTTGCATATTCGTCCATCTGCATTTTTATGTCAGGGAATTGCTTCGAATAATCCCTCATGCTTTTGTTTCGGTATTTGTATAGTTTTGAACTTCCGTCAGGTTTCACTATCAGAAAGAATTCCTTGCCGATTACCCCATAATTGGTGATGCTGTTGACCATTATGTATGGCCGTGATTCTTTTACAAGATCTATTCCCTGAGTGTTGTTGATCCATGGTTGTTTAAGGACGCCCATAATGGTGGGATAAACATCTATCTGCCCGCCTATTCCATTAAAAATACGGCTTTCCGGAAGCAAGTCCGGCGCATAAAAAATCAAAGGCGTATGGTGATATTCCAGCGAAATATCATAACTGAATTTCTTATGAATTCCGTGATCAGCCACAAAAACAAATAAGGTATTCGAAAACCATGCTTCCTTGGACGCCATTTTCATAAACTGCTGAATCGACCAGTCAGAATATTCAATGATCTGATCCTTAATGTTATCGTTTTCAGGTTTGAAGTATTCAGGAATGTGATAAGGGCCATGATTACTCGAAGTCATAAAACTCACCAGAAATGGTTTGCCTGATGCATGAAGTTTATTCATCACCGGAATCGAATACCGGAACATATAGTCATCCGGCACGCCAAGGGTGGTTTTTGCTTCTTCCGATGGATAATCGTCTTCTGTAATAATCTGATCGAAATCGTTGGTGCTGAGAAACCCCTGAATATTGTCGAACTGCCCGTCGTGGGTGGTGATGTAAGTGGTGCTGTAACCCAGTTTCTTAAGGGTAGACGAAATTCCGTTGTATTTCAGCATACGGCTTTCGCGCATGGGCTGTTGCCTGAAAATGGCCGGGTAGGAGAATAAAGTGCTGAAGACCCCATTGTAAGTATGAATTCCAGCGGTATAAATGCTGTCGAAATAATAACTGTTCATCGCCAGACTATCCAGAAAAGGAGTAAGGTTAAGCTTATTGCCATTCCGTTTCATCTTTGAAGCAGCCATACTTTCCATAATGACTATAACCACATTGGGCTTGTTTTCACTGATTGAATCAGGAATCACCTGCCTGTAAAGCGGATAATATGTGTTTACGGAATCAATGCCAAGGTATTCCTGAACTTTTGATATTGCATAATTTTCATCAATCAACTCAATGACTTCGTTTCGTTGATCGAGATTCTCAAAGTAGCTCTGCAAAAATGTAAACACAGGGTTCAGCCCCAGCTGGTTTAGAAATGCATTGTCGGAGATGTACGCCGTGCCAACTTTAATGGGCGTTTTCAGTGCTACGCGACCACGTATTCCCACCAGCATCAAACCAAGAAATAGTATTGAAAACGTAAGCTTAAGCCAGATGCTTCGCTGAATGACTGGCTGCTTTTCTGCATTTCTGAAAATGCGTTTCAGCAGTTTAAAAAACGGAATCGTTACCAGAAAAAAGGGAATGAAATAAATCCAATATCCGGGTTCTTCAACAATCATTTTCATCACAAAAACCGGACTATCGAACCATTGAAAAGCCGAAATGGTAAGTCGCGAGAAGAATTGATTGAAATATGGGATATCTGATGCGTTAATAACAAAAGCCAGCGTAAAAAGAATAAAAATCAGGATGAAAACCGATTGATATACAACATGATAGCGCTTGCCTGCAATATAGAAAACTGTAAGTATCAGAAAAGGCAGTATCAACAAATAGCCACTGATGACTATGTCAAAGCGGACGCCCATGACAAAAGCATTGAAAATATCCGGCAGATTGGATGAAATTCCGTTAATATTTTCCAAACCTGTTAAAAAGAGGATAAGCCGGAATACAAAGAAGAACAGAATGGCAAGTGCATATATTTTGAGTATAAGTGCTATGTTATCCCATCCTTTTAAAAACTTCAATTTATCCGGCAGCTTTCCTGAGTCCATTCCTGAATTTTAATGATTAATTCTGAGTTCATTGAATGCGGGGCTTATGGAATCATAATCCATAATCATGTGCTTGATTCCCATGGATTTAGCTGAAATGAAATTTGAACTGTCAATTCCGTAAACGATACGTCTGCTCAGCAATCCATTTTTACGCAACCATTCTACATGATTTTCATCAATCCGGCTGAAAAACCCTGATAAAAAATCAGGCCTGAGGTTTTTTGGGATAAGCGGGTATAACCATTCCTTACCTGCATTAAAACCTTCAAGTGCAGTGATTATCTCAGGATATTTTAATTCAATATAAAATACGAACAATGCATCGGCACTGGCTACGATTACCCGGTCTTCGATTTCGTAATTTCTGATGATTTCAACAATCTGATCTGCCTCCTTAAATCCGGAGAGTTTCATGTCGAAGTAGAAGATAAAATCAGCCCCGTATTGGTCAAGTGCTTTTTCCAGGGTAGGTACAAAAAAGTTGCCCGGTTTGCCATTTTGCAACAATGGGAAGTCATCAAGTGATGAGGTGGAAATTTCATTGATACTTCGTTTGCTGCCAAACATCCGCTCTGTATCTGTATCATGAAATAGAATAAAATCATCATCGGCTGATTTTCTCAGATCGAACTCCACCGCACTGAATCCCAGACGTTTTGCGTCACCAATGGATTCCAGACTATTTTCGGGATATTTTTCAACCACGCCCCTGTGAGCAAAAAGAATGGTGGAATCGGCAGGATCAGGAAATAATGATTCTAATGGCTTATCCCCAAAACCTCCGAATGAAAAGCCAAATGCCAGATAGCCAACAGCCAATGCGGCTATTGTAATCAGCAATGCTTTTATGATTCTGGGAAATATTTTCGGTTTATTCAAAATGTATGCAAATGTATTTAATCCCAAAACGGGGGATCAAAAGTAGAAAATAAAACGGGAATTGATTGATTTGGCAAAACCCTGATCTTTTCAGGGATTCATTGCCCTCACCGCCATCCATGCCATCAACCCCGCTCCGGTTTCAAGGCTGGTTTCATCCACATCAAACTGGTCGGTGTGCAGGTTGTGAATTATGCCACGGCTTTCGTTTCGTATTCCCAACCTGTAAAAGCAGGAAGGAATCCGTTGCGAAAAATAAGCGAAATCCTCGGCAGTCATCCTGAGATCAAGATCCACCACATTTTCCTCACCCAGATATTCAACTGCAAACTGTCGGGCTTCAGCAGTCACCGCCTCGTCATTTACCAGAAAAGGATAACCTTTATCAATAAAAACCTCACATTTTCCGCCCATTCCTTCGGCAATGGAAGTGGCCATCAGCGTTATTTTTTCATGTGCTTCAGCCCGCCATTTTTCATCGAAAGTGCGCAGCGTTCCGTCTAATTTTACTTCGTTGGGAATAATATTGGTGCGTCCTTCGGCGATAAAGCGCCCGAAAGACAGCACAGCGGGCAATTGAGGAGGGGTATTGCGGCTTACAATCTGCTGAAGCGCAATCAGTAAGTGAGCAGCTATCAGCACCGGATCAACATTCAGTTCAGGCGTTGCGCCGTGTCCGCCTTTGCCTTTCACCGTAAGGTAAACTTCATCGGTCGAAGCCATATATTTCCCGGGTTTCATTCCGACTTTTCCGGCTTCGAGGGTAGGCAAAACATGCTGTCCGAACATTTTCTGAGGTGCCGGATTTTCAAGCACACCTTCTTTAATCATCATCGAAGCACCTCCCGGAAAACGTTCTTCCGAAGGCTGAAAAATCAGCTTGATGGTCCCTTCGAAATGATCCTTGATTTCATTCAGAATTATCGCGGCACCCAGTAAACTGGTCATATGCACATCGTGCCCGCAGGCATGCATCACACCCGGATTCTTTGAGCAATAATCCACCTGATTTTTCTCATTGATTGGAAGCGCATCCATATCGGCACGAAGAGCAATGGTTTGTGAATCAGGATTTTTACCTTTAATCAGCCCGACAATTCCGTGCACGGCAATCCCTGAGGTGAATGGGATGCCAAATTCTGTAAGCTTCGATTGAATAAATGCTGAGGTTTCCGTCTCCTGCATCGAAAGTTCGGGATGCATGTGCAGATGACGCCGGATTTCAATCAGTTCAGGCTGAAGGGCTGAGGCTTTTTGTTTTATCAGATCGATTAATTTCATTCTGGTGTTTTTTACCGCGTTCTGTTGATTTACCTGATAAACGGATTGCTTATCTTTTCGTAACCTATGCTTGTTTTGGGGCCGTGTCCGGGATACACAATGTATTCGTCGTCGAGGGTAAACAATTTTGATTCTATGCTATCCATCAGCACATCGAAGTTGCCTGTTGGCAGATCGGTACGGCCTATGCTTCCATAAAACAGCACATCACCGGCAATCACAAATTTATCAGCGTGGCTCACCAGGCAAATACTTCCGTTGGCATGACCGGGTGTGTATCTGACTTCGAGGCTTGAATTTCCGAAAGTGATCATGTCTCCTTCTTCCACAAAAATTTCCGGTTTCCTGATTTCATCAATGCTGATTCCAAACACCGATCCAAATTCATGAGCCGTTTCCCAGAATAGCTTTCCTTCCTTGTGACCGATTGGCTTCAGATTGTATTTTTCGCACACAAAATGGTTGCCGAGTATATGATCCACGTGATAATGGGTGTTGATCAATGCCACCGGATTCAGTTTGTTGCCGGTGATGTAATCTGAAAGTTTGTTTTGCTCTGAAGCACTGCTGCAACCCGGATCAATTATTATGCAATCGCCCGTTTCATCGTGAAGCACAAAGGAGTTTACCGAAAAGGAATTGAAAACAAATATTTTAACAGTTATCATGGAGAATTAATTTAATGTGCAAAGGTAATGATTTGCTGACAGATGCCGTATCTTAACAAAACAGCCGGCAATTAACCGGCTGGATTTGTGATATTAACGAAAGCGAAAATTATTCTATTCGGCAATCAATTCAAATTTCGCCAATGGCGCCATGCGTGCTTTGTTGAGTTGTAGTGTAGTGCCATTAAAGCTATAATTATCAACCATTTCAAGTATCCTGAAAAGTTCCTGCTCAATATTCATGTTTGGGCATGCCATCATGGTTGATCCCATTTTTGAAAATGAAATCCGGCTTCCTTCTTTTAATTCATAGGTTCCGAAGAAACTGTTGCATCCGGCAAATCCATTGATACGGTTTTCTTCATTTTGAAGAATGATAAAATAATCTTTGCCGTCGCTGCCTGGATTTGGAATTGCTTTGCCATTCATTTCCATCAGCCGCCATTTTTTTCCGATCAGATCGGATTCCGAAAATTGCTGACCTGTTTTCGCAAGCACGTATTTATCAGCCAGTTCCCCGGTAATGATTCTTCCTTCCATGTTCAGTTGCACCAGCTTGTTTTCGCCCACGAGGTAACGCGAAGGTCCGTCGGTAATCCCCTGAAGTTGAATGCTTGTTCCGCCTTTATCCCAGCTGAAATTACCGGTTTCTACAAACGGGGTAATGCTTTTACCTTTATAAACCGTTGATCGGTTGTAAGTCAGGTCTTTGCTGATGGTAATTGTGGTGACAATTCCTTCGCAATCGGCACAGGGAAGAGTTCCTGTGTAAATACCCGGCCAGTCGAGCGATGTCTGACTGTTATCTCCCACAATAATGTGAGAAGGCGCTTTGGGAGCTGTTGATTTCTGTTGTGTTTTACAGGCAGTAAAAGCCACAGGAATCAAAAGCAAAAGAATAAATGCCAGCTTTTTCATAAGACTTGTTTTAAGATGTTTTAGAATTAAGATTTATTCGGGTTTTGTATAAGCGTTTGGTTTTCACCCTTAAACATTTGTATTGTTAAAATGTTTGGATGGAATTTTCACCAGCAATGGCCTCGCTGACACACAAACTGATCAGGGATCTCTTTGGGGATGAAATTTACAAATATTTTGTTAGAGAAAACAGGAAATCGCAGTTTATTCCGGAAAACGAATTTTGCATGAAGATTCTAATAAGATGTCAGTATAAATGGACTGACTGTGAGCGATAAACTGATTTGTGCGGACTGAGTTATCTGTAGCCTCTCCCCGAATAAATGTTAATCGTAAATCCCAGAGATATATTGGTTTTTTCTGCGAAGCGGTTCATCAAAAAATCCCCGTCCTGGTGTTCGGGGGTTGCAGCCCAAAACGAACCTGAAAAATTATGTCCGGCCTGCACATACACTCCGATTGTTTCACTGAAATTGTACTTGAAACCAACATGTCCGCCGAGTGCTTTAAGGCTTAAATCCGCACCGAGATAAGGATCGGTTTTTTCGCTTAGGTTTAATGTTTCGCTGAAGTGAACCCGAAAAAATGCTACCAGATCAAACTTCGTAAATGCGCTGGACATGCGGTCGAACTCATCAAGTTCTTCATTATTTTTAATAAACAGGAAGATCAGTTTCGCCCCATAGGAAAGCAGGTCATTTATCCCGTCATCACTTTGAATTTCAATTCCGAATTTATCACCAACCATGGTTGTCCCTACGAACATTTTCCTGTCAGTCGAACCATCATAGGCTTGTGCAAACAGTTTTGCCGGGCCAATTACAAGGCATAGAACGATTAATGCTATGAGTCTTTTCATGAGTTGATGGGTTTATTGATTGCTGAATGAGATTTTGTTTATAAAGAATACTCTTCTATTGCGTTTGACTTCTCTATTTGATATGGTCTGAAAACCATAAGCTAGAAAATTGTTATCGTACCAATAATCAATGTTCGAAAACGACCGTTTCACTTTATCACCTTGAAGGAAAGTATCAATAATCTCTTTCGAGTTGTCCTTGATAATATCGCCATTAACTACATTAAAGACTTTATACCAGATTGTGTTCCTTTCTGAATATGCAAGTTCTGTTGTTTCCTGTCCTTGTCTGAATGATATGAATTTTACTATCATGAACGGTTTACTTGTGGACCACATAGGGAATGTATTGTCCCACAGAAGGTTTCCTGCGCGATCAAATTTCGCAAGAGTTGCATGGGTATATTGAAAGCCGTCAAATACTGTATGAACCGTAGTTGATTTTCCTGTGGTGGTAGTGTATGTGGAGTAGGTTGGATAAAAAGCTTCTCCAAGGAAGATATATCCATCCCCTGATTCAATAAGCGGGTGAGTAACAATGCTGTAATTCATCAACAATTCTTCCCCTTTAATGGCTTTGGTGTTTTTCTTTCGTTCGATCTTATCCTGTTTTTTTTGCGACAGATAGCTCGTAAAATTCTTCAATTCAAGGAAATTATAGAACTTAATAAAATTCAGTTTTTTGTTTTCAAATTCACCAATAAATACCCCCTGCGATCTAACAGAACGTGTTTTTGAAAAAGTGCCGGTTATCACATACCTGTTCTGGATTTTTGTCGCAGCCACAGTAATCAGCTTTTCCTTTACATTATTTGTGATATTAAAAATCTCCTTCTGACGACCTCCCATATCAAATATAGCGATATAAAGATCTTCTTTGTTTTTATCTGTAATGGCATTTATAAAAACCATGATTTCATCGTCGAAAACCTGAAAATCCAGAATTGAAAGCATTTTACTGCGAAAATTTCCAACTTTTACCGGAACATATTTTGTTTTGCCGGAGTTCAATTCCACAATCAGCACGCTGTTCTCTTTTTTGCCGGCGCAACTGAAAATTGCTCTGCCATCATAGACTTTCATATTGGTAAGTTGACCAATGTCAGCCAGTTTGCCTTCGGTTTTACGACATTCCTGAGTGTTCGCGTCAGAAGTAATAATGGCAAAATAATCTCTTCTGTTGCGGATAATGGTATAGTTCACGCCATCTTTGTCGTAAGAGCCTGCATAAAGTACACGTTCTTTTACCGGAACAGTTACCGTTTTTATCAATTTTAAATCTGTTGAATAAAAATCATTTCTGCATCCGATTAAGCCTCCATTGGATTTGATTTTATATGATTGTAACAAAAACCCATTTTCTCCGAGAGGGTAAACCATCTCATCCTGAAACTCATCTTTCATGTCAAGCTCTATTCGAAGGTCGGAGGTTTGAGAAAATGATCTGATCATCAGAATGCTTAATGAAATCAGAAAAAACAATTTAATTTTCATAGGGTAAGTTCCAGATGGTTAAATAAATATGATTTAGGGTTTAAGTGCTGGTTAAAAAATTTGCAGTTTATTTAATGAGAAAAGCAATATAAATTTCGGGTGAAGATCAGAATGCTAAATATCAAAGAATGCCATAAGCATTGAAATCCGGGCAATATTATAAATTCCGGATGGAAATAAAAAGAATTATTTCAATTTGCGGAAGTTTTTTTTGTGATTTTGAAATGAGCACTTATGATAAGTCGTTTCAGATTTCATGTTTCCTGGTTTGCCTGAAAGTCTGATCATTTATGAGGTTTAATTATCAGACCAGTTTACCAGAAATTAAATCATTTTCCGGTACAACAAACTCTCTGAAGTTCTCTCTCGTAATTCCCTTATTGATAGAGTTATAGCTTTCCGTAAAGGTTTTAGGGAACGAAACAGAACGGTTGGCATTCCATTTAAACTCGAAGCCAAAAACCTTTCCGTCTTTCGTTTCCACATAATCAACCTCCTGTTGTTGTTTGGTGCGCCAGAAATATTGTGAAGTAACCTGCTTCTGATAAATGAGTAGTTTCCTGCGTTCACTTATCAGAAAGTTTTCCCATAAGGCTCCGATATCGGTTCGGTTGTTCAGTGCCTGGAACTGACCAATGACCGCATTTCGGATGCCATTGTCGTAAAAGTAGATTTTTCTGTTTGTTTTTATCTCATTGCGAAGGTTGCGGCTAAAGGAAGGAAGCCGGAACAATATATACGCTTTCTCCAACACATCAATATACGCGCTTGTTGTTTTCGGGTCTAATCCTGTAATCTGGGCGAGCTCAGTATAGGAAACCTCGCTGCCGACCTGCCACGCAAGCGCCTGAACCAGGCGTTGTATCATCTCTGGTTTTTTGATATTTCCGTAAATCAGAATGTCTTTGTAGAGATAACTTTCGGTTAACTCCTGCAGCACTGATCTCTGGTCAGCAGGGTTCATCAGTACTTCGGGATAAAAGCCAAAAATCAATCGGTTTTCCAGGTCTTGCTCAGCTTTCAGGTATCCTGAATAATCCTGCCATTCCTGCCAGTTGATGGGCCAGAGCGAAAACGTCCACTTACGCCCTGTGAGTGGCTCCTGCGTTTGATTCATAAGTTCAAAAGAAGAAGATCCGCTGAGAATTAATTGTACTTCTTTAAAAGTATCGGTTATAAGCTTTGACGTAAGGCCGATAAACGGAATGCGCTGGGCTTCATCAATAAATACAATTCTGTGCTTTCCGATAATCTGTCGGAGCTGCTCTGTATTGGGGCGGTTAAACATACGTTCGCTCACCGGATCATCCCCGTTGATGATCAGGCATTCATCGCGGTATGATTCAAGGAGTTTCATTACCAGTGTAGTTTTGCCCGATTGCCTTGGCCCGGTAATGATAATTGCCTTTCCTGAGAAAAACTTTCCGGCTATTTGCTGTTCAATGGATCTTGAAATCATAATTTTTGTGTTGAAACCAATTGCAAATATAATACAGAAATCTCTAAAAACATAACTTTACAGGAATCAAATCCCGTAAAGTTATAACTATACGGGAATAGAATCCCTTAAAGTCATAACTTTACGGGAATCACTCTCCCTAAGTTGGATAATTACTCCTTCACAATTTTTAGTACAGTTTGACCACCGTCAATGGTAACTTTAAGTACATAAATACCTTTTGACAGGTTTGCTAAATTGAGTGTTGTTCTTTTATCATAAAGGGTTTGGCCGGTTAACCTTATGCCCATTAAGGAATAAATTTCTACAAAAGCTTTACTATTAGGCTCAAGACTATTTAATTTAAGGATTACTTGATTCTTAGATGGATTAGGGTAAACAGAAGCAGTTTCAGTCTTTAAATATTCAGGTATTTCTAGACTTTTAACACAATCAGTTCCAAACTCAACAATCTGATAGCAGGTGGAAACGAATACTTCTTTTAATCCGTCGTTATTATAGTCTGATATCTCGATATTTTCATTTTTTCCCTGAACATCTCCGATTTTAGTTGTTGAAATTATATTTCCCTGAACATCGCCGAAGTGAAGAATTCCTCCTGAGGTGAAAATAATCTCAGGAGAACCACCGTCCGTTAAATCGGCTGCACATATGGAATTTATAGCAGAGGGCATATGTATGGGAAGTAAGGTTAAATTTTGGGTTTGACCGTTAATGATAAAAATTTGACCGTCAGATGACCCCGCAATTATTTCATCAATATTTATATTATCTGTCTCAATTAAACTCAATGAACTGAAATGTCTTTCCTGGGTTTCCCAGGTTTCGAATGTGAGTCCATCAATACAAAGAATACTACCATTAAGAAAGAGAATTTCAGGATTTGAATCAGTATCAATATTTCCAATAATCAGGGTTGTAGCATCATCAACATAGGAATGAAACTCAGCAGATGACCATAAAATCGAATAATCAATCGAATTAATTATATGAATCTGGCTTTTTGTTGCAACTATAAATTCTTCCAGCCCATCATTATCAAGGTCATATAAAGCAATCGCATAAAAAGTTTGCAGGTTATCGAACACTTGAACCGATTTCAATTCCTGAGTTACTGGATTCAGTATGGCTATTAGACCATTTGAGTTCAAACTTCCTCCGGCAAGTAATATTTCATTTTGACCATCATTGTCAACATCTGAGACCAGAAACCCATAAAGGCCAGAAAACTCCCATGTGTTCCAGACCCAGTTTAGCAAGTTTGATTCTAAATCATAAACTGATATTCTTGATTTTTTGATATCACTGGTGTAATTGGATAGAAGTATCAATTCGGCAATATTATCATTATCTAAATCACGTACTTTAACAGCCATGTATGGAACGGGATTAAAATCACTCTTCCATTCCTGGTCTAATGTGGAAATGTCATAAATAAAAAGTGAGTTATATGTAAAATAGCCACACTTGCCATTCCAAACTAGTTCCAGATTCCCATCACCGTCAGTATCGGCAACGTTTATATCCATAGAGCCTTTTTCAGGATTATAAACACGCCACAACTCTTCACCATTCTGCGCATTATAACAATAAATTCCTCCCCAAACCCCATCACTCTGGCTTAACAAAATTTCAGAAATACCATCATCATTAACATCTGCCATTATAAATGAATAGTAATCATACTGCGTTTCAATTGAATATTTTATCTTCTGTAAATCTGCATCATAAACCTTTATATTCTCTTGCCTGGCATCATAAAAGATTTCATTCATTCCATCTGAATCGATGTCAGCAAGTTCAACCATTCCATATTTAGTCTGATTATATAACCAAACGATTTCAATAGAATCATTAATCAGTCGGATTACTTTCCCCGGTGCATATACCAATTCGTTTGATGGCTCCTGATCCACATTGCCACATTTTATATCTAAACTTCCGAAAGGGATTATAAGCTTGTGATCCAGATTTCCCGCATAAAACAGATTAGTACTATCGAAGGTGGATATAACCAGTTCAGTTAAGCCATCATTATCAGCATCAGCCATTAAAAATCGAAGAGGATTTCTTGAGGTTTTAAGCAGTTGCTTAATATGTCTGGTTCTGCCATCGAACACCTGCACAATTCCTGAAGCAGTTCCGATTAATATTTCTATATCTCCGTCACCATCAACATCAAACGCATCAATCGCTGTTATGTATTCCAATTCAGCTGTCTCATAATACGTGCTTGTCCAAATTTGTTTATAGTCATTCTCCAGCGGGTTAAACTTGTATATGAGCCATAGGTTAACTTGAAATCCTTCAAACCTACTTCCACAAATTATTTCAGCAATACCGTCATTATCAATATCTTTTGTAACTATTGGAAAACCAGTACAGTGCCCTGTAGCACTGTTTGTCCACTTAGGAATACATTCATTTTGTTGGGCATTCAGGAGTTCTGCATAGAAAAGAATTAATAAAATCAATGCAATTTTAACAGATGTATAAGAAGCCTTTTTTTGCATTTCAAATGAACTAAAATTTATCATATTACCGAGAGTAAAACATAACCAAAGGTATAATAAACTATAGAGAATCTGACTATCCCGGTTGATATAAGTTCTCTTAAATTCCTTTTTTCCATTTTTCAAAGGTTGTTTTTTCCCGATTGCCTTGGCCCTGTAATAATAATTGCCTTGACAGAGAAATACTTAGCTTAACATTAAATGTGCAAGAATGTCGAAGGTTCGTTGCAAGTCAGGGCTTGACTTGATTTTACCTTGTTCTTGCAAAATGCTTGTTTTCAATTAGTCAAACCCTGACTTGTAGATTTTAGGCTATGCCGGAATGAAAGTCCTCAAGATTATAATTAAGTATGAATTTTACCTGCGTCTATTGCCTTTACACGATTCCTGAATTTATCGAACATATCGTTCTTTTAAACCATTCTGCTTTCACAGAAATATAATCCCCTCGAACCAATTCCCGCATTTATTGTTAATGCAATCGTTTGCAGGAAAGGTTTATTAATCACTTTTTTTCAACCCAGGGACGCTTCCTTCCATAATTCTTTAGTACCTTTCACCCGCATATATTAACATATTACAATATTTCCATGCAGGAAACCACTGTTTACAAGCCAAAAAACCACATCCGCATTGTCACAGCGGCTGCCTTATTTGATGGGCATGATGCCGCCATCAATGTGATGCGACGCATTTTACAATCCTCAGGTGCCGAAGTCATTCACCTTGGCCACGACCGCTCCGTTCAGGAGGTGGTGCAATGTGCCGTTCAGGAAGATGTGCAAGCCATTGCCATCACTTCATATCAGGGGGGGCATATGGAATATTTCAAGTACATGCACGATCTTCTGAAAGAAGCCGGTTGCGGGCACATAAAAATATTCGGTGGCGGAGGTGGTGTCATTCTTCCGCACGAAATGGAGGAGCTTCACAGTTACGGCATTTCCCGGATTTATTCTCCCGACGATGGCCGCCACATGGGACTTCAGGGCATGATTAACCATTTGCTGAAACAAGCGGATTTTACGGTAAGCAAAGCAAGCGGAATAAAACCAGAAGACATCAGCAGTGGGAATTTCCGCGCTATTGCATCGCTGATTACAGCCGCAGAAAATGAGCCCGAAAGCATAAAAGCATTGGTGAAATCATTTGGGAAGGAATGTTCCGAAAGCAAAAGTCCGGTTTTGGGCATAACCGGTACCGGGGGTGCAGGAAAATCTTCGCTCATTGATGAACTGGTCAGGCGTTTTCTGCTGACCAACCCCGATAAAAAAATGGCAATCCTTTCGGTGGATCCCACGCGTCGCAAAAGCGGAGGTGCTTTGCTTGGTGACCGAATCCGCATGAATGCCATAAATTCTGACCGCGTTTTTATGCGTAGCATGGCAACCCGGCAAGCCAATCTGGCCTTGTCGAAATACATCAGCGATGCGGTTTGCATTGTGAAAAATGCAGGCTTCGATCTGGTGATACTCGAAAGCTCTGGCATCGGACAAAGCGATACTGAAATTGTGGATTATGCCGATATCTCACTTTACGTGATGACGCCCGAATACGGCGCTGCATCACAGCTTGAGAAGATCGATATGCTTGATTTTGCCGATGTGATTGCCATCAACAAATCCGACAAACGGGGTGCTGCCGATGCTTTGCGCGATGTCAAAAAACAATATTCCCGCAACCACAAACTTTGGGATGCCGAAGCCGATGAACTTCCCGTTTTCAGCACCATGGCTTCGCAATTTAACGATATCGGGGTCAATAAGCTTTACAATCACCTGATTAAAGTAATGAATCAGAAGTCGGGAACTGACTTTGCAGTTTACGAACTGGCGCTTGGCGAAGAGCAAACGGGCAGCCAGATTATTCCGCCAGCACGGGTAAGGTATCTTTCTGAAATTACAGAAACGGTAAGAAGCTACAACAAAAACACCGAAATTCTTGCAGATCAGGCTGCTGAACTGCAATCGCTTCAAAGTACTGCCAGCCTTTTGGAAAAGGAGGGAGGCGCGGTTCCCGAAGCTATTCTTGCAAGAGTCAAAGCGCTGAACAAATCGCTTGGCGAAGCAAACTTAAGTGCAATTGATAACTGGGAAGAAAAAAAGAAAACCTACAGCGATCCCGAATACATCTACAATGTGCGTGGCAAGGAGTTCAGAATAGAAACCCATACTGAATCACTTTCTCATTCACGTATTCCGAAAATTTCCATGCCCCGTTACCGCAGCTGGGGCGATATTCTTAAATGGACTTTGCGCGAAAATGTGCCGGGCGAGTTTCCTTATGCAGCCGGTGTTTATCCGTTCAAACGCGAAAACGAAGACCCAACCCGAATGTTCGCCGGCGAAGGCGGACCCGAGCGCACCAACAAACGGTTTCATTATGTATCGGCCGGAATGCCTGCCCGCCGGCTCTCCACCGCTTTTGATTCGGTCACACTCTATGGTGCCGATCCCGATGTAAGGCCCGATATTTACGGCAAAATCGGCAATGCAGGGGTTTCAATCGCCTGCCTTGATGATGCAAAAAAACTGTATTCCGGTTTTAATCTGATTGATGCAGCTACATCGGTCAGCATGACCATCAATGGTCCGGCTCCGACCCTGGTGGGATTTTTTATGAATGCCGCCATTGATCAGCAGTGTGAATTGTACATCCGAAAACACGGACTGGAAGCCGAAACAGAAAAGAAGATCAAAAAACTTTATAAGGATCGTGGCACTGTCCGGCCTTCTTATCAGGGCAAACTTCCGGAAGGCAATGACGGACTTGGGCTGATGTTGCTTGGAATAACCGGAGATCAGGTGCTTCCGGCAGATGTTTATCAGAAAATTAAAGCAGACACCATTTCAAAAGTCAGGGGAACGGTTCAGGCCGATATTCTGAAAGAAGACCAGGCACAAAACACCTGTATTTTCTCCACCGATTTCTCGCTGAAAGTCATGGGCGATGTGCAGCAATATTTTAACATCAACAAGATCAGGAATTTTTATTCCGTTTCCATTTCGGGATATCACATTGCCGAAGCAGGAGCCAATCCGATTTCTCAACTAGCATTTACGCTGGCCAATGGATTCACTTACGTGGAGTATTACCTTTCACGTGGGATGAAAATTGATGATTTTGCACCCAACTTCTCATTCTTTTTCTCCAACGGCATAGATCCGGAATATGCGGTGATGGGTCGGGTTGCCCGATTGATCTGGGCTAAAGCCATGAAGCTGAAATACGGGGCCAACGAGCGTTCGCAGATGCTGAAGTATCACATTCAGACTTCCGGTCGCTCACTTCATGCACAGGAAATCGGGTTTAACGATATCCGGACTACCCTTCAGGCATTGTATGCGATTTACGATAATTGCAACTCGCTGCATACCAATGCATATGACGAAGCCATCACCACCCCGACCGAGGAATCGGTACGCAGAGCCATGGCCATTCAGCTGATCATCAACCATGAGTTGGGTTTAGCCAAAAACCAGAACCCGCTTCAGGGAGCCTTTATCATTGAAGAATTGACCGATCTGGTAGAGGAAGCTGTAATGATGGAGTTCGACCGCCTGACTGAGCGCGGAGGTGTGCTGGGCGCCATGGAAACCATGTACCAGCGCAGCCGCATTCAGGAAGAGTCATTGTATTATGAAAAACTGAAGCACGATGGCAAATTGCCGATTATGGGCGTGAATACATTTCTGTCGGCAGAAGGTTCTCCAACCGTTATTCCTTCGGAGGTAATCCGTTCAACTCCTCAAGAAAAAGACCATCAGGTGCAGATGCTTAAGCAACTTCATAAAACCTGGCAACCTGAGGCGGAACTGGCATTAAAAGAACTTCACCATAATGCTGCAACCAATGGCAATGTGTTTGAAGCACTTATGGAAGCCGCGAAATATTGCTCACTGGGACAAATAACCAATGAATTGTTCAGGGTAGGAGGGCAGTATAGGAGGAATATGTAATTTCGGATTTCGGATTTTTGATTTCGGATTTTCGACTAATGTAACCGGATAAATTTCCAATTTCCAATTTCTAATTTCCAATCCCGGAAGCAATTGGGATCGCCATCCGACATCCGCAATCAATAAAAGAAGACCTAACAAGATTGAAGAAAACTTGTTAGGTCACTGACATTTTACATCTGACCTCCGACATCTGACATCTGACCTCTGACCTCCGACCTCCGATATCAACAAAAGCAACCCTAACAAGGGCCTGAAAAATTAAAATTTAAACTGAATACCTACTCCATTTGAATTCAGCCCGATTGAAAGCGAATTTTCTGGATTGTATTTTTGTTTGATGGCATTATTATAAATTTTAACTGCCTTGTCTTTGCGTATTTCGTAGCTGATATTTGTAAATATTGCGCTAAGTATAAGAATACCTCCAGCAACTTTGAATAACCCGATTGAAGGATCCATAATCAAGCCTCCTGCCAGTGTCGTACCTCCTGAAATCAAAAAGGTGAATGCAATACCTCTGGTATTCAGAGCGTTTTGGTAAGCCTGTGAAGCTTCCTCATTGACAAGCAACACTTCTTTCATTCTTCGGGTATTCAGGGAATTGCCATTATAGGAATACCCCGAATTTGATTTTTGGATCAGGGTAGTATCGTTTTCGGTTTGAGCAAAGATGTCATGTAGCCCGATAATAAGTATTGCAATAATCAGAATGTACTGTTTCATAAAAGGGTTTATTTGTTTTTGATGAATATCAGACTGTTTTGTGTATGGCAAAGAGTTATAAATATTACTTTGAACCTTCTCTTTAAGTCGTCAAATTTATTAAAAAATCATTGTTGACCGGTTAATTTATAAAAACAGGTTTTGATTAATGAAAATCTGTTAGATCGCCTCAATTAAAAATCCGTCATCAATAAAAGAAGACCTCACAAGTTAAAAGAAAACTTGTTAGGTCATTGATATGACTTCCGACTTCCGAAATCCGAAATTCGACCTCCGAAATCTGACATCTGACATCCGACCTCTGTCCTCCGACATCCGAAATCAACAAAAGCAACCCCAACAAAGGCCTGAAAAATTAAAAATTAAATTGAATTCCTACTCCATTTGAACTCAGTCCGATTGAAAGCGTATTTTCTGGATTGTATTTTTGTTTGATGGCATTGTTATAAATTTCAACCGCCTTGTCTTTGCGTATTTCATAAGTGGTAGATGCAACAATTGCACTGAGTATAAAAAAACCTCCGACAATTTTGAAAATTCCGACCGAAGGATCCATAATCCGGCCTCCTACCAAAGTGACACCTCCTGAAATCAAAAAGGTAAGGGCTGTGCCCCGGCTGCTCAGCGCGTTTCGAAATACTTGTGAAGCTTCATCATTGGCAAGCAACACTTCTTTCATTCTTTGGGTATTCAGGGAATTGCCATTATAGGAGTAACCCCAATTTGATTTTTGGATCAGGGTAGTATCGTTGTCGGTTTGAGCAAGGATGTTTTTAAGCCCGATAATAAGTATTGCGATAATCAGAATGTACTGTTTCATAAAAGGGTTTATTTGTTTTTGATGAATATCAGACTGTTTTGTGCATGGCAAAGAGATATAAATATTACTTGAACCTTCTCCTTAAGTCGTCAAATTTATTAAAAAATCATTGTTGACCGGTTAATTTATAAAAACAGGTTTTGATTAATGAAAATCTGTTAGATCACCCCAATAAAAAACCCGGAATCAAGAAAAGAAGACCTCACAAGTTAAAAGAAAACTTGTTAGATCACTGACATCAGACATCCGACCTCTGACATCCGGAATCCGACCTCCGAAATCCGACATCTGACCTCTGACCTCCGACCTCCGAAATCCTTGATCCGCCATCCACCTATCTTCCCAACAGATGAAGCTCAAGATCTGACATTATCCCTTCCAGATTTTTCAGTTTAGATAAGTCGATATTAAACACAAGCTGAACGCCGTTAATCTTTCGGGTGCTTTGTGATAATGTGTTTATTCTGACTTCTTCAAACGGCCCGCGAAGCATCAGCAGGTAATCTGCTTGTTTGTATGCCGGAACCATTTTGGTTAGTGGGTGGTTGTTGCCAATCAGATAATAGTGCGTACGTTGGTGATTGTCGGAGTATTTATAAAGCGGATATTCGGGAAGCTGATTGTCTTTTTCTGAAAATACAGGCAAATCGTCAAGTCGGGCAAGTGAAAGTGAGGCTTCGCGGTTAAGATAATAAGCGAGCCGGTATTCCTTCATCTGACTGTTTATCCCCAGAATAAAAAGATCGGGATAAGTCGATGGTTCTGTGATTAGTTTCCGCCTGGCCATAATTTCGCTTTCCTGCAAATGTAATAAATATAGATGATAGTTTATTTGCGGATCAAACAGGTTTTTCAGAAAATGTGAACTAAAGCTTTAATGTTTCCTTTGACTCATTCTCACTTCCAAAGTTTTTTTGGCCATTTTCGGATCTTACGCCAGAAATGAGCTTTACTTTTGTAAAAATTTACAGTAAATTTGGCAACGGAATTTTACACTTATTTTACCTGTAATTTGCAATAAACTATAAAACTGTATGTTTGTATTTAATTCAGGAATAACCAATTAAAACATTGTTATGAAATATTTCATTTTCATATTTGCTTTAACACTTTTCTCTTTATCAGTATTTAGCCAGAATTTCTGGGAACAAATTAACAATCCAGGGGTACATATATACGATATGACGGTGGATCCACAAGGTAGAATCTACCTTGCAACTTCTAATATTAATACCGGAGGCGTTTATCGTAGTGATGATAATGGAGAAACCTGGAAACATAAAAGCAATGGTATCCCCTATTTATATACCAGGGCAATATCATTTTACCGCGACAGTACTTTGTTTACTTCGCTTTTTAGTAAGTTATATAGGACCTCCGATCTTGGAGAAAATTGGCAATTGGTTTACGAGCATTTTCCTGAAGCCACTTCTTTTGATGTTATCAGATGCGGGTTTGATAGTATCATACTGGCCGGGGGCGAAAACTCAAGGGGAATGCTTCGTTCAGTCGATGTTGGTGAAACATGGGAAAATGTACTGAATTTGTATAACGATGATTATCAGGAGCATATTACTGATATTGCTTTTGGACTCAATGGTATAATATACGCATGTTCGAGATTTACCAATAGTTGGAGTAACGAACAACCTAAAGTTTACTCGTCAATAGACTATGGAAAAACATGGATACCTTTTCTTAATCTCACTACACCAAGTGCTTTTTATTCTTTGGATTTTGATAACAACGGAAGGCTACTTGTTGGTAGCTGGAATGGCATATACCGTTTTGATTTTGTGCTAAATTTCTGGGAATATATAGCAATAAATACTTCAGTAATGGATTTTCAGGTTGTTGCTGACAACCGGATTTTTCTAGCCTGTGATCAAAGCGCTGGATTTGGGGGTGTATTGTTATCAGAGGATGGAGGTGATACTTATCCTATTGTGCTGAATAATGGGTTGATATATAATTCTGCAGGCCAATTTGCAGTTGATGCTATTGGAAAACTACTCATGTACCCGCCGGGTTCTTCAATCATTTATAAAAGCCAGGATACAATAATTACTGCATCTCATATAATTAATGATTTAGAATTCAGAAATAAACTCTTAGTATGTTATCCTAACCCTTTTAAGAACCACATAATTTTTAAATCAACAATAAATCAATCATCAAAAGTTGAAATCCTCGATCAATCAGGATCTTGCATCTTGACATTTGAAATGAACCCTCTACAAGAGTATTTGTTTGAAGCGGCAAATCTGCCTGCTGGTTTATATATTGCCAAGATTGAATCTGAAAAACAGCTTCAAATAATTAAACTGGTACGTCAATAAATATCACAACTATGAAATATTTCTTTCTCTCTTTAGCATTTTCCCTATTATCTTATGCTTCTTACTGCCAGGACTTTTGGGAAGTGATACCATGCGAAGGAGGTGGTACTTTCCGGGACATTGCTGTAAATGAGCAAGGAATCATATTTGTGGCGAGATTTGGCACTAATGGCGGAGTATTTCGCAGTGACGATAATGGTTTAACCTGGCATATAAAAAATAATGGTCTTTTCCCAAAATCTATTCGGGGTATTGCTATTAAAGATAATAATACATTGTTTGTTTCCTCTGATTATGGAGTTCATCGCACATATGATTTGGGAGAGACATGGGAGTGGGTTTATGATGGAATGAATGAGTTGGAATATAATGTCATAAAATGCGGTTATGACAGCATTATCCTGGTGGGAGGAGGTAGAGAAAACGCCATTTTACGTTCTGCTGATGATGGAGAAACCTGGAATGTTGTGCTCAATCTTCATAACGTTGATTATTGGGAGTATATTACCGATATTTTTTTTGATTCCAACAACTTAATTTATGCCTGTTCAGAATTTACATACAATTGGAGCAACAACAATCCTAAAGTTTACTTTTCAACCGATCTCGGTAAAACATGGTCAATATTTTGGGATCCTGCAACAGATTGTTATTTAAAAACAATTGACATGGATAATGAAGGCCGCTTATTGATTGGCGGGTGGACAGGAATATTCAGGCACGACTTTGATACAGGTGACTGGGAACATATCATGCTTAATGCAACAGTAAGCGACCTGCTTGTAGTTCCTGATAACCGCATATTTCTTGCCAGCGATCCCGGAGGTAGTGGCTGGGGCGGCGTAGCGGTTTCAGATGATGGGGGCAATACCTATACAACAGTTTTGAACAGCGGATTAATCTACAATGAAGCCGTTGGATTCTCAATAGACTTGAATGGGAGATTGCTTATGCATTCATGGAATTACCTTTATAGAAGTACCGATACAATAATGACTCATTCGCATAACCTTCCAGTTTTGAATAATTCATTGGCATCATGTTTTCCCAATCCTTTTATTAACTATTTTATTCTAAAGTCAAAAATAAATAAGCCAATGCATGTTGAGATCTTCAACAATTTAGGCTTTCTTATGAGTAAATTTTCTCTTGAACCTTTACAGGAGTTTTATTTTGATGCTATAGATTTACCTCTAGGTTTATACATAGCGAAAATTGAATCTGAAAAACAGCTTCAAATAATTAAACTGGTACGTCAATAAATATAACAACTCATATGCATGCCTTGATTTTGCTTGTTAACACCAAAATTATGGCACAGGTAAACCCCTATCTTTCCGATTATATTCCAATTTCGCAGGAGTATTAGGATTCTGACGTTTTCCGGAGAATTCTCCGGAACGCTTTATTATTTCCAGGCTTAAACACTCAATGTTTCCCGTTCCCATTTATACCAAGCTGTTCAACAGCTTTCATGGCAGCGTTCTGCTCCGCACCTTTTATTGAATAATCACGTCCGGTTCCAACAACTTCATTGTTGATCAATACATCAACAACATATTGTTTGTGATAGCCCGCACCAACTTCCTGCACAACGACGAATTCGAGGGTTCTCTTTTCTTTCTGCGCCCATTCAATGAGTTTGCTTTTAAAATTGACGTCGGTTGCAATTAGTTCATTGAGATCGAAGTTGTTCTTGATTACCCGGTTTATCAATACTTTGCGGGTAAACTCGAAGCCTTTGTCCAGATATATGGCACCGATTATCGCTTCAAAAGCATCGCCTTTGATGGATCGGTAAACATTATTTTTTTCCTGGGTATGTATAATTAGCTGATCAATGCCGAGCCGGAGCGACAATTTATTTAATTGTGCGCGGCTTACAATTTTCGATCGCATTTCGGTAAGGAATCCTTCATCTTTGAAAGGAAACATTCTGAAGAGGTGATCAGCCACCACAGTACTCAGGACGGTATCGCCTAAAAATTCGAGGCGTTCATTACTTACCCTGATGCCGTTGAGCAAAACTTCAGACTGTGATTTATGACGGAAAGCAAGCTTATATAAAAAAATATTTTCGGGATAAAACCCGAAAATATTTTTTATGGCTTCATAAAAGTGCTTTTCGTTCGAAAGGTAAAACCTGAGAGGTCTTAATTTGAATGAGTACACAATTTATTCAACAAATTTCTTAAAGAGAATTGAGGCATTATGCCCTCCAAACCCAAATGTATTGCTGATTGCGGCATTGATTTCCCTTTTAACTGCTTTGTGGAAAGTGTAGTTCAGGGTGTTGTCAATATCCGGATCATCAGTAAAATGGTTGATGGTAGGCGGAACAATGTTGTTTTGAACAGCCAGAATAGTTGCAATCGATTCAACGGCTCCGGCAGCGCCCAACAGGTGTCCGGTCATAGACTTGGTGCTGTTGATGTTGATGGTTGGAGCATGATCGCCAAACAATGTTGCAATGGCTTTAGTTTCAGCTATATCACCAAGAGGTGTTGAAGTACCATGGGTATTGATATGATCAATATCGGTAATACTTAAACCCGACTCAAGCAAGGCAGCTTTCATCGCTCTGCGGGCTCCGTCACCTTCAGGGTGCGGGCCTGTCATGTGATATGCATCAGCGGTAAGTCCGCTACCTACAATCTCACAGTAAATTTTTGCTCCCCGGGCAAGTGCATGTTCAAGTTCTTCAACCACCAAAGCACCGGCACCTTCACCAATTACAAACCCATCACGGCCTTTATCGAAAGGACGGGAAGCAGTTTTTGGATCATCGTTTCTGGTAGAGATGGCGTGCATGGCATTAAAACCACCGACTCCGGGAGGATTAACGGCTGCTTCAGAACCACCACAAATAAACATTTCAGCTTTGCCCCATTTAATGTAGCTGAATGCATCAACAATGGCATTGGCCGAAGATGCGCAGGCCGAAACCGTTGCAAAATTCGGGCCTTTGAATCCATGTTTAATGGATATATGCCCTGCAGTAATGTCAGCAATCATTTTAGGAATAAAAAACGGGTTGAATCTGGGAGTTCCGTCACCTCTGGCGAAATCACTCACTTCATCAAGGAAAGTAACCAACCCTCCAATACCTGAAGCCCAGATAACACCAACACGCTCGAGATCGAGCTTTTCGGTATCTAGTCCGGCATCAACAATGGCTTCATCAGATGAAACCATTCCGTATTGAGCATAGGGATCGTACTTTCGAACTTCTTTCCTGTCGAAAAAATTCAAAGGGTCGAAGTTCTTGACTTCACATGCAAACTGAGTTTTAAACTTTGCTGCATCGAACCGTGTGATACGGTCAGCGCCGCTTACTCCATTAACCAAACTGTTCCAATATTCAGGAACAGTATTGCCTATTGGAGTAAGCGCACCAAGTCCGGTTACTACAACTCGTCTTACCTTCATTCAGGAAATTCCTTATTTGGTGTTGTTTTCAATGTAAGCAACAGCATCGCCTACGGTACCGATTTTTTCTGCCTGATCATCTGGGATAGCAATGTTGAATTCTTTTTCGAATTCCATGATCAGTTCAACGGTATCAAGAGAATCTGCACCTAAATCGTTGGTGAAACTTGCTTTCGGAGTTACCTCGTTCTCATCAACGCCAAGCTTATCAACTATGATAGCTTTTACTTTTGTTGCAATGTCTGACATGTTTTCTCCTTTTTTGGTTTGAGGCTGCAAAGAAACAAATAATTCAAATACCAAACAAAACTTTTAAAGAAACCATTGCAGCCATTTATAAGTAATATGCAGTAAATCAGTTAAATATAAATATTTATATGTATTGTTTGTGTCAAATAAAGTGCGCGTAAATGACTGTAAACCAGAATGATAATACAATAATTCGAACAGCAATTAAAATTGGCTTAAAAATTTGATCTCTGTAAGCCTGTTTCAGACTACTTTTCATGTAAAAGTTATAAACTTTTGTTTGGTATGAATGTAAAAATGCCTTAACTTTCACTGCTTTTTTAAATGACGGTTATTCTGATTCGCTTGTTGTAGACGCATTGTCTTCGCTTTTTTCTCTCTGATTACTATGTGTAGAAATGTAGCAGAAATCAACCTTAAAATTAATTAATATGAATGAAAACCAAGCAAATATTCCGCTATCTCCCGAAAAGAAAAAGAGGAAAAGGGGGTGCTGTTTCGGGTGTTTTATTGTAATTATTGTAATTATTGCTGCAATTATCGGGCTGTTTGCATACTATTGGTATCAGAGTATTCCAAAAAAATCTCCGGTCGAAAAAGAGTACAATACCATTCCTGATTATTTCGAAAACTAACCTGATATGAAAAAGATATTGGTCTTATTGGTTTTGTGTGTTTGGATAATAAATGGTTTTGCACAGCAGGATTTCAGATTGCTGGTGGAACCCGGAAAACCACAACTGGCAGGCGATGGAGATGATTTTACCACGCTGGTTATCACTGCCCGAAACAACGAAGGCGAGGTTATTACTTCGATGGATGGAAAGGTGAAAATAGGAGTAAGCTCCGGTTTTCCGGATGAAACCGAAGTTAGTATGCAATCGGGCGTAGCACTGGTGAAATTTACATCTCCCATGTTTGGAACTCCGGTAAAATCGTCGCAACGTATGGTTTATTTTATGTTTCGCTTTATGCAGAAGTTTATGGCACGTGCTACAGGCTCAACTGATTATAATGCCAATCAGAAACTGGCAACCGATATTGCACTTGAAACTTTTCGCGAAGGACTGAATCCCATAACTCTGATTCCCAAAAAGGACGGCGATAATTTTGTTTATATCGTCTGCGAAATGAATGGTGTAAAAGGCAAAGCAAAAATTGAAATCACCAAAGCAACGGACGGACGAAACGGAAATATTGTTCCGGGGGTTTATTATGGCAAGGATATCACCGGGCAATCAGACTGGATGCTTGACATCAGCAGAGGCGGAGAGGGGACTTTTAGAGAGGCCAATGCTTCTTCGAGCGAACAGGTGGCTATTCTTTTTTCCAATGAAGATTTTGTCGAGTTTAATGATGCCATGGGAAAAATGGCAGGAATGACGGGCTTTAAGAAGGCTTACTTAGGCCCGCCTGCAAGCGAGCAGAAATACTATGAAAATTATGATATTCGTAAAAACGGGATGCCGTCAGCTTATATGCCAATGCCAAACCACGGCGTATTTGTTTACATTCCTCCGATTTTATTTGAATATGCCGGCCAACGTAAGGATAATGAAAAGGCGGCTTCAGAAACCGAAGAGATAAAAACAGAAAAGACCGGTATTGTGCTTAGTCAGAATAAGATTATCGGGGACGGTCGCAGCCGGACAAAAGCTGTGTTTCACTTTGAAGATAAAAATGGCATACCCGTTGAAGGAAAAACAGTTACATGGTTTATTCCCGATGGATTGAAAGTTATTTCGAAACAAACGGTGACAAATGCCCTTGGCAATGCTACCATTGTTCTTGAAGCCCCGGTTATAAAGGCTTCTGAAGAGAAACGAGGCGAAAACACTGGCGGGCTGATAGATAATTATGACCTTTTTCTGATTAAAGCAAGCTATCCTTCTCTTAGTGAAAAAACTGAAACTACTCAGGCGTATCTGTCTGTTTATAAAACCCTTGAACAGGATTTATATATTCTTAAAGCCGGAATGGAGTTGACTCCCTATAAAGTTTTGCTGCCTCAACTTGAATATTACAATCTCGAAAGCAGCATTTATGCCCTGCTTCCCGAAAGTTATATGACAGTTCCCAACAAGAAAACCCCTGTAAACGATGCAGTGGTTTTTCTTGCCAGCCGTTTGTTCGATAAAGCTGAATTTCAAAAGGTTTATGATTTTTACTTTAAGAAAGACCGGGCGCTTTTTATGCAATTGCTCGAAAACGATAAAGGTGGATTTTCGGCCGTAACGGATGCTTCCGGGAAATTTAAGCTGGTTGTAAGGGATTTTGAAGGGAAAAAGCGTCTTTATTCCGGCGATTATGACCGAAAGATAATGATGGAGCCGCTTGAAGCCAAAATTGCAGACCTCACCGGTCGGCGTAAAGGTGCGCTTACCGAAGTGCTTGATTTGCTTGCCGGAGGAGATCCAGCCGTTGCCGGAGCTCAAAATGCCGGAGAATCCTCACTCAACATAACCATCAAATCGATGGACTTTAAAGAGGAAGTTCTCACGAAATTGCTTCAAATGGAGAACGACCTGTGCTCCGCCGGACATCAGGAAGCTTTTTACATTGAAGAAAAGTTTCACATCATCGGAATGACGATGACCAGCATTAAAGGAACTTCCAGATATATGCGCGATTGTGCTAAAGTATTCGGAGCGCAGTCATATGAAGCCGTCAAATTCCTGTTGTTTTATGCTGCCGAAAAATATAAATTTAATGAAAAACTAGGCAATTGGTTTTCAAAGACAAAAGGTGGGGAGAAACTCAGTGATGCAGGGCTGCAGGCCAAAGGCTATCTGGATACTTACCTTGTTGGATTAGGCCAAGATAAAGGTACAAAAACAATTATGCAGCAGGCTCTGCTTTACATGGTTTCGGAAGTAAAAAAACTTCCGACTGATGAATATTATAAGCTTTTAGGTCATGCTGCCAATTATGCGCTTACTGAAAAGCAGAAACAAATGTTAGATGTGATGGTGGATGGGGTTGTTTACTATCTGCCGTTTCCCGATAAAATTGCTGATCTTCTCATCAAAGAATATTATGCCGGGCAAACCAATGAAGTTATTAAACTGCTGAATCAGGATCCCGCAAAACTGCATGCAGTTTATGAGCAGTTGCAGCCGGCTCTGCGCGACAGATCGACTGAAATTCGTCAGCAATATTCTGATGTTGCTGCCTGGCGATTAAATCTGGATATGTTTAAGGCTTACACCGATCTTTTTGCTGATCTGATAGTTAAAGCTGGCGTAATTATCTGGGATGTCAAAACCCTTAATTTCGCAAATATCCAGAAGCATATGGAATATATTGACAATACCAAAAATGCGCTGAATGCGGCTTATCATGCATCAAGTCTGGCTCTCGAATTTATGAGTTACCGTAATTTATGGGCTGAAAGTGATGCTGCACTTATTTATACCAATAAATGTATTGATCAGGGAACCATGAGTCCTGTTGCTGAAAACACAACCTTCTCATTTCCGCTTTTCCCTTCGGCTATGGCTTCAGGTGTCTCCGATCTGAGTTTATTGAAAGGGGTTCCGGCTTTAACTGCAAATCAGCTTAGCCTAAAAAACGGCAGTTTGCCCGTTAATGAATTAAATCAGTTGTACAATGGGTTTCCGGAATTCAACAAATGGTTTGATCAGAATGCTGAAAAGCTTTTGTGGCTATCTGTCGATTCGCCTGAAATGGCTTCAGAACTCTTCAAAGCGCGTGATGAATATAACAATCACCTTCAGGGGCTTACCATTCTTGCTCTTGGAATTATTGAGACGCCGGATGATGCTGCATTGAAAACACAATGGAAAACGGTTTCGGAGCAGATGGCCGGAACTACTGAATCAATCAACAAGGCCGGCAGTGCTGCTTTTGAGAAAATGAAAACCATAGAATCCGACCCACAGGTGAATATACCTGATAAATCTCCTTCATTGATTCCTGATCAGATTGAGGGAAACAAACTGATCACCTATGTACTTATTTCAGCGGGTGTTTTAGTTGTGATGGTGGTTCTGGTAATTTTGATACGCCGAAAGCGCCGCACAAAAAGGAGTTTTCCCGAAGTTATGTCCGCTCACGTTGATCCACCGGTTTACCAAAATCCACCTGCCCCGGCTGTTTCAAATATCCCGACTCCAAAGCAACCACCCCCAAATCAGGCGTCGCCCGGGCTGAAATTCTGTCCGCAATGCGGCACTCAATTAAAGCCGGGTGCAAGGTTTTGCGGAAAATGCGGGCATCATCTGTAGAAATGAGTCGTATAAAGTCTTAATTTTGACAAACATCATTAACCAATTCGTATGACAAAATTTTCCTTCAGTCTGGCAACATCTCTCTTAGCAATCGTATTTTTAGCTTCGTGCAACCCAAAGCAACAGCCTGAAAATACAGACAAAAATGAGATAGACACATTATCCTTCATACTACAGGGTGATTCAATATCAGCCATTATGCAGCGGGTTCTGCTTTCAAATGTGATGCAGGCCACCAAAGCAGGAGGACCTGTTTATGCTGTTGCTTTTTGCAACGAGCGGGCCATGCCTCTCACCGATTCTCTGTCGCAGAAATACAATTGTCAGATTCAAAGGATTTCAGATAAATACCGCAACCCTGCCAATAAACCCTCTAAAAATGAGGAAGATGTTTTAGTCAGGATGGGATCTTCAAATTCCGGAGAACCTGTGTTGATAACCGGAAACGGGAAAGTGGTTTATTACAAACCCATCAGCATTGCCATGCCGGCTTGCCTCAACTGTCATGGAAATGCAGAGAAAGATATTGCCACGAAAACTCTAGAAGTCATAATGCAGAAATACCCCAACGATTTAGCCATTGGTTATAAGGAAGGTGATTTTCGCGGTTTATGGAAAATTACTTTCCCGAAAGAATAAGGAAAGACTTTCCCGAAAGGGAATTACCTTTATTCAATAATATTTAATAATGAAACAAGTACGTTTATATGAGAAAAAGTGTCTTCGACTCCGCTCAGACTGACAGTTATCCTGAGCGGATTCGAAGGACATTTATAATTTTCAATTTCTAAATCTTAGCTACACGACATTAGATCAGGAATTCTTAATCGCAATCACCCTGCGGTAAATAGAACCCAGATAATTCATCATGGTTACATGCCGGTTAGCTGCCGGCGCAATCAGTACTTTTCCTGTTCCGGTAAAAGTATTAACCAAGCCTTCGCCTGAAGTCCATGAAGAGAAAAGCCCTTTTGTGGCTTTGTTTACAGTAAATTCTATGCCAGCAGTCCGGGCTACCGCGAATGAGCCATCAACCACAAGACGGTCGTTTACAAGATTTATTTCTTCAAGTGGCCCGTTTGATACAACAACCACTTTGCCGCTGCCAGAAACCTGTGTCTGAAAGAATCCCTCACCTGAGAAGAACCCGCTGATGGCCTTGTTTGTCCACAAGCCAACCTCTATACCCATTTCGGAAGCATAATAAGCGCCTTTGTCAAGAATCCATGTTTCATTATGGAGTTCCATCACGGTAAACTCGCCGAAACTTGGTTCCAGATAAACAGTGCCGGTTCCGCTGATGGTTGGTTTAAAAGCAGTTTCTTTGGTAACCATCGACTTAAGCAACCCGCCGGCAGAGGGCATTTTCGATTCTATCTGCAGATTGCCCTGCATATAATACATTGCACCTGATTCGCAGCGAAACATTGCATTCTGCATCTCTACCTTAACCATTTTCAGCATTTGCTTTTCTTCAACGCTGAAATTGAGCAACGAAGGTACTGTTCTTGCCTGCGGAGGAGGTGCCTGGTAAACCGGAGGGGGAGGTGCTGCCTGAGGTTGCATGGTTTGTTGAATGGGAGGCGCAGCGCCGGCATCCTGCCTTGCACCACACTCATGACAAAAAACGGCGCCGTCTTTCAAACGGGTTCCGCAGTTTCCACAAAAAGCCATAACTTTTTAGTTTTTGAAGTTTCAATTTATATTCTTCAGTTTTCTTCTTTTAACTGAGCTGCAATCCTCAGTGCTTCGCTCCACTTCTGTTCAGGCACAGGTACCCTGATTTCGTAATGTTCAATTCCGGTGCGGGTAGGATAGCTCATCACCAGCCGCAACAGAGGAGGATTGCTGTCTTCGTCGGCCGAAACCTTGTCAAGCGATGCGCCCAGCATATTCCAGTTATGATAGGTTCGGCCCACCAGAACTGATGTTGACGAAATTATGACCAATGGAGGTGCTGAACGTTTCCTTTTGTGCCTGAACCGAGAAAAAGTGAATGCCGGAACAGCAATCATAGCAATGATTCCCAGGCAGATATACAGAAAAAGTATATCTTCGGAAATTATGCTGAGTAGAATCCCGACAATCAGTGAAATCACAGAAATCAGGATAAATTTCCCTTTGCTGCTTGCCTTATCCTCCTTAAAATCAATCTCAACAAACCTTTGCCATTCCTCCTGAGTAAGCTCCCAATGTGCAATGTGTTTGTCAAGCTTTATCAACCTGTTGAGTTCTATTGCCCGTTTGCGGTAAACTGCAATTACCACCAATCCGCTGATGGCCAGAAATCCACAGATGACTATAATGGCAAAACCGCCATCCATTCCTTCAATTCCAAAAATGGCAGGAACAAAACACCCCAGAATGAACAACATGGTGACGAATGTTGTAATCCTCACTACTTTCCACTGGTTATTGGTTGGTTTCTCCATGGAATGATCAATCAGCTTCGTATCCTTCAACTATAACAAATCCTTTGCGACCCGACTCAGCGTTGTACGACCATGAATTTTCATCAGAAACCACCACTTTGTAGGTCCCCGGTTCCATTCTGGCATTGGGTTCGCAAATCCATTTCCCATTTACTGTTCCATCGCTTCCATAGGCGTTTCTTGCCTGCCACGGGCCTCCGGTTTCCTTCTTTCTGCCTTCCAGCGTTATGGTTCCTGCAACAGCACCGTTGCCATCATTGTGATGAAAAGTAGTGATGCGGGTGACAACGGTAGGCTTGCTGAACTTGACTTTTTGGGCAAATACCGGCCCGCCTTTTACTTCGTTGGTGTTGAATGAATTGAAAAGGGTAACAGGCGACTTTTCGGTAGTTGTGTTCTTCATCACTACAGTAACCTGATCGTTTTTCTTTACAGATTCCTCCTCAACTGCCTGCTGTTTTTGAGGTTCTGTTGTTTTTTTAGGAGTTGTTTTCTTTGGCTGGGTTTGTTTCTTTTCGGGTTCTTTGGGCAATTCGGGCGCTTCAGCTGGTACTTCTTCAGGCTGCTGATCCTCAGTCAGATTGTTCTCAGACTCCTGTGTCAGAGTAACAACATCTTCCTGCATAACCGGGGTTTCGGCAAGTTCTGTTTTCCCATTCGAGAAAAACCTGTCGTAAGCAAACCATCCGCCCGCACCAAGCACGCCCAGTCCGAGTAATCCAAAAAGAACCACCAGAATCAGCTTATTGCTTTTCTTTTTCTTTGCCGGATCAACTGCTGCTGCATTTGCCTGTGGTGCAGGTTTTGCAATTACTTTCTGCTTTTTTGACGGTTTCTGCACTGGTAGCACCGGAGTAACAACCGGCTCAGCAATCCTGGTTTCAGGTTTTGGTTCGGAAGATACCACTGAAGCGATTTCAGCAGTCATATTATGTCCGCAATCCTGACAAAATACATCATCCAGGCTTTGCTTCGATCCGCAATTCGGGCAGAACTGTGTAGGAGTGTTGCTCCCTGATTGTTCTGTCACAGTTTCCGGTGCTGTTTCCTGAAGTGGCTCCGCAACTGTTATTTGTTCAGGGATTGGTTCCGGCTCAACGCCTGCTTCAGGTATGATTACCGGTACAATTTCCGTCGGAATTACCGTTTCCACAGCTGCCTGTTTGTCGAAACCGCATTCAGCGCAGAACCTGTCTTCAGCGGCCAGCGGTGAGGTGCACTTCGGACAGGTTTCTTTTGGTTGTTCAGGTTCGGGTTCCGGCTCAACAACTGCTTCAGGTATGATTACCGGTACAATTTCCGTCGGAATTTCCGCTTCCACAGCTGCCTGCTTGTCGAAACCGCAATCAGCGCAAAACCTGTCTTCAGCGGCCAGCGGTGCGGTGCACTTCGGACAGGTTTCTTTTGGTTGTTCAGGTTCGGGTTCCGGCTCAATGACTGCTTCAGGAATGATTACTGGTACAATTTCTGTCGGAATTACCGTTTCCACAGCTGCCTGTTTATCGAAGCCACATTCAGCGCAGAACCTGTCATCAGCGGCCAGCGGTGCAGTGCACTTCGGACAGGTTTCTTTTGGTTGTTTGGATTCGGGTTCCGGCAAAACTTCCGCAATGGGCAAAACAACAGGTATTTCTGCTGCCACAGCCGTCTGTTTATCGAAACCACATTCAGCGCAAAACCTGTCTTCAGCAGCCAGCGGTGCGGTGCACTTCGGGCAAACCGGCTCAATGGATGAAGGTTTGGGTGGCTCCTGTTCATAAGTGGGAATCCCAGAATCTTCAATTGCCATCGATTGTTTGTCAAAGCCACATTCCTGACAAAAGCGGGCATCAGGCTCAAAGGTGGCGCCACATTGCGGACAGAATTTCATCGGACAGAGATTTTAGTTAAATAAATTTATAATCGGGAATCACATTCCTCCAAATCCAGCCATTTTAGCTCCGAAAAATAATCCAACAATTCCACCTATGATCAAGGCCATAACGAAACTGATTATTATCAGTGCAATGATTACAACCACTACATAACCAACTACTTTCTCTTTTGGGGTATTCTTTAGTACCGGCATACCAACAGCCAGAAGGTAGATGGCATATAAACCTATCACGAGAATCAGCATGCTGATGCCGGTTCCGAAAATCAGTAAAATACCGGCAACCCATTGGGGAGTAGATGAATAAACGGCAAGTTGTAATGACCGTCCGAAATCCTTTTTCGAATCAAAAGAAGGTGCGAGCAGATCAATGACCCATGCCAGCAGATATGCACCCAGCACTGCAGAAATCAGCTGTACAATTCCATATTGAATTCCGGTAGCAATGCTTCGGGAGGTATATCCCCAGAAGGTAACACCTATTACTCCGAACTTAATAAAGGATGCAATTGCCGGTATAGCCGCAAGAATCAATGCATATCCAACAATCAGTTTGGTAGCGTCGGGCTTTTCAGAAGCCACCACATGCCATTCTTCCTTAGGTTTTATAAGGATATTAATTACCCGTTGAATCAGATTTGAGGTTTTTGCATTTCCATAGACCGGCTCATTATAGGCTTGCTGAGGGGGAGCCTGATAAACAGGAGGAGGTGGCGGCGGTGCAACCGGCGGCTGACTTTTTGGTTGTTCTACAGTTTCTGCCTGAGTAGGCTTCCCGCATGAGGGACAGAACTTTACTCCTTCGCGGAGCTCATTTCCACAACTGGTACAAAATTTCATAATATGAATTTTAATTTGGTTAAAGGTTCCGGACTTTTAATGATCAGTTGAAAAGTGAAGGCAGAAAATAGCGAGGATCAGGGCAGAAAAATTTTAGGTTTAGCAAAAATACCCAAACATATATGGTTTGGCAATAGGCTTGCGCTATTTAAATGCATTCTAAATTGCTATCAACCAAACCGGGTGTAAAAATAGCATAATGCAGAGATGATGGATAATAAACGTCTAAAACACTTCGACTACGCTACCATTGACGTATTCAAGCATGTGAGTGATTATCAATTATTTGCAAATTCAGTTCATTAGCTTTTCTAATAATGAACTGAATCTGCTGTTGCTTTACTTTCTCTTCATACATTTTCACACCTTGCTCAACATACTGCAAACCATGCGAGAATATTTTGTAATACAATCCTGCAAGTTTTCTGGCAGTGGCTTTAATGGCGATGGCAGCCCCTCTCCTTGCTTTTATCTTTCTGGCAAAGGCTCCTAAACCGGGCTGTTTGCTAATTAAAAGACTCTGTGCAGCCTGTTTAAATATTTGACCTGCTCTGGTTACAGCCCTCTTCTTGCTTCGTTTGTTGATTTTACCAGATTGATTTTTACCGGGAGCTAAACCTAACCATGAAACAAAGTTTTTTTCCGAAGGCCATTGGCTAATATCATTGCCAAGTTCTGCAGTTAATCGCATAAAGCTGTAATCGTTCACGCCTGGTAAAACTGTAGGGTTTGCTCCTTGTATACCCAATAATAATTCATGCAAATGGTTGATGTTTGGCTTATTATGACGTATGGGTTTAATAGGACTATCATCTTTATAATTCTTAGCGGCTTTGTTATTAAATTCTTGCAATATTTTTCCTGCTTCTGTATCACATTTACGAACCTGTTCCAGATAAAACATATATCCATCATATGCCTGTTGAAGTTCAAAAAGATATTCTTCTTTATAATTCCCCTCCAAAGCCAATAATATATCGGCACCCTTTCGTTTTTTAAGACTACTTGTGCAATAGCTAAGTAATTTTGCTGCATCTCGTTCTCCAGCCAATATTTGCTGTATCATAGCTATCCCACTTGCGCCATGTGTTTGCGAGAGAACTTCTGGTAAGCGGATATTCATTTGAATGAGTGCTTTTTGCATGTGTTGAATATGAGAAGAAGCCATTTGCAACTTGTCCTCTCGCATTCGGGTATACACTCTTAATTTCCTCACTATATCTTGCGGTACAAAACTCTTTTTAAGTAAACCATAACTAAATAATTGTTGTATCCATTGACAATCCTGCACATCTGTTTTTCTTCCTGGAAGATTCTTACTATCTGCAGGATTAACCAAGGTTACATCAAACCCCATTTCCTCTAAAATATCATAAAGGGTAATCCAATATATACCCGTAGCCTCCATGGCAATATGGGTAATTTTATGCTCTTTCAGATATAACCCTAATTCCCGATAAGCGGCGGTAAAGGTTCTGAAGTTTTTAACAGGCTGATCCTCTATGGCTACGAAAACCTTTTCGCTCCCTATATCAATACCTGCACTATTTAAACAAATCTTACTTAAATTGCTCATAGTAATTTATTTTATGCAATTCAATAAGCTTAGGGTATCTTTGAAGTTGAAAATTGCTACCATGCGGGATATCAAAAGATTCACCAATATTGCTTTCTCAATTACCCTAAAACAAAGCTCAGAGACAGGTTGAAACACTATTCGAATGACTGTTATGCTGCTTATTGCATTGCTGGTTTGGTCGCACAAAGGTAACGTCATTAAATATTGCTTTTTATGAAATAAATTACACCTCAGTGTGACATTCGTGTTAGGTCAGCAATGATTCTCTTTAATGCACACTTTATCAGCTCTATACGATGTCCTCCTGAGCGGAGTCGAAGGATCGGACGAACAATCTGTCATTGGTAGCGGAGTCGAAGGATAAGACGAAAAATTTATCACTGGTATCGGAACAAAGGACAAAACGAGAGATTATCTATTCAGTAATCCCACAATATTTACTGCCAGTCAATTTCTCCGCTTCCGTAGCAGATTTCGCTGGCCTGGTCGTAAATCACACCAAATTGTCCGGCAGCAACACCTGAAACCGGGACTTCTGATTCTATCACAGGCTTACCATCAACAAACAGCAGTTTGCCTTTATTGAATTCGGGCGTATGCCTGATTTTAAAAGTGATATTTGCTGGTTGACTCAGATCGGCCCATGGATTTCCCGAAATAAAATTGAATCCGCTCAGCTTAATGGTATCGCGGTATTGGGTAAGCGGATCGTATCCGTTTGAAACGTAAACTATGTTTTCATTGGTATCCTTTTTCACCACAAACCATGGCCCCTGGCTTAATCCCAGCCCCTTACGCTGACCGATGGTGTGAAACCAGTATCCTTTGTGGGTGCCGAGAATTTTACCTGTTTCCAGCTCTACAATCCTGCCGTCTTTTTCACCCACATATCGCCGGATGAAATCATTGTAATTTACTTTGCCCAGAAAACAAATGCCCTGACTGTCTTTGCGCCCGGCGCTGGGAAGATTCACCTGATTTGCAATTTTTCTTACTTCCGCTTTATGCAGATTTCCAATCGGGAAATCTAGTTTTTTAAGCTGATCGTAAGTAATCTGTGCCAGAAAATCAGTTTGGTCCTTAAATTTATCTTTGGCGGTTGCCAGATATTTAACTCCTTCTTTTTCAAGGGTTGAAGCGTAGTGACCAGTCGTAATCAGGTCGAAATCCCTGCCGTATTTTTCATTGAAACTCCCGAATTTGATCATGCGGTTGCACATTACATCGGGGTTTGGGGTGAGGCCTTTCTTCACAGCATCAATGGTATAAGCCACCACGCTGTCCCAATATTCTTCCTGAAGTGTTACCACTTCCATTCGCAACCCGTATTTTTTTGCCAGCCAGGTTGTAATTTCAATATCTTCCTCCGATGGGCAATCCAGAAACCCCTCTTTATCCTTCATTCCTATAAGTATATAAAAGATCACAGGCTCATGACCCTGCTCTTTCAGCAGGTGAAGCATAACGGAGCTGTCAACTCCTCCGGATACGAGTGCGGCGATGTTCATTGAAGGTATTTCGGATTTCGGATTTCGGATTTCAGAATTCGATCCCGATTGCTATTGGGATCGTATTTCTGATCTCTGAATGTCTGATTTCTCAGCGTTTGCAAAATTACACTAAAAAAACGATTGCCTCTGCTGTTTGCAGATGCTATCTGCGGATCTGAAAACCCGAAGTCAAAAAAAGAGGACCTAACAAGTTAATAGAAAACTTGTTAGGTCACCTCAAATGAAAATCAGACTTTAGACTTTAGAAATTAGAAATTGGCAATCCGAAATCCGAAATCCGAAATTGTTTGGAAATTAGAAATTAGAAATTCTATATCAACCCCTTTGCATGTTTCTCACCAATCACCTTCAGCATATCTTCAGTCATGGCGCGGAGATTCCATTTTGGGTTCCAGCCCCACTCATGACGGGCAGCGCTGTCGTCCATACTGTTGGGCCATGAGTTGGCTATACCTTGTTTCATAGGATCAACATTGTAAGTCATTTCAAAATCAGGAATGTGTTTCTTGATTTCGGCTGCAATAATCTCAGGATCGAAACTCATGGCGCTTACGTTAAAAGCGTTGCGGTGTTTCAGTTTTGAAGGATCTGCTTCCATAAGGTCGATGGCTGCATCAATAGCATCCGGCATATACATCATATCGAGGAAGGTGCCGGCACCGAGAGGACAGGTAAACTTTTTGGTTTTAATGGCTTCGTAGTAGATTTCTACAGCGTAATCAGTTGTTCCTCCACCGGGAAGAGTAGCATTTGAAATAATACCAGGGTAGCGCACCGAGCGGGTGTCAACTCCAAAGCGTTTGAAATAATAGTCACTAAGCAATTCGCCGGCAACTTTCGATACGCCATACATTGTTTGCGGGCGCATAATCGTATCCTGCGGGGTATTATCGAGTGGTGTGCCGCCTCCAAAGGCGCCGATGGAACTGGGGGTTGAAACGGCACAACCGAACTCACGGCCCATCTCAAGGCAGTTCATAAGGCCTCCGATACCAATATTCCAGGCAACCTGTGGTTTGCTTTCGCCTACTGCTGAAAGAATAGCGGCCAGATTATAAATGGTGTCAATTTTATATTTTTTAACAACATCGGCAATCTGTTGTGCATTGGTAGCATCCACCACCTCTGCAGGGCCTGACTCAAGCAGTTCGCCGGTAGGCAAAGTTGAACGGTATCCGGCAACGACATTGCTGTTACCATATCTTTTTCGAAGTTCGAGTGTAAGTTCCGAACCAATCTGGCCCACGGAGCCAATAACCAAAATGTTTTTCATGTGTGTAATTAGGTTTGATATGTTTTGTTAATCGATTAACAATGAGTGCGGCAAATGTACAATAATTTGGAGAATCGCAAAAAAAAATCAGGTTTCATTCCGGTGCTTTCCCACCACTTCAGAACCAATTTAAATAGCCTGAAAATCATCGATAATAATTTGAAAAATACTATTCCTGAAAGTCAAAAGTAATATCTTTGCGCATTGTTAATTCAAAAACAATCAAACAATAACCTTTAAATACATAACTATGTACGATCGTCTTCAAGCCCATCTGCAAAAAGAACTGGCCGACATCCGGGAAGCCGGACTTTACAAAAATGAACGGGTAATTGTCACTCCTCAGGGTGCAGAAATCAAAGTAAGTGGTGGTGCCGAAGTGCTTAACTTTTGCGCCAATAACTACCTTGGTCTTTCGAACAATCCCAAATTGATTCAAGCTGCCAAAGATGCGCTTGATACACATGGTTACGGACTTTCTTCGGTTCGGTTTATCTGTGGAACCCAGGATCTGCATAAAGCCCTGGAGGCAAAAATCGCTGAATATTTCGGCACCGAAGACACCATTTTGTATGCGGCTTGTTTTGATGCCAATGGCGGCGTTTTTGAACCACTGCTTGGAGAAGATGATGCCATAATTTCTGATTCGCTTAATCATGCTTCTATTATTGATGGTGTCAGGTTGTGCAAAGCTCAGCGCTATCGTTATGCCAATGCCGATATGGGCGAACTGGAAGAGCAACTGAAACTTGCACAGGCTCAGCGATTCAGACTGATTGTTACCGATGGTGTTTTCTCTATGGATGGCAATGTTGCCAAGATGGATGAAATATATGCCCTGGCTCAGAAATACGATGCCATGATTATGGTTGACGAGTGCCACTCTGCTGGAGTTGTGGGTGAAACAGGCCGCGGTGTTACCGAACTTTATAACCTTCGTGGTAAAGTAGAAATCATTACCGGAACCCTTGGCAAAGCTTTTGGTGGTGCCATTGGTGGTTTTACAACCGGTAAAAAGGAAATCATTGAACTGCTTCGTCAGCGTTCACGCCCTTATCTTTTCTCCAACTCAATTCCACCGCTTGTTGCAGCTGCAGGTATCAAAATGTTTGATATGATGGGCGAAACCAACGAGTTGCAGGATCGGCTTCATGAGAATACCGCTTACTTCGTTAAGAAAATGGTTGATGCAGGTTTTGATATCAAACCAACCAAAAGTGCGATAGTAGCTGTGATGCTTTACGATGCCAAACTTTCTCAGGAAATGGCAGCTAAACTTTTAGGCGAAGGCATATATGTTATCGGCTTTTACTTTCCGGTTGTGCCTAAAGGTCAAGCACGCATACGTGTACAGATTTCAGCAGCACACACCCGTGAACATCTTGACAAATGTATCACAGCATTTACCAAGGTTGGAAAAGAACTGGGAGTGCTGAAAAGCTAAAAAATATCTTTTTATGTATAATCAAAAGGCAGGGTAATTCCTGCCTTTTGATTTAGTATTTATGTAAAAGCAAAGTTGAACTTTTGATTTACATAAATTAATTTATTTTACAGCACGCAAGTTTGTTTAAAAAGCTTCGTTTTTCCAGTGCGAATCTGCTCATAATTTCATATCGATAATATAACTACATTTGACTTCCTTTTACTATTTGAATATTAACTGATACCCCCTCAATAATGAAACTCCAATTTCTCGGTGCTGCCCGCGAAGTAACCGGCAGCAAACACTTAATTACCACTGAAGCCGGCAAGAAACTTCTTCTCGACTGCGGTATCTATCAGGGCAAAGGCCTTGAAACGGATAGCATGAACCGTAACCTTGGTTTTGAGCCTGCCGAAATTGATCACATCATCCTCTCGCATGCCCACATTGATCACTCCGGATTGATTCCATATATGTACAGGCTTGGCTTCCGGGGTTCGGTGGTTTGTACCAATGCCACCCGCGACCTTTGTTCCATTATGTTGCCCGATAGCGGTCATATTCAGGAGAATGATACTTATTACTTTAATAAGAAACGCGCCAGACAGGGTTTGCCACCGGTACAACCCATTTACACGCTCGACGATGCACGTAAATGTCTCGGTCTGTTTATCGGAGTACCTTATGAAAGAAAGTTTAAAATTGATGATAATATCAAGATTAAATTTACCAATACCGGCCATATGCTGGGAGGCAGCGTTGTGAATCTTGAGATCAGAGATCAAGGAGAAATAATACGTGTAGCTTATACAGGAGATATAGGAAGGCCGGAAAACCGGATTCTTCGCTCTCCCGATGCTTTTCCGCAATGTGATTATCTGATAACCGAGTCCACTTATGGTGATCGTTTGCACCCTGCCCGTCAGGATGCGGAAGCCGAACTGCTGAGGGTGGTAAAGGAAACCTGCGCCGAAAAAGGAGGGAAGCTGATCATTCCATCTTTTGCCATCGGACGCACACAGGAGCTGGTACACACACTGAATAATTTTTTTAATGATGGTGTGCTGCCCCGCATTAAAATCTACGTTGACAGTCCGCTGGCAGTAAATGCAACTGAAATCTTCAGATTGCACCCCGATTGCTTTAATGATGATGTACATGAAGTTATGGAAACCGATCCCGATCCTTTTGGATTCAGTTCGTTACATTACATAAAAACGGCCGAAGAATCCAAGAGACTCAATACTTTAAAAGAGCCTTGTGTGATTATTTCTGCATCGGGCATGATGGAGGCCGGAAGAATAAAGCACCATCTGGCCAACAACATCAGCAACCCGCGCAATACAATACTTGCAGTAGGTTATTGCGGCCCGCGTACACTGGGAGCCAGGATTTTGAGGGGCGATTCCGAGATTTCAATTTTCGGTGTATTGCATGCTGTAAAAGCGAAAATTGAAAGGATTGAAGCATTCAGCGGACATGCCGACTATAAAGAAATGATTGACTTTCTAAACTGTCAGGCAAAGGATAAAGTTAAGCGGACTTTCCTGGTACATGGCGATTTTGAATCGGCCAATGCTTACAAAGGCCATTTGCTTGATGATGGGTATAAAAATGTTGAAGTTCCTGAGCTGGGACAGGAGTTTGAAATGTAATTTCTAATTTCTAATTTCCAACTTGCCCGACTGACGACTATCATTCCTTATAATTTCCAGATCAGGTTAGTCGGTCAGGCGGGTTTCCAATTTCCAATTTTTCTTACTTCATACTTCTTACCTCTTACTTCAAAGATTCAAAGATTCAAAGATTCAAAGATTGAGTCCACTCCGAAAAGTCAGACGGACATTTTTTGTTAACCTTGGTTTAATAAAAAGCGGCAACCGAAATTTTGTAAATAGTTATAAACAATTGAATGTCAATAACTTAATTTGGTTTTCTCGTTTTTTTGCGATAGATTTGTTTCGATAAGCAAAGCTTGTACCATGTTCAAAAAATCAAACAAAGAACCGCAATTGGATGCCTTCACCAATGTCCCGATGATGTTAGAGAGCTCGGCATTCAAACAATACAGTGATAAAGGGCATTGGCATAATCAATTCCATGATCAGGTTGTAATGCGTATTGATGAAACCCAATTCAGTATTTTATTCAATAACACTACTGGTGCTCCGAACTCCTCCATCCGCACTCTTGTTGGGATGATGATTTTAAAAGAATCTTTTGTTTGGCGCGATTCGCAACTTTTTGAACATTGTCGATTTAACTTGCTTGTACGCAGCGCATTAGGATTGTTCAACATAAATGATCCATTGCCTGTAGAATCAACATATTACCTTTTGCGCAAGCGGATTTATGACCATCAAAAACAAAATGGTGAAGATTTGATGGGAAAGGCTTTTGCACAAATTACCAGCGGACAGGTTAAAGAGTTTGATGTAAATGGGCGGAGCATTCGCATGGACAGTAAACTCATTGGAGGAAACATCGCCTTGTTTTCCCGTTACGAGATCATCCACCATACACTACGCATGTTTTTTCAATCCCTTGATATTGCTGCAAAATCAACACTTTCGATTGCAGACCTCGAACAACTGGAAAAACTTGTCAAAGAAGAACCGCTCAAAACTGTTTATCGAAGCACCAGGGAAGAAATAAAAGGAAGGTTGCTCCCGATCGGTATTATTAGTTACAAGTTACTGTCATTATTTGGGAATCTCCAAACCGAACCCTTTCTTCTGCTCAAGCGTGTATTTAACGAACAATACAAAGTGTCAGAAGATCAGCAGGTTGAGCTTCGTCCAAAAGAAGAGATCTCTTCGTCGAGTGTCCAGTCCCCGCATGATCCCGACAGCGCTTACCGCAACAAAGGCGATCAAAAGGTAAAAGGCTACAGCGTGAATATCACGGAAACCTGTTCAGAAAAAGGCCTGAACTTGATTACCAACGTGCTTGTTGAGAAAGCCAACACTCCTGATACAGCATTTGTTGGACCAGCCATTCAGGCCACTATTGAAGTTACGGGCCAGAATATTGAAAAGGCTTACGCTGATGGCGCGTACCAAAGCCCTGCCAATGACGGGTGTTGCGAAAACATCGATATGGTTTTCACCGGTATCCAAGGCGCTGAATCAAGGTATGATTTAGAAATGACCCCTACAGGGTTACAAGTCACTGATACCAATACAGGTGAATGTGTCCAAGCTGTTTTAGTCAAAAAGCGAAAAAACAGCACCGAAGATAAATGGAGTATAAAAACCTCGACAGGTTATTACTATTTTGGTCAACAAGCAATCCGGGCTTCAAACATGCGTCGTGAAATGAAAGGACGTCCAGTGGAAGAACTCCATAAACGAAATAATGTAGAAGCAACCATTTTTCAATTTGGGATCCCGCTGAAAAATGGCAAATCAAAATACAGGGGACAGATCAAGCAAAAAATGTGGGCTTGCTGTAGATGCCTGTGGATCAATCTTGTCCGGATAGTAAACTTTACGAAACAAATATGTCAAAGAACGTTTAAAACTACATTTTTGCTTACCATGGTATCCTTTTGCCCAACTTATCCCGAACTATGGATCAGTATAAAACCCTTCTGGGTCAAAAAACCGGCTATGGTCCTATTTTTTGCGATCATCATTAATTTTTTCAGTTAAACATAAACCCCCTTTTCGGAGGGGACTCAAGATTCAAGGATTCAAGGATTCAAGGATTCAAAGAACTAATGAATTAACAATTTCCAACTTTTTTACTTCAACCTTCTTACTTTCGTTTTTACTTCAAACAAAAAGGGCGGGTCAATTAAATGATCCGCCCTTTAAATTGATTAACTATGAAAATCAATCTTTGGGTTTTTCCTGCTTTTTGCGGGTAGAGTAGTTGATTTTGAATGCACCCACCTTACGCAGTTCTTGTTTTACATCTGTTACGATACCCATTTTTGCTTCTAAATCCACTTTGAGTGAAGTCGTAAGGAAAGGCCTGTCGGCTTCAACCCTTGCTTCTCTTTCCATGTAAATAAACTCAGGGATATCAGCAATAGTGCGAAAACTGTCATTCAACTGAATACGCGACTCAGTTCCATATAGCCTTTCCTGAAGGGGAGGGCCAATGTAAATGAAACTTACAAGTGCTTTTTTTTCAAGTTTCTGAACTTCAGTAGCTTCAGGAGCTCTTGTGCGAACCTTCAGGGTAACTTCACGCATGGTGGTTGTTACCATAAAGAAGAAGAGGAGCATAAAGATAATATCCGGCATCGAAGCAGTGCTGATAGCAGGCAATTCGCCTGACTTTTCTTTCTTAAATCTTGCCATTATTTGGTTCCTCCTATATCTTCCGGTTCAGCTTCAGAGATTGACATTGGAATTGCTTTCTGAATGGCAGAAACCATATCCTGATCAGTAAGTTCACTGAAAGGTTTTCCAAACTTTTGTCTGGATAACTCATCTCTTAACTCATTCACAGCGGCTGTGAGTTCGTTTTGAACCTGAATGTACATGTTGTACGAAGTTCCGCGGTCGTTCTTGAGTGAAATTACACCTCTGGAAACAGGGAAGTCACCGAGAAACTGGATATTTTCCACTTTTTTCTCAGGAAGGTCTTCACGGTTCCTGGGATTAGAAAGGAATTCTTTGGTGTCAGCACGAAGGGTGCGGATATCTCCCCATCCTTTATTAATAAAGAGCCGATCGTTTTTATTAACGAGGACATTAAAAATGTTTCTCTCCTTAACCTCTGGAATCGGGGCGTCTTTTTCCGGCATTGGGGGCAATCTCCTTACGATACCTGAGTCAACGTCCATGGTTGTAGTAACCAGGAAGAAGATCAACAACAGAAAGGAAATATCAGCCATTGAACCGGCATTTATTTCTGGAACTTTTCTTGCCATAGCGCTTCCTTATTTTAAAGGAACAAAATTATTTAAACCACTTTGCCACTTCGGCATAGAGGATACTGATGACCACACCTGCAAATACAATGTAGGTTGCAAGCAGACCTCCTCCAATCAGTTTTGAGGTATTGGGCGAAATGTTGTGCTTGTCATAAAATGCTCCGGTTTCAGCCGGTGACAAAAAGAAAGCAAGCAACAAAACAGCAACCAGAATTCCAAAACCGATGAGTCCGCCTTTGGCTTTTTTAAGATCCCCGAAAGTTTGAATTATCGGGAAAACAATAGCCAAAATAGTTGCAACGGCCATAAGTGCATAAGCCAGAAACAGGCCAGGATTGATTAATGGACTCTCTTGCATGGTTTTTACTTTTTAGCGTTTTTGTGTTTCACCAGAATATCCATAAATGAAATGGTTGCATCTTCCATAGAGTTAACAATACCATCAATTTTGGAAATCAGGTAATTGTAGAAAATCTGGAGAATAATAGCTACGATAAGACCGAAAACGGTTGTTAAAAGAGCCACTTTCATACCTCCTGCAACAACGGTTGGTGAAATGTCACCAGCTGCTTCGATAGCGTCGAAAGCCTGAACCATACCTACAACTGTTCCAAGGAACCCGAGCATAGGTGCAAGTGAAATAAACAATCCGATCCATGAGAGGTTATTCTCAAGACGGCCCATTAATACTCCACCGTAAGAAACGATTGATTTCTCAACGATTTCAAGACCTTCGCTGTGGCGATCAAGACCCTGGAAGAAAATGCTTGCAACCGGTCCGCGGGTAGTTTTGCAGATTTCTTTGGCTGCAGCTACACCTTCCATTTCCAGCGCTGTTTCAACTTTGTTGAGCAACTTCTGGGTGTTGGTGGTTGAAAGATTGAGGTAAATGATACGCTCAATAGATAAGCCTAAACCAAGAATGAGAGTCAAAAGAACCGGGAACATCCAGCCTGGTGAACCTTCAATGAATTTTGATTTCAGTACCTGATGAAACGATTGTGGGGCATCATCAGTGGCTACAAGGGTTTCAGGTTGAGCGGCTTCTTCCTGAACTGCGGTTGTTTGTGCGGCCTGAGCCGTATCGACCTGAGCCATTACGAAGGAGGTAACCCCGAAAGTGAGCATTACTGCTACAGTCAAAAACGCAATTAATTTTTTCATAGTTAATTGTTATTGATTTTTGATTTTAAGTGAACTTGTTTTTGTTTCAGTTTATTGTGTGAATTGTCATTTATTTCTCGCTTTGCGGAGAGAATGGGATTCGAACCCATGATACGCTTTTGGCATATACACACTTTCCAGGCGTGCGCCTTCGACCACTCGGCCATCTCTCCGTAACAGGCTCAAACTTACGCCTCTTCATGCTTTTCAGGGCGCTAAAATACAAAAAATTGTGAACCAAGAGGCAAAGCAATTATTTTTAATCTTCTTTCCACTGATTTTATTTTTCATATTCCGATACATTTGTTTTGTAAAGGTCAAAAAATCAGAGGATTGAAGCAGCAACAATTTTTTAAGATTTTTGTTTGAACTTTTTTGTACATCGGCAACTATTCAATGGTGAGTTCTCCCCTGAGCGGAGTTTGCAACAGTTGTTTCAATTTCTCACCGGTATATCCTTCGCCAAGCAAATACATAATTTTGCCTATTGCCGATTCCGTTGTGATGTCGTAACCTCCAACCACACCAATGCTTTCCAATTGAACACTGGTTTCATATTTTCCCATCTCTACCGAACCTCCCTTGCACTGAGTGACATTAAATATGGTTATCCCGTTTTTTATCCCTTCGGAAAGTGCATCCACAAACCATTTATCGGTGGGTGCATTTCCTGCGCCGTAGGTTTCAAGTATCAGGGCTTTTAAGCCGGAAATATTCAGTATGCTTTTTACCACATTTTCGGTTATGCCTGGAAATAACTTGAGAATGGCCACATTTGGGTCGAGGTTGCAGTGCACTTTCAGTTTTTTGAAATTTGGTTTGAGAATGTGCTGATGACTATACCTTATATGTACACCTACCTGAGCCAGCAAAGGATAGTTTCCGCTAAGGAAGGCGTTAAAGTGTTCTGCATTGAACTTATTGGTCCGGTTTCCGCGCATCAGCCGGTTTTCGAAGCATATGCTTACTTCCGGAACAACCGGTGTTTCGTCAACATATGCGCCTGCAATTTCAATGGCATTGATGAAATTTTCCCTTCCATCGGTGCGCAACACACCCATTGGCAATTGCGAACCGGTAAATACCACCGGTTTGTTCAGGTTTTCGAGCATAAAACTGAGTACCGAGGCTGTATATGCCATGGTGTCTGTTCCGTGAAGTACAACAAAACCGTCGTATTTCTCATAATTTTCTTCTATCACCCGTGCAAGCCTTACCCAGAATTCAGGATTCATGTTGGAGGAATCAATCAGTGGATCAAAGCAATACGAATCAATCCGGCAATTGAAATTCTGCAACACAGGTATGTGATTGTAAAGTGCATCAAAATTAAATGGCGCAAGTGCTCCGGTTACCGGATCTTTTATCATGCCGATTGTGCCGCCGGTGTATATTACCAGAATGTTGGATTCCATAACGTTTTTTAAATGGTATCTGTAATCAATTATGTTTGGCTGGAGATTGTCCGCCGGACGCAGGTTCCATTGTTTCATGGTTTGCAATCCGAAACAATTTCATTGCATTTTCAGTAGTTGCCTGAGCAACTTCTTCAACGGATATTCCCTTTATTTCAGCAATCTTTTCAGCAATCAGCGGAATGTATGCCGGTTCATTGCGTTTACCGCGATAGGGCATAGGCGCAAGAAACGGAGCATCGGTTTCCAGCACCAGATGTTTCAGGTCAATATGCTTCAGGGTTTCCTGCATTTTGTTGTTTTTGAAGGTAGTTACGCCTCCCAGCCCGAGACTGAACCCCAGATCAATGGCTTGCCTGGCCTGTTCCACACTTCCTGAAAAGCAATGAAATATACCATGAAGGTCAGGCTTGTTTACATCTTTCAGGATTTTTATCACTTCGTTGAACGATTCCCTGATGTGCACAATCAGCGGAAGCTTGTATGCCTTTGCCAGATCTATCTGATGCCGGAAAGCAATTTCCTGTTCGTTGACGAATGTTTTATCCCAGTAAAAATCCATTCCGCACTCACCAATGCCATAAAATTTACGATCAAGCAGCCAGCATTCGACTGCAGCCAGCTGGTCCATATAATTTTCCTTTACTGAAGTAGGGTGAAGTCCGATCATAGGCATGATATTGTCGGGGAAAGCCGCGCAAAGTTCAAGCATCGGATGCACCGAAGTGCTGTCGATGTTGGGCAACATCATGTATTTTACACCAGCTTCAATGGCTCTTTCCACCATCTGATGGTGATCGGGCTCAAATTCTTCGAGGTAAAGATGTGTGTGTGTGTCGATAAATATCATTTTGCAAAGATAATGGGTTTAAGAATCACGCGAAGACCCGCCTGAACTTTGTTAAGTCGGGCAGGCACAAAAGCGCAATGAAATGTTTTTAGTATTCTTCTGCTTTTCTTACTTTTGCCAAAAGACTGCTTTTCCTTATGCCCCGAAAAATCCTGATTATCCGTTTCAGTTCCATTGGCGACATTGTACTTACTACTCCGGTGGTGCGCTGCCTGAAGCAGCAAATGGATGATGTAGAGATTCATTTTCTTACCAAGGAAACTTTTGCGCCTATTCTCAGGGCCAATCCCCGTATCGACAGGGTTATTACCATAAGGAAGAGCGTTTCAGAAGTTTTGCCTGAACTTCGCGATCAGCAGTATCATCACATCATAGACCTGCACAACAACCTGCGATCGTGGCAGGTAATCCTGGGATTGCGACGGCCATTCAGCCGGTTCGATAAATTAAACCTGCGTAAATGGTTGCTGGTGAGGTTTAAGCTTAAGGTTTTGCCTGATATTCATATCGTTGACCGCTACTTGCAAACCACCAAAAGCCTGGGTATCAAAAATGACGGACTTGGTCTGGAGTTTTATATCCCCGAAGGGATGGAGGTTAATATTGAAGAACTTCCTGCTCCATTCATCAGTGGTTATATCGGATTGGTAACAGGCGGCAAACACAACACCAAAATATTGCCGGTTGAAAAAGCCATCGAAATCTGCCGTATGCTTGATATGCCTGTGGTTTTGCTTGGTGGCCCGGAAGACAATGAAAGGGGAGAAGCCATTTCTTCGGCTGAGGGAGTAACAGCATATAATGCCTGTGGAAAATACAATCTGATGCAATCGGCCTCCATTGTGCGGCAGGCAAAAGCAGTAATCACCAACGATACCGGACTCATGCATATCGCGGCTGCATTCAGCAAGCCCATAGTTTCTGTGTGGGGAAATACCGTTCCTGAGCTTGGGATGTACCCATATCTGGCTAAAGATATTCCGCAGCTGATGGCTGAAGTAAAAGGTTTGTCATGCCGGCCTTGCAGCAAAATAGGTTTTGAGAAATGTCCGAAAGGTCACTTCAAGTGTATGATGGATCAGGATATTGCCGGAATATCGGGTTTTGTGAATGGTTTGTGATGAGTAGGGTTGTTCCAGTCTCCTTGTCCTTTTAGCACCTCATCCGCCCTTCGGGCACCTTCTCCTCAAGGAGAAGGACGCACTTCTTTGGCATTTAAGCAATTATTTACAATTTCTGATTTTATCCTTGTCCAGATCACCTGGTCTCACTGTTTCCTTGTCTCCCAGTCCTGATTCGGTCTCGACTCCGCTCGACCTCCGCTCCGACCCTCGCCCCAAAACCGAACCCTGTCCCGCTTCAATCCCCTTGTCTCCCAGTCTCCTTGTCACCTTGTCACCGTGTCCTGAATCCGTCCCTCGTCCCTAGTTTTCGTCCCTCGTCCCTTTTCACCTCCCCTTATCTCCCCATCTCCGTGTCTCCTTGTCCTTCTTCCCGTCCCTCACCCCTCTTTAGCTCTCCTTGTCTCCCAGTCTCCGTGTCTCCTAGTCCTGGAAAGATCGCTTCGCCGTCTCCGCCTTCAAATCATCAATCCATTTGCTGTCAACTTTCAGGGAAACAAAATTTTCAATGGCTTCGAGTAGTTTTTCAGGGTTTTCATCAACCAGAAGGTTATTCCGGTGTTCGGGCCTGACAAATTTTTGTTCAACCGTATAATTCAGGAACCCGACAAGCTGATCGTAAAAACCTTTTGTATTGAGCAAGGCAACCGGCTTATCCATTATTTCGAGCTGATTCCACGACATGGCTTCAAAGATTTCATCAAGTGTGCCGATACCGCCAGGCATGGCAATAAAAGCATCTGAGAGCATTGCCATTTTTTCTTTGCGGATACTCATTGATTCCACCACATGAAACTCTTTAAGATCGGTGTATGCAACCTCGCGGTCTATCAAGCCCTGAGGCATAACGCCAATCACATGCCCACCTTCGGCGAGGCAGGCATCAGCAATGGCACGCATCAGACCAATATTGCTTCCGCCATAAACCAAAGTAATTCCCTGTTGGCCCATCAGTTTGCCAAGCTGTCGTGCCGATGCTGTGAAATCGGGATCGGCACCGGGTGAAGATCCGCAAAAAACGCAAATGGAATTTATTTTTTTCATAAGTTGTTCTGATTAAGTTCGCTGAACGTCAAATTTATCAAATCAAGTCCGTAAACAGCAGCCAGTTTTTCGGCCAGCACAGATTTTACTTCTTCGGTTTCTATATCACGGCCCAGTTCTTTCGAAAGCGAAGTTATTGATTTATCAGTAAAACCACATGGATTGATGTAGTTGAAGTATTGAAGGTTGGTGTTCACATTAAAGGCAAATCCATGCATGCTTACCCAGTGACTGGTCCGCACGCCTATGGCACAAATCTTACGGGTTTTTTCAGGATTGCCGGTATCGAGCCAAACGCCGGTTGCACCGTCGAGGCGTTCAGATGCCAGGCCGTAATGAGCCAGTGTGAGGATAATGGCCTCCTCCATTTTTTCAATGTATTCGCGGGCTCCCTTGACTATGGCTTCAAGGTTCAGTATGGGATATCCCACAATCTGTCCCGGACCATGATAGGTAATGTCGCCACCTCTGTTTGTGCGGAAAAAGCTTGCATCTTTTGCCTGAAGCTGAATCATATCAAGCAGCAGATTGTTTTCCGATCCGCTTTTCCCCAGCGTATATACATGCGGGTGTTCGCAGAAAAGAAGGTAGTTGTCAGTTTCGGTAAGTCCTGATTTCTTTTGGGCTATTATGCTGTTAAACAAGCGTTCCTGAAGGTTCCATGCAGTTCCGTATTCAATCAGGCCAAGGTCGGTGAAGTGGGTTTTTAGTTTCAAATCAGTGTTTTTTCAGGGTTGCAGATCAATGTCGCTTAGTTAAGAGAAATTGTCTTCGTTCCGATAGCTATCGGAACCGCTCAGACTGACAGTCATTCTGAGTTGAGACTCAAAAAAAAATTTGAGCATAATGCGGAGATGACAAGTAGCTCAAGCGTTTAAACACTTCGACTCCGCTCAGTGTGACATGCGTGTTAAGTCGAAATTTATTCTCTTTAATACACACGTTATCAACCCTATACGATGTCCTCCTGAGCGAAGTCGAAGGATACTTTTTCATTTTATATTCCATCCGAGGTCTTAACTAAACGACATTGATATGCAAATTGGATTTCAATAGTTTGTTTTACCTGGTGTAAAATTCTATTTTTTCGCGTATGGCTTTCTGGCAAACCGGACAGAAGTTATTGTAGGAAAGCGATTTCATGGTACAATCATGAGCCGGGCGGAAAATCCCTTTTGTCATATACCCTCCGCCTTCGTAAGCGCCCACAGCGTATTTATCCTTGTCCTTTTCAGGAGTTGGAATAGGAGTTCCTTCCGGAACCATATCTTTCCACTTGGTTTCAAAGTTGACCAGTGTGGTAATGTTTGGCTCCCAGGGCTCGATGCTGAGGTTGTAGAAATCTTCATAGGCAACTTCCGAATTGTAATACTCATCGCCAAGTCCGGCAAAGCTGTGTCCGAACTCATGTACAAATACATAATTCGCAAAAGGATTATCGCTCGTAAAAAGTGCATAATGGTTGTAAATGCCGCCACCACCATATATTTGTGAATTTGCAATCACACAAATCTGATCGTAAGGAACATTGGCAGCCACATCGCGTACACTTTTCATGTCGGCGGTGGTGAGATAGCGCTCAATATCAAAAGTGTAAAAGTTGCTGTTGAGGATGGTTTTCTTCCAGATGTCCTTGCCGGGAATATCGGCGCCACTCTCAGCGGATGGGGCTTCAACTCCATATATATTGATTTTGCCTTTGTACTCATCAAAGGGTTTACAGTTGAGGAGGAAATCAGCCAGACGTTTGCTGTCGGCTTTAAATTTGTCCATCTCCGCAAGGGTATAACCTTCAGGAACAAAAACAATATCAAGGCATTCTTCGGGCTTCCCGGCGTCATTTACCATGAAATGCGGGAATTCATGCCTACGTTCTTTTTTGATAAAGTAGCTTTTCGGATCTACTTTCAGTGTGAACTGTTTTTCCCATTCTCCATCGCGTTTGCGTTTATAGAAATCAACGGCCACTGGCTTTTTCGGATAAGGCATCACCACGTTTTCAGGGTATGAACGTGTTGTTTCGCGGGCTTCGGCAGTGGTTTGCCATTCAGCGAACAGGCTGGAGTAACCTTTAGAATAAATCAGTTCACCGCTTGCCTCATCGGTAAGCGTGAATTTGTAATTCCCGTAATTGAACGGGCAAATCAGATTGGTTTTGGAACCGCCCCAGAAAGGTTCATCGATCAACTCATCCAATGCATAAACATCCGTGTCGGCAGTACCGGCATGCATGTAATCGATGCGCAGGGTTTTGTTGTAGAAGTACTTTTCGAACTGAGCCGAAGCATTTAATGAGATAAGCCAAATAAACAGAAACAGAAGATTTTTCATGATCACATTGATATAATTGACAGTTTACAAAAGTAGGGATTGTTAAATTAATATGGTAAGCGGTTGATCACTTTAATATCTTTTGCCGGAAAGAAGTATGATTGGCAACTTTCTTTCCACAGATGGCAATTCCACTGGAATCCTCACAGAAAGGCAAAAATAGTATGAGAGAGCACATATTTCACAGACATACATGGCCTTCAACTTAAAATAAGAGAAAGCCAGATAAAAAATCATTATTTTTGGTTCGCAAAACGCCTGTTTAAACAGAGATATCAGCTATGAAAAGAAATTATCCTCCGGAAGTTCTCGATATGATTGTTCAGAGCACAGAAGCCGGGAATGTCTGTTACCTTAATGCTGATACTTTCGAAGTTGTGGAAATTCCATATTCGATTATGGATCACGAATATAAACCCACCATTGAACCCTATATTGATCTGTTCAACAAAATTGAGTCGGAGTGGAACATATCCATCAGGTTGGATCCTATACATTATTTTGATTATCAATATGTTATTAGAGATTTTGCAAAAGACGTTATCTCTGACCTTTTTCAGACTGAAGGGCTGGATGATTATCTATTGGGAAAAGAGCAAATAATGAAACTAAAGTCTTACATCGAGCAAGCTGACTATAATATTGAATGGTATAAGTATAAACATGAGCACTTGTTAAACTCCCTGAAAAGATTTCTTGATTTTGATCCTGAAACCGCTCCTCCCCAGGTAGAAGTAAATGGATTTTATAATGATGATGGAACCAAGGTTGACATTGAAACAATACCAACTCCAGGGCTATGCATTACCTGTAAAAAATATTTTAGCGATGATTGGGAGCAAAATCTTCTTTGCAATATGAACCGCCATGATCAGAAAGATGATAATGATTTCATTTGTGGTGCGTATGATAAATTGTAGATATACATATCAATGTCGTTTAGTTAAGAAAAATTGTCTTCGACTCCGCTCAGACTGACAGTCATCCTGAGCGGAGTCGAAGGATACTTTTTTATTTTATATTCCATCCGAGGTCTTAACTAAACGACATTGATATACATATCCGTAAAAGGATGCTGATTTAAAATCATGTCTTCAAAACGAATGATTTCCAGCACATTAGTTTTCGACTACAGTTCTGATTGTCGAATACAGATAGTATTTATGTCCCTCAAAATCTCATTTGCACAGCTTGGGGATATTTATTAATTTTGCATCCCATTAGAAATTGGCTCTGTAGTTCAACGGATAGTCTCGTCACCAATGACGAGATCCTAAACTTTGAAATACAGAAATTGCATAAATAAAAAAGATGGCTCCGTAGTTCAACGGATAGAACGGAAGTTTCCTAAACTTTAAATACAGGTTCGATTCCTGTCGGGGCTACAAAAAGTAAATGCTCGGCTGCAATGCCGGGCTTTTTTTTGTGATTGTCAAAACCTCATCTCCACACCCGCATAAAAATGCCGTGGCAATCCGGGGTAATAGTAACGTGGTTCATTGTTTCCAAAACCCAGGGCATTTACAAGAAGCATGGAAGCATAATGTGTGTTGGTCAGGTTATTGATTCCTGCATACAATTTAAAAATTCCTGCTTTTCTGATCTGAAATTGATTTGCGGCCTTTAAGTTGAGCAGAAAATAGCCTTCATATTTCAATGTATTTGCATCGTTTATATACTGATTGCCGGTGTATTGCAGGTGAGTGAAAAACTCCAGCTTTTTATATGGGTTCCACGAAAGCTGTAATTGTGCATATTGATCAGGGATGCCGGGCAGATCATTGCCATCGTGTGTATTTCCATCATCGGTAAAGTCGATGAAACTGTTTCGGGAAAATGTGTAGCTGAAAGTTGTATTCAGTTTCCCCGGGAAGCTGCTGAAATCCAGAATCCGGTTGCGCAGTAAAAGCTCAAGTCCCTGATGGCGGGTTTTGCCGGCATTCATTCCGGTGAAGATATCTTCTGTAATCCGCTTGGTTACCAGCAGGTTGTTTAGCTCAATCCAATAAAGGGTAACCTCTGCTTCAACGGCTTTTTCAAAGAGGTTAAACCGGGCTCCGGTTTCGTATTGCATGCCTTGTTCGGGTTTGATATCGGGGTTAACATCGCCGGCTGGTAACAGGGTTTCTTCGGGCGAAGGCATTGAAAAGCCATGGCCAACCGAAGAATAAAGGGCAATTTGATCACTTACTGCATAGTTCACCCCGATTCGCGGTGAAACGATCAGCGGGAAATCACGTTTGCCCGATTGATCGCCATTGGTTGCAAATAAATCGGTGAGGTTGTAGCGAATGTGGTTCAGGGTTCCGGCCATCGAAAGGCTGAGTCGGGATGTCGGCCTGTAATTCATGATGGCAAACACACTGAACTGATTGCGGTTTTCACGATTTTCGTTCAGCAGGGTTTCATCCTTGTCAAGTTTCCATTTGTACTGTTCCGCAATCCAGTCAATGCCAAGCACCCAGTCGGTTACTGGTCTGTAATAACTCAGTTTATTTCGGATTCCGGCACTCAGGGTTTGTTCACTGAGGTTATTGAAGGGGCGTTTTTCAAAGTTATCGCTCCATTTTCCATGAAGGGTTAGCTCATTGGTAAGCTTTGGCGAAATAATGTTTGTGAGTGTGACACCTGCCATGGCTTTTTTGTTTTTCTTGTGCCCTTCTATGGCTTCCCAGTTGGCTGCAGCAGCCTTCGGATCATTTTCAAATTGAGTTTTGCCCAGCGAACTTGGGATTTCGCCATCCGAACTGCCCAGCAACAGGGTTGATTTCAGTGACCATTTGGGTTGTTTCCAATTTGCTGTTGTTATGAATGATGTGCGTTTGTATTCATTGTTTGCCCGGTAGCCGTCCGATTGCAGATGGCTGAGACTTCCCCACAGCCTGGTATTCGGGGTATTTATTGTTCCTGAAATATTGGTTCTCAAGGTGTTGAAACTTCCGTAGTTCAAGCTGAATACTCCTTCATTCTGCTGTTTTTCAGGTGTGAATAAGTTGATACTTCCACCCAATCCTGAGCCATAAAGCGCTGAGGAAGGACCTCTGAGCACTTCAATCCGCCCGAGACTTTGCTGGTCAATTTCTTCGGGTGCCGATATACCATCGGAAGCTGTAATCGGGATGTTGTTGAGGTATGATCTGATGCGGTTGGTATTGTAGGGCGTGCGACTTCCCATTCCCCTGATGACGATGCGGTTGGTTGCATAAGTTCCGCTTTGCATGCTTACGCCTGGAATGGTGTTGAGCGTTGTGGCCATATTGTTGCCGTCGGAAAGTAGAAGATCGTCAGCGCCAAGCACCGAGAGATTCCCGGGGAATGTTTGCAATCGGGTACTTAACTGATAACCTTCAATGGTGACCGGCTCAAGTATAATTGTGGAATCAGGTTTCTGATTGTTAGGTAGTTTCTGATCAGCAGATTGGGCATGGGTATCAAGCAGGCATGATAGGAGAGCCAGGGTGATTGAGATTTTGATTAAGATAAGCGAATCGAGCATTTCGGATTTTTAAAAGGGACGAGGGACGGAAGTAAGGGGCGAGGGACGAGGGGCGAGAGACGGGAAGAAGGGACGAGGGACGGAAGTAAGGGGCGAGGGGCGAGGGACGGGAAGAAGGGGCGAGGGGCGAGGGACGAGGGGCGAGGGACGGAAGTAAGGGGCGAGGGACGAGGGAAAGGGACGAGGGACGTTTTCAGGACAAGGGGATATCCGACCTCCGACCTCTGACCTCTGACCTCTGCCCTCCGGCCTCACTCTCTTCCCACCGGCACCAACCTCACAATCTTCCCCGGATTTTCGGTAGCTACATAAATCAGCCCGTCATTACCAACCACCACATTCCTTACACGCCCTATGCCTTCGAGCAGTTTTTCGGTGTGCATTACCGAGTGGCCGTTGATTACCACCCTTTCCAGATACTCAAACCGCAATGAACCTATAAAAAGATTGTTTTGCCACTTTTTATATTTATCGCCGGTGAGGAAAGTCATTCCGCAAGGCGCAATTGACGGTGTCCAGTAATGCACGGGTTGCTCCATTCCTTCTTTTTCTGTTAACTCTGTGAGAATGGTGCCGTTGTAGTTAATTCCGTAAGAAATAACGGGCCAGCCATAGTTTTTCCCCGGTTCAACCAGATTTAATTCATCACCACCCTTCGGGCCATGTTCGGATACCCACAGCTCCCCGGTTTGCGGATGTATGCTTGTGCCTTGCTGATTGCGGTGGCCGTAACTGTATATGGATGCAATGGCTCCTTTTGTATTTACAAACGGATTGTCCTTTGGAATTGAACCATCATCGTTAATGCGGTGCATTTTCCCGTTGGCATTGTCGAGTTTCTGCGGGAAATCGAAGTGCTGACCCCGGTCTCCGATTCCGAAAAACAGATGTCCTTTATCATCAAAGGCAAGTTTACATCCGTAGTGATGCGATCTGTCGGTGAATGGATCTCCCGTAAAAATCACCTGCTGATCCACCAGTTTATTTCCATCAAGCTTAGCCCGCATAATGGCTGTATTGCTGTTGGAATTTCCCTTTTCGGGATTCAGGGCACTGTAAGCGATATAAATCCAGCCATTCTTTGCGTAGTCGGGATGCAGGCATAAGTCGAGCAAACCGCCCTGACCTTTTGCCTTGATGGGCGGCAATCCCTGAATGGGCAGTGACAGTTTTCCTTTTGAAAAACGATGTAAAGTTCCGGCTCTTTCCGAAATCAGCAGATCCCCATCTGGCAGAAACACAAGACCCCAGGGCACATCCAACCCTGTAACTACCGTTTCAACAATAAAATCCTGCACTTCCGATTTTGTCACCTCTCCTGCTTTAACTGCAGGTTTCAGTGAACTTCTGTCATCAGGAATCCCTTTTTTGACATAGGCAGCAAGTTCTTCAAGTTCTGAATCTGAAAAGGTATTCTGAAATGCCGGCATACCCTCAGATTCTATTCCCAGTTTTATGCTGTTGATGACCGAAGCGTTGTCAGGTTCATCCATCCACTTTTTTGCAGTGAACTTTTCCAGGTTATCGCCGTGGCATCCTGCACAATAGGTCTGGTAATTGAGGGCTGCAGAATTTTCTTCGGAGCTTCTGCTGGCAGATGGTTCATTTTTCAATGACATAAGCCCCATCATTCCTGCAAACACTGCAGCAAAGAGGACAGTTGAAATGATCAGTGTTCGTTTCACGGTTAAAATGTATTAATGTGTCTGTTCATATGTTATTAAACAACCGATGAAACATAATTGTTGCTGAATTAATTGAAGTACGAGGTTATGTTTAGATTATCCGGTTTTCCTTACAAAGAAAAACTGAAATGAAAAGAAGTGTCGGTATTTACGCTTGAGTAAAGAAGAGCTCAAATTTTCAGTATCCGCGGAAACGACCTTCTAAAATTGACTTCCGGGATTGATCGTTGAGCAATCTGAAAACAGGAATAATAATAACATTATGGTTAAATTTTAGGCAGTCGTTGAGCGGATACGAGGCCTAACGGCCTGAGTGACAGAAAAATTGGATTAAGTGACTCAAGCAATGGCCGAAGGAGGCAGACGCATCTCTTTTCTTTATCTTACCTTTTGCTTAATCAAAAGGTAACCAAAACTCAAGGCTTCCTAAAAATTGGCTAAAGGCAAGCTGCGATTTTTACAGGAAGAAATGAGGTTGTTACATTCTCCCTCTGCTTTGCACCGATGTACAATAATTTTCTGAGCTACGACTTAGTTAGTCGGTTGCATTTCTTCTTTATTTATCTGCAGCCTGCCTTCTTAACGCCATTTTTAGAAGGCCGGTCCCGTCTTTTTGACATTATCACCTAATCTTTATACCCGAAAGGCTTGCCTAAATCCGCAAAGAAGAGCTCAGATTTTNNTTTCAGTATCCGCGGGAGCGACCTTCTAAAATCGACTTCCGGACGCGATTGTTTAAGACATGGAAATCTCGAATGACGATTACATTATGGTCGAATTTTAGGCAGTCGCGGTGCGGATACGAGGCCTAACGGCCTGAGAGACAGAAAAACAGGATTAAGCGACTCAAGCTTAGGACGAAGGAGTTAGAAAAACCACAAAACCGTTGGAATACAATGAATTACAAATTCCGATCAGCGGGGGGATGTTGGCATGCAGGTATCTGAATTACAGGTACTATCCTTTCCTGATGCTGATCGGAAGAAATGACGGTCCCTTCAGATAATATCCCATGCATAGATTTTGAAATTTTCATTACAAAAAAACATCAAACAGACTTTTATCCGGGACTTAACTACCCTTTTGCATTACCCTCTTGCAGAATCATACATTTATTTTGCCGTTTAATCAGTACATTTCATCGATTTGATGATGGTTTATGATCTTAGTTTTCATTATTTTGCTTATATTTGATAGGGTTTCAACGCCTGTAACACAGTACCACAATGAAAAGGAAAGGCATCCTGCTCATTCACTTCTTTTTCTGGTTTTACATTATTAACCAGGCGCTTTTTCCGTTGTATATCGGTCAGTATGAAGCAATCTGGCTTTTTAGCAATAAATACATTAAAGATGTTATTATCAGCACCTTACTTAATATGGTGTCATTTTATACCATTTATTTTTCATTCCCTGTCCTGATGAAATTTAAACATAAAGTAATGGTAATCATTGCAGGTATTGCCATTCTGGTGTTGCTCACCGCTTTCCGAACTCCGCTTGAAATTCTCTTCTGGAAGATTCAGGGCAATACATTTCATGCTGAACCAGCCTTCAGGTGGGTATATGCATGGAACAATCTGCGACTGGTTATCATCACCGGTATTTACGCAGTGTTGATAAGTTTTATGATCAAATCATTTGAATCGCAGAAACAAAAGAATGAGCTGATAAACCAGCGTCAGGCAAGTGAACTGGCTCTGCTTCGTTCTCAGGTAAATCCCCATTTCCTGTTCAATACGCTTAACAATATCTATTCGCTGGTTTACAAAAAATCTGACAAGGCTCCGGAAGCGGTCATGAAGTTGTCGTCAGTAATGAGGTATATGTTTTTTGACGCCTCAGCCGATAAAGTACCACTTGTTAAAGAGATTGATTATCTCAAAAGTTTCATCGAACTGCAGAAACTCCGCATCAGTCATCCTGATTTTGTTTCTCTTCAGATTGAAGGAAACCCCGACGGACACCAGATTGCACCGATGTTGCTGATTTCATTTGTTGAAAATGCGTTTAAACACAGCAGTAAATTGCATCAGCCCGGAATAATTATCCGACTGACAGCAGATAAGAAAGGCATTAAATTCAGCGTGTTGAATTATCTTAAAAAGACAAAACTTACCGTAAGCGAAACTTCCGGTGGAATAGGTCTGTCCAATATCCGTCGAAGGCTTCAGCTTACCTATCCTGACCGTCATAAACTTGAAATTGTTCAGGATGGAGAGCAGTACAGTGTCAAACTTGAAATATGGAAGTAAGCAGTCAGGTCTGCATCATTAAAAAAAACCATCAACTATGAAAATCAATTGTATTGCCATTGACGATGAACCTCTGGCCCTTGATATCATCAGGGAATACTGCGAAAAAACTCCATTTTTAAACCTTCTGCAGACCTTTGACAATGCCATTGATACGCTTGAATATCTGCGCAACAACAAGGTAGATCTTATACTGCTTGATATTCAGATGGAGGAGCTGACGGGCATTCAATTGCTCAATGCGCTTAAAGTGAGGCCCTTTGTGATTCTTACAACGGCATACGATGCTTATGCATTGCAGGGATTTGATCTGGATGTAGCAGATTACCTTCTGAAGCCCATTTCATTTGAAAGGTTTTTGAGAGCGGTTGATAAAGTATATGACCGTATGCTTAAAGAGGGAAATCCGCAATCGGAGAAGCCGCCATCAGCTGTTACAGCGGACTCAAATGTTAAGGACTTTTTTTTCGTAAAAACAGAAACCCGCGTCGAAAAAGTGCGGGCATCCGAAGTGCTTTATGTGGAAGGGATGGGCGATTACTGGCGCATTGTAACCCCCAGCCGGCGCATTATGACCCTGATGAATGCCCGTGGAATTGAAGATGTTTTGCCAGAGCCGAAGTTCTGCAGGGTGCATAAGTCCTATTTTGTAGCCATCGATAAAATTGATTTTGTGGAGCGGCGGCATATAAAAATTGCCGACAGGACCATTCCCGTCAGCGACACCTATCAGAAAAACTTTTTCGATATCATCGAAGGAAAAAGATAAGACCTCAGGTACTCTTTCATTCTCAAATATATACGAAGATTATTTGAGTTATTCGTAGGAATTATTCTCCGGATTTCGTATTTTTGATTCACTATTGTCCGGTAAAAATCGAAAAAATTCTTGCCACCAAATCTCCAAGACCCCAAATTACACAAAATGAATAATTTATATTGGTGATTTTTGGTGATTTAGTGCTTTGGTGGCAAATTTTATAAAGTAAGGTACTGTTTTACAACTTTTGCAAAAGGGCAACAATATCAGTCATTTGGAATAATATTCGAAACTTTCCCCGGACAACAATGGTTTTGATTGAAGTAAAACGTGGTCGCATTCATGCATATTCTGAATCGAAGTCATTGAAGTGTCTTCGCTATGCAGCCTTACCCACAATGCTAAAAGCATATTTCAGGATGAAAATCAAAGTCATTTTCACTGGTCTTCTTCTTCTATCCGGTTTATTCAGCAGCGCACAGCAATATACCTTTCTGGGTTATTCTATCGGTGATGGACTGTCGCAGAGCGTGGTCAATTGTTTGTACCAGGATTCGCGCGGTTATATCTGGATTGGGACCCAAAACGGTCTCAACCGCTTCAACGGTTACGAATTTGCAGTTTTTACCTATGATCCCGGCGACAGTACTTCAATAGCCAACAACTGGATATTCGCCATTGCCGAAGACCATAACGCTGACCTGTGGATTGGTACCAAAGGGGGATTGATCAAATACTCCCGGAAGGAGAACCGGTTTATCCGGATAAATTACCAAACCAGTTATCCTGTAAAAGTTACAGATTATGTGTATGATGTAAAATGCGCCCGCAATGGCGATATCCATATCAATACCCCTCCGGTGCTTTCGGGTTTACGGCCGGAAACCATGGAAATGAAACATTACATCAGTCCGCTTGAGTTTGACGGTAGTGTGAAGGATAATAATATTCCGCTGCTTGAAGATGACAAGGGGAATATATGGATGGGTTCTGCCAGAGGGCTGGCTGTGTTTGACCCCAAAACAGAGACTTTCAGGGTTTTTATGAAACAGTCCGGCAATCATGCGGGCCTTTCGGATGATTATATTACGGCATTATACCAGGATAAATCAGGCAATGTATGGATTGGCACCGCTGATGGCCTGAATGAGCTGAAAAAAAACGGCAGCATCATCGTACATCACACCAGAAACCTGAAGGGCAATGTTACACTCAGCAATAACTTTATCAGGGCCATACTTGGCGATAAAGCGGGGAACCTGTGGGTAGCAACAGAAGGTGGCGGACTGAACAGAATTTATCGCAACAGGGCACAGCAATGGACAGGTGAACATTTCAACGCCGAAAGCAGTGGCCTGAATCACAACATCAATCTATCGCTGATGATTGATAATTCTGATAACCTCTGGATCGGCACCCTTTCGGGCATCAACAAAACCGATCTGAAAAAGCGCAACTTCAGGCTTTACCGGAATAGTGGTTCACCCTATTCGGTTGATCTGGCAGGAAATGTGATTGCTTCTGTTTTTAAGGATGATCAGGGCATCATCTGGGTGGGTAACTGGGGGCAGGGGCTTAATCTGTATAACCGGGAAACCGGCGATGTGGAGCATTTTTCGGCAACAGCCAAAGGTCGAAACCGCATACCCAACGATTTTGTGCACACCATTTTTGAAGACAATCACCAAACCATCTGGGTAGGTACGCGTGACGGATTGGTAGTGTTTGATAAAAAGCGCAGAAGCTTTGCCCGCCCATCTGCTTTGCCAGGAGGCAGTGCATTTCCTGATTTTGAAGACCTCAGGATCAATATGATGATTCAGGATAGTCGCGAATACTTCTGGATAGCCACCAATGATGGCATTTATAAGCTTAAGCGGAACGGAACAGCAATTGAACATTTCCATGCAGACGCACCGGCTGATCATCTGATCAGTTCAGGATTGGTTTATGCTGTGCTCGAAGATAGCGAAGGCGACATCTGGATTGGCACCATCAACGGATTAGATATGATAGATGCTCAAACCGGCAATATCACCCATTTCAGGAAAGAAGAAAACAAAACGGGGTCATTGTCCGATAACTTTGTTACCGCCCTGTGCGAAGATAAGCATGGCGATATATGGATTGGCACCAACTCCTATGTAAACAGGTATTCAAAAAAGGAAGGATCATTCAGTTATTATTCAAGGGAACATGGCTTTCCTGCGAATCTGGTTTACAGTATTCTTAAGGATAATAATCATACCCTCTGGTTTGCGACCGGCAATGGTTTGTGCCGCTTTGATGCTGTGGCCCGGAAGTTCCATACTTACACTGTTGAGGATGGGTTGCAGAGTCCTGAATTTAACCTCAGGGCATCATTCCGAAGCAGGGAAGGGGAGATGTTTTTTGGCGGGATGAACGGTTTTAACTCTTTTTATCCCGATTCACTGAAAAGCAATCCGCACATACCGGTTGTTGCAATTACCGCTGTTTATAAAATTACCGGGGGAGTGAAAACATATTTCAATCTGGAAACTGCAGGCCCGGTAGATCTCAGCCATAACGAAAACAATTTTACCGTTGAGTTTGCGGCCATGGAGTTTACCAATCCGGCTAAAAACGGGTATGCGTATATGTTGCAGGGTATTGATGATAACTGGATTGATATAGGAACGCGTAATTTTGTTTCATTTACCAATCTTCCGCCCGGTGATTATATCCTCAGGGTGAAAGGCAGCAACAACGATGGCCTGTGGAACGAGGCCGGGGTGAGTGTTCACATAATTGTTCATCCGCCCTGGTGGAAAAGCTATTATGCTTACGGAACATATTTTCTGCTGTTGATTTTTCTTGTCTGGTTCTACATCAGCTTACGTGAACGAAATCTGGTAAGGCAACGCCGGATACTTGAAGAAAGGGTGAAGCTCAGAACGCTGCTGATTGAACTTCAGAAATCAGAAATCATAGAGAAAAACAACAGGCTCAACGAGTTGAATGCAGCCAAAGACCGGTTCTTTTCCATTATTGCCCATGATCTGCGCAATCCTTTTAATACCATCACCGGACTTACCGATATTCTGCTTATTACCCTGAATAATATTGATCCGGTTAAGCTGCAGAAGAACCTCGAAAATATAAGAACCTCTTCGCAACAGGCTCATGAATTGCTCGAAAATCTTTTGCTATGGGCGCGTTCGCAAACCGAAACCATGGTATTCAGACCCGAAATACTTAACCTTCAGGAGCTGGTTGAAGAAAGCCTTGGCCTGATTGCGATACAGGCATCGCGCAAAACCATTGCAATTACGACAGATTATGGCAATTGCAGCCCTGTTCGGGCAGATGTGAATATGATCAGAACAATTCTCCGCAATTTGCTTACCAATGCAATTAAGTTTACAAACCGGAACGGAGAGGTACATGTTTCGGTTTCAGCAAACAATGGATTTTGCCTGCTGAGTGTGAAGGATACCGGCATCGGCATGTCAGCCGAAAAGGCTAAAAATCTGTTTAACATCGATGTTTCAAGCAAAACCAAAGGTACCGAACAGGAGCCCGGCACTGGACTCGGATTGATTATGTGTAAAGAATTGGTTGAAAAGCACGGCGGCATGATTCAGGTGGAAAGCGAAGCCGGCAAGGGCAGTGAGTTCAGGGTGTTTCTGCCGGTCAATGCATAGTTTTCGCTTTTCAACGCAATCAATCTTTCCTTATCCGGGAGCTCATCCGGTAACCCGGCCGTTTTATTCTGTGAATCAGATTATGGAGCCGGTGAGTCATTCATCGTTTTGTTTTGCCGGTTAATCGAATACATTTGTTTGTGGCAGTGTATGTTACGTAATTTTATCATGTTAATTATTCACCCTTAAAAACCGGAGGAACTTACCATGAAAAAATTATTTGCACTCCTGTTGCTGGTTATGTTCGCTTTTGTGATGGAAGCCAGCGCCGGAAATGAGACCCTGAATTACGTTAAATCCGGAGGCAAGACCTATTTCTGTGAAAAAGTACGCCTCGGATTGTTCTGTGCAAACATTGCGCTGGAAGATGGAAATACCCTTAAGATTCCCTTCAGCAAAATTGATGCTTATTTCTGTAAAGGAAAACTGTTTGAAAGACTTCCATTAATGAGGGAGGGCGTACCAACCGGCTGCAACGCCATGATGAAATATGTTACAACGCGCAATGGTTTAAGACTTTACGAGTACAGTGAATACAACGAGTGTGGCGACCTGTTGGACAATACCTACAAAAAAGCTCATCTGCAGACTGCCTATTTTGTATATAAGGATGGCGAGTTTTATCTGGAGGTTGACAAAAGAAATGCTCCAACCGTATTGCCGTTTTTTGGTATTGATGTTATCTGAAGTTGATTCTGTTGTTTATCAAACAGGAAGTTTAAACCCAGGCAGCAAACAGCCTGAAAAGGAGAGGATACATCATGAAAACGCTATGGATAATAATCGCACTGGTCTTTGGGCCTCTTGCACTGAAAGCTGAATCGGACAGAGGTGGTTACGTAGTAGCCGATGGCATAACTTACCTTTGTCAGGGCATGCGAACCGGATTTGCCAACACACGCATCATTACCGATGAAGGTCAGCTGGTTAAAGTGCCCAACAGCAGCATTAAAGCTTATCGCATCAATGGGCGGCAATTTGAAATAATGCCACTGCTCAATCTCAGTGGAGATACACTCGACATGGCTTTTATGGAACTTATCAGCACGCGTGATGGCAAACGCCTTTACAGATATTGCAGCAATTGCAGCAAATATGATCCGCTGAGCGGCGTAATTGCACCCATTAACTTTGTTTACCGCTATTATGTGCTTAGTGAAGGGCATTTGAGGCTGTTCTCTGATACAGAGATCAACAATCTGGGCTGGTTTAAAGTAAAGATCATAAATGACCAAAGCCACAGGTAATGTGTTGGCCTTGTGTTTTGAATCTGCTGAAAAGCCATTTGTTTAATCAAATAATCATCCGGTCATCTGGCCGGATGATTGTTTTTTACTGAATTTGAAAATTTGTTATTCCCGGATTAAAAACCATGAAGGCAATTAAGACAATGGTCTGCATCAGTTGGAAATCCCTGCTTTAAATGGCTGACTCAGCCATTTCAGGCATAAGCAAATCCCTGTTTTCAGGAATGTCAACAGGTGGTTTCTGTTTTGCTTCTCTTGCAGCTTTAATCTGTTTTTGGAGGAATCCGGTGAGGGAAAACAATCCAAACAGCAGCAATAATAATCCAATTGCAGCAAGCGCTGCCAGCATACCATCTCTGGCATCTCCGGTGGCTGCATTACAATGGCCGGCGGCCATTGTAAAAAGCAATAAAAAGGTCTTTTTCATCTTTCAACTGTATTGATTGGCAGGCGTTGTGTAAACAGAACAATCTTTAACAGCAGTAAATAAGGCAGCAGAGTCAGATAATCGGAGGCTCCTGGCCATTGAATATATCAAGGGTTGGGACTTTTGCAGAGTTGCCCTGATTTATTATACAAATATAGTTATTTCAGAGGTGAAATATCAGTATTGAGTTAAAAAAAATATCAGTTCAGGGTTTCTTAAACCCCTCAAACACCTGACGGGCATACCCTTCATATTCAGCAATGGATTCCTTGTTCAGGTGAAACGACCTTACACTGCTTAAATGGTAACGGGTTTCAGCAGTTATTTCATAACCCGCCGCCAGCCGTTTGTAATGCATGCATTGTATCTTCTCCGGCGATACTATCACAAACCAGGCATTTTTATAAGGATAATCCCTGAATGAATCTTCGAACTTAAAACACCCGCCAGCCCTGAATTTTACTTCCATATAAAACAAATCGCCTGTAAGTGAACTCTGTACCACAAAATCAGGCATAAAGCGTAAGGCTTTGCTGGTGGTATGATAATTATTCCTTAGTTCTTTGCTTAGGAAGGGATGTGTCCTTTCCAAACCATAATTGAAAACATTGTAGCCATTCTGAGCAAACAAATCCTGCACCAGGTGTTCGGCAAGGCGGCCTTTGAGGGAGTTGAGGGGGAAGTTGGCAGACATGTGGATTGTGTAGGTTTTTGTCATACATGAAGAAAACGAAAGTATGAATTTTTTTATCACTATTGTCCGATTAATTTTTCGTCTTTTTCTGATCAATCTTTCTATTTTTGCCGGGCAATGCTTTGACAGGATTCAAGATTAGTGTTTTCTTATATAAACTGCCCAATCAATTCAAACCATTAAACTAAACAAAAACTATGAAAAAATTAAAATTCCTTAGCCTGCTGATGGCTGTTGTAGCTCTTATGACTGCATGTAACAAAGATGATGACAAAACAGAAGAATCAGGGATTTCTGTGCAATATGACGGAGTAACCTGGAAATCAACAAATGTATCAGCAGCCTATGCTTCAGATTCAGATGAAACCGTAATTTCCGGGGCCAATGCAACCTTTGGTGAGCAGATAGTGCTCTCTTTCTCCGGATCAAATACCGGTTCTCTGCCAATTACAGAATCAATTGAAAGTCCAATAATCAGTTTTAGTCTGGGACAAACCGGTACTTTTACAACATTATTTTCTGACAATCCAACAGGAGAGGTTGTGATTACCAAATTTGATAAAGAGAAAAAGTTGATCTCTGGCACTTTCCACTGCAAAGCAGAAGATATTGACGGTGTTGAGAAAGAATTTACCAATGGTACTTTTACCAACATAAGTTACATTTCAAATTAAATGTAAATCAGGGGGGTAATTTACCCCTGATCTACTCAATCTGCAGTTATTAGAAAATATTGATCAACAGCCTGTGCCGGTATATGACGGACGGGCTGTTTTTTAATATTATTTCGCAGAACGATGACAACGCTGTTCGCATGTGTCCCCTGAAACATGTAACATAAGCACCTCCAGGCGGGAGCCAGGTAGCTTCACTCTCCACCGATTGAAAAAATCTTGTCCACGGATTAAACGGATGCTTCGACAGGCTCAGCACAGGTTTTCACGGATTTACCTTCGGTGAGCTCCGCTTCGCTTCGGTTCGTGCTTCGATGGCTACCGCCTGGCGGCGGAGATTGGGCGGTTTTGCGCACCTGAGTGACAAAAAAATAGCAATTGAAACTCAAGCAAAGGCCGAAGAAGGCAGGCTCATTTCTTTTCTTTATCTTACCTTTTGCGTGATACTTCAACTATGCTCAGCACAGGTCAAAAGGTAACCAAAAATCAAGGCTTAAAAAAAATTGGTCTCGTCAGAAAAATCAATAGGTTTCATACTGTTTCTTTTCTGACGAGATCAGGCTACGGTTTTGGTAGGAAGAAATGAGCCAGCCTGACGGGCAGTCAGGGTTGTTACATACTTCCTCTACTTTTACACCGATGCACAATAATTCTCTGAGCGTTGCCGGGGTTAGTCGGTTGCATTTCTTCTTTATTTATCTGTAGCCTGCGGACGAAGGAGGTAGAAAAATAACAGGAGAAATTTATTGAATTACAAATTCAATGGTGTTCAAAGCGGAATTGCAACCGAGGCCGCCTAAGCGGACGAGCTCAGCGAAGCTAAATTCCGCTTAGCCAGGATTGAAAAAATCTTATCCATGTGTCTACTGCCAGGTGGCTGTGAATTAGGCAGCTTTCTCGCTCTCCACAAAATCCGTAATTGATTGAACGTTTGGTCAATTAAAAGCCTTCAAGGTAGAAAGCCTGTCCGCCTCGGGCGGAAATACCTGGAAGGTTTAACTGGAAGGTTAATCCGGGATACATTAAATCAGCGGCTTTTCACGTTCCCAAAAACGATGTTGCGCGATAGCTTTGATAAATTCTGCCGGTGGGCGATTCAGTATCACACCCATATTTTCTTCCCCTGCTTTATCATCAGGACGAAGTTTAATTCCGGCAATTATTTTCTCAACAAATGAAACACCATCTCCATCAGCAGCAATGGCTTTACAATGTTTGTAAGCATTGCTAATGAAATCTTTCGCTTCCGGCAGTTCAGCCAATGCTGCTGCACTTTTCGGGCCACCGGGAACATACACCGCATCAAATAATACGGATGCCGAGGTCAGGAAACTCTGATCAACTTTAATCTTCTTGCCTTTTGCAGCAGCGATAAATCCCAGGTGCGGCGCAATGACCTTTACCTTTGCTCCTGCCTCTTCAAGCGCCAGTTTCATGTTACCGAGTGAAGCTTCATCAACCCCGTCTGCTGCGAGTATGGCAATCTGCCTGGTTTTTATTGTATCCTTCACAGTATCTGCCATGCTCAGTGCTTTGGAAATCTTAAGTTCAGGTTGAAAATCCAATGGCTGAAAATCATCCGGATTTCCATCAGCGGGTATATTCTGGTTGAGGTATTGTTCTGGGGCGGGGACCGGAATACCCAATCCTTCAGCAACAGCAGATGCCAGCCCTTTATCCACTTTCGTTAGCATTCCCAGAACGCGTTCGCGTATGGATACTTCTTCCAGTTTACCCAATTCAAAACGCAGTGCGCTTACAATATGACTCTTCTCAGGTTTACTCTGGCTGTTGAAAAACAGCGTTGCCTGACTGAAATGGTCGAAAAAGCTTTTACTTCTGGCCCTTACCTTTTTCGCGTCAATGCGTTCATTATAGGAAACAAATCCACCTTCCTCCGCTTTTGCCTGCATTGGATGGCCGCCACCGGTGGTGTTGGGATGATAAGCAGACTTGCCAGGATTAATGGTTTGACGCATATGACCGTCACGCTGATTATTGTGCACCGGGGCAATAGGCCTGTTTATCGGAATTTCATGAAAGTTGGGACCGCCCAATCGAATGAGCTGAGTATCGGTATAAGAGAATAGCCTGCCCTGCAATAGCGGATCGTTGGTGAAATCAATTCCCGAAACTACATGACCGGGATGAAATGCTACCTGCTCGGTTTCGGCAAAGAAATTATCAGGATTGCGATTTAATACCATTTTACCGATGATCTGCACGGGAACAATTTCTTCGGGAATCAGTTTGGTGGGATCAAGCAGATCGAAGTCAAAGTTGAATTCGTCTTTTTCTTCCACAATCTGAACTCCCAGATTCCACTCGGGATAGTTGCCCGTTTCAATGGCTTCCCATAAATCTCTGCGGTGAAAATCACTGTCTCTGCCTGAAATCAGCTGCGCCTCATCCCATACAACGGAATGAATACCAAGAACAGGTTTCCAGTGAAACTTCACAAATACTGAAACATTGTCTTCATTCACAAAACGGAATGTATGTACGCCAAAACCTTCCATCATACGCAGACTTCTTGGAATACCACGATCACTCATTGCCCACATTACCGTATGAATGCTTTCAGGAGTAAGCGAAACAAAATCCCAGAAAGTATCATGGGCTGATGCCGCCTGAGGAATCTCATTATGCGGTTCAGGTTTAACCGCATGAACCAGATCGGGGAACTTAATTGCATCCTGTATAAAGAAAACCGGAATATTATTTCCTACAAGGTCATAGTTTCCCTCTTCAGTGTAAAACTTCACTGAGAAACCTCTTACATCTCGGGCTAAATCAGTAGAACCACGCGAACCGGCTACGGTGCTGAACCTGGCAAATACAGGAGTCCGTTTTCCGGGCGTCTGCAGGAACTTTGCCCTGGTGTATCTGGTCATGGATTCTGTCAGTTCGAAATACCCGTGAGCGGCACTTCCTCTGGCGTGCACAATCCGCTCCGGAATCCTTTCATGGTCAAAATGTGTGATTTTCTCACGAAGGTGAAAATCCTCCAGCAAGGTTGCGCCGCGCTCACCCGCTTTCAGCGAATTCTGGTCGTCGTTTATGCGCAACCCCTGGTTGGTGGTTAAAAATTCCCCTTCAGGGCTTTCGGTATTTTTGCCAAGATCCTTTTGCTTGGCATTTTCCGGATCATCATTTTTTGAAGTTTTCATCCCTTTTGTTTTTATTGGTAAATAAATTTTGCTTTGTTTCACTGATATGGTTCACATGGCCGGGGATACAGCACTTCGACGCTCAGTGTGACATGTGTTCAGAGTGTACACTGTTCCATCTTAATGCACTAATTATTAAATTAATAAGATGTCCTCCTGAGTTGAAACTCAAAAGAAATTTTTAGCATAATGCGGAGATGACAGGTGGGAACTGGATCAAAAACACTTCGACTCCGCTCAGTGTGACATAGGTGTTAGGGGAGCATTTATTATTAATAATGCACTAACATTCAATCTATTACAATGTCATCCTGAGCGGAGTCGAAGGAAAAAACGTACAATCTGACATTGGTAGCCTGCCGCCGCGCAGTTAGGCAGGCGGAGTTGAAGGATAAAACTAACAATCTGTCATTGGTAGTCCCGCATGTGCGGGAAAGGACAAAGGATCAAAATTTCAACCAATTAATTCTTAAAGCAGCGATTTAAACAGTTCCTGTTTAATTCCTAATTGGTTTATATACAGAAATCCCGGGTTCTTACCCATCTCTTACGCAGACGGACAAGAACCTGGAAATTTCGTGAATCTGGGTCACTCAAGAACATCACGCATTGATTTTACCTTATTGTGGTCTGCTTTAATCAGTAAATACTGAGACCTTACTATGGCCTGCTGTTCAAAGCTCAGGTGTTCAAGGTCGTCTTCCAAAACATTTTCATAGGTTTCAATAGCATGGTCTTCACCATATTCGCAGGAACTTAAAATGGCCTTGCGGTCGTTACCGGCAAGCGCCGCTTTTACATCCATCCATACGCGGAAGAATTTGCCGGAGGTTCTGGTGCCTTCGGTAGGAGTGCCTCCCAATAAGTGTATTTCACTCGTCAGTTCCTGATTACAGTTATGACTGGTTTGAGCCAGATGAGAAAACACATTTTTTAATTCCTGTTCGTCAGTTTCCTTTGAAGCGGTTTCATACCCTTCTATTCTGTCGTTGTTAATTTCAACAAGCTTGTTGAGTGTTTCAACAGCATGATTATTGTCCATATTTTCTTTAATTTTTAAGTTAATTTTTATTTATTTCCAAACTGAATCAGCCGTATTGCAAAGAATTGCCTCAGTTCAGCTATTAATTATCGCCATTGATGAAGTCTTTGAAGTCTTGCCCAAGCTCTTCCATATCGCTGTTGAATTCGCGTTTAAAAGTCTCCCAATCGCTGTTATTGCGCTCATAATCCCTGAGGTCGTTTTTTAATTCGTTGTTTTTCTCCTCCAGTGCATCGATCTTTTTCTGGCGCATTTTATCAAGTGTTTCACCTGATTTCATGATTTTTACCTTTAATTCGGCAATTCTGATTTCGTTTTCTTTGATTTTTATTTCCGTTTCACTCTTGAATTGGGCCCATTGCTCAGGAGTTGCAACTTTTTTTTGTTGAATTTCCGCATCTGTTCTGGCTTCATCCAGTTCCTGCTGAGCATCCTCAACATCATCCCAGGCCTTATCGGCTTTATCCGAAGGTGAATTACAACCTGTAATTACTGTAGCTGCTGCCAGCAACATGGTTACTCCGAGCAAATAAATTTTCTTTTTCATTGTTTTCTTTTTTTTGGTTTATATTTAAGACTATAAGAGCCGTTCAACGAACTCCGTTCAACAGCTCTTGTCAGAATTACCAATGATTATCAGAGATCATTGATTAATTTTTTAACTTCTTCCTTTGATTTGCCCAGCTTCTGCTGAAGTTTCCCGTAGAGTTCATCTTCACGGCCTTCTTCATAGATCAGGTCATTGTCGGTTAATTCAGCATAGCTCTTTTTCAGCTTGCCTTTCAACTCGTTCCATTTGCCTTTTAATTCTGTCTCGTTCATTTTTGTAGTTTTTAAAAGTTGATGAAATATTAAAAGGCAAAATTATATACCGATTGACAGCTATTCATTATGTAATTCTTTTAAAACTTTATATCATTCCCACATATAATGATAACCTATATTGAAAGTACTTAGGGTCTGCTGAAAAACTCTGTTAGGAGTTTCCCTTTAATAACCCCCGGTACGGCTTGCCAAACCGGGGGTTAATGGATCATCAAACAAAAAAACCCTGTAAGGGTTGCCCTTTATCATGGGGGAACCCACTCTGGGGTTCTGTTTTTCGGTTCGTATTGCACAACCCCCATTTGCATTGGGGGTTATTGATGGGCAATCCCTACGGGATTTTGCATCTTCGTTTCATTGTATAGTGCATGGAAAAATGAGACAACCTCATTATTAATATGCACTTTTGTTCTTAATCAACTCTGTAAGTTGCTGACAATATGACTTTTAATTATTTTTAAGCAGGCCCTACTTATAATGAGTGGTTTCCCTTCGGTGAGCTCCGCTTCGCTTCGGTTGGTTTCGTTTTACATTGACTACCGCCTGGCTGCGGTGATTGGGCAGGTTCAAACAACCTTCCAGGTTTTCTTTTTCAACCTGGAAGGTTTTGTTTGATTAAACTGATTTCGTATAGTTGTTCAGTGGCACCGCCTGACGGCGGTGATTGGGCAAGCTTTATTTTCACGGAAATGTTTGTTAATGATTAACTTATCTATTCATAATTGATTTAATAAAATATTCGTAAATTGTTGCCGGTAATTTTACAGGTTAATCAGGTTTAACAATACGATCTATATGCCATTCTGCAGCAATTGTGGCAATGAATTAAAGACAGGTGCAAAATTTTGCAACAAATGTGGCGCCCAAATGGGTGTTCCTGACCCGGGCGCCTGTCCGGTTTGCCTGAAGCCGGTTACCGGAAACGAAAAGTTCTGTGTACATTGTGGTGCTTCCATCGCCAGCCCGGTCAGCAGCAGGCCCCTTGCACCCCATCAAACCGCGGCTCCTCCTGCCAGAATACCAATTACGCAAGGTCCACCTTCACCTCCTGTTTACACTACTCCCCAGGTTTTACCTCCGGTGAAGCGAAAAAAGAAGGGTGGATGTATATGGAAATCTTTGCTGGTTCTCTTGTTTTTGGTGGCAGCCGGATTAACTGCGCTTTATTTTCTTGGAGATGAACCGAATACTCCAGATCAGGGAGAGGGCGGACTTACAGGCACCGATATCCCGGGAATTGTCTCAATTTATGATTCGATTCCTGAAGAGACCATCACTGAAACTACTGTGGATACCGGCGATCCACAACAAGCCGCAGAATCGGTGGAAGAAGCCTTCGCCCGTGCCGATACCAATTTGCTTAAACAAATGCTTACACCTACCAGCCGGGAAATCTATAAAGAAGCATTCAAAGAAATCAAACCTTACATGAGTGAATATTCCAAAGCTTTCAGCAACAGGAAACTGAAAATATCCACACCGATTTACTCTTTGTATGAGTTTACGGATGAGACAGGCAAAATATTTACTGCCGAATTTGCCTTATGCGACGACGGACAGTGGAAATTGGTAAGATTCTGATAAACAAGCTGTATGAAACACATTAAAAGATATACCCTGCCGATTGTAATAATTTCAGCGCTGGCTTTGTGGGCTTTGTTTGTTGGGTATGGCAATCAGAAAAACCATCCCACCATCAACAAATTCATAGTAAAGGCTTTTCTGGAAAAGAACAATAAAGGCAGTTTTTCGATGAAGAAATTCAAACTTTATGAATTTAAGCTTGATAAGGTTAAACTCAAAGGCAATTACATCAGCAAACCCGGCTTATTCAATCCTTCTGAGGTTGATCGTTTCCACGAAGATATGGTAAACTGGTTGTATGGTGAAACTACCTTTACCGAAGATATGGGGGAAAAAACGCCACTCGAATGGATCGCTCATGGCGGATATTCGGCCGATGTGCCCGAAGTGCCTGCCAGTTTCCGCCATTTTTATGACCCAACCCGGGCCGATGGCGAAAGGCACCTTACGGATGATGTCAACAGTAAACTGCTGAACTGGATACAGACAAAATTTACCAATCCAAATACCGATGGTGTTTCCTGGGCGGTTGGCGAGGCGGGGTCTTATGGCGTGCTGGAACACAATTATACCTGGGAAAACGGCAAGGTTTTCATTAAAGGTGCCCTTGAAGAAAAGGATTCCGAAAAGCGTAAAGCACTTATGGCCAAAGCCTGGCGATCATTGGGCGAAACCCTGCACATGATTGCCGACAATGGTTGCCCCGCGCATGTGCGCAACGATGCCCATCCTTCCATCCCTTTCCGCACGATGTCGTACTTCGGCAATCCCGACACTTATGAAGAAATGACGGCCGAATTCCAGACCAACAACGATGCTGGTCTGGATGAATTTCAAGCAGGGAAGGCTGATCCTGATCTGGCCCTGAAACTTGAAAAATCAACCACCATTAAAGATGTAGCGCACAAACTTGCCGTTTTTACCAACGAGAATTTCTTTACCGACGAAACCATTTCGGGCACCGACTGGAAAGGCAATGTGGTGAAACCCATTACTCACCCCAATTATGTTTACAACTCCCCCAAGCTGAGTGCAGACAGTTATTCAAACAACTATTACAGGCGCAATGTGGGCAACAGGGAAGTATTGCTGTGCACCGACACCTGGTTTTTTAAAAAATACGCCATCTCAAAAACCTATCCCTATATCGACGAAGCATGCGTGAAATCTATGGCTTTCGCGCTTATTCCTGCCATAAAGGAGGCCGGTCTAAATGCAATAAGACTATACATCCCCGATCTGAATGTGAAAATCACCTCACTTTCTGAAGATGGAAGTATATCCGGCGAAATCATCCACAAAACAGATCAGGAGTACACGAAAGCCATCAAATACAATGGCCCTGTTGTAATAAAAACGGTAACACTTGACGAACTCGGGAAGTTTGAAGCCCGGAATGGCCGTTTCTCGGGTAAGATCACCCCGGTGGACAATACCTGGTTTTATGCTGAAATTGAATTTGGCGGTGTGATTGTTAAATCTGAGCAAAAAAAGATGCAAGTCGCTCCCCCAAAACCTGAACCGGTGGTTGCACAGAATTATAAACTTGACTTCATTATTCATGCCTATATGGTCTATACCAATGGCCATGATATGGATGATCAGGAATTCAGCAGAAGCGATTTTAAGGCGATTGAAAGTCCAGGCAGAGGCGGTAGCTTTCCTGGTTTTCAGATATCAAAGGGCAGCAGTTTCACCGGAAAACTTATCGAGGGCAGGCATCAGGATGGATGGGTTGAAGGAGAATACAGCGAACAGCGGCTGAGCAGGTTGAAGGCACACATGCATTTTACCTGGTACAATAGTAGCAACAATAAAACCAGAGAGCAATGGATTGATGTGGAATTGCGCAATATTCCTGTTAAAGAACAGGGCTATAGTGGAAGGTTTTACCGCAAAGGCTGGGACTGCGACAATTTACGCCCCGATCCTGAATTTGAGAAAAGTATTGTCAAAATCAAGCACCGCATTAAATTCTATCCGTCCGGACGCGAAGTTTCATTTGATTACATTGACTTTGGCAAATCGGAGGTGCAGGGTTGCAAAGACTGGAAGAATATGTGGATACCCCGGTCATTTATTGATGTAAACATCAGCTCCAACAGCTACTAGGTGAGCGGTTGGGGATTTTCTTGCGACATTCATAGGGAACAGTATGATTAACTGAGAATTACGTGAATTACGCCAATTGAGTGGGTGTTTCGGTGGCTGCCGCCTGGCGGCGTAGATTGGGCGGGTTTTTAGCACACGGATTACACTGATGCGATGGATGCTTCGACAGGCTCAGCACAGGTTTTCACGGATTTACCTTCGGTGAGCTCCGCTTCGGTTAGGTTGCACCTCATCCGCCCTTCGGGCACCTTCTCCTCAAGGAGAAGGACCTGCTAACAAGCATACTGAATGCCAAGCCAACAGCTCATTGTATGACGCCCTGCGGCAACACTTTTTTTAACAGCTAATTACGCTAATTACGCGAATTGGGTGGATGGTTCAGTGACTACCGCCTGGTGGCGGAGATTGAGCGGGTTTTTAGCACACGGGTGACACTGATGCGACGGATTTCCACGGATTTACGTTCGGTGAGCTCCGCTTCGCTTCGGTTAGGGTTTGTGTTTCGTTGACTACCGCCTGTCGGCGGAGATTGGGCAGCTTTTATGGCACACGGATTACACAGATGCGACGGATGCTTCGACAGGCTCAGCACAGGTTTTCACGGATTTGGTTTCGTTGAGCTACGCTACGCTTCGTTTCTTGATTCAGTGACTACCGCCTGGCGGCGGAGATTTGGGCGCTTTCAAACAACCTTCCAGGTTTTCTTTTTTAACCTGGAAGGTTTTGTTTGATTTTCCTGTTAGCTAACTTAAAAAATAACATTGATTTAACCGCGAATTATGCCAATTACGCGAATTGTATAGTGTGGCTAAAGTCTTTTAACCCCATTTAATCACTGTTTAAACAGAAGTTCATACACAATCCGGTAAAAATACCGATCCCCGGCCGGAAAAGCATCACAGAGCAACATGTCTTCCTGCCCATCCTTCAATTGGTCTAATTCAAAAAAGTGGCAGTTCGGGATGGTTTTCATCCGCTCTATTGCTTGCAGGCCAATTATTTGTTTGTTTCTGCCCTCGAAACGATAAGGCACACTGCAAATGGTGATATAATCCTTTTGTGCATTGTGCAGCATCAGCGATAAAGCTTCTGCCATCTTTGTACCAGTGTAACCACCCAGGCTGGCCAGCAGTACAAACCTGCAGTTTTCGCTGAACAGTTTGCTCAAATCATCAGGCAACACCAGGGGTTGTGCCATATCGGGAACAGTTATATCTCCATACTTCCCGGTAAACTTCAGGATTTTAGGGGATATAAATGGGATGAGTTTGATTCCTTCCGGAATTTCTGCTCCACGCTGATCATTTACCATGGTAAATTGCGCCTTCACCCGCTGACTCCAGATGTATTTTACGGCATTTGCCCCGCCACTGCCAAAGCCAATGAAATGGGTTTCGGTTTGTGTGCTGATTTCTATTTCGCTGAGCCAGGGCTTGAAACTCAGTTTCTGCAGGGCTTTGATTCTGTTTTTAGCGTTGTTATCCATTTTCGTTTTAGCCCTAAAGGAGTTCAGACAGTAAAAGAGCGGAAAGTAAGTATGTGTTTCATGTGAATTGCGCCCGACCTTAGTGACCTGAGCGAAGCTGAATTCCGCTTAGCCGGGTGGTGTAAAACGGCTGGCGTATCAGATACCTCAGTTACTTCAGAATAAGCCTTTGGTAACCAATGGAATTCCCGTTTTTAACCTTTACAATATACATTCCGGCAGGTTGCGCTGAGAGGTCATACTCATCAGTACCTGCAACGCTGATTTCCTGTTCGAGCACTTTGGCCCCATGAATATTGAAAACCGAAACCAATCCATCGATAACAGGATTTACAAAATCCAGCTTGAAGTAAGCCTCAGTTGGATTTGGAAATAGACTGAAACCAGCCCTGTTATTCAAGGGGTTTTCATTTACTGATGAAGGTTTTTCAAAACCTGATATCCGGATAACTTTATTGCCACCCCCGAAAGTAGAAAAGAGGAAATCGCCAGTAAGGGGGTCTATTAATGCGCCTTCAGCTCCGGTAAGCCCGGTTACCATTTCTCTTGCGCTGGATGGAACAGGCAGGCCGTGATCTCCCACCTCAAAAACTACTACGGTTCCGTTAGAATAAGAGGAGATGGCCATAGAAGGGTTGGGGAACGTGGCTGAACCGGCCGGAATATAAGCAATCCCTTCAGGACCTGAAGCCACGCCAAAGACAGAAGCCTCAGCAATCTGATTTGATAAAAGATATTGCCCGCTGGCCTCTAAGGTATAGGGAACATTATACATAATCGATGCACTGTAAGATGAAAAAACCAGACCGCCGGCTCCGGGGTATCCTGCAGGAACAAAAGCCAGTGCACCCACCGAAGAAGCCACCCCGTAAGTTGTTAAGGAAGTGTTGATATAGGAGTTGTCAGGTAAAACCTGACCAAGTTCATTCATGCTGTACTTAGTAAAAAGGAGCGTTCCGTTCTGGTCGAATAAAATACCTCCGTCGTTGTTGGGTGCTTCGGTGTAAAAAACAGCCGCTCCGCCAAAGCCGGTTATGTGATTTGTTTCCGCATCTCTGGTTAGTGCAACTGTGTAAAGGCCTCCGCTGGAGGTGTTTGCATTTCCGCCGATATACAGTGTATTTGGTTGTTCAGGTCTGATGGTAAGCCCTCCGTATTGTGAGGGCAGTTGCTCAATACTTCCCAGATCGGTTAGCGTATAACCGGCAGTTACAAATTCCGGAGTCAGGCTTTGCGCGAATCCCGGAAAATATGCCAGGACGAACAATGCCAGCAGACCTTTTTTCATCAAGGATGATGAAAATTTTGCAAAGGAATGGGTAGATGTTTTCATGTTGGTTGGTTTTTATACCCAAAGTTAAACATGAATTTATTAAATCCGGCATTTTTTAGCTTAAAATTTTATCATCATTGGCTACCGCCTGGCGGCGGTGATGGGATGGTTTCAAACAACCTTCCAGGTTTTCTTTTTCAACCTGGAAGGTTTTGTTTGATTAAACTGATTTCGTATAGTGGTTCTGTGACTACCGCCTGGTGGCGGCGATTGGGCGGCTTTACACTCCGGAATGCTAGAAAACAAACAAAGGCAGAACAAGGTAGACACATTTCTTTTCTTTATCTTACCTTTTGCTTGATACTTCGACTACGCTCAGCACAGGTCAAAAGGTAACCAAAACTCAAGGCTTCCTAAAAATGTGTCTCGTCAGAAAACTCAAGTGGTTCATGATATGTATGTTTCTTTCTGACGAGAGCTGGCTGCGATTTTTGCAGGAAGAAATGAGGTTGTTACATTCACCCTCTACTTTGCACCGATGTACAATAATTTTCTGAGCTTCGCTAAAGTTAGTCGGTTGCATTTCTTCTTTATTTATCTGTAGCCTGCCTTCTTAACGCCATTTTTACCCGTCAATAATCTGAAGAAATTGGTCGGGTAGAGCTCGGTCCGTGAAAAACGGCCCTCGGTTTAGAATGCCGGTCCCGACTACTTGACATTTTCGCTTAATCTTTACAACCGAATAGCTTACAGTACATCGTAAAGAAGAGCTCAAATTTTCAGTATCCGCGGGAGCGACCTTCTAAAATTGACTTCCAGCCACGATCGTTTAAGACATAGAAATCTCGAATGACGATTACATTATGGTCAAATTTTAGGCAGTCGTTGAGCGGCGGTTGTTGAGCGTGTCGAAACAATACGAGGCCTAACGGCCTGAGTGACAGAAAAAATGGATTAAGCGACTCAAGCCAAGGACGAAGGAGGTAGATAAACAGAATAGCTTGCGAAATATATTGAATTGCAAATTCAATGGTGTTCAAAGCGGAATTGCAACCGAGGCCGCCTAAGCGGACGAGCTCAGCGAAGCTAAATTCCGCTTAGCCGAGCAGCTTTATTTTCTACCAATTGTTTAACCGCGAATTACGCGCATTACGCGAATTGGGTGGCGGTACAGCAGTATTAATTCAGGTCAATGACCACGTCTTCTTTGATGGTTTCGGAAACATTAATGGTTGGCAGAAAGAATCGGTTGAACGGGGTATTCTCGGTTTTGGCATGTAAAATACCACGTGTAGTGCCAATCACATGCACAGCCAGATGGCACATAAATCCCTGGGGTAAGATCAGATTATTGGCTTCTTCATTGTAAAAATCAGTCCAGGCTTTCTCCTCAATAGAGAAATGACCTGCTGCTTCTACAACCATAAAAGGTTTGCCTTCTTGCTCAAGACGGAAATTTGCGTGAAGTACAATAAATTTTTGCTCAGTATTGGCACCAAACTTAAGCTGAGTAGTCAGGTTAATGTCTTTGCCTTCAGTAAAAGCATCTTCAATAATAGCGAATTGTTCAGTGGTGATCCGGCGCAAGGCAAAAGCGACATTTATGGTGTTTTCCATCAGGCTATGAATTTTTTTTGAGGTAACATATTCAACTTCCGACTCCCCAACATAACTGGCTTTCTGTTGCACACTTTCAGCTTTACGGTAACTATAAACGCTGACAAAGCCCGGCTGGGAAGGAATATACTGAGTGGTTGACTGAAATACGGATGTGTCTATCAGTTTTATCTGCAATGCTTTTTCAATTCTGCATATACTTTCAATAGTCAGGTTTTCGCTGCCTTTCAGAATTTTGCTGACATGTTGCGGTGAAAGCTCAAGCAGGTTTGCAAGATCTTTCTGCGACATATTTTTTGAACGCAGATAACCAAGTATTTTAATGGCAATATCCTGAGAAATCCGGAGCCAGTAATCATTTTTTTGACGCCACTCAGCAGCTTTTAGCCATGAATCATCCTTTTTTGATTCACGGATCAACCGATTGCTTATTTCATTGATGTCCATAATCCCGATTTTTAAAACATTTCCATAAACTCAAGCCCTGATTCATCTTCGCCGGCGAGGTAGTTCCGGGTGATTTTCAGCTTTTCAAGTTCAAGTAACAAATGCTTTCTGTGGTTCATGTCTTGTGTCAGTTTAATGGCTCCGCCGGAAACAAGATACAGGTTTGGTTTTAGTCTTATTGCATAAACCCTGAGCCAGCTGTTGTACATTAATCCTTTGGCTTTGCTCTTCTCAAATTCTTCAAGTTTTGAAGGTCTGTTGTGTAATGGTTTAAATAATTCCGACAGATTTTCAAATTTGCTTAATCTGCCTTGTTCAGCCAGATATTTAATTTTTTGTTCAAGTTCAATGGCATCGCGGATGGTTTTTTTGATGGCATCTTCAACCTTCATCCCTTGCCAGAAAACATGTTGCAGATCTTCTATGTGTTGAGAGAAGAATGAATCCAGAAAAACAGTGTGGTTCCATTGCGCAAAAAGGCGTTCAAATTCCTGCATTTTCTGCCCTTTGTACTGAACAGCGTAGAGACTATTTTTTACAACCTCAAAAGTACCTATTATTTTCACATAATCAACCTATAGGTTTACTTTTTAAACAATTTTTCGACAGATTATATAAACAGCCCTTGGCATCATCTTAAGATCTTTACAGCGTAAGCATATAGCAGAATTCTCTTATGATAATCAACCGTTCATCAAATGGCTTAAATGATTATTCAGTTTTAGCTTCGCTAACCGTAAAGTTCTTCAAGCTCTAAATTCCTTATTCTTGACCGGATGGCTCCCATTGTTCTTCCGAAATTTTTTGCCAGATCTTTTATATTAACTCCCTCACAATACATTACAGTAAGTTCGTCATCAAGTTCCTGTGTCCAGGGTTTATAGGCGTCTTTATGTTTTGTTCTGATTTCTTCTACTGAATAAGCAACTTCCCGTCCTTTGCTGGTAATTTGCTTATTTAAAGATGGCAACTGAGCTGTTTGATTTAGATTTTCTTTTTCTTTTGCATGTCTCATTACATGAATTTGTTTTGAAGCAGGAAAATCAACAGGCATTAAAATTTCAGGAATGTAGAGACTACTTTTTGCCCTTGTAATGGCCACATACAGGAGATTTATCTCTTCATTTAGTTTCCCTGAATTGAAGTTCTCCTGCTTTATTCCGGAAGAGAATTTTTCTAATTTTTCTTTTGTAATGAAGTCGTTCACAAGCTGAACTGCATCATATTCCATTCCTTTGCAACGGTGGACAGTTGAAAACACCATCTCAGCATCTTCCTTGTTGTCATTTGCAATATGTTTATCTTTTATGGCCTTGATTATTGAGGGTATTTTGTTGCCGTATTCTCTGACTATTTCAACCAACATTCCAAGTTGAACATCTTCGGTCTTTTCAATATATTCCTCCAGATCTTCGATATTCCGCATTTCCCTGATAAGCTTGTCTTTGATCAGCCTGTGTTTATGGTTGTACAGATTCAAAACATCAAAAAGTGATGCACCTTCGTCAGCATAAGTGTAAGAATTTATATTGCCTTCAAAATAGATGTTCCTGACTTTTTTCTTTTCTGTTACATACTCAATCGCTTTCAGAAGCAGACCTAAATTGGTTCGGGCAATAACAGCTTTGGTTTGAATTTTATCAGATGCTCCTTTACCGTTAATCTGGGCAAATGCATCAGTTTCAATGATCTTTTTCAAATCCAATACTCCCATAGCAAGATCGGCAATCTCCTGATTAAACCGGAAACTTGTGGAAAGATTATATGTCCCGAAATCGGCCTTTTCAAGAGAATTGATTGCAAACCGCCAACCATATATTTGCTGGTGCGTATCGCCTACAATGACTTTCGTGGCATTTTGTTTAAGGAATACATCCAACATAGCCGCAGAAGCATCCTGGCCTTCATCAAAAAGGATATAGTCATAATTGAGTTTGGGGTTTGAAAGCTGGAATTTCTTGAGATAAAAGTCATGGGTTACGTCAATTTCGCCTTTGTCCATTTTATTCAAAAGCAATCTTGTTTGTTTTTCAATGTATTCGTAAAATGATGTAACAAAGGCTTTTGCTTTCGGGTCTGAAACGATTTCCAGATAGTTTAATTCCTGAACACGTGTCTTTTCGCTGTTGCAGAAGTAAGAAATAAACTTGTTGATGTGATTGGCAACAATATATTCGGCATGTTTTTCTCCGTTACCGACCAACTTCAGGAGTTCAGCAATCTCGTGAGTCTTATATGCATGCGCCTTTACTTTATAGTTGTTTTTAAATACAATGTGCTTGTATGCAAGTGAATGCGCAGTTTCAACCTTTACATTATCCAGCCCTTTTTCTGCAAATTTTTTAGTTGCCTCAATTCTTACCGACTTATTGAAGGCAAGGTATAGTATCTTGCTTGACTTGGGTTGTGCCCTGGCATACTCAATGATGGTGGTAGTTTTACCTGATCCGGCAACAGCATTTATTTTGATGTTTCCGGTCGAGTTAATAATTTCATGTTGTTCTTTTGTTAACTGCATTTTTTAACTCTTTATAATGTCTGATATTGAATACGTTGCATAAGCGAATAAACAATGAATTTGTAACAAAAATAATAAATATTTGAAACAAAAATTGTATTTATTCATTATCGTTTTAGCAACTGTTTTAACCAAACAGAAAGCCTGATCGGGGAGTTATTCTTTACAAAAAAACCTTCTGCGTTTCGTATCTGCCCGCACAGAATCCGTAAAGAAGTGCCCGTATTTTTCGGTTTATGCGAAAAAAGATCCTTTCCGCGTTATAGAATAAAACCTTCCAGGTTGGAAGAAAACCTGGAAGGTTATCTCGAAAGGAGAAAGAACCTACGTAAAGAAGGGTTCAGATTTATTGTATCCGCGGAAACGACCACTTGAAATACATTAATAAGTTCTGTTGAGTATCGAGCTTCGTGTTTACGCTGCGCCCCTCCGGGGCTTTATGTTCTATCGTGAGTTTCATGGCTACCAACGTTTCGCCCCGCTGGGGCTATTTGTATGTAAGCCCCAGCGGGGCGCAGCGTTGGTAGAAAAAAGGGTGGAATTTATTCAGAGCCCCAGCGGGGCGCAGCGTGGTAATTTTAAAGGCAGGTTTTTGCAAACGCCTGTTTTCCAGCAGGAATTGCGCAAAGAAGCGCTCAGATTTTCAGTATCCGCGGGAGCTGATCCTTTTCGGCATTATAGAAGAAAACCTTCCAGGTTGGAAGAAAACCTGGAAGGTTATACTGAAAGGAGGTAGAAAAGCGGAATAAGCGGCGGATGGAATTGAATTGCAAATTCAATGATGTTCAAAGCGGAATTGCAACCGAGGCCGCCTAAGCGGACGAGCTCAGCGAAGCTAAATTCCGCTTAGCCGAACGCTGGAAGGTTTTTCCGGAAGGAGGAAAACGTTGAAGTGAAGCTATATTCCGATTAGCCTGGGTGAATTACATTGGCCTGTTTTTCTTCCATTTCAGGTCAGTGCTTAATCCATACAACATTTCTTATATTTTTTACCACTGCCGCAGGGGCAAGGGTCGTTTCTGCCGATTTTATCAGCAACTGCCTGAATAACGGGTTGCGGGTTATGGTGTTGGAATAAGTTACTCACACGATTATCTCCATCATCGCTGTCATCAAACCAGGTCTCTATAACATCGTTATACAATTCAAAGATGGTCATAAGCGGCTTCTTATGATCGTACTTCAGTGGTTTGCTGAAGGTTTCTTCCACATTGCTATAGGTTCCTTCTATTCCTATGGCAACATAATTCCTGTCATAGAGTTTTTTTATAACGGGCAAAAGTTCCGGTAAGCCACAATCGATGGCGCTGCCAATGGCAAGACCGAGAAAGTCAGTATCTATAAGGTTATCTTCAACTGAGGATGCAGCAAATGTTTCGAAAACTGCTGAGAATAAATTCAGAATGTGCGGGCGCATTTCAGGATAATGCAGTACCATCTGACAAAGGGCATCTGAAACACAGGTTTTGCTGTATGTGTCTATCCCGGGCTTTATCAGGAATTTCTGAAGCACTTCCAGATTGTTCCTCCCTAACTGGAAGATACATTGCCAGAGGGTTCCTGTTCGATGATCTCCAAACCAGAATTCCTGAAAATCCTCTTCATACTCAAGGAAATTCAATATTTCCGGCAGAGTTTCTTCAGCTTTGATCTCCATAAGAAGAAGAATAGCGTGTAACGGGAAATGGGATTTTTCCTCTTCATATGGCTTTCCGATGAATAGATGATAGCGGTCTGCTGCGTCATGCAGTACTGATATTAAATCGTCAGTCAGCGATTGGCGTGGCAGTGCCAGAATCTGCTCAAGCACCGAATGCGGAATACTTATCCCATTATGGTAAAGCTCGTTTATTTCCTGATGGTTAAATTCAGGAGGAATACTACTTTCTGATTGCTTTACAAATCTGATGGGAACAGGTGTTATGCGTTGTTTCTTTTCCTCTTTCAGCCTATTACCAACCCGCTCCAGTCTGAGCGGCCACAAAAACGATTCCGCCTGCTCAGTAATAGGATCACCAGGGGCGAGTTCAATAAGCAGATCAAGCTTATTCTCCGCAAGTTCAAGATTCTGAATGGCTGCGTAATACCTGATTACAACAAGCAGGAAATTTGTAAATTCCCCATAATGAAAAACTTTTCTTTCGGGATACAGGTCTTTTAACTCGGGCGATTCACCAAGTAACAGAGGAACTTTTTCAGGCTCCCCATTTTCAATAAACTCATTAGCCTGAGTGAGTATCCCAAACAAGTACCCGGGATGCTCCTGAAGTATCTGTTCATTTATTTTATTTGCTTTCAACTTTTCACCCCGCTTCGTGTAAAGTATCGAAAGGTAATTTTTTAACATGGGGAGATGGGGGTATTTCCTCACCAGATTTTTGAGTTCTTCTACGAGACGGTTATCCTTTCTTGTTTGACATGCTATTGCTTTTTTTTCAAGCAGTAAACCCAATTCCGGAGTAATTCCATATCGTTTGTGCTGATAAGCTGTATCGGTAGTAATCTCATACCCATGAAAAGGAAACTGTATCCTGATGATTTCTTCCATTATTTTGTTTAATTGGATTTACAAAATTGTTACCCTTTCAAAACAAACCCGGTACCAGGAGATTTCATCTTCTCTTTCCGGTTGTGTTGAAATGTGTTCGATAAAGCAAAAATACTGGTTTGGGAATTATAACCTTGTGATTTATTGAAAAATGTGCGGGGGTGGAGCTCGGCCCGTGAAAAACGGCCCTCGGTTTAGAAGGCCAGTCCCGGCTACTTGACATTTTCGCTCAATCTTTACAATCGAATAGCTTACAGTACATCGTAAAGAGCTCAGATTTTCAGTATCCGCGGAAACTGATCCTTTCGTCATTGTAGAAGAAAACCTTCCAGGTTGGAAGAAAACCTGGAAGGTTATACTGAAAGGAGGTAGAAAAGCGGAATAAGCGGCGGATGGAATTGAATTGCAAATTCCGATTAACCTGGGGTCATCAGAGAAGCCGAATCATTAGCTAAACTCGCAGTACGATGACGACACCTCGCAGTACGATGACGACACCTCGCAGTACGACGCCGACAGCTCGCAGTACGACGCCGACACCTCGCAGTACGATGACGACGCCTCGCAGTACGATGCAGACACCTCGCAGTACGATGACGACACCTCGCAGTATGACGACGACACCTCGCAGTGTGACGACGACACCTCGCAGTATGACGCCGACGGCTCGCAGTGTGACGACGACACCTCGCAGTGCGATGACGACACCTCGCAGTACGATAATGCTATTTTAACGCGAACCTTGATTCTTGAAGCATTAGGGCCCGAATTTTCATCACCTCATCCGCCCTTCGGGCACCTTCTCCAAGGAGAAGGACCTGCTAACAGGCATCCTGGATACCGAGCCGACACCTCGCAGTACGACGACGACACCTCGCAGTACGATGACGACACCGCGCAGTGCTAAACTGCAGTCATTCTAAGAATAAGCAATGAATTTCATATTTCTTAACCGGAGACTGTTTATTGATTTTTGATATAGTATGTGGATCTTTCAGGCCCGGCACCTTTTATTGTAAGGCTTTTCCAGTGGGGAGGGAGGCAAGGTTTATCCTGAATGATTCCGTTGTCGGTAAGTCTCAATCCTGCAAAGCCAAAAATTACAGCCTGAAGCATTCCACCAGCACCGGTAGCAAAGTATGTATTGTCAAAATCAGCAGTTTCAGCCAGTGCACCAAAGGGAGGCCTTCTGTTTGGGATATATGCTCTTTTAAAAAGGGAGAAAGCCTTTTCGCAATCACCAAGTTTTGAATAAAGTATTGAAAAAATGGAATGACTCATTGCCGGACCTTCTGGTGCAATACGGTGCTCATAATATTCGAGGTCGAGTCTGATCTGATCCTTGTCTTTTATAATTTCAAGGGGGTAGGAGAGCAGGTTAACATCAGCCTGTTTTATTATTTCACCAGCGTATTCTGAGTGTTCGCGTGTTGCTCCGTTCTCCATCTGTGAAATTCTTAGTTTGCCGGCAACCTCATTCCACGTGTTTCCGGGGTCAATTCCAAGCACTGTTGCAGCTTTAATTGCACAATTCAGAACCGTTACCACAGAGCCGTTGGTAAAAGCATTATCATTGACATTAGGGGCAAATTCATTCGCACCTACTACATTGTTTACTGACCATGAGCCGTCGCTGTTTTTCTCTGCCCTGCTCACCCAGAAATCAGCAATGTCAGCAAGTACTGCATATGCCTTGTTTCTGAGCCATACAGTATCGTGGGTAACCCTGAAAAAATTCCAGAGTGCAATACCAACGTCTGCAGTTATATGATGCTCAAAAGTACCTGTCAATGCCCATGAAGGAGTTGCTTCCTCTCCTGTGTCGTCTGACTCCCATGGATACATCGCACCCTTGTAGCCGTAGCCGTATGCTTTCTGGCGGGCTTTTTCAAGCCTGTTTATTCTATAATCAAGCAGCGATTCTGCTATTTGCCGGTTAAATACCAGCAAAGGGGGAAACATCCATAGCTCAGTGTCCCAGAATATATGCCCGTTGTATATACGTGACGAAAGACCCATTGGTGGGATGCTCAGTCCGGTATTGGGAGCAGAAAAGGCATATAAATGGTATAGTGCCAGCCTGATGTCCTGTTGTGATTCTTTATCACCCTCTACTATGATATCTCCTTTCCAAAGTTCCTCCCACATTTGTTTGTGCTGTATCAGGGCTTTGTTTTTATTGTTGCGCATAAGGTATATAACCATGCGTTCCGATTCATTCTGGGGGTCGGCAAAATCACCTGATGAACAAATGGCACCAGCCCATGCAAATTGAAAAATACTGTTTTGGCTTACCTTTTTTGTGAAGTTAAGCTGATGTTCGAATTCATCAATTTTTATATGGCGAAGTTCAGGATTTTCATCACCGAATATAAATGTGGCGGTGGCTGTTAACTTGTTCCTGTTAAATTTTCCTGAAGCATTGGTCTGCAGCAAAGGCATATGAATTTCATTGTCTTTTAAAACTCTGAAAGTTGACAGACCCGGTATCAGGTCGGAAGGGGTGTGTATTACTCCTGAAACGCTGATATCTATTGTTTTATTCAGGGGCTTGATGTTTACATCTGTAAGTGCCATATAGGGCAATCCTCTCAGTGCATAGGTCCTGTATGATATAGCAGCTTTGTTTCTGAAAACAAAAGATGTTTCCAGGAATGCTTCTTTCATATTGAGAATTTGTTTCCAGCCAGTCACTGATTTCAGGTCAACAATTTCTCCGTCGATGGTAATATTGAGGTTGCCAAAATTTATTCCCTCCATTATTTTGCTGACACCCAACTCTGATTCTTTCTCGTAAATATTATTCAGAATTATGGATTTTATTTTGAAGGGTATTTCGGTGGGGGTTAAGCCTATTCTGCCGTTTGCAAGCGCTATACCGATATAATTTTCGGGATTTTTTACTTCAATAAACCAGGAAGAGTCGGCTAAGGGTTCGTGATTCTGACAGTTAACCTGAACAGAAAGAAGCAACAATATAATTGAAAGAAGTTTGATTTTCATGACTAGAGGATTATTTAAAAACAGTTTAGTGGTCAATAACGGGTAGCCGAAAGAAAGGGAACGGAAATACCGTCCCCTTACCATCCAGCAAACCAACCAACCAATTAATTAGTATCCGGGATTTTGAGTAAGAGAAGGATTAACATCCAGCTCTGTCTGAGGAATCGGATACAAGCCCTGACGGGCAGATTGATATCCGAGCGGACCCAGTTCCTGAGTAGCAAGTCCCCAGCGTACAAGGTCGAAATAGCGCTTTCCTTCCAGGGCCAATTCCACACGCCTTTCATGAACAATGGCTGCAAACAGATCTTCTGACCCGGTGAGATCGGGGAGAACCAAAGCATTACCACCCCGTGCCCTTTGTCTGATAAGATTAAGTTTTGCGACTGTTTCTGTGGTATTGCCCAGTCTGTAAGCTGCTTCGGCATATCCGAGCAAAACCTCGGCATACCTGATTTGTTTGAGATTTTGTTCGTGCCGCTCAGCATTGCCTCCTACGGGAACATCAACCACATATTTACCGAAACTCATGCCGGTTTCAGGAGCCCATGCTGACTGAAAAGGGAAATCTTTAACTTCTTCGGAAATAATGTCTCCTTCCCTGATAACGGTATATCTCAAACGCGGGTCACCTACTTCAAATTCGTCAACAAGATCCTGCGTAGGCATGCAGAAACCCAAACCAAAAATGGTGGAACCGTTTCTTGGCCTTACCCAAAAGTTGAACCCGTTGCCATAAGAGAATTCTTCGCCACCCCTATACTGAATTTCAAACACTGATTCAACTCCATTGTCGTATTCGGGTTTAAATAAGTCTCCGAATGATGGTTGAAGGCTGTAGTTGGTGCTTTCGATCACCTGATCGTAAGCATCAAATGCGTTTTGCCATTTTTCCTGAAACAAAAATGCATTGCCCAGTAAAGCAAGAGAAGCACCTTTGTCGGCCCTGCCAAGATCGGCAGAAGAGTATTGGTTTCTCCAGGGAAGCAGTTCGGCTGCATTGGTCAGATTTTCTTCAATAAATGCCCAGGTTGCTTCTGTTGTAGCCCTTGCAGGTGTTGATACGGCGTTTTTGGTGGAGGACACTACCGGAACACCACCATACCTGATTACCAGATTGTAATAATAAAAACCTCTCAAAAAATAGGCTTCGCCGAGAATTCTGTTCTTTTGAGCCTGTTCCATTTCAATATCGGGTACATAGTCCAGCACCAGATTGGTGAGATACACCCCCTTGTAAAAAAGGCCCCAGATGGTCTGATTAACACCATCGGTAGCACTGAAGTTAAGATTATCGAAGTTGCTGAGAGCGGCAAGGTCAACTCCTTGTCCCTTTACAGCATCATCTGAAATGATGTCTTTTTTGAAAGCTATGCTTTTCATCCAGAAATCATGCATTATGGTATAGGATGCAATTGCGGCTGCTTCAGCATCCCCGGGTGTTTTATAGAAATTGCTTGTTGACAAAACCCCATTGGGAGATTTGTCGAGAAAGCCTTCATCTTTCTGGCAGGATGAAACAAAGAGAAGAAATGCCAGAGAGGTAATTTTGGCAATATATATGTGTGTTTTCATGTAATTTAGGTTTTATGCTGTTGTTACAATGTGATATTTACACCCATAATTAATCCACGGTTTTGTGGATAGGTGACTTCATCAAATCCAACCGTACGGTCGCCGAGGGTTGCCCTTGCTGCACCAACTTCGGGGTCATATCCGGTGTAATTGGTAAGGGTCAGCAGATTTGATCCTGAGACGAAAAATCGTGCTCCCTTCAGCCTGAGTTTTGCCGACTGTGATTCTGAAAGGGTGTACCCAATCTGCAGGTTTTTCAGCTTAAGATAGGAACCATCCTCAATATATCTGTCAGAACCTCTGGCATTCTGATTGGCATCAATGGTGGTCAGGCGCGGCTCTGAACTGCTGCTCCCTTCTTCTGTCCATCTCTCGAGTATTGCAGTGCCTTTGTTGTAGTTATATCCCGAATTGGTAAGCCAGAATTTGGTTGCATTGTAGATTTCATTGCCGTACTGGCCCTGGAAGAATACCGAAATGTCGAATCCTTTGTATGAAAGACCCATGTTGAGTCCGAAAAACATGTCGGGATACGGATTGCCGATAAAGGTTCGGTCTTCGCTGTTGATTACTCCGTCATTGTTTACATCTTTGAACCTAACATCGCCGGGAACAGCTCCTGGCTGATCAGCATGGGTATCAATTTCAGACTGGTTCTGGAAAATACCGTCGGTTACATATCCATAAAACTCACGTATAGAATGGCCAACTTCGGTACGGGTGGACATGTCGAAAAACAAGCCGGAGGTAATAGCTTCATTCAGCTCACCGAGATGGATTACTTCGTTCTTGTTGGTTGTGAAGTTGGCGTTGATATTGTAATTCACATTTCCAACTTTGTCTTTCCATATTACCTGAAATTCCATTCCTTTGTTTTCAATCTCACCTACATTTTCATAGCCGGTTGAGCCAAATCCTGATGTAGCAGGCTGAGGCAGGATAAGCAGCATGTCGCTGGTTTTTTTATTGTAATAGTCGGCAGAAAAGTATAACCTGTAATCAAAGGCCGACAGGTCGAACCCCAAATCGAACTGAGTTGTGGTTTCCCATTTAACATCGGGGTTAAAATCAGATGAGGGGAAATAACCAACCTGAAGTAATTGTGGATTTCCAATAGGATAAAATGTCTGCTGAAGCGTACTTGAAAATGCATACAATCCTATATCCTGATTGCCAAGCTGTCCCCAGGATGTTCTGATTTTAAGATCATCGATGAAATTTGTTTTAAAGAATTCTTCACCTGAGATTCTCCAACCGGCAGAAGCCGAAGGGAATAAACCCCACCGATTACTTATTCCGAATCTGGATGAACCGTCATAACGGGCGTTTACTGAAAGCAGGTATTTATCGGCAAAATCGTAATTGATGCGGCCAAAGTATGACAGCAACGACCATTCGGTTAGCCGGCCTCTTGCTCTGTCGTTTGCAGAACCAGCATCAAGAAATTGCAGATAGTCTTCGTTGTTGTTGAATTTTTCGCGATAACCTGAGAGTAAATTGGTTGAAGAGTTCTGCATTGTATTTCCCAAAAGGGCAGTAAACCGGTGTTTATCCAGGCTTTTGGCATATTCAAGGGTGTTTTCCCAGTTTATATCAAAGTAACTGATGTGCTGATGTGTTAAACTGTTTACCAACCGGTTGGCATTGCCTTCAGAAAAGGTGGGATCAAAATCAATGGTTTGAAGGGAGTAGACATTCAGACCAAGATTTGATCTGAACTTCAGCCCTTTTATTATATCGTAGCTGGCAAAAATATTACCAAACAGCTTGTTGTTGGCAGATGTCTTGTCTGACCTGTCGGCCATTCCAAGGGGGTTCTGAGCATCGCCTTCGTTTTCACCAGGCCCTGCGTAAGTGCCGTCATCATTATAAACCGGAATGGTAGGAGGTTGAAAAATGGCCGATCTGACAACACCGTTTATTTCAGTGTCAATAAGATTTTCCTTTATGCGTGAGAGATTCATATTGGCTCCGACAGTAAATTTATCGGTAACATCAGAGCTGATGTTGAAGCGCAGATTGTATCTTTCAAAATCGGAGTGTTCTACAATTCCATCCTGCCCTAAATAACCAAGCCCGAGCAGGTAAGTGGTTTTGTCGTTACCGCTGCTTACTGAAAAGTCATATTTCTGAAATGCTGCATTTCTGAATATGGCATCCTGCCAGTCGGTTCCTATACCCAGACCGGGGTTGTTCCATACAGGACTGAGTCCATCGTTGGTGAGGGCTTCGTCCATTACCATTGCATACTCATCGGCGGTGAGCAGTTGAAGTTTGTTTGATATTTTCTGAATACCGTAAGTTGCATTAAACTGAACCTGCGAAACTCCGACCTGCCCCTTTTTGGTGGTGATGAGCACCACTCCGTTTGCTGCTCTGGCGCCGTAAATTGCTGCTGCAGATGCGTCTTTCAATATGCTGATTGACTCAATGTCGCTTGCATTTAAGCTGTTTAGATTTTCTTTTGTGGGAACTCCGTCAATGACATAGAGCGGGTCGCTGTCGCCAATGGTTCCTATACCTCTTATACGAACCTGAACACCTGCGCCGGGAGTTCCGTAGTTTTGGGTTACCTGCACTCCGGCAGCTTGTCCTTGTATGGCGTGATCAACTCCAACAACAGGTATTTTCTGAATGTCGCTGCTGCTGATTGTCGAAACGGCTCCGGTTATGTCTCGTTTTTTTTGAGTACCATATCCCACTACAACAATTTCGTTGAGATTTAAGGCATCCTGCACCATTTCAACATCTATAACCTCCCTACCCTGCAGTGGGATTTCTAATGTTTGGTAACCAACGTATGAGAATATCAGAATGGCTTCCTTGTCAGGAACATTCAATTTGTACTTTCCTGCAGCATCGGTAACCGTGCCAAGGTTAGTGCCTTTTACCCGTATAGTTACCCCCGGAAGGGTACCTGATTTGTCTTTTACTTCTCCGCTCACCGGTACATCAAGCATATTGTAGGTGCTGCCTGGACTGGTGGTTAAAATCTGGTTTTTTGAAAGAAGGATAATTTTATCAATAATGCGGAAATTCAGACCAGTACCTTTAAGTACGGTGTTCATTACATTTTCAATTAACTCATCCTTAACGTTTACCGATACTTTCTTTAAAATCAGAGATTCCAGATCGGCCTGGTATGCAAACTCAAATTCGGTCTGTTCCCTAATGTCGGTAATGACCCTTTCAAGAGGCACATTTTTGTATTCAAGACTGATTTTAACTCTTTGTGCATAGCTCTCGGCAGCCGTTACCGAGATAAATGAGCATAGCACCAACATCAAGCTGATATTTGACATAATGAGAATTCTGAGTAAAAAACTCTTGTCAAAAGCCTTGGCCTTTGTAACTTCTTTCATACTTTTGTGAAGATTTAGTTAACAAAACTTAATTGGTCTTTTTGATTAAATCTGACTGAACCGGGAAAATCTCGCACATTTTTCCGGTTTTTTTCTTTTTAAGGGTCCATTTGCGTTGGTTTTGGCTGGTTATGGTGTGTTTTACTTTGATTTTTTTTCAACTGCTTTTTTCTTGATCTGCATGTCCTTTATAGGGGCTATAAACCTGAGCATCTCAAAAACAGTATCAAAACTCTGTGACTTTTTAAAGACAAAATTGTATCGTGAGCTGTTTTTATGAACACCAGTGGTATCCCATATAATCTCAACTCCGTAAACTTCTTCAATTTTTTTGATGATTTCGTCAATTCCGGCTTTTTCCATTATTATTAGTCCTTCCTGCCAGGCAGTGTAATGACGTGTGTTAACTTTACTAATCACTATATTGCCTCCGCCAGGATTGGCACTTGCCATTTGACCGGGTATCAGTTTTCCGGCTTCTTTCCCGTTTTTATCAAGCAAATTTACGGCACCTTCAACCAATACCACCTCAACTTTGCCTGATGCGCTTGTGTTGACATTAAAGCTTGTTCCGGTTACTTCTACTGTAAAGGCAGGCGTTTCAGCAAGGAACTTCTGATCCCTGTTTTTTGCTACACTAAGGAATACCTCTCCCTGAATATCTACGATTCGCTCGTTCTTTGAAAACTTTACCGGATATGAGAGTGTTGCCCCCAGATTAAGCCAGGCTTTTGTGCCATCGGGCAGCTCAACATACTTTACTCCCTGATTTATTCCATTTTCAACAGAAATCATTTTGGGCTGTATATTGCCTGAGATCTCCCGGATAACGGCGCCTAGTCCGATAAGCACTGCTAAAGCTGCCGCATATTTCAGCATCCTGATTGCCCTTATGCGTTTTTGGCCAGCCTGTAATTTGTCAATTCGGTTGTTGATCTTTCTGACGGACTTATTTACTTCATCATTTTCAGCATAACCTGCAATATTGCCGGCATTCCATAAAGCTTTTATTCTGGTGTAAGTTCTCAGGTTTTCTTCTGATTCCAGCAACCATGCTTTAATAAGCTCTTCTTCCAATAGGGTGGTTGTACCCTCTATTTTCTTTATAAGGAGTGTTTCATCAAAATCTTTCACGGGAGGTATTTCTTTTTGTTTGATATATGACAACCAAACTCAGAAAACTACTTAGCCGGAAACTCATTTTTTTTGTCTTGAAAAAAAATCAAGGATTCTTCCTCGTAAAATCTATTACAGGAATGCTGAAACCGGCAAAATGCAGCTTTCTTTCAAAGAAGTAGTTTATGCAGGAGTAAGTTTATTAAAGCAGTTCACCAATAAAACTGTGCTAAAGCCAGCATTATAAATTTATCCTTAAGCTTGATTCTTAAATGCTTCAATGCATTATAAATATGTGCTTCGGCAGTACGTTCCGAAATTTTGAGTTCGCTGGCAATTTCTCTTGTTTTTTGATTACTGATATAGCTTTTTATAAATACCTCCCTGCATTTTTCGGGCAGGGAAGCTATTGCTTCGTTTATTTCGTGCCCCAACTCCAGAGAAAAAATCTTTTTAATGGTTTCATTTTCGTCCGGATCGTAAAATTCGGCTTCTTCCTGTGTTGTGGCAGTTTGGTTGATTTTGTATCTGTCTCTGATTTTATTTGATTTTATTCGGTTCAGGCATGAACGGTAAACAGAGCGATACAGATAAGATTCAAGGGATGTATGAATTTCGGTTTTGTCAGCGTTGTCCCAGAGATTAACCATCAGATCCTGCACAATATCTTCTGCCGAGTCATGGTCAAGAAACAATTCGCCATAAGCCAGCAATCGGGGATAAAATTCCCTGAAAATGAGGTTAAAACCTTCCCGGTCCTTTTTGTCAGGTAAACGGGTTTTGCCGGAATTGGTATTCATGAACAGTCAACAGATTAAATCATTGGTAAAAAGTTGAGGAACATGCAGAAACTTATATTAAATGATGCCGTAGATTATGCTTTGCAATACAACGCATTGCAGGCGTAATCAATGCCATATTCGCGCATTGTGGCATGCGCAAAGATAATAATTCAGTTCATTTTTTGAAGGCTTATGTTTTTTCTTAGTGTTAGATTCAGAAAAAATATAAATCATCTTGAACTGAATCCCGCGACGGGCTATTTGGCGTTATTATTATTCATAACGGAAAGAAATTGACATTGCTGGAGTAGCTTTCTGTGCATCTGTAATTCAGCGATCAGATTTTCAGTTTCCGCGGGAGCGACCATCTGAAAATGACTTCTACCAAAGTGCGAAAGCAATATGAAATTGAATTGCAAATTCAATGGTGTTCAAAGCGGAATTGCAACCGAGGCCGCCTAAGCGGACGAGCTCAGCGAAGCTAAATTCCGCTTAGCCGAACGCTGGAAGTTTATTCCGAAAAAAGAAAAACGCTGAAGCGAAGCTAAAAGCCGCTTAACCGAGTGACAGAAAAGCGAGATTTGGTGACTCAAGCTATGGACGAAGAACGTAGATGCATTTCTTTTCTTTAT
>DHVX01000004.1 GCA_002412885.1 Bacteroidales bacterium UBA5197
TCCCAAGGGTACGGCTGTTCGCCGTTTAAAGTGGTACGCGAGCTGGGTTTAAAACGTCGTGAGACAGTTTGGTCAATTTTAGAAGGTCGCTCCCGCGGATACTGGAAATCTGCGCTCTTCTTTGCGGATGTTCTTTCACCTTTCGGGATAACCTTCCAGGTTTTCTTTCAACCTGGAAGGTTTTCTTAAATAATTACCGCTAATTATGCGAATGATTAATTAAGTACCGCATGCCAACAGCGATTCAACAGTTCAATTCAATATCAAAAATATTTAGGTGTCTTTTTCTTTTCACCACACCTGAATATAAGGTGTTAAAACTGCCTTCTGAAACAATACTTTTTTAAACCGGGTTAAATGGCATTTGAATGGCGTTTAAAAGGGAAATAACTATATGGTTTTCATGGGTTAGATATTTAAAAAGTTTTTATATTTGGGGCGATCAACGGATTTGTGTTTTCGCTTATAATCGGTAAAGACTAGCCAGAGATAAATGCTATATTGAGTTTTTCCACTCGTAGGGCACTGTAAAAAGACGATACGAATGAACGTGCAACAAAAAAATAACTTGGGTACTTGGCTGACACAACTAAATGGTAAGACAGTTGGCAAAATATTTCAAGTTGACTATAATGGAGTTGACAGACACGAAGACAGTTATTTGCCATGGTTATTCTTTATAACATTTACTGACTTTGACAAGTTTTTAGAAATTGAAGGTGACTTTGATGGCGACCATATAAAGATTAAGTTTTACGAAAATTCAGAACTTGACAAAAAGCTAAAAGAAAATAGCTTACCTGACGAACCTGACTTGTGGCGTGTTTATGACACTGAAAAACAGGAAACGCTTGGTCGACTTTTGGAACAAAAAATTGAGTTTATTGAGTATGGTATCGACAAAGACGAATTCGAAATCAATAGGTCAAAAATAGAAGGACAAAAAAATGTTTTGGATTTTATAACTTTCAACTGTGAAAGGTTGAAATTGACAATTTTTGAAAGTTTGGGACTTGGAGTTTCAGATGACCCTGAATTAAGACTAATGTTTGAAGACTGCTTTGACAGATATAAAACAAAATAGAAAAACGACCTATCAACTACAAGAAAGGGCTTCTCAGTAGTTAAATTATGCTTTATGCTTCTATCAAGGTTTCTGCCTGGTTGAAAGTTTAGTGCTTCTATAACTGCTTCCTCTCCAGGGGGCAAACTGTTTAAGTTAATTGAAATGAAATTTTGGAAAATCATATTCATCTTCTTTTTATTTTGCCACAATCTGATGGGGCAAACTGGAACAATTTGTTTTAACTTGATTGACTATAAGACAGAATTGCATGTTTCTGAAATGAAGGTTTACATTACGGATTCCCTGGGCAAGGAAATTCTGAGCATAACTATTGCAGATTCATCAGAGAACTGTATATCAGGCATACCGCCTGGTCGATTTAATATAGAACTACATCATCTCAATTATCAAAAAGTAAGGTTTGAGAAAGTAAGACTTAATGAATCGGGTGATACCGCATTGATCAAATATGCTCTGCTTCCAAAACCAATTGATTGCGAATCAGATACCTCAAAAGCTCTTTGTCCTTATTGTAAATCGAATAGGAAAGTCTTGCCGATTAAACCTGGATCAATGGTTACCTATAATTTCAAACATGAAAAGGATATTAAGCGATATGAACGAAAAATTGCAAGGCAGAAATACAAGCTTTACAATGACAATGGTCAGATTGTGGTTATTGGTGTCTGGCTGCCTGATGAAGAAGAAAAGTTCTGGAACTTTCAACACTGTTGGTTTTGTCAGAAGTGCAAGAAAGTATTTTGAAAAACGAGAAATATTAACAACACCTACCCAAAAATGGAGGATCAATGGTTAAGAATACAAACTCAATCATAATTTTGAACCAAATACAACCAAAATGAAACAACTTGCCATTTTTTTATTAATTGCATTTTCAGCAAACTCTGCTTATTCTCAAAAATCTGGTTTCACTATTCCTGATTATCATTTGATAAAGAGTGAAATCCAGGATTCTGCATCCATATTTTATTACCCTAATCTTTTATCAAGACTAAACACTTTTGATACAACCTTGACAAATCAGGATTATCGACATTTATATTATGGGTATCTTTTTCAGGAGAAATATGAACCATATTGGATGTCGCCTTATGAAGAAGAGCTTTCAAAATATTACCAAAGTAGAAAAATCAAAGAGAAAGACTACGATAAAATCATAGAATTGGCGACACATTCAATTAATGATTTTCCCTTCGATTTGCGACAATTGAATTTCTTAAGTTATACTTATCATCTGAAAGGGGATGAAGAAACTGCAAAAAAGATTGCAGCAAGATTCACCGGAACATTAGACGCGATAATGTCAAGCGGCAATGGTGAAACATGTGAAACCGGTTACCATGTCATTTCAGTCAGTCATGAATATGTTATTCTGAGAATGTTTCAATTTCAAATTAAATCTCAAGCATTGACAGGAGACTGTGATTATTTTAGAATAGAGCGTGACGGAAGAAACATTGATAGATTATATTTTAACATCAAACAATTGTTCAGCAGAAATGCAGAAAAATTTGAAACTGAATAAATGACTATCGGGCAGATGTTTAGCTTCCTGCATTTGGAGGGCTCGTCTGCTAAGGCGGCTTCGCAATTCTGCTTTGAACACTATAAGATTTGCAATACAATATATTTCTCCGGTTGTTTGGCTTTTCTGCAGAATGACCTGAATATTTAAAAAAGTGGGTATATTTGGTGCGGAGAACTGGGTTGTGGTTTTGGTTTCAGGGAGAAGTTAAGACCGATATATTCGCAGTGTTGAGTATATTTACTTGTTGCCGCCAGAAAAAAAAACAGACGACAACAATCATTATCTAAAACATCCTGGCCATGAGCGCACCTGAGTGTTTTTACGACTTACTTGTTTCAAGAATCAAAGATTTCATCGAAGTAAGTGATGAAGAGATTGAAATCCTTCACAGATTGTTCGCAATTGAACATTTTAAAAAAAATGCTGTACTGCTTCGTGAGGGGGAAGTTTGTCGGAAATTATTTTTCATTGCCAAAGGTATTGTGCGATTTTCTAAACTCTCTGATGGAGAAGACAGAACATACGCTTTCAGGGTTGAAGGAACTTTCTGTCTTGAACTGGAAAGTTTTCTTCAAAAAGTTCCATCAAAAAGCGCCATCACTGCAATTGAGCCCACTAATGTTTTGTCCATAACATACGAAAATTTGCAGATTTTTTACAATGAGTTGCGTTATGGTGACCGCTTCGGCCGGAGGGTTACAGAACAAGCCTTTATCCAGGTAGTAAACCTTCTTACCACATTTAATTCCGGGAGCCCCGAACAGCGCTATTTGAGATTTGCAATGAATCATAAGCCCTTCATGCAGCGTATTCCACAATATTATATCGCCTCTCACATCGGGGTAACACCACAGGCTTTGTGCCGGATTAAAAAGAAATTACTGGGCAAGAATTTATGAACTCAGGTTCATTAGAATTAATATCACAAGTAATAATTTTGCCGCAAAACAAAACGATCTATGATTCAAGTAGCAAATCTTAATTTCACCTATAAGAAAACCCGAAAAAAAGCCATTCAGGAAATGAGCTTTGACGTGAAAGAAGGGGAGGTCTTTGGTTTCCTGGGGCCAAGTGGTGCAGGTAAAACAACAACCCAAAGGCTCATCATAGGTTTGCTGAGAAATTACCATGGTAAAATTGAAGTTCTGGGTAAAGAGCGAAATCAATGGGGCAAAGATTATTACGAGCACATTGGCGTGGCTTTCGATTTTCCAAACCTTTACACCAAACTGACAGCCAAAGAAAATTTACAACTCATTGGGGCATATTATAAGAATGAGTGTGAAGATCCTGATAAATTGCTGGAACGAGTTGGCCTTTTACCGGAAAAAGATGTGCGTGTTGAGAACTTCTCAAAGGGAATGAAAATGCGATTAAACTTTGTCAGGTCTATTATGCACAATCCCAGGCTGATGTTTTTTGACGAGCCCACTTCAGGTCTCGACCCCATGAATGCGCATATCATAAAAGAAATAATTCTTGAGCAGAAGAAAGCCAATAAAACAATCTTCCTCACAACCCACAACATGACTGTTGCCGAGCAACTGTGCGATAGGGTGGCTTTTATTGTAGAGGGAAAAATTGTGGTAATCGGTTCTCCCAGGGATTTAATGATTGAGCACGGAAAACGCAATGTCAATGTCGAATTCCGGATGAATGGCAACAATCACGCGAAAAACTTCGATTTACAGAATCTGGGAGAGAACCTTGAGTTTATGAACATTCTGAAATCCGCCGAAATAAAAACTATTCACAGCTGCGAGGCCACGCTGGAGGATATTTTCATAAAGCTAACAGGGAGGAACCTGGTATGAGGCTGCTCCATGCTGTTTTGGCCGATATCCGGTTTCAGATTAAGCAGGGTTTCTACCTTGTGTATGTTATAATTACGGCAATGTATTTAATTATTATGTCGTTTTTACCCGACGATATTTTAGCAGTTGCATTGCCCCTGGTTGTTTTTTCTGATCCATCTGTGCTGGGATTGTTTTTTATAGGGGGTATTATTCTTATGGAAAAGGGGCAGGGGGTGCTGATGGTACTGGTTGTTTCGCCTTTGCGATCATGGGAATACATATTATCAAAGGTTATATCGCTGGCAATAGTTTCGGTATTGGCGGCTATAGCAATAACCGGTTTTAGTTATTACCCAACAGTCAATTGGTGGTTACTTTTGGTGTCAACCATTCTTACATCTGGCATTTTTACCTTGCTGGGTATTATGATCAACGCGGGGTGCAACACAGTTAACCAGTATATGCTGAAAACCATACCGTATATGCTGCTTTTTATCCTGCCATGTTTTGCTTTGCTTGGGTTTCCATATTCTTATTTATTCACCATCATCCCAAGCGTTGCCGCACTAAAGTTGATGCTGGGGTCATTCCACGGAATTCTTTGGTATGAAGCTACAGCTTTGGCAGTATATCTTTTAGGGGTAAACATACTGCTGCTAAAGTTTACGGTACGGGTGTTCGAAAATAAAATTGTTTATCAAGACTAACCATATGATACATCTTACACTTTTTAAAAACGACCTGAAACAGATTGTTCGTGATCCCATCATGACTCTGTTGCTGTTTGCTCCATTGTTGTTGATTGTTGTTTTCAAATTGCTTGAATTGATTCTGGTGCCATACCTGGCTGCTAAAACCGGATTTGACATCACACCCTATTTTCCTTATGTTTTATCCTTTGTTTTGCTGATGAATTCGGGAATGCTGGGAATAGTAACCGGGTTTATGATGTTAGACGAGCGCGATGGGAATATTTCGCAATTACTTGAAGTAACGCCGCTGGGCAGGAACGGCTATCTGGCAAATCGACTGATATTTGCTTCCATTTTGTCAATCATTTACGGATTTATCGGCACTGCTGTTTTTAAATTGCCCGATTTGCCATTCTTTACCATTGTTCTTTTATCAGTATTATCGGCATTTTATACAGCAATAATTGGTTTGCTGATATTTTCCGGCGCGGAAGATAAAGTGAAAGGACTAACCTTTGCCAAAGGATTAAATACTTTGGTGCTCTTTGCCTTTACCGATTTGTTTGCACTGCCGTGGCTTACTTTCCTGTCATGGTTTTTCCCACCTTATTGGGTAACAATGATTATCAAAACACCTGATTCACTGATTGCCATCTGCTTTGCAATCGTTATTCATGTGGCTTGGTTAGGGATATTGATTTTCCGGTATTCCAGAAGAGAGTCTTAATATAATTTGTGAAAACTGTTTTTTGGGGCTTTAGCCAGATTTTTCAGAAGGTTTGGGCTAAAGCCCGGTATGGTGTTGAGGTTTTTTGTTCTTCCTCCAGCTAAAGCTGGAGGGAATTCAGCAGCACGCGTCAGGGGACGCGCGCTAGCGGCGGGTAAATAACTTGCTAGGCCAGTTCTCGAATACCTATGGTTATGATAACTTCAACCGGCTGACAAATGCTTCAGGTTATTTTATAGGTAGTAAAACTGCACCCCCAGTTAAAAAAGCCGATTATACGCTGCAAATGGAATACAGCTCAACCGGTGAAATCAACAAAAAAACTCAGGCGCATACCAAAGATGGAATTACAATGCCACAAAATTCGTACACCCATACCTATGCACACCATCAGAACTCTCATCGTCTGGAAAAAGTTACCAAACCCGACAACACCAAGGAACAGTTTGAATACGACAATAACGGGAATGTTGTTCTTAACACCGTAAACAACATAATCACCAATTTTGAATGGGATGAAGCCAACAGGCTAAAACATGTAATTGCACCTACCTTTGTTCAGAGCTATATTTACGATGCTGCCGGTGAACGTGTAATAAAGGGAACGGGTCGCAATTCAGATTTTTACGTCAAGGGCGAAAAAAAGTTCAGCGAACTCCGCTTCGACAACTTCACCATATACCCCAATGGTTACATCACCATAAGCTCTGAGAACAGTTACACCAAACACTATTACATGGGTTCGCAGCGCCTGGCCAGCAGGCCGGTATCGGGTGGTTCGGGTGGCTGGAAAGATGTTTCCAGTGCTGAGCTTACCGCATTAAAACAGCGCCAGCAGGACGACCTTAAGGCCATGCTTGCTCAATACGATTTCGATGAAATACACTACTCAACCGCTTCTGATTTGGAAGAAGACAGTTTAAAAACGATGACGCTGTACTATTTCCATAAGATCATGCTACGACTTCACTCAGCACAGGCCTCGGTACTTCAACATTAATTACCGACAACCTTGGCAATCCATACCAATTTTTCTTAAAACCACGTTATACAGCAAGAAACAGATAGTTTTCTTAGAATTACTTTATATTGCTGTAAACCGGGTTAAGAGCAATTAATCTTTTGGTTCGCGCACTCCCAAAAGTTAAATTGCTCTATATTTGCCCTTTGGTGAACCGAATCCAAATTCCAATAAGTTTCGTAAATTTGTGAAAAAAGAAGAACATGCAAAGATTGCTTATTGAGAATATCGACAAAATCAGAGCATTGTGTATCTCTCATAATGTGAAATCCTTGTTTGCATTTGGTTCCGTATGTACTGACAAGTTCAATGAGGAAAGCGATATTGATTTGCTGATTTCTTTTAACCCTATGGAATTTGGGGAATATGCCGATACTTACTTTCAAATTGCAGAGGAATTTGAAAGTATTTTAAATCGGCCAGTTGATTTGATCACCGACAAATCCTTATCCAATCCATATTTTATCGAATCTATCAACCAAACCAAGACTTTGATTTATGCAGCTTGAAATCTAAAAATACCTTTTTTGACATTCATGAATCGATAGTTTCGATTGAAAAGTATCTTGGAGAAAAGAGAGATTTCAAAGTCTACATGGCAGACAAAATGTTGCGTCGCGCCATAGAAAGAGAATTTGAAATCATTGGAGAAGCAATGGGGCGCATTGAGAAACTCGACTCATCGTTGGAAATTTCCAGTAAGAAACATATTATTAGCATGAGAAATCGGGTAATTCATGGTTATGACAAAATTGACAATGAGATTATCTGGGGTACCATCGTCAGGCACTTACCGACCCTAAAAAAGGAAATTGCAATCCTTATGAAATAAAAACTATTGGTGACAATAATCACCATTGAATTTGCAATCCCTACCATTCCACCGGAAATATATTTTATTCCTCTTTCTGAGCCTGGGTACCATCCCTCTATACCGGAGGTGCAGTCATCTTTGCTTATTCACATTCTATAAAACCTTTCTGTCATTCCTAACGCAATGGAGTAGCCTGAGGAATCTCCCGTTTAGCTGCAAACTCTGGCTTTCTGAGTAAGATATTGGCAGATTGTTCATCGTATTATAATTTTTTAGTAATTATTCGTCTTTTTTTCTGTTAACTTATTAATAAATTTATAATTTTGGGCTGTTTAAAAGCCTTAAAGTGGGGAGGCCTTCTAAATCGGGGTAGTGATTTTCGAAAAAGTGAATTTCTCTTTTTTATGAACTGAACTTATTCAGAAGTAGTGCTTTTGCATTATACGCTGGATTCTTTCCCCTCATTGGCTTGACATACATTTATTTTGAAAACAAAGAGCAGAATGAAAACCATTTCCAGCTTTAAAAACTCAATCGGCAGTTTGATGCTGTTTTGTGTTTTATACCTTGCTGTCACAGACACGGCATTTTCTCAGAAAATTGAAATCGAACCATCTAATGACCAGATTCTTAGAATAGATATCACGAAAATAGATGGTTTGTTTGTCAGGACGTGGTTATACCATGAACTTAAGCAGAACAGTAGCCTGATTGATATAAAAATGGAAGAGAATCTGCTTTTGGTTTGGTCCAAAGCCGATAAAATGAGCATTTCTGAAGTTCAGTCGTTGGTTAATAAAATCTATGCCAAAGTAATTGAACAGGATCAACTTTATGATAAGGAAGTTAAAGGTTCATTAATGGCTGGTTGTTACGATATATACGGTGACCTCCTTGCAGATCAAATGATGGGTGTTTCAGCAACCTTAACCGCCGCTGATTCCTGTCACAAATCTATGCCTTTTTGCACGGGTACAATTTATTCATTTCCTGCAGGTGTAAATACCGGAAATGCACAATCAGGGCCTAATTATGGCTGCCTCAGCTCCAGACCAAATCCGGTTTGGTATCACATGAAGATTGAAAACCCCGGCAATATCACCATCAGAATGGAAGGTGTTAGAGTTAACGGACAATCATTGGATATTGATTTTGCTCTTTGGGGTCCTTATGCAAATCCGGTAACTCCCTGTACAAGTCAGTTAACTGCCAATTGTCAGGGTAGTGGCTGTCCTAATAATACTAATAATCCCAACTTTTATCCTTCCGGCAACCTCCACGATTGTAGTTATTCTGGTTCTGGTGTTGAGCATGCTCATATCGTTAACGGACAAACCGGACAATATTTTATCTTATTGATCACTAATTATGCTAATGCTCCCGGCAACATTACTTTTCAGCAAACCGGCGGTACCGGAACCACCGACTGTACCATTCTGCCTCCGCCTGCAACCAGCAATTCCCCGGTATGTATTGGTGGAAACATTCAGTTGAATGCTGCCAATGTACCAGGTGCTTCTTATCAGTGGAGTGGTCCGGGAGGTTTTATCAGCAATCAGCAAAACCCGTTGATTACTGGAGTTACCGCTGCAAACGCCGGCATCTACACTCTTACTATTACCTATAACGGCATAACAAGTGAGCCTACCAATACGGAGGTATTTGTTTATCCTCCGCCAACAGCTACCATTTCAGGAACCACCAGCATTTGTGAAGGTGATTCTGCACTAATTACCATAGCCGCAACCAGTGTCGGGCCCTTCAGGGTAACCATGACCAACGGATTGGGCGGTATTCCGCAGGTTATTAATTTCTGGCAAGCCACACATACCTTCTGGGTGTATCCAACGGCAACATCCACCTATACGCTCACATCAGTTTCAAACAATGCCTGTTCCGGAACAACATCCGGGCAAGCTGTAGTTACTGTCAGACAAAAACCAGTTCCTGATTTTTCAAGCGCAAACCGGTGTACACAGCAGCAAACACAGTTTACCGATAATTCAAGCGTTCCGGTGGGTGGCATTTCTTCCTGGAACTGGGACTTTGGAGATGGAGGAAGTTCAAATCTGCAAAACCCCTCACACATATATACATCGTCGGGCATGTATAATGTTAACCTTGTTGTTGCCGGAAACAATGGATGTGAAAACTCCACTGTCAAAGTTGTTGCCATTTCACCAACGCCGCAAACAACTGCAGGTCCTGATAAAACAATTCCATACGGAACCAACACACAACTCAATGGAGCAGTTACAGGTGGTTCGGGAACACATACCTATCAGTGGCAACCAGCCGATAAGGTTGTAAATGCACTTATCCCAAATCCCAATACAGTTCTACTTGCAGCCACTACCGATTTTACCCTGACTGCAACCGATAGCGGCAACGGATGTATTTCATCTGATCAGGTTACAGTAAACATTACCGGAGGCCCGCTGGCCGGACTTATTCAGGTTGCCCAACCCGAAATTTGTATTGGAGGCAGTACATTGCTCAATGCGCAAATTTCAGGAGGCTCATCAAATTATACTTATACCTGGACCTCAAATCCTCCGGGTTTCACATCAAGTCTTGAAGATGTAACTGTAAATCCTACCGTTACCACAACCTATTTCTTGTCAGTCTTTGATGGATTTAACACCATTCAGGCGCAAACACAGGTAATTGTAAATCCATTACCAGTTCCCAATGCAGGTGCTGATCAAACCATCCCACACGGCACCAGTACTGTACTTACTTCACAGGTAACAGGTGGCACCGCGCCTTACGCTTACCTCTGGAGCCCTGCTTCAATGGTTGTTGCGCCAACAATGCATGTTACTCCAACTACCAATCTGTATTCTTCACAGAGTTTTGACATGCGGGTAACCGACAGCAAAGGCTGTATCTCAACTGGTCAGACTGTGGTAACCATTTCCGGAGGTCCGCTTCAGGTGAATCCGGTAGCAGTGCAACCCATCATTTGCCGCAATGAGTCAACAATAATCAGAGCAATACCTGGCGGTGGTTCAAACGAATATGTATCTTATTCATGGACTTCAGTGCCTGCCGGATTTACATCTACAGCCTCTGAGCCAACAGTCTCACCTTTGATCACTACCGTTTATAAAGTAATTGTAAATGACGGATATAATACTGTTGAAGGAGAAACTACAGTAACCGTTAATCAGCTTCCCGTTATCAATCTTGTGCCGGTTGATCCTAAAGTTCAGCCCATCAGCGCAACCGAAATAGGTGTCTGTGTTTTTGATACCGTAACCATTGATGCCGGAAACGCCGGTGCAAACTATCTATGGAGCAATGGTGCCAGTACTCAGAGCATTGATGTGTTGTCGTCGGGTATCAGTTTTGATATGAGGGAATATTCGGTGATTGTCACGAATCAGAATACCGGTTGTGTAAATAGTTCAAATATTACGATTTATTTTACATTTTCCAACTGCAGTTACGGCATTTCAGAAATGGAATCTGATAACAGGCTTGTTGTATTTCCCAATCCTTCCGCTGACGGAACATTCAACTACACCATTACCAGTCTGAAGGGCGAAACCCTTATAGAGGTGTTCACCATTGATGGCCGTAAAGTGATGGAGGAGCAACTGATGCTGCTGCCCGGACAAAGCAAAACTGCTGCATTTAACCTGAACAGAACTTCCGGTATTTATCTGCTGAAGCTCACAAACAAGGATGCCGTAATAATGAAACGACTCATTAACCAATAATAAACCATAAACTGTTGGCGGCTTCATTGAGTGCCAGATCAATCCATTAACAGTAAATACCAGACTGAATTGATGAAAAAACAAACGGCATTTGCCCTATTGTTCTTGTTAAGCCTGAGCTTACCGCTTCTGGCGCAGGTTAACCGCTGCTCTTATGTTATACCGCGGCATACCGATAATTGGTTGTTCTATTCCAATATCGGACTTAGGTTTACCGATGCTGCAGTAGCTGTAAATCCTTCTCCGGGAAGCAATCTTCCCAACGGAACCGGAGTCAGCAATTATTCTGATGCTGATGGAAATCTGAAACTTTATACCGATGGTATCTTCGTGTATAATGGGGCTCATGAACGTATTAATTTCGGACCCAATCTTGAGGGTGATGTCGGAGCTCCTTCACTGATTGTACCCAATCCTTCTGCACCTCAAATACTTTATATTTTTACAACAGATATAATTACCAATCTGGGAACAAGTGGTTTCAATTATTCAAAGGCTGACCTTACCCAGTTATCTGGTGTTGGAGCAGTTGGTGAACGTAACATTAATCTGCTTTCGCAATCTGCACAGATGGTTTCCGGGGTCAAAACAGCTGATGAGTCAGGTTATTGGGTAGTAACGCGAGGACTTGATAACAATAATTTTTATTCTTACAAGGTAACTGCATCAGGTGTTGAAACCACACCTGTAACAAGCACTGGCATGGGAACTGCACTGAGCAGTGACTTCAGGCTTGGTGAAGCAATAGGATCAATGAAAATATCCCCCAAAGGCGATCGTATTGCATATGCATCGCTGGGAAAGGGAATTATTGAATTGTTTGATTTTGACAATGGAACCGGTGTAGTCAGCAATCCTCTAACGATCAATCCGGTTATACATGTGCCTCTTGCAGGTCCATATTACATAGAGTTCTCTCCTGATGGAACAAAACTCTATGTTACAATTTATCGTTTTCTTAACGGCCCGGTAAACAATAGATTATATCAGTATGATTTGGCCAATGGCATGGCAATGACACTGCTGAATGATACTCCTTTGATGAACAACCCTACTGCTTTGCAACTGGGACGAGATGGGAAAATTTACGTTACCCGGCCTAATAGTCAGGAAATCGGGGTAATTGGTTCACCAAACCGTTTCGGATTAAATTGCAATTACTCCGAGAATCATATTACAATTCCAAGTACCAACACCCGTCGCAACGGCTTGCCAAATTTTGTGCAGAGTTTCTTTGATATCCCTCATTTCGATTACGATACCAAATGTGATGGAGATGTAACCGAGTTTTGGTTGCACAATCCAACATACAGCGATGGTACCACCACCTGGGACTTTGGCGATGCCGGCAACACAACACCTGGAACAGGCATAAATCCTACGCATCAGTTCAGTGGCCCTGGAGTGTATAATGTCACGGTAACCGAAAGATGGAACGGAGAATCTTTCACCACAACGCTTCAGGTTATCATTAATCAACTCCCACCCAAAAGCTTTGAAGCCAAAGGTGACAGCATGTATCTTTTTCCCGGATCAAGAATACCACTTGATGGCGGGCAGGGAATGTTTTCCTACTATTGGCAGGACGGCAGCAACAATCAGTATTTTGATGTTGATTCACCAGGTTTGATTGTGGTTGAGTATGAAGATATGAATTGCTGCCGTAATTCTGACAGCCTTAAGGTTATAGCCCTCGATATCAGTTTGCCCAATGCATTTACACCCGATGGAAACGGAATAAATGACTATTTCAAAGCACTGGGGCCAAGCGATGGAATAGAAGATTTTACCCTTGCTATATATAACCGTTGGGGACAACGCATATGGGAAGCCAAAAACTTTGCCGATAAATGGGATGGAACACTCAATGGGCAGAAACTTCCGGCTGGGGTTTATGCCTGGTACCTTACTTTTAATGTGATAGGAAATATTTCCTCAATTGGAAAAGTGAAATACAAAGGAAGTGTAACACTGCTCAGGTAAAACAATTTACTTGAAAAAGAAGTCAGAAGCCGGGTAATTCCGGCTTTTTTTATGATAAAAAAACACAATAACTTACTCAGATTTTTTTTACCCCCCTCTTATCACCCTTTCGGAAAAGGGGGACGATACGTCTGTGTTTATCAGATGCTTGTTGAATGTGATATTGTCGTTTGCAGTAGTCCTGTTTGCAGGTATTCTATCAAATGATGATCAAAGTAAAAATCAACCTTACTCACTCTTATTAACCTTAGTAACACAACTGACTCCCAAAGATTGTTGAACCTTATTTCTTGTTCAGAACCTTATCTGGCAAAACACTTTTCATATAAAGAAAAATAAGGTTAGAAAGAATTATTAAGGTTGGCCCCGCTCATATTTCAGATCGTGAAATCTTGTGCTGTTTTTTTTATCCCACTCTGAGGGTGAATGAAAGGTATCAATACCATATCTTCTTATTTAAAGTACGATTAGCTTCTTAACATATGCCTTGTTATTGACGGTCGCTTTCATAATGTATATGCCACTGGCTAAAAAGGATACATTTATTTCAGCATGATTGTCATTTATATTGTACGAATTAATCAATCCCAACGGGCTGAATAAATACAACCTGTCAATCATTTGATTTGACCTGATAATCAACTTGCCATTGGTGAGCTCAGTGTGAATTGTATGATCAGAATAATTTTCAGGCACCCCAAGTGGTACACTGCCAATATTAGAATAGATATTTGCAGGATTATTTCTTGATGAATTACATGCAGAATTCATTTTTAAACTGACGATGTAATCATTAACATTAGAAGGAGGATTGATGTCAGAATAAGATGTTACACTTGCAGGAACAGAATCAATAAGCTGAAAGTTGCCCCCGCTCTCTCTTCGATGAATGTAATAAGTGTTGTATGAAATTCCTAAATAGGGCGTCCAGATTAAATTAATTGCGTTGAGGCCCTGATTGATACTCAGATGAATAGTTTTATGAGTTTCACTCATTATTTCTGAACCACAAGTGTCAATAGTTGAAAGGCCATAAACATATGCCCGCTGAAGCGAATTGGCATTTATATCGGTGAAATTGAGATTCCCTGCATCTACTTCACCAATTATTTCCATTGCACCATTAGTTGCTTCACGGAATATTTTATATCCGGAAACGGCAAACGGATCAGATTCTTCCCATAAAACCTTGATCAATCCGGTAATTGGGTCAACAGTAACAGCACAAATTTGCTCCTGATATGAAAAATGCTCAAGTGATACTGAATTGAGCATTTCTGCCGTGCACCCACTTAACGTATTGTATGCAATCACATAATAATCGCCGGTCAAATTAATATAACCAAATGACAAAGGTGTGCCTGTACCATTCATCTCCACATCAACAGGATGTAACGTGTATTTAACTCCTTCAGTTGATCCTGATAATTTTATTTCTTTTCCATTGCTTGATGGACAAAACGTTCCGCCTCCTGAAACTGCATATATATCCTGGTCTTCAATTTCAATAAAAATTGAATCTCTTTCTACCTCCAACCCGTTTGTTACTTCACAAATGTACCAGGTGTTATCGGTTGGCATAATATATATTATTTCGTCATCGCTTGAAAATCCCTCAGGATAACTACTCCATTGATATGAATTAACATTGCACCCTCCGGCGACAACCGGATAGAGAAGGATATACTCTCCTTTGCAGATAACATCAAGCGTATCTATAAATCTAACATTTAACGGCTCGCTGATCCAAATATTTACTTCACTGATAACATAGATATAACCATCGTTGACATACACCTCGTATTTTGTATTCCCGAGAGGAGTAACTGTAATACTCTGTAAATTTTCCTGCCCAACAAGTGATGGATCGTGCGGAGAAGATACCCATGTATAAGTATAAACCCCGGTTCCACCCGTAGCAATGACATTAAGCGTTACTGAATTCCCAGGGCAGATTAAGGTTTCATCAGTTTGAATTTCACTACGTAAATCAAAAATCTGGCCTTTGGTTGTGCTAAATCCAACCAACATGATTACAATCAACGAATACAGAAGCTTCATAAGATGTTTTATTTTGGGGCTAATTTACAATTATTAATTGCTTCAATTGAAAAACTTGATTAAAAATAGTGCAGCGTTTATACTGGTTTAATAGCCCTTTGTAGATGCTTTAGGAATTCTGCGCACCAGGTTGCTTTTCAGGACATTGAGGTTTCTGATTCACGCCTCTTTGTTCGAAGGGAAGGTTGGGGAGGGTAAAAGAAATGGTTGATAGTATCAATAAAACAACCTTTCTCAAAATTCAAAGCATTTGCACGAACAATTTTTCCTCCTGTTATAAATGTTCCAACCCCAAAGAAAATTTTCTTCAACACATAAATTTCGAAGTATTCAAAAAAATACCTATTTTTGTGAATGAGAGGCGAATAACAAACTTATTATCTGCAAAAAAAATGTTGAAAAAATCAATTTTGATCCTTGCATTGCTTACCTCAGTTTTGTTGGTGAATGCTCAGAAACAGGCCAATTTTTGGTATTTTGGACAGAACGCAGGACTCAACTTCAGTCTGGGACCACCTGCAGCTTTGACCAATGGAGCCCTGAACACCGGCGAAGGTTGCTCTTCAATCTCTACAGCAGCAGGAGCTCTCGAATTTTATACCGACGGACGTTTTGTTTTTAACAAAAATCACACACAGATGCCAAATGGTGCTGGTCTGACAGGACACTCCTCAAGCACTCAGTCTGGTATTATTGTCCCTAAGCCGGGAAGTTCAACCGAATATTATATCTTTACGGTTGATGCTGCTGATAATGGTCTGGCCAATGGACTTTGTTATACAAAAGTAGATATGACTTTAAATGGTGGACTCGGCGATGTAGTTACCACCGAAAAAAATATATCCCTTGTCCCGCTGGCCTGCGAAAAGGTTACTGCTGTCGGGCATGGTGATGGGCAGACTTTCTGGGTAATCACAAAAAAATGGGGAAATGCAGATTTTTACGCCTATCGTATCACTTATGACGGTGTGAATACTACACCGGTTATCAGCACTACAGGTCCGCCTCTTACAGGTAGTATAGCACAAGCTTCAAAAGGTTATCTGAAGGTATCGCCTGACGGAACCAAGATCGCTGCAGCAAATAATACGGCATTTACTGTCGGCATTTATGACTTTGACAACTTTACAGGAATAGTTTCCCATCTGGTAACAGATAATAGCTACACCAATCCCGGTGGAATGGATCCGGGCGGACCTTATGGCGTAGAATTTTCTCCAAACAGCAAACGGCTTTACATTGGCGAATGGAAGGCTAATCGCCGGATATCACAGTATGATCTTTCCTCAGGTGACCCGACAGCGATTCTGGCATCTAAGGAAGTTGTGGCAACTGTTGGACAGGGTGCTGATCCCATCGGAGCTCTGCAGCTCGGACCTGACAACCGCCTTTACATTGCCCGCCAGGGTTCAACTTATCTTTCCAGAATAAATCAACCAAATGTTCTGGGTACTTTCTGCGGATTTCAGGAAAATGCAGTTAGTTTAGCTGGCAGACAATGCCGGTACGGGCTTCCGCCTTTTATTCAGTCTTTCTTTTACCTTACAGCAGATTTTTACTGGGATGAGCCTGCTTGCCTTGGCACAACAACTCAGTTTTATACCAGCGCTTCTGATAACCCCGATTCGGTAAAATGGACTTTCCCTAACGGAACAAATTCTACATTACTGAACCCTACCTATTTGTTTCCTTCCCCAGGATTGTATGGTGTGAATCTGTTGGTTTACATTTACGGCCAATCGAAAAGTGTCAGCCGGTTTGTCCGGATCAACCCCAGCACCGAAGTATTTATCGGAAACGATTCTACCATTTGCGCCAGTGAAGCTTTTTACCTGGATGCCGGTGTGCATAGTTCTTATTTCTGGCAGGACAGTACTACTTCGCAGACCATTCTTGGTGATACTACCGGGTGGTACAGCTGCCTGGTTGCCAATGAATGGGGTTGTACGGCCATCGATTCTCTTTATCTTACTGTAAATCCAAATCCTGAAATAAGTGCAGGTCCCGAACAATCAATACCGGAGGGAACAGCTGCAACCCTTCAAGGTGCTGTTAGCGGCGGCTCCGGGAGTTATACCTATCAATGGGAACCGGCTGCACTGCTGATAAACCCAAACGTTTTACAGCCTGTTACTGTGCTCATGACGACAACAACACTGTTTACGCTAACAGTAACTGACAATCAGACCGGTTGCGTGAGCGAAGATGAAGTGCTGATTACAGTTGTGGGAGGAGTTCTCTCATGCACTACCGGTGCAAGCCCGGGCTCTGTATGCAGAGGAGGGCAAAGTACGCTAAATGTTACAGCTTATGGAGGCACTGGTCAGTTCACCTATTTGTGGTCATCCAATCCTCCCGGTTTTTCTTCGCAGATTGCCAATCCGGTGGTTGCTCCCACCCAGACAACAACTTACACCGTTATGGTGAATGATGGCGAAAACATGGTAAGCAGCAATGTTACTGTGACTGTTATAGCGCTTCCCGTGCCCAATGCCGGCCCTGATCAGGTTATTACTTACGGAACCCCAACCACTTTGCAAGGCAGCGTTACTCAGGGTTCGGGATTTTATGCTTACCAGTGGGCACCTGCCGATAAACTGAATTATGCAAATATTGCAAGCCCTGCAACGGTAAATCTCTATGAGTCTGTGCTGTTCAGCCTTAATGTTACCGATATTTGGACAGGTTGTGTGAATGAACAGGCTGATTTCGTTTCTATTACACTCGATGGAGATGCTTTGAATGCCAGCCCAAATGCACAGCCCGGCACCGTTTGTTCTGGTCAGACGGTACAGTTGTTCTCAGTAGCCGGTGGTGGTACTCAGAATTATACATATTCCTGGACTTCCAATCCTCCGGGCTTCACTTCAAATGTCGCTCAGCCTGAAGCAACGCCTTTAATTACGACTGTTTATACCGTGGTTGTTAATGACGGATTCAATTCTGCAACCGGACAAGTTACTGTTACAGTTAATCAATTGCCACTGATTAGTCTTTTGCCGGTTAACAACCCTGAAGTTCAGATTATCAGTCCTACCGAAATAGGTGTCTGTGTTTTTGATACTGTTACGCTTAATGCAGGAAATCCAGGTGCAAGCTATTTGTGGAGCAACGGATCAATAGAGCAGTCGATTGACGTATTGTCTTCGGGCATAAGTTTCGATATGAGGGAATATTCGGTACGTGTGCAAAATCAGATTACCGGTTGTGTAAATACATCAGAGATTACAATCTATTTCACATTTTCCAATTGCAGCTATGGCATTTCAGAAATGGAATCCGACAACAGGCTTGTGGTTTTTCCCAATCCATCATCTGACGGCACGTTTAATTACACCATCACCGGTTTGAAAGGCGAAACACTGCTTGAAGTATATACCATTGATGGTTTGAAAGTGATGGATGAACACCTGAATTTGTTGCCTGGTGAGGGCAAATCCGCTTCTTTTGACCTGAACCGGGCTGCAGGAATTTATTTGCTTAAGTTGACAAATAAAGATGCGGTCATTCTCAAACGGATCATAAAGCAGTGATAGCCATATAATTCCGGTTTCCTCAGGAATGTAACATTATAAGCCGGTTCATCCCGGCTTTTTTTAACTTTGCATAAACCTGAAACCATGCCTGCACGCGCCATTTCACATGTTAAATTATCTGAGTTTTCGGGTGAAAAGCTTGTGCAGCAATACGAAAGTATCGTCAACCCCGTGATTGAAGTTTCAATAAACAAAGGGAAATATGTTCTCAACAGTGCGAGCGTTAATTTTTCGTACGGATTGATGCACGAAGTCTTCAGAAGTTATTTCCGGCAGGATCCTCCCGGCTTAATGCCTGATGATAAAGCGCTGATTCTGGGTTTCGGCGGTGGTACCATTGCAGTTATCTTGCTTGAAGAGCTGGGGCTGAAATGCAGCATTACCGGTGTTGAACTTGATGAAGCTGTTATAAAGGCAGCCCGCGATCATTTCAATATCCAGCGCCTTCAGAAACTCGAAATCCTGCAGCAGGATGCAATGGATTTTGTCAACGCTTGCAACGAAAAATACAAGCTGATTGTTGTGGACATCTATGTTGACAATGCTTTGCCTCCGCAGTTTGAGGAAGAATCCTTTTTCAGGAGATTAAGAAATTGTCTGGAGCCCGGCGGAAAGATTGTTTTCAATAAATTTGCAAGCTCAAATGCACAAATGAGTGAAGCAATTGCCATTGAATCGCTGTTTAAAAACCATTTAAACGATGTGAAAACTTTTAGAATCCCGGTAAATAAAAAAGCACCTAATCTGATCATTGTGGGTCGGGGCTAATCGATTGATTTTTATACTTATCGAACTGTTTGTAAATAAAACAAAAATATAATGTCAGATCAGACCAATGAATTTGCCGAACTGATTGCACGTGAGCTTAATTTGCAGCCGTGGCAGGTTTTTAATACCATCAAACTGATGGAAGGAGGTGCCACAATTCCTTTTATGGCACGATATCGTAAAGAAATGACCGGCAGCCTCGATGAGGTCCAGTTGGCAGCCATCCGCGACCGGCATCAGCAATTGACCGAACTAGAGAAACGAAGAGAATACATACTGGCATCCATCGCCGAACAGGAAAAACTTACGCCTGAGCTTGAGAAACAGATCAAAGCTGCAAATAACATTACCCTGCTTGAAGATCTTTATCTTCCGTATAAACCAAAACGCAAAACCCGCGCCACCATTGCCCGCGAAAAAGGACTTGAGCCACTTGCAAAGATTCTGATGGCGCAAAATCCGGTTGATCCCGAAGAAAAAGCCGAAGCTTTTGTTGATCCTGAAAAGGCAGTAAATAACCCCGACGAAGCGCTTGCAGGTGCACGCGACATCATTGCCGAATGGGTAAACGAAAGTACCCCGGCCCGAGAACGCATCAGAAACCTGTTTACCCGCGAAGCCGTTATCTCCTCAAAACCGGTTAAAGGTCGGGAACTTGAAGGTATTCATTATCAGAACTATTACGACACCAATGAGCAAATTCTGAAGTCTCCATCACATCGTATTCTGGCCATGTTCAGAGGCGAAGAGGAGGGCTTTCTGAAGCTGAATGTAGAGCCGGAAGAAGAAAAAGCCATTGATCATCTGAACCGGATTTTTATAAAAGGCAACAATAAAGCATCGCAGCAGGTTGAGCTTGCTGTTAAGGATTCCTACAAACGATTGCTCAGGCCTTCCATGGAAACAGAAGTTCGTCAGGTGGCCAAGCAAAAAGCCGATGACGACGCTATTAAAGTTTTTGTGGGAAACCTCAGACAACTGCTGCTTGCTGCGCCTTTGGGACAAAAGAACATTCTGGCCATCGATCCGGGTTTCCGCACCGGATGCAAGCTTGTATGCCTCGACAGACAGGGAAGACTACTGCACAACGAAACCATTTATCCGCACCCACCACAAAATGAGGTTGGTCCGGCGGTCTCCAAAGTTAAAAATCTTGTTTCGGCTTACGGAATTGAAGCCATTGCTATTGGCAACGGAACTGCCGGACGCGAAACGGAAAATTTCATCCGCAGAATTCCTTTCGACCGCGCTTTGGTATCGATTATGGTGAATGAAAGCGGCGCTTCAATTTATTCAGCTTCATCTGTGGCCCGTGAAGAATTTCCCGATTATGATATCACGGTAAGAGGCGCCGTTTCCATTGGTCGCCGCCTGATGGACCCACTGGCCGAACTTGTAAAAATTGATCCGAAATCCATTGGGGTCGGGCAATATCAGCACGACGTGAATCAGCAGGCGCTGCAGCATAGTCTTGAAGATACCGTGACTTCTTGTGTAAATCAGGTAGGAGTGGAGCTGAATACCGCCAGCAAGCAGTTGTTGAGTTATGTTTCAGGACTTGGGCCTGTGCTTGCCGGAAATATTGTAGAATACCGCAATCAGAACGGGGAGTTTAAAACCAGGGCTGAGTTGCTGAAAGTAAAGCGGTTCGGCGAAAAAGCTTTCGAACAGGCTGCAGGTTTCCTCAGGATTCGTAATGCCGCTAACCCCCTCGACCGTAGCGCAGTGCATCCGGAGAGTTATCACATTGTAAAACGGATGGTTGCCGACCTTGATTGCTCAGTTCAGGATCTCATCGAAAAAGAAGAACTCCGTAAGCAAATCAAACCTCAGGAGTATGTAACTAAAACTGCCGGACTGCCTACTATCACCGATATTCTTCAGGAACTTGCCAAGCCCGGCCGCGATCCGCGTGAGCAGTTTGATATGTTTGAGTTTGACAATACCATCAATTCAATTGAAGACCTGAAGCCAGGCATGATCCTTAACGGGATAGTCACAAACATTACTGCTTTCGGTGCATTTGTTGATATCGGGGTTCATCAGGATGGACTTGTGCATGTGAGCCAGATGGCAAACCGGTTCATCAAAGATCCGAACGAAGTAGTCAAGCTTACCATGAAGGTGAAAGTGAAGGTGATGGAAGTGGATGTTGCCAGAAAAAGGATTTCATTGTCAATGAAAGAAGCTGTTGGGCAATAGAGAACAAGCGGTTGTTATTTAATCTTGCGAAATAAACTCCCCAGTTAATGGCACTCAAAAAAAATGAGCATAATGCCGAGGTGACAGGCATTATCCTGAGTGTCAGTGTCTAAAACACTTCGACTCCGCCTGCCTGACTGCGCGGCAGGCAGGCTCAGTGTGACATTCGTTAGGAGTGTACACTGTTTTATCTTAATGAACTAATTATCAATTCTATACGATGTCCTCCTGAGCGGAGTCGAAGGATAAAACGAAAAATCTGTCATTGGTAGCGGAGACAAAGCACGAAAGGGGGATATGAGGGGGATACTAAGTGTCTTACCTTGTGATTCTTACTCTTCCCAATCTCTTGTAAATACTAAGCCTGTTTTTATTACGTTTGCATTCTGAATCTCAATGTTGGCCTGCACGATGAATAAACTACCCCTTTTACTTCTTTTGCTCATTTTAGCTTCATTTGAATCTGCTGAAGCACAGCGCATTATGGGTGCAGCTATTTTCGGCGTTAATGCTTCGCAGGTTGATGGAGATGAAGTTTACGGATATAAGAAATTCGGGTTTAACACAGGTTTATCTGCCATTGTACCGTTTAATGACAAATGGGCTGTAAGTATTGAAAATGTTTATAGTGAAAAGGGTGCTCGTCAGCGTCGTAAATACCTTGATTCGCTTGATGGTTCTTATGATCTTAAGCTTAATTATCTGGAAGTGCCTGTTTTGTTGCATTTTACCGATAAAGATATTGTTACTTTTGGCGCCGGCATGTCATGGAGCCGTTTGGTAAAAGTGTCGGAACAACGCAATAGTATTGAGATGCCGGCCACAACCCTTGAGAGCGGAATTTACAACAGTTCTGATATTAATTTATTGCTGGATATCCGTTTCAGGGTTTTTGAGCGACTGCGGTTTAATGCACGATACGCTTATTCTCTGAGTCCGATTGCAACGCGCGAAGTTGTGGATTCCAAAACCGGGCGGCCAAATATACGAGATCAATACAATGGCTTGTTTTCGTTCAGGTTGATTTATGTTTTTAATGAACGTTACAGCCGCGAAAACCGCCGGCAAAGCTCCCAGCCGCAGATATAAACACCAACCTGTTTATTTAAATCATTTTGTAAGACTTAGTGTCTTAGTGGCAAATTTTTTAGTTAAACTGGACAATAATGTTTCAAAAAATCAGATGCATCTTGCTTCTGTTCTTCCAGCCGATGTCGTATCTGTTTTCAACAAAAAAAATCAGCAGATCAGCATCGTATCTGCTTTCTGAAAACCAGATCTTTTTGTCAGCATTATACTTGTTATCAACAAAAAACCAGCGTCCATCGGTATCAGTATCATACTGACTGTTAACTTTATAAACCAGTAAATCGGCATCGTAGCGGTTGCTGACAACAAAGACTTTAAAGTCGGCATCATATCGGCTCTGGCAGGAGAAAATCTTTTGGGCTGATGCAATCACTGTTAACATCACCAATGAAAATATCAGGAGTAATTTCCTTTTCATACGGATAGATTTAGCACTATTTATCTGTTGATCAGTAACAAAAGATGTGCCATGCGCTGCGTCGAAATCAGAACTTATAGCTGATACCTCCGTAAAGCCGCATGGCATCTGCCGATAGTTCCGCATAGAAGGCAAAGTTTGGGGAAAGAAAGTATCTAATACCCAAATAACCATCTGAATACATTCCTTCATATCCATCGATGGTTGATTCCATTTCAGGTTTATAACCATCAAAATAATAACCGATTTTATAACCCACATAGGTGTCGAGTCTGGGAACGAGGATAAAATGGATGTTTATCGGAACTGCAATGCCAAACACGCCGTAATTATTTCCGTCGCCCGGCTGATGCCTTAGGTATTTGGCGTTAAGTCCCGTTGATAGGAATAACTTACTTTTATTGTAAAATAGATACTCACATCCTGCTCTGAAAGGTACTCCTTCCCATGTTATTGCATCACTAACCGGTTTGGCCATTTTCACGGCCTGGATATCCATGCTCAGAAGCATATCACCTTTCATGAAGGTATCCGGATTATTGGTGGCATCGGTTGACTCTTGACTTTTGGCTGTGATCAGCGTAAAAGAAAGCATAAAAACGAGTAGAATCCTTATCATAATATTATTTTTGATTAACAACGTTTGAAACATTTGTTATTGCATTAAGCCTGTAAATCTATATAAAATAAATCAGATATACGATCCAATGCTGTTTAGTTAAGAAAATCTGTCTTCGTTCCGATAGCTATCGGAACCGCTCAGACTGACGGTCATCCTGAGTTGTAACTCAATAAAATTGCGCATAATGCGGAGATGACAGGCGTTATCGTTACCCTTTTTCAGGGACGGAAAGGCTGAACTTCTTAACTTTAATGCGAGCAAGACCAACCCTGCCTGCCTGTGGGGCACGCAGGCAGGCTTATTTTTACCTTTCAGACCTTAGTAGCAGGCAACCCACCAAACACCTTCAACCTTATTTTTTCTTCCTAACCTTATTTTCGTTAGAATTAATAAGTGTTTTGTCTTATAAGGTTTTGAAGAAGAAAATAAGCCTGCCTGCGTGCCACTCCGGCAGGCAGGGTTCAAAAATCGTTGGGGTCAGTTTCGTTACTAAGGTTATTAAGAGTGATTAAGGTTGATCTTTACTTTGATCAGCATTTGATTAAATTCAAATCTGTCATTGATAGCGGAGTCGAAGGACTTTTTTTAATTTTACAATTCCCAACCTGGCCTTAACTAAACGACATTAATATACGATCGTAAACAGAACTTTTACCTCAACTTCACGTAAAAGCTTTCCGTCAGATCTATATACTCTTGAGTATATTTTCCGTTGAGATCCCTTATTGTGAGTTTGGCGATTTCCATATTTTTTACTGGTTTCTTGGTAAATTCCAGAAGTATTCTGTTCGGCTCTTTGCCCTGTTTTGGGATGATAATCAATTGCCTTTTTATACTTAGTGAACTTTCCGCTGCAAGGCTTATCAGTATTTGGCTTTCTGCAAATGGGAAAACCACAGAAAGCTTTCCAGAATCTGTGAGCAGCAGGGAGCTGAGTTCTACCAATGACTTTAATGGCAATTCATCGGTGTGTCTTGCTGTGTTTCTGCCGTTATCGGCTGATTTAAGTGAGTTTATAAAATAAGGCGGATTGGTAATCAAATGGTCAAATTTAATGCTTGTCGTTTCCGAAAAACTCTGAAGACTGATACATTGCACCTGAAGACGCACCGCCCACGGCGATTGTTTGAAATTCTCCTCAGCCTGATTTACCGATGCTTCGTGAATATCGATGGCTGTAATTTCACCTTCAGATCGCTGTGCAGTCATTAGCGCCAGCAATCCGCTGCCGGTTCCGATATCAAGTATCTGCTGACTTTTCTCAACATCTGCCCATGCGCCTAGCAAAACCGAATCGGTTCCGACTTTCATCGCACACGAAGAATCATCAACGCTGAATTGTTTGAAGTTAAATGGCATACTAATCGAATGAACCTAAAATTTGGTCAAATATACATGTTTGTTGATTGCCGGAAGTCAGATGTCAGAAGTCAGAGGTCAGATGTCGGATGTCGGATTTCGGTCCCAATAGCTACCGGGATCATTTTTCATTGTTCACTTTTCATTTCAAAGATTAGATTTTGCTGTTTTCACAGATTTTACGAGCATGTAGATAATTTCTTTGTTATCGGCTTGAAGATCTTCAAAAGTTACATGTGATATATATTCAGAATCTTTAAGAAGGCACGTCCAATATTCGCATTCGTTGGCTTCTTTTAATGCAATACTGAGCTTGGAAATAAAATCGGGTTTGGATTGACCGTATTCTGCTTCACGTACAAGAGCACCAGGGGCTGTACCTGCCTTAAGGAATTGCTTACTAAGAACAAACTCTTTATGTTGAGCAACAATCTGCTTATATACACTGATAACCTTAAGCGCGAAGTCGTATGTCTTCTGCTTTAAGATGTTTTCTTTCATATTTCCAATATTTCATTCTCCATTTTTACTTTTCACTTTTCACACTTTATATCTATCGGGAGCACTTTTCGTTTTTGGGTCTCTGAGCAGAGTCGAAGGACACTTATATTTTTCATTTTTCATTTTTCATTTTTCACTCTCAGCAACCTCCCGCAGCCTTCACCACCTTCACTCCCTGCGGAATAGAACCTGGAGCTGAAGCGCTTTTTGCCCCTGAAGGCTCGCCCTTGAAATAACGGTTGTAATCGAAACGAGCTTTTTCGGTTTGGGTTTCGGCTTTTCGTGGATCAAAGGTTTTTGAAACCAAATCGTTGTTGAATGAGATGCTGTTGGTTGCAACTTTCAGGTTTTTAACTCCTTTGGAAAGCAAAAGCTGACCGGCCATCATGGCTTGAGATTCTTCGGCTCCGAATAGAAGTAGTTTATCGGATTTTTTCAGAAGCTTGATGTTCTGCTTTTCGAGCAGTGATTGAAAAGGAATATGAAGAACTTCCGCACCACCTGAAATGCTGAGTGTGGGTGCATCTCCGAGATCCACAAGTGTGTATCCGGCCAGACTTCCGTTGTCATTCATCTGTTTCAGGGTAACCGGTAAAACCATTACCTCTTCGCTGAGCATCTGCTGTTGAACCTGCTCATTGGTCAGCGAATATTCGGGTGCCATCCATCCCTGCACAAGCATTACCACAACAAGGGTAAGTACAAAAGCCAGCGCGGCATTGGTGAGCATTTTATCGTTGATTTTTTCCATGATTTTCGTTTGTTGCTGTTTCAATCCGTAATTTTTGCTTTAGGGCAAGTCTAAAAATGAAATCCAGGAAATTCGTAGCGGATTCCAGCGCTGGCTTAGCATCCGCCTTTGCCTGCGACCGGTGGCTGAATATCAACCAATGTTCTTACAGGTGATGGCTTTCCGCTGGTTTTTATTATTGCGCCTCCCTGTTCAAAGATTTCACCGGCTTTTACAAAGAACCGGTCTCTGAACTGTGACATTTCATTGTTGACCAATGAATCACTTTCGTACTGAAAAACGCTTGCAAAAAGCCCGTTTAGTCCATCTTTCAATACATAACTGTTTTTGATGCCCGATCTTCTGGTGAGCAGCCATGCCTGATCCGCCGCGGTTGAACCGAAACTGTAAAAGACAATACGGTTATCAGAACCGGAGAGAATTTTTTTGCTGGATTTGTCAAGAATGCGATCCAATGGAACATTTACAGAACCGGGAAGGTTGAAACGAAGGAAATCTGCTTCTGGTCTGACATCTACCAGCAATAAATCCATCTCACGTTGGTGGAGCAGTTTATACGTAACTTCTTCTGCCTCAATATACTGTTTGCCTGCTGCTGCTTCTTCGAGCAACGATTGAGCATTGGCTTCGTACCATTTGGCTTTCGGACTTTCAGGAAGTATAAGAATCAAAATGGCAAGCCCGAACATTAAGGCAAACGGAGCTGTGTAGGACGGGTGGAATAGTCCGGCTTCTGATTTAAGTCCGTTTACTTTGTCTTCGATTTTACGGGTGATGATAAATGCGGCAAGTGCAATCACTACAAGGAAGAACACAAACCAATCGCGTGACATGCCCAGTGAGTCGTATACGAAAATTCCGCCGAGGTCTGAACCCATGTAGAGGGGTTCAAATGTGTCATAAAATTGCCCAAAAACAAAAATGCCGATCATCATACCAATTATAAAGAGCATGGCATCCACCTTTCCGATAACCGCCGCCACCAGACTGGTTCCCGGGCAAAAGCCGCCAAGTATAAATCCAACGCCCATAATTGCGCCGCCCACAATGGCCGACCACAGGAAAGTAGGATTGATGTAGATCATGCTGTAATCTATCCAGCCGATATAGCTGAATAGCAGTAAACCTAAGGCCGCGGTAATGGCTGCGGTGAAAAATACGCGCAAAACCACAAAATCGTATCCGTAAAAAACGCCGGCCAGCTTTCGCGATGTAGAGAAACCGGCCTGCTCGAGTACATAGCCGAACCCCAGCCCGATTACAAAGGCGAAGAAGAGGTTCAGGTCAGGATTAACAAATCCCTGAGGAATTAAAGGTCCCATAGTTTTACCGGTTTTATTATTGAATCCAAAGTTTTCTGAAAAAATAAGCAACTATATATCCGGTCCCGAAAATGGCCATCATGGTAATAAATCCGGCAGCTGACAGGTTTGCCATTCCGCTGAGGGCAGCGCCGCTTGTGCATCCGCGTCCGAACTGACTGCCAATTCCGAAAAGGAAACCACCTGCAACTGCAAAGCCGAGGCGGACGTAGTTTGAAATCTGCGGTCCTTTGTCGATGGAAATTCCTGCCCGACCCGACATAAAGCCTGAGAAGAATGCACCTCCCAACACTCCGAGCGTAAGATACACCAACCAGTTTTTCATGGGGCGTCCATCGCCTTCAGCAAAGAACGAAGCATAAAACGGGTGATTGTTCGCATATTTGGGAGAAATGCTTCCAATGGTTTCAATCACCACACTTTTAACCGCCCCGCTGGCGCCAAGGCCTCGTCCGGTGATAAAAATGGCAGCAAGCAATACCAGTCCGAGTAAAAAGCCGGCCAGGTAAGGGTTCATATAAGGTTTGGGTTTCTGTTCCATATTTTTAATTTTTAGCAACCTCCGGCAGCTGATTTTACTTTGGTCGTTGATTTCCCGGTTTCAGGCGCAACTGATTGGCCGGTGGTAAACGGGATGTCATTCTTTTGTGCAGCAGACCAATATCTTGGTGTGCCCTGATCATTCTTTTCAAGAAATCCATGCATGAACCTGTTGGCTCCATAAAGTATCGAACGGGCATCATAACCCAGCATTCTCAGATAAGCTGTGGCATAAGCGCTATGATGTCCATTGAAACAATATACCACAATCGGTTTATCAGCAGGCAGGGTAAGTAATTGCTTGTCAATCGAAAGAGATTTGGTGGGGGCGTAGCGAACTGCGCCGGGCAAATGTCCGCTCTTTGAATAATGATCGGGCGAAACATAAGCTACAATGAAATAGTCAGATGGATTTTTCATCACTTCCGCGTATTCAATTAAAAACTGATTGCTTTCCTGCGAAAGGAGATTTCTTGCCTGAATTGATGCAATTTGGTAACCATCATCGCCTTGCACTGAAATTGCAGGCAGGCTGCTTTGCTGCGGAAAAGGGTGATTGGCGGTGTCGGCAGTCGCCTCAGCATGGTTGCCGATAACACTGTCCCAACCTTTGGCAAATTCAGCTTTCAGGCTGCTGAGACCATAACGAACCGACCATGTATTGGTATTTCCAAGCAAACGCATTATCCCGTTTACATATGCCGATAGTTGTCCACGGTTGCAAAGAAATACAATCCGGTCAAATGAGGGCGCATCAATGTGGTTTCTGAAAAAATCAGGAACATCAGCAGGCTGAACATTTATGGCTCCTTTGATGTGTCCGGCTGCAAATTCCTCAGCATTGCGCAAGTCAATAACAAGGATATCCTTTTTATTCATTATTTCGATAAATCCCGCAGCTGTCATTACAGCCGGAGTGCCTTCGGAATTTATGTAGTTCCCGTTTTCAACGAAATAGTCATACAAAACCTGCGTTGTATTTTCATTGCCTGAAGCTTCTGCACCATTGTTCTCCTTACTTCCGCAACTGCTTAGCAGGGAAATAATCAACGAGAACAATAAGAAGGATATGATAAAGGTTTTCTGTTTCATGATCCTGAGGTGTTTGTGTCAGTTTTTTCAGAATTAACATCATGTTCCGGTGAATCATCCTCATCTTCAAGCTCTTCCCATCCTGTAATCATTGCCTGAAGGTTTGAAGTGACGGTATGTCCGGTTGTAATAAGATAGAGGTGCACCACAACAAACGACAGCAAAACAAAAGCTCCGGCAGTATGCACCAGCGCGATGATTTCAAGATTGTCAATATTGATCATGGCAATTGAATCGCCTTGCGGATAGCGATAGAACATAAATAACAATCCCGAAATTACCATTACAGGAATTACCAGTAATTTAAGTCCCAGATAAACCAATCTTTGCAGTGGATTCAGTTTGCTGATGATTGTTTTTTTGGTAGGGTGGGGGGCGTTTCGGAATATTCCGAAAAGGTAAAACTCAGCCTGAGCTTTCAGGTTTTGTGTGGTAGGGATGTATTGTTTCCATTCTCCGGTAGTGATGTGCCAGAAAATAGCGAAAACGATCAGAATAATAAATCCCCACGCAGCTTTATTGTGAATGTCAACAGCTGTTTCAAATCCGAAGAATTCATAAGAACTGTGAATTTCAAAGCCTGTAAAGGCGAGCAGAAAGATAAGCAAGGCCTGATTCCAGTGCCAGAATCTCTCAAATCCCTGGTAAACATATACTTTTTTGTGTTTGCTCATGATGTTTGGATTTTATTGGATTTGAGCTGTTTTGCGTTTTCTGGCTGCCATGTATCTGATGCTTGCATGGGCAAAAATTCCGATAAAAGACAACAGTAATGTCAATTGCCCTGCCAGATCGATAAATCGGTTTCGGTCGCGTCCCGGCATGTAAAAGTCAGTGAGTGTGGCCAAACGACCATCGTTGCGTGTATGACATTCCTTACAGGTTACTGCCTGCGATGCTGGTGAAACCATATGATTCACCGGCATGTACATTTCTGTCTCTATAAAAGCGTAGTTTCCGCTGTAAGGCAATGGAATGTATGCCATTCCTTCTTCAATGGAACGTTCCCAGTCAAGGTCGAGCCACAATGCTCCTTTCCCTTTTTCCTTATCCCAAAGCTTGGCCTGAATGATGGTTAAATGCTCTGTATCGTAAGGCTGGCGGCCTCTATGAACTTTCATAGGAACTATCTTGCTGTTGCGGTCTCTGTATTCGCCAAACAAGGTATTGATTTTGAGCATTCCGCTAAGTGTGTCAACCTTGTCGGTGATCAGATGGTGATCGGCGGTTCCGTTAAACCAGAAATATTCAGGTTTGACATTTTTCTCCCACACAAAATCTCCTTTTATGGAAGTGTAGACTATATTGCCATCTGCATCAAGCAGTTCATATTCTTTCCCGTCTTTTTTGCGGGTTGCTGTTGCCCAGTCCCAATACATTTTTGTGGCATTCACCTTTGCATAAATGGGAATGTGGCAGGTCTGGCATCCTACTTTAATGGAGTGTTCGTTGAGGATGTTTTTCTGATGCGGGAATTCGGTGTGGCAGTCCTCGCAATTCAATCGTTGTGTGTTGGTAGAAGAAACCCCATAATAGCGGCCTTTCATCACATGATTTTCAGCAGTATGGCAGTCAACGCAATTCATGTGGGCTCCGTCAACACCCATATGTACATCAACATCTCTGCCGGCAGTCAGCAGCGCAATTTCAAGATCTCCGTGTTTGACATTGTTTCCGCCGCCGCCACCAAAATGGCAATTTCCGCAGTTCTCACTTTTGGGCTGTCCCATGCTGGCAAGTATTTTTTTGAAATCAGGTCCGTCAGGTCCCATCTCAGGATATCCTGCTCCTCCACTTGCTTTTTTGTATGTGCCGGTATTGTCATGACAAACGATACAGTCAATATTAAAGGGATTTGTAAAATCGAATGTCTTGTCGTTCCAACCATATCCTGCATGGCATTTCATGCAGCTTCCTTCGTTCGACTGAACCCCGGTGCAGAAATTGTTGATCAGGTTCTTTTTACCCAGATAAGTAACTCCCCTGCCCGGAATAAATTCTTCTCTTTCCCATTTAAAATGGGCACTGTGCAGAAGCTCTGTCCCACGTTCGGTATGGCAGGTAAGGCAAGCCGCAGTCATTTCGTGAGGATTGTTGAAATCCTTTTGCAGAATTTCCATTTTGCTGTGATCAACGCCGGACTTATGTTCCTTCGGATATTCCTGCCGAAGTGCTTCAAGCTTGCTGTGATCAGCCTTTGGCGCCCTCAGTGCCACTGTTATTATCAGCAGTGGTGCCACTATGGCTAAAAAAAAGGTGATTGCCTTGGTGAATTTTTTCATGTCAGTTGAATTGACGGGTGTAAGCGGCATACTTGGTGCTTTATGTTTGGATACTCATTATTACTCTATTTTGAAATGCCTCATTACGAGAACATATTCAGTCATGCAAAGATAGATATAACTATATACGAGATTTTGGGCCGAGCTAATTTAGTGCCGTTCTTAATAAGGTTTTAAAAAACACATAATCAAGCATATAGATGCTATTTTGTAATTTAGATATGTTATAAATTAGGGGTACTCATGCGCTAAATTGATTATTAGTGTTGTTGATATTTTTAATTCATTTTTTTTGCTTTGTTTGCTCATTTGAAAAGAATCTGATGAATATCTGAAGAAAATTCTATTAATGCTAACTTTATCCGGCTTTGATAATTTAATATATTGTTGTCCGGGGAAAGTTTCGATTATTTTTCCAAATGACTGATATTGTCGCTCTTTGACAAAAGTTTTAGAACAATACCTTACTTTAATAAATTTGCCACCAAAGCACTATCCCGATAGCTATCGGGATGGAGTCTTGGAGATTTTGTGGCAAGAAAATTTTCGATTTTTACCAGACAATAGTGAATTTTATATTAATTACTTGTGATATATGATGTCAATGCTATTGTAGTATATTGGCATCAGGAGGGAATAATAGTGTAAACCTTTTGGTATATTTTTTTAATGTAATTTTGCTTTGACCACATAGGTTAGCAGCTGAACAGGTTTGCAGAAGCTATCCCGGGAAAGCAGGATTCATATCAGCAACATGTTTAAACCACTGGGTTTAAGTGATTGTAAGGAGTTTAAGCTGATTTAGACATGTCTGCAATGGAGTAAAGCCAATAATAATTAACCATACAAAAATTATGTCTCCCGAAACTGCCGTAGTATTAGTGAACATAGGAACACCCAACAGCCCTGCCGTTAAAGATGTAAGAAGCTATCTCAGGGAATTTCTGGGCGACAAAAGAGTGATAACGCTTCCATGGTTATTTCGTAAAATATTGGTTAATTTGATTATAGCGCCATTCAGGGGGCCAAAATCCGCGAAATTGTATCAGGCCATCTGGACAGAAAAGGGATCGCCTTTGCTTGTCAACAGTTTAAAACTCGGTGATGCATTACAGTCTGAAATGGGCGATTCATTCCATATTTTCACTGCCATGCGCTATGGAAATCCTTCAATGGATGACACCTTGCAGAAAATTGCCAAAGGTTCATTCCGCAAAGTAATACTGGTTCCGATGTATCCGCAATATGCCGATTCGACCACCGGAACTACAATTGCTTATTTCAGGAAACTGATGAATAAATACACAATATCAGCAGAGGAAAAAATTGTTGATCCTTTCTTTCAGCATCCTGGATTTATCGGGTCGTTTAAAAACAGGATTTTGGCCTGTAATCCTGAAACTTACAATCATATTCTCTTTTCATTTCATGGGTTGCCGGTTGACCAGACTGAGAAAATGCATCCCGGCATCACCTGCGGGCAGGCTGGTTGCAGTCATAAATATTATGATGTGAATGCCATGTGCTACAATGCTTCCTGTTATGAAACCGCCCGGCTCATTGCCAAAGCCTGTAATCTATCCGAAAACAGTTATTCGGTCGCTTTTCAGTCGCGCCTGGGATTGAAGTGGCTACAACCTTATACCGATAAGGTCGTTGAGGAAAAAGCATTACAAGGCGTTGAAAACATGCTGATTGTAAGTCCTGCGTTTGTGGCTGATTGCCTCGAAACCATCTACGAACTTGGCGTTGAATACAAACACCTTTTTATCGAAAATGGTGGTAAAAAGTTTAAGCTGGTCGAAAGTCTCAACGATGATCCTGCCTGGGTTAAAGGTCTTGCGGAGATAATTGGAGCGAATCAGGAGATTTAGAGTGGCAGTGACTGCGCCAGTTCACGCCCTTGTTTAATCCGGTCGCTCATTCCAATCCCGTTGCGGAAGTTTCCTCCAATAAATAGTCCCGGATTGCTACTTTGAATGGACTCAACAGCTTTTAACCGCTCTCCGGTGCTCAGGCCATATTGTGGAATGGCATGATTATACCTTGTGATTTTAATCAGATCGGGATTGAAACTTTGCAATCCGGTCATCGCAACTACTTCTTTATCAAGGATTCCCAAAATATCCTTATCCGGGAGATCAACCAGTTGTGGCTTGCGAATTCCGCCCATAAATACAGATAAGAGTGCTCCGCCATCAGGTGCACGGCCTGAGAGGAACGACGACAGAAAAAGGATTCCCAGCACATCCCTTTCTTCTTTGAAGGGCACCAATCCACCGAAAGCATCAAGCGGCAGCCCCTCCCATTTGTGAAAGCCCAGTGTTACCTGCACTACTTTTGCATACAGAAGGTTGTTTAACTCTGCCATTTCTTCGTCATTCACAAAAGGAAGCAAGGCAGGCAAATCGTGCGATCCGGTTGTTGTAATCACATAGCGTGAATTTAATTCAACATCTTCACCGTTCCAATTCCCTTTGGTAATATAGCCTTCTTTAATATGTGGGATTACAGTTGCTTCCGCGAAACTGAGCAGGATGTTTTCACTCCCGGCTTTGGTTGTTAAAGCTTCAACCAGATTCTGCAAGCCGCCTTTAATCGAGAATACTTCACCAGTTGCCAGTTTTGCACGTGGCTCTTTTTTCTCAAAGCCTTTGCGGAAAGCTCCTCCGATAAAGCTTCCGTATTTTTGCTCTAAATTGTAAAGTTTAGGAAGTGCATAACGGGTAACCAGGTAAGAAGGATCACCCGAATAAATTCCCAGAATAAAAGGATCTACCGCATAATCCAGGAAACTCTGACCCATCCGGCGCAGAACCAGTTGATCAAGTGTTTCATCCGGATTTTTCCCTTTTCGCCTGAATGGTTCGGCAAGAATACCAAGTTTGTCGCCGAAAGTAAAGAGAGGTGTTTTTACAGCAGCCATAAAGCCCGAAGGCAAGGGCTGCCATGTATTTCCTTTCCATATCCAGCGTTTTTTTGCAGCAGCATCGGCGATTTCAATTTCGCACAATCCTTTTAATTCTTCAATGAGTTCAGCCGTCTCGGGTTGCGAAAGAACACCCGTATTCGGTCCGGTTTCGTAAACAAATCCATTTTCCTTTACAGTGGAAATAACACCCCCGGCATGAGCCGATTTTTCTATTATCCTGAAGTCAATTCCCTTTTTCGAAAGATAATATGCCACAGTAAGTCCGGTGATTCCGGCACCCACAATGACTACTTCGGTTGTGATTTTTTTTGCCATCGTTAAATCGATTTTGAAAACTTTTTATCCGTTGGATTTACCATTGCAGGATCGAAAGCTACAGCAATATTCCGGATAAAGAACCGGCCTTTTTCAGTGATGATAACCCCTTCGTCAGTAACATCAAGCAGATCGTCATCAACAAGCGAATCAAGCCGTGAAGGCTCAAAATGCACGATAGACTGCAATTCATCGATGCTCAGGGCAAAGCGATCAGCGATGACTTTCCACTTCATCAGGCGGTTACACATCAGTTGATTGATGACTTCGCGAACGACAATTTCGTTGAAATTAAGCGTATAACCTTTTTCAACAGGAAATTCATTTGCTTCGATTTTCCGGATGTATTCACTTATACTCTTGGTATTCTGCACATAGCTATCATACAACTGGCTGATGGAGGAAACCCCGAAAGCGTAAACCTGTCCTGTAGTTCGGCGGGTGCAATATCCCTGAAAATTCCGGTGAAGTTCATTGTTATTCAGAGCCAGAAGCAGTTCGTCTTCACCTTTGGCATAGTGGTCCATGCCAATATCGCTGTACCCGTTTGCAAGAAGCACCTGAAAAGAAGATTCAAACATCTTCAGTTTAGAATCTGCATCGGGCAAACCTGCTTTTTCGAGTGCCATCTGGTGCTTCTTCACCCAGGGAACATGAGCATACGAAAAAGTAACGATGCGGTCTGGTGAAAAGGGCAGAATGGAACGGATATTTTCGGTAAAACTTTCGGGCGTTTGGTGTGGCAGTCCGTATATAAAGTCGAAATTCACTTTTATTTTGCTGTCAAGGCCGCGCAGATAGCTTGTAATATGATTGATCGGTAAAGCACTCGGTTCGCGGTTAGCTGTTTTAAGCACTTTAGGATCCAGGTCCTGAATACCGATGCTGAAACGATTAAAACCACTCTTCACAAGCCGCATCATATATTCGTCAGTGAGGTATGCCGGATGGCATTCGATAGCGATTTCCGGTTCCGCAATAAAATTAAAGTTACTGAAAATCAGATTGTTTATTTCTTCGATGTATTCAACCGGCAATGCATTCGGTGTTCCTCCGCCATAATGCAGTTGCGAAACTTTCCGCCCCGGATCGAGAAGCGCTTTAACCATGCTGATTTCCTTCAGGAGGGCTTTCACATAAGCATCAACAACCGAAGCTTCGGGGAAACGCACAGAATTACAGCCACAGTAAAAACAGATTTTTTTACAAAAAGGAATATGAATGTACAGCGAAATATTTGAAGGTTGCTGCAGGTTCGAGCCGTTTAGTATCTGAGCATATTGCTTGCTGTCGATTCCCGTTGTGAAGTAATTCGCCGGCGGATAGCTTGTATATCGCGGCAACGATTGGTTATATTTTTCAAGAAGTGGTCGTGGAATGATCATCGTTATTTATTTTTTCTCTGAAAAGAAATGGAATGCTTATGAGTACAAAGGACGCCAGTGCACTTTCGATTATAAAAAGCCCTTTGTACGAAATCACATCAGCAAGTTTGCCACTTCCGATGGCCATTAAAATGCCACTCAGGTGGGTTATTACGATCTGTATGGTGAAGTCGGTGCCTTCACGTCCTTTGCGTACTATGTCCATGGAAATTGTATAGATGGCAACTGAAGCCATTCCGTAAGTTATCCAGAGCATAACGACTGCTGTGTAGATATTCATTTTTGTGATATGCCCGCTCACCATCCACACAAAGAAAAGGGTTGTAAAAATTCCGGTTGAAGCAATAAGATAAAGGCTCTTTGTACGGCCAATGCGTCGTATGATTGCTCCTGCCAGCAGTGCACTGAGGGCTCCGCTCGCGGTGCCGCATATTCCCGAAACTATGCCGATCTCTTTTAGTGTAAAGCCCTGATCGACCATGAATGGTTTTACCAGCGATAGAATACCTATGATTCCCGAATAAAAGAAAAACAGAAGTATCAGTCTCCGGGCTATTCCTTTCTGTTTGAAGAACAGGCCAATGTCCTTAAAACTAGCAGGTTCATAGGATGAGTCGCGAAATTTAGCCCGATGGTGCGGGCATTTCCGTTTTAATTCATCTTTGCTTTCGCCTGTTTCTGTAATTCCGACCGATGTCTGGTCGTTTACATTCAGCATTTCTATTTTTGCTTCAACTTCAGCAGAATGTTTATGCTTATAGAAATATAGGGGAATCAGAGCCACAATTACAAAACCTGCCAGGCAGATCATCAATCCCTGCCAGCCGAAATAATGGTACATCATCAGCAATACACCGCTTCCGGCCATAGTACCCAGAAAACTACCTGCCGATTGCATACTGTTTCCCGTGCTACGTTCCGATTTCTTCAGAACCATTATTGCGAAAGCATCCGTTGCAATATCCTGGGTTGCGGAAGCTGTAAAGGCTATGACCATCAATACCACAATAAGTGTGAAATCAAACTTCAGGTTTAAAAAACCGATGCTCAGGATGATGATGGCATATACAATCTCGGAAGTAAATATCCAACGTTTAAAATTGTCAACCGAATTTCCGTATTTGTCAACCAGAGGAGCCCATAAAAACTTAAAAATCCAGGGTAGTTTTATGAGTTGCAGCAACCCGATCATTGTGAGTGAGTATTGCTCCTGACGCATGATCACCGGCACGATGGTTGAGAAAAAGCTCATCGGGATGGACTGTGCGAGGTACAGGCTTAGTAAGGTGGAGTATTTCTTCATTAATTGGTATTCCCGGTTATTAAAAAGTAACAGAAATGTTTGCCCCGAACTGCAATGGTTTGCCAACCTGCACAAATGAGTTGCCCAGCGAATTGAAATAGAACGAGTTGTAATCCTGATTCAGGAGATTTTTTGCCCACAGATCGAGACGGAGCATTTTATTCACAAAGGAGATTTTGCCACTCAGCAATCCGTAATAATCCTGTGATGCCGAGTTATCCTCATTCCAGAATATTTTACCTTGTCCCTGGTAGTTAGCAAAGAAAACGATCTTTTCGAGGTGTTTCTTTTTAACGATCAACGCATAGTCAGCACCAACATGTACCGTGTTTTCGGGAGCATAAGGAATGTAGTTTCCTTTGTAATTAACGTCTGCAGTGCGCTGATATTCAACAAACTTAGCATTGGTATAGCCATAGCTGGTGTAAAAAGTAAAATGGTTAAACGGTTTGGCTATAATTTCCGCTTCAAAACCTTTGCTCAGTGATTGACCGGCATTTTTCAGCATGGAGCCCTGTCCGCTTGGAACCGGCTGATAAATCTGCTGATCTTTCCAGTCGATGTAAAAGAAACTGAAATTGGCCAGCAATGCTTTTTCGAAGAAAATGGTCTTGACCCCGGCTTCATAATTCCAGCTGAATTCCGGCTTAAAACTGCGATCTTCTTCTGTTTCGAATGTGGTGTTAAAACCGCCCGTCTTGTAGCCCTTTGCAACCGTTGTATAGGCTGATATTGTGCTGCTCATATTGTAAGAGAGTGCAACTTTAGGCAATATCTCGCCATAACTGACTGTAGCCCGGGAATCGTCAACAGTTTTGAAAACATCGGCAGTGATGGTAGTGTAAAGATAATCCTGAATGGCTTCTTCGTAATCGAAACGTATGCCGCCTGTCAATGTTAGCCCCTTGGTAAACAAGTTGTTAATACTTGCTTCTGAAAACAGTGCTACCCCATTAATAACATTATCATAATTCTTGAAGCGTGATGCTGCTCCCGGCAATTTGTATTTTATAATACCATCGGGACCATAGTTTACAGTCACATTATCTTCAACTTTTTGCCTAAATCCAAAAGCGCCAGCCACCCACGAAATTTTATGCCCCGCTTTATTCCTTAAAGTAAACTCCTGCGACAACATATTCTGGTTTGTGTTCTGGTTAACATAAAATAAGGAAGCGTTGGTAAAATCCTGATCAATGTTCTGATCGTCCTTTAAAAACTGGTAGCTGGTAGCCGACTGGAACACAAGCCTTTGAGAAGTATATTCAACCAACAATGCATTCGAAAGAATGTCGCGTTTATACGAGCTGTAAAAATCGTAATTGATCGGAGAAACTACGCCGGTTGCAGGATCATACTTTGCATACGGATATCCACCTTGCTCGCTGTGTTCATAGCTTGAACTGAATTGGACTTTAAGTCTGTCGGTCACATTGTACACATATTTGACACGGGCTCCGTAAAAATCTTCTTTATCCACAGGCGTTTGATCGAACTCATTGTTATAAAATCCGCTGAGTCGGCCATAAAATGCAGATGCTGATATTCCTGATCTTTCCGATAGCGATTGCGAATGCGAAACATCTGTTCTGAACAATCCATAATTGCCTCCAGATACAGCAACTTTTGTTTCTTTGGTTTCCGATGGGTTTTTGGTAAAAATATTGATCAGGCCACCCATAGTATTGCGGCCAAACAAAGTACCCTGAGGACCCCGAAGAACTTCAACTCTATCGATATCAGAGAACTCAAAATCAAACGCCGCTTTCTCGAAATAAGGTACATTGTCAACGTACAATCCTATGGAAGGCGAATTGATCCTCGAACCTATGCCACGGATGTAAACCGGAGAAGTAAGACGTGAACCATAATCAGGCATAAAGAAATTGGGTACATAACCCACAAAATCTTTTATTGATGTGATGCTTTTATCTTCAAGTGCCTTTGCCTTCATCAGTGTGATGGATGCAGGAAGGTTTTTTATCATTACACTGCTTTCCCGTGTTGATTTAACAACAACTTCATTGAGGCTGATCATTCTGATTTCCATTGTATCTGCTTCAGGAGACTGATGCTGAGCCGAAGTTATACATGGTATGAGAATGATGGCTGACAAAAGGAATAATAGTTTTTTATTCATTTTTTGAAAGTATTAACTTGTTAATCTGAAGTTTGAAATTGAGGAATGGATTTTTGTAGCAGCAATAAGCGTTGTTAGCAGGTTCCTGATTGCTGCTGTTCCTTCTCCGGGATTTCATTATTACGACAGTATATCTGTGTAAATGAGCCTGATGAAATATTGCGCACTTTGCTATGCAGTAAGTTGCCGGTCAGCTAATTACGTAATTAGTGTGATGTGTCAATATTCATGAGCACTTGCACCGCATAAGTGAAAATCATGCAGAATGCCTTGGAAAGGAAATCCGGAATTATTCAGGCAGCAGGAGGACCTCTGAGCCTGTGATCACCGGCAAGGGCTGCCGGAATGATGACTTCGTTTGAAGTACTTTTAATAACAGTTACCCACGAAGGGATCGAACTGAACAGATTATCAGAAAACTGTTGAACAGCATTAAACGAATTCTGAAAATTAAATGATTGGGAATCTTCGCCTCCTTTATTTAATGATCCGTCATCCTTTTTATTAATTGACGAATGAGTAAAACAGGCAGGGATAAGTACTTTACCCCAGATGCGGTTTTCGTGAAAATTGATTAAATTACCCAGATAAAACCAGAAAATAGCAATAGCCCACAAGATTGTAATGGTCTTGCGTAAATATTGGCTTATCAGGGTTTGATTTGTCAACTTGTTGGTTAAATGAAATGATATGCAAACATCTACATTATTGTGTAACAAAAAACAAAATAAATCGCGGGAAGTGAAATTTGGAATTGTTCTAAATTACAATGTATTGATATATAGTGATTAAAGTGATTTTCAGAGGAAATTTTGATTCATTTTTTTTTATAGCCCGAAACTGGTTTCACATACTTCTGAAAATATTTCTAACAGAAATCTGGGTTTCTTTAGCCTGGCTTGTATTTTAAAAGCAGTGAATACTGTTTGCAATATGCTCCGGATTGAAATCGGGACTTTAAAGATGAGTGTGCTATTTTTATTTGATTATTTCTTCATGCTCCATGTCGCTGAGGTGAAGATTAAGCGCTTTTACCGAAATCTGAATTTCGTATATAGAAATACCCAGCGATAAAATCATCATAATCAGTGCAATGCCAAAAATCCAAACAGCTACAAGCAGTTGCCCGACAAAAATAAGGAACATTGTCGCGACACATAGAAACAGACTGGTGACACCCAAAATCTGCATATTTTTGGTTAAATACAGACGTTTACGCAAGTTTGCAATCTGGCTCTTCAACAGCTCATTCGGATTTGATTTAAAATTTTCGTGTAATCCGCGAATCAGGGTTGCATAACCTAGAAACCGATTGGTGTAGGCCAGCAGTATCAGCGAAATAGCTGAAAATAGAAGTGCTGGTGTTGTAAGTGTAATTTGCTCGTGCATTTCCGGAAGTTTTTTTAAAGGTATGGAAATCTGGTAATTTTCGTGCGTAATCCATAACAAAATTACAACAATTGGCATTCAGTATCATAGATGAGAAAGTTCCTCCTTACTCAAAATAACATTTTAAAGGCAATCTGATGCAGTGCATTCGTTGGAGATAAGAATTTGACCTGAATAATATTCATTGAACTGTTTATTTGCTCCCTTTGCAAGTTACAGTCAGTGTGCTTTGCGAAGTTGGCTGCCATCTTTGAATCTGATCCAGATGCTGCCGAACTGTTGTAGTCACAAAGTTAAAATCTCGATACAAGTTTTTTGAGCAGCAATTTCCTGAATTTCTTTACGGTGTATTCTTTTTGTATAATGGTTGAATTGCTTTTTACGTTCTCAGATTGTTCTTTAACGATCATATTAATGATCTGTTCAGTGTTGTCAGGGTAGAACACCTGCTCAATAGTGCCATTAAGAATCCAGTCGTTGATTTTTTCTGCATTCTCAGGTTTCAGGGTTTTGAGCACCGGCACACCCAGTTCTTTCAGTGCTGCAGCATTGCATAGCTGTTCAAACTGCCCTTTCATAGGGATTACCATTAATTTTTTACCCATATACAAAGCTTCCGAAGGTGTTTCAAATCCTGCTCCGCAAAGCACACCTTCTGCGGTTGCCAAGCTTTTTATGAATGCCTCATTATTTATGGGTTGTATTTTGATGTTGTTCTCGCAAAATGCTTGTTTATTGTGTTTTGAAAATACCTGCCATTGCACACCATTGCACATTCTGAGTACTTTCAGAATCAGTTTGTCTTTGTATGCCGGCAGGTAAACGGTGTAATGTCCCATATTTTCTACCTTTATATCGCGGATTTGTGAACGGATTACCGGTGTGAAAATATTGTCATCATATGCCCTGAAGTGAAACCCGTATTTCGCTTTGGCCGGTGCATAATTCCTGAGGATGGCTTTTGCAAGCAGATCTTTGCTTTTTGGCTTGGGAGATTGCTTGCTTAATACTGCCGATTGGTGGCTTACCGATACACAGTGAACATTGCTCAGGTGGCACGCCCAGGCTGATACGGGTTCAAAATCATTGATTACCAGATCGTAATCTCGCACCGGCAGACTGTTTATCTCCGACAATAGTACCTTGATATAGTTCTTCTTGTATGTTTCCAATATATCTATACCTCCATTCGAGCCAAAGATAAAGCCTAAGCCCTTAAGCTGATATTTTACAGGATATGGAAAATCAACATCTGACTGTGATCCGCTTACCAGAATCTCAACATCATGATTTTTCATCAGCACCGGAACTATATCACGCGCCCGGCTCAGGTGGCCATTGCCTGTTCCCTGAATTGCATAAAGAATCTTCATTGGTGATGCAGATTAAATTCAAGCAACATATTGTTAAATATTTTCGCATTATCCATGTCTTTCTCCTCTTCTTTAGATTCCATTTTCATTTTTTCGTTATCAAACTTACTGAATTGGTAGATTGACCATTCGCCATCAGTGTATTCCAGTGAAGACAGATTTTCAACCCAATCGCCGGAGTTCATATAAGTTATGCTCCCAGCCTCAGTGGTGATGGTTTTGATCTCAGGATGATGAATATGACCGCAAATGACATAATCGTATTTGTTTTGAATGCCGATTTCAGCGCTGGTTTGTTCGAAATTATTAATAAATGCCACCGCAGATTTTACACTTTGCTTGATTTTTTTGGATAATGACAGTTTCCCTCTTTTCAGTATCTTTTGTGAGATGAAGTTAACAAATCTGTTTATCAGAATCAGAATGTCATACCCTTTTGAACCCAGTTTCGCCAGCCATCTTGAGTATTGCATGGTGACATCAAATACATCTCCATGAAATATCCAGGCTTTCTTGCCGTCATCCAGATTAAGTACCACTTTGTTGACTATACTGAGAGCCCCCATTTTCATGCCCACAAATCTTCGCAGCATTTCATCATGATTGCCTGTAACATAGTAGGTTTTTGTGCCATTCCCGATCCATTTCAGAAGATGCTTGACAACTTTCATGTGACTTCCCGGCCAGTAAGTTTTGCTGAATTGCCAAACGTCAACTATATCGCCGTTTAGCACAACTATGCCGGGTTTGATGCTTTTCAGATAATGGAGAAGCTCTTTGGCATGACACCCATAGGTGCCAAGGTGAATGTCAGAAATTACGACCACTTCAACCTTCCTCTTTTTTTTCTTCATCAGGTAAATCAGTTTTTGCGAATGGTTGAAAATCCGGGAATATCGGAAAACATAGCCTGCGATTTAATATTTTCAACCACACTGCTGATTTAAAGAAGGAAACTTGTTGATTAAACGGAATACAGCAGTACGATTCCACTGCTTATTCATAAGCAATTTTGAGTAAAGGAGTTGAATTGACATCGGCCTGAAAAATTTCTCAAAGCTATTCAGACAGTGTAATCGAAATATGAACTTTTTGTTATGTATATGTTAATTCTCAGGCTGGAGCCTGAAACTCTATGGCCATTTTATTAAAAAGGTAAATCAGATGAGGAGAATACAAGCCATTACTTGCGTGAAATTATTGAAATGAGAAGCAACGTTTTTAAGCCGTTAATGCCGGACTTTCTGAAACTCAGATACTGATTTTCCTATTTTCTGAACCCAACCTGCCTCGAAACGAGCGTATCAGCGTCAGTCAGAAATTCCTGAACATCCTTCAGAATTATCGTTTTTATCATTTCTCCGTTTCTTTGGTCTGTGGCAATCTGGCTCATTCTCAGGTTTTGATTGCGGATCGTTTTTTCAATTACTTTTCTTACAAACCTTCCGTTTCCGAAATACTGGTTGCGGTTGTTGGCCTGAAATCTGAAATATGCTTCGAGGTGATTCAATGCCTCTGCTTCGGCTTGCATTCCGGCTTTTGATATCTGCACTTTTGCAATATCCAGAAGTTCTTCGGCATTAAAATCATTAAAAATCAAATGGCCATCGAATCTTGAACGAAGCCCTGGGTTTGAGTCAAGAAAGTAGCCCATCTCTTTTGGATATCCGGCAACAATCAACGAAAATTCTCCCCTTCGGTCCTCCATTTGCTTGATGATTACCTCAACGGCTTCTTTTCCAAAGTCATTGTGGCCTCCGCTGGTCAGTGCATATGCTTCATCAATAAAAAGCACACCACCAATGGCAGCCTCAATTTTGCTCAGGGTTTTTGGAGCGGTTTCTCCCACAACAGTGCCAATCATATCTTCGCGGCTGCATTCCACAAGATGTCCGCGTTCAAGAATGCCCAGCGCCTTGTATATCTGAGCAATGATGCGCGCCACAGTGGTTTTTCCCGTACCCGGGTTTCCGGTAAAGATGTTGTTTAACGAAAGTGCGCTGACAATATCCTTTCCGGTTTCGGAATAATACCTGGCAAGTTTGGCCAGTTCGCTGATTTCCGTTTTGACACTTTCCAGCCCGGTCATATCTTTCAGCTCGTTGAGCGCATGTTCCAGCAAACGGTCATCGGCCCTCATCTGTACTTTTTTTCTGATGTTTTTAGAGAAAAGACCTTCCATATCGCAGAGCAGAATCGTGCATAAGTCCTCTCTCGTCAATTTACTTCCTCCTGAATTTATAACCCTGATACCGAGATTTAGCTGCGCTTCTTCAAGCATCGATTTTACAATTCTCGCATTTCCAAAGCTTCTGCTGCGCTTTCTGTACTGCTCTTCCAGATATTTAAACATCATTGCTGAAACATCATCTGAAAAGACAAGCTGTTTGTGCTTTGCTTCTCTTCTGGCTATCTCCATCAACTCTTCAGGTGTATAATCAGGGAAATCATAAACGTAACGGAATCTCGAACGCAGACCCGGATTAAAATCGAGAAAACCATCCATCTCTTTCGGGTAGCCGCATACAATTACAGCAATATCTCCAGGCCCGTCTGACATTTCGCTGAGCAGGGTTTCTATTACTTCACGCCCGTAATCCTTGTTGTCATCGGCCTTCACAGCAAGGGAATAAGCTTCATCTATCAATAAAATTCCACCCCTGGCTTTTTCAATTACCTCTTTGGTCATGGGCGCGGTTTCACCGATATACCTACCCACCAATGTAGCCCGGCTGGCTTCATATACGGTGTCTTTTGGCAATAATCCCAGATGCTTGTATATCTTGCCCAGCATTTTGGCAATGCTGGTTTTTCCGGTTCCGGGATTGCCACTGAATACTGCATTGAGGTTTATGGATTTCATGGGCTCTATCCCCATTTCATCACGCAATTTCATGTATTTAATGTAGCCCGCGTAATCGTGCAACCTCTTTTTAATACTTTCCAGCCCGACCAGGCCATCCATTTCTCTGAAAATGTCATCCTCCGAAAGAGTTCCGTTGAAAAATGCCGGAACATCAATTCTGTTGTTTCCATATATAATGGAGTAATCATTTTTCGTCCTGTCAATCTGATCGGCTACCTTAAAATTTGTAATCGCGATCAGTTTGCCCATAAATACAAATTCTACCGTATAGTTGCCTTCCTCCCAGCTTACATTTACCGGATCTCCGCACCCGGCTTCTATAAAGAAGTTATGATTTGGCGGGTTTGGCGTAACGTCGGTTACTTTTACCAGATGATGCATCAATTGTCTTGCCTCGTTATAATAATTGAAGACAAACTCACCTTTCCATGTGTGTTGGGGGATTTTATTTCTGATTTCAAGCTCTGTCCAGATAAACCGGGTTGCCATCCGCTGATATTGCCTGTAATATGATCTTTCATATCGTTTGGGCTCAGGATCAGAAGTGTCCTCAAACAGCTTCAAGCCAAATACTTCAAAGTAAGGGTTTTCATCATTGCTCAACGGCCCTTCGTTAACCAGTGTGAAGTCAGCACTTTCGCATTTTTCATCATCAATCCATAACTCAAGACTATAGGAGCCATCTTCCCATTCATCATCATCATAAGGCTCTATGGTATATTGTATGGATAATATATTCTCAGAAGCCAGCGCTTCTAGTGTTGTTTCATAGGTGTCAAGGATCATTTTCTCCGAATCTTCGGAATTGTACCAGATAAAAAACTCGATCTTGCTTTCCCAGTCTTCCTCGTCAAACTTTTTATTGTATAGTTTAAGTTCTGCCGTTATTGCCGTTAATTCAGACTTATCGAAAATATGCCGGTATTTTTTTTCAGGGCCCAAACCGCTGTCGGCAATGTTAAGTAATTGAAGTTCTTTAATTTTGAAGTTGGGATTGTCCATCTGTAATCAATTTCTTCAGTGATATATAGTTATCAGATTCATTTATCACCTTATATATTTGTCTGGATTTACCTGCACAAGAACATAAAAAAGCAGACAATAAGGAGGGTTGTTTCTGAATGACATTCAAATTTACAAATGTTTTTCAGCCGGGTATGACGCCAGAGCAAAAAAAATGAATTTTCCCGGATAAATTCTGTTTGGGGACCAATTATTCCTGCACCGGATATTGCAAAATGCAAAAACCGGAGGCGACTCGAATCATGTATTTTCATGTTAGTGGCTATTTTTTTAACCCTATTGATTTTCTTTAAATTATCCAAAATAGAATCTCGGTGAATCTTCGGATGTCAAATTATATTGGCTATATTAGCAATCAATAAAAATGAAATTTAGGCTTGGGCGCCTGATAAGATTGCATACAGCGAAAGTGCAAGGGTTCCGATAATAATTTTTGCAATAGACCCGTGTTGTGGCCGCACGTTGTTTGATGTTAGGGAGTGAATACCTACAGTCTTAATTTTAAGAAATAACTTAGGATTTAAATTGACTGATGTTTGTTTTTTTATTGTACATTTATACGATTAACCAGGCTGTCTTAGCCATTATATATCTTGTTTATGAAAAAGTTAATTTCATTGATTTTTAATCTATTCGAACCAAATAAAGAATTGAAAACAAGCAATGAGGCAGAGGTAACAACGTCAATTATCGAAAAAAAGGATTTGAGGGAAGCAATCTGCCCTTATTGCAAAAAAGGCCTTAAAAAAATACCAAGCAGAAAAACAAAATGCACTAATTGTGGTGAATTTATCTTTGTGAGGTCTTCTCCTGAGAGAATTAAAATTCTTTGCACAGAAGAACAGGCTAAAGAAATTGATAAACAATGGAATGACATTTATGAAGTTGATGAAAAACCAAGTAAGGCAGGCGAGAGATGGCAAGATGAGGCATGGTGTCGACTTAATAAAGAAACGTTAGATCATACTAAAAATGGGAACTGGCGACAGTTTAGGGAAGCACGATTGAGCATGGCATATATACTCGATGGGGATAAAAAATATAAAAATGCCTTAAGATTTTACTTTGAGGTAGTATTTTTTGATTTAAACGGAGTTAATGATAAGTTTGGTTCTTATGATGCAATTATTAATGAACGACCGCTTAAAATGTTTGATATTGCGCAGTCCTCAGAGCCCCTGTTCATTGCAGAGATTAATAATATTGTAAATGAGTTAGGTCTAAGTCTTGACCAACTTAAGTCTGTCTTTTTTGAAAGTTGTGGTTGGATTGAGAAATTCAATACTCCAATAAAATTAGATGAAGCTTGGAATATAATTGAAGAAAAACTTCAAATGAAAGATTAAGTGTTTGCAAAAATTCGAACGGAATTAATCTAAAAATTATCTCTTATGAAACGTTTATTTCTTTTTTGCCTCAGTTTTCTTTTAATTAGCAGTTCTTTCAGTCAGGATTTAATAAACAATTTTAAACAAGATGACAATAAATTGATTATTTGGCAGAATGTGTTTGAAACTGAATTAAACAAGGATCAATTGAATATTTGTAACTAATCAGTTTCTTTTGTAATCGGCAATTGTGTTTAATGCAAGAAATACATTCTGACCATTTTTTATGGCAGTATCGATAATGGATCTCAGTATGGCAAAATTTTCAGCAGCTTCAAATATTTTGAATTGTCCGGATATTTTCTGTTTTACTTTCACATTCCGGATTGCCCTTTCCGAGCCATTGTTGTCAGCAGGGACATCGGGATGGTAAAGGAATGTCAAAATATGATCGCGATATTTGACTATCCGCTTTTGAAATGTGACCAATTCTTTATGTTTCGGATTCAAAGGCTCTTCCAACAAAATATTCAACTGTTTTTCAAGGCTATCTCTGGCTTGGTTAGGGCTAATATAATCAGCGGGAATAAATTCCTTTTTAAGCTTTTCGGCCTGTATCAATATGCTACGAAAACGTTTAGGCCAGGTTGTTTTGTAACGCTTCTCAAAGTAAATGGTTTCACGTTCCAGATGGG
>DHVX01000025.1 GCA_002412885.1 Bacteroidales bacterium UBA5197
TCGTCTCCGTACTGATACTCTCTCACCTCACTGAATGCCATTCCGCGCCCTTTGAAAGCACTGTGATACTGCCCGGAAAAGATCTGATTGCTCAAACCCCGGGTTTTGATCTCAATTTTACGGACTTTTTTCAGTATTTCGATGGAATCCATTTGTAAGAAGTTAAACGCTGTGGTTAAGGAACTTCAACTGTGTTCAGAATTTCGTTGATGATGTCGCTGGTAGATACGTTTTCGGCTTCGGCTTCGTAAGTCAGACCAATACGGTGACGCAATACGTCGTGGGCTACTGCTCTAACATCCTCAGGAATTACATATCCCCTGCGTTTGATAAAGGCATATGCTTTGGATGCAAGTGCAAGATTGATACTTGCCCTGGGTGAAGCACCATACGAAATCAGTCCTTCAAACTTTTTCAGCTTATTTTCAGCAGGGAATCGTGTCGAGAATACAATATCAGTAATGTAATTCTCAATTTTTTCATCCAGATAAACTTCACGGGTGAGTTTTCTGGCGTTCATAATCTGCTCCGGCGAAATTATCGGCTGTGTTCTGGCTTGCACTTCGGCCATATTCTGGCGCATAATCATTTTCTCTTCCTCACGGGTGGGATATCCGATTACAACCTTCAGCATAAATCGGTCAACCTGAGCTTCTGGAAGCGGATAGGTGCCTTCCTGCTCAATTGGATTCTGAGTAGCAAGCACAAGAAACGGTTCCGGCAGATTGTAAGTTTGGTCACCTATGGTAACCTGCCTTTCCTGCATGGCTTCAAGCAGCGCACTCTGAACTTTGGCCGGAGAGCGGTTTATTTCATCGGCAAGAATAAAATTGGCGAAAACAGGCCCTTTTCTTACAACAAACTCTTCTTTTTTCTGACTGTAAATCAAAGTACCAATCAGGTCGGCAGGCAACAGATCAGGAGTAAACTGTATCCGGCTGAATTTCGCGTCAATGATGTTTGCCAGTGATTTGATGGCAAGTGTTTTTGCTAATCCGGGGACACCTTCGAGCAAAACATGGCCATTTGATAACAGCCCGATGAGCAAACGCTCAACCATTTGTTTCTGCCCAATGATAACCCTGTGCATTTCCATGTCAATCAAATCAATGAAGGCACTCTCCTTTTGAATACGTTCATTTAATTCTTTGATATCAGTTTCAATCATGGCGTCTTATTTTTCTGCAAAATTATCATTACATCCCTTTGTTTATGCGGACTTCGCTGTTAAAAAATGTTAAACCCCCTGATAGCATGGGTTGTGGGGTAGAGATTTGCAACCTGATTTGGGCTCTTTCAGGAAGAGGAACAAAAAAACTTCCGGATTGCGGAAGTTTTTGATGTATTTGCTGAAATTTCTGATTCAACTCATTTATTGGCGATCTTCTTCTTAAGGAAATCAGGCAAAGCATCTTTGTGGATCATGATGGCTATGGTATTCATGCGGGCATAGGATTCTGAGATGTTGAGATACCCTCCTGTTTTATTGCTGTTGGCTCCCCATGAATTTTTGGTGATAAAATACCTGGTTCCGTTCTGATCTAAGGCAATGCCGGTAAAGTGCATCAGATGGTCATCTGTTGCAAGATGGCTGTCAAAAGCATCCTGTCTCATTTCTGGAGAAATGACTTTTTCTTTGCCTGGCTTATCAAATTTGTACAATTCTGCCATTTTATCTTTTTCGCTTAGTTTTTCCCATTTTTCCTTCAGTGATGCATCAAGGGAAGCAGTATCCTTTTCGGGAAGTATTGCCACTGAATTGGCATGTGAAAAGCCTTTGTCGCTTACATCTCCATCCCAGCACACAGTAAATCCATTCTCTAAAGCACCAGTCATTACCGCCATCAGTTCCTCAAGTGGAATATTATAGTACAGATCATATGTCCAGTTGTCAGGAATCTCGAGATTGATCCAGGTATAAAACGGATGGTGCAGGTAAGAAGTAAGTTCAACATAATCATCCGGGTTAAAACCCGATTTCTTATCCAGCCGGGCGTTCTTTTTATCGGTATTATTTTCCTGAATGGGCAGTGGGCCGAGGTAAGTGTCAAGAATTGCCCCATAAGCGTTTTTCCATACTTGCGAAAGTTTGCCACTTTTTGATGACAGCACTGCTTCCAGAAATCCTTTCAGCACAGCATGAAGTTCCGAATGGTTGTGTGATTCTTCACCGGCCAATAATCCGGGATACTCTTTTTCTGTGACAAAGCCATATTTTTTGATAACATTAAATACATCGTGAGCTTGTCCACCCGGTCCGAAATTGCTTCGGCCATGGTACCTGATATATCGATCGGCTTTGTCACAGTATGCCAGATTTACAAAATACATCTCCGAAAGGTCGGTTTCGCCGGCTCCAAGTCGTATCAGTTCTGATTCAACAAAAGATGTTGCAGCAAAACTCCAGCAGGTACCGGATTTTGACTGGCTTTTTACAGGGGTTGCAGGATTATCATGAGTCACAGTAAACCGATACTTTTCTTCATTCGATTTTTGCAGAGAATCCTGAGCGGTAGCATTAAATGCGATAAAAACTACTGCCAAAAGCAGGTTGATCATTTTCATTGTTTTCATTGTGTAAAAGTTTTCCTTTTAATTGGGTTGACAATCTGAAACCATGTTATTCCATTGTTAAATAACTTGATTTATTCCGGCAAACGTAGCATAAAAGAGCGAAATTTCATATTTTAGGGAGCCAAAAAGTGCCATTCAGTTATTTTTTTTCTCTCTTTCATCAGAAGTGTATGTAAAAACCCCAAATTAATATACATTTGCCGATCGAAACGGCTACGCTGTTGTTTTGCTATTTTGAATAACAGAACTCAATTTTGTAAAGAATATTGATGAATTTTTGTTATAAAAAAAAGGAATGGCAGGGTTGGTAGTGTTGAAAAAAGGCGTAAATTGTGCCGCTGTTTTGTATTTCTTGAATCGAAATATCCATAAACTCTAAGAATATGAAAAATAGAAGTTTACTCTTTGGCTTTCTTGCTTTAACTTTTGGGGCATGCATCTTTGTGCTCACCACTTCCGGCTCTTTCAGATACATCTCGGGCCAGACAGACTCGGGGAGTCTGCCAGATGGAATTCAGTCTGCATGGTCTTACATGGCTCAGTTGAGAGGAAATCAGTCAACCGGGCAGGTTGACCCTGCTGATGTGCTGAAGGCAAGAAATCAGGCAAAGGAATTGAAATCTTCAGGAGCCATCGGACTGAACTGGTCATCGATGGGACCTGATAATGTTGCCGGACGCACCCGCGCAATACTTATTGATAACAAGGACAATACCGGAAAAACTATTATTGCCGGCAGTGTATCGGGTGGTTTATGGAAATCAACCACCGGAGGACTAACCTGGAATCAGATTCAGACTGGTGGCAGTATTTTAAATGTTTCATGCATCGTGCAATCATCAAATGGTGACATTTATGTTGGAACCGGTGAGAATTTTTCAAGTCACAGATTTAATCTTTTTAGTGGATTTATTGGCCAGGGGATTTATAAATCTACGGATGGCAATACTTTCACCAGAATTGCTTCAACAAATCCGGGCTCATTCAACAATACTTCCAGCGATTGGGCTTTCGTCAACAAAATCGCAACCGGAAATAATAATGTTGTGGTTGCTGCTACAAACAGTGGTCTGAGGTTTTCTTCAGATGGCGGACAAAACTGGGTTCTTGCCAAGGCTGGTGATCTGACACTCTCGGGCACTTCTACCGAAGTTAAAATCGCTTCTGATGGCACAATTGCTGCCTCAGTTGACAATCAGTTATACGTTTCTGCCAATGGAACTTCTGATGGTTTTGCGCTCCGTTCAACCGGAGTTGGTCAGGATAGCCTTCCAAATCAGGCAATTGCCAGAATTGAAGTTGCATTCGCTCCTTCTGATGCTTCAACACTTTATGCAGTACTGATCTCTGATGGAACACTCTCCAACACTGCCAGAGGACAACTTAAAGGGGTTTACTTGTCAAAAGATAAAGGCTTATCATGGAGAGTAATCGGCCCTGGTGCAAGCCCGATTTTTAATGTATTCGGGAATTCAGTTGGACAAGCCAATTATGGTGAGTATGCAGGTTGCATTGTTGTTAATCCGACCAATCCCGATAAAGTTTATCTGGGTGGAATTGGTATTTGGGAAGGATTGAAAATTCAGGAAACCGGGTTTTACCAATGGCAACAAAAGTCTTCATTTAACGCAGGATCCCTTTTTCATAGTATTGTAATTAATCCCAACAATACAGCAAATCTATATTTCGCTTCGGATTTTGGTGTTGCCTCTACTGCAGATGATTTCGCATCAGTAAATTCTCTGAACAGAAATTACAAAACTTCAATGTTCTATACTGTTGCTTATGATGACAGGGGCAGAACTCTCGGAGGAACACAGGGGTTTGGCGTTATTTATCTTGACAGAAAAGGAAATACAGTAGAAACCGGGAATCAGATTTTGGGAACTTTAATTGGTGGTACTGTCGATATGTCGATGGTTAATCCTTCTGCTGTTTTCTATTCCTCAACCGGTGGCAATCTGGTACGTTCAGCCGATTATGGTGTGTCGGAAGCTACCAGTTTCCTTTATGGCACTGAAATAACCAATATCAACGCTTCAAACTTTATTACTCCATTCAAACTTTGGGAAAGCTTTAATAATGTAAATTCCCGCGACAGCATTACATACAAGGCAACAAAAAGTTACAACGCTGGCGACGTAATTATTGCCCGAAGCAAAAACAACCAATTCCCATTTAAATATACTGTTCCTGCCAATATGAGCATCGGGGATTCAGTAAGGGTAAAGGATATTGTTTCTTCAGTAATGTTCATTGGAACAACCAATGCAGTTTACATGTCCCGCGATATACTCAATTTCAGCAAATTACCTTCATGGGACAGAATAGCTAACCTGACAGGGGTTCCATCAAGCATAGCTTTCTCATCGGATGCAAACTATGTTTACGTGGGTACAACCGATGGTAAACTTCTGAGGATGGCCAATGTTGCTCTTGCTTATGATTCAATCAGAGCCGATGTGAGAAGTTCAGGCTGCGTTATAAACACTTCAATTGTTAAAGATTTTGGTTTGCGTTATGTAACATCAATTACAGTTGATCCTCATAATGATAATCACGTTATTGTAACATTGGGTAACTATGGCAATTCTGAATATGTATTCAGATCAACCAACGCACTCAGCCAATTCCCTGATTTCAATCCTATTCAGGGTAACCTTCCCGCAATGCCTGTTTACTCTGCAATTATTGAGATGAGCAATTCCAACAGGGTTATTCTGGGGACCGAACTAGGCATTTATACAACCGAAGTATTGTCAGCCAATCCATCATGGACCGCTGAAAATACCGGACTTGGTGCAATTCCGGTAATGATGGTTCGTCAACAGACAACTTCCCGTCCTTGGATTGAAGAATACACTGCAGTTAATAATTTCGGAGCCATTTACATTGCCTCACATGGCAACGGTATTTTTGAAAACCGTTTGTTTGTTGGTATTGATGAGCCTTCAAATCAGGATTTACCTTCTTCCAAAACCCTCAACGTATATCCAAATCCAGTGCAAACTGATGTTAATCTGTCAATTACACTCGCACAAAGTGAGCAGGTACGGGTAGATATCTACAGTCTGAAAGGAACCCTTGTTAAGTCTGTGGAAATGGGCGTTCTTGCACGTGGAGAACAAAAGATTTCTGTATCCGCTGATGGAATGGTAAATGGCACTTACATTTTAAAAGTAACCTCAGGCGCTAAGTCTCAGGTTGCCAAATTTGTTGTTGCCCGATAAATTTTTGCCTGACAGATAAGTAGTTTTTGATCAGCACCAGTAATTAATTTGAAAATTCAAAACAATGAAAAGAATATACCTCTCACTTGTTCTGGCATTAGTTTATGCTTTTGCCATAGCCTCACCGGATATTTATACACCTGAACTCGTTTCACCGGCCAATAATCAGGGTGGAGTTGCTCCCAATGTTGAACTCGACTGGAATCCTGTGGTTGGTTTGGCTGGACTATATTATGTAGTTCATTTGAGTACCGATGAAGCATTTACCAATCCTACTGAATTTGCAACTGATTTATCCCGCTATCGCATGGCCGAACTGATGTTTGGAGGCGAATATTACTGGAAAGTCAGAGCTGTTGATCCTAGTGGAAGTTCAGAGTGGTCAGAAACAAGAAAATTCACAGTTGTAACAAGACCGATTTTACGAAGGCCCAATCAGGGTGCAACAGTTGATTGCAATGTGGAACTTCAGTGGGATATAATCAATGGTGTCAGTCACTTTGATTATCAATTTGATACTACAGCCGCTTTCAACAGTCCTGAGTTACTCTATTTTTCTGCTTCGGGTGCCGTAAATAAAGCCAATGCAGCCAATTTGCTATTCGGAACAAAGTATTACCTCCGACTCAGAGCACGTCATGCAAGTGATACTTCAGCCTGGTCAGATGTAAGGGATGTGACAATTACTACTACATTCACTCTCAGGAAACCTGATCCGGGAGCTACCGGTATCACTCCTGATGCTGAATTTCAATGGACAGAAGTCAAAGGAATCAATAAGTATAATATTTACATTTCTACAGATGAGAATTTTGTACATTATGAAACCTATAACGCCATAAAGACTGCTACCAGAATAAAACCTGATACACTGAACTTTGGTACACAGTATTACTGGAGAATGGCTGCTATACATTCCAAAGACACTCTTATTTCGCCTGCGCGAAGCTTTAGCACAGTTGCTACTGTTGCGTTGAGCGCACCTGCCAATAACTCCACCAATGTCATTCTTCAGCCTATACTGAGCTGGACCAAGTTAACAGGCGTGCGTTCATACGCGCTTGAACTTGCCAGAAACAGTGATTTTACCGGAACCGGCTTATATAAGTACAGTATTAATGCCACAACTAGTGCCGGTGCTGAACAATTTAAAGTTCCAATCAATGTATTGGACAGTGCCTTTGTGTTTTACTGGAGAGTCAGGGCAATCAGCAGCCGCGATACAAGCGACTGGAGTGCAACCTGGAATTTCAGAACGGTTACTTTAGGAATAAATGATCCGGGAAGCGTTAACTCAGGTCTGGTTATCTACCCAACTCCTGCGAGCAACTACATCAACATCAAAATGAATAACAATTTGAACGGACAGGCTGAGGCTACCCTTTACGATTTACTTGGAAAAACCAGAATTAGTCGTAGTGTTGCAGTTACTTCAGGTCAGATTAAGGATTTTGATCTTGGAGATATGCCCGAAGGTGTTTACATCCTGCGTTTACAGATAAATGGAATAAGTGCGATGTCAAGAGTTATTATCAAAAAGTAAGCTTTTGCTCCGATATTTTAAAGCCCGGTCAACTGATGGTTGGCCGGGCTTTTTGATTAAATAATTTTGGAGCAGAGTCTGGGATTGTAAACTATTTTCGTTTAGTGCTGTATTCTCTTAAGCATGCAGATGGATTTTATTCATGCATAGCACCTCACGCATTTTAAAGGCATTTGACAAGCAATAATGACCAGGTTCTACTCTTGACTATTGAGGAAAGTTTTAAAGTTGATTTAGGGATATAACGCCGAAAGAATTTTTAATCGTATCGTTTGCCAATACCAAAGCTGATATATAAAGTCAGGAAGAATTGATTCGGGTCTCTGAAGGCCATCACTGGAATTCCTTTAGGATAAGCATCCAATGCAATGCCAGCCTCAATCATTTTAGGTCTTTGGTTTAATGTCCCAAAGTCAACACTTAGCCCGGCTTTGGCATACAATCCGGGATAAAAACTTAGCTCATTAAATCCTTTGGTAAAGGATGCTCTGCCGTAAATATTGTCGGGGAAATGGTCGTCCGGGTTATATCGTTCCGTAACGGTAATATACCTGTATGATCCTTCATCCAATTTTATAATGTTGAGATAAACAGGCTTTGCAAATGCTGCAGAAATACCTCCGGAATAAAATATCCTCAGTTCAACCCCACCATAATACGGCTTACGGTTAAGCATTCTCTGCTGGCCCACTCCTGTCCTTAAAATATAAACTGCATTAAGTTTCCCATAATAATAACTGCGCGTATTGGTAAAAAATGGATTTATCGATTTTATTTCTTTGCTGTCCTTCATTTCGAGAAGGTCGGCTTCAAACATTAACTTATTAAAAATGCTCTGGTTTTTGCCAATTCTGAATTCCAATCCCCATCCGTTGGTATGCAGTATTGCACTGCCATTCAACTCTTTTCTGAAAAGCAGGTTGTCGCCAATGGTATCAAATTCTTCATCACTATATTGAGCAGAAACTGCCAGGGATGAAAAAACCAACAATGAAACGGAAACTATATGAAGAAGTTTAGAAAATCGCATATTCCTGTAACTTTATTTATTTACAAAAGTAATCAAAGAATATGCCGCAAACAACAAAAAAAGCCCATGTAATTCATAGGCTAAATCGCTGATATTAATCGCTACTATCGGTTACGATCAATCTTATACTTGCTTGTTTCCCCGTAGGCGGCACATTTCTGACTTGACTGGCATGAAGACATGATTAATCCAAGTGTAAATGCCATTAGTATTATAACAACAATTTTTTTCATAATTTTACTCGGTTGTGTTTAAAAAAAAATCTGTTAAGCTTTCTGCAAAGATAAGTCACAGTGAGATAAAAACTCAAATTCATTGGTTTTATTGTTTATCCATCAAAATTGAAAAAGTAACTGACTATGGGACAAATTAACCCACAAATTCACGAAAGTTGGAGAAAAGTGCTCTCTGATGAGTTTTCAAGCTCTTATTTTCAGCGCTTAAAAGTTTTTTTGGTTGAAGAAAAAAAGAATCATCTGGTTTACCCATCGGGAGCTCATATTTTTGAAGCATTTAATCGTACACCTTTCGATAGAGTCAAAATAGTTATTCTTGGTCAGGATCCTTATCATGGTGAAGGACAAGCGCATGGTTTGTGTTTTTCTGTCCCTTCAGGAATTGCATTTCCTCCATCGCTACAGAATATCTACAGAGAGCTTCAAACCGATACCGGACTGCCATATCCTGTAACCGGAGATTTATCCGGCTGGGCATCTCAGGGTGTTCTGCTTTTGAATGCCACACTAACAGTAAGAGCAAATCAGGCAGGTTCTCATCAGGGACGGGGATGGGAAATATTTACCGATGCTGTCATCAGAAAACTTTCGGAACAACGGCAACATCTGGTTTTTCTGCTTTGGGGAAATTATGCACGTGAAAAGAAATCATTGATAGATTTGAACAAACATTTTGTTCTTGAAGCTCCACACCCTTCTCCGCTAAGCGTTTATCGTGGATTTTACGGATGTAAGCATTTTACAAGAGCAAATGAGATTCTTTCTGAAAACGGTATTGCTCCGGTCGATTGGCAGGTGCGTTGATTTGTATTGCTTTAATCCTGGTATTTTGAAATGCATCCCGACAAGGTATTGGTGCATAATTATATTTATCGTTAAAAAATTTACATTAATCTGGTTAAGTAAAAGACAAACAGCAATATACCAATCCCGGAAGGTCCATTTTTGCAATCAAGTTTTCAGTTTGTTTTCCTATGTGGGGTTATTATTTTGTTATATCTAATATTAGCTATATTTTAGCGCCCGAAAACCAAATACTTAACACATGAAAAGAACATTACTCGCTATTGCCCTGAGTTCGCTGGCACTAGTTTCGCTGGCAGGTGGTATTGTGCACAATACCAATCAGAGTGCTTCATTTATCCGAATGCCAGCGCGGGATGCTTCGCTGGGTCTGGATGCAGCTTATTATAACCCGGCTGGTCTGGTTTTTCTTAAAGATGGATTTCACATCTCATTGAGCAATCAGTATATTACACAAACACGTAACATCAAAACTACTTTTCCGGGCTTAAACAGAACGAAATTTGAAGGTGGAGTTACCGTTCCTTTATTTCCTTCGGTATATGCAGTTTATAAAATGGATAAACTGGCTTTTTCAGTTGGATTTAACCCCATCGGTGGAGGTGGAAGTGCTAAATTTGAAGATGGTTTGCCATCTTTTGAAATGCAGGTTGCTGGCATTCCCGGTTCGCTGAATCAGGGAGGTATCCCAACATCAAAATACAGCTATGAGACTGAATTTGAAGGCAGTTCAGCTTATTATGGAATACAGGCTGGCGCAAGCTACAAGGTAAACGATGTTCTTTCTTTAAGCTTAGGTTTGCGATATGTAATTGTGAAAAATTCATATCAGGGATATTTGTCTGATATTATGATTAATCCGCAGTTTCCGCAACTGAATTATACTGGTGAAGAAATGGTTAAAGCCCCGGTTTTCTTTACTGAATTATCGGGTTATCTGGCCAATGTTTCAGCTCAATTGGGTGCTACCGGAAATTCTCTTCAACCAATCATTGATGGCGGAGGCGGAAGTGTTCCTTTGTCACAGGGGACAAATGCCGGACTCACCGCTCAACAGGTTGCTACCCTCCAGGGAACAATTACCGCATTGGGAGGAGATCCTTCAAACATGACCATTGCACAGGTTCAGGGGTTTTTTGGTGCTGCTTCAACCTCTTATGAAGCTAACTCACAAGCCATGTCAGCCAATGCTCAGGCAACTGCTGATAAAAAAGTAGATGCAGACCAGAGTGGTTCAGGTATTGTTCCTATCATTGGAGCAAATCTCAGTTTCGACAGACTGAATATTGGAATCAAATATGAGCACAAAGCAAAAATTAAGGTGAAAAATGCCACCACAATAGATGATGTAGGGCTGTATCCTGATGGACTAGAGACTCCAAGTGATATTCCTTCTATGCTTTCGATAGGTGTTGGCTTTAAAGCAACCGATAAACTTAAAGTCAGTGGCGGTGTGCATTACTATTTCGATAAAGGTGCTGAGTATGGCAAAAAATTGAACGGCGAATTTGTGAAGAATGATAAGGTAATGGATAAGAATTTCTGGGAATTGGGACTGGGTCTTGAGTATGAAATTAATGAACAATGGCTTGTTAGTGCGGGTTATCTGCGCACACAAACCGGAGTTATGGATTTATACCAGACCGACCTGAGCCACAGTTTGTCAACCAACAGCATTGCCGGTGGACTTCGATACATGGCTACTGAAAAAATCGGAATTAACTTTGGTGTAATGAATACCATGTATCTTGAAAATAAACGTGATTTCTCGTCAGCTGGATTAAATCCTGCTTATACCGAAACTTACAATCGGAAAGCTTTTACTGTTGCTTTAGGTGTTGATATCAGTTTCTAATAAAATAAACAATACTTGTCACAAAGCCGGGATGATTCTCCCGGCTTTTTTTAACCCTAATTTGAAAATTTAAGGCAATTATTCGACGGAATGTTCTGATAAATTCAAAAATATTACTTTTGTAGCAATGAAACTTCTGAAATTCTTTCAAACCAATCCCGGGATGCATTTTTCATTGCTGGATTATATCATAAAAACCAACAATGTTTCAATGACTACATTTTTTTGCTCTAAATCAACTAAACCGACAAAGTCGTTGCCTTTGAACCGGTCATTTCTAAGGGTATTTATATTTTCGGCATTCTTCTTTGCAGGGATGCAAATTTCAAGAGCTCAGGTATTCGTAATTGATACCAATAGTTTCTTAAATGAGGTTGATACTACGCGTCTTATTCAGGAAACTCACACTTTTGAAGACGAAATTCTTCCGGATGACGAAGAGAGGGTGCTGACAGAAGACAGCTTTTTTATTCCAAACGACGTACTTTATAAAAACAGGTGGGATACCTTGTACATCAGAACTGGCCGGGTGAATTTGACGGAAATTCATGATTCCGTTTTTATTTTTTTAAATAATCCACACGAAACTCCATTTCATTTTCCATTTAAAGGCAAACTGATTTCAAAATACGGATGGCGAAGCGGCCGGTTTCACTCAGGAATGGATATCAAACTTGAACAAGGTGATACCATTGTCAGTGCTTTTGATGGAAAAGTTCGAATTGCGCGTGTTATGAGCGGATATGGAAAACTGATTGTAATTCGCCATAATAATGGTCTGGAAACAGTTTACAGCCATATGTCAAAGATTATTGTAGGTGTTAATCAGGAGGTGAAAGCCGGCCAGCCTATTGGTTTGGGAGGCCGAACCGGAAGAGCTACAACCACGCATCTGCATTTCGAAACCAGATACCTGGGTGAACATTTTAATCCTGACCGCATTATTGATTTTGAAAATCATACCCTTATAAGGGATACCCTTGTAATAAACAAGGAGTTCTGGCAGCCAACAAAAGCAAGTACCATTGCTTCTGCCCATGATGAGGGTTCAGCAGATAAAAAGTACCATACCATCAAACAGGGGGATACACTTTCTGCAATCGCCCGAAAACACAGAACCTCAGTGAACCGTTTGTGTCAGTTAAATGGGTTTAAAGAAAACAAAGTGCTGAGAATCGGATCAAAAATACGTGTTTCATAGAGCCGTTTTAATCTGTAATGACTCCTGATTGTTTCTGCCGGAGAGAATTTGATTAACTTTACAACGAGACATAAATCAAACCTGTCGAAAAAATTTATCAGATGGCAAAACAACTGTTTCGGTTCTCCCTCTTAGTTTTTGCATTATTACTGCTTGTCTTTGGTTTTTCCTGTAAAAGCCCGGCCAGGCTTGCATACAGAAATATCGCACCATTCTATAATCCTGATTCTGAATTTAAAGGACTTAGTTACGAGCTCTTCAATCTGGATGATTCAATAACCAATCTCTATTTATCATTTCCTTACAAGCAGCTTTTGTATGTAAAAGAGAACGGTTCACAGGTAGCAAATTTTCGTTTCTTTTATCAGCTCTACGACGGATTTGACAATTCCAGACTAATAGATTCTGCCTCTTTTTATGGAAGTGATTCATTGAAAAAACAGGAAAAATTTCTTGATTCTATCCCTTTAGTCACTTTCAGAGGCCGTAATTATATCATAAACGCAGAACTGACCGATTTGAATTCCGGTAAATCTTACGGTCGCTTTCTGAGTTTAAATAAAAGCAAACTCAGCACAAATGATGATGTTATTTTGTTGGGGTCAGATAATTTACCGCTGATGAGAAATTATGTTCATAGAAATGAATCATTCCAGCTCAGATTAAATGAAGATCTGAGAGATATCAAAATAGCTTTATCGTCCGGAGCTTCACTCCCGGCTATAAATCCTTATGCGGCTTCGGCAAGAGCCAATGAACCGGAGTTTGACAGCACTTTTACTGTTGGCGTATACGAAGGTTTTTCTGACCAATTGTTGCTGAATAATCCGGGAACTTATTTTATTGTGTCAGAAAATGAAGATGTTTTTCTAGCGCACAGGTTTTACGATGGTTTCCCCGAAATCGGAACTGTAGCAGAAATGCGCGAATCATTGCGTTATATATCTACCGATTCAGAGTATCGTAATATGATGGCACAACCACCGAGGGCTGCTGTTGATGATTTCTGGATAAAAATAACCGGACATCCGGAACGCGCTTTGCAGCAAATAAAACGATATTACAAAAGGGTAGAGGAGGCCAACCGGTTTTTTACTTTATCAAAAGAGGGCTGGAAATCTGACAGGGGAATGATTTACATTGTTTATGGACCTCCCAGCGTGGTTTACCGCAATGCTTTTTCGGAAGAGTGGACTTATGGAGAAATCGGCAATCCCTTGTCTGTCAGATTTTTGTTTAATTCCGTTTCTTTCGCAGGTGATTTGACTGAATTCGAACTTGTTAGATCAGATAATTATCGGAATTCCTGGCATCTCGCTGTTTCTAACTGGCGCAGGTAATGCTTTATCCCAAAAGCTGAAGATTTTAACTTAATTTTGCCTCTGGTTAAGCAATCAATCAATGGACAATATCTCCCGCATACTGAAAAAGGATTCTTTCACTCATGCTGACATCGTGCAGCTCTTATCTGCTGAAAAGGATGACAGAAGTCTATTATTTGCTGCATCAGCAGAGATAAAGGAGAAATACGTCGGAAATATAGTTTACTTCAGGGGATTGATTGAATTTTCTAATATCTGCAGCAAAGATTGCTACTATTGTGGAATCCGAAGCGGAAATAAAAAAGCCATCCGTTACAATCTTACCGATAAGGAAATACTTGATGCTGCGAGATTCGCATTTGAGAGCGACTACGGCTCTGTTGTGCTTCAGGGAGGCGAGATTGAAGGCGAAGCTTTTACCCGAAGAATTGAAAAACTTTTACAGGGAATCAAGGAGTTATCTGATGGGCGTCTGGGTGTAACACTTTCGGTTGGGGAGCAAACGCTAGAAGTATATCAGCGTTGGTTTAATGCCGGCGCACATCGTTATTTACTCCGGATTGAGTCTTCAAACAAGGAACTCTATTACAAGATTCACCCAAAGGACAGTACCCATAGTTTCGAGCGCCGAATGACAGCGTTGCGCAACCTGAGGGAAGCCGGTTATCAGGTTGGCACAGGGGTAATGATCGGATTGCCTTTCCAAACCTTAGACAATCTGGCCGATGACCTGCTTTTTATGAAAGATATGGACATTGATATGTGCGGTATGGGTCCTTATATCGAACATGCCGACACTCCATTGTGGGACTTCAGAGATGGTTTGCTGCCTCTTGAAGAAAGGTTTAACCTGGCACTTAAAATGATTGCCATCCTCAGGATAATGATGAAAAATATCAATATAGCCTCTGCAACAGCGCTTCAGGCCATTGATCCGATTGGCAGAGAAAAAGCCCTGAAGATAGGTGCCAATATCATCATGCCCAATATTACTCCAGGCATGTATCGCAACGATTACAAACTATACGAAAATAAACCTTGTACCGATGAAGAAGCAGCCGACTGCAAAAACTGCCTCGAAGCCCGGATTCATATGTCGGGGAATAAAATAGGTTATAATGAATGGGGAGACTCCGCTCATTTTAAAGAAAGAAACTGATCATTTTCTGAGAACGCTGATGTGCCTGTAGAATCAGAAAATATTTCGCTGAATTATTTCCTTACTTTTTAACATTTGTATTGTCTGTTAAAGATAGTTTCCTATTTTTGACACCCACAAGCATTTTTAATTTATTCCATTTCTAATCCACTTCACAAATGAAGAAAACCCTTCTGCCATCAATCATCATGGCTCTGCTACTTTTATTCTCAACATCTAAAGCAAATAACCTCGAATATGTCTCTGGCATTCCGGCCACGGTGAACGACTATAAGATTGTCGGTAATATTATGTATTGCGCTGTGAATAATGGCATTATGATCATGGATTATACCGATGCTGCGACGCCCCAAATGCTGTCTTACCTTCAAATGGAAGATGCTGCCGGCCAAATTGAGATACAGGGCGAGTATGCATATGTGATGGCACGAACTGCAGGAATGCGGATTATTAATATCAGTAATCCGTCAGAGCCTTTTGAAACGGGGAGTTTTCGTCTTGGTAATTCAGCTCAGGGATGGGGAATTGCAGTTCAGGCTAATTTTGCATATCTGGCTTATGGAATGGATGGTTTTCGCATTGTGGACATAAGTAATCCTTCATCGCCGGCAGAAACCGGCGCTTTTTTCCTTCCTGAATCAGATATTTTCAGCAGAGTTGTCGTGAAAGAAAATGTTGCTTATACTACTGTTGGTAATATTGTGTATGCGCTGAATGTTCAAAATCCGCAATCGCCTGTATTATTGGGGCAGAAATCAATTCTTGGAGGGATCACCGATATGGCTCTCCGGCAGAACTTCCTGATTTGCGTTTCGAATTTCAACGATTTCAGCAGCAGTTTTTATGGACTGATAGTCCTCGATGTTACAAATCCGGCATCCATCAATCAAGTTGGCAATTATGATACAGATGTTTATTCCTATAAGCTGGGGCTATCAGGAAACCTTTGCTATATAGGCAATGGAACTGCAGGTGTTGCAGTGCTTAATGTTGATGCACTCGGGTTGGTAACATATATTGGTAATGTTGGTGGTTTTACATCACCTGTGAGGCTGGTCAGGGTATCCGATGGAAAAGCATTCGTAAGCGGAGAAAAAATTGGAATACAATCATTTATAGTGGATACACCGGCATCTTTCACTCATTTGTCATCTTTTAGTACTTTGCATGATTGCAGGGATATTCAGATCAGAGGAAATGTCGCTTATATTGCCAATGGAAGAGATGGACTGGTAACTGTTGATATTTCAGATCCAATCCATCCGGTTATAGTTGGCTGGTCACCCAACTCGGGCAATGGGCTGGGTATCGCACTAAACAATGACTATGCTTACATTGCTGATGGATCAGCCGGGGTTATGGAATATAATATTGTTAATCCTCACTTACCTGTTTTAACAGGATCAGTTATGACAGACAACTGGGCACAGGATATTGTAATCAGAAACAATATTGGCTATGTAGCCGTCGATGTGCTTGGTCTTCAATTGCTTAATTTATCTATTCCCGGTCTTCCCTCCAGTGCCGGAAGCGCATTTGATCTTTCAGGGACTTCCTATGGTATTACACTAAAGGATAATCTTGCATTGCTTGCTTCCGGTGGTGCGGGACTTCACCTTGTTGATATTTCAATGCCGGCACAACCTGCATTGGTTTCAACCTACAATACACCCGGATCAGCTTATGATGTATTTTCAAAAGATAATAAAGTTTATATTGCTGATAGTCAAGGTGGTTTGGTGGTTGTTGATATCTCAGATATCCATATGCCGCAAGGAATCGGACAAAGTTTCATTCCCGGCGATGCAAGGCAGGTTATTGTGGAAGGCAATTCTGCTTTTGTTGCCGACTGGTCTCATGGTATCAGGGTCTTAAGTATAAATGATCCCGCCAATATGATTCAAACCCACAACTATAAATTATCGGGAACGGCTCATAATATGGCGTTGCATGGTGAATTCATTTACATTGCTTCCGGTTCGGCCGGATTGACCATCCTGAGAAACCCACTCAGTACCGGTAAAAATGAACTAAAAAAGCAGGCTGGATTATCAATGGTAGTTTCACCAAACCCGATTCAGGAAAGTTTTACAATAAATCTGAACTCAACAAAACCTTTGGATGCTACACTCAGGCTTTATGATGTAACTGGTCGTGAGTTGGGAATTGTTTTTTCGGGCACAATTCCTGCAGGAGAAAGTTTAATAAATTCCTGCTCTGCTAATCCGCTGATCTGTAATATTAAATCAGGTATTTATTTGCTTAAATTGGATTCAGCATCTGAAAGCATAAGTTTAAAGCTTGTAAAACCTTAAATTTGCAGAAATAACATCAGCGAATGAAACAATATCATGATTTGTTGCGCCATGTAATGGAGGATGGAGTGCGTAAGCACGATCGCACCGGAACGGGCACTATCAGTGTTTTTGGGTATCAGATGAGGTTTAATCTTGAGGAAGGATTTCCGGTTCTAACCACCAAAAAGTTGCATTTACGTTCCATTATATATGAGCTTCTCTGGTTTCTCCGTGGAGATACCAACGTGAAATATCTGCACGATAACAAAGTAAGTATATGGGATGAATGGGCTGATTCCAAAGGAGATCTTGGTCCTGTTTATGGCCACCAGTGGCGTTCATGGAATGCTGCAGACGGAAGAACCATCGATCAGATTTCAGAAGTTGTGAAGATGATTAAAGAAAAGCCGGATTCCCGCAGGATGATGGTTTCTGCATGGAATCCAGGAGATGTCGATAAAATGGCTCTGCCACCATGTCATGTGATGTTTCAGTTCTACGTTTCTGAAGGGAAACTATCGTGTCAGCTTTATCAACGTAGTGCCGATATTTTTCTGGGCGTACCTTTCAATATTGCTTCGTATGCATTGCTTACCATGATGATGGCGCAGGTTACCGGATTAAAAGCCGGAGAGTTCATTCATACTTTCGGCGATGCACATATTTACCTGAATCACACCGAACAGGTTGCACTTCAGCTCAGTCGTGAATTGAGACCTTTACCCAAAATGATTATCAATCCGGAGGTCAAAGATATCTTTGGATTCCATTTTGAGGATTTTACCCTTGAAGGTTACGATCCGCACCCGCACATTAAGGCTCCTGTAGCTGTCTGATTTATTAAACTTTTCAATCTAACACCACTGCCTGATTATGAAAATCATCTCCATCATAGTTGCCATAGCCGATAACCTTGCTATTGGGAAAGACAATCAGTTACTCTGGCATATTCCGGAAGATCTGAAACGATTCAAAGCCCTGACAACCGGGCACACCCTGGTAATGGGAAAACGAACATTTGAATCATTGCCAATCCGGCCACTTCCCAAACGGCGAAGTATTGTGATTACTGATGTTGCAGGTGAGCAGATTCCGGGCTGCGATATGGCTTATTCAATCGACGAGGCCATTGCAAAGATGGATGAAGGAAGCGAGAATTTTATTATTGGTGGAGGTATGGTTTACCGGCAGTTTATGCCTCTTGCACATAAACTATACCTTACATTGGTGCACAAGGATTTTGAGGCTGATACTTTTTACCCGGCAATAGATTTTAATGAATGGGTTGAAGTTGATCGCGAGTTTGTGGATGCAAAGGAATCGCTCGGCTTTGATTATTCCTATGTTACTTACTCAAGAAAGTCGTAATATTGAAGTATAAAATTATGCCTTTTAGAGCCTAATTGCTGAGTACAAACTCAGTTCCAACTGTATTTACTCCGGCAAAAATACCAAGACCTCCTTCAATATTTGAAAATATCGGAGCGGGTTCCTGAAAAGGATTGTCCCCTTCAAAGTTCCAAACCGATTTGTGGTAATTGTAGAAATCCTGATCAGTCACAGAAAGAAAGATAACAATTTTGGTTTCCTGTTCTACCGGGTTGTAGATAGTTGAAGTTTTGTAAGTATAGTATTCACCATCCTTGTTTTTGTCGGAAGTATAGGGTTCTCCTCTGCTGAGCCATAAATCGTAGAGATATTCTCCACCTGTAGATTCATCACCATAGCTTGTTGCAACTACAACGTTGTAGAAATGACCAGCGCCGTTAATGTCCTGAAACCTGAAGTTTGCCAGATATCCTGTCTGCCCGTATTCTTCTACCTCTTCAATGCCTGTTAATTCTATGGCTGGAGGAAGATCAGATGGAATGGTGCACTCAGCATTAACTCTGAATCCTCCGGGAGCGGTAACTTCAAGATAATAGGTTCTCGAAGGAAGTATTTCAAATTCATCTGCACTCAAAAGGTAAGTATCCCTGTTGGCATCAAAAGGTATTACCATACTATTGACTCCGTCTGATATCCGAACACTTGCATTTTTAATAACGGGAAACTGCTCATCGTATGAATTGTAAGGATTGTGCACATATAAAGGTCTGCTTTTCGTTACTTTAACCTTAATGAAATCAGATTGCGGCGAGATGATGGAATGAATGACCAGCTTGGGAAGCGATTCCGGAACATCAACATCAGAAATCATATTCTCACAACTGCTGAGAAAGAGAAATGAAAAAATGATGACAAATATGTTTGAGATTGTATTTTTCATGGCTTAAAACTTTATGTTGTAAGAAACAGATGGAATAATCGGGAAAATGGATACCTGTTTGAGTTTACTGATTGTTCCATTATCACTGTATTCATTATCAATAAAATAGAAGAATGGATTTTTGCGGTTGTAGGTATTGTAAAGCCCCAACTCCCATGTTCTCTCATGTCTTTTCATTTTTTTATGAAACTGAATGGCAAAATCCAACCGGTGATAAGCTTTCATGCGAAACGAATTTACCTTTCCGTAATCAGTTACTGTGTTAAAGTACTGATAATAATAGGGTTCACCTTCAGGAAGGTATTCTGCAATAGGAGAGTAGGTGTTTCCGGCATATTCTCCAAGTGGGAGAGTGATTGCACTGCCTGTTCCGTAAACCCATGTACCTGATAAGGTTATATTGTCGCTGAGTTCGTAAATTGCAACAACCGAAATATCATGTCTGCGGTCGTATCTGGCCCAGAAATATTCACCGAAGTTGATCTCATCAAATTTAAGCTTTGTCCATGATAAGGTATATCCAACCCATCCGGTAAGCTTTCCGGTTTTCCGCTGCACAAGCATTTCTATGCCGTATGATTTACCTGAGCCGGCGGTAACGTTATCCTGCCATGTAAAATTTTGGGCTTCAGTAGGATCATCAAGCAGTAAAAAGCTGGCTCCGGGTTTATACCCCAAAATATTTCTACTCCATTTGTAATAACCTTCGAGTGTCAATGTCAGGTTTTTAGAGGGCAGGTCCTGTGCAAATCCAGCCGATATCTGCCTGGAATTCTGAGGTTTAATTCTTTTGGTGGATGGTACCCATAGATCGGTTGGAAGGCCAACCCCGGTATTGCTAAGCAAGTGAATAAACTGGTTCATTTCTGCAAAAGCAGCTTTGGCTGATAGTCCTTCTCTGATTAAATAATTTAGAGATAGCCTTGGCTCGGCAAATACATAACTTTTTTTATCGGCAATAAAATGACTCATTCTGATTCCTGCATTCGCCTGAAATTTGTTCAGTGTTAAATGATTTTCAACATAAAGCCCTGATTCCTGCGAATTATATGTGGTTTTCTTTTTGAAATCATACAGTGTCTGACTGTCTTTTTCTATAATGGCAGTAGGTGTAAACAAGTGATTGGTTGTCTGAACTCCCGCCCTGAACAGATATTTGGTGGAAACGTGATACTCTAAATCGTATTTTAAAGCTAAATCGCGAATACCGGAGTTGTAGTTCAACTTATATGTTCCGTTTCTGTCTTTTTCCTCATTAAAGATATTCAGGTCGTAACTGCTGTATATCAATGAGGTATTTGAAAAAACTCTGCTTGTAAACAAGTGATTCCATCGCAGCGTCCCTGTCGCATTTTGCCAGTAAAGTCCCCCTTTTGATTTGTCAGTCTGATTGTTATAGGTGTAGGAATTGACAAATTGAAATTTATCCCGGCCAAAGTATCCCGAAAGATAGACTTTATTTTTCCGGCTGAAATCATAATTTAGTTTGGCGTTAAGGTCGTAAAAGTAGTAACCGCCTCTGCTGTCATCGGGCATAAATGGCCGAGTTAATACATCAATGTATGTGCGGCGTCCTGAAATCAGGAACGATGATTTATCTTTGATGATGGGTCCTTCAAGTACAAGCCTCGAGGAAAGTATTCCAATACCTGCTTCACCGGCAAATTTTTGTTTGTTTCCATCTTTCATGGTCATTTCAACCACCGAAGAAAGTCTGCCTCCATAACGAGCCGGAAATCCGCCCTTGGTAAGTTCTATGCTTTTTAAAGCATCGCCATTAAAGATCGAGAAAAATCCGAAAAGGTGGTTGGCATTATAAACAGGGGCGTCGTCGAGGATAATAAGGTTTTGATCAGGTCCGCCGCCTCGCACATACAAACCGCTGTTGCCTTCCGATCCTTTCTGAACTCCGGGCAAAAGCTGCAGCGCTTTAAAAACATCCTTCTCTCCTAGGAGTGCAGGTATATTTCTGATTTGTTTAACAGGAACACTAATCATACTCATGCGGTTACTTTCGCTCGCCCTTTCGGCTTTTTCGGCCGAAATTACAACCTCTTCAAGCGTAATACTAGGATCCAGCCATATGTCCAATACAAGGTTCTGGTTGAGTTTAACGTTCTCTATGACAGGTTGATAACCTATATAGGAAAACGAAATATCATAACTTCCCGCTGGAAGTGTGATAGAATAGAACCCATAATTGTTTGTAACTGTGCCCCCTTTTATTGAGGCAATGTAGATGTTTACTCCGGGAAGTAATTCCCTGCTATTTTTTTCTCTTACATAGCCGCTGACGGAAAATTTCTGTTGGGCATAAGTGTGACAGGTAACAATCATCAGGAAAGTTACAAGAATAGTAATGTGCCTGCGCATATAGATTTGTTAGGTAAAATTAGAAGGTGCTTTACTACAAAAATCAGTCCGCCATTAATGAATTAAGTTTTTTGTTTTTTCTTTTTTGCTGCGGGGAACAGCACGTTATTAAGAATAAGCCGGTAACCCGGTGAATTGGGGTACATGTTCAGATCTGTAGGTGGATCGCCAACCAGATGCTGATAATCTTCCGGGTCATGTCCACCATAAAAAGTCCAGGTACCTTTGCCAAAAGCTCCATGTATGTATCTGGCTTCGTTGGCAACTTTATTCTCTCCCATGAGAATTACATTCGATTTCACAAAATTCTTATTAAAAGCTGTGGTTTGTCCCATGAATCCCTTAATTACTTTTTCATGATTTTGGGTAAGCATTGCCGGAACCGGATCCCACTTGGCTGAAAAATCAAAAAGTGTGAAGAAATCATTAGCCATGGTCACCTTTCGGGTAGTGGTAACATCAATGTTTGATATTTCATATTCATAAGGATTGGTCACCAGCGTAAAGTCAGTAAACGCAAAACATTTGTGATATTCCAGGTGATCATTTGCATTCGGATCAGCAGGGTCGCCGTCAAACATCACATCGCAGATGTCGAGATGTTCGGCAGCAAGCGCAATGTCGTAACTATCAGGTGCTGAGCACATCGCAAAAAGATATCCGCCGCCGGAAGTAAATTCCCTGATTTTGTGGGCTACTGCTCTTTTCAAATGAGAAACTTTTGAGAATCCCAGGCTGGCAGCCATGGCTTCTGTCTTACTCACATCATCGCGATACCATGGCGCGTTTCTGTAAGCAGCCCAGAATTTGCCGTATTGACCGGTGAAATCCTCATGATGCAGGTGCAACCAGTCATACATGGGTAATACACCACCGATCACCTCTTCGTCATAAATTATATCGTAGGGTATCTCGGCATATGTTAATGCCAGCGTAACTGCATCATCCCATGGCAATTTGCTTTTTGGAGTATAAACTGCAATTCGTGGAGCCTTTTGCAAACGCATTTCATCCATATTTACGGCAGGATCTCTGATTTCCAGTAGAATAGCATTTGCCTGTACATCAGCAATTATCTGATAAGATACTCCACGCACCACACATTCTCCTTCGAGCAACGGATGGTGTTGAAACATAAAGCTTCCACCACGGTAATTCAATAACCAGCTTACTTCTATATCCTGTTGCAGTGTCCAGAATGCTATGCCATAGGCTTTAAGATGGTTCTTCTGAACCTTATCCATCGGAATAAGAATGTATGAGCCGAATGAATACATGCAGGCAAACAGCAGAGCAAGTGTAAGCAGGTAATGTTTTTTCATGCCAAACAAGTTTAATCGTTTATGGATAAACGCCACAATGCCCTGATTTGTTATATGGCAGGGATCATAAAGATGATTGCCAGGTTTAAAAAGGAGCTTCGTTGTCCAATGGCATGTCGTTCATTTTTGATTGAACGGTTATTGTGCTGGTGCTTCCATCAAACTGGGCACTTGGGGCAATACTTGTGGCCATATTAAAATCACTCGGATCGGGATCGGTAAATTTGGCGTATTTACTGATGAAACGCAACGGAATATCTCCCAGTGCTCCATTACGGTGCTTGGCGATGCTTATTTCGGCATGTCCAATCAGGCTGGCGCCGCCTTCATCGGTGTTTTGGTTGTAATATTCAGGGCGATAAATAAAAATAACCATATCTGCATCCTGCTCTATCGCACCGGATTCACGAAGGTCGGATAACAAAGGCTTTTTATTCGGGCGTTGTTCTACCGAGCGGTTAAGCTGCGAAAGCGCAATAACAGGAATACTCAGCTCCTTGGCAAGACTTTTCAGCGAACGTGAAATTGCACTGATTTCCTGCTCCCTGTTGCCATTATTGCGATCAAGACCAGCTGACATCAACTGAATATAATCGATAATTACCAGCTGAATATCATGTTGCGCTTTAAGCCTTCTGCATTTTGCCCTCAACTCAAAAATCGAAAGTGAAGGAGTATCATCAATAAACAGAGGTGCGTCAATCAGGTTATTGATTTTGGAATTTAATTGCTCCCATTCATAATTTTCAAGATTGCCTTTTCGCAATTTATCGCCTGGTAATTGTGCTTCAGCAGAAATAAGCCTGGTAACCAGCTGAACCGATGACATCTCAAGGGAGAAAACGGCCACAGCCTTTTTAAAATCAACAGCAACATTACGTGCAATGGTTAATACAAACGCAGTTTTACCCATACCAGGACGAGCTGCCATAATGATCAGGTCAGATGGCTGCCAGCCGGAGGTAAGCCGGTCAAGTTCGGTAAAACCTGAAGGAATTCCGCTGAATTGCCCTGGCTTGGTTTTGGCTGCTTCGATCTGTTTTACCGCATCCCGAACCAACGAATGCATATCGAGATAATTGCGGCGCATGTTGTTTTCACCAACGCTGAATAATTGATTTTCAGCTTTATCAAGTAACTGAAAAACGTCGGTAGTGTCCTCGTAGGCTTCTTTTATTATTTCAGAAGAAATCCTGATCAACTCACGCTGAATAAATTTCTGAAGGATAATGCGGGCATGAAATTCAGTATTTGCTGATGAAGCTACTCTATTGGTAAGCTGGGCAATGTAAAAAGGACCTCCTGCGGCTTCGAGTTCTCCGGTAAACTTAAGCTCATTCGTAACAGTGAGTATATCAATTGGTTCACCCTTTGTGAATAAACGGGATATTGACTGAAATATAATCTGATGTGCGTCTTTGTAAAAAGCATCGGGTCTAATAACATCAATAATTGCAGCCAATGCATCTTTTTCAAGCATAATTGCTCCAAGAACGGCTTCTTCAAGGTCGGTTGCCTGTGGCGGGATTTTTCCATGCTCGAATATGTCACTTATTCCCAGAGGGCGATTCCCTTTCTTATTGCGGGTTGTAGCAATTGATTTACTATTTTCTTCCATACTTCAAAAGTATGAATTAGAACCAACTCTTGAATGTCTTTTGCAGAATATTTTTGAACAAAAGCACATCGCAATTAAGTTCTTCAATATCAGGTGTAAAGAAAAATCCAACTCTTCGGCACCTGCACCCTATGCGAACGGCATATTTTATACTTTTGTAGTCCAAACCATATTTTATGAAATATTCTGCATTTCTTCCTGTTTTAACATTTCTGTTTTGTTTTAGTCAATACATTGCGTTTGCCCAGCAAACAGCTTCAGTTTCCGGAAAACTGAATGGTGAAAACAAAGCAGGAGTTCAGCTTACCCTATCTGACCCGATTGAAATGAATGCGGAAAGCAAATCCATTTTAACGGATGAAAACGGGAGTTTTTCCATTCAGGTTAATGTTGAAAGTCTCAGGATTTTTAAACTTTCTGTTAATTCAGGAAATTATCTGGTGTTGTTTCTCCTTCCGGGAGATAATGTTGATCTGAACCTCTCAGCATCAAAACTAAACCAACATCCCGGAATAAAAGGTTCTGCCTATACACAAACAGCCTATTTAATGGCCGGAAACCTGGCTTTTTTCGATGCAAAGATCGATAGTCTGAATAATTTATATACCGTTTCTCAAGGAAGTGCAGATTTCAATGAGTTGAAATCTTCGCTTGAAGCAGAGTATCATTTGATAAATGGCAAAAAGATCAGCTATCTGCGTGATGTTCTCACAAAAAATGCGAAGTCTCCGGCCTCCTTGCTTTTTGTGGATAAACTCGATATCAATGACAACCTTGATATCTATGAAGCAGTTGCCAGAGGGGTTTTATCGGTTTATCCGGATTTTAAACTTGCACGGGATCTCAAAATTCGAACCACACTCGAACGTAAACTGGCTGCAGGAAGCCCGGCACCGGAAATTGTACTGCCAACTCCTGAAGGTGACTTATACAAACTCTCCTCTTTAAAAGGGAGCGTTGTTCTTATTGATTTCTGGGCTTCGTGGTGCGGTCCTTGCCGGAAAGATAATCCGGAAGTTGTGCGAATGTATAACCGTTTTAACAGTAAGGGATTTGAGATTCTCGGCGTTTCTCTCGACCGCGATAAAGATGCATGGATAAAAGCCATTGCGAAGGATAGCCTGAGATGGAATCAGGTTAGTGACCTCAAATACTGGCAAAGCGAAGCTGCTCAGAATTATGGAGTTAAGTCAATTCCGCATACAGTTCTGATTGACAGAAACGGACTTGTGATTGCCCGTGGCCTCAGGGGTAAAGCACTGGAGCGTAAACTTGAAGAAATTTTTCAGGATGAAGATAAATCCGGGGAATAATTGCTGTAGAATTAATTAATAGGCAAATGCGCCCATAAAATACTAGCGCCTGAACACTGTTTGATGTTCAGGCGCTGGTTGTTGCTTAAAAAATTGATCTTCAAATAATTGTATGCTGAACAGAAATGCTTATTCTTTTTCTATTGAAATAAGTTCCACTTCAAAAATCAGAACTGAGCCACCAGGTATCGGACCGGCGCCTCTTTCACCGTAAGCAAGTTCAGAAGGGATGACAAATTCATATTTCGCTCCTGGTTTCATCAATTGAACGCCTTCTGTCCATCCTGCAATTACTCCGTTTAATGGAAATTTAATAGATTCGCCACGTTCAACCGAAGAGTCGAATACTGTTCCATCAATTAATTTCCCTGTGTAATGAACTTCGACTACATCTTCCGGTTTTGGATTTTCACCCACACCTTCGGTAATAACTCTGTACTGCAGGCCGCTTGGAGTTTCAATAACACCGGCTTTTGTTTTGTTTGCAGCAAGAAATGCAGCTCCGGCCTGTTTGGCTTCAGAATTTGAAACTTCTGATTTTTGCTGTTGCTTTGCCATCATTTCCATTTGCAATGACATCATTAAAGCATCTGTTACTTCATCAGTCATCACTGTATCAATAGCATTAAGCCCATCCTTAAGCCCGTTGAACATAATGTCAGCAGAAACCTCAATGCCATTGGTTTTCATGTTTCTTCCGATATCTCTGCCAATCATATAGCTGATGGAATCCTGGCGGGTCAGAATTTGAACTGCTGCAGGGGTCTCGGTTATGGTTTTGCTTTTTTTGTCCTTTTTGCTTTTCTGTGCTGATGCATTTAAGCTTATGGCGAAAAGCGCCAGAATCAGCAAGGAGGTGGTTGAAATGATTCGTTTCATTATTACTGGTTTTATTATGAAGCGCAAAAGTATGAATTCGCAGCTCACTTACAATGAGCAGATTCAAATATTTGCAAAAATTAACACTAGGGTTCAGGTGAAAATGATATCTTTTTCTTCAATTAAAGACATCCCTTTGTACCTGAGTAATAGTTGTGCAATTGCAACTACATCTTTCTGACAATAGGTAACGATGCGGGCAAGGTCATTTTCGTGCCAGTAAACATGCCCAACCTGACTTCCGTCAATGTCATCCTTAGGCGTTGGTATATTGAAAATTGCAGTGAGCAGCGCCAGTGAAGTATAATTTTTGTAATCGCCGAACTTCCATAGTTCCATGGTGTCCAGATGCTGAATATCCCATGGTTTTTTACCGGCAATATCAAGCAATGGCGGCAGATCTATACCGTTGATTAACATTCTTCGCGATATATAAGGGAAATCGAACTCTTTGCCATTGTGAGCACATAAAAGGGTTCCTGGCTTGCTGAAGTTGTTTTGAAGCATAACTGCGAAATCATTGAGCAGTTGTGCTTCGTTATCGCTTGCAAATGATTTGATTCTCAGTTGATTGTTGTGAATAAATCCAACAGAGATACAGATTATTTTCCCAAATTCAGAGTAAATGCCTGCCCTTTGATACATTTCTTCGACGGAAAGATCTTCTTTCTCCTTTTGTTTTTCCGTTTCCTTTTCCTTTAGCTTTATCGCTTTATGCTCCCACAGTTTCCTGAGTTTTTCAGGTACCTCATCAAAGGTTGAATACTGTGGAACTGTTTCAATATCAAGGAATAATACTTTTTCAATTTTTACATGTCCGAGCATAATGTTCATATTTTAAAGGTTAAAGGTATGAAATTATTTATTTGCAAATGTTTTGAGGTAAATTTCGTGTTTTTTGGCAAACTATCATTTCCTTGGTTCACTTCTTTAATTAAGGTTTTAAATCAAAGCATTCACTAATTTTGGCAATCGGGTTTCCATAATGATTGTTGTAACTATCAGGACCGATTTGTTGTAATCTTTTGTAAGATGTTACAGAGTTTAAAAAGATATATTTTCCCGTTTGCTGCCTTGCTGCTGAGTTTTTCATGCAGCAAGGGCGATGACTATATTACCCCTCCATCCGTAACAATAAGCAATCCGTTTCAGAATCAGATATTTGGCTATGGTGATACAATTTTTATCAAAGCATCAATCAGCCATTTCAGGGAGATAGAAAACATAAAGATCTCTTTGCTAAACAAAGCTTTCTCACCTGTGCTGCCGGTGCTTAATTATTCGGTTAATGTACTTGATTATCAAATAAATACCTATTTTGTACTTGAAGATATTAATCTTGTTGACGGCGAATATTTTATTCAGATAAAAGTTACCGACAAACAATCATCATGGAATGAATGGGCAGATATCAGAATTACTGAAGTCTTGCGTGAGTTTAAATCCATTATAGCTGTTGTTGCCAACCCTGATCTTTTGAATACTTTCGAGGTTTTTGAAACTCCTTTAAACGCTGCTTCTTCAAAGTTATATGGCTTTTCCGGTGATCATCTTGGCAGTGAAGTCAATTCTAAATACAATCTCCATTTTACAGCCGGAAGAATTTTTAATGACCTGATTGCATGGGATATAAATAAAAAAGTCGCCAACTGGAGTGTTCCGGCAATCGTAAATCCTCCTCAGGATTGGTTTTGCGGTTTGTATGCCGATGAAAAAGATGTTTTTGTTTCAACTCGCGATGGGTTTATTGTTGGTTATGATCGTTTTGGGAAAGTCAGTTTCAGGAGCCTGCAATTTCAAAATGGGGAATTCACTCATTTTATCAGTCATCAGAACATGCTGATCGCAGTTTTTGAACCTTATAACAGCCAGTTTCAGGAGTTGGTCGTATTTAATTATCCCGGAGGTACTGTGCTGAGGAGATTGCAGATATCCGGAAAAGTAAAACACTTGTCGATATACAATTCAGGCTCTGTTCTGGTATTTACTGATCAGACAACCAAGCCTGCAGTCTTTGAGTTTACTATTGAGAGCAGTACCTTCGTAAAGCTAAGAGATTTTGCATTTGACAATTGTGACATTGTAATTGGTTCAGGAAAAGATCATTACTTTATTTCATCGGGAAATGAAATCTGGTGGTACCGTCCCCAAACCGGAAGTGCAATCCTTTACACCTCTGTTCAGGAACCCGGCAGCATAGCATTCGACGAATTGAATAATCAATTGTATGTGGCGTCGGGCAGCACAATTTCCTATCACAGACTTCCGTTTTCGCAATCCCTTGGCAATATAGAAATGCCCGGCAGGGTTGTTGGGATTAACCTTAGGTACAACAGATAATTATATGACTGAAATTGAAAAAGTATTGACCGAAGATGGTTCACACACTCTGTTTAATAGTGGAGTAGGAGAGCACTATCACTCTATTCATGGTGCCATTCAGGAATCAATGCATGTTTTTATCCGGGCCGGATTTTCATTGGCTTCGGATCGCTTCGATAACCTTTCTGTCCTGGAGGTGGGTTTTGGTACCGGACTTAATGCTTTACTTACGCTTGAAGCCTCAACTCAACTAAAAATCAGAACATTCTACACTGCTTATGAGCCTTTCCCTTTGTCTCTTGATATTGCTTCAGGACTAAATTATACTGAAACGGATCTTTTAATTGGCCATTCTTCTGATTTTGTTACAATGCATAAAGCCGCAGATGGAGAGCTGATGAAAATCAATCCCTGGTTTTCATTCCGGAAGTATTTGTGTAAGCTTCAGTCCGGGCTTTCTCCTGAATCTGCTTTTAATCTGGTTTATTTTGATGCATTCTCACCCGAGGTTGAACCTGAGCTCTGGACACCCGATATTTTTCAAATGATAAGAGAAAACATGACTACAGGCGGAGTGTTGGTTACCTACAGCGCAAGAGGTGAGGTGAGAAGAATCTTACAGTCTTCAGGTTTTCGTGTTGAGCGTTTACCCGGCCCTCCCGGAAAAAGAGAAATGCTTAGGGCAACAGCAATTTGAGTTTCAAACTAAAAGAAAATACACATCTCAGTTCGAACATTTTATCTGATTATGAATGAATTGTGGCCCATGACCGGGCTGCTTTGATATACAATATTTGTTACCATCGACCTTCCCGGTCCTTTTCTGCAAAGCGAAATAAAAATATCGAGTTGTTCCTGAGTTCCTTCTGCCTCAATAAAAACTGTTCCATCGGTTTCATTTCTTACATAACCGTTTATACCGGTTTTTCGGGCAGCATCAAGTGCAAAGTAGCGAAAACCCACTCCCTGAACTTTTCCTGATACCTTTATTGAAAGACATTTTATCATTCGTGTCAGGCCGATAATCTTTTGGTGATAATGTCATTTACAACAGCAAACAACTGACGGGGATTGAGCGTTCTCCAGTTGAGTTCATTCAATCTGCCTCCGGTTGCCATATAATAATCAAGGCGGCGATCCTTGATTTCTTCAAGTACATGCTCTCTGAAATTAATACACGCAATCCATCCATCTTCCATTTCATCAAACCACTCCTGATAATAAGAGTCATCGTCAGCATGGAAATTGAGAATATTTTCACCAATGAGTATAAACTTATTGATGCCTTCATCGTTCAAAGGTTCAATCACATTGCGTTTCAGATACATAATGTCGTTGTACAGCAGATCATTCCATTCGCCTAAAAATTCAATTACACAAAATCCCGCAGGGTACTCAGCATACAAAAGTTTTAAGTACAATGTTGCAGATCCTATTTCATCCCACTGAGGATTAATGTAATAATTGTAAACTGAGTTTATGCATTCACTATCACTGTATTGACGGCCATAAAAAGGCGATCTGATGTCTTCAGAAGCTATGTAGAGGTTCCTCCAGGAATAGAAAGGTTCGATCAGATGCATGAGAAAAAGGATAACTGGAATTTTAATAACGAAATTAACAGGGAAATGTTGGGCAGAATATTTCGGAATCCTTCATTATAAAAAAGTTGTTATACGAAGAAATCAAGAGAACTCTTTCTCGTTTTCTCATAAACCTTTTTACTGAAAATGTAATACTGCGCTGGTTTGTGTGAAACACCCTTTTCTTTTTCGTTAATAGGAATAACATAAGGCATATTGGAAACTTTTTTGCGAAAGTTTCTTTTGTCAAGAGTTGAACCAAGAATTACTTCGTAAAGTTTCTGTAACTGGCTTAAAGTGAACTTTGAAGGCAATAATTCGAATCCGATTGGATTGAATCTTAGTTCATCTCTCAAAGCTTTCAGGGCATCATTGAAGATTTCCATATGATCAAAAGCCAGCTCCTTGATTTGTGAAACCGGATGCCATTTTACATCTTCCTGAAGTTCAAATCTGTTGATTTTGTCCTGATCAATGTTGATGAGAGAATAATAGGCCACAGTAACAACCACCTCTTCGGGATGTCCGATCTGACGCAGCCATTCCATATCACGTTCCATTCTGTAAAGCCTGTCGGGTGTTCCGATGGCTGCAAATTGCCTCAGGTAAATGTTGTCTAATCCGGTTAATTCTTTGAGAACGCGTGCAGCTGCAGTATCAAGGTCTTCATCCTTTCTTACCAGATCACCCGGAAGCTTCAGGTCTTTGAATTCAACGCCTTTAAAAAGCATCTTACGCTCAAGAAGCAGAACATTTAATTTTCCAAATTCAAAACCAAAAACCACACAGTCAACCGAAACATGAAAGTTTAGCCCTGAATTTTGTTTTTCATCAAGCATAATCGGACTTTAATATGGTAAACCTGTTAACGGTTTTTTTTTAAAAGGTGTAAATATACTGCAATTTAATAGTATAACAAGTTTATGGGAGTTTTTTGAAGTAATTGATTAATTCGTGTTTGTTATACACTTTACCGAATCTTCGGCAGATTTCATATAATATTTATCCCCTGATTTATCTTTATTTTATTGTTGGCTTATAAGTCACACATTATTAGTCTGATAGAAATATTTAAAATTTAATTTCCGATTTTGTGGAGCCAAATAAAAAATCTGGTATTTTTGCAATCTGTTAGTGTATGTGATACACTAAATAGATTTTTCTATAAATAAGCAAGTTTTAGTTCAGATACCCGGAACTTTCTTATTTTTTGATTGGTAAGATGATTTATAGTTTTTTGAAATATCTGAGAAAAATAACGGAGGCTGACTGCCGGGAGATAAAGTACCTGATGCATTTGAGTGATTTTAGGTGGTTTAATTTTTTAAAATTGCATTCGGGCCGTGGTTGGTAAAGTCTTTGCAGTTCAGTCTTCCGTTATTATTGATCATCTTTCGATTCTTTTTTTATTATAATGCCTCTCCATTCCATTTTACTTAATTGTTTTTTGTACTTTCGGTGAGATTTACTTCACAGGTAAAAATATTAGCTGATATTGAAATGTTTAACTCCGGACAGACAAGCACAGAAAACAATCTGGGAATAGGTAGAAACAGGTTCGATTTGTTAATTGACAAGGACCTGATTATCTGCAAAACATTTTTCGATTCTGAGGTTGTTTCGGATTATTTTTTTCCGGAAACAGGAGATTCATTGCAGTTATATTTTCCCGAAGATATTGTAAGTAAGGTTATTGCAGGAAAAAGGGGGCGATTTCATAATGTAATTTATTCGAAATCGGGGAATTCAGTTCCGGTTGATATTTTTGTAAGCACACACAAAAATGGTCAGGACACAGAATATCTGATAAATGTTGTGTTTCTCACTCATATCTCACCCATCGATAGTGCAACAGAAGCTGCACTTCGCTACAGGGCAATATTTAACGCCTCGAATGAAGCCATTTTTATTCATCAGTATCCATCCGGAAATCTGATTGAAGCAAACAAACGTGCCGCTGATCTCTATGGTTTTGCATCAGTTGAAGAGCTTCTGACCCATAATATAGGTGATTTGTGCCTTGGGATATTTCCGTATTCAAATGATGACGCTATTGCATGGATTGAAAAGACTGTTCATAATGGTTCTCAGCAATTTGACTGGAGAGCTAAAAAGAAGTATGGTGATGTCTTCTGGGCAGAAGTTTCCCTGACCAGCTACCAGCACTCAGGAAAAACAATGGTTCTTGCAGTAGTTCGAGACATAAGCAACCGTAAAATTTTCGAAGAAGAATTACAAAACAGTCAGCGAGATCTGAGCAAGAGAATACTATCTCTAACCAGCCCCGGGGAGGATTCTGAAATTCTTCAGTTTTCTGATTTATTTGATCTTGCTGAAATTCAGCAGATACAGGACGCATTCTCATCAGCCACAGGGGTTGCATCTGTAATTACCGATGCGAATGGCGTACCCATAACAAGGCCAAGCAACTTTTGTAAACTATGCAGTACGATAAGGAAATCTGAGAAAGGCATGGTCAATTGTCTTTATTCAGATGCAGTTGTAGGGCGGAGAAATCCATCGGGACCGATTGTTCAAACATGCTTAAGCGGTGGTCTTTGGGATGCAGGAGCAAGTATCAGTATCGGCGAAAAGCATATTGCAAACTGGCTGATTGGTCAGGTTTTAGATGTTGATGCTGATATTGAGAACATGATGGCATACGCCCGCGAAATTGAAGTTGATGAGGTGCAATACCGCGAAGCACTTCAAGAAGTTACACGCATGTCGTCGGGTCAGTTTCAGAAAATAGCTGAAAGTCTTTTTGTCATTGCAAATCAACTTTCAGTCAAAGCTATGAATGTGGTTAGCCAGGCACGCGATATTGCTGAAAGAAAAAGAGTAGAAGATGTTCTCAGATTAACGCAGGAACGCTTAAATATTGCCATTGAAAGTGCTGATTCTGTTTTGTGGGACTGGATAATTGAAACCAGAGATTTCTATATTGATTCATCTATGTCCACCCGTTTGGGATATACTGAAGCAGAATTTTTTCCGTTTTCTCTTGAAAAATGGAAGGATTTGACGCATGTGGAGGATCGTCTGTATGCCTACAAACAATTCAGAAGCCACGAAAAAGGCAATTTATCTGTACTCGAGGTTGCTTTCAGGGTTAAAAATAAATCAGGTGAATACCGCTGGCTTTTGGTCAGAGGCCGGATTTCAGAGCGCAATGAAAACGGATTGCCGGCCAGAATTTCAGGTACAGTCACCGATGTTACAGAAAAGAAGAAAAGCGAACTTCGGTTTACTGAAACTCATCGCATGATGACCACGCTGATGAGTAATCTTCCGGGGATGGCCTACCGCTGTCTTTATGATTCCGAATGGACTATGGTTTTTGTAAGTCAGGGTGTTTATGACCTTACAGGCTACCTTCCCGAAGATATTCTTAACAATAAAGTGCTCTCATTCAATGACTTAATACATCCGGAAGATAGAGAAAAATTGCGGATAAAATGGTGTGATTGTATAAACGAAAAGAACACATTTAATGCTGAATATGTTATTGTAACTGCATCAGGCAAATCAAAATGGGTTTGGGAGCAAGGGTGCGGCGTTTATGATGAATCCGGTGCAGTGGTTGCTCTGGAAGGTTTTATCACTGATATCTCAGACCGGCGAATGGTTGAAGAACAATTGCTGGAAAGTGAAAAGCGTTTCAGAAGATTATTTGAAGCCAGCGAAGATGCAAACCTTATTGTCGAGGATGAAAAATTTGTCGATTTCAATGATGCAGCTTTAAGAATGCTCGGTGCAAGTCGTAAGGATGTAATAAATAAAACTCCGTTTGCGTTGTCACCGGATTACCAGCCAGATGGCATGCCTTCAGTTAAAAAGGCGGCGATAATGATTCAGAATGCCAGAGAAAAAGGATTTCATAGGTTTGAATGGGTGCATCGGAAAGCAGATAATTCTGAATTTTGGGTTGAAGTGATGTTAACTCAGATTGATCTTGCCGGAAAAGAGATACTTTATACAACCTGGCGTGATATAACCGCACGGAAGGAAGCAGAAATAAAACTGCAGGAATTTAATACACAACTAAATCTTTTAAACCTTGAATATCAGGCGCTAAATAAGGATTTTTCCGTTCAGAATGAATTGTTGGTTGCAAGTAATCAACAGATACTCAGCATTAACGAAGAGCTGAAAATTGCTAAAATCAAGGCTGAAGAATCTGACAAACTTAAATCCGCTTTCCTGGCCAATATGAGTCATGAGATCCGTACACCCATGAATGGGATTCTTGGGTTTGCCGAACTGCTCCAAACACCTGATCTTCATTATGACGAAATGGTCAGTTATATTGATATTATTAATTCCTGTTCAAAGCAGTTACTTGCTTTGATCAATGATATTATTGATATTTCGAAAATTGAAGCTGGCCAGCTTACCATTTCTTCAGGCAAAGTCAGTTTGTTAAGCATATTAACCGATGTTTACAATTTAACAGTCAGCAGTGTTAACGGAAGGGTTTTGCTTGGCTCTCCCGAATTAACAGACAGAGTCGATCTTACAATTGTTGCAGATGAGATCAGGCTAAAACAGATATTGATAAACCTGATCAGTAATGCGCTGAAGTTTACCTCTGATGGTAGTGTTACCTTCGGCTTTAGCCATAAAAAAGATTTTATTGAGTTTTACGTTACTGACACCGGAGTAGGAATTGCCCCTGAATTTCAAAAGCTGATATTTGAAAGATTCCGGCAGGTAAACAATACTGTTGCACGCGATAAAGGTGGCACCGGTTTAGGGCTGGCCATTTCGAAAGCGCTTGTCGAGCAGATGGGCGGTGAAATCTGGGTTGAATCTTCATGGGGAGAGGGATCAACTTTCCGGTTTACTTTGCCATATCTTTCTGTTGATGATCTGGACATTGGTTTATCAAACACCATTGCAGAAGAAGCGAATGCCATCTTCAGCTGGCAGGGCAAGACCATTCTGATTGCAGAAGACGAAGAGGCCAATTATACACTTTTACACCTTTTTCTTAGAAATACAGGCAGTAATATAATCAGGGCAATTAATGGGAAGCAAGCTATTGAAATCGTTGAAAAACAGAAAGTTGATCTTATTTTAATGGATATGAAAATGCCAATAATGGATGGATTTGACGCTACTGCACGTATAAAGCAACTTTTTCCATCATTGCCTGTAATTGCCCAGACTGCTTACGCTTTATCAAACGATAGAATGCGGGCCATTGAAGCCGGATGCGACAATTATATCGCCAAACCAATTTCCAAACAAAATCTCTTCAGGGTAATGTCACGATATTTGTCTGACTGATTTTTGGAATTGAATTGATCAGAACCTGAACCAGGGTCTTGAAACACCCATCATTCCCATTGGAATCATCGCTATAATCAGAACGATGGATATGCCGAACCATATCAGGGTTGCTTTGTGTTTTTTAGGATCTGTTGATTTTCGTCTGACTACAATACTTCCAACCTGAGCAACTATTATCGCAATTATATTCACAAAGGAATGTTCAACTGCCCAATAGCGGATGTCGGAATTTTTCATTGCTGCCCCAAAATTGCTTAATGCCTCCAGTGTAATTGGACTGAGAACAAAATACAGCAGAATTCCTATCACCAATTGAAAATGAAGACTGCTTATAAAAACAAGTGAAGTTATTTTGTTTGTTTTCGAATATCCTTGCTTGTTGACCAGTGCAAAAATTGCCAGAATTATTGCCAGAAGTCCGGCAATTAAAATAATCCAGCGGTTCCATGAATGCAGAATCAGCGTGAAATTGTATAAAGAGTTCATCGGCTTTATTTAAATGTGGGTAGATTTTTACAACTACAGAACGTATAAGCTGCTAAATTGTTGAATACCCCAAAAAAAATCGGACCCCGTATGAGGTCCGTTTTCATCTTGTTTTTGATGTTTCCATAATTACCGCATGTCAATTTCTTCGACACCGGGATGATCTGCTGCCCTGAAACTGAACATGCTGTCTTTAAATGGAGTATCTGTATCAAACTTGTTGACAGTATAGGTATAGGAACTTCCGTTTTTGTCAAAAATTGTCAGACTATTGACGATTTTCTTTGTCTTGTCAATGCTTACCTTAACTTTATTGAAATTCTTTTTTTGTATTGGAGTCAGTTCAACAATGTATTGTTTGGCAGTTTCCTGTAGAAGTTTTGCTTTGAAATTTTCATTGTAAGTTGAGAGCAGATTGGTAGGAGTGAAGCTGTCGTCGTCTTTGGTAGCTTCATTGATCTGCACTTCGTTTGCATCTTTCAGGAAAGTCCACACTGTTTTTCCATCACTTATAACTTCCTGTCCCGAGAAGGAAAGTTTGTAACTATCTCCCTTTGAAATAAGGGTTCCATTGAAACTTTCACTGATTTTTTGCGCAGGATTTTCCATTTTATAGGTAAAATCAATCTTAATTGTTTTGTAAGATTTTGTTTTGGCAGAAACTTCGTCAAGTATTGTTCGTGCTTTTTTATCGGTCTGGCCAGATACAGTTACAGCCAAAAGGATTATAAATGCAGATAGAATCAGGTTTTTCATGTAAATTGGTTTTAATAAGGGATATTATTACCCCTGTGGTCAGAGTTGATGTCTTTCAAAAACTGTTCCAAAGCCATCTCATTGGCAACTTTTACTTCTCTGGCTTTACTTCCTTCGAACGGGCCGACAATTCCGGCAGATTCCAATTGGTCTATTATTCGTCCGGCACGGTTGTATCCAAGCTTAAGTTTGCGCTGAAGCAACGAAGTACTTCCCTGCTGGGTTTGAACAATCAGTCTGGCAGCATCTTCGAACAATTCATCTCTTTCGGAGGGATCAAATTCAACTTCTTTTGTATCCTGTTCATCTGCAAATTCAGGCAGATTATAGGCATCGGGGTAAGCCCTCTGCGAACCGATAAATTCAGTTACTTTTTCAACTTCGTGTGTGTCAACAAAAGCGCATTGCAGCCTGATGAGGTCACTTCCTGTAGAAAGAAGCATATCGCCACGTCCGACAAGCTGATCGGCTCCACCGGTATCGAGAATGGTTCTGGAGTCAATCTTTGAAATAACTCTGAATGCAATACGCGCCGGAAAGTTTGCTTTGATGGTTCCTGTAATGATATTTACCGAAGGTCGTTGTGTTGCAATTACAAGATGAATGCCGATGGCACGCGCCAGCTGAGCCAGACGGGTAAGCGGCGCTTCAATTTCTTTGCCGGCAGTCATAATCAAATCTGCAAACTCATCAATCACCACAATCAGATACGGAAGAAAACGATGTCCATTCAACGGATTCAGCTTGCGCTCAACAAACCTTACATTGTATTCCTTTATGTTCCTGACCTGCGCATCCTTGAGCAGGTCATATCTGTTATCCATCTCAATGTTGAGCGAATTCAGCGTTCTCACTACTTTTCGGGTGTCGGTAATAATGGCTTCTTCCGAATCGGGCAGTTTAGCCAGAAAATGGCGTTCTATCTTGGAAAACAGAGTCAATTCCACTTTCTTCGGATCTATCATCACAAATTTAACCTGTGCAGGATGTTTCCTGTATAAAATTGATGTGATAATGGCATTTAGTCCTACCGACTTTCCTTGCCCTGTAGCACCAGCCATCAGGATGTGAGGCATTTTGGTTAGGTCGGCAATGTAAGGTTCGTTTTGTATGGTTTTACCCATAGCAAAAGGCAATTCATAGCGTGAATCCATGAATCTCTCAGAACCCATGATTGATTTCATCGATACTATTTCAGGTTTCAGGTTAGGAACCTCGATGCCAATTGTTCCTTTGCCAGGGATAGGTGCAATGATACGAATACCCATGGCAGCAAGGCTAAGAGCAATGTCGTCTTCAAGGTTCTTTATTTTCGAAATTCTGACACCGGGAGCCGGAATAATTTCGTAAAGAGTAACCGTAGGACCAATGGTTGCTTTAATCTTATCAATCTGAATACTATAATTGGCTAATGTGTCAACAATGCGGTTTTTATTGGCTTCAAGCTCATCTTTCTGAACCGAGATGTTTGCCCCACTGCCATAATCATCGAGCAAATCAAGCGTGGGATACTGGTAGTTGGGAAGTTCAAGGGTCGGGTCAAATTCAGTATCAATAGTGAATCGAGGCAATTGATCGCTGGTGATAGTCTCTTTTTCAATGGCCTGATTTTCAATAGTAAACTCAACATCGGCAACAGGTTTTACAGGCTCAGAGGTATACGATATTTTCTCGAAACCGTTATCTGAAACAGGCTTTTCCGGAATATTTTTCTCCCCAGTTGGTTTTGCCGGATTGTTTAGATCATTTTCACCATGATCAACCGAAAACTCTACCGTGTTGTATTTGTCCTCCAGAATTACATTCTGGCTGTTTTTCTTACTGTTTGGAAAGGCAAAATCTTTGACATTTGCGCTGTCTGTTTCATCTTCTTCACCGGGATCAGCAGGCCTTTTCGGTAACTCAAGCGGCATATTGAAAGCCAGCGCAAGAATGGCAACCAAAGTAAAAAGCAATCCAATGGCAGTTCCTGTTTTTCCAAGCACTCCCTGAAGCCAGTGAGCAGATTGATATCCGGTAACACCGCCTAATATCGCGTAGGCAGTATTTTGAAATATAAATCCAAGTGCTACCGGAAGCCAGATTAACCCAAGCAACGAATTTCTGAAAGTCTTACCCGCTGGTAATAAAGAGATTCTCATCGCCATTCGGATACCCGTAACGATCAGCACGAGAATGATAAGAAATGCGGCAATTCCAAATCCTTTTTTAATTAAAAGTATCGACAATGCAGCTCCAAGGCGGCCAGCCCAGTTTGCGGCTTCCACATCGGTATCAAATAAAATGCTTTTAAACGAAAAAGTGGAGAATAAATCGTCGGCAGCCCAGTTGAAATAAAGAAACAGGTAGGAAGAGAAGGCAAAGAGAAGATAAATACCCAGCAAAACAAAAAATATCCCGGTTATCTTTACTGCACGGCCATCACTTACCCATGAGGGTAGCAAAGGAATTTTGCTTCCTGATTTTTTTGTCTTCAGCGGTTTATCTTCAAACTCATCTTTGAAGGCACTTTTTTTAAGGGTATTTCCCTTTTTAACCATATTGCGACGATTCTATGTTGCAAAAATACAAAAAACCGGACGACAGTCCCCATTTTACAACAAACCTGTAGTTTGTTCAGGTTACTGTTGTCTAAAAGGCAGGATCGACCGGTTTTTTTGCGTTGTATTGCTTGATGTTTATGTTAGTTTCCGCCGAACATCTGCCTGAGCTCTTCCGGAGTAGTTTCTTTGTATTCTGAAGGAACTTCAAAGTCTCTGTTGGATACTTTGCCTTTTTCAACGCTCGTGGCAATCATATACATATTCATTCCCTGCATTTTGTAATTGAATTCCATGGGAATACCCGGCAGGTTACGGTATTCGTTATCGTAAAAGATTTTGTTATTTCCGATCTGATCGGTATAATAAACAATGATCGGATTTGCTTTTGATCTTTCATCACCGTAATGGATTTCTGCCTTTTTGCATAGGTATCCGGCAATTTCCTTCGTCTCAGGTTTGGTTTCTACGATGGGTTCTTTGCCTGCTGGTCTGCCTTCAGCACCTTTGGGTTTCATGGCAACTTTTTGTCCCATCAGATCGAGCAGAAGCATTGTGGTCTGTGCATCGGCATCCAGAAGAACAATCTGACTTATGGTACCCATCATCAATTCAATTCTTGCCTTGTTACCGTTCAGCAAAACTTTCATTGCCTGCGGGGTTCCTGTTTGCTGATCGTCTGATTTAGCATCAGGAGTGGTAATTTTATAGTTGATCGTTCCCTTGAAAGCTGAACCGGGCCTTTGAGCCATCAGAGATCCAGCGCTGGCAAAAGCGAGCAGAATCAGTGTTAAATAGATGTTTTTTTTCATCCTGTAAGGTATTTTAGTTTGATGATTAATCGTTTTCAGTTTCAATTATTGTGATATTTTCGATTTTGTCGCCGCCCCTGATTTTATCAATCACATCAAGACCCTCAACAACCTTGCCGAAACAAGTGTGATTTCTGTCGAGATGGGCGGTGTTCTGACGACTGTGACAAATAAAAAACTGAGATCCGCCGGTATTTCGGCCGGCATGTGCCATTGAAAGCACACCTCTGTCGTGGTATTGGTTATCACCATCGAGTTCGCAATCAATTGAATATCCTGGTCCGCCAGCTCCGGTTCCATTTGGGCAGCCTCCCTGAATTACAAATTCAGGTATTACCCTGTGAAAGGTTAGTCCGTTATAGAAACCGCTTTTTGATAGCTTTACGAAGTTGGCAACGGTATTTGGCGCGTCTTTTTCGAAAAAATTGACTTTCATAAGTCCTTTTTCGGTATGAATTTCTGCAGTGATCATAGTTTTTGTGGTTTTAAAAATTAATTAATAGTTCTGAAAAGTTTGTTAAATCTTATTTTACCGCCGAAAAGCGGTTTGTTGTTGTCAAGCGAAAGCCAAACAAACACAGCCTTACCAACAATGTGATCATAAGGAACAAATCCCCAGAAACGGGAGTCGGCTGAATTGTGGCGGTTATCTCCCATCATCCAGTAGTAATCCATTTTGAATGTGTAAGTTGTGGAAGGAGTACCGTTGATTATAATCTTATCACCGATAATTTCAAGAGAGTTATTTTCATAATTCTTGATAATCCGGGAATAAAGTACAATGTTTTTCACATTCAACTCAACTGTAACACCTGCCTTTGGAATTACAAGCGGGCCGTAATTGTCAAAATTCCATGCATATGCTGAATCGAAAGGGAAGATATAAGGTTGCCAGAATCCTTGCGGCTGAATAATTTGCTTCACCTCTTTTACATTAATAAAGCCTTTTATTTTTTCAGCAGATTCACTGGTAAGGGTCAGCATCATTTCGTCGGGACCAGTCATTAAAATATCCTCAATAATGTCCAGTTTTTCAAGCGCCTTGGGATTAATTTTGCTTCCATCGGTTCTTACCAGATATTTAAACTGACTGTTTTCAGGAAATTCAGATGGTTTGCCATTTATATAAACGATCTGATTTTTAATCTGTAAGGTGTCTCCGGCAACAGCAACGCAGCGTTTGATATAGTTTTCTCTCTTATCGACTGGTCGTGCAACTACATCGCCGAAATTTAACTTATCACTCCAAACCCTTTGCCGTCCATAATCGCGGATTAGAGAATAATAACTCTGATTCTGGACCTTTAGCGCAACTGTATCGCCATCGGGATAGTTGAATACGACTACATCATTGCGCTTTAAAGAAGTTGTTCCGGGAAAACGATAGTATGGCAATTTGATCCATTCAACATACGATTTGGCACTTTCACTCAAAGGCATGGTATGATGCACAAAAGGAAATGCCAAAGGAGTATTCGGTACTTTCGGACCATAACTTAGTTTACTCACAAAAAGAAAATCACCTACCAACAATGATTTTTCCATCGAGGAAGTAGGAATTGTATAAGCTTCAATCATAAAAGTACGTATGATTGTTGCAGCAATTACAGCGAAGATAATGGCATCAACCCACTCTCTGACCGGTGTTTTTCTGATTTTTACCCTGTTTTCGGGCAATGTGTATTGTTTCTCTTTTTTAATGCTTAGCCATGGCAGATAAGCATAAGGGAATAAAACGGCAATAGCCTGACTACCAAGATCATGAATTTTGTAGCATTTCAGGGTTTCCACAACCATTAACATCACCATAAAAGCATTGATGAATGGTGTAAAAAGCAAAATAAACCACCATAATGGTTTGTCTATAATCTTTAACCAAATATAGTAGTTGAAAACAGGCAAAGCTGAAAACCATCCTTTGTGGCCTGCTGTTTCAAAAGTTTTCCAGAGTAAAACCGGAAAAAATACTATAATCAGAATAAGTAAAAAAGTTGGTGACATCTTGAGGTTTTTAGTTTCACACTGCCTTAAACCGCAGTTTAAGTGCAATATTAGTATTTTTTTTTCGAATAATTAATTCCGAGCATATCCAGCATTCCGAAACACCCTTTCTTTCCGGCAAGCCATTCAGCGGCTTTTACTGCTCCCTGAGCCAAAGCTTGCCGGTTATGGCTGGTATGTTTAATCTCAATACTGTCAGTGTCGGATGCCCACGTTACAATATGCGTGCCGGGTATTTCGCCTGTTCTTTCACTTGAAATTGATACATGGTCTGGCTTTTGATCAGGTGCTGCAACCCAACCCTGTTGGTATTGTGAGTGATTTTCAGTAATTCCCCTTGCCAGCGCAATAGCAGTGCCACTTGGTGCATCCAGTTTGTGGATATGATGAATTTCGTGAATATGGGGCTGATAATCTGAGTAGTCTTCAAGTAATTCAGATAACCTTCGGTTGATCTCAAAAAAAATATTTACCCCTATACTGAAATTCGGAGCATAAAAAAATGATTTGTTTTCATTTTGACACCTCAGGCGTGCAGCTGCAAGACCGGCTTCCCAACCTGTGGTACCTGAAACTACAGGTATTCCATGATCAAAACATTTATTAACAGCTTCAGATGCTGATTGAGGCAAACTAAAATCAATAACTACATCACATTGCAGAAGTAAATCCGCGTTTTCATTCCAGTCAGCCGGTTTATCTATTTTGCAAAGAATCGAATGGCCGGCTTTAAGGGCAGCTTTTTCGACTTCTTTACCCATTCTGCCATATCCTGAAAGTGCAATTTTTAACATCTTCATTATTTTAAAGTGAGGCAGAGACTTATTCCGTTTGAATGGGGTAACAGGTTGTTCTGAGCGGGAAGTATTGCTGGTTTAATTCTTATAGCCAGATTGTCAGAAACATCATAATCGAAGAAATGTGCATCAACTGCCGCATCAACCAGATTGAGAATGTACCAGACAACGCTGTAGATAATGTTTAATTCTACTTTTCGCCGGTAAAAGTCGCGCCCTCTAAGCAAATCACTGGTGTTTGGATATTTGAGAACATACTCATTAACCGGTTCACCTGGTTCATCGTTTGCAATAAACCTGTAAGCAGCGGTGAATTTCAACATCTCATCCCTGTTTATTTTTATGGAATAGCCCAGATAGCCAAATCCGGCATAGATTACAGGGATTTTCCAGTATTTTTTATTGTAAGCCTGGCCAAGTCCGGGAAGTACAAGGGAATAAATGGTTGCTTTGTGCGCTGAATGAGTAGTTACAGTGGTAGTATCAGTAAGTATCCCGTCTTTTGTAATGACCAGTGTAGTGTCCTGTGCTGAAACTTTCAGTGAACAGATCATTAAAACAAGTAAAACCGCCTTTATAATAAAAGCGGTTCTTTTCTTATACTTTTTTGAAGCAGCAACGTCAGGTATCTTCATTTTTTGTGAAACTTATTGCTCTAACGGGAAATAAGTTCTTCAAGTATATTTTTTAACTGTTTTTGTGATGTGAAACTTATCACAATATTTCCTTTGCCTTTGTTGTTGAGACTCACATTCACTTTTGTGTTGAAACGACCGGCTACCTGATCTCTGTAATTTTCGACTTCGGCAGGAATTTGTACAGTGGTTATCTCTTTGGGTGCTGAAGGTTGCTTATTCAGGTTTCTGGCGATTTCCTCTACTTCACGAACCGATAAATCTTTTGCAACAATATTTCTCAGAATAGTGGTTTGGGTAAGTTCATCGTCGATGTTGATAAGCGCTCTGGCATGTCCCATCGTTATTTTATTGTCGCGAACAGCCACCTGAATTTCAACCGGAAGCTTTAGCAGTCTGATGTAATTTGTTACTGTTGAGCGATTTTTGCCAACCCTTTGACTCAATTCTTCCTGAGTTAGTTCACATTCGTCAATCAGTCGCTGATAGCTGATGGCAACCTCAAGTGCATTAAGATTTTCGCGTTGAATGTTTTCCACCAACGCCATTTCGAGCATCTGCTGATCGTTTGCAATCCTAATGTAACATGGAATTTCAGTAAGACCGACAATTTTCGATGCTTTCAGGCGTCGTTCCCCCGAAATCAGCTGATATTTGTCATAGCCCATTTTTCTCACCGTAATCGGCTGAATAATACCCTGCTCTCTGATGGAATCAGCGAGCTCGTTGAGCGCTTCAAGGTTGAACTCTTCTCTTGGCTGAAAAGGGTTTGATTCAATCTGTTCAACAGGCAGTGATGCAATAGCACCGACAACAAAATCGCCGGAAATATCTTTGGATGTTATATCGGTTTCCGGACTTTCAAGAATGGCGCTAAGTCCTCTTCCCAGAGCTTTTTTCTTAGGATTCATTGTCTATATCAATTTGTTTTTCTGATGCTTTTAGTTTCGTGAGCTCATTTTTTTGCAGAATCTCACGGGCCAGATTAAGGTAATTCACAGCACCGGTACTATTAATATCGTGCATTATGATGGTTTCCCCGAAACTCGGAGCTTCGCCCAATTTTGTATTCCGGCTGATTACGGTTTCAAAAACCATATCCTGAAAATGAGCTTTTACTTCATCAACAACCTGATTTGAGAGCCTGAGACGTGAATCGTACATGGTGAGTAGAATTCCCTCAATATCAAGGCCGGTATTCAGCCTTGACTGAACTATTTTGATGGTGTTCAATAATTTGCCAAGGCCTTCGAGTGCAAAGTACTCGCATTGAACAGGAACAATCACCGAATCAGCTGCTACCAGTGAGTTTACAGTGATAAGACCCAGCGAAGGGGAACAATCTATCACGATGAAATCGTAGTTATCTCTTATTTTATTCAGCACTTTCCGCATCATCTTTTCGCGGTTGGGCTGGTTGATCATTTCAATTTCAGCACCAACCAGATCGATATGAGCAGGCAGAATATCAAGATTTGGTGTAGCAGTATTCAGTATAATATTCTGAGGCTCAACCTCATCCATCAGGCATTCATAAATGCTGGTTTTTATATTCTTAGGATCAAAACCTACCCCCGAAGTTGAATTAGCCTGGGGGTCAGCGTCAATGATGAGTGTCCGGTGCTCAAGCACGGCAAATGCAGCACCAAGGTTTATGGCTGTGGTTGTTTTTCCAACTCCTCCTTTTTGGTTAGCAATTGCAATTATTTTTCCCATATATTTTTAAATATCTGAAATTCAGGTTGATGATTGAGAGTTGCTGTTTCTTTACTCACTTTACAAAGGTATAATTTTTTAAACTCGTACAAGAGGATACCTTTGTGTGTGATCCTTTTTTCCGGGTAAAGTTATCAACACATTGACTCTCAAACCACTTTCATATTCCGGAAGTGAAGAACTACGGATTCGTATTTCTGGTCTGATTCTCAATATTTACTTGTATCCCGAAAATTCAAGTTCGGATTTTGATAGAACCATGAGCTGCTGTTTAGCAGCTTTTCGGGTTTATTTTTAGCATAATCAATCATTATCAAGCAAAAAAAAAGTAATTTTGCCGATCAGAACAAAAGGGGTTTCAGTTCATTTACATAATTCAGTTCAATGCTAAACAGAAGGCACTTAAGGGTTAAGGTATTGCAGGCGTTGTACGCTCATTTCCAAACAGAAGGAAGTGAAGTGTCGCAGCAGGAAAAGAGGTTGGTTTCAAGTATTGAGAGTATTTACGATCTTTACATCTATTTATTGTCTTCATTGATCGAAGTCAGAGATTTTGCTTCGAACCGAATGGAAGACGCACGACTTAAATTTCTTCCTACCGAAGCCGAGTTAAACCCCAACACCCGATTTGTAGAGAATCGTTTTCTTGAGCAATTATCGGAAAACCGACGACTGAGAAAAAACATGCAGCGGATGTCGGTGTCATGGGCTGATCATCAGGAAATCATCCGGAAAATATTTCTGACTTTTCGCGATTCTGAAGTTTACACCGCTTACATGGAAAAGCCAAAAGTAAACTACCGCGATGAGAAAGATATCGTTCTTCACCTTTTTGGCGATTTTATGCTTGAAAGTGAGGCTTATACCAGTCTTTTTGAAGAGCATAATATTCACTGGGCCGACGATATTGATACAGCATCATCACTACTGGTAAAAACCATAAAAAAATGGGATGCAGACATGGATGAATTTCATGATCTTCCTCCATTGATGATAACACCTGATGAAGAAGGCGAAGACCTGATCAGAGATTTTGTGCTGAAGCTTTTTCGCAAAACCATTGTCCACAAAGAAGAGTTTGATAAACTGATTGCTGACCGGGCTCAAAACTGGGACATTGAACGAATTGCACTTCTTGATGTGATTCTGCTGAAGATGGCTCTGACTGAACTGACTGAATTTCCTACAATTCCGGTTAAGGTCACTTTAAACGAGTATATCGAAATTTCAAAAGAATACAGCACCCCAAGAAGCAGGCAATTTGTAAATGGAATGCTCGATAAGCTGGTTGTCGATTTGCGCGAAGCAGACCGGATCAATAAAATGGGTCGTGGACTTATAGATTAATGCCATGAAAAGCACTGATGGCTTTTATATCAGAGATTATCAACCTATTGATTATGATAAGGTTGAAAGATTCTGGGATGCCAGTGGTCTTGGAGGTAAACATCGGGGTGATGATGCATCCATTATTCAGGAAACACTCGATGCCGGTGGATATCTGCTGATACTTTGCAGCGATTCTGCCGAAATAATTGGAACATCATGGCTTACCACCGATAAGCGACGCACATATCTTCATCATTTTGGTATTGCAGAACCTTACAGGGGCAAAGGACTTTCAAAATTATTGCTCAGTGCTTCCATGAAAATCGCAGCTAAGATTGGTTTTCAGGTGAAGATTGAAGTTCACAGGAACAATAACATAGCCCTTAATTTGTATGAATCTGCAGGATTTAAACCACTTGGAGATTATGATGTATTCATTATCAGGGATATGACTTCCCTAAAGGATTAAATTACCCGGAATTTCCATCTCCCGATTTAAACATCTTGATTTTTAGTCAGGAGCTTGCCCTTTTTACTTAATTTTGCAATGTTTAAATTGTATCAAAGCTTATTAACCCGATTTGTAATGAAGAATTTTAGTTTTTTAGTTTTGCAAAGGAGTTTTGTTCTCTTTTCTTTACTTTTTGCTTTTGCCTGCGGAAACCAAAGTGGAAACAATGAACTTTTGTCAGGGGATGTTGTAAAAAATCCCAATACGGCTGGTGGCAAAGAAGCCGGTAATATGCCTGTTCTTGAATTTGAAAAAGATTTTCATGATTTTGGAAGGGTAATTCAAGGAGAGAAAGTATCCTATGGTTTTAAGTTTAAGAACAGTGGCAAATCTGATCTCATCATTTCAAAGGTGAGTACTTCCTGTGGATGTACTGTTCCTGAATTTCCTAAAACACCCATTAAACCGGGAGAAACCAAAAAGATTGATGTTAAATTTGATTCTGAAAACCGTCGTGGATTCCAGAACAAAACCATAACCATCATCAGCAATACCCAACCCAATTCTCAGGTACTCAGGATCAAGGCTGAAATTATGCTTCCCGAGGAAATCCGATGATTTTTAATTCTGAATGTTTAACCTAATCATACACAAATGCTCACATCAACATTATTAATGGCCCCTACCGAAGGGGGAGGCGGATACAGTTCATTTATACTGCTCGCACTTCTCATGGTGGTATTTTACTTCTTCTTTATCAGGCCTCAGGCTAAAAAAGCAAAGGACTTACGCAAGTATCGCGAAGCACTCAAAAAAGGCGACAAGATTGTTACCATCGGAGGTCTGCATGGTAAAATAGTTGAAGTCCAGGAAACTACATTCACCATCGAAGTTGAAGATGGCACCAGAATGCGTTTCGAAAAGTCAGCTATTGCCGGTGATTCAAGCGATCAGCTTGCAAATCAGCAGAAATAGGCATTTCTACTAATTATTCAGTGCAAGTGAAGGGGTCTAAGTTCACATTCTTATCCGGAATATTAAAGCCTCTAGACGGGAAGCTTCGTTACAAGCTTTCCGTCTTTTTGGTTTGTGTATTGTTATCCTCCATAATGTGGGGAATGATAAAGCTTACCCATGATTATGATGTAACGGTTCGGTTTAAAGTTGAAGCTGCTTCACTGCCCAAAGACCGAATTCTTGTCGGTAATCCTGATTCTGTGATTTCTATCACTGTCAGAGCTAAGGGATTGGATTATTATTCACGCCTTTTGTCTGCACAACTAAAACCTTTGTATTTCAATCTGAATGATCTCAAATTAAAACGTTCAGGCGATCGCTATACAGGTTATCTGCGTACATCGCGCAACACACGGTTGATTCTTGATCAGCTGCCTTCCGGTATTGAAATTCTGTCCATTGACCCTGATACCCTGCACTTTATCTTCGAGAGGAGTTTCAGTAAAAAAATTGCAATACGACCTGATGTTTCTCTCAAGTTTTCACGGCAGTATAATTTGTACGATTCAATTACAGTTATCCCTGATTCTGTTTTGGTATCAGGGCGCAAAGAAATACTGGACACACTCAGGTATATTTCTACTGAAAATAAAAGTTATACAAACCTGAATAAGGGACTCACTGAAAAATTACGATTAATTAACCCCGGATTTTATCCTCCTGTAAAATTCTCGGTTGACAGTGCTGAGCTCAGGCTTAGTGTTGAAAAATTTACAGAAGCGCAGGTTGAGGTGCCTGTAGAGCTTATTCATGATTCACCGTCCGGCTCAACATACAAAACATTTCCCGAAAAATTAACCCTCACATGTTTGATTGCCATGAAGGATTACAACCGCCTTGATCCTTCGTTGTTTACAGTTGTTGCCAATACTGACGCCCTTAAAGAATCGTCTGACAGGCGAATTCCTGTAAAAGTAATTGCTGCTCCGCTTTTTATAAAAGTAATTAAGATTGAACCGGACAAGGTTGAGTATTTGATAATTAAGTAGCACGACTTTAGTTTAAAATAAGCATTTCTTATAGGTTTAAAACAAATTTTTCTTATAACTTGATTAGAATTGTGAAATATTAGCGGACTTTCTCAGCTAACATATGTAAAATATTGAATACATTTGCAGGACAAAATTCACACGAGATACAATTCGATTCCGATTTAATCCTTAAAGTCAATTGAGTTTTGATCCGGCTGAATTTTCATCAGGATTGGGTAAGTTGTCGAAAAAATCTTGTAGGTTTGTATTCAGATAGTTCACTGATGTTAAAAATAGGTCTTACCGGAAGTATAGGAAGCGGAAAATCCACCATAGCATCTCTTTTCAGGGTGCTGGGTATTCCTGTGTATATTGCTGATATAGAGGCCAAAAAGTTTTTGAGTGATCCTGAGGTAATTTTGAAAATTACGGCTATGGCAGGTGATGACGTACTGACATCTGAAGGCGAAATAAACCGCAGGGTACTGGCAGCCAAAGTGTTCGGAGATCCGGAAAAACTTCAGGAACTGAATTCAATCATTCATCCCCGGGTGAGGAATCATTTTATGGAGTGGGCTGAAATACATAAACAAAGTCCCTACATCATACAGGAATCGGCAATTATTTTTGAGTCCGGGTTTTATACCATGTTCGATTTAATTATTGTTGTTTCAGCTCCTGAAGAAGAGCGTATCAGCCGGGTAATTCTGCGCGATGGATTTAAACGCGAAGAAGTAATCTCACGAATCGAGAATCAATGGCCTGAGTATCTGAAGATTGAAAAAGCCAACTTTGAAATCAAAAACAGCGATGTTGATATAGCAATTCCTCAGGTACTTAAAATTCATCAAGAAATCCTCAATATTTCAAAAACAAGATCAGCGCAAAAATGGAAGAAATAGTTTTAGGAATTGGCTCAAGGGTAGAGCACCCTCAATTTGGGAAAGGAGTAATTATACAGGTGAGAACCGATGCCTGGGAAATTACATTTATTGAAAACGGAACCCGCATCATTCAGCGCGATTTTCCTGGCCTCAGGGTCATGGAAGCTGTTGAAACGCCCACTGATATTGCTACCTACGAAAAAATGGAGAAAAGTCTGATCAGGGTTTTACGCCGGTTTACCGATCTTCAGGAAACGGTGCCCCTTGGTCAGAAATGGGTAGGCGGAAGAATGGTACTGTACCCCGGAGATACTTCATTAAAAGAGAAAGAAATTCCTATTGACGCATTTTTTCACAAAATTGTAATGGTTCGTGACCGGCTCCGGGTTATGGAACAGCGCGTAAATTCCAGCGCCCTCAGCGATGAGGATAAAGTCAATATTCAGCAATATATCACTCGTATTTACGGAAGTCTTACAACTTTCAATGTGCTGTTTAAAGACAAGGACGATTATTTTGTGGGAGATAAAGGAACCTGAATTTTCTGAAAGTGTTTGCCGGAATTTAGAACATTATGCGGTTTTGGATGTTAAACGCGCATGTTTCCCATCATAAATTTAATCATTCTTTCTCAGGCTTTTTATTGATTAATTTCTTTCTTAATGCAACCAATAAAAGTGCCGCTAGTCTGAAAAATAAGTTTCACCATTTCTTGAAAGCAAATTATGTTATTTGATCTTGATCTCATTCAAAAGGTTTATGCCTCGATGCATGAACGCGTTAAAGCTGCCCGTCAGCTAGTTGGACGTCCACTTACATTAAGCGAAAAAATTCTTTATGCCCACTTATTTGATGCCTTGCCGGCTCATGAGTTAAAGCGTGGCATCGATTATGTAAACTTTGCTCCCGATAGGGTAGCCATGCAGGATGCAACAGCTCAAATGGCCTTGCTTCAGTTTATGAATGCAGGTCGTAATACAACTGCAGTGCCTTCTACGGTGCATTGCGATCACCTGATTCAGGCACAAACCGGAGCCAAAGCTGACCTTGATTTCGCATTGGAACAAAACAAAGAAGTATTTGATTTTCTGCAATCGGTTTCCAATAAATATGGAATTGGTTTCTGGAAACCCGGCGCGGGCATCATACATCAGGTTGTTCTTGAAAACTATGCATTTCCTGGTGGAATGATGATTGGTACCGACTCCCATACGGTGAATGCCGGCGGTTTAGGTATGATTGCCATTGGCGTTGGTGGCGCAGATGCTGTTGATGTGATGGCTGGAATGGCATGGGAACTTAAAATGCCAAAGCTGATCGGAGTAAAACTTACAGGTCGCCTGAACGGCTGGGCTTCTGCAAAAGATGTGATTCTAAAAGTTGCAGGAATACTAACTGTAAAAGGTGGAACCGGCGCCATTGTTGAGTATTTTGGTGAGGGCGCTGATTCAATTTCTGCAACCGGCAAAGGAACAATCTGTAATATGGGCGCCGAAATTGGTGCCACTACTTCCATTTTCGGTTACGATCAGAAAATGAGTGTTTATCTCAAAGAAACAGGCAGAGCGCTGATTGCAGAAATGGCTGATAAAATCATTTCTGATCTGCGCCCTGATGATGAAATCAATCTGAATCCTGAAAAATACTACGATCAACTGATCGAAATCAATCTTTCAGAACTCGAACCACATATCAATGGTCCGTTTACACCGGATGCAGCTTATGGAATCTCGGATTTCGTGAAGATAGCTCAGGAGAAAAATTACCCTTTAACACTTGAAGTCGGATTGATCGGCTCATGTACAAATTCCTCCTACGAAGATCTTACACGTGCCGCCTCCGTTGCCCGTCAGGCAAAAGAAAAGAAGTTGAAAGTGAAGACTGAATTTATAGTTACTCCCGGTTCTGAAATGATCAGATACACTACCGAACGCGATGGACTGCTCGGTATCTTTGAAGAAATTGGCGGAGTGGTGATGGCCAATGCCTGCGGGCCGTGCATCGGTCAGTGGAAACGTCACACCGATGACCCTTTGCGGAAAAATTCAATTATTACGTCTTTTAACAGGAATTTTGCCAAACGAAACGATGGAAATCCAAACACGCATGGATTTGTAGCTTCACCTGAGATTGTAACTGCAATGACCATTGCGGGAAATCTGACTTTTAACCCAATGACAGACAAATTGCTGAATGAAGATGGTGAATGGGTTTCGCTTGATTTGCCGGAAGGACTTGAACTTCCGCCAAACGGTTTTGAAGTTCAGGATGCCGGTTATGTTGCTCCATTTGAAGACGGAAGCCAGATAGAAGTTGTGGTGAAACCCGATTCAAACCGTCTGGAGCTATTGCAGCCTTTCCCGGCATGGGATGGTAATGATATGAAAGGGCTTCGTTTGCTTATCAAAGCCAAAGGAAAGTGCACCACCGATCATATTTCGATGGCCGGGCCCTGGTTGAGATTCAGAGGACATCTTGATAATATTTCTGACAATATGCTGATTGGAGCGGTCAATTATTTTAACGAACAAACCAATTCGGTAAAGAATTGTATTTCAGGTGAGTATGGAGCTGTTCCGGCAACTGCACGGGCATACAAAGCTGCCGGAATCGGTTCAATTGTGGTTGGTGACGAAAACTATGGAGAAGGCTCTTCGCGTGAACATGCAGCCATGGAACCCCGGCATCTTGGAGTGAAAGTTGTGCTGGTGAAATCGTTTGCCAGAATTCATGAAACCAACCTTAAAAAGCAGGGAATGCTGGCACTTACATTCGCAAACAAAAGCGATTACGAAAGGATTCAGGAAGATGATGTAATTTCGGTTATTGGTCTGTCTGATTTCAAGCCAGAAAAACCTTTCACCGTATTACTCGAGCATTCCGATGGAACTTTTGAATCAATTGCAGTGAATCATACCTATAATGAAGCACAAATTGAATGGTTTGTTGCCGGAAGTGCGTTAAATCTCATCAGGCAACACATAGATAAGTAGATTGCAAAAACTGAATTTTCGCCGGAGGATGTTTTCTTCCGGCGTTTTTTTGCAAAAAGCCTGAATCAGCATAGATTTCCGAAGGAAATCATGTAAAACATCTAAGATTAATCTTGTTTTGCCGGATTCTGCAATTGGTTGCAATAATTGTAAAAGAAATGCGTTTGACATCAATAATTATCGCAGCTGTTTTACTTTTGCAAATGACATATTAAAAACCCTATTCACGTGACGCTACGACTTTCTGCAATCATCCTGAGTATTTTTCAGTTATTTACAGTACTGAATTCCAACGCACAAATCGGAGGATCAAGTACATACCGGTTTCTTAACCTGCCAAACTCTCCGCGCGTAGCAGCTATGGGCGGGAATTTTGTAGCTATTGCTGATAATGATCTGTCAATAGGGTTAAACAATCCATCGCTGATCAACAGTGAAATGCACAATGCCGTTTCGCTGAATTTTGTTGATTATTTTTCTGACATCAACTATGGATTTGCTAGTTATTCGCGGACTTACGACAAAATCGGCAGTTTTGCAACCAGCATGCAATACATCAATTACGGAAGGTTTACATATACTGATGAAACAGGCATACTGCCTGAAGATGCCGGAGAATTTTCGGCAGGAGAGTTTGCACTCGTCATGGGTTGGGGACGCCGTCTGGATTCATTGTTCAGCATCGGAGCCAATCTGAAAACCATCTATTCAGCTTTTGAAACCTACAATTCAGTTGGTCTCGGTGTAGACGTTTCAGGAACTTATCATGCCCGATCGGGTTTTACAGCATCACTTATTGCCAGAAACATAGGACGTCAGTTAACAACTTATACATCCGGAAATACCGAAGCTCTGCCTTTTGAAATTCAATTGGGGATTTCAAAACGTTTGCAACATCTGCCGTTCCGCTACTCGGTTTTGCTCACAAATCTTCAGAAATGGGATCTTACTTATTTCGATCCGGCCGAAGACATAGTTGATCCGTTTACCGGAGAAGTCAAAACAAAAAGCAAAGCCGGCGAATTTGCCGATAAGGCCATGCGCCATGTGGTGATAGGAGGGGAGTTTATTCCAACCAAAAACTTCAGTTTCCGATTGGGTTATAATTATCAGCGTCGACAGGAAATGAAAATCGAAAGCAAACGTTCAACCGTTGGTTTTTCATGGGGTTTTGGTCTGAAAGTCTCGAAATTTAATTTCTCCTATGCCCGTTCCGCTTATCATCTGGCGGGTTCTCCCAACTTCCTGAGTATTGCCTTTAACTTGTCAGACTTTGCCGGAAATAAATCCGAAGAGATTAGTCAGTAATGCGTTTTAAATCCTGAGATTTTTTTGCGGATCTTAATCAATGTCGTTTAGCTAAGACTTCGGATTTGTAGTAAAGTGAATCAAATATCCTTCGACTCTGCTACCAATGACAGATTGTCATTTTATCCTTCGACTCCGCTCAGGAGGACATCGTACAGGGTTGAATATGAGTTTGTTAAATGAAGAAATGCTCCACTAACACGAATGTCACACTGAGTCCCGCACGTGCGGGAAAGACGATATTCCTTAACTAAACGAAATTGTATCTTAATTAGAAAAGATTCTTTCTCACAAATGCCTGATGTTGAATCATAAACTTCAATAGTCAGGCATTTATTTTTTCAGATGCTGAACATCATAACTCTTTAAAGCATTCTCCTTGCTTTTCGTACTTTTGCAGTATGAATTCCACAATTCCCATCATTGAGATTGATCCTTCTGCAGGCTTCTGTTCCGGGGTGAATCGTGCCATCCGGTTTGCTGAAGAAAACCTTCAGTACCTTGATTCCTTGAGTTGTATTGGGAATCTGGTTCACAATGAAGCTGAGCTGAAAAGGCTAAAAAGCCTGGGAATGAATTTTATAGAGCATGAAGATATTGGCCCTGAAACGAAAAATGTTTTTATCCGGGCTCACGGAGAACCTCCCGAAACTTATAAAAAGCTTGAAAGCAGCGAAAATCACATTGTAGATGCTACCTGTCCCGTTGTGCTTCGGCTTCAACGCAAGGTAAAAGAAAGCAGCCGGATTTTTCATGAAAATGGGAAAGGAAAAGTTATAATCTTTGGCAAGCCGGGTCATCCTGAAATTATCGGACTGCTGGGGCAAACATACGGCAATGCAATTCTGGTTAAAAATATTGATGAAGCACATCAACTCGATTTCAGCTTGCCAATGGCTATTTTTGCGCAGACAACTGCAAATGAAGATGAGTACAATTTATTGTGCCGGTTTATCAGCGAGCAATCGTTTCTGAAAACCGGATCGCACGGGAATGTTGAGATTTTTCAGAGCATCTGTCGTCAGATGAGTCAACGAGTACCCACATTACGCGGGTTTGCAAAAAGCCACGATATCATTATCTTTGTAAGTGGTTCAGAAAGCTCAAACGGTAAATACCTTGCCGGGATTTCCCGGGAGATCAATCCCCGCACATATGTTGTGAAAGACATCACTGAAATAGGAGACTGGTTTCAAATTACTGATCGTATCGGGATTTCAGGTGCTACATCAACCCCTTTGTGGCTGATGCAGTCGGTGGCTGATTATATTAAAAGTTCATTTGAACAGAAACAATAAACATGTACCTCAGAAAACTAACCTTATTTAATTTTAAAAACTACAGCGAAGCTTCGCTGATGTTTTCTGAGAAGATAAATTGCTTCACAGGTCGCAATGGTGTTGGCAAAACCAATTTACTGGATGCCATTCACTACCTTTCATTTACTAAAAGTTATTTCAATCTGATTGATAGTCAGAATATAAGGCATGGCGAGGAGTTTTTTGCCATACACGGTCAGTTTGAAAGAAACGGCAGCGGAAGCAGTGAAGTAAGTTGTATTCAGCGCCGGAATCAGAAGAAGCAGTTCAGGATCAATTCCAAAGATTATGAACGGATGGCCGATCATATCGGTGAGTTTCCGCTGGTAATGGTTTCACCTTACGACAGAGATCTGATCAACGAAGGCAGCGAACTAAGACGAAAATATATCGATTCTGTAATTTCTCAGTTTGACCGTAATTATCTGGAAGACCTGATAACCTACAACAAATGTCTGGCTCAACGGAATGCTCTTCTGAAAGATTTTGCCGAAAAGCGCTATTTTGATTCCACCGCCCTTGAAATCTGGGATGAGCAGATGTTTGGACCGGCAGCCCGCATTTCGGCCCGGCGGATTGTATTTTTACAAGGCTTTCTTCCGGTGTTTAAAAAATACTTCGATTTTATAAGTATCGGCAGAGATGAAGTTGATATAATTTATTACACCGATCTGAGTACAGCAGACTTCCGTGAACTTCTGAAGGTTAATCTGCAACGCGATCTTGCAGCCAGATATACCACAGCAGGGGTTCACAAAGATGATCTGGAGTTTACCATCGGCGGATATCCGGTTAAAAAATTTGGTTCTCAGGGCCAGCAAAAATCGTTTGTACTTGCTGTTAAACTGGCACAGTTTGATTATACCCAAAACATTAAAAATTACAAACCCATACTTTTACTCGACGATATTTTCGATAAACTTGATGGTGAAAGGGTTTCTCAATTGGTTAATCTGGTGGGCGATAATAGTTTCGGTCAGGTTTTTATCACCGATACCCAACCCGAAAGAGTCAATAAAATATTTGAGTCTGCCAGCATCGATCATCGTATCTTTGAAGTGAGTGAAGGAAAAGCAATACTGGTTTAAAATTGAAAATATGAACTGGTTTTGATACCAATTCCGGCCTGATCCTATGAATGCAACGAATACAATTCAACTGTCTATCACATTCCCCCAAAAGCAAACCCTGTAATGGCAAAACGAACCACCAACAACCAATCGATCAGAGATGTAATAGAAGAACTGATCAATACCTACCGGATCAGCGATAAGCTGAATCAGGCAAGGGTTATAGGATTGTGGGATAGTGTGGTAGGGAAAATGATTGCCAGAGATACCACTCATCTTTATATCAAACACCGGACTTTATATGTAAAACTTAATTCTCCCGCATTGCGCGAAGAATTGGGTTTTGCCCGCACAAAACTGATAAAATCGCTCAATAAAGCTGCCGGTGCTGAGGTAATTGAAGATATTGCCTTTGTATGATGAGTTAACCCTGTTTCTGAAAAGTTTACCAGATTCCGATTCCATTAAATCCCTTTATGCTGACATAGAAATCATCGAGCAGTATTTCTTTTCGGGACTTATTCCAGATAAAAATTTTCATTTCGCCTTGCGCAGGAATAAATGGCAGTTCAAATTCATGTTTGAAATCTGACCAGACACCAGCATTAAAATTATCGGAAGATTCCAATACAAAACTTGAATAATAAATGGGTTTCCCGTTTTCGATGATTGTACAAACCACTAAAGTATTTCCTTCGCGCATTGCTACTAGGGCATTTATATTAAGTTGTGCAATGAAAACATCACCTTCAATTATTTTTTTGAGCGGCGCATGAAATGCATCTGAATATTCGTTTTCAGGGCTGAGTTTATTAACGAATATCCCTGTGTTTGCCAATTCACTCCTGAAAATAAGCTTTCCGGGTTTCAGATACTCCTCAGTTTTTTCATAACCGGTGTGCCAATCAAAACTGCTCTGTTTAAAAGGAATAAGTTTTTGTTTGACAGCATATTGATGGTATGTGTCCCATGAATCAGGGTTCAGGTAACATTTTTGGTAAGCAAGCGAGAATCGTACATTAAAATAAATCAGATATAAGAAAAGCGGAACAAAGAGGGAAATAAGTAATTTTTTACGGTTAGAGATTATAAACTCCAACACAGCAGCCAGCGGGATGGCCATAAGTGCATAATATTCTACAAATGTCCGGTGCCCGAATCCGCAGCCAAATGACGGCATGTGCCATGAAGATGTCAGATATAAATGGATGAGAATAATTCCCACTACAAGCCATTGGTTCTGCTGCCGTTTCAGCAACATAAATATAGTACCTGCAAAAATCACCAGAACTGCCGGCGTATATGGAATCAGTCCGTTTTCAGGAGAGAAAAGTACTTTTATAATCTGTGGATTATTCCAGTTTGAGAATCCCTCATTGGCATATGAATAGTGAATGAACTGTCCCCACAGGAAATGCCAGTAAACCAATTGCGGAGAAATTACAATGAGAGTTACTGATATGATTATCAGAAGATTAATCGGCTTAAATAAAAATTGTAATCTTTGTTTTAATTGAGAGATTGAAGTTAGATCGAGAAACAGAATGACAGGTAAAAAAATGATATTACTGGGCCGTATCAGAATAATCAAAGCGGCAATTACAACAGTTAAAATAAGAAACTTACGTTCAGGTTTTTGCCAGAGTTTGTCGGTTAAAGTCAGCAGAAAAGAGAAAAGTGCAAAAGAATAAACATGCGAAAGAAGTGGTTCCCTGAGGGTGTAATAAAACAGATTGGTGGCAGAAAAAATCAGCAACAAGGTAATTGCAGATGTTATGGAACTATATCTTTTTCTCAGAAAAAACCATAAAGACAACAATCCGGCAAGGAGGTAAAAAACTGAGGCTGAATAAGTAAAGTTGAAATAGGCTGGAGAAAAACCATCGGCATTTCCCCCTGAAGCGCGCTGATAAAGATGCGTTGCCAGAAAAAACGGACTAGTAACAATTGCAACACTACAGGTGTATTTATTGACCATTTTTCCATTGACAAACCCAAACCCATTTCCAAGCTTAAAATCTATGCTGTCGGGATATGCTTCCTGATGAAATCCGTAAATAAATGTTGCCGGGAGGTAAATGTAATATCCTGATTTGTCAGAATATATCTCTGATTGCCAGTGACCTGACTCATAATCATTCAGGCTTCCGGCAAACCTGACAAGTAGAATATAAATGAGAATCAGACTAAAAAACAGAAGAACTGTCCGCTGATATTTCCGGAAAAAGCGCTCAAAGCTAAATTTCTGGGTTGAGTTGGACAATCTGTTGTTTTGTTGGAGATTAAATTTCCCGTTCAGGTTACTAACCCGATTAATGTTTATCTGATGTTACAGAGCAGCAGCTTTTTATCCCCGATAAATGCTTCCAATTTGTCACCGATCTTTACAGGTCCAACCCCGGCAGGTGTTCCGGTGAAAATGTAGTCGCCTTGTTTGAGCGTTACAAATCTTGAAACGTATGCTATAATGGTATCAAACGAAAAGATCATATCACGGGAATTGCCTTTTTGTACCACTTCACCGTTTTTGTATAATCCAAAGTTTATGTCGTTAAGGTCGGCAAAAGATCCGAGGGGAATAAAATTACTCACAGGAGCTGAAAAGTCAAATGCTTTGGCTATTTCCCAGGGCAAGCCTTTTTCTTTGGCTTTTTGCTGAAGGTCGCGGGCGGTAAAATCAATTCCAACGCCAATCCCATCATAATATGTACTTGCAAATTTTTCCTGAATATTCCGGCCTACTTTATTGATGTGAAGTACAAGTTCAGCTTCGTAATGAATGTCATTTGAAAACTCAGGGTAAAAAAATGGCTGATTGTTGCGCAATTGAGCTGATTCAGGTTTCATAAAGAACACGGGCTCAGCAGGAACGGGATTATTAAGTTCCTTTGCATGTTCGGTGTAATTTCTGCCTATGCAAATGATTTTCATGCGTTGAAAATTGCTTTTAATGGAAAAAAATATTGATAATCACTATTGTCCGGTGAAAATCGAAAATTTCTTTGCCACCAAATCTCCAAAACTCCAAATTACACAAAATTATTAATTATATTGGTGAATTTTGGTGATTTCGTGTTTTGGTGGCAAATTTTATAAAGTAAGGTATTGTTCTTAAACTTTTGTCAAAGAGAGTCAATATCAATCATTTGTGATAATATTAGAAACTTTCCCCGGACAACAATGATTGACAATTCCCAAATTTACTGATCTAGATCTTCACTGAGCTTTTGTTAAATCCCCTCAGTTTAATTGCTGTAATTACCTTTTTGGTGTAAAGCGGGAAATCAGCTTTCATCATCCAGTCGTAGTAGGAGGGTTCGTTGTTAAAAACTTCCTCAACGGATTTACCTTTATATTTTCCAAAATTAAAGGCTTCCTGGTTTTTATCGTTATAGATGATGTGCCCTACCAGATCAGCATTGCGGTTGTGAAACGAAAATTCATGCAGCATACGTACATCGTTAACCACCGGAGTAGATACTTTTCCGTCTTTGTCGGAATATTCAACACCCTCATAACGTTCAAGTTGTGATAGTAACACTTCATAAGTAGCGCGGGTATCGGCTTCGGCAGAGTGAGCATTGACAATATCTTTGTTGCAATAGAATTTGTATGCCGCTTTTAATGTACGGGGTTCCATTTTATGGAAGATATTCTGAACATCAACAAACCTTCTGCCTTTAAGGTCAAAATCAACCTCAGCCCTTAAAAACTCCTCAACAAGTAGGGGAATGTCGAACTTATTCGAGTTATATCCACCCATGTCGCAATTCGCAAGAAACTGATTGAGCAAAGGAGCCAACACGGCAAAAGTTGGTTCATCTTTAACGTCAGCATCGGTTATCCCGTGAATGGCTGTAACCTCCGGAGGAATTGGAACACCCGGATTCACACGCCTTGTAAGGATTTCTTCTCTTCCGTCAGGGTGAACTTTTATAATGCTGATTTCTACTATCCTGTCAGTTCCCACATTTGTGCCGGTGGTTTCAAGGTCAAATATTGCTAAGGGTTTGGTAAGATTGAGTTTCATGAATCTTGTATAAATAAAAAAAAGCATCACAGTTCAACTACTGTGATGCTGCGAATTTAACGTTTTTTTAGGTTTAGACTGCCCTGTTTGTATCGAAACTTTCGAGAAGTTGCTGCATCCGCTGCAAATACTTTCCTCCGAGAGCTCCATCAACAGTGCGGTGATCGTATGAAAGCGAGAGAATCATCAGATGCCTGATGGCAATTACATCTCCTTCGGGAGTTTCAAGCACGGCCGGTTTCTTTTTGATAACACCAATGCCAAGTATCGCTACCTGAGGCTGATTGATGATTGGCGATCCGGTAATGCTTCCGAAAGTTCCCAGATTGGTAATTGTAAAGGTGCCACCTGAAATATCGTCGGGCTCCAGTTTGTTTGAACGTGCTTTATTTGCAAGTGCGTTAACATCTTTAGCAAGACCAAGCAGGTTTTTCTGATCGGCATTTTTAATTACCGGAACAATCAGGTTTCCATTGGGTAAAGCTGCTGCCATCCCAATGTTGATGTTCTTGCGTAGAATAACTTTGTATCCGTCAACAGATGCATTTACGCCAGGAAAATCTTTAAGTGCCTGAGCTGCAGCTTCAATAAAGATAGGAGTGAAGGTAATTTTCTCTTTTTCGCGTTTCTGGAAATCGTCTTTCACCTTGTCGCGCCATCTTACGATGTTTGTCACATCAACTTCGATAAATGAAGTTACGTGTGGTGAAACCTGTGTTGACATCACCATATGATCGGCAATAAGCTTGCGCATACGATCCATTTCAACAATTTCGTCGCCTGCGCCGGCGGTTACCTGAGGAGCAGGTTTGCTGACTACCGGAGTTGGCGCAGTATCTTTTACAGCAGCAGTTTCAGGGGCTTTTGAAGCTACGGCAGGAGCTGAAGTGCGGTTTTTCAGATATGACATAAGGTCTTCCTTGGTCACTCTGCCATCTTTGCCGGTTCCGGGAACTTTATCAAGTTCAGATTGCGCAATGCCTTCGGTTTTTGCAATATTTTTCACCAGCGGAGAGTAGAATCTGTCCGATGAGCTTTCAACGGCTTCTTCTTTTGCTGACTCAGTGGTTTCCGCTTTAACGGCAGGTTTTGAGTCTGCAACAGTTTCTTCTTTGGAATCTGTTTCTGCAACTTCAGCTTCTCCTTCTTCGCCCGGATCAGTTTCAATAATAGCGATAACCTTTCCAACCGGAATTACATCGCCTTCATTAAAAAGAACCTTGAGTAATTTTCCTTCGACCGGAGAGGGAATTTCAGAATCAACTTTATCGGTAGCTATTTCAACGATAGGATCGTCTTCTTCAATGCGGTCGCCCGGATTTTTGAGCCATTTGGTAATGGTAGCTTCAATAATACTTTCGCCCAGTTTGGGCATTACAACTTCAAATTTTGCCATTTTTTATGCTATTTTTAACTTGCAGACCTCTGGCGGGGTACTGCGGATTAGTGTCCATTCGCTGGCCTATTTAACAATCGGAGGTGAAAAAGGTTTACCAGTATTATCAGCCTTTTCGCCCCAGATGACGGAACGCCCGCATGAAAATGTTGATGTCGTTCGACAATCGGTAATCCCGCGCATATAACATGTTAAGCCTTAGAGCTGTTTCCTGATCAATATTGTTGATTTTCAAAGCATCGGTAGGATTCAGAATTCCTTTTCTGACAGGCGGAAGATTGGTCGTGCCGGATGGGAATGGTCCGTACCCAACCCAGGTTCTGTTTCCTGTTAATACCTTGATAATGTTGGGGATAAACCCAAATGGATTTTTCATTATCCACATCAGCAGCAGCGAAAAAGGCAATAAAAACAAAGCTGAACCAAAATCGAACAAACGCTTGTTCCGCAAATTGTTAACCCTTTTGATGGAGTTTATTTCTATCACGTAAAGGTCGCCGGTGGTATTGATTGAGTTTGATCCGATGATGGAAAGACTTTCAGGAGGCGCAATTTTAAACTCAACTTCATTATTGCTGAGTTGCGACATGGTGTCAATAATCTGGTTTGCCGGAATGTCTTTGGCACAAAAGATCACTTCATCAATTTTATAAATGCTGATGATGTCGGAGATGTTTTTCAGAGAACCGATAAATCCGGTACTGTTTTTCTGATCCTCACCCGACGAAACCAGTCCTATAAAACCGGGATTAAGCAAACTTTTTCGAAGCAGTTCGGCAACTCTTTCACTTTCTTCACCATTCCCGAGGATGGCAAATCTTCGGTTTTCATTATATCCCAAACGATAATTTCTGAATCCTGCAAAATGAAGTAAAAGCCGGATTCCGGTCATCGATAACAATCCCCATATTCCCGAAAGGATAATAATGGCCCTTGAAAAGCGGAAATCAATCGGTAAAAGTGCATAAAAAACAAGAATGGCAACAGTTCCGGCAAAAATCCCGGTGAATATTTTTCGCAAATTAAGGGGTTTGTCATAACCGCCTGCAATCAGAACAGAAAACAGCCAGATAAAAATATAGGCAGGCAGCAAACCGAAAAGAAACATCGGCGGATAGTGGCCTCCGATGGTGTAGATGACATTTGCCTCCCAGTAATCCACAATCAGCAGCGATCCGGAATAGATAACCGAAGCATCTGCCAAAGGAAGTAAAACTGACTTAAGTAAGCGATGAATCACTGAAATGCCTGCCCTCAGATAAATGGCAATATGAATCAGGAAGGAAAACAGCCTGGCATTTTTCTGAGAGAAGTGCTTTTTTGCGAAAATCATCATCGCATTATAAAAGACAAACACATAATTGATGCTTGACTTTTTGGTGCTTTCGCCCTTGTAATGAATGATGCGGGCATCGGGATAATAATAGTTTTTATAACCTGCCTTTGTGATTCGGTAGCTCAGGTCAATATCTTCGCCATACATAAAAAATGTTTCATCGAGCAGACCTGTTTTTTCAAGCGTTTCTTTCCTCAGCATCATGTAGGCTCCTGCAAGAACATCTACCACATGCGTTTGGTCACGGTCGAGGTAACCCAGGTGATACTGACCAAAAAGTTTTGATTTCGGGAACAGCGCCGATAATCCAAAAATTTTATAAAAAGCAACTGCCGGTGTCGGAAGTCCACGCTTTGATTCAGGAAGGAATTTTCCATTTCCATCAACCATTTTTACACCCAGCCCACCGGCATCGGGATGTGCATCCATAAAGCCGATTGACCTTGAAAAAGTGTCAAGCTCAACAATGGTGTCGGGATTCAGCAGCAGAATATATTCACCTTTTGCCTCTTTTATGGCCTGATTGTTGGCTTTCGAAAAGCCTGTATTCTCTTTGTTTGCAATTGTGATAACCCACGGGAATTTTTCAAGCACCATTTCCACAGAGCCATCCACAGAGTTATTGTCAACCACAAACACCTCAGCATCAATATCTTTAATGGCTGCCTCAACGGAGTGAAGACATTGCTCAAGGAAATATTTTACGTTGTAGTTAACAATTACAACTGATAGTTTCATGCCTGGAATTCTTTGTATAGCGGACGGTAAAGGTATGGATTTATCAGAAATTCTGCGCTACATCAAGCTGGTCTATCTTCAGCATCACGATTATGATGATCAGATGGTTTCCGGCTTATGAATTTTAACTTAGTTTTGCCGAAAAATCAGTTAATGAACGTGCACCGGCATTTTATATTTCACAAACCTTTCGGATATCTGAGTCAGTTTAAATGTGAACATGACTGGAAAAAGGTGATAGGTGAGTTTTATGATTTCCCTGAAGGGACAATGCCGGTTGGAAGGCTTGACGAAGACAGCGAAGGTTTGTTGCTCCTGACCACCGATGGAAAGCTTTGCGATCTGATGCGTGCTAAAGATCAGGAGAAACAGTATTATGCTCAGGTTGACGGACTTATTGACGAAGCTGCACTTGAAAAGTTGAGAAACGGTGTAGAAATAGGAGTTAGAGGAGTTAAATACATGACCCTGCCATGCAAAGCTGAGCTGCTTGAAACAGATCCGGAATTTCCGGCACGGACAAAAAGAATCCGCGACGAAAGGCATGGACCAACATGTTGGATTTCAATAACATTAACTGAAGGGAAAAACCGGCAGATAAGAAAAATGACAGCTGCGGCGGGTTTTCCAACCCTCAGACTTTTCAGGGTAAGGATGGGTGAAGTTTTGCTTGGAAACCTCAAAGCCGGAGAAGTGAAAGAAGTTGATGGATTTGGATTGGTTTATTAAAGTTTTATACGAATTATGCTTTTCGTAAACTGATTTAAAAAGGATAGGTTGTATAAGTGGATAGGTTCGTTTTTACTGGTATCCGATAATTTAAAATCACTTCTGCAATTTCATAATACCTGAATATTCAAAATTATCTGAAATTCGAATCCAGTATCCTGAAATAGTAAACGCTTGTATCTGCTGCTGTTATATTTGTTAGAACAACTGTATCACTATCTTTTTGTTTTGTAATTAAGGTGCCAACTTTAATTACATCGATAATAGTTCTTTGATTGTGATCCATATCTGCCATGAGTGTCCTTTTTCCGGATTTCTCCATTATGACATCTATAGCGTAAGGATTGACCTTAAATCCATTTGGAAGGAAAACCGAAGAGACTTTATCATTGATAAATTCCTTCTTTTCAATTAGGACATACTCCTTACTATAATAATCATCTGCTCGCTTCATTTTATGATAATGGTAAAGCATAACAATAATGACTACTACCGGTATTACCAGGACAGATCCAATTTTTTTAAGAATGTCTACTTTCACCATAGATTGAATAGGCCTTTATTGAAACTAGCGGAAAAATAATCGCCAATATTTATAATAGTGTTGAAAGCGGAATTGCAAATTCCACTTAGCCGGGGTATATCCTCCCTATTCAGTAAAACCGTATTCTTCTTCAATCTTTCTCTGCCATTCAGGAATTTCATTTTTTTTCGCAATAGGATCCTTATTTGACTTACCGTAATACAATTCGAAATAAGGTTGTCTTTTAAATCCGTGGGATTTAGCTATAAGAAAGACTGGGAATGTAGAATAAAAAAGATTGAATTCTTTTACTACAGTATTATATTCTTTTACTCTATTATTTAAGTTCAATGCACTTATTTCAAGAAGATTTAATAAGCTATCAGAAAATGGACTTTTTGCATAGCTGCTGTCATAAATCAGTCGTTTCAAAGCCAAAAAAGACTCATTAATTTTGTATTGTGTTGCAATAACGGTGTCGTTGCAGTTGCTATCAGTTGTTATTGATTGGCATTTCTCAAACAAGTACGCTATACTGTCGTTAGTTTTCTCCAATTCTTGATCAGACCTTATTAATTTACACAAATATTCCTTATTCAAATTTTGTAAATAGGATAGTGAATCCCATTCTGCATAAACCATTTCCAGTTTATTATTTAGATTGACTTTTATTCTTGCTTTTACAATGAAATAAATGCCAATCATAATTGCTAATAAAGCAACTAAAATTTTGAGACCAAGTAATAAGTTTTTCATTTTTCTGGATTTATTTTAATTTATTTCCAAAACCCATTTGCACCACCACCGCCAAAACCATTATGGAAGTCTTTAACAATAAATTGCTCATAAGTCGGTTTGTCCAAATATTTTATAGTGTTTACGATAAACCCATTCTCAATTTGGAGATAGACAACTTCTGAAAGTATTGCAGCTGAAGTTTTAACTAAAGCAACATTAGAAATAGCTTCAGTTCCAAGTGATTTATTTAGCGCTCTAATAGCTTTGATTCCTTGAGAATAAACCTCCAAATTCTCTTTACTAATCTCGGTTCCATATGTTTCAGTATATAGCTCTCTAAATTTAGAAAGTAATTTACCTGGTTCTGTAGCTTCTAATAAAGCTTCTGCAACAAGGGAACCCGCCATAATTTTAACCTCATTTTTTTGATATCTTTCAACAAGCTTTTTAGCATATCTTCTTTCGAAATCTTCAGAAAACCCATGCTCTCCCATATGATTCAACGCCATCACATACGCTCCGGTAACCGCGCCATTGGCAAATTTACCCCCGCCTAAAGCTTCGGCTGTGCCACCAATTGCTGCTGAGATTGCTATTTTTTCTGCACCGGACATATTGCCACCATTTTTCATTAAATATGAACCACCCAGCGAAGATATGCTTCGACCGGAATAATTTTCAACAGCTAAAGTATATCTTTTTATAATCACTTGCAACGCCTTCCGCTCAGCATAAACTCCACCTGAGAGAAATCCGTGCTAAAACCAGATAATATAGCCTGCCGGTTTGGGTCTTATAAAAACCATCTAGAAACATACAATGTGGATAATAGAAATAGAAATTGATATTACTTAAAATCCGAATCCAGTATCCTGAAATAGTAAATGCTGGTATCTGCTGCTGTTATGTTTGTTAGAACCACTGTATCACTATCTTTTTGTTTTTTAATTATGGTACCAACTTTAGTTACATCACTAATAGATCGAAAGACATTGTCTTCGTTTGCAAACAATATTCGTTTGCTACCATTAGAAAGTACAATTAGTCTGGTAGAAGGAGTAGCTTTAAATCCATCGGGAAAGTAAATGTTAATTATAACATCATTAATTGAATCCTTTTTTTCAATTAATAAGTATTCCTCTGATAAAGTGTTACCTATATGAGTCATCCGATATGAATGATAAACCAAAATGCCAATTATTAATACTGGTATGGCCAAGACAGAAGCAATTTTTTTAAGAATGTCTACTTTCACCATAGATTGAATATGCTTTTAATGAAACCGGCGGAAAAATAATTCCCAATATAGATAATGGTGTTGAAAGCGGAATTGCAAATTCCACTAAGCCAAAGTAAAAACTACTTTTCATGCAATATTTCATTTATTATATTACCTTCTTTGTCAAAGTATTTCCAAATACCAAATGGTTTTCCATCCCGATAATTGCCAATACAGTATAAACTCCCATTTGGATACCATTCCTGATAAATACTATCAGGTACATAGTTATTATAATAAAGCTTTTCAATATTTCCACTAATTTCATCAATTGAAATTCTGTACCCATTTCCATTCTTCATGGTTACAAACTTATTGGTATCAAAACTATAGTTATATATGATTTTACCACTTTTGAAAAATGAAGAATCGCTTAAATCTCCATCTGGATGGAAATGCAACCATAAACCATCTTCCTTCCCATTCTTGTAAAATCCCTTCATTTTGAGATTTCCATTCAGAAAAAAGCTTACAATCTTGCCATGTTGAAATCCATTTCGTAATTCGTACTTTTGCTCAATTTGACCTGACTCATAATATTCCAATATTGTTTCTTTATTTTCTTTACAACTGAAGAAAATGATAATACCAATTGTTAGCAATACATACTTTTTAAAATGTTTTATCAATTTAACCATCGTATAAGTGTTTTTAATCATTTTTACCATAAAATTTGATACCAACATTTATGATGTCACTTTGAGAATAAAAGTGAAACACCCAGTTACGTTTTTCACTTCCCATATAATAAAAATCAAAAGTTTTTGAACTCAAAGGAGGAATAACTGCTTGAAAACTTTCTCCTGTAAATTCAAAAAGACCAAAAATTTTGCTGTAGACAGAACCAGTTGTATGATCAGAAACCTCGATATGAGCACCAAAAAAATTCAGATTCTTTACAACAATTTTAACATGCTGACCTGCTTCAATCTCATAATCAAGAGGCCAAACCTTAAATTGATTATCTTTAGCATATGCAGTTGAGCCAATAAGTTCTAATTCTTCTTTTGGTTTTTCTTTAACTTCTGGGTCTCCTTTCGGTGGGTCTTTTGTTTCATGCGCCATATGATTCAACAAATACACAAAAGCCCCGGTAACAGCACCGTTTGAGAATTTTCCCCCACCAATTGTCTCGACTGTACCACCTAATGCTGCTGCCATTGCTGTATTTACTATTCCATTTATATTTGGGCTATACGAACCACCCAGCGAAGATACAAAACCTGAGAGAAATCCGTGCTGAAATTTTCCACCTGATATCATTCTTGAAACTCCGTTGTTAATTCCATGAGCGGATGCTCGCAACAGTTCGTTTGCAAAAACCTTATTATTGGCACCAAAACCTTTTCCGATACCGCTGGTGACCAGAAGATTAATATATACTGGTGCAACAAAATCCACAAAAATGTTCACGTTAGCACCTTTTGCCATGGCATACATGCCATCCATAACAGCGAATGTACCTGCCACAATCATAGCGGGCAATAGAGCACCTCCTGAGCCTATTGAAACTACTGTCATAGCCATTATCCTGATAAAGGTAAAAAATGCGCCATCAATACTGTATCCGGTAGGGTCAACAAATGAAAGCGGACTATTCAGGCAATAGGTGTATGGGTTCAGTCCTATAGGCAAATTGGGGAACTGAAGTACAGGATCCGGTGTAAAGAAGAGCCCCAGAACAGGATCATAAATACGACCATTCATATTTATAATAGAGAATAATTCAAGATGCTCATGGCCTGTAAAACCAACACCATATTTAAAACCAACCGGACTTTGTAATAAGGCCCACGTTTGCGGGTCGCGCCGACTGCCCCATGCATCGTAACTAAACTCAGCTATAGTGCCTCCATTTACAGGTACAACAAACTGTAATGAGCCTAGATGATCCTTTAAAACAACTGATAACTGGTTACTGTTATCAGTTATAGTATTTATAGCTATAAGTCCGGCAGGCGAATAAATATAAAAGACTTCTGTTACGACATTCGATTCAACATATTTTTCATACAAGCTTCCGACAAAAATTTTTGTGTCCCGTTTATCAGTAATCTGCTTAATACGTTGCTTGTTTACTCCATAAAACAATTCTAGCTCATGTACAATGTCTCCTTCATTCTTTTCTGAAACATACTTAACCTTGTTGAATGAAGTATATTCAACATTCTGCAAGAAACTATTAATCGAGGGTGGTTTGTTATTAATTGAAACCAGTTTATATGGGTTTGCATCAGTACTGGAATATTGATATGTGCCAACATCAGACTTATTTGATATATTGCCAATATTGTCATAAGCAAGGCTCAGCGCAACCACAGAGTTCTTATATACAGTTCTCAACCTGTTTAAATCATCATAATAAAATGATTCTTTGAGGTTGCGTTTTACATCTTTTCTCCATTCAAGATATCCAGCCTTATCCCATTTGTACTCATTATTTTGTATATCACCACTAACTATGGTGTGGATTAAGCCTGTCTCAGGATAATACTTCATGTCCACCATATGCCCGTCAGCCAATTGCTGTTGGGTTATGTTGCCCCTTGCATCCGTTTCCTCTAATTTCCATAGTATTGACTGATTGGTTGCATTTACTATCTTAATCAGCACACCATAATCGTTATAAATGTTTTTTACAGTAAGTTTAGATGTGGGATAGGTTATTAAATCAGGACGGCCAAAAACATCATAAGAAAACTCTGTTGTAAAGGATTCATCAAAGATTTTTTCAATGTTTGATGAATTACGACTGAGGTTGTCATAAAAATATTCTATTGAATGTTCGGGTCCTGCCATTTTACTAACCATGCCTATCCCATTAGGTCGGGTGTCATATTCAAAGGTATATTCGCCCTCGTGTTCAGTTTTCCTGAGAAGTCTTCCCAATTTATCGTATTGATTAAAAATGACATCATAACCATTATGACTGATCTTGGTTGGCTCATCATAAGCATTATACTCGTAAGTTGTTAAACCTCGAGCAGGTTCATTCATTGACTTTAATCTTCTTAATGGACTATCGTATGTGTAAGTTATTGTCGTTTTGTCATTATTGCTGTTTTTAATTGTCTTAATTTGTCCGTCAGCATAATATTCTTTAATTATCTTGTTATTGTAAAAATCTTTCGTTTCAACCAATTGCCCAATTGCATTTGCTTTGCTTGTAAAATATTGCATCTTCGAGTTGGTTGTTTTTGTTACGGTCAACCCATCTTCTGAAAAATAGTCATATCGTACATATGAATTAGTCTCCGGCATTTTGATTCTTTTTGGCCGACCCAATTCATCGTATTCTTCATAAACGGTATAATAGATTTCTGTTGCAGTGCTGTAATAAGGTTCTGACTGCCTGAAAATTCTTCCTTTTGAGTCGTATTCTGTATCCACGTAAATTATTTCCGTTTCATTCATACCAAAGCTCACTTCTCTTATTACACGACTTAGCACATCATAAAACTTAATAAAAGGCATATTTCCTGAAGACTGATGCCACGAATAGTAAACTGCTTGTAGTGCAGGTTTATAGGGTGTCTCGGTTTCAACCCATCTTAAAGCATCTATGTTGATGTTCCCATTAGCCGCGGTAGTTTTGAACTTTCGGCTAAAACCGTCATATTCATATGTAGTTTTGTGATTGTTAATATCTGTAGATTCACGTAAATCACCACTAATGAGATCGTATATCTGCTCAACAGCTTGCCCCAGTGCGTTGGTTGTTTTGGTAAGAAAACGCCCTTTCGATAGCAAAAGGTTATGGTCATATTCGCTGAAAGAACTTCTTGATTCGAGACCTGGAGCAGCGAGAGTGCTGCTGGTAATATTTCCAAAGTCATCGTAAGTATATTGTTTACTTCTGACCAAAACGTCCCAGTTCATAATATACTCTGTTTTTAACATTCCATTATGAATGCCACTAGTGTAATAATCAAATTTGGCGTGTTTATAGATAGGATATTCACCTGGTGACTGGCTTGAAGAATTAGAATTTGACAACCTGCCCAGAATCCATTTCCCACCAGTTGTATAATTGTTGTAGTAGTTTCTTATCCATGTTTTATACCACATGGAGTTCTCGTCAGACCCGGTTTCCGTAATGGTATATAATGAATTACCAAAATCATCATAATCTATTCTAGTGCCACCCTCTTCTTTGAAGTTTCTAACTCTGCTCACCGATATCAGACTTCCGTTTAATTCGTAACTTTTACTTAAACTTTCTTCAAGGTATAAGAAATAATTTTTTTTGCCCCAATTCTTTGTATTGAATGTCATTTCAGTACTATTTACTAATTTGGAGTCAATCTTGGTAGTTTGCAATTGATCGGTCAAAATGAAATAGGTTGTATTCAGATTGCGTTCAACAACCGAAACGGAGTTGTTTACATCATTTACAGTAGTTTGTTTTTCAAAGCCAAGAAAACCCTTGCCCTGTTTATGAACTAAACCTGAAGAGTAGGAATACTCCTGAGTATTGAAACCACCAATTCCATTACTGGTTTTTAAAGATTTAACCAATTTTAAAGGGAAAAACAATTGCCCTACAGGAAATTCATTGTAAGTTCCTTTTGTATAAACAGTTTGATCGTTTGAACTTGCATATTCAATTATATTCTGTAATCCAATACCAGTAGTGATTTTGGTAATTGATCGCTTTTCAGGATAGCTTCTATAAAAATGAAGTTGTTTTGTATAATTGCGTTGAATGCATATGTCGGATGCCCCGTCAAAATTAATATCAAAAATATTGAACCTTTCTAAACGTCCGCTAACTATAAATAGTTCTTGTGTGGATGGATCAATAAAAGGTTTGCTTATAATATTATCACCTGGATTATTGAGAAAACACATTACGCCATTACTCCAAAGAGACCATGTATTATTCCCATTATATTTTTTCTTATCGAGTGTTATGAAAAAATCCGTAGTATTATTACCATCAAAATTGGCTGCTTGTAATGAAAATTCACCGGTCATATAACCATTGGCAATATCTGGATCCAAAACAGTTTTAGAATTTTTAAAAACAAAACCACCACCATAAGAGTGATATATATTAAACAATAAGCCATTTTCATCCGCATTCAATCTACAGGAAATAATGTCAGTTTTCCCATCTCCATTAAAATCACCAGCGACAAAATCTTCTGAATCATCATCTGCCTGTAAGTCCACATCTATATATTCTCGCTTAAAACCACCTAAAACAGAGTACGACAAATGCATTATTCTCCGCTTTTGAATAGTTAGTCCATTTGCATAGGTAGTATCACCATATATAAAGAAGTCTGTTCGGTTAAAATTACGAAAGTTTCCTGTTATTACTTTATATTCATCGTCTATGTATATATTGCTACTCAAATTGCCCCATACTCCATTGGTGCTTCCTGTAAAAAAGTAAATTTGGCCATGCTCATTCCGGTAAGCAAAATCCATAATCCCGTCACCATCAAAATCACCTTGAAAACAATCAATTATATAATGACTCTCTGTGCTAACTTCTTTCAGAAGTTGTGGTATAAAACTTGAGCCATTTGATTTATAAAACATTATGTAATACTTCTTGATATTTTGTGGATTGTCATTATCCCTTTCTATTACAACAGAAATAAAATCAACCAATCCATCGCCATTGTAGTCTGCAGGCAAACAAGCCATAGGCTTTCTATTTTGGATAGAAACAGTTGACATTACCCGCGTATTACTCCTATAGACTTGATAAAGGAGGCTATTATGGTTTGGATCATAATTTTCAATTAAAAATTCCTGATTGGATATTCCTGTAAAATTACCTTGATTAACCGACTGAAAATCAGCTTGTGTAGGATCATGTAGAACACTATGATATACCGGATTGCTTAGTGCTTGATTATTTTCGTGCTCAAAAACTGTTTTATTGTATTTTATTCCGCCAAGACCAAATTCCTGAATTGATTTTACAAAAATTTGACTATGGGAGGTAACATCATCTCCTGTCGATTCATAATTTATTACATATTTTCGTACGATCGAATTCGTTTCTTTGTGAGTGCAAGTAATATTATCCAATTTATGCTTCAGGGTTATATGTACTTCAGAATTTAAGTGGTAGTGATGTGATTTGATTTCTTTTCCACTTTCGGAATAATTAAATAACACCTCATATTCATAACTGTTATAATAATTTTTTCTACCTCCGTACTTTACTGACTTTGGAATTACAGTCCCACTCGACGGGTAATTATAATAATCAAACTCTATAATGTTGCCATAGTTATCTTCGATAGTTGATAAATAAAACCCAAATATGGCCTGGCCATTGCTTGTATTTTTTCTGTGAACGGATGATGAATTATATATATTACCACCATATGTATATAATAAACCACTTTTAGTTTGCACTTTGAAAAGGACGCTACCATCCCCTGGAACGTCCAGTGTTATCTTTGAAAAGTCGTCGGACTCTTTTCGATATTCAGCAAAAAAGGCAGTAGTATATAACTTACTTTGATCAGTAAAATCTGCAGTTTTTGAGCTAACCTTTATTAATCTTTGACCATCTAACAATATGTATTCTGGTAAAAATTCACCCCCCTGTAAAGCGGACACTTTACCGTCATAATAAATATTTGGTGTAGTATAAGAAATCTTGGAAATTCCGCCAATATCCCATCCTTGCCCACATAAACCCCAACTGCCACTACTATTATAATTGAGTGATATTGTTGGAGTCATACCTCCTGCGCTGGAAGGAATATTAATTGGTATGGAATAAACAGCTGCGCCTAATCCATTTATACTCAGGTTACCTGCCATTGCACCCACCACACCATCATCACCAACAATATTTTCATATCCTGTTGGCCCTCCTAACTCTCCCTCCTCCGGCGGAAAAACCATAAACGGGTTGATCTTTGCATGAAAAACATCCTGAGCATTGGTGGCATTATAATTAAACCCATTTATCATATCTATGTATTGGGTGGCTTCATACACCTGGTTACCACTTAAAGGGGTTGATAAAGTAAAATTTGGTGCCTGATTCTGAGCATTAGAATCGAAAAATAAAGCTATGGCCAATAATACAATAAGGAAACGGGCTTTCATATAATGAGATTTTAACTGTAATGTTTTTAATTATCTTCTGTTGTGAGGGGCAGCACAAAGATTTATTGTTTCACAATCTTAAATCTTTCTTTCTCCTCTCCACTAATCACTTGCAGGATGTAAGTTCCCTTGCCTATGTGTTGTACATTGAGAGGGGTCAGTGTAATGCTTATTTTTCCCCGTTCTATCAACCTGCCATTCATATCGCTCAACACAAACTCCACCTTGGTTTCAGGTAATGTTGTGAACTCAATATTTAGGATTTCGTTGGCAGGGTTTGGATAAACGCGCAAACCATTGATGGGTGCGTCAGGTAAATGCGCGAACAAACTGTCGGATTTAAACAGGGTGTCGGATTTGGTTATTTTGCCAACACCGATTTTACGTAGTACTCTGTTCCCGGCACCGTCATATTCAAATATCACCTTTTGAGTTTGTGCCTGAGCCCAGACAAATGCAAATAGCATAAAAGCCAAAGAAAAAATAATTCGTTTCATGGTGTTCAGTATTACTTAATAGTATTTACTAAAGTCTTGAGTTCTTTTATTTCTTTCTCCTGTGCTATCATGTACAAGGTGAGCTCTTCGATTTTCTGGAGAAGCAGGGCGTTCATTTCGCCAAGGTTTATGCCTTCTTTTTCAACGGTTGCCGCATTTGGTATACCTGGCAGGTGTCCATTGTCTTTAATAAAGCTTTCGACCTGAAGTAAGGAAGGCAATAGGTACTCTGCTTTAAAAACATAGTCGGGCCAGAATTCGTCAAGAGATACCTTAACTTCTTTAGCAGTAACTATCCCGTTAACATTGAAAGCCATATTTGCAGATGGTAGTCCAACAACAATATTTTCTTTATTTATTACAAACTTTTGTGTCAGATTTCCATTTTCTCCATGGAAAAACTGAAAATTCGCACTACTTTCATATACTGAAAATTTTATACTCCTTGAGTTCGTACTACCACCCTGCCAAACCTCTATTCTGGCTGCATCAGTCAAAGTACTACCGATAAGTTCCAATTTGCCAAAAGCATCTGAACCTTGCACAAATTTTCCATATACCTTGCCAGCCACAAAAATGTCATAACCTATGTTCACATTATCATTCACATCAATGGAAAGAGAATTTCTACTACCTGAATAAGAGATTGAGTTATCTCCTAAAATTATATTTTCTCTAGCAGTATGGTCGCCAAGGTTGTCTCCAAGCGGTATTTCATCAATTTGAAGCACACCTTCTTCATCTGTTATGATCATTTTTTTACCACCACCACTTCTTAGGCTGCTCGCCATAATAAATCCATTAACAATTAATCGCATGTCTTTTGAACCATCTCCAACAGTTAGTTCCCTGGTAATAAAAGCATCACCCTCAACATGTAGCTTTGCCTTTGGTGTGTTTGTGCCTATTGCAACATTCCCAATTTTATCAAGAAACAATGCAAAATTTAATGTCTGTGATGTACTTGAAGCAGGCCTCCAAAAATTTAGTCCCCCGCTGATTTCATCTTCATAGTACTCAATTCCCCATTCACCAAAAGGTTTGTCACGACTAATGTCTTTCCCAAAGAAAATACTTCCGTTTGATCCTGCCATATTACAACTGCCTGATGACAGAAGCAGGTTTCCTCCCTTAATGTGTAATTCCTGAAATGGTGCGTCCGTGCCGATTCCAATGAAGCCTTTTTTTATTTTTGTTCCCTTGCAATCAAATTCATGCTCATAAAATTTCATGTGATTGCCAGTATTCCCACTTTGCAGAAGAAAACTTAATGGTAACTGTGCAAACAATGTGCTTGAGAAGACAAGCATAATAACACAAAGTATTCCTTTTGTTAGTTTAATTGTTTTCATAATTGTTTAAATAAATTTATAAATCGATGCAATTATACAACGAAAAAATCAATTTACAACGAAGATAATATTGAAACTATTAATTTATATTGATTATAAATAATAATTATAATTATTATGGGTTATGTATTATACAATAGGTATTTGTTCTATTATACAAATAGATTTTTTAAGCATTATTAAAAACATAAACGCTTGATTATAAATAATTATCAGCGTAAGAAGACAAACTACTCAATGTTCAGAATAAGAACTAATCTTTTCATTACGGATTACACCTCTGAAGAAATCAACTACAATTGGAGTGCAAAAATTGGGATTAAATTCTGGTGGCATATGAGAACCATCGGTTTTCAGGTGAAACTCACATATTTTTCCAAACTGATGCTGCCTTTCATATATATATGCCGAACCAAATGCCGGAGATTCGGGATTGCCCAGAAACAGCCCTTTATATATAGGTACCAGATTGTCATTTGATCCATGAAAACAAATGATAGGTATTGAATTGAAAGCGTTAATAAACAATGAATCTGAAATGGAGCCGTATTTGCTGCAAATCCCTTTAATTTTGTATTTATTCAGGTAAGGATTTCCCGAATGATCAAGTCGGCCTAGTTTGTAAACCATTTCCGGTACTTTATACAGCATTGTTTCCTCGGTTGCAAAAGCGCTGTTGAGTGCAATACTGGCTCCTGCGCTTTCACCCAGTATAAATAGTTGTGAAGTGTCAATTCTGTATTTTTCGGCATTTGCTACCAGATAGCGCATGGCAGCCCGGGCATCCTGCATACCCCTGTATTCTGCTTCGGGTAGAGAATTGCGATCAGATGAAATATAATCACCAACATCCCAACCCAGCCGGTACGCAATATTAGCGGTGATAAATCCGGAATCCCTTAAAATACGGGCGGTTGGCTCAATCCAGCCCCGGTGTCCATGCAGATAACTGCCAGCATGTATAAGTAATACTGCCGGAAACTTCTGCGATACACTATCTACTGCGGGGAAGTAAAGATCCATAAGCAGATTAGTGCTATGTTGCCCGGTATCCAATGCAGTAGCATATAAGATATCAGTTTCCTCGTATGCATCTGTTTTTAGAAAAGGCTCTACCGGATCTTTTTCATGTTCACAAGAGGCAAAAAATACAATTGCGGTCACGAGAAGAATGAGTTGTTTTAGTTTATTCAGGGATTTCATTCTCAATTATTTTCAGTTTTAGCTACTCTATCATTTACTTTAAGTAAGCTGCGATGACTTCTTCTTAATTGTTGTGCTTTGCCTTTTTTATAAGGAGATCATTAGATTTGAATGATAGCTCCGGCAGATAATCAGGTTATGCTATTTTTAATTCCAGAAAAATGTATACATTTTCCATATAGGTCACAAATAAACACACAATTATTTAATCATGCAAGAGAAATATGGTGTTCTAGAATATTTAGAATAAATCCAAATTAGACGGCTACTGATGTAACATTCTTTAAAAATTGGTTGTTGAGATTTTTACAAAAAGAACATGACTCCCCAAGTAACAGGAGTAAGAACTGCTTTTTTATTACTTTTGCAATAAAACAGTAAAGATGGAAGTAAACAAACAGCAGTTAACAGAAATAATCATTTTGTCAACTCAGAAAGTTATTTCAGAAACAAATGCAGCTGATCCTGCAACAGTTATCTTTAATACTCCATTGTATGGCAAAGGAGGAGTACTTGATAGCCTTGGACTTGTTCAGCTGATTGCCGATGTTGAAGAGGAAATTTATCAACAAACAGGCAATCAGATAACAATAGCTGACGAAAAAGCAATGAGTATGCGTATTTCGCCCTTTAGAAGTGTTTCATCCCTCTCGGATTATATTTATTCCATACTGTCGGTTTAGTTATGGCTTTGTAAGTTCCGGGTTAAGATCAGGAGCCAGCCAAAAGCATACAATGCCAAGTGATTAGTTTTAAAAACGCTTTATCAATGAATCAGGACATCAGGGTTGTTTTAATAACCGGCACAAGTAAAGGTATCGGGAAAGGTCTTGCTTTGCATTATTGCAGTAATGGATATTGGGTAGTGGGTTGCAGCAGAAATACGTCATCAATTGAACATGAGAATTATACCCATATTTCCATTGATCTTACATCAGAAAAAGCAAGTGGACAACTTATAAGAAGTGTGTTGGATAAGTTTGGCAGATTAGATGTTCTGATCAATAATGCAGGAATTGCTTCTATGAATCACATAATCACAACTCCTGAATCAACGATTGAAAGCGTTTTCCGAACTAACTTTTTCGTACCATTTCTACTTACACGTGAAGCATCCAAGGCCATGAGCAGAAAAAGATATGGACGAATCATTAACTTTACAACGGTAGCTGTGCCATTAAATCTTGAAGGAGAAGCTGTTTATGCTTCGAGTAAAGCTGCTCTTGAGTCTTTTACACGAATATCAGCAATTGAACTTGCTCCATTAGGTATTACTGTAAATGCAATCGGACCTGCGCCATTTGATACCGGACTTATTAGATCAGTGCCGTCGGATAAAATTGATAAATTAATTGAAAGACAGGCAATAAAGAGAAAAGCAGAAATGAATGATATACTGCATGTAACGGATTTCTTTATAAATCCTGCTGCCGAATTCATTACTGGTCAAATTATTTATCTGGGAGGTGTTTTTTAAAATGAATGAGTTTTTAACCAAAATAGCATCATTTTCTGAAAGGGAAGCCATCTGCTATAAAAACAGGACTTTCACTTATTCAGAGTTGGCGAAATCGATTGATTTTTTCTACCAGATCATTGCCGGATCTATTCCGAAGGGTAGTGTTACAATTCTGAATTCTGACCTGACTTTCGAAGGGCTCGCATTATTTTTCGCTTTACATCATAATAAATGTATAATTGTGCCTGTTACTTCAGATACTGAAGATATGCAAACGCGGGCCATGCATTCAGGTGCCGGTTATATTTTGCAACCCGGGGGGAATAGTATAAATGTTGAAATATTGGCTCCCGGTAAAAAAATTGACCTTTATAGAGAGATACTGGAAGCGGAGCATGGAGGTTTGGTATTGTTCAGCAGTGGAATTACGGGTACACCAAAAGGTATGGTACATGACCTAGATATTCTGATGCAGCCATTCTTAAACAAGAAAGTTAAGAGTATTAATTTCATGGCATTGTTAATGTTCGATCATATCGGGGGATTAAATACTGTTTTATCTTCAGTTTTCTCAGGTGCATTGCTCTCGATTCCTGACAAAAGAGAACCTTTTTCCATATGCGAAACAATTGAAAAGTACAAAGTCGGGGTTCTTCCCGCATCACCTACTTTTCTGAATCTGATTTTAATCAGCGGAGCTTATGAGAAGTATGATCTATCAAGCCTGAAAGTTATAACATACGGTACTGAGCCGATGCCTGAAGGATTGTTGCATAAGCTAAATCGAATCTTTCCTCGTGTAAGGTTTTTGCAAACATTTGGAACAAGTGAAACCGGAATCTCACAAATTACAAGCAAATCGTCTGGCAGTACAAAACTCAGGTTTGATGACCCCAATATTAAATATAAAATTGTTGATGGCGAACTTTGGATTAAGAGTCCCACAACAATAAAAGGATATCTGAACGCTGCTATGGATCAGTTTACTACTGACGGATGGTTTAAAACTGGCGACTTAGCCGAAATTGATGAAGAAGGCTACTTTTTAATCACAGGCAGGAAAAACGAAATCATTAATGTTGGTGGTTTAAAAGTGTACCCTCAGGAAGTTGAATCTGCAATTATGGAGTTTGAGGGAATAATTGATTGTCTGGTTAAGGCAGAATCAAACCCGATAACCGGCAATATTGTGATTGCATTGATTTACGCCGGCAAAAATACTGATAATAAAACATTTGTATCTTCGCTTCGGAAATTTTTAATCACCAGACTCGACAGATATAAAGTTCCGGTCAAAATCAGGTTTGTGGACAACATTGAACACAATGAACGGTTTAAGAAAATCAGGTCAATTTAAATCTTTTTAATAATGAAACTTAAATTATTTCTCACATTCGATCATGAATTACCACTTGGTGGTGTTAGAACATCATGGAATGATGCACTCTTCGAACCTACTAATAAATTATATCAACTTGCAAATGAATTGGATGTGCCTGTTGTACTTTTTACCGATGTTTTATGTGGTCTAAGGTTTAAAGAGTGGGACTTAAACAACTTCTATCTTCCGTATATCGCACAACTTCATAATGCACTTAAACTAGGCAACGATGTGCAGTTGCACCTTCACCCGCATTGGTTAACAAGCAGGTTTGAAGAAAATCGGTTTTTCCCCTCAGGCGACTTTAGCCTGAGCAATTTTGCTGATGGTAACAGAAACCACAGCATCGGGGATATTGTAAAAATGGGCGTAGATTTTTTGCAAGATAATCTGAAACCCTCATATCCTGATTATAAATGTATTGCATTCAGGGCTGGAGGTTATAACCTTGGCGAAGGTGTTAGCTCGGGATTGATAATCGAAGCATTACGTAAGAATGGAATTAAATTCGACAGCTCAATAAGCAAAGGTTATTATTTTAAGTCAGCCATATCTGAAGTAAATTTTAGTAATATGCCAGAAATCCCAAACTGGTATCTCAATGAAGAGGGGATTTTAGGCAAACCTGAATCAAATGGAATTCTTGAAATACCTATTGCAAGCATTCCCAAATCGCCGTTTGAAGTTCCTACTATGTTTAAAATGAAAAAAATGGCCAACAGAGCACCCGCAAACAATGGCTTTCAGATACATGAAGGCAAACCTGCAGGATATGCGCACAAGTTCAGGCAACTTTTTTCGTCAAGAATGCTTGGGTTCGACAATTATACACTTTCGCATGAATATTTGATGAAAATACTTGATTATAATGTAAGGAAATATAGAAATTATGATGAGGTTCTCCTTAGTGTAAGCGGCCACCCTAAGAGTATGGGAGCATATTCCTTTGAAATGATGAAGGTTTTTGTAAACAGTGTCAGAGAAAAATATCCGGATACGGAATTTTTAAAATTTTCTGACTTAATTAAATAAGTTTGTCATGCTGATAGGTAAATTAGTACTCAAATTGTTGCCAATCAGATACTACTATCAGGCAAGAAATATTTATCGAAAATACCACAAGGCCATTTATAAAGAACTCAGTGAAACTGATCTTCATAAGATTTTGGTTGAGTCAATGGGAATTAAAAATGGCGATGTGATTTTTGTGCATAGTTCTATTGATAGACTAAATATTTCAGCATCACCATTCAAAATTCTCAATATTTTGCAGGAAGTTGTTGGTAGTAATGGCACATTGTTATTCCCTGCATGGCATTTTACAGAACGGGCGGAATTATATCTAAAAAAAAATAAAGCTTTTGATGTCAGAAAAGCTCCAGTTGCTTTGGGCCTTTTGCCGGAAATCGCCAGAAGAAGTCCAATGGCAAAAAGGAGTATTCATCCTACCAATTCAATAGTTGCTATCGGAAAACAAGCAGACGAACTGCTCCAGCAGCATGGCGATAGCATCTACCCTTGTGATGAGCTAAGCCCTTTTTATAAAATGATGAAATTAAATGCAAAAATTGTCGGATTGGGAGTCACAACAGAGTTCTTGTCATTTGTACATTGTCCGGAGGATGTTATGAAAGCAGATTTTCCTGTAAAAACACGCTCTGATGTGGTATTCGAAACCAATGTAATTGACCACGATGGAAACACACGTATTATATCCACACTGGTTGCTGATAAAACAATTGCAACAAGAAATATTCCTGGTTTTATAAAATCTCATGTTGATCCTGAAATTGCAAGAGATTTTCATTACAGAGGTAACCATTTCTTTATTGCTGATTCTAAAGAATTATACAAGATTATTGAAAGACTGGCATTGAAAGATATAACCATTTACAGATAATAATTGTCTGCCAGGAAACAGAATAAGTGATTCCCGAAATAGCCGAAGAGACAATCAAAATACCGAAGAGTAAATCGAAATACCTAAGAGTCCATCGTGTTCACCCAAGAGTCAATCAAAATACCGAAGAGCCAATCAAAATAGCTGAAGAGTAAATCAAAATAGCTGAAGAGTCCATCGCGTTCACCCAAGAGTAAATCAAAATAGCTGAAGAGTCAATCAAAATAGCCGAAGAGTCAATCGCATTCCACCTGGATACAATCCATTTAACCGAAGCTACAATCAAGTTCCCTGAAGATACA
>DHVX01000089.1 GCA_002412885.1 Bacteroidales bacterium UBA5197
CCCGAATCCGGCGCGGACCCGGCCCAGATCATGGCACTTGGTGCAGGTCTGCTCCACCAGCGCCTGTCCATCACCCGCAAAGGCGAACTCTATCAAAAACGGGCCTTCATCTTCGGTAACAAACTCCTTGGTGTAATATACTTCAATACTTCCTTTTGAACCACTGATGGTTTCAAACTGCTGCCGCTGAACCCAGATGGTTTCTTTAAAACCAACCGATCGGTATTCTCTGCCGGCAAATACAATCTTCACCACGGTATAACCCGGATACTGCCATGCATCCGGAAAAATCATGGCAAGTTGCTGAAGGGTTTCTTCAATCGGCTTTCCTTCCCTAAGGATTTGTGTAGTTTGGTTTATGGCTGCAAGCTCTTTTAATCGCTCACGGCGTTCGTGCATCAAGCGCTTGATATCGGGATTCTGATCGTCTGTATTGCTCATTGAAGCATAGATTAATGCCCACTAAATTACACATTTCATCGGTAAAATAATCTGCAAATTCAGTTAGCAAACCAGTGTGGCACTATTCAAACCCGGAACCGGGCTTTTCAGCAGACGCTGATCAATTTGCAAATATTTTAATTTCAGCTTTTTAAGAAACCTCTTTTCTACAAATCTGATTTTGATTTGCATAAACTTTTATATGAGCCGTAAGTATTCCGTAAAATATTATAATTTCGTCATCTGATAAATACCTTGTCTGCGTGAATAAAGTTGAACTCATATTGGTTGATGACCATCGCATAGTTTGCGAAGGCATAAAAGCCATGCTCGACGATTCGCGCGAAATCACAGTAATGGGATGTGTGAGAAATCTTTCAGAATTGCTTATCAAACTTAGAATACTCCCGATTCATGTGGTGCTGCTGAGCTGTTATGAGCCCGGTGACCACGACATTGAAATGATCAGGGTAATTCAGCGCGAACATCCGCAGATCAAGATACTGATTCTGGCTATGATCACACAAGAGAGTTTTATATTGCGTACGCTCAAAGCCGGAGCCAAGGGCTTTTTGAGCAAAGATGCTGACAGAAACGAACTGATTGAATCGATACTTACGGTAAGAAGCGGCTTTGATTATTACAGCAAATCAATTTCGGAGATCATCCTCAAACGCTACATGAACCAGCCCAATGACCGTCACATGCTCAGAAACCAGCCAATGGGAGTGCTAAGCGACCGCGAAATGGAGGTGCTGAAACTCTATGCCGAAAGTTATACCAATCAGGAAATTGCCGATAAACTATTTGTGAGCATCAGAACCATTGAATCGCACAAGAACAATATAATGCGCAAAATCAACCTTAAAACTACGGTTGATATGGTGAAATTTGCCATCAGAAATAACCTGATAGAGATTTAGGATAAATACACAATACCAACAGTCCGGCAATATCGTTTAGCGTCTGAACAAGACTTCATTCACTAAAAATTACATATCAATGTCGTTTAGTTAAGGTTTCGAATTTTCAGATAAGTGAATCAAATATCCTTCGACTCCGCTCAGGATGACTGTCGGTCTGAGCGGAGTCGAGGACAATATTCCATAACTAAACGACATTGAATTACATATCCAAACTTCTTGCAACACTATCACAGACGTGTTTTAAGTTCAACTCAAAAATACATGCTGTCTAACTTAATGACAATTGCAATTATTCAGTAAAAACAACCCATCCAATCCTGATTTTTATAAAATCTTTATACATACAGCTGAAACTTTATAATGTCTTTATAAAATAACCCCCACTTTTGGCCGCTGATTTCAGGTGAAATTTTAAAACGCTTATTTTCAATTTCCCGAAAACAAGATCAGCCTGATTGTCGTCATAATTTTTACCTGAACATTGCTGCTGTTGCAGTAAAGATCAGTTGGAACAATGAAAGTGCAATAACAGCCTGCACTGATAAATTGCTGAGGATGCTGCAGAAAATTGAAGTAACAGACTAAATATGAGCAAGATTATTAATCTGAGAATAACATTCAGGATAATCAGCAGAAACTTATTGGTAATGGCGGCGGCTTTGCTTGTATGTGCAGGAGTGGCATTGATTTATTCCGAGGATATCATGCCATTTATTATAACTTCCGGCATATCGTTGTTGCTTGCACTGATTCTCATTTTCTACAAACATAAAATCTCCGATTCTGAAAACTTTTCGCGAAAAGACGCCTATCTGACTGTAACCTCTTCCTGGGTAATTATTTGTTTAATCGGCAGTCTTCCATACATTTTCTCAGGGGCAATTCCTTCCTATGTAAATGCATTGTTCGAGTCAGTTTCAGGTTTTACAACAACAGGGGCTTCCATATTGACAGATATTGAATCACTCCCAAAATCATTGTTGTTCTGGAGGAGTTTTACGCATTGGATCGGCGGTATTGGCATAATAGTACTGGTTATTATCATTATGCCTTCATTAAGAATAAGCGGTTATCACCTATTTACTCAGGAATCTTCTTTACAGGAAAAAATACAGCCCAGGGTAAGATCGGTCGGTAGCAGTCTTCTGAAAATTTATATATTGCTTACAGTTCTTGAGATAATTTTGCTAATGGCTGGTAACATGAATTTCTTTGAAAGCGTTTGTCATTCTTTCGGCACAGTAGCTACCGGGGGTTTTTCACCAAAGAATACGAGCATTGCAGAATATTCGCCTTACATTCAATATGTTATCATGTTATTCATGTTATTGGCAGGTATAAATTTTATGATTCATTTTTATTTTCTCAAAAGAGATTTCAGAAAAATAGCTAAAAACGATGAATTGAAATTTTATCTGACAACAATAGCTGTCATTGGGTTAACGCTCACAATAGGGTTAATTGTATCGATGAATAAACCTGTTGAAGAAGCTTTCCGGGAGTCTTTTTTTCAGATAATCTCAATTATTACCTGTACCGGATTTGCAACAGCCGATTATCTGCTATGGCCTGAATATGCCTGGATGATCATCTTTTTTGCCATGTTTTTGGGTGGAAGCACCGGATCTACTGCAGGAGGCATAAAGATGGCCCGTCATCTGGTTTTGATTAAAAATATTAAGATACTTTTCCGCAAACAGATTTCTCCACATGCTGTAATGCAGGTTCGGCTTAATAACAACCGATTAAGCGACGAAGCCAACAATTCAATTCTGACATTCATTTCTGTTTACTTTTTGATTTTTGTTGCAGGAACTCTTTTACTTGTATTTCTCGGCATTGACGGTTCTACAGCAAGCAGTTCTGTTGCGACCTGTATGGCAGGAATTGGCCCCGGAATCGGCTCTGTTGGTCCGGTTGGAAATTTTGCTCATCTACCCGAAGCAGGCAAAGTAATACTCGTCATGCTTATGATTATCGGCAGGCTCGAAATATATACTGTCATCATGTTGTTCTCAAAGACCTTCTGGCGCAATTAGCCGCAAATCAATTACTTTTGCATCATGACCGACAACCCGAAAACCGGAATTTTCAGCTCCCGCTTTTTCTTTAGCATCAATCATTATTTATTGTCGGTCATAATAATAGGTATAACCGTTATAATATGTGCACCGCTTTCAAATTCGCAAAGTTATCATGTGGTGTCATTTATCCTTCTGTTTGTCGTTTCGTTTCTGGCAACTTTTATGCGGATGGGAAGCGTTTTGCTTGCTGCTGCATTAAGCGCAATTGTTTGGAATTTTTTCTTCATTCCCCCTCACTTTACCTTCCATATCGATAAAGTAGAAGACATACTTATGTTCGGTATGTTTTTCATTATTGCTTTGCTTAATGGCATTTTAACAACCCGTGTTCGCCGGCAGAAGCAGCTTGCGAAGGAAAGGGAAGAAAGAACCAGCGCATTGTTCCTTCTTACCAAAGGGCTTTCAAATGCCAGCGGCATTGATGCAGTATTGAACGTTGCCCGTGATGGCATTGAAAATAACTTTTCGTGCCAGTCTGTTTTTTTTCTTCAGAATGACAACAAACTCAGCCTGGCAACTTCAGGAAATCAGCCAGAGAAAGAGCTGAATGAAGATGTTTTACAACAGGCCCAATGGGCATTCAATCAATCAGTTAAAGCCGGGAAATATACAAATTCCTTCAGTGAGGCCGATTACACTTTTTATCCGCTTATGGGAACCCGGCTGAACACCGGCGTTGTAGCCATCAAGTCAGGAAAACCCCTGAAGGACGATCAGGAAACCATTATAACCGCATTTATTACATTGATATCGAATGCGCTGGAAAGAGAATATCTGGGCGAACTGGCTCAGAAAGCCCGCTTCCTTGACGAGTCTGATAAACTCTACAAAGCTTTGTTTAACTCCATTTCCCATGAACTGAGAATACCCGTGGCTACCATAATGGGCGCCAGTGATACCTTGCTTACTTCTGAGCATTCCGGCAAGGATCAATCCGTTCTTTTTAGTGAAATTTTTACAGCTTCACTGCGCTTGAACAGACTCATTGAGAACCTCTTAAATATGTCGAGACTAGAGAGCGGCAGAATTTCGGCCCATCTGGACTGGTATGACATTAATGATCTGGTAAATGAAGTTTCACAGGATCTTAAAGACGAATTAAAACCTTTCTCATTTGTTGTTTCAGTCCCTGATGACCTTCCTCTGGTTAAGATAGACTACGGTTTGATGATTCATGTTCTTTATAATCTGGTTTTCAATGCAACTCAGCATGCGCCTGCTGCATCCGAAATCGGTCTCAGCGTCAGCCATCGTTCCGATGAGCTTATAATTGAAGTTGAAAATTCCGGAGCCAGTTTTTCAGAACAAGACATTAAAAACGTTTTTAAAAAATTCTTCAGGGTGGAAGTAAGCAGAGCCGGTGGGCTGGGACTTGGTCTGTCAATTGTTAAAGGATTTGTTGAAGCGCACAACGGTAAAATCTCAGTAAATAACAGAAAAGGCGGTGGCGTCAGGTTCACCATTTCCATTCCTACTTCAAGTCCACAGATAGAAAACGCCAAAATGATGCAGTATGATTGAAAATGAAACCATCCTTATTATAGATGACGAACTGCAGATCAGGCGTTTGCTTGAAATAACGCTCACCGCTAATGGCTACAGAACAATACATTCAGCCAATGGCAAAGAAGGGCTGATTGATGCTGCAACTCACCATCCTTCGCTGATTATTCTTGATCTTGGATTGCCTGATATTGATGGGCAGGAAGTTCTCAAAAAATTAAAAGAATGGTTTTTTAAACCAGTAATTGTTTTATCTGTCAGAGACTCCGAAGAAGATATTGTAACCGCTTTAGATAACGGGGCGAACGATTATCTGACCAAACCATTCAGAAGCAGAGAACTACTCGCCAGAATGCGCGCAGCTTTGCGTGCCATTGAAGCCAAAGACGATCTGCCTGTCATGGAATTTGGCTCAATCAGCATTGATATGGTAAATCATGTTGTCAGAAAAAATCAGGAAATTCTGAAACTTACATCAACAGAATTTATGCTTCTTAGCCTGCTGGCAAAAAACCGGGGCAGGGTGCTTACACACCAGTATTTGCTGAAAGAAATCTGGGGTTATAGTCATGTTGAACAAACTCAGTACCTGAGGGTTTTTATCGCCCAACTAAGAAAAAAAATTGAAGATAAGCCTGCCAACCCGGCTTTACTGACAACTGCATCAGGAATCGGATACCGATTCGGAGAATAACAAGCAGACTATAAGATGTATTCTGTGGATATTTTTTAAGATTCTTGTTCTCATTACATTGACCGGTAATCCAAAGCCGCATTCAGCGGATTCTGATTCAGCAGATTACAAAGTAGTTTATATATTTCAGGTTTGTGCTGATTTAACAATTCCGGGACTTCAAAGAAATACTCCACACAAACCGAAAAAAATTCTTCATTGTTGACAAATGCATAATCCCTTAAAATGGAAGGCATTCCCCTGAAAGCCATATTGCGTTCAACCAATGATTTTTTATCCATCTGATCACTGAAACGTTGCAGCATGGAATCGGGATTTTCGTTATCCAAAAGTTCCAGCCGTAATGCATGGGCCATTTCGTGCAGACCCAGGTTGTATTTATCGTTGGGAACAAGGTAACCTTCCTGAAAATCGCGCCACGACAAAGTAACAAAACCGAATCCCGAGGTTAAACCCAGCAGATTCCTGTCAAAAAAACGCGAATAAAATGACTCAGGATATAGAATGTATCTTTTGAATCTTTTGAGATGGAACATATTAAGTCCAAAAGTCAACTGAATCTGCGAGAAAAGCACACAGATTACCATTTCATCTGTAATGTGAAGACCTGCATAACCGACAAATTGCACTTTATTCTTCACATAGCTTAAACGTGCAAGAAACCTGTTTCTCCCTTGTGGTGACAAATTTGCATAATAGCGGTATTTGTCATTTAATACAGCATCAGTTAATGCCTGATCTATACGTTCTCTTCTGCTGATTTTGTAACGGTCATTATAGTCCCCGGTTATTAAAAACTTAAGAAATCCATAATTTTTTGCTCCTACCAACAATAGGAATGCACCAAAATAAATTACGTAAGTCAGCATGTTATTGGCTTAGTCTCTGAGGCTCGCATATCAAAGCGAATTTTGTTTCATCGCAAAAGTGCGAACTCTTTATGGATTTACCAACTGATGGCTGGGGAAATGAGGATAATCTTTGATTTGGCTTTGTGTACTCTAGGGAAAAATCTCATTATAAAGTCTTACATGATAGAGGAAAATCATACCACAAAAGTCTTACTATCAGATATTAAAGATCTAAAATAGTTGTAATCTCGTCAACGAATCTTTTAGAAACAGGGTATAAACGCAGAACCGTTTCTTCATCGTAATCGTAAAAGTCGTTATAATCACCTTTATGTCTTTTCTCAAAAAGGTCTGTAAAATGTTTAGCTAAATCCCTGTCAATCTTGCCAGTTTTAACGAAATGTTCTCCAAACTTCTGACGAACACCAGAGTGACTCAAAACCTCTATCTTGTCTTTTGCCAACAAAGCACTGACAGCATAAAAACAAGCATAATACATCCTGTTAATTGCGGTGTTCCAAAACTTATTTTCGATGTGTATCCGAACTTCATCTATAGTTTCATTTGCCCGGACAATCCTATATTTCAGGTAATCTTCCGATGTATAATCAGTCATAAAAGTATTCCTTCCCTCATTACATTCTGAAAAAAAAGTGTAACCTTATATTTTGAATTCCATTCTTTCTCTGCATAAATCATTGGGCTTATTATCTCTCCGGTATCAAATTCAAGGTCGTAAAGCGGATAAGTAATTTCTCTTTCAACTTCAGACGAAATATTATCTCTGTTGAGCAATATCAATAAATCCCAATCAGAATCATCGGTTGCATTGCCTCGTGAACGTGAGCCATAAAGATAAATCTTTGCTGATGGCTCTTTGTCCTTGACAATCCTTTTAATCTTTCTTAATATTTCTGACTCAGAAATTTTCATACTCCAAAAATAAGCAAAAAGCTTACTTAATTAGTTAATCTCACCAAATTATTTATAAGTCAGTTGCGGGTAATGTTACAATTCCTCATCTGGACAAGACAGAGTTCGTAACCCTGTCAGGAATCACCCAGCACAAATAATCTAATCCGTAAAAAATTCCCCTTGTCTCCCCTTCTCCTTGTCACCTTGTCCTCTAATACTCCATATTCAAATACAGTGACATTTTCATCCCCTCTGCCACTTCCAAAAAGCGCTTTTCAATCACTTCTGCATTTCTGCGAAAATCACTTACCATCTTTGCGTAAAATACTGAATTTAGCCTAAAAGCCTGATAAAACAGCATTAACATGATATAGGATTGGTTTTGTTTTTCTAATATTGACCCATCAAACAACCCTATTAACTTCTAATTTTTCTTAATCTCTAATTCTATGGCAAACGTATTTGATCAGATGGTGAATGATTTTATGGCTAAAATCATTGCCAAGAACCCGGGCGAAGTTGAATTCCACCAGGCAGTACACGAAGTTGTTGAATCGCTGATTCCTTTTATTGAGGAACATCCAAAGTATAAGGATGCCAAAGTGCTTGAGCGCATTGCTGAACCTGAAAGGGTAATCATCTTCAGGGTTCCATGGCTCGACGACAAAGGCGAAGTGCAGGTCAACCGTGGATTCAGAATCGAGATGAACAGTGCCATCGGACCTTACAAAGGTGGTTTGAGATTCCACCCGACCGTTAACCTTGGCATTCTGAAATTTCTTGCTTTTGAACAGGTTTTCAAAAACAGCCTCACCACATTGCCTATGGGCGGTGGTAAAGGCGGAAGCGATTTCGATCCCAAAGGAAAATCGGACAATGAAGTAATGAAGTTCACCCAGAGTTTTATGTCGGAACTTTTCCGCCATATCGGTCCTAACACCGATGTACCTGCCGGAGATATCGGCGTAGGAGGTCGCGAAATCGGATTTATGTTCGGACAATACAAACGCCTGCGCAACGAATTTACAGGCGTACTCACCGGAAAAGGTCGCGAATGGGGCGGAAGTCTTATCAGACCAGAAGCAACAGGATACGGCTGCACCTACTTTGCTGAAGAAATGCTCAAAACCCGCAACGATAGCTTAAAAGGAAAAATTGTTACGATCTCCGGATCAGGTAATGTTGCACAGTTTGCAGTTGAAAAAGTTACACAGCTTGGCGGAAAGGCAGTTACCCTGTCAGATTCAACCGGCTTTATTCATGACCCCAAAGGCATTGATGCTGAAAAACTGGCATGGGTGATGAATCTTAAAAATGTAAAACGCGGCAGGATTAAAGAATATGCCGATAAATTCGGATGCGAATATTACGAAAATCAAAGGCCATGGAGCATCAAGTGCGATGTTGCTTTGCCATGCGCAACCCAGAATGAAGTCAACGAAGAAGATGCAAAAATGCTGATCGCCAATGGTTGCTTCGTGGTTTCGGAAGGTGCCAATATGCCTTCAACACCCGACGCAGTTGAGGTTTATCTGAAAAGTAAAATCCTTTACGGACCGGGTAAAGCTGCCAATGCCGGTGGAGTTGCAGTATCAGGACTTGAAATGACACAGAATTCGATGCGCTTATCATGGTCGAGAGAAGAAGTGGATGCCAAACTGCACCAGATTATGTGCGACATTCATGAAACCTGCGCCAAATACGGCAAAGATGCTGATGGATTTATCAATTATGTGAATGGTGCCAATATTGGTGGATTTGTAAAAGTTGCCGATGCCATGCTTGCCCAGGGCCTCGTATAAACAACAATATCCATTATTTTTGTAACAATGGGAAAAGCTCTGGAAACGGAGCTTTTTTTATGCAAGTCAGGGCTTGACTTGATTTTACCTTGTTTTTGCAATATACTTATCAATGTCGTTTAGTTAAGAAAAATTGTCTTTCCCGCACGTGCGGGACTCAGACTGACAGTCATCCTGAGTTGTAACTCAAAAAAAAATTGAGCATAATGCGGAGATGACAGGAGGAAACAGCATCCTTAATCATCTTCAGAAAGTTTGAAAGCACTTTTCCACTTTTTAGTGAGCAGGATCAACCTTAATTTATCTTCCAAACCTTAGTAACAGGCGACCCACCAAACACCTTCAACCTTATTTTTTCTTCCTAACCTTATTATTGTTCAATTTGAAAAAGTTGCCAGCCCATTGAGGTTTTTAAGAATGAATAAGGTTCAAAAATCGTGGGGTCAGTTTTGTTACTAAGGTTATTAAGAGTTACTAAGGTTGATTTTTACTTTAATCAGCATTTGATTAAATTCTAAGCTGTCATTGGTAGTCCCGCACGTGCGGGAAAGGATACTTTTTCATTTTATATTCCATCCGAGGTCTTAACTAAATGACATTGTTATACTTATTTTCAATTAGTCAAACCCTGACTTGCAGATTTCAGGTATTTGTTTTCAGATAATCCGCTGCAAATAAGATCATCTCAGGAAAAAATACATCGAACCTCTTTTTATAAAAATCATAGTCTGATTTCAGCTCATCTATAGCATTCTCAAGGTTGGAGACAAAAGTGGTTCTTCGCGACATTCCCCGCAATGCCATTCCAATGCCTTCAACCTGAGCGTAGGAACTCAGCCAGTCATCCTTTACCATGTACTGCAGCATATACTGGGTTCGGGCAGGCAAAATCTGATAATGGTTCATAAGGATTTCGTAACGCGATGCAGTATAATCATCAATCGGCACATTTGACCATTCTGACCAGGCTGAAGCCAGAAAATGATCGGAATACATATCCATCACAACTCCGGCGTATTTTTTATAACCGGGTCTGAGTTTTTCCACAGCCTCCCGTATCTGATCATGCGAATCGGTAAACTGGTCGATGGCGCGGTGAAACCGGATACCTCTTTGAATACCGGCACTAAAACCATTAATGGCACTGCCTTTCACATGATCGGCAATAAAATTTCCGACAGTGATTTCATGATCGTCACCTGATAAGTATAAATGAGCGAGAAAATTCATAATAAAAATGCTGCCCGCCGGTTATAAGCGGGCCTGATGCTTTAATTATTCTGACAAAGATCAGAAAAACCCTGAAAACTTTACAGCGATAATAACAAACGGAAAGTGGAAAAGGTTAGTGATTTATACTTATAGTGCAAAACCTGAGAAACGAATATGCTATAAACGTCTGGTCCTTCGACTCCGCTCAGGAGGACATCGTATAGTGTTGAACATGATTTTATTAAATGAAGCAATGCTGAGCAAACACGAATGTCACACTGAGCGGAGCAAACACGAATGTCACACTGAGCGGAGTCGAAGTGTCTAAACGCTTTTCACTTTTCATGCCGGAATGCACAATAAGTGCTGGATTACAAATAATTCGCTTACTAAAACTTATTTCCCCGGCTGTTCAGCGAATGAATAACAATGGTAAACACACTGCCTTCACCAACTGTACTCTGAACTTCAATATTGCCATGGTTGAGCTCCATAAATTCTTTACAGAGCGTAAGACCAAGCCCGGTTCCCCGCTCGCCTTGTGTACCTGCCCGCTGAACCTTTGGGTCAAGAGTAAACAACCTTTCCTTGATATCATCCGGAATGCCTTCGCCTGAGTCAGCTACCGAAAGGTACACCATATTTTTATTTATTCGTGCACTGATTTTTATGCTCGCTTCCAGAGGAGAGAATTTAATGGCATTGGATACAAGATTCCTCAAAACAGCCATGATCATATCCGGATCGGCCCATGCCTGTAGCAAAGGCGGAAGTTCAAATGAAACCTTCAGCTTTTTGCGGGCAACCTGCGGCTCGAATACCGGAAGTGTTTTCAGAACCAGTTCTCTTACGTTAAACAGCTTAAATGTAGCATGTGTTGCTCCGGTTTGTGTGCGCCCCCACTCCAGCAAATTCTCTATCAGCCTGAAAGTTTCATTCGATACTTTTAAAATATTGGCTGCTGAATCTTTGCGCTGCTCCTCGGTTAAGTGTTCATACTCCGAACTTAACAACTCTGAGAAGCCCAGAATGGTCTGAAAAG
>DHVX01000042.1 GCA_002412885.1 Bacteroidales bacterium UBA5197
TAAGTCGTAGGAATTGAGTGTGAAATCGGGTGCTCAAAAAACAAATGATAATCCTTAAAGTTCAGATTGACTTCATAGTCACGGGGTGACTTCAAGTAACCCCTCGACTATCTAAGCTATCTCATCAAGTCACCCCGTGACTAGAAGTCAAAATCTACCAACTTACCCCAATGCTACAATCAATGCTCCGGTGATGTAAGCAATGACCCACCATGCGTAGGCATATCGCGAATAAAGATGCAGATTTTTGCTAACCGGGCTTGCTGCTTTTTTTATGAGCCATAGTTTCCAGAGCAAAACAGCATCAATAACCATTACAGCCAAAGCCAGATAACCTATAAGTCCATGAAATGTAATAAATGAATTTGAGGAACCGATTATCATGCAGACGGTTGCTGTTATATCAAGAATAACACCGGCTGTAAGAAAAGTCAACACAAATCCATTAACTGTTTTCTTTCGTTGTTCAGTAATAATGGCAACTGAATATGCGACAAGCGCAAGGTTAACAATGATAACTCCGGCAATAAGGACAGGGCTCATGGGCGAAAGGTTTAAAAGGTTTTAATTTAATATTATCGGGATGCCAAAAAGCCACCCCGATAATATTAATAACATACTGCTTACTTAACAACCGTCAGTTTCCTGGCTGCTGAAACATCTTTTCCTGCAACAACCCTGTAGGTGTAAACTCCGGCAGGCAAGTTGCTCAGATCAATCCGGTTCAACAGGCTTGAGCCTGTTGCATGAGAAATAACACGACTGCCGGTAAGATTATATATCTCGATTACTCCCCCTGCTGCATTTTCCGAAACGGCGATCCAGGTATAATCAACAGCCGGATTTGGATAGTTTTGTCCACTTGTTAAAGCACTCATCGCTTCTTTATATTCAACACCAACCATACCATCTGATAGCCACTGACGGCTCAGGCTGATGATTTCGTTGCGGACAGCTACATTGCTGAGCATCTCAAGACCAATTCCAAAATAAATGGAGCGATATTCAGGCGCATCATACATAATGGCAGCATGTTTTGCAGAAGTATTGTAATCGAAAATTACTTCTGCACCAGAGCCTGCATTTATTTCTTCCGGATACATGTTTCCACCGTAAACATCAACAATATTGCTTTGAGCAACACCGCCAAAAACTGAGTTGGTGGTTATTGCATTAAGTCTGTTGTTTGCTGATGAGCCGTCACCAACATACACAGCGTTCATGTAATTGGTATAGAAATTCTGAGTTACCGGCGTTCCGTTTGAACCATCCTGTCCGCTCATAATATCCCATCCTATATCTTGTCCGGCAATAAATATGTTGCCACCGGCTTCCATAAAGTCCATTGCAGCTTCAGCCTGACTATCGGTTAGCGAAGGGAAAGTCCATGCAATATTGAGCCAACAGGTAAATACATCCTGATGTGCATTGGCATTTATCATGTCGCGCATTGCGTTGGCATTTGTCACCGTATAACTGGTAATTCCTGATTCCGCAAGTCCTGTGAGGTAAACGCCCTGATGATTAATAGTCTCCGGGCCACCAGTACCATTTACCAGAAGATCAGTAACACCTGAAATTACCATTGTTGTATAGAGTTTTTCAGGTGCTGAAGGGAATTCAACCGATTTCATGCTTAAGATAAATTCAGGAAAGCCGGCGGATGATCCCGGAGTTGCGTTAACTGTAATTGTCTTGGGCGTGTTTTTGTCAAGGTTGACGAAGGCCGTGGTTGTATATTCCATTCCGTCAATTGTAAATGTAACCTGCCAGTCAGCGGGAAAATCTTTAGTTTCAAGTGAGAATTCAAATGCTTGATTTCCTTCGATGTTGCTGTTTGCCTGCAGATTAAAAGTATTTTCAAATCCGTTTACTCCCCGCTGAATATATGGGTCAGCAGAAGTCATCTGGCCAATATATAAATTGGTGCCGCCGATAGCATCTACTTCGTCACCGGTTAGTATTTCCTGATGACCTTCGGTAACAAAAGCAACTACCTTCATATTTTCAACTATGGCGGGAACGCTGATGTACGAAGCCGGAACAGTATAGGTGTAGGTTCTTGTTACTAGAGTTCCTTCAGTAGTTGTGGTAACTTCGTCGCCCCATTGGCCGGTAACCATATGTCTGAGCATGTGCATGTGACGGTAATTGCTGCCAGCACCACCGCCAGTCTGAGGACCGTAAATGCTATCCTGAATAAGGGCAATATTTATAAAGTTGCTCGAAGTGGGCGCATTTGCTGTATAATAAAGTTCAACCTGAATGGTTAGTTCGCGGGTTGCAGCTTCGTAAGCTGATGAGATTCCAATATTTACCGGAGACATTTCCTGCATAATTTGCTCACAGGCTCCTGCCCATGCTCCACGATTCAAAGCGGTATTGCTTCCGCTGAATACATGACGGTTTACAGTTCCTGAGGGATAGCCTGTAAGTCCGGTCTGGCCGGCAATTGCATCTCCGAAAGGGGTGCGGAAATCAGGCTCACCTGCTGATGGTGAAGCAAAAGACCCCTGATGAAGCGCAATAACGAATGCGCGGCCGGGATTGTTATCAAGGATGGATTGTGCAATTGCATGTCCGTCAGGGCAGTAAGTGCAGTGTATTCCGGTGAATTCTTCCAGAATTGCATTTTTTAGCATCGGTTCCGTGCTAACAAGATTCTGAGCCAGCAGGTTACTTGCCATAAAAATACCGAGCGCAATCAGTTGTAAGGTTTTTTTCATTTGTGAATGAGTTTAGATTATTATTGCCTGAAAACAGACCGGTGCAAATGTGCAAAAAAGATTTGCATGATTCATTGAATTGGATCATAATTATAAAAAAAATTAAAAAGTTGGTTCAATATCCCTTATGCTTTGAAAGATTTACCAATTGCCATTCTCTGAAATCAAAACAATTTTAATTTTTTAACACTCTTAATTTCAACCAGTACTGGTTCGTTTTTACCATATATCTCGCCATACGATGAAAATTCCCAGTCTGTTGCATCATTAACCATTCCCGCTTTAACCGGATTGTCATGAATATATTTGTAACAAGTATTCGGATATTGAAGATCCGGGGAATCAATATTTATAATGGTTCCACCTGCAACAGAAAACCAGGTAGGGGATATGTCCTGAATTTGGTTAAGGCAAATGGCTTTAGTTTCTTCACGAAAGAGCGAACCGGTTCGGTTTTGTTGCAGGTTGACAGCTCGGGTATATGACCGGAGCATAACCCCGATACTCGAATTGAATGTCATACTTTTAGTTACCGGGATTATATTGCCGGCAAATTCTGATTTTCCCGCCATTGATGGTCGGGTTATCTCCTTTACTTCAACCATTAAATGGAAATGATTTGGCATAAGGCACCATGCAATAACATCAGCAAATGGAACTACATGCCTTCTGATTTTTTCAATGAAAAACAGATAGTTTTTGCGATAGAAAAATATTTTTTGCCTGTTTATACCCTGATTATAGATGTGATATAAGTTGCCTTGTTGAAAATTCATAATGATAGTTTGGTTAATATTCGTTCAAAGTGACGGGGTGACTCATTCACCCGCTAAGCTACGAAAGTAGCTTATATTCAAGTCACCCCGTCACTTTTACACGCAGCAAATCCAATGCAGCCAAAGCGGCTCTGCGTATATTCCGGCCGCGGTGCTCACCAAAAGTAAATTTTTTGGTTATGGAGCCCGATGGTGTTTGCACACAAATCCATGTTGTGCCGACAGGTTTTTCTTCGCTTCCGCCATCAGGCCCGGCGATGCCCGAAACAGCAATGGCGCAGTCAACCCTGAACTTTTCGATGATGCCTTCAGCCATTTCCTGCACGGTTTGTTCGCTGACAGCTCCGTATTTTTCAAGGGTTTCAGGTTTTACCCCGAGAATGTTTTCTTTAATCTCATTGGAATAAGCAACCACCGACCCCTTGAAATACGCTGAACTGCCTGCAATTCCTGTAATCAGGTGGGCTATGTAACCTCCGGTGCAGCTTTCAGCAGTTGCCAGCGTATAACCATGCGATTTTAAAAGTTTGCCGGCTATTTCTTCAAGTGTATCATCTCCCTCACCAAAAATGTATTCAGGAATCAGTTGATAAAGTTCTTTAACGCTCTCATCTACCTGTTTTTCAAGGGAGTGTCTGTCATGGCCTGAAGCTGAAAGTCTGAGCCTGACGATTCCGGGTTGTGGCAGATAAGCTAATTTTATGTTAACCGGTAGATTCGTTTCCCAGGCTTCGATTTTCGCAGCCAGAAACGATTCGCCAACCCCCTGGGTCAGGATGGTTCGGTGTATAATCGATAGCAGGCTTAGTGGTTGAAGACGGGGTAAGATATGGTCAGCCATCAACGATTTCATTTCAAAAGGAACGCCGGGCATTGAAACATATATTCTACCGTCTTTTTCAAACAACATGCCCGGCGCTGTGCCATTTGCATTTAAAAGCATCGTACAATTTTCAGGGATTTCAGCCTGAGCGCGGTTAAGGGGAGTTATCCGGAATCCCCGCAATTTGAATATGCGTTCAATATTTTTATATGCATCCTGATTAAATGCCAGCTTTGTGTTGAAATATTCACACAGCGCATCTTTTGTTATATCGTCTCTGGTCGGACCTAGTCCACCGGTCATCAGTATGATTTCTGCACGTTTTGATGACTCTTCCAGTGCTTTTATTATATGATCATTATGGTCGGATATGCTGGTAATCTGCACAACCCTTATTCCTATAAGGTTCAGTTGTTCAGCTATCCATGCCGAGTTTGTGTCTATTACCTGACCTATCAGAAGTTCATCTCCGATAGTAATTATTTCAGCTTTCATTTTATTTGCTTTATTAAGCTGCAAAATAAACCAATTTATAGGCTTAGGGGTCGATAATAAACGGTTTTTTTATTCCAACTTTCTCAGATTAAAAATGCTGTTGGAATTTTAAGTCTGCATGAGTATTTTTTGAACATTTCTCAAAAAAAAGCGTTAAATTTGATTGATTCTTTTTGCAATCCAATCAAACCTTAATATTGAAGTAGCCCTGTCTCTTCTGCTATGAAACTGATCATAAACGCATCAAATATTCATATTGGCGGACAACTTCAGGTTGCAATTTCGTTTATCAGTGAACTGATTCATTTTCCGGAACATGAATATCATGTCTTTTATTCCGTTGAAATCGAACAACAAATAAGTAAAGACAGATTTCCATCAAATTTTTCATTCTACTCATTTTTGGCATATTCGGGATACTCTGACCGGATTATGCAAAAATGGATGAGTTTCAAAAGACTCAGACGAATGCAAATGCTTGAACGTGTAATACACCCTGATGTGGTGTTTTCAGTCTTCGGTCCGGTTTTCTGGCGGCCGGTTGCCCCGCATGTATCCGGATTTGCCATCCCTTCTTTTGTGTATTCTGATTCCCCGTATTTTGATGTGATTCCAGCTTTCGAGAAATTGAAACGGCGGATTATGAATGAAGTACGTTCACGATTTTTTATGCGGCATATCGATATACTTGTGGTTGAAACTGAGGAAGTAAGGCAAAGGCTGATTAAACAGTTGATTATTAATCCGAAACGCATTTTTCAGGTCTCAAATACTTTTAGTGATATTTATAATCACCCGGAAAGGTGGTCAGACAGGGTGAAACTTCCACCAAGAGTGTCGGACGAAATCCGCCTTGTTACCATTGCTCCGAATCACCGATTTAAGAATTTTAGCGTCATTAATGAAGTAATTAATCAATTACGGATGAAACGACCAAATCTCCGGATTAAATTTATATTGACCATACATCGTATGCACTTACGGAATCTTGGGACTGCAAACCGAAGCTATGTTCATTTTACCCGAAAAATAAAAGTGGAGGAATGTCCTTATCTATACAGTCAGTGCGATTTTATGTTTCTCCCATCTTTGCTCGATTGTTTCAGCGCATCTTATCCTGAAGCCATGAAAATGGGATTGCCTATCCTCACTTCCGATATGTCATTTGCGAAAAATGTTTGTGGTGAATCCGCACATTATTTCGATCCTCTTAATCCTGGAGATATTGCGGAAAAAATTATTCAACTGGCCGAAAACCCGCTTTTATGTGCACGATTGATTGCCAAAGGCAGGGAACAATTGAAAAAATTCGGGTCGGCAAATGATAGAGCAGCTCAGTATCTGCAAATCGCAGAAATGGCAACCAATAAGCAGGTTTCAGAAAACCGGGGCTTAAATCCGCTTGAGGCTAAGGTATCAGTTTTAACGTAATATTTCCGTTTTTAAAGCCTGCAATGTTCAAAAGATAAATTCCCTTCGCAAGGTTTTTAGTTTCAAGTTTTATGTTGTTATTGCCGGCTGATAGGCTTGTTTGTTGAATGCTTATTACACTTCCTGTCAAATCAACAATCGATAATTTTACAATCTGGTCTTTGCGGGAATGAATATCTAAATAACGTTCCTCGGCTGAATACTGAATATTCGCATTGGTGATGTCAGGAAATCTATTTCTGATACCGGTAGGGCCGGTGCTTATCTTTAACTTTAAAACTACCGGAAGATGATCGGAGTTATTGCCCAGCGCATTCAGTAGATCGGCCGGAACGATAGTGTTTGCTGGAGGAGCGGTGATTGATGTATTGAAATGGTTACCATCCTGACCAAGGGCTTTGTACGATTCTGAAATATACGAAACATTGTTTGTGCCCTGCATTATCTTTTGTGAAGCCAATATAAAATCAAATCTGTCATCCATGCCACCACTTGCCTGGCATCCGTTGCCTGTTGATGAAACCGATTGCGTGTGAATCCCTGAAAATGATGAATTGTTGCTCCAGTTTCCCGGCTTATTTATCGGATCATAAAACCTGAATGCCTGATTTGCCGGCAATGGGTTGACCAGATATTGATAAGCATCCTCGTCTGACTTGTATAGATTAAAATCACCCATCATCAGGAAGTTGCCGGGACTCAAATTGTTTTTCAGCCAGTTCATGGTATTGCTGGTCATGGTAGCGCGGGCTCGTTCGTTGCTGCTTCCTGAACTGGCCTTCAAATGTGCCACAACACAATGAATAAAGGTTGTGTCGCCATCTGCAAGAGATTCGTGCTTGTAATAAAGCGTATATACATTGACATCTCTTATATATGATTGTGCCACTGCCTGGGAATGTAAAACCAGTTTGCGTGAATCATAAAAAAGACTGTTTATGATGTAAGATCCTGCTATATTGGTGATTGCTGCCTTGCGAAAATAATTTCCTCCATCTTTGTTAAGTACTTCACTCAGGATACGGTTGTGGTAAAATTCATATTGGCCCATTTCATTGACAGTAAAAATATGCGGATTCACATAATCCACAATGGTCTTGAGATAGAGGTCTTTTTGTTCATGATTGTTGTTGGCTGAAGTACAATAGGATGTGTAATTTCCATAATTCAGCACATTGTAATGCATCACGGTAAGGGTGTCCTGAGCTGTTGTTTGAAAATAAACAGCCGTTAGTATTGTCAGCAGAAAAAGTTTAATCATGTCGGAATTTTGCAGAGTAGATGCTGGTGCAAAGGTACGCCAAATTTATCAGTCAGAAGTTTGGCTATTAAACTTCAACCCTGACACAAACATTTTGCAGGGAAAACCTGAATATTTCGGATAAAAACCGGTATTATTTTCGGACTTTTTTAATAAAATCCTCAACTTCTGAAACTCCACCCTGATAAACAAGGTAACCATTGTAAGGCTCTCTTGAGGTGGTTTCATCATTAACCGGTGTCAGCATCAGTCTCTTAACTTCCTCGTGGTCGGTTGTTTGTCCAAGTGCCCACCCCAGTTTGATGTAAGCAGCTTCAGGTAACATATTGGCTGCAGGAATAATGCCTTTGGCCATCAGGTCACGCCCTGTGTCGTAAACAAACATATGTGCATAGCCCCACAAAGTCTGAACAGTCATATACATATGAACTCCGGCGGCGTGAGCACGCTCAATGGCAGGATAAATGGGTTTATTTACATGTCCGAGCCCGGTACCAGCAATCACAATGCCTTTGTATCCGTTCTGCACCAGCGAATCTATAATGTCGGGTTGCATGTTCGGATAATAATATACAATGGCTACTTTTTCTTCGAAGTAAGGCAATATGGTTACATTCCGGTCTTTGCGACGGTGGTTGTACTCCTTTTTGATGGGTTCAACACCTCGGCGGGTAACTGTTGCAAGCGGAGTGTCGCCAATGGTGCGGAATGTAGAGCGGTATGAAGAGTGCATTTTCCTCACCCTTGTTCCACGGTGCAGAAATCCATATTCGTCGCTGGTCGGGCCAAACATACATACCATTACTTCGGCAATGTCGCCATGCCCGGCTGTTGTGCAGGCATGCATAAGATTCAAGGCTGCATCTGAACTTGGTCTGTCTGATGATCTTTGCGATCCAACCAATACAATGGGTACCGGAGGATTTTGAACCATATAGGTAAGTGCTGCAGCAGTATGATGAAGTGTGTCTGTGCCATGGCCGATTACAATTCCATCAACACCATTTTCAATTTCTTTGCCAATGGCGATGGCGAGTTTGCGATAATGATCCGGAGCCATATTTTCGCTGAATACCGCGAAAACCTTTTCAGTAGTGAGATTACAGATTTCGGCCAGCTCAGGCACTGCTCCGTATAATTCTCCCGGCGAAAATGCAGGAATAACGGCACCTGTCCGGTAATCTAGCCTTGAAGCTATAGTTCCTCCTGTGCCTATCAGTTTAACTTTTGGTAGTCCCTGTGTGTATGGAAACTCCTTTTCAGGAATTTTATAGTTGGCTTTTTTATAGCCGGTTTCCTTCATATCAGTGATGGTGGCAATATCAACACCTACATTGTACCCGGTGATAATCTTCATCACAATGTGTTTGTCATCGTCGTTTTCCGATCGGGGAAGTATGGTTCCCTTGAACAAACCACGGGTTGTTGTAACATCAGCTTGCCCCCATACCCTTACATTCCACTTTTTTAGCACTTCCAATGCCAATCCTTTGTATCCCTGAAAAATATCGTCAGCCATTTTTTGTTTTTTTCTTTTGTGATTTAATCCTGTATTTCCCGGTGGTGGAAATTTGATTTTTTCTTTTTCCGGGTTTCTTTTTTTCTGTTTGTTTTACTCAAAGACTTGCCGCCAGTTCAGTAAGGCTCACATTGCCAATTGCCATTTTCCTGAGTTGTCCCATTATCCAGTCCTTTTCGTTGCCAACTTTTTCGGTATGCTGAATTTCTGCAAACTTCGATTTCAGGAAAGGAACACTTCCGAACAATTGCTCTTTGGCAACTTTTTTAAACTTTATGCTGATAAGTACCGATTCAAAATCGAGTTTCGGATGCTCATAAACATGAGGAAGCATTAGCCATGCAAGTTCCGGAGTCAATCCATTTTCACTGATGAATTTTAGCAGACCATAAATGATTTTGTACGAAAATTCTGCTGTAGGCTTTGAGTGTCCTTCAACAAACTTAAGCTTATGTCCGAAAAGCTTGCCAACAAATGCAGGATCATATTTCAGTTCATCTACAATTTTTTCAATTAAGGGAAACAGGTTTTTCTTGAAAATATAAGTGTATGTATCTTCAGGGATGCCCCATTCTTTCATAATGTTATACCTGTCCACAACTTCCTGTGGCAGATTACTACCCAATTCTGTGATCAAAGAGTCTTCGAGTGGGATAGGAGCACTGTCGGTATCGGGATACATGCGGTCAGCGCCAGGCAGCACACGTTCGAAAATTGTGGTACCGTTTTCAAATGATTTTCTGGTTTCGTTGGGAATTCCTGCGAAAGCCATTTTACAGCGCTCTTCAATGGTTTCAAGCGCGGTTTTCATATCTTCATCCGGTCCCCAGATCACCAACTGTGCATCCCTGGAATCAGCTTTGAGTATAGTCCTGATCTGTTGCCAGTCTTTTGCAGAAATTACAGGCTCAAACTCTTCGGTATGAGTCAGATTCGGAACCTCGAGGCAAGCGATTACTTTCAATCTTTCAATCAGCTCGTTGGCAAACATTTTGCCAGGTTGCGTAAAATGCGAAAGTGCTCCGTTGAATCCGGGTAAATTTATGGCTATAATCCTGTTTTTCCGGTCTTTATTGTCCTTCAGAGGTTGATAGCTGAAATTGAAATCATAATAATCCAGCTGTGCATGCGTGATTTTCCAATCTTTATGATCGGGGATTTCATTTACCAGCTTGTCGCGAAGCATCAGCAACGACCATTGCCTGAAACATTCATTGTGCGTAAGTTCGGGAATCCAACGGGTATGTGCTACGCCTTTAATCTCCACCCGAACACCTCCACGGCAGCTGACATTTACATCCTGCCTTCCGGCACCGATTCCGGTTCTGACTTTGCCTGTGCTACGGTTCAAAAAGCGGATGTAATCACAAGCTTCTTTTACCTCATCCGGATTAACCATTTCGGGATAAGTTACTGTTTCGATCAAAGGCATACCCAAACGATCGGTTCTGTAAATCCGGGTATGTCCTATATCTGATACCTCACGGCATGAATCTTCTTCAAGACTCAACTGTATGAGGCGAATTTTTTTGTTTTTCAAAGGAATTTCACCTTCCACACCAATAATCGCGGTTCGTTGAAAACCGGTTGGAATGCTTCCGTCAAGGTATTGTTTTCGGGTGATATGCACCTCTCCAACAATATTCAGCTTCGAAAGCAGCGATATTTCAATGGCAATATTCAGCGCTTCTCTGTTTACCGGAAAAGGAGGTGTATCGTCAACCTCATAGGTGCAGGTAGTTTCGTTTTTCAAACGATAAACAATATTCTTGCGGGTTTTGAACTCCATCAACGCTGTGCCGTCATATTCGCCGAGCTCACTGAGCGTTGGCCTCATATGCCTGATTACTTCTGCATCAAAAACATTTGGCTTATTATAAACGCCTGCAGGGCAGTGGCAAAATAGTTTTTCCTTGGTTTTGAGCTGCTGATGCACTTCAAGTCCCGACATAAAACCTATTTCATCATAAGTTTTCTGGGTAGCTTTTGCACGGGGAACGTATCCGGCAGCTTCTTTGGTTTTAATGTAGTTTTCCCTGGGGTCGAAATTCTGGTTCATTTATGGGAGGTGTTTAAAAGGCCTCAAACCTACAGGATTTTTTGCAATACTACAAAGCTTTTTATGAGAGTTTATTCACCTTTTTTTTCAGAGGTGGTTAATTTTGTCATTTTTTCAGGTGAATCTTCAATAAGTTTGATAAATCATGGTTTCAAATGAGTTGTTATCTTAAGTGTCTAGTCTTCAGGTTGTCAGACCAATTCAAAATTTTAGGTATTTTTTTTGAGATATTGTTGTGTATTCAAAAAAATATTGCGTTCTTTGCAAACCGAAATAAAAACCATTGATAATCCAACAGTCATGTCGAAAGTTTGTCAAATCACCGGAAAAGGAATGATAGTAGGAAACAAAGTTTCCCACTCCAACATAAAAACCAAACGCAGATTTTACCCGAATCTACAGGTTAAGAAATTTTATATCCCCGAAGAGGATAGCTGGATTACCATTAAGGTTTCTGCTGCCGGTATTCGCACCATCAGCAAAAATGGCATCAGTGCAACTTTAAAAGCTGCCCGTGCCAAAGGTTATCTTCCAAAATAACCCAAACTGATTCTTCTTAAAGAAATTGAGCTGTTGCCATGTGCAGCAGCTTTTTTTTGTGTCCTGTAATGGCTATTGCCCTTAAAATGCAATGTGAATAAGTGTTATATTTGCCGTCAGCCATGAACCATCTCCGCGCTCTGTTTGTACTTGTTTTGTTGTTGTCAGGTTCTAAGTTATTTGCTCAGACTCCTGATGAAGATCTTGTGCAGTTTTCAGGGATGATTGTGGCCAGCGATAGTCTCGAAGCAGTTCCATATGTCAACATCAGAATCAAAGGTTTAAACCGGGGAACCACAAGCGATTTTTACGGTTTTTTTTCATTGGTTGCCCGCAAAGGCGATGTAATTCAGTTTTCGGCAGTTGGCTTTAAAAAGGGAGAGTATCTGATTCCTGATACTTTGCGTTCAAACCGCTATTCTTTGGTCCATATTATGACCAATGATACAATATTACTAAAGGAAACCGTTATATACCCGTGGCCGACAAAAGAGCAGTTTCGTCATGCTTTTGTATGGAATAAAATTCCTGATGATGACCTTACTATAGCCCAGCGGAACCTGGATAAGATGGAAATGCGCGAACGTGCCAGAGCTATGCCAATGGATGGAAGTATGAACTACCGGAATTATATGGATAATCAGGTTAGTAAATTGTATTATCGTGGTCAGGCACAACCGATTACGGTATTTAATCCATTTGCCTGGGCAGAGTTTATTAAAGCCTGGAAACGTGGCGATTTTAAAAGAAAAGACTGACCATTACTGAAACAGATATGCCCGAAAAGTATTCTACACGACGCTTCCTGATTGTTCTGATTATCGGCCTTTTATCGGTCACCAGGCTGCTGGCGCAGGAGTTTGGAGAAGTTGCCGGGCGCATCACCGATGAGCAGAACCGGCCCCTTGGTCTTGTCAATATTGCTGTTCAGGGGCAGCCCGGAGGAGCAGTCACCCGCGATGATGGCACTTTTCTGTTAAAAATTCCTGCCAATCGTGATATAGTTCTTGTTATATCTTCCATTGGATTTGCAAGCGCAACCGTAAAAGTCAGGCTCGATCCCGGAGAACGTTTTGAACTCAAACGAAAGCTCAAAGAAACCGCAACCGAACTTCCTGATTTTGTGGTTGAAGATCGTCAGATCAGATCGGCAAATCTTAATCCTATTGATCCAAAGCTGGCCGGAATGATACCCAGTGCATCTGGTGGTATTGAAGCTTTGCTGAAAACTCTCCCCGGTGTATCTTCAAACAATGAATTAAGCTCGCAGTATTCAGTGCGTGGGGGGAATTTTGATGAAAATCTGGTTTATGTTAACGATGTTGAGATTTACCGCCCGTTTCTTGTTCGCTCCGGACAGCAGGAAGGTTTGAGTTTTCTCAACTCTGATATGGTGGCTTCCATACTTTTTTCAGCCGGAGGATTTGAATCAAGATATGGTGATAAACTGTCATCGGTGCTGGATATCAGGTATAAACGCCCGACCAAAACGGCCGGATCAGTAAGTGCCAGTTTGCTTGGTGCTTCATTGCACCTCGAGGGTTCTTCACGCGACCGCAGATTTATGTATCTGCTGGGTTTCAGACAAAAGTCAAATCAATACATTCTGAAAGGTCTCGAAACCAAAGGTGATTACAAACCTTCCTTCACCGATCTTCAGGGAATGTTGCTCTATGAAGTCAATCCAAAACTTGAGTTTTCCTTTTTCGGAAATTACGCACGCAATTCCTATGAGTTGACTCCGACAGATCGCACCACAAGTTTTGGCACCATTAATGAAGCACTTCAACTCAGGGTTTATTTTGAAGGAAAAGAGGTTGACCGTTTCAAGAATTACATGGGTGCTTTTACCACAAATTACAAACCCAATAAAGACCTTTCACTGAAGTTTATAGTTTCCACTTTTCAAACCATTGAAAGTGAAACCTTTGATATAATGGGTCAATATTGGATTTCAGAACTTGAAACCGATCAGGGAAGTAAAACTTTTGGTCAGGCGCTTGATATTAAAGGCGTGGGAACTTACCTCAACCATGCCCGAAACTATTTAAATGCCACGGTTTTTAATATTGAACAAAGGGGAGTGTATCAGCACGATGATAAAACATTTCAATGGGGCGCGAAGTACCAGCGTGAAATGATCAGCGACAGGTTGAACGAATGGAATATGAATGATTCAGCCGGTTATACCTTGCCTTACTCTGGCGGAATTCCGGGGTTTGCCGGCAATCAAAGCGATGTTATGCTTCAGGATGTGGTAAGAACAACCATCGAACTGAATTCAAACCGTATTTCAGGTTTTGCACAGTATTCTGAAATAAAAGAAATAAGTATCGGACAATTGGGATTAACCCTAGGAGTAAGAGCAAACTATTGGGATCTTAACCAACAGTTGGTCATCAGCCCCAGGGGAGGCGTGTCATTAAAACCCTTATGGGAGACTGATATTTTGTTCCGGCTTACCGGCGGCGTCTATCATCAGCCTCCTTTCTACCGTGAGCTTCGAGCAAAAGATGGCTCCATAAACCGCGATCTCAAAGCACAAACCTCTTATCACATTGTAGCTGCTTCTGATATGAACTTCATGGCCTGGGGACGTCCCTTCAAATTTATAGGAGAAGCTTATTATAAATATCTCACCAATCTCGTTCCTTATGAAGTTGATAACGTGAGAATCCGGTATTTTGCGCAGAACAATGCAAAAGGTTATGCAACCGGACTCGATTTTAAGGTAAACGGCGAATTTGTCACTGGCATTGAATCATGGGCAAGCTTATCGCTGATGCAAACCCGCGAAGATATTGAGGGTGACTTCTACACCGATTATTACAACAGCAAGGGTGAATTAATCATTCGTGGATACACAACTGATCAGATTATTGCTGATAGCATCATTTCGGAGAGGGGCTTTATGCCTCGTCCAACCGATCAGTTGCTTACTTTCGGTTTGTTTTTTCAGGATTACCTTCCACGAAATCCCACCTTTAAAATGCATCTGAATCTGCTTTTCGGAACCGGAATACCTTACAGTCCTCCCGGAGTACCCAGGGCAAGAAATTCGCAGCGAATGCCTTCCTTCCGAAGGGTTGATATAGGATTTTCCAAACAGATTGCCGGTCAGGTTGCTTATGATGCCAATCCTGATAAAAAGCGCGGTGCATGGCGAAAATACATCAACAACATATGGATAAGTGCGGAAGTGCTTAACCTGCTTCAGGTAAACAATACCATTTCATATACCTGGGTAAAGGATGTAAATAACCGTCAGTATGGTGTGCCTAATTATCTGACTCCAAGGCAACTCAATGTAAAGATCTCAGTTGAGTTCTGACCGAATCTTAACTTCTTTTCGCTATTGTCCAATTTAATTCAAAAAGTGCTTGTCACGAAGAGCCTTCGTTTCACTTAATGAGAATATAAATTTGTGCACCTTTGTGTCTTTGTGACTTAGTGGCAAAAAACAAATAAGTAAGTTGCATATCCTAAAAATCCTACTTCAGAAACAGTTTTCTGCTTCTTCCACATTCCAATCCCGCGCCATTAAACAATATCGATCCTCTGCTGTTATTTATACAGAATCTAAATAAGTTTAAATAATCGTTTAATCAAGGAGGAAAAACCAATGAATTTCGAATTTCCGGCATTGCCATATGCCTATGATGCACTAGAACCACACATTGACCGCATGACGATGGAAATCCATCACACGAAACATCATCGTGCATATTTCGATAAATTTACAGCTGCTATTCAGGGAACTGATCTTGAATCGAAAAGTTTAACCGATATTTTCGCAGAAATCAGTAAAGCTCCTGCTGCCGTTAGAAATAACGGCGGAGGATTTTATAACCATAACCTGTTCTGGGAGATTCTCAGCCCAAGCGGCGGCGGAGAACCTATCGGTAAACTTGCCGAAGCTATAAATGCTGAATTTGGATCGTTTGAGGCGTTTAAAACAAAGTTCAACGATGCAGCAGCCAACCGTTTTGGAAGTGGCTGGGCTTGGTTAAGTGTTAAAGCTGATAAAAGTCTTTGTGTATGCTCATCAGCCAATCAGGACAATCCACTTATGGATGTGCACGATTGTCCGGGCACCCCGATTTTGGGTCTTGATGTTTGGGAACATGCCTATTACCTGAAATATCAGAACCGTCGCCCTGATTACATCGGCGCATTCTGGAATCTCGTAAACTGGAACAAAGTTTCAGAGAATTATGAAAAAACGTTAAAATAACGCCTTTTTCTGATTTCATTTGTTAATAAGACCGGATGGCAAAGCTGCCCGGTTTATTTTTTAATCAAATCTTTCAAGTTTATGAAAAAGCAATTATTCTTAGTGATGTTTCTTGTCGGGCTTTTGTCTTTGCCCTTTTGCCTTACAGCGCAGCAAGCAGTAAAAAGTAAAACCAAAACTGATGCAAAGCCTGTTCCCGCAGTTCTTAGCACTGCATCAGAAGTAAGTGCAGTGGCCGGTTTTGCCGGAAAAGGTGAGGATTGGTTAATTCCTTCCGCCAATTTAATTTTCCCGGATCTTCCATATGCGTATGATGCGCTGGAACCTGTTATTGACAGACAAACCGTTGAAATTCACTATGATAAACATCATCGTGGTTACTTTAACAATTTTAAAAAAGCAATTGCCGGCACTGATCTTGAAACCAAGTCAGTTTACAGCATTTTTGCTGATATAGATAAAGTTTCCACTGCTGTCAGAAACAATGCCGGCGGTTTTTATAACCATGTTTTGTATTGGTCAAATCTTTCACCCGATGGGGGAGGAAAACCCACAGGGGAATTGCTCGAAGTAATTACCCGTTCTTTTGGTAGTTATGAAACATTTGTTCAGAAGTTCAACGAAGCTGCTAAAACACGTTTCGGTTCGGGATGGGCCTGGTTATCTGTTGATCCTGCATCGAAAGAACTCTTTATTTCCTCAACTGCAAATCAGGACAATCCTTTAATGAGCACTGAAGAAAAACAAGGTTTTCCTTTGCTGGGAATGGATGTTTGGGAACATGCCTATTATCTGAAATATCAGAACAAAAGAGCCGATTATGTTGAAAGTTTCTGGAATAAGGTAAACTGGCAGGATGTTCAGTCGCGCTATGCGGAATACTTCAAAATCGCAGCACGGATTAAATAATAGATCACCTGTTGATTATTGCCGAAAGAATCCGATACTACAGTTTGCGTTTGGTTTCAACAATTTCGTATCCACGGCTGAGCGGCATTTGCAATGCCGCTCTGAACACTGGATAATTTGCAATTATCCAAATAAGCGACTTAAAGAATGAATCAGTCGGGCATATATTATTGAATTACAAATTCAATGATGTTCAAAGCGGCATTGCAAATGCCGCTTAGCCGTGCCATCGGAACGAAGTGTTTTAGACGTTTATAATCAAAGGAGTACCAATATAAAAAAACTTCCAGAGAATATTTCCTGGAAGTTTTTTTGTGACATGAAGATTCCGATACCTACAATTTACGTTTGGTTTCAACAATTTCGTATCCTTCAATGATATCTTTAACTTTAATATCGTTGAAGTTGTCGATGTTTAGTCCGCATTCGTAACCTGACGAAACTTCCCTTACGTCATCCTTAAATCGTTTAAGTGATCCGAGAGTTCCGGTGTGTACCACAATTCCATCTCTGATTACCCTGATTTTCGTGTTTCGGTGGATTTTTCCGTCCAGAACCATACAACCTGCAATTGTTCCGACTTTGGTAATGTTAAAGACTTCGCGTACTTCGATATTGCAGAGGATTTTCTCTTCGATATCCGGCGAAAGCATTCCTTCGATAGCCGCCTTAATTTCGTTGATGGCTGTGTAGATGATTGAATATACACGTACATCAATTTGTTCCTGTTCGGCAAGCTTGCGCGAACTTGCAGTAGGTCTTACCTGGAATCCAACGATAATTGCATTGGATGCAGAGGCCAGAAGTACATCACTTTCAGTAATGGCACCAACCGACTTGTGAATAATATTCAACTGAACTTCAGGTGTTGAAAGTTTGAGCAATGAATCCGATAGTGCTTCTACCGAGCCGTCAACATCCCCCTTAACAATAACGTTCAATTCCTTGAAGTCTCCGATAGCAATACGACGACCGATTTCGTCGAGTGTAATATGTTTCGTGGTTCTGATACCCTGTTCGCGCTGCAACTGCTGACGTTTGGCAACAATATTTTTGGCCTCACGTTCATCGGTCATCACTTTAAAAGTATCACCGGCCTGTGGAGCTGCACTCAATCCCAAAAGCAGAAGCGGCGTACTTGGTCCTGCACTCTTTATCGGGAGATTGCGTTCATTGTACATTGCTTTTACTTTACCAATGGTAGTTCCGGCAATTACAAGATCTCCTACATTAAGGGTTCCTGCCTGAACCAGAATTTTTGCAACATAACCTCTTCCTTTATCTAAGGATGACTCCAGAATGGTGCCGTTGGCTACTTTATTCGGGTTGGCTTTCAAATCGAGCATTTCGGCTTCGAGAAGTACTTTTTCAAGCAAAAGGTCAATATTTACACCCTTTTTGGCTGATATTTCCTGACTCTGATATTTTCCGCCCCAATCTTCAACCAAAATATTTCGTTTTGACAGTTCTTCTCTGATTTTCTCCGGATTGGCATTGTTTTTATCAATCTTATTGATCGCGAAAACAATAGGAACTCCCGCTGCCTGGGCGTGATTGATTGCCTCAACGGTTTGTGGCATCACGGTATCATCAGCAGCAATCACAATGATTACGATATCGGTAATTTTAGCTCCCCTGGCACGCATAGCGGTAAAAGCTTCGTGACCCGGCGTATCGAGGAAGGTGATTTTCTTTCCGTTTTCGAGTTTAACTTCGTAAGCTCCGATATGCTGGGTAATTCCCCCGGCTTCACCGGCAATAACGTTGGCATCTCTGATGTAGTCAAGCAAGGAAGTCTTTCCGTGGTCAACGTGTCCCATCACAGTTACAATCGGAGCACGGAACAATAAATCTTCCGGTTTATCCATATCTGCTTCATCAATGGCACTTTCAACATCTTCAACACCAACAAACTTAACCGAGAATCCAAATTCATCAGCTACAACCACAATGGTTTCAGCATCGAGGCGTTGATTGATAGATACAAATAATCCAAGCGACATACAGGTAGAAATGATCTGATTAACCTGAACATCCATCAGATTGGCCAATTCGTTGGCTGTGACAAACTCAGCAACCATGATCGATTTTTGTTCTCCCTCACGGCGCGCTGCATCTTCGGCCATATGCTGACTTGCAATACTTCTTTTCTCGCGACGGTGTTTCGAAGCTTTTGATTTTCCTCCGGCACTCAACCTTTGCAAAGTCTCTTTAATCTGCTTCTGGATATCCTCAGGAGTAAGCTCAACTTTAGGTGTATCAGGACGTGCGGGACCTCTTCTCTCGCGTGAAGGTGGCTTGCCTTTGCCCGGCGCATTTTGCTGACGGTTAGGGCCCTGACCTGTAGTTGTGGTTGGTTTGTCGGTCGCAGGTGGTGTGCCTTCTCCGGCCTTTTTAATACGTTTGCGTTTCTTTTTCTTCGATTTCAATGAATCGTCAGATGAGGAAGCAACCGGCTTTTTAGGCTCCGGCTTGCGTGCCTGCGGAAGTATCATGGTTCCAAGAATGGTTGGACCCTCGAGCTTCCTTACCTCGGTTTTCATGAAATTCGATTCCTTTTCAGCAGGAGCCGGTGTTTCTGGTTTTACTGCTACTGGTGTTTCTTCAGCTTTTTCAACAACAGTAACCTTTGGTTCAGCCGGTGTTTCTTTTACTTCAGGTTCTGGAGCAGGAACTTCGGCTGCTGGCTTTTTCGTATGTTTTGCAGGCTCTGCTTTTGTATTTTCTGCAGCAGGAGCGGCTTTTTTCTTATGGTCTTTAACTTTTCTTGCTGTTTTTTTGAACTGAGCAAGATCAACAGTCCCCAATACCTTGATGTTGGCAGCTGTCAAAGGTGCTTCAACCTGAGGACCCTCAGGAGTTTTCTCCGGTGTTTCTTCTGCTTTCACTTCCTCAACAACCGCTGCCGCTTTGGGCTCTGTTTTTTCAGGTTCAGGCTCAGGTATGGGTGCAGGTTCAACAGCTTTGGGTTTTTCGGGCTCAGGAGTAATTATTTCTTCCTTCTCAGGAGCTTTCTCCGGAATAACTTCAGCAGCAGGAGCCTCAGCAGCAGGCTTTACAGGTGCTTCAGGTATGTGAACTTCTTCAGGAACAACCACTTTTTCCGGCTCGGACGGAGTTGTGATTTTTTCTTCAACAGGAGGTTCAGCTTTAACTTCAGGAGCTGGTTCTGCCTTTGGTTCTTCTTTTTTGGGTTCTGCAGCAGGTGTCGTTTTTGGTTTTGAAACGTTCGCTGCTTCCATTGGCATGTTGCGGACAAGAAGATCCTTGCCTGCATCAGTATCATGTTCTTCTTCAACCGGCTGACGTTTGTCAGTGATTGAAATCGTTTTGTGCTGAGTGTATTCAAGTTCAATCTTTTGAGAAAACTCTTTGACAGTTTTCTCTGATTGGTACTCTTTCATCAGCAAGGAGTAAACTTCAGGTGCAAGTTTAGTGTTCGGATTATTGTCGATTTTGATCCCCTTTTTATGAAGGAACTCGACAATGGTTGGGACTCCGACATTAAACTCCTGAGCTGCTTTCCCGAGTCGTGTGCTCTTACTTACTTCTGACATATTGTTGTTTGATGTTATTATCCGTCTGCTGTCACGGATTTTCTGTAAAATTACGCTAATTATGCTCTTCAAACCCTTTGAATTCCGGATTAATCCGAATGAGAACTGATTTTAAGAATCCGATTTACTCGAATTCAGCCCGGATGATTCTTACTACCTCTTTAATTGTTTCTTCTTCGAGATCGGTGCGGGTTACAAGTTCTTCGATACTGAGATCAAGAACGCTTCTTGCTGTGTCGCAACCAATTGATTTGAATTCATCGATAATCCACTGATCGATTTCATCGTTAAATTCCTGAATATCTACATCCTCGTTGTCGAAATCAGTATCACGATAAACATCAATTTCATATCCGGTGAGTTTGCTCGCAAGTTTGATATTGTATCCACCTTTTCCAATGGCCAATGAAACCTGATCGGGTTTCATAAAAACATCAGCCCGTTTATCGGCTTCATTTATGGTGATGGATGATATTTTTGCTGGACTCAGTGCCCTTGAAATATAGAGTGAAGGATTGCCTGTAAAGTTGATCACATCAATATTTTCATTGCGCAGTTCCCTCACAATTCCGTGAATACGTGAGCCTTTCATTCCAACACAGGCTCCAACAGGATCAATGCGGTCGTCGTAACTCTCTACAGCAATTTTGGCACGTTCGCCCGGAACCCTGACAATGTTTCGGATGGTGATAAGGCCATCATAAACTTCAGGAACTTCTGATTCAAACAAACGCTCAAGGAAAGATGGTGAAGTTCTTGAAAGTATGATGACCGGTGTGTTGTTGCGCATATCAACTTTTGAAACAACCGCTCTTAAGGTATCACCTTTGCGGTAAAAATCAGAAGGGATTTGCTCAGAACGCGGAAGTGTCAGCTCAATATACTCATCATCGAGTACAAGAATTTCTTTCTTCCATACCTGATAAACTTCGCCGGTTATAATATCGCCAATTCTTTCTTTGTATTTCTTGTAGATGCTGTCTTTTTCGTATTCCTGAATTTTCGACATCAGGTTTTGCCTTATGGTAAGGATCTCCCTTCTGCCGAAGTCTTTCATTTTGACCTCTTCAGTAACTTCTTCACCCACTTCAAAATCGGGCTCAATTTTAATTGCTTCGGAGTATTCAATCTGTTTGTTCTCATCTTCAACTTCACCGTCTTCCACAATTTCGCGGTTCCTCCAAATTTCAAGGTCACCTTTGTCGATGTTGACAATTACATTGAAATTTTCGTCGGATCCATATTTTTTGATGAGCATATGACGGAAAACGTCTTCGATGATGCGCATCATGGTTTCGCGGTCGATGTTTTTAAACTCCTTAAATTCGGAGAAAGTTTCGACTAAATTGATATGTTCCATTGTTGTTGGTGTTCTTTGAATTGGGTGATTTATTAAGTTACTTGAAAGAGATGACCTCTTTTGTATGCTTTATCTGATTCATCAGGATTTCCCTGGTCTCTTCAGTTTCAACTTTTTTGACTTTCGTTTTGCTGTAAACAGTGATCTTTTCATTATCAGCTGCCAGCAGTTTACCGGTGAAAACGGTTCCATCCAGATACGTTACATCCACCTCGCGGCCGATGTTTTTGATATATTGCCTGAGCAATTTATAGGGCTGATCAATACCCGATGAAGAAACAGTGAGTTCGTAGTCCTCAACTTCACGGTCAAATACTGACTCAATATGCCGGTTAACAGCTACACAATCAGCAATGGTGATTTGCGTATCGCTATCGAGCAACACAGTGATGCGGTTCCCTGCTTTTACTTTGACTTCCACAATAAATCTGTCGGTGTCAAGCAATGCAGTTTCAATTTCTCTGACTATTGATTCCTTGTCAATCATTTTTTTTAAATGTAATAAAAAAGGGGACACTACAGTCCCCTCAACTTAGCTTCACCATTGAGACGCGCGATAATCTGCAGCGGGGTGATTGTTTTTTACTGTTGTCCGACCAGGGCTCGAACCTAGACCGAGAGAACCAAAATCTCTTGTGCTACCATTACACCATCGGACACTTTTCCCTTTTAAGGAGGTGCAAAAATAGATATTTTTTTTCAACCAGAAAAATATTTTGCGCAATTATTGAAATTATTAGTACCTGAGCACGTTTCCACGGGTGGTTTGACATTTTAATCTTTAATTTTTGCTGGAAAGGACGAGGTTTTCAAAGTGCTGCATATTAACAAATTTTATAAAATCGCACATTTTCACATTATCCGAAATTCATTATCTTCGCACCGCCAAGTCAGGCAGGTTTTGATGTTGTCAGAATCATTTTACAGGTGTGCCTTCTGCGTTGGCTGATTTCTTTATGCCGCTAAATTATTTTCCATTTTTTACATATAATTCGCTGAAGATGAATTACAAAAAGCTCAACAACATTCTAGGCTGGTTTACATTTGCCTTAGCTTTGATTGTTTATACCCTCACCCTTGAACCCACAGCCGGTTGGTGGGATTGCGGAGAGTATATAGCAACAGCATATAAATTACAGGTTGGCCATCCGCCGGGAGCGCCTTTATTTCAAATGGTTGGTCGGTTCTTCTCCCTTTTTGCTTTTGGAGATACAATGAAAGTTGCTATGATGATCAACTTTATGTCGGCCACGGTAAGTGCGCTTACCATTATGTTTTTGTTCTGGACAATTACCCGGCTGGCGATTAAAATGGTAAGAACAGAAAATGAAATGACTATGGGTCAGCAGGTAGTCGTTCTGGGCAGCGGACTTGTTGGTGCTCTTGCTTACACTTTCTCCGATTCATTCTGGTTTTCGGCGGTTGAAGGTGAGGTTTACGCAATGTCATCTTTGTTTACAGCTATTGTTTTCTGGGCTATCCTTAAATGGGAGGAGGCAGCAGATCAGAGACATTCCATCCGATGGATCGTTTTGATTGCTTACCTTGTGGGATTGTCGATTGGGGTGCATTTGCTGAATTTACTTGCAATTCCTGCCATTGCCTACATTTATTATTTCAAAAAATACAAAGCCACTTCAAAAGGCATAATACTTACAGGCGCTATTTCAATTTTCCTCCTTTCCTTTATCATGTATATTGTGATTCCATGGATTGTTGATCTTGCAGCTAAGTTTGAACTGGTGTTTGTAAACAATTTCGGTTTGCCTTTCAATTCAGGAATCATTGTCTATTTTACGCTGATCATCACTGGATTGGTATTTGGATTACGATATACACAACGCAGAGGAAAACTTATTGCCAACACAGCGCTGCTTTCACTTGCTTTTATTCTGATAGGTTATTCATCGTTTATGATGCTGGTTATCAGAGCCAATACCAACACCCCCATCAACGAAAACAATCCTGATGATGCCATCAGCTTGCTTTCATACCTCAACCGTGAACAATACGGCACCTGGCCGTTGTTTAGCGGGCAATATTACAGTGCGCCGCTAGATCCTCAAAATCCATACAGCGACGGTTCCCCGATTTATATCAGGGATAAAAAGGTGGGCAAATACGTTATGACTGATCCCCGGAAGGGTGATATTCCGAATTTTGATCCGAAGTTTACAACGGTTCTGCCCCGCATGTACAGTGCTCAGGAAAACCATATAAGGGCATATAAAAGCTGGGGCAAGATAAAAGGAGTGCCCATTCAGGCAATCAACAACAGCGGAGAACCTGAAACTCTGATTAAACCAACTATGGGTGAGAATCTCCGGTTTATGTTCAGGTATCAGATCAGTCATATGTATTTCCGTTATTTTATGTGGAACTTTGCCGGAAGGCAGAACGATACGCAGGGACACGGCGGAATTCAGAACGGAAACTGGATAAGCGGTATTAATTTTCTGGATGAATTGCGTTTGGGAAAACAAACCGATTTGCCTCAAAGCATGCAAAGTCCGGCGCGTAATACCTATTATTTACTGCCACTTATTCTCGGGGTAGTCGGTATGCTGTTTCATTTCAGCAGAAATTACAAAGACGGACTGGTGGTTGCATTGCTCTTTTTTATGACAGGTCTTGCCATTGTAATTTACCTGAATCAGACACCATTTCAGCCCCGTGAGCGGGATTATGCCTACGCCGGCTCATTCTATGCTTTTGCAATTTGGATAGGGTTGGGGGTAGTTTCGCTTTGGGATGCACTGACCAAAAAGCTCAAAGTAAATGATATGGTTGCTGCGTCATCAATCACCGCCCTCTGTCTGATTCTTGTACCAGGCATTATGGCCGCTGAAAACTGGGACGATCATGACCGTTCAGATAAGTATGCTGCGCAACACTTTGCTCACAATTACCTGAATTCATGTGCACCAAATGCAATTCTCATTACCAATGGCGACAACGACACTTTTCCGTTGTGGTACGCCCAGGAAGTGGAAGGTATAAGAACCGACATCCGCGTTGTGAATTATATGCTTTCGTCAGGTGATTGGTATGTACACCAGCTGGCAAGAAAGATTTATATTTCCGAACCTTTGAAGTTTACATTAACTCCCGAACAGTACAACAAAGGAGTTAATGAATACATCCCTTTCTTTAGTCGTGGCGAAATAGCTGAACGGGTTGAATTAAAAGAACTTATCGACTTTATTGCCGATGAGACAGCCAGAAGTAAAGTAACTCTGCAATCTGGACGAAAAATTAATTTCTTCCCGACCAAAAGATTAAAACTCACAGTTGATTCAGCCAGTGCAGTTAAGAATGGAATTGTACCTGCTTACATGGCCGATCGTATTGTTCCTGTTATTGAATGGGATATTAAGTCCAATTATATCTACAAGAATGACCTTATGCTGCTTGATTTCCTTGCATCGCAAAACTGGGACAGACCACTTTACTTTGCCAGTCCGAGCAGTGTAAGCAAGGTTTTTGATGTGGATAAGTATTGTCATCAGACGGGAATAGTGTATAAGTTTATTCCAGTGCTTGCTCAGGATTTTGCTCCCGGACTAGGAGGGGTTGATACCGAGGCTTCTTATAAAATCCTTATGGACGAAAATACCAAATGGGGAAATCTTAATAAGCCAGGTGTTCATGTTGATCCGGAAAGCTACAGGAACTCAATTATGCCTCGCCAAAGCTATCTGCGATTGGCAAAAGCGCTGCAACGCAAAGGTAAGAATGCCGAAGCCATAGCTGTTGCTGACAGATGTATTGCTGAGTTTCCAAACAACAAAATTACTTTTGACTATTATATGCTGCCGATTGCAGAAGTCTATTATGACGCAGGAGCAACCGACAAAGGAAACGATTTTGTGAAAACCCTGGCCGGTGTTTACATCGACAACCTCAACTATTACAATGCAGTTAGTCCTTCAATGGCATCATTCTATCAGGAAGATTCAATGCAGGCATATGCTGTACTTGCAAGAATCTGGGAATATGCTGAGAAGTATGGTCAAAAGGAAATGCTTGAGGATCTGAAAAGCCGCATGATGATTCCTGAAGATCTGAAGGATATATTTCAATAAGATTACTTAATACATTTCATGAAAGACCGGTTGTAACTCAGCCGGTTTTTTTTATTCGATAAACTGGATTTTTTTGTTGTCATTCCTCCAGCTAAAGCTGGAAGGAACTCAGCAGGATGGAATTCAGCAGGAGGGAATTCGTATGAGATATGTAATTTGAGCGTTGGTGTTGCACGCGTCAGGGGACGCGCGCGAGCAGCATTGGGAATAGAATAAAAGAAAATGCTATAAGAAAATCAACTGAATTGCCATGGATTTAGCCTGTGGAAATAAATGGTTATGGTTTTAAGGGGCTTTAGCCCAAAAAAATACATAATGGTTGGGCTAAAGCCCGGAATGGTATTGAAGTTTTTTATTAACCTTCCTCCAGCTAAAGCAGGAGGGAATTCAGCAGGAGCGAATTTGTAAGAGATATGTAATTTGAGCGTTGGTGTTGCATGCGTCAGGGGACGCGCGCAAGCAGCATTGGGAATAAAAGAAAATGCTATAAGAAAATGATATGAATTGCCACACGGCTTTAGCCTGTGGCAAGAAAAGGGTGATGGATTGAAGGGGCTTTAGCCCAAATTCTATAGCAGAGCTAACAGGACTTTCTGCAAACGGATGTGTCTCAAAAACACGAAAGTGATCGTCCCCCTTTTTCGAAAGGGGGAAAAGAGGGGGATACAAAATGTGACTGATTATAAGGAAGTTACTTCTTTTTCCGCCTCACGTAAAAGAGCAGAAACACACCGGCAAGAATAAAGGGAATGCTCAATAGCTGTCCCATATTGAGTGCCATGGTTTGCTCGAAGGTAACCTGTGGTTCTTTTACAAATTCTATGAGGAATCTTACGCCAAAGAGGATAATCATAAAAACGCCGAAGATTGTACCTTCTTTCATGATTTTGTAATTCTTGCGGTAATAAGCCAGCAAGCCAAAGAAAAGCAGAAGGTAGGTAAGTGCTTCGTATATCTGGGTTGGATGACGTGGTTCGGTCTCTCCATCCCGCAAGAAAATAAAGCCCCAGGGCAAGGAAGTAAAATGACCGTAAATTTCACTGTTCATAAGATTACCCATACGAATGAAAAATCCGCCAAGGGCAACCACTATCACAACCCGGTCAAGGGTCCATAAATATGATTTTCCGGATTTTCTTACAAACAGCCAAAGAGCCAGCAAAATGCCAATTGCAGCGCCATGACTGGCAAGTCCGCCCTCCCATATTTTCAGAATACTAAGGGGATCCTTCAGATAAGATGCGGGTTCATAAAAAAATACGTGTCCCAATCTCGCGCCGATTACTGTTCCAATCACCACAAATGTGGCCAGTTGATCAAGCAGCCCAACGGGCAACCCTTCGCGTTTGAAAACCTGCTTTTCAAGGATTAAATATCCCAGATAGAAAGCCAGTGCAAAAAATAGTCCGTACCATCTGATCTGCAGACTGCCAAGGTCGAATATTATAGGGCTGATATCCCAGGTAATTTGATTTAGAATCATATTTTTATGTTTGATTGCAAAGTTAGTGAAATTCGCAGGAGAAGGTTAGTTCTCCGTAGTATTATTGCCTGAATTTGTTTAATAATTCATTTAAAACTGTTTTGTAGCCGGTTTTTTCGTTGGAAAGTTGAATGCCGCTCAACAATGAAGCTTTGCTGAATGCATCAGGCAGGTTCATCCGCTTTTGACTTGTAGTATAAAAAATTCCTGCTTTGGATAAATTGGCAGCCAGATATTCCTGTTCGGTTTGTCCTGGCGTAGGAACAAGAATGGCTTTGTTACCCGAAAATGCGATGTCCATAAGTGTTGAATACCCAGCCCGGCATATTACCATGGGTCCGCTTCTGAGAATGCCTTCAAGCTCATCCGACGTCAGGTGGTCGGCAACATCGAGTGACCTACGCAGGGTTTTAATTTTGGTGTTGCCTGGAATGCCGCGAATGAGAAGACAAGACTTGTCATTTACCGGCAATTGCGCCAGAAGCTTTTCTTCAAATGTGGTTCGTTGTGTTTCGGGGCCAGATACGATGGCAATGATTTCATAGCGCCTTTCGGGTGATGATATGGTTGCTGATCTGTCAAACCGGCTCAGAATCCCTATGTACTTGCAGTTTGATGGAATATTGGTTCCATGAGAAAGATCGCCGGAAAGGTTCTGTTTGCCTTCAAAATCAGGAATCCAGCATTCATCAAATCTGCGGATGTATTTGTGGGTTAAGCTGTGAAGCCATTGGCCAGCAATTTTTAAAGTGGGAGGGACAATAATATTAACCTGATGGGTTATTAATACTGAATAAACATTTTTATTCCATAAGCCATAACGGTTATCGGAGATAACAACATCAATATCCTTCTCTTTTATTATGCTTTTTAACAGCTTGTTTTCTCTGGTGATTTTAAGAAATAATCGGGGGACTTCGGTCAGAACCTTAAAAGCAATGGGTACAAAACGGTTGTAAGTCATTTTGTAGCCGGGAAGTAAGATATATTCCAAATCAGGAAATTCTTCCCTGAGCAAAGTAAGTTGAGGCCCGTCTGAGGCAATAATTACCTCTGCTCCGCTCTCTTTAAGGTGTCTGATGATTGGAATGCAACGGGTCGCATGACCTAATCCCCAATCGAGCGGGCAAACCAATACTTTGGGATTTTTCATGTGGATTGTTGCAGGTTTTTAATACTTTGTGCAAATATAGATACGGAGGGGCAGCAATTGATCGCTTATTAAAGATTTAATAAAAAGTTCATATATTCGCACCACTATGAATGCAGCCGATCAGGAAACATTATTATATCAGATAGCCATTACTTTATTGCCTGGCGTGGGCGATGTAAATGCCCGGAAGTTAATAGCTTATACCGGCAGTCCTATGGCTGTTTTTCGCGAAAGCAAAGCCGGATTGTTAAAAATCCCGGGAATGGGACAGATGACTGTTGACCAGATTGCAAAAAACAAAAGTGTGGTTGATCGCGCTGCCCGTGAAGTTGAATTTATCACGAAATATAAAATCCAAACCAGCTTTTTTACTGATGCGCATTATCCCGAAAGGTTAAGGCATTGCACCGACAGCCCGGTTTTGATTTACTCGCTGGGGAATATGGATCTGAATGCACCCCACATTGTGAGTGTAGTCGGTACCCGAAGAGCCAGTGATTACGGAAAAGAGATGTGCCGGAAACTGATCGCCGGGTTAAAAGAGCTTGGTGTTCTTGTTGTCAGCGGACTTGCTTACGGAATTGATACCTGTGCCCACAAATCGGCGTTGGATGAGGATCTGAAAACAGTTGGTGTGCTGGCGCATGGCCTCGACAGGATATATCCACCGATGAATTTCAACCTTTCGCAGCGTATGCTTGAACAAGGTGGGCTGGTGACTGAATTTATGAGCGAAACCAATCCCGACCGGGAAAACTTTCCCAAAAGAAACAGAATAATTGCCGGATTGGCTGATGCAACAGTGGTGATTGAAGCCGGATCGCGCGGTGGAGCGCTTATCACAGCTGATATCGCAAATTCTTACAACCGCGATGTGTTTGCAGTGCCCGGCAGAATTAATGATCTGATGTCGGAAGGTTGTAATCATCTGATAAAAACCAACAGAGCGGCTCTGGTTCAGACATCAAAGGATATTCTGTACATTATGGGATGGGAAAAAACAGTTGCCCGAAAGGAATCTGTGCAGCGAAAATTATTTGTTCAGCTTCAGCCCGACGAAGAAGTTGTGGTGAGTCTGCTTCAGGAAAACGGAGACTGCAGCATGGATAAAATCTGCCTTTCATCCGGAATACAGACAAGCAAAATTGCAGCAGCACTGCTGAATCTTGAATTTGAGGGAATTGTGAAGAGCCTTCCCGGCAAAATGTACAGATTAGTATGAGTCAGATGGAGTGGTTATGCTCTTTTTGACCAGGATGATTGAAATGAACAGAAGACCTCCGGCAACCAGATAGAAAAAAAGCATATCGTTGCTAAGCAGTGTAAACCGGAATAATCCGTGAAAGAATGCAGCGGCACCTAAGCCTGTCATGGAATCGATAAACTTGTTTTTCCGTACTTTCCCCATGCCTGAGAAAAATCCCAGAATTACTGCCAGCAAAGCATTCATTGGGCCAATGGCAATAATATATAGCCAGTCACCTTCTACTTTAACACCAAAGTATTGGTAATATATCGCGTATAAAGTAGTTAATCCGGTAGAAATGGCAATGGTGTAGATAATGCCATCCGGTGCACCGTTAAAACTCTTGTGTTTCATGATGCCGGCAAACAGCGGGATGAATTTACTCAGTTCTGTCACAAAACCGACAAATACGAAAGAATACATAAACATTCTCCGGATACTCAGTGCACCATCAAGGTTCAGATAATTGGCCAGCAGATTGGCCAGAATAACCGGAATGGCCATTAGACACCCCAGTCCCAATGCCTTGAAAAATAATCGAAATTGTCCTTTAGGATATCTATAGCGCAAATATAGGAACAGCATCAGAAAGATAAACGGTGAAATCAACAAGGGAAGTATTTCTTTCATGTCATCAAAGATTATGGTTCGTTCAAATACTATTTTGAAATTGATGATCTTTTATATTACAGCAAAAACATCCTGTCCGGAAACTTAAGTCAATAGCATTAATATGAGTTGGGAAAGTAATGAAATGGCAGGACAAGGAATCTGAAATTGTTTATTAACCACAAATTTAGGGAATATTACTAACTTTACGAACGAATAATGTAAAATTAATTTAATTTTTATATGATGATTCTTCAGCAGCAACTCACTGATAACCAAATAGAAGAACTTGGAGTCAGGCAATGGCCAATCTGGGAAAAGGAAATTTCCCGGTTTTCATATGTTTATGAAGAGGAAGAATTGTGCTATTTTCTTGAGGGAATTGTAGTAGTAGAAACGGAACAAGGGGCAACAACCATCAGAAAAGGCGATTACATAACTTTTCCAAAGGGCTTGAGTTGCGTTTGGGACATCAAGGAACCGGTTCGCAAACATTACTTGTTCAGATAGTTATGGCGCTGATAAAGGGTGTAGTTATCCGGTCAACCGGAAGTTGGGTCGCAGTTATGTCCGATGATGGTGTAATTGCCGACTGCAGGATAAAAGGGAATTTCAGGATGAAGGGTTTCCGTTCAACCAATCCGGTTGCGGTTGGCGATGTGGTGGAGTATCAGCTTCAACCCAATGAAGACACCGGCGTAATTCATACCATTCACCAAAGACATAATTTTATTGTCCGTAAAGCAACCCGCTTATCGAAACAGTCTCATATCATTGCCTCAAATATCGATCAGGCAGTGGTCATGGCTACCATTTCCAGCCCCAGAACATCCACCGGTTTTATCGACAGGTTTCTGGTTACAGCCGAAGCATATCATATTCCAGTTTCAATCTTTATCAATAAATGTGACTTATACAAAGATGGCGATCTGGTTAAACTGAACGATATGATGTCGCTCTATAGTTCAATCGGCTATACTTGTTTTACCACCTCAGTAGTTTCCGGTCTTGGACTTCAGGAGGTGCGAAGTTTTCTTTCGGGCAAAGTAACGCTGATGAGCGGACATTCAGGAGTCGGTAAATCAGCGCTTATCAATGCCATTGAACCCGGGTTGAAGCAGAAAGTCGGCGTAATTTCCGAGTATCATCACAAAGGAAAACACACCACCACTTATGCCGAAATGCTGCCATTGGCCGGTGGCGGATTTGTAATTGACACACCGGGAATTAAAGAATTCGGGTTGATTCACTTCGATAAACAGGAGGTTGCCGAACGTTTCCCCGAAATGCGCGTACTTATGCATGGTTGTCAGTTTAACAATTGTACCCATGTGCATGAACCGGGATGTGCTGTAAAAAGCGCGCTTAATGATGGCAGAATCAGTAAATCGAGGTACAACAATTACATAAGCATCATCAACGATGAGTACTTTGAGGAAAAAGAATGGGATTAACATGGATTGAAGAATCACACGATGTCGTCCACTGCAGCTGAAGGCAAAGAGTTATTCTACAGGCGCTTAATTATATTTTGATTTGATATGAGAGTAGTAGTTCAAAGGGTGCTCAGTGCTGAAGTCAGCAGCGCAGCGCATGGATCTGCCAATATCGGCAACGGCATGATGATTCTTTTAGGAATAGAACATGACGACAGTGTCGGGGATATCGATTGGTTGTTGGGCAAGTTGATCCGACTCCGGATTTTTGATGATGAAGCGGGAATAATGAACCTTTCGGTCATGGATATTGCAGGCAGCATGTTGGTGGTGAGCCAGTTTACCCTGCATGCAAGCACCCGCAAAGGCAACCGGCCGTCGTACATTAAAGCAGCCAATCCTGATAAAGCCATTCCGCTTTACGAAGCCTTTGTTGAAAGGCTAAAGAGTGAATCGGGATTAAAGGTAGAATGTGGATGGTTTGGCGCGAACATGCAGATATCTCTTATCAACGATGGCCCGGTTACCATAATTATTGATACAAAAAACCGGGAATAAACTCCTGAGTCAATTGACCCAGTAATTATCCCCGGAAAAAAAAACAAACTTGTCAGAATCCTAAACTCATTCCAAAGCTGGGCATAATCGGCAACTGATTCACTTTTTCGCCGGTAATACGATTTACATAAAAAATGTTGTCGCGATCGTAAATATTGGTGACACTCAGGTTAAACTCAAGCATTCCTCTTTCGCCGATTCGTATTCTGTGCATCATGCTTAAATCAAGTCTGTGATAATAAGGTAATCTGGCTTTGTTATAATCTGAGTAAATGATTCCAAGCTGACCATTTGAAATGTTATAGTTTGTAGCAGCTCCTTGCTCAAACGTCAGTTTTTCGTAAAATCCGCCGGTTTGCGTAAACGGGAAACCTGATCCGAGATTCCAGCGTGCATTGAACTCCCAGTTCAGCTCTTTTCCAAAACGGTATGAACCAACCAGATTTACATTGTGGCGTCTGTCATAGTGAGGTACATAATTTATCACGCCGTCGTAGCGGTTTACATATGCCAGAGAATAAACAGCCCACAGATATATTTTCCTGACTTCATATTTTATGGAAACGTCAAATCCATTGGCATTGCCATTTTCTATGATAAAATCTTTACGCAGGTAATCCGGTTTGTAGTTGGGGTCGTTTGGATTGTTGTAATCTCCGTTGTCGTCAAATATTTTGTTGCGGTTGATGTTGGTGAGTTGCGAAAAATTCTTGTAATAGACCTCCACGTTGACTGTCATATTTTTGAGCGGGTCAAACTCTGCACCGAGTATTATATGCTCTGATTTTTGAAGCTTATGGTCCACGTCTTTGCCATCAAAGGTTTGTTGCAGGTTGTCGGGGCCTGAAAGAAATCCATAAAACAGGTTGACAATATCACGGTCGGAATTTGCACTGATGAGATTCTGCGAATAAAGGCCTGCCGCCATTTTCAGGCGGAATTTTTCGGTAAAATTATACTTCATTGCCAATCGGGGTTCCGGTGAAAAATTGGCGAGGGAAGCATAATACTGCATCCTGAATCCAGGTTCGAAAAGCAGTTTGCCGCGTGTCATCTTATACTTGACAAAGCCGGCAATTTCAGTTGTGTTTTCAACCTGCGATATTTTGCGGCCTATCAGATTTGTAAAATCAAATTCGGTTTTAAAGCCCTGCATTTCTATTCCATACTTAATTTCATCTTTTCCAAGATAATAAGTAAAGCCCATACCAAGGTTAAATCCATTGATTGAGCTGGTTCTTTCGGGCAATGCACCCTCTTTCATTGAAATATTGTAGGATGAATAGGCAAAATTACCTTCCATGAGCACGGGATTGTTGCCGGGAATCACAACCCAGTTGGTACCTCCTCCGGTTGAATTCCACTGATATGTTGCCAGGTCAGTATAGTCAACTTTGTCGTTGAAGTTAAATCCGTATATATTGACTTTTGATCCGTTAGAAGCATTGATTGAGACCTTCCCGTAAACGTCGGTATAGTTGAACGGAAGTCCGGCAGTATCAATGTAATTGTAGAAAATGTCTGAAGTCTCCTTAAGGTAAGAGTTTTTGGCTGAGATGAGAAACGAAATGCTCCCACCGTTGTCTTTCTGCTTTTTTATAGGGCCTTCGAGCATCAGCTTAGCGCCGAAAGTGCTGGCTCCTGCTTTTCCGGCAATGTGTTTTTTGTTGCCGTCGCGGGTGGTTAAATCCATTACAGATGAAATCCTGCCGCCATGTTCTGCATTAAAACCTCCGGTATAAATATCGGCATTACGGAGGATATCGGTATCAAATACCGAAAAAAGTCCGATCGAGTGAAACGGATTGTAAATAATCATTCCATCGAGCAATACTTTATTCTGAATCGGTGATCCTCCGCGTATATATAACTGACCTCCCTGATCTCCTGTGAAGACAACGCCAGGCAATACCTGTAGATACTGTGCAAGGTCAGGTTGTCCTCCAATGCTGGGAATGCGGCTGATCTGTTTGGGTGTTAACTTGATAACTGAGGTACGGGTATCGTTTCTGGCTTCTTCGCGGTCGGCGGTAATCATTACCGCATCCAGGTTGAATGCTGCTTTGGTAAGGAATAAATTTTTGGTGATTACGGTGTTGCCTTTTATTGAAACGGGTAATTGAAGAGTATCAAATCCGAGGTAGGTAACCATCAAGGTATAATCTCCGTCAGGAATCCTTGAAATGGTGAAATAACCGTTTACATCGGTTGTAGATCCGTATGTAGTTTTGTAAAGGTAAACATTGGTAAAAATAATGGGTTCGCCCGATTCTTTTTCGTAAACAAAGCCTCTGATGGTTCCATTCTGGGCCGAAATTTCAACAGATTGCAGGATGAGTCCTGTGAGAGCAATTGCAGCGATTACAACTGCTTTAAAGAATTTACGCATATTGCAGGAAATGAGTAATTAGAGTTTGTCAGTTTTATACTTGCAGATAAATGAAGAAATACTTCTGTTCAAAACCGCTTATGCAAAATTAGTTTTTTTATGCTTTCATCTTTAGAATTCACTGCAATTATCGAAAAACGCTGAAGTTTTTTATAAATTACTGATCTAAAGCTGTGGATTTGGTCATCAAAACAAGTTCATCCGGATCAATTTCAGGCAGAAACCTTGCTGCATGTTTTTTATCCGGGATGTCGCATGTGTTTTTTTTGCCAAATACAGTGTATCTGTTTTTTGCAATTATCCTGTAAAGAAATTCTCTGAAACCCAATGGGATGATCCGCAGCAAACGTGCTGATTTCCAGATGCCGCCAATCCTGATCAGGATCATTATAATTGCCTCTGATCCGCTGTAAAGCTTTTCATTTTCAATGTAAAGGATGCTTTCCGGCTGACTGCCTTTCTGTTTTTTCGGATCTTGGTGATCTGAAGCTAAAGTTTGTTTGAAGCTGGTAAACTGAAGTACTTTCCTTTTGTCAATCCTCAGAAGAAATTTAACAGCATTGCTGCACAAAACACAAAAACCATCATAAATCACCAGGCCGGAGTCTGTTGGATAATGAGATTTTGGGATTGTTTGAGAATTATCAGGCATTGGCGAGGTTGAGGCTGAGGTTGAGGTTGAGGTTAAGGTTTAGGTTGAGGTTAAGGTTTAGGATCAATAACGTCAAAAACACTTCGACTCTCAGTGTGACATACGTATTATGTAAGCATTGATTCTATTTAATACATTAATATTCAATTAAATACGATGTCATCCTGAGCGGAGTCGAAGGATTCCCATTTATTTTATGTGCAAATCCGGGACCAAAACAAGAAAAATTAATTCTTAAGTATTGATTACATGCCTATTAACAAACAAAAAAACTTTCAGTTTGTAGGTCTTTGATTTTTCATAATTACTTTCTTACCTTTGTGTTTTCAAATATTGCGTGTTCGTACATAATTAACTAACTAAATACGTATAATGAGCGAGAATCTGATTTCAATTGTTGCCGGGAAACTCCACGTACCGGATCAACCTGTTATTCCATTTATTGAAGGCGATGGCACTGGTGCCGACATCTGGGCTGCATCTGTAAGGGTTTTAGATGCTGCTGTTGAGAAGGCTTATTCCGGTAAACGAAAATTATTGTGGAAAGAAGTTCTGGCGGGCGAGAAATCGTTCAACAAAACCGGAAACTGGCTTCCTGAAGAAACTTTAGAAGCTTTCAGGAAATATAAAGTAGGTATCAAAGGGCCTTTAACCACTCCGGTGGGAGGTGGCATACGTTCGTTGAATGTCGCACTTCGTCAGCAACTTGATCTCTATGTTTGTCTGCGTCCTGTGCGCTGGTTTGACGGCGTACCGAGTCCTGTTAAAGATCCTTCAAAGGTTGATATGCACATCTTCCGCGAAAACACCGAAGATATTTATGCCGGTATCGAATTTATGAGCGGAACTCCTGAAGCCGATAAAGTACTTGCGTTTTTGAAAAATGAAATGGGTGTCAATAAAATCCGTTTTCCTGAAACCAGTTCAATCGGCATTAAACCCGTTTCAAAAGAAGGCGCCGAAAGGCTTGTACGTGCAGCCCTGAATTATACAATTGAACGCAAACTGCCCTCGTTGACCATCGTTCATAAAGGCAACATCATGAAGTTCACCGAAGGGGCATTCAAAAAATGGGGCTACGAATTGGCCCGCCGTGAGTATGCCGACAAAACCTTCACCTGGGCTGAGTATGACGAAATTGCTGAAAAATCGGGCAAAGAAGTTGCTGATAAAGCTCAGCAAACTGCCATTAAAAGCGGTAAAATTCTGGTGAAAGATGTAATCGCTGATGCTTTTCTTCAGCAGATATTGCTTCGTCCGGCGGAGTATTCAGTTATAGCCACTTTAAACCTCAATGGCGACTACATTTCTGATGCACTTGCTGCAATTGTTGGAGGAATCGGCATTGCCCCGGGTGCAAACATCAACTATGTTACCGGTCATGCCATTTTTGAAGCTACCCACGGAACAGCGCCCAAATACGCAGGACTTGATATGGTGAATCCCGGTTCGGTGATACTTTCGGGAGCCATGATGCTGGAATATCTGGGCTGGAACGAAGCCGCTGATCTGATCTATAGTTCCATAAGAAAAACCATCCTTTCGGGGAAAGTCACTTATGATTTTCACAGGCTTATGGCAAATGCAACCAAACTAAAAACTTCTGAATTTGGAACTGAGATTGTAAATACAATCAAAAATTCCTGACCCAATAAAGAATTTATTAACTTTTATACCTGAAGCCGATGGCAAAAAGAATTAAGGACACGCTTTACGAAAAAATAATGGACTGGCGGCCCCGTACCGAAAAACTGATGAAGGAATACGGTGATGTTGTGGTTGATAAGGTTACCATTGGACAAATTATTGGTGGGATGCGGGGAATAAAATCGCTCGTATCGGATATTTCCTATCTTGATCCTCAGGAAGGAATACGATACAGGGGATATACTTTGCCTGAGGTTTTTGAGAAACTTCCCAAGGCAAAAGGTGGTGAAATGCCTTTGGTTGAGGGTTTATATTATCTTTTGCTTACCGGAGATATGCCTACCGAAGAGCAAGCTGCTGAAATGGCTGATGAATTTAATAAAAGGCGTATTTTGCCAAGGTATATCTATGAGCTTATCGATGCAATGCCTTGTTGCAGTCACCCGATGACGGTATTCTCAACTGCAATTCTGACCATGCACCGCGAATCTTTTTTCTCGAAAAAGTATCATGGAGGAATGAGCAAACATGATTATTGGGATCCAACTTATGAGGATTCGCTGAGTCTGCTTGCCAAGCTTCCTGAGATTGCAACTTACACATATGCCAAACTTTACAGGGACGGAAAGCGCATTCAATCGAACCCCAACCTTGATTTTGGAGGCAACTTCGCCCATATGATGGGAATTGGCAAACCGTACGACGATGTTTCCAGAATGCATTTTATTGTACATGCTGATCATGAAGCTGGAAACGTAAGTGCACATACCGGGCATCTGGTTGCCAGTTCGCTCAGCGATGTATATTTATCCATTTCAGCCATGGTTAACGGATTGGCCGGGCCGCTTCACGGACTTGCCAACCAGGAAGTTTTACGCTGGCTGCAGGATTTAATGGATAAGATGAACGGGGATGTTCCAACGGAAGCTGAATTGAAACAGTTTGTCTGGGATACACTGGAATCTGGTCAGGTTATTCCGGGATTCGGTCATGCAGTATTGCGTAAAACCGACCCGAGATATTCCCTGCAACGCGAATTTAGCCTGAAGAATTTGTCTGATGACCCGTTATTCAAAATCGTGAGTATGCTATATGACATCGTGCCTCCAATTTTGCTTGAGCAGGGAAAAGCCAAAAATCCATGGCCGAATGTAGATGCGCAATCGGGCGTAATTCAATGGCATTATGGTGTAAAAGAGTACGACTTTTATACAGTCCTTTTCGGAATCGGCCGTTCTATAGGAATTTGCGCTAACATTATCTGGGACCGTGCTTTGGGTTATTCGCTTGAGCGACCAAAATCACTTACCACCGAAATGCTTGAAAAGATAGCTGAGAATAGTCTGAAGAAAGTATAAAATTTCGTTTTGAATTTCCAATTTCAAGGGGGCATTTGTGCCCTCTTTTTTTTTAAATTGAGACATAAACTTTTTAGCTTTTTACACTTACTAAGTGACAAAAGTGTGATTTTAATCACATATTTGTCACTTAATAAGTGTGGAAGCATGAATATATCAAGAGAAATCTTATCCGTTTAAAGGATTGGAAAGCCAATCAGGGCAGAAAATCGCTTATACTGCCGGGTGCCATGCAGGTTGGCAAAACCTGGATTTAAAAACATTTCGGAGAGCAGTTCATTATCCCAATTGAAGTGAAATCAGATCAGAATGTCAGAAGCAGGTCATTGTCGGTTTATCGTGAAAAGTACAAGCCGGAAATCAGTATAAGATTTTCATTGCGTAATTTAAAGAAAGAAGAAGGATTGATTAATCTGCCATTATTTATGGCTGATTATGTTCAATCATTTCTGGATTGATTTTTACTTTCCGATTTTACAATTTGATCAAATCAGAGGATTTGATGACTACATATTTCATGCAATAAAAACATATCTTTGACACAAATCCCATAATATATGATCAGAAAACTACTCACAACTACTTCACTGGTTGTACTAATGCTAAATTCTTTTGCACAAGGATGGACATTACAGAATCCTCTGCCTACGTTTCAGGATATTTTTGATGTTTCATTCCCTTCTGTGGATACCGGTTATATTGTAGGAGATCAAACGCTTATGCGAACAATAGATGGTGGACTCACATGGAAATCGCTGCCAATGCATGCCTTCCTGGAAGGAAAACAGATCAGTAATGTGAATTTTATTAACAATAACAAGGGTTTTATTGGAAATGGAAAGTGCTTGTACACAACAGTTGATGCCGGACATACATGGAGTTACCAGGTAATTCAATTATGGGGTGATATAAAAGGGTCATATTTTTATAACGACACACTCGGCTTTGTTATAGGCCGATATAGTTTACTTTCAAAAACCGGTGATGGTGGACAATCATGGCAAAATATTAGCTTCAATGCCAGTGAAGAGATCTTGTATGACGTGATTAAATTTGCAAATCCACAAACGGGTTATATTTCAGGGTATGGGGGACTTAATCCGGAAGAACCAGTATTAAAGCGTTCAGATGATGGAGGACTTACCTGGATAAATGTAAATGTTCCTTCGGAAGTTGAATATATAACATCTATGGAAGTGCTTGGGCCGGATGACATCTGGATTGGAGCCGGCGCTTTTCAAGCAGGTCCCTATAGTTTTTATGCACCTGCCTTCCACTCAGTAGATGGAGGAAATTCATGGACTACTCATATTTTAGGTCAAAGTTGCAATACTTCTTTTGGAACTGAGAGTATGAAGTTCTTTGATTCGCTCACAGGGTATGTGCTTAATAGTTGCCAGTTCTATAGTACAAATGATGGTGGACAAACCTGGAATGATAAGCCATTTAGCATCTTTAATGAATCATTTGAAAATTTCTCTTGTCCAAATCCTGATGTTTGTGTAGTTGTAGGATCTGGACCAGCTTTAAGAAAAACTATAGACGCTGGTGAAAACTTTGAGGATCTCATCACAGGTAATAAATATGTCAATTATTCTGTTTATTTCAAAGATTCTTTGAATGGTTTTGTAGGGGGCGTTAAGTCGATGGGCAGTTTTATTAATTATACGAATGATGGGGGTAAAACATGGCAGGATTCATATCTTGACCTGACGCTTGATTCTATATCTGATCCACCCTGGTATCATGACTACATAATATTAGACATAGCCTTTATGACAGAAACTACAGGCTGGGCAGTGTTCAGGGGAAATGTGATATATAAAACAACTGACGGAGGTTTAAATTGGTACAAAGGTACAACCGGGATTGAAAAATATGTAAAGTGGCTTAGCATCCCTGATGATCACTCAATCTTTATCAGTGGAAGTTCATGTAGTGTCATTAAATCAACAGATGCAGGAAACACATGGGAGGATGTCAGTCCGCTGGTAACAGGTTACACTACATATTGCCGATCAGTTTTCACAGACAGCTTAACTGGGTACCTGCCTGCAATTAATTCCATGGGAATGGGTGTAATGTTTAAAACGGAAGATGGCGGGCTTACGTGGTTTGAAATTGATTATGGAAGTTCCGGAACAATTATAAGTATAAGTTTCAAAGATAACTTGAATGGTATCATTGGCCTAAACAACAAATCCATCAGGTTCACAAGCGATGGCGGGGCAACCTGGAACACATCATCCGTCAATTTGCCGCAGAATGTCACATATCTTAAAATGGTGGATTCTCAAACAGCCATAGCAACCATTGATGGGGATTTTATGGCAATATCACACAATGGAGGTGAGTCATTTACAGTTGTATATGAAGGTTCATTATATTGGCCATTGCTTTATCAGCGTACTACTGCTACTTGCTTTATAGACGAAACAATTGGCTGGAGTGCGAGTAATAGTGGCATGATTATGCGTTTTGACCTTTTAACAACTGGTATAGTTCAACCCGGTAATTCGGTGAATTCTATAGAGTTGCTATTTTATCCAAATCCAGCAAACGAACTCATAAATATATTGGCCAAAAGTTATACCAAATTACAAATTTATGATTGCCATGGCCGAATAGTTCATTCACAGCCATTTATAGAAAATAATCAAGTTAACATATCTCATTTAACATCCGGAATTTATATAGTGAGTCTTGTCACCAAAAATGGACGAAAGCAGCAAAAGTTGATTAAATAGTGCTGACAAGATTAACCCATTTACTAACTTTGTATTTTACTCCATCAGCCATGACAAAACAAATAGAAATTATACTCCCCGCTTACCCTCGGGGTTTCCATCTGATTACCGATAAAGTTGTTTCTCAACTGGGTGACTTGCCTTTGTCGGGTTTGCTGCATTTATTTATTTTGCACACCTCTGCTGGTATTTGCATTAACGAAAATGCTGATTCAACTGTGCTTGATGATTTTGAAACCGTTTTCAACAGGATGGTTCCTGAGAATCAACCTTATTATCGCCATACCATTGAAGGAAGTGATGATATGCCGGCGCATATCAAGTCAGTGCTCACCGGAAGCGAATTGTCCGTTCCGATAATAAACGGTAAACTCAGATTGGGAACCTGGCAGGGTATTTATTTGTGCGAGTTCCGGAACAGAGCTGTTGCCAGAAAAATAATTGCAACCATTATCAGTTGATGCTGTGACTTTGATTATTTAATAGCAACTGAATAAGCGTTATGTCCTTCGATTCCGCTCAGGAGGACATCGTATAGAATTGATAATTAGTGCATTAAGATGATGCAGTGTACACTATAAACGAATGTCACACTGAGCGGAGTCGAAGTGTTTTGACGTTTATGTTCCAGGTTATCCGAAACAAAAGCAATTACCTCAAAGCTTCATAATACCACCTGATGGCCTCTTTTAATCCTTGTGATAAACTGTACCGGGGATGATAGCCCAGCAATGCTGAAGCTTTTTCAATGGAAGCAAGTGAATGCAGTACATCGCCTTTTCTGGTTGGACCAAAAACCGGCTTAATTGATTTTACTTCCGGAATGAATTCCGAAAGGTTAAGTATCAATTGATCATAAAGCTCCAACAGACTGGTGTTTTCACCGAAAGCCACATTATAAACCGTATTTACAGCTTCAGGGTTCTGCGTAAGCAAGGCCAATTGATTTATACTCACTACATTCTCAACATAAGTAAAATCACGTGAATGTGAGCCATCTCCGTTGATAACCGGAGCTTCTCCGTTGATCAGGGATTTGAGAAATTTCGGAATTACAGCGGCATAAGCACCATCAGGATCCTGCCGCTTGCCAAAGACATTAAAATACCTTAATCCGATGGTTTCAATTCCATAAAGATCGGAGAAAACATTGGCATACAATTCATTCACATATTTTGTGATGGCATAAGGTGATAAAGGTTTACCGATAATGTCTTCTCTTTTTGGCAAAGCGGGATGATCGCCATAAGTGGAAGAGCTGGCAGCATACACAAATCTTTTGATGCCGGCATCGCGTGTGGCAATCAGCATATTCAGAAACCCGGTAACGTTTACTTCATTGGTTGTTAGTGGATCGTTTATTGACCGCGGCACCGATCCGAGCGCTGCCTGGTGAAGTACATATTCTACGCCTTCAACAGCCTTTTTGCAGTCTTCAGGGTTGCGGATGTCGCCTTCAATCATCCTGAATTTCGGATTCTCAAGAAAGGGTTGAATATTTTGCCTTTTTCCCGTACTGAAATTATCGAGGCAAACCACATAATTTCCCTGCAAAAGCAAGGCTTCGATAATGTTGGAGCCTATAAAGCCGGCACCCCCGGTTACCAGAACTTTTGAATTGACCAGCTTTTGCATAGCATTTTGATTATGTGTTTTGCTTATTCAGTTCTTCGTTGTGTAAACGAGGAGAGCGGACGGAGTATCTTGTCAAATACAAAATACTGAATCAGCACAAAGTCCTCATCGTCATTGATGTAGGCATACATTCTATCCTTGTCGTGATAGACAGTGGAGCCATCAAAAACATCAATTTCAGGTTCGGGCAGCATCCGGGGGAAGGTTCTGATATTCTGCACCGTTCCATCCTTTGCCTGCAGGGTTATGATGTGCATGGGAGTTACGCCCGAAATGGAGTCTTTGCGATGTGGTTCCATATCGTTGAATAGAGCCTCGTAGCGAATGTTTCTGAATGCATTGACAAATCCCATCAACTGAAGCGTGTCGAACGAAGTCAGAGTTCTGTTATCCATAAGGCGGATAAGTTCCAGCGTTGAGTTGTCTTTGTTGACTACTTTGTACGATTCGTTGGACTGGTCAGGAAATTCAACAGTAATAAAATCGATTTCAGGAAACCTCTTATTAAATACAGTGTGTTCGCGCCAATTGGTTTCAAGTGTTGAAAAGCGGGTGGCCACATAGCCTCTCAAGCCTGGCATATAGAGTACTACCGGAGAGTTCGATCCTTCCATAAGCGCATAAGTTCCGTTGTTATCCATGGTTGCATCGCCTATGTAATAGGTTTTTGCCATTTTCTCGTATGGGAAGAATTTGTACTGACCGATTTTTATACGATGGCTGTTTTGATAGATTTCCACTTTTACCGAACGGGCAGAAAGTAATGTGATGATGTTGTTGTGTGCTGCTTTTGCCACAGGTTCGCGAACTGCGAGATTCGAAACCGTCAAAAGAAAAGTATTGATATTTTCGGGATGTGCATTGTACCTCTGGTTCATCATCCAGATTCCATCGCTTTTCCTTTCAAGCAGTATGGAACGATCTGATTTATCCGACATGAAAATTTTTGTAATTGATGCCGTATCGCTGATTGAAAAATCCCTGAGGTCTTTGCCAAGTGTGGTGTTTGACTTGTTGAATACGATAAGGCTGGCAATGATTGCCAATATAACCGCAATGATGAGTGTGACTTTGGTTTTGTTCATGTTTTTTGATTATGTTTTAATGTTTGAAAGGCGTTTAAACACTTTCCCGCACGTGCGGGACTCAGTGTGACATTGGTGTTGCAGAGCGTTGTTGCATTTTAATTGATTCATTCTCAATTTAAAACGTGGCTGGCAAAACACTTTGACTCCGCTCTGTGTGACATTCGTATTTGGTCGGTCGTGTACACTTTTAATACACACATTATCAGCTCTCTACAATGTCATCCTGAGCGGAGTCGAAGGACATTATTTTCCAATTCTATTCCTTTACGAAAAAACATTGCATTATGTTTAATTTAGTTTTATCAATACCCGTCTTATCTTGCGTATCTCCGTTTTCGAAGGAAGAACTGAATCAGTCCGAAAAGGATCACCAATAAAACAGGTCCGGCAGTATTTATCAGTTGCCACATCACCAGATTCTTCGAAGCTCGTGTTCTGTCAAGTACTCTGAGCTTTAGCTCTCGCGAACGCACCGACATCAGTCCCGTATCATCGCAAAGGTAATTGACGGCATTCAGCATAAAATCTTTATTTCCAAAGGTTTGCCCGGTGAATCTGTCATATCCCAACGGATAAGGATTGTAATTGCCGGCACTGAACTGTATCTGATTTTTGATCATATCTCCATCAGCAATAACAATCATTCGGTTCTCAGGGCTTTTTTCGGTAAAACCTATCTCCGGAGCTTTTGAAATCTCTCCCGGAATGCGGTTGCTGAACAATGATTCAAATTCGCCTTCAAGCAGCACAGCAACGGGTTGCGGCGGTTGATTGTAGTCGGCAGGATTGGGTTCGCTTCTCAGTATTTCAAGGCTGATCATCACGGGTGTCATTGCAATGCGCGTGTATTCTGAGGTTTTAAGCAAAATTGTTTTCCTGATTCCGGGATTGCCAACGGTGTCGATGCTGCTGATAAATTCAGTACGCACCGCATTCAGATTATTGACAATCGGATGCTTTGAAGTAGAAGTTAACACCGGAAAATAAAACCAGGGGAAAAAGCTGTATTGCGGCTGGTTGCCTACATTGCCGGTAAAAACAGGAATGGGTAAAGCATTGAGATCCATCAGCAGATTGCTGTTCAATCTGACTCCGTAACGGAACAGCTGGTCGTTCAGGTTGATGTCCTGTGTGATGCCCATGGTGCGGTTTGCCGCCTGAATGCTGTCCATGCTTGCAAAAACAGGATCAATCAGCCATAAAACCTTGCCACCTTTCATGATAAACTGGTCAATGATGAATTTGTCTTTTTCGCTAAAGATGGAATCGGGTTTTGCAATGATGATGGCTTTGTATTTATTTGAAACAGCAAAGCTGCCGTCTTCACCTTCTTTGCGATCGGTGAGTGCATTCACCTGGCCATCAAGTTTTACCCTGTCAACAATGTAAAAATCAGAAAGTGCTCTTGAAATATCGGCGGTTTCAAGCCGCGATAATTCTCCGTGTCCTTCGGTGAAAGCAATGCGTGGTTTGCTGGCAGTTCCGAGTTTTCTGATGGCGTTTGAAATGTTATATTCCAATGCCTGAATGGAATTGTTGATGATTGCATCGGGTGCTGCACCAACCTGTTCTGCCATTAGATTGATGGGTATTTCACGTCCCTTGTGCGAAAGAATTGCACCGGGAAAAATCCGCTGTTGTTTTTGCCCTTCCTTGGTTCTTACGTTGATATCGGTAGGTTGAATTCCCTGTTGAGCCAATCTCTCGAAAATGTCATTTCGGGTTTTGGCATCTGATGCGGCAGAAGGATTGATAAATTCATATTCAATGTTATCGCTGAAAGCCCTGAATTCGTCAAGCATTTCACGGGTTGACCGGCTCAGCATTTTAAATCCGGCAGGAAATTCACCTTCAAGATATACTTTAAAGTAAAAAATATCGTCGGTTTCTCTGAGCAATTTCTTTGTTGAAGGGGAGAGTGAGTATCGTTTTTCGGAAGTAAGGTCGAGCCTGAAATAAATGGCAGAACCTATAATGTTGAGAAAAATAATGATAATCAAACCCAGAAACAGCTGTATAATATTTGCCCGGCGTACGTCCTTGTAAGAGTTGGTGGTAGGATTCATCTGAAATTCTTTTGACATTTTAAAACCGGGCTTATGCTTTCTTTTTTACTGAAACGGTGTTTTCCCACTTACGGCTTTCGAGTGCCGTTTTGGTCATCATCAGAAAAATAGCAATGAGACTCAGGAAATAGAGCACATCTCTGGTGTCGATTACTCCGCGGCTCATTGATGTGTAATGGGCCTGTATTCCCAACGAAATGATAAAAAGATCAACTTTCCCGAACAGTGCCAAACCTGCGATAATATCGAAACCCATCAGCAGAAATCCGCAGATAATCAACGACAACATAAAAGCAACAATCTGATTATCGGTAACTGATGATATGAAAAGACCTATTGCAGCAAAAGCAGAGGCAAGGAAAATCAGGCCAATGTATGAGCCCCACAATCCGCCCATATCAAGGTTTCCTTTGGGACTTCCCAGCAGATATACCGAAACGGCATAAATTAGCGTAGGCAGCAAAGCCAGCAAAACCAGGGTTATGCTGGCGAGGTATTTCGAGAAGATAATCTGGAAATCGGTAAGGGGTTTGGTGAGCAGCATTTCTATGGTTCCGCTGCGTTTTTCGTCGGCAAACGAACGCATGGTAATGGCCGGAATCAAAAACAGAAAAACCATAGGAGCCAGTGCAAACATATTGTCGAGGCTTGCGTACCCGAAATCGATGATGTTAAATCCCATAGGAAAAACCCAAAGAAAGAGTCCGTTGATCAACAGAAAAACAATGACAGCTATGTACCCGATCAACGAGTTTAAAAAGCTGAAAATTTCTTTTTTATAAAGGGTAAACATAGTAAATGAAAAGCTTAAACACCGCATTTACGGGGCTGCTAAATTACTCAAATTTATGAATTGGGGCAAGGAATGATGGATCAGTAAGGGCCTGAAGGTGTTAAAATATCTTAACCTTCAAATTCAATCAGAACCACATCGTCGATATTCAAGCCGAGCAGGCTGGCTGCATTTCCTCTGTTTATGGCAATTTCGAGATAGCCGGTTGTGCTGGGAAGCAAGGCAATTTCACCATCCGGAACGTCGCTGTATGCACTTCGCAGCTGATTAATCTGATGTTTGCGGCCTTTGATGTTGATCGCGAATTTTCTTTTCATTCCGGTATCTTCAAGCTCGGCAAGGGTAATATTGAGGAAAACATTTTCGTAATTGTCGATATACATAACCCTACCTGCCAATGTATTGCCGTTTACCTGCGATTTCATGCTGATGAGTGCTTTCAGATCGGTGTGCAGGTTGCCCAGTTCTTCCAGCTCCCCGCCCTGCGCAAGATGAACGGCGGCTTTCACAAAACGGTCGCGGGTTGAGAAAGTGAAATAACCCGAGTCCTGCGGAATTTCAATTTCAACGATTTTGTCGGGAAGTGCATCAAACATCAGGGTAAAAATGCCATTATCAGTGCCGATAAAATAATGTCCCTGATAAAGCAGGGCAATGTGAGGGGTTTGTTCTGATTCCTCGGTATTGATGCCAACAATGTGAATGCTGCCTTTCGGGAAACCGGGATAAGCATTGCGAAGGACAAATGAGCCCTGTTTTACATTGAATGGTGAAATGTTGTGTGAAATATCCACAATTCTGGCTTCGGGCAATTTGCTCAGAATGGCACCCTTCACAGCTCCGACGTAGTGATCGCGGAGTCCCCAGTCGGAGGTAAGTGTTATTACAGGTGTCATATTTGCGGATAGATTGCAGTTGATTAAGTAATGTTTATCATACCTTTATCAGGAAGAAAGAACCATTGGTTTTGCAAAATTACATTATCCATTCATGAAACCAACTAAGTTTGTGTTTATTGGTGATAAATAATTGGATGAGTAGTGTTTCGATTCGAGATGCACTCTCCCCAATCCCCGTGTCCCTCAGTCTCCTGGTCTCCCTGTCTTTTAATCTGTGGTAGCCCGGTCTATTGAATTTCTTAAATTTGCCCCAAAACTATATTATGATCAGGCACATTGTTTTTCTTAAAAATCAGGGTTTACTGAACCAGGATGATCATGCTGAAGTTGTCAGAGAAGTAAAATCGCAGCTCGAGCTTCTCCCGGCAATTATTCCGGGAATTGATTTCTTCGAAGTTCATCATGTGCTTCCAATCGATGCTTTATCTCCCGATCTTGTGATTGTCAGTGAGTTTGCTGATATGGATGCCCTAAAAGCTTATCTGTTTCATCCGGCTCACCTGGCTTTTGTGGAATGGAATAAAAATAAATGCCCGAAACTTGCTGCTGCCGATAGCCTTTTTTAATTTTAACGGGTGATTCATGCGACTTATGGATGTATCTTTCGGCAGGGTTTTTGTTGATTTTTGCTCTCTCTATTTTACTTTTCTGTTATGAAAAAGCTACAATTTCTATTTCTTGCATTTCTCGTTCTTGCCTTGGTTTCTTGTAAACTCGACGGAGAAAATTACTCACGTTATTATGAATTTGTCAACATCGATGAGACCATCATACAGGACAGCGCCACTGTTGGCGATACCGTTGGTATTTATGTGCTGGCAGGTGCTCCAAATGGCTGCTGGTCCAATCTGGTTATAAATTATTATCCCTATAACGACACCATCTATCTTATAAATTCCGTCGGATTTTATGAGTCATACGATGGCATTTGTCCTGAAATATATGTAACGAAGGACAGTACTTTTAAATTTATTGCCGATACTGCCGGTACTTATATCTTTGCTTCGCAATCGCGCACAAAACCTGCAAAATTTGATACATTGGTTGTTGTGAATCAGAGGTAAGTCTGCAGTTTTATACCAATGTTGCTTAGTTGAGATTTAGAAACTGATAATAAATATCCTTCGACTCCGCTCAGGATGACTTCGTATTTGATTGATAATGAATTTATTAAAATGTAATAACGCTACTACAGCACGAATGTCACACTGAGCGGAGGTCGAAGTGTTTTAACGCATAGTCGCAGACATTTATTAATAAACGGCACTATCTTTCACACCCTTATTTCACTCCCCTGAAAAATTCATATGTTTATTCAGGGAATTTACTATTTTAGTGACCTTAAACTTTTATAGATATTGCTATTTTGACCACTCAAATTAATCGTCAGGTATGAAAAATGTTGCGGCTCCCATTGCTCCGGGCGGAAGACTTATTTTGCTGGATATTCTCAGAGGTTTTGCCATTTTTGGGATTTTGATGGTGAATATGAAGTTATTTTTTAGCCCCATCGCCGGCATGTTATTGAAACCTGACGCTGACCTGCCCCTGCTTGTCCTTCTGCCGGATTTGCTGATAAGATTTCTTTTTGAAGGGAAATTCTACATCATTTTTTCTCTGCTTTTTGGTTATGGATTCTGGATATTTATGAACAAACAGCTGGAATCAGGAAGCATTCTGCCAATATTCAGACGCAGACTCTTTGTCTTGCTGATGTTTGGGATTCTCCATATTCTGCTGCTGTGGGCTGGCGATATTCTCTTCTTTTACGCACTTTTCGGGTTTATTCTTCTTCTTTTCAGGAAATCATCGAACCGGAAAATTGCCATCTGGGCCATTATTCTGATTCTGATTCCACCGATTGTGGTAACCTTCTCTTGGGGTATGCTGGTCCTGGGTGCATCGGTACCTGAAGGGAAAGCTGCAATTGATGCCTCTATGGTCGAAAGCTTTCGGACAATTCAGGAACTGATTGAGAGGGCTAATCATATTTACAGCAACGGAAGTTTTTACGAAATTATAAATATCAGGCTTGCTGAATGGCGTATGTTACTGCCCGCACTGCTCTTCTTTTATCCTGCCGTTCTGGGTGTTTTCCTGTTGGGAATGGTCGCTGCCAGAAAAGGCTTTGCCGAGCCAACTGCCGGTAGTTTGTCTTTTTACAAACGTGTCTGGATCTGGAGTCTTTTGGTGGGCGTTATTTGTGAAAGCTTTTTTACATATGCATCTCTTTATGCAGACATGATGGCACCCAACGGGTTTTCTGCACTTGCATCTTTGGCGCATGCAATTGGTGCTCCGGCACTTACCCTGTTTTATATTTCTTCGGTAATCACGCTTTATAAAAAAGGATTTCTTTGCGGATTATGGAATGCACTGGTGCCGGTCGGGCGAATGGCACTTACCAATTATCTGATGCAGTCTGTAATTTGTACCACAATTTTCTATTCCTATGGATTTGGATATTTCGGGAAATTTACAACCCTCGATGGAGTAATTCTGGTTCTTGTAATTTTCGGATTCCAGATATTTTTCAGCAGATACTGGCTTTCCAGATTCCGCTTCGGGCCAATGGAATGGCTATGGAGACGGCTGACATATCTCTCGCCACAACCCATGAGGAAGCGGTGAGCGGTTGATTATTTTGTGAAAAAATGCATCAATCCTTCATTCACTGATATTTCGTATTTTTGGTGAAAAGAAAGTTTCTTCCAACACTTTAACAGATTTTTATGAAAACGAATTTCTCCCGGGTATTTCCCATTCTGTTTCCCTTACTGATATTGTCTGTTTTTGCTCTTTTCGTGCAACAAAGCAACAACCATAATGATAAACATGAGAATTTCATGCTCAAGCGCACCGGGCTTGAAAAGGAACCCGGCTATCTTCCTAGCGATTGGCTTTCAAGGCAAAGGGCTTATCCTCATGGGAGGATAAAGTCAGAATACTTTTTGAAAGCTGTTCGCGACGCACAGGCAATGCACAGCAATGCAACGCGCAGCAGTTATACCTGGGAATTGGCCGGACCCTTGAACATAGGAGGCCGGATAACTGACATTGAAGTTCCGGCAGGCTCATTTTCAACCATATATGTGGGCGCCGCATCCGGTGGAATATTCAAAACGATTGACTCAGGAAATTCATGGGTAAATATTTTCAATGATGCAGCCACCATTTCTATCGGAGACCTTGCTGTTGGAACCACAAATACAAACCTGATTTATGCCGGCACCGGAGAAGCCAATGCTTCAAGCCAAAGTTTCAGAGGCGATGGAATCTACAAATCAACCGATGGCGGTGACTCCTGGACACATTCAGGGCTTGATGAAACCGCTTACTTTGGCCGTATTATTATAGATTATGAGAATGAGGAAAGGGTATTTGCTGCGGCATGTGGCAATTTGTTTTCACCGGATGAGCACCGCGGAATCTACAGAACCACCGATGGCGGCTCAAGCTGGGAGCAGGTGCTGTTTATCAGCGATTCAACTTCCGGAATTGATCTGGTGCAGCATCCCACCAATCCAGATATTCTTTACGCAGCTATGTGGGAACGTATGCGCGGGTTAAATTACCGCCGCTCTTTCGGCCAGACCTCAGGCATATGGAAAACCATTGATGGCGGAGATACCTGGACGGAATTACTCACCGGTTTGCCAAAAGGAAACGATGTTGGACGCATCGGGCTTGCACTTTCTCCTTCAGATCCTTCCCGCCTTTATGCTTTTTACGACAACCGTTCTGAAGTGGCAGTTTACCGCACAAACAATAGCGGAAACAATTGGTCGAGAACCAACGACAATGCCGTACAGGGAATGAATAGTTCATTTGGCTGGTATTTTGGGCAGGTCAGGGTTCACCCGCAGATACCCGATATCATCTACCTGCTGGGTGTTGATCTTTTCCATTCTACCGACGGCGGAAACACTTATATCCAACTTGCCGGATATTACAATATGGAAGAAATTCATGTTGACCATCATGCCATGTACATCCACCCTGTCACCGGCAGAATAATAGAAGGCAATGACGGAGGATTATATTTCAGTGATGATCTGGGAAACAGCTGGACATGGATCAACAATATTCCGATAACTCAGTTTTATGATATAGAAATCGATTATCTGAATCCTCAGCGAATTTACGGTGGTACTCAGGACAATAATACAATAAAAACCGCCACCGGAAATCTTGATGACTGGTATCCTATCCTTGGCGGAGATGGTTTCTATTCTTTGGTCGATTATACCCGATCCAATGTGGTTTATGCTGAATATCAGTGGGGAATGCTTCATAAGTCAACAAATTCAGGAAACTCGATGAATTATATCGCGGGCTATTGGGAAAGCGATAGAGTGAACTGGTCGGCACCGGTAATTATGCATCCAACCGAACCGAATACCTTGTATTTCGGAACTTACAGGATATGGAAAACTACCAATGGCGGAAGCTCATGGAATGCTGTAAGTCAGGATCTTACCAATGGTGACGATGGAAGTACTTTTCACACCATTGCTACACTTGGAATATCATCGGTTGATCCCAACATTGTGCTTGCAGGCACCGATGATGGCCGGGTACATATCAGTGTAAACGGAGGGCTTCTCTGGAATGACATCAGTACCGGTTTGCCCGACAGGTGGATAACCCGCGTGGCGGCTGATCCTTTTGACGCAAACACCATTTTTGCTACCTGCTCCGGTTTCAGGTGGGATGAACCTTTGGCACATGTTTACCGGTCAACAAACCTGGGACAAACCTGGCAACCGATCAGTGCGAATCTTCCTGAAATTCCGGTGAATGCTTTTGTAGCTGATCCTACAAAACCAGGAAGATACTTTATTGGCACAGATGCCGGTGTTTTTATGACCAAAGATTACGGCGCAAGCTGGGAAAGCATGAATATGGGTCTGGGTAATGTTCCCGTTACTGCCATGAAGATTCACGATACTGAGCAAATGCTGGTAATCGGAACTTATGGTTTGTCGGCCTACCGCCTCGATCTTACTGAACTGAGTGTAGATGTTTCAAGTGTTGCAGCGCCTTCTTCAGGGCTAACATTTGCAGCCATTTATCCCTCACCGGCAATAGCAGGACAGGTTGGTGAAGTATGGCTCAGCATAGGATCTTCATCTGCAAATCAGGCAGGTTTCAGTCTTACTGATGCATCGGGCAGATTAATAACCACAGCATCAGGCATCAATCTGAAGGCCGGCATCAATTCGCTGAATCTCAGTCAGGTGTTTGGCAGTTTGCCTGCTCTCAGAAAAGGATACTATTTTATCAGGGTTTACTCAGGTAATCAGTCGGCTGTAAAACGATTGCTGATTGTGTGAAACTGATCTTTTGTGTTGGGTAAAAGGACGAATAACGCGTTGATGATTTTGCTCTAAAAATACATGATAATCTGAAATTTGATTTCAGATTATCATGATAAAAAGTAAAGCCTTGATTTACAATTCAGGTTTGGCGCTGGTTTCAAAATCTCTGCTTGATTTCAGCAGGTTAACTGTGAAGAGAGACAAATTCTTAATTTCGGCCAGTATGTTAAGGTAGAGGATGCTGTTCCTTGTTCCGGTTTCAGAATTTTTAATCCTTTTTACCTGTTTTTTACGGGTTTCTTCCACAATGCGTTGGATATTCTGCTGGCGGTTGATGATCAAGTCGAAATCCTCATAGTTCTTTTTGCTCAACATGCTTTTTATTTCGGTAAATAGCAGCGATACCTCACCATTAAGCCTCGAAAGCTCTTCAATCTGCACAGGAACCAGTGGTTTATGGTTGTTCTCAACATGCTCAACACTTGGAAGTGTAATGTATGAAATGCAATGATTAATCTCGCGGAGGTAGTCAATGGCCTGTACATAAAAATGACCCGATTCAATGGAGTCTTCTCTGAGGTGAGAAAGCGTTGAGCTGATGTGATTCTTTAATCGTTTGGTGGAAGTGTTAAGTTGCTCAACCTGCGTTTTGGCATTTTTGAGCATTTTTCTGTCCTCGTCCATTAAGCCCATCAATGCTTCATTAAAGATTTCAAGGCTTTGTTCAAGTACCCGCTGAATGGTTGAGGAGCATTTTACGATAATGGTTTCAGTACTGAGTTCGTCAGGTAAAGCGTCCAATAGAGCATCGGCCTTTTTTTCGTTGGATCTGCGCATGTGGATGATGTGTGTTCTGTAAATCAGAAATCCGGCAACGGAAATAAGGCCAATAGTTGCAACCATACCACCATAATAGAGAATAACAGCAGCAACAAGTGAAACTGTAAATGCGGCCATTGCGGTGAAAAACCATCCGCCAATTACCGAAAGAACGCCGGTAATGCGATACACAGCACTCTCGCGACCCCAAGCCTTATCGGAAAGGGATGTTCCCATGGCAACCATAAAAGTTACATAGGTAGTTGAAAGCGGCAGTTTTAATGAAGTTCCCAGCGCTATGAGCATACTTGCAACCACAAGATTAACACTGGCTCTTAGCATATCAAATGCTGCGCCTTCGGGCATTTGTTTTTGCGTGGTTTGATCTGGCGGGCTGAAACGTTTGTCAATCCACAGACTCACATTGTCGGGCAAAAAGCGATCGAAGGTTGAAGACATATTGATGGCACCCCTGACGAGATTCCGCGAAAGTATGGATGAATTGAAACGTTCAGACCCTTCACTCTGGCGGCTGAGGTCAACGGATGTTTCAATAACCGAACGCGCTTTTTTCGATGTCCAGAGCGTAAAAGCCATGACAATTCCGGCAATCAAAAGCATCCAGGTTTCAGTTTTTACATCATCGGCAAGGCCCGTCATAAGAAATGTTGTCGGGTCAGCTCCGGGTGAAGCCAGCAGCAGCTGGTAAGCTTTTAATCCGGCAAGTGGTACTCCGATAAAGTTGACAAGGTCATTACCTGCAAAAGCCATGGCCAGCGCAAATGTTCCTGCAAGCACAATAACTTTAAGAACGTTCAGGCGGAAAAGCAGCATCAAAATCTGAAGAAGCACAGTCCATATTGCAAAACACGCCAATAGAATGGAAGTGGTGTGAGAGTTGATGAATTCAAGATTTTCAGGTGTGATAAAGGATGCGCCTTTAGCTCCTTTGATAATCATAAAGTATGTAATTCCGGTAATGGCCAGACCTCCCCATATTGCTCCGTAATACTTAAGGTTGTAGCGTATGTTGAACGTAAAAAGTAAACGTGTAATGTACTGAACAAGCGCTCCCACACTGAAAGCGACCACCACCGACACCAGGATTCCTGTAATAATGGCCAGGGCTTTGGCGGAATTGATGTATTGACCAATGTCCTGAATGGTTTGTTCTGAACCGGAAATTTTTATTAAAGCTACAGCAACAGATGCTCCCAGCAATTCGAAAACTATAGAAACTGTGGTGGATGTCGGAAGTCCGAATGTATTAAAAGTGTCGAGCAGGATTACATCGGTAATCATAACAGCCATAAATATGATTATGACTTCATTAAAGCTGAATTGTCCGGGAAAGAATAGCCCTTTTCGTGCAATTTCCATCAGACCGCTTGAGAATGTCGCTCCAACCAGAACACCTATACTGGCGACAATCATAACCGTTTTGAAAGAAGCGGCTTTGGCACCAACCGCAGAATTTAAAAAATTCACAGCGTCGTTTGCAACTCCAACCATCAGGTCAGAAAAAGCCAATATAAAAAGGACTATGACAAAGATCAGATAAACACTTTCCATCGAGGAATTCAGATTTGAAATGACCGCAAAATTACGGAGGCATGAACTATGTATCGGTGTTTCAATGTTAAGTTAATGTTAAATCAAGCTACACTTATTTTATATTGCTGGCAATAGCCTGATTTACATTAATCACATGATCCGCAAGTTTTTCACACTGATTCAGCAGTTCAGCGTAAAATGAAGCATGTTTGTATTGGTATTCACCAGCCTCGAGTCTGAGTTTGTTTGATTGTATAAGTTTGTCTCTCAGCTCATTCACTTTTAATTCGTGTTCAGTGGCTTTGGCGAGGATGCCCGGCCTGTAATCACCCGCCAGATTCTCATTCATGGTATTAAGGCTTTCCTTTACCAGATTGAAGAGTTCAAACAAATCGTCTCTCATTTCCTGGGTAAACCATGCGCTGGCTTCATTTTTTCTTCTGATGGTTCTTTCCATTTGCAGACACTGGTCGGCAATGCTTTCCAGATCATCAGTAATTTTCAGCATAGCTCTTACCTTTCTTGAATTGGCTTCTGAAAGATCATTTTCGGCTATTCTGGTGATGTAATCGGTTATTTCACGATCCAGTTCATCGGCTTGTTCTTCACTTTTATAAAGCCTTTTTTGAATTTTCTCGGATTTCTGTTCTCTTTTTTCTATCAGGTATTCTGGTATCAGGTTGAACATGTAAGCTACATGCCGGCCAAAATATGAAATCTGTTCATGGGCCTGAAGGATGTCAACTTCGTTGATAGCCATAAATCTCGACTTGAAATATCTGAGCTTGAAGCTCTTCTTTTCGTTGGGTCGCAGCGGAATGATGATTTCAAGCAAATGTTTTATCGATGGAATAAACCAAACCAGAATAAGCGTGTTCAGAACATTAAAGCCTGTGTGAAAAATCGAAAGTCCGAGCGGCACGATTGCTTCGCTTTCAATAGGCGAATTGCCGGTTATGTAATCGGCTAAATTGTAGGAAATTCCGACCAGAAACCTGAAAAACAAGAGAGCCCATATTATGCCGGTAAGATTAAACAAGGTATGACTGAAAGCAAGGCGTTTTGCCGATCGGTTGGCAACAATGGCGGCAATATTGGCTGTAACGGTAGTTCCCAGATTTTCGCCAAGTATCATTGCCGCAGCTGCATCGTAACCAATGTATCCGTTGTGACACATCACAAAAGTAAGTGCAATGGTTGCACTGGACGATTGTATCAGCAGTGTGATGAGAAATCCTGCAGCTGCAAAAAGTAAGTAGCTGCCTGTTCCCTGGCTGCTGATGGATGTAATAAAAGCTACAATGGGCGAGTTCTCGTCGATTCCCGGCAGGGAATTTTTCATAAACTGCAGCCCCAGAAAAAGAATTGAAAATCCGATCAGAAACTCGCCCAATGACTTGTTTCTGGCTCCCGGTAAAAAAAGGAACGGCAAGGCCAATCCCAAAACAGGCAATAGTATGGTGGTAAATTCGAACTTGAAGCCAAACAGTGTGATCAACCAGGCAGTAACGGTTGTTCCCATATTGGCTCCCATCATAATTCCAATAGCCTGAGAGAGAGAAAGTAGTCCGGCATTAACAAAACTTACCAGCATTACTGTTACTGCCGATGATGATTGAATAACACCGGTTACTACAACACCTGCAGTTATTGCTTTTAGCCTGTTGGAGGCAATGCTGGAAAATATGTTTCTCAGGCGATTGCCCGAAATCCTTTGCAGACTCTCACTCATCAGCTTCATGCCAAATAAGAAAAGCATGAGCGAACCAAGAATCGTTAATATATTTATGATGCTGCTGAAACTGACCATTGGCCGGAAGTTATTGTTAAATATCTTAATCGGAAAGTCTTACAAAGGTAAAAACTTTGTATTTGGTTATTGTTAACCATCAAAGTTTATTTTTTGGCGGTTGATCCTGTATTTAGTCAGGATGGGAAGTTTTATGCATGAATCCGATTGCGAATCTCTACCTTTGCGCCATGATAAAGAATTACTTACAAAATCTGAGTATTGAGGCACTGAATCCTATGCAGGAGCAGTCTCTGTTGCATCTGAAGCCTGGTGCATCACTTACCCTGATTGCTCCGACCGGTTCAGGAAAAACGCTTGCTTTTTTACTTCCTGTTATTGAAATGCTTGATCCCGTATTGCCGGAAGTTCAGACACTGATTCTTACTCCTTCAAGGGAACTTGCCCTGCAGATTGAAGATGTTTTCAAAAAAATGAAAACCGGGATTAAAGTAAATGTGTGTTACGGCGGACATCCTGTAAAAACCGAAGTAAATAACTTCAGAGAGCCCGCTGCAGTGGTGGTTGGCACACCGGGTCGCATGGCGGATCACATTCGCCGCAAAAATTTCGATACTTCAAACGTAAGAACGCTGGTTCTTGATGAATTTGATAAATCGCTCGAACTGGGATTCAGCAAAGAAATGGAATACATTGCTCAAAATCTGCCCGGAATAAAAACACGGGTACTCACATCAGCAACCACTTTAAATGAAATACCTGAATACATAGGATTCAATAATCCTGTTTTGCTCGATTATACTGAAAATACAGACCCTCAGAAGCTTGATGTTTCGGTGCTTAAGGCTGAAGGTGCTGATAAACTTGAACTGTTATTTAAACTTGTCTGCGATTTTAAAGCAGAGCCTGCCCTTATTTTCTGCAATCACCGCGATGCTGTTGAGCGTATCAGCAGCTTATTGATGATCAAAGGGATAGTTCATGGAGTTTATCATGGAGGACTGGAACAGGAAGATCGTGAAATGTCGTTGATCCGTTTCCGAAACGGAACCCATCAAACTTTGCTCACCACCGATCTGGGATCACGGGGTCTGGATATTCCTGAAATCAAACATGTGGTTCATTATCAGCTTCCTGCTTCAGAAACCATCTGGACTCACCGCAACGGGCGTACTGCGCGCATGCATGCATCAGGAAGAGCCTGGCTGCTGTTGGCCGAAGGAGACTATATCCCGAAATTTATCACACCTGCCCCTGAAATATCTGAAATTGAGGATTGTGCAAAGCTTCCCGAGCTTCCGCCCTGGGAAACCATTTATCTGGGAGCAGGTAAGAAGCAGAAAGTGAGTAAGGGTGATATAGCCGGTTTGCTTATCCATAAAGGTGGTTTGCTTCCGCAGGACATCGGACGGATTGATGTTGCCGATCACTTTTCGTTCGCAGCAGTAAAACGGGAACTGTGTTTAAATCTTGTTGCAACACTCAAAGGTGTTCCACTGAAGAAAAAAGTAGTTAAAATTGATATTGCAAGGTAGTTTGCAATATCGTTTCCAAATAAAAAAGCGAGGTCGATGCCAATAGCACCGACCTCGCTTTTTATATGAATTTCAGATTATTCAGGCATTTTATACACCATCGCATTTACATGCATTCCTGCGCCAACCGAAGCAAACACAAAATGATCGCCGGGGTTCAGGTGATGGTTCTCAATATCTTTACCAATAATCAGGTTGTAAAGTATCGGAAGTGTAGCTACTGAGTTGTTGCCAAGCCATGAAATTGTCATAGGCATCGAAAACTCAGGACGTTTGGTAAAACCATAAAGCTCGTAAAGCCTTGTGACAATGGCTTCGTCCATTTTTTCGTTAGCCTGATGGATAAGTATGCGTTCTATTTTCTCAATGGGAAGGCCGCTCTTGTCAATGGCAAGTTTGATGGCACCTGGTACAGTTTTCAGGGCATACTCATACAACTTGCGACCGTTCATTTTCAGGTAAAGATTACTTTTATCCTCAGGGTTGTTCGACCTGTCCATACGAAGCAGGAAGGCTTGTTCCAAAGTATCGGTGCGTGTGGCATGAGTTAATATGCCAACAGGTGTTTCACTTTCAACTGCACTTAAAACAACCGCACCCGCTCCGTCAGAATAGATCATGCTGTCGCGGTCGTGAGGGTCGCTGATGCGCGAAAGGGTTTCGGAACCGATAACCAGAATATGCTTTGCATCGCCTGACTTTATGTAATAATTGGCCTGAATCATAGCCTGAAGCCATCCCGGGCAACCAAACGGCAGATCGTAAGCAACAGTGAACGGATTCGCAATGGCCAGCTTATACTTCACTCTGGAAGCAAGTGCAGGGACAAAATCAGAATGTGTTTCGCCATGCCTGACATCCCCAAAGTTATGGGCTACAATGATGTAGTCAAGTTCTTCCTTGTCTATTCCGGCATTGGCAATGGCTTTCTCTGCTGCGAAAAAGGCTATATCGGAGCAAACAAACTCATCTTCAACATACCTGCGCTCGTCTATTCCCGTAATCTGCTGAAATTTGGAAATGATCTCTTCTCTGGGACGGGTAATTGCTTGCCCATTCGACTCAAGAAATTCGGTAGTGAGAAAAGCGGAATTGGGAACCAGCTTGGTAGGTATGTAAATTCCTGAGCCAGTTATTGTTGCGTAGATTGATTTTGACATTTTCAAGTTGATTGAGATTAAAACCAAAATTTACTACTGTAACTATTTGCGAGTAAACTGCAAAAACTTAAGGAACAAGTCAAAAGTGAACCAATGAATTTTTGCGATGCAAAGATACTGCTATTATCAAATTGTTTTAATGATTTTTACTTTTGTCAAGGTTTCTATGCCATTCTGACACTTTATTTAGTTGTGAAATATAGTGTAGTGGCCTGATAATCTGAATCTTTAAACTATGATTATTTAATGAAACTGAGCAACAAAATCTCTTAATCCTGCAGAGATTTCCCGATTTCCATAATGGAAATAAAATCTTTTCCAGGCTGCGAAACGGATTTATAATAGAGTTGTTTGGCAAAATCAACGAATGTATGGGTTTCGCTAAGCCGCAGGTAGGAGGGATTCAGGTCGTTTTCACCCAATCTTATCCGGTCAAGGGCATCCGCATCTTTCAGAATGGCAACGGTGTACCAATCTGGATCGTTTGCCGGAAGTTCATTGCCGAGCGAGTGCATTGTGGTGGCTTTGCCGATAATGAACAGGTCGTTGAGACTTGCCCCGTTCTGCTGAAACAATGATTTGTAAAGCGGAAGTTTCAGATTGGCTGCATCTGTGCCATGTTGTGTGCAATATCCATCGTGTTTGCGGGCCATATCGTGAATGTAGGCAGCAAAAAATGCGTTTCTTGCTTCTGTAATTCTTCCTGTGAGCTCTCCAAGCCTCAGTACATGTGCCATAACTCTGTATGTATGCAAAACCCCATGCAGCCGGCTTGGATGATCAAACTGGCTTTCATTGAGGTTAAATTCAGAGAAGGGTAATACAAGCTGAGTTTTCATAAGTCATGGAGTTCATTTGAAGGCTAATTCATTCTTAAGCTAGTTGGGGACAATTCCCAGCATTGATTGCACTATCGGCCTTAGTCCCGCAAAGAAAAATTCCACAGCAATTACCATCATAATTAGTCCCATCAGTTTCATAAGGATTTTATTGCCGGTTTCGCCCAGCAGGCGGATAATTTTACCGGCTCCAAGCAGCACAATGTAGGTTATAAGCAAGGTTACCACAATTGAGAGAATCAGAATCATTTTTAGCTGAAATGAGTGGCTGTCCTCCATCAGCACAATGGAGTTGGTGATGGCACCGGGACCGGCAATCATCGGAATTGCCAGCGGAGTAACCGAAATATCATCAACATACTTCTTCACCATATCATCATCCATCTTTATTTTGCTGATTCTTGCATGAAGCATATCAAAACCCATGATGAAGAAGATAATACCACCCACAATCCTGAATCCATTCACTGAAATGCCAAAAAATTTAAACAGCAACTGTCCGCCAAACGCAAACATCAGCAAAATGATGAATGCTGTAATTACAGCCTTGAGTGCTGTTCTTTTTCTTTGTTTTTCCGAAATATCGGCAGTCATGGTCATAAAAACAGGCATAACCCCAAGTGGATTTATGATCGCAAAAAAAGAAGTAAAGAAGAGCAGTGCGGTGGTGAAAAGTTCGTGACTCATGGCATGAAGTTGTAAAACCTGCCGGATTTATAGACCCGGCAGGCTTATTAAGATTTATATGCTGATTTTACTGTTAACGATAGCCAGAATTGCTGTTTCAGCTTCGCACGCTTTGCGTTCTATTTCAGCACCTTTGTTCAACACAGAGTTTACAAAGTCTTTGTCGTTGAGGCCTGAAGCATTGATTTTTACATTCAGAAATGCACCCATAACTGCTGATCTTACGGCCAAAGCACCAACTCCGGCATCTGATACTGAATTTGGGTTTCCTGTTTCGGCCATTGCTTTCAGGATTTCCATGGCTGCAAATGATTTTTCCATGACTTTGAAAGGAATTTCAATGGCATATTTGGTTGCTTCCTGAATGGCAGCGGTACGTGCAGCTTTTTCAGCATCGTTTCCTTTTGGAAGTCCGAATGCATCCATTATCTTGTTGAAAGCATTGGTGTCTTCATCCACCAGGTGAATCAGTTCATCTTTTAATTTCTGACCTTTTTCTGCCCAATCGGAAAACTCTTCCCAGCGATCGTCCCATCCAGCTTTGTGCGATGAAAGGTTGGCAACCATAGTACCGAGCGAAATGCCCAGAGCGCCCATATAGGCTGAGATTGACCCTCCGCCGGGAGCCGGTGATTCTGAAGCAGTTTCATCAGCAAAGCCTGCACAGGTCATGTCCATCAGTTTTTTTGATGAATTATCGCGAAGCACATACTCAATGATTTTCTCTTCGGGATTAAAAGGTTTCAAATCATCAAGTCCGAGCGATTTAACTGCAATTTTAATCAGCTCTGCTTCCGAAACACCCACCGAACGGTTTTGTTTTTTCAGGAAATACTTGCCGGCATCTGTGAAAACCTTAAGCGGAGCAAGTCCCACCAGTTCAGAACCGGTAACCCTCATTCCACGGTCGTGCGCCTTTTTGCAGGATTCTTCGAATGCCACATGAACCGGAGTAATACTGATGTTGGTGAGGTTGATTGAAACCTGCGCAATTCCGTATTCTTCAATAAACCAGCCAATGGCTTTGCAGGCTTTTAATGAACCGGGAATATTGATCTGATTGCCTTTTTCATCTTTCATAATTTTTCCGGTCACCTGATTGCCTTCGCGCATGGGCCGGCCTTTTTCACGAATATCGAAAGCCACGGCATTTGCCCTGCGTGTAGAAGTCGTGTTGAGGTTGATGTTGTAAGCCACCAGAAAATCACGAGCACCTACTGCAATGGCGCCGGTTTTTGGCAGAAATTCGGCAGGTCCGAAATCGGGTTTCCATGCAGCATCGCTGAGCTTGTTGGGAAGTCCTTCGTACTCACCTGAGCGGCAGTTGGCCAGATTGCGGCGAACCGGGGTTTTTGCTGCATCTTCGTAGCAATAAACCGGAATGCCAAGTTCGGTGCCTATGCGTTCGGCAAGTTTGTGCGCGAATTTTACAGTTTCTTCCATGCTTATGTTGGCAATGGGAACCAGCGGACAAACATCAGTTGCGCCAAAACGGGGATGAGCACCTGAATGTTTACTCATGTCAATGACTTCCATGGCTTTTTTTACCGCCCTGAAAGCAGCTTCTATTACCTGTTCGGGCTCACCGGCAATGGTAACAACGGTACGGTTGGTTGCTGCACCCGGATCAACATCCAGCAACTGGACTCCGTCAACGGTTTTAATCTGATCAGTAATCTGCTGAATTACAGCCATGTCGCGTCCTTCGCTGAAATTGGGAACGCATTCGATAATCTGTTTCATTATTTTTTGAGTTATTGTGTTTGTTAAACTTTTTGTTGGCCAGAGGTCAATGCATCAAAAATCAAAGAATTTGACTATTAACGACTTAAATCATTTTTTTACGTCAATTTCTAAATTCTGATCTGTTGTTTTTACAATCAAAAGGAAACTATTGCGCCGTTTAGGATTGCAGTTTCGACTTTATTGCTGCCGTAAGCATACGGCATAAACTCCATGGTTGATATGGGTTTGGTGATGAAAAAGTTGGCTTTTTTTCCAACGGCAATGCTGCCATACTGATCGCTGATGCCCATGGCGTATGCACCATTGATTGTGCAGGCATTCAAAGCTTCCTTCGGAGTCATTCTGAACATAATGCAACCCATCGAAAGTATAAGTTGCATGTTGCCCGAAGGGGAGGAGCCCGGGTTGAAATCGCTGGCCAGCGCAATCGGCAAACCGGCTTCTATCATTTTGCGGGCCGGGGCATGAACCATATTCAGAAAAAATGCAGCACCCGGAAGGAGCGTGGGCATGGTTTCTGAACCCAGCAGCGTTGCAATCTCATCGTCACCGGTAAATTCCAGATGATCCACCGAAAGGGCATTATATTTTACACCAACCTGAATTCCTCCAGAATAATCCAGCTCATTGGCATGGATTTTCGGTCTCATGCCATATTTCATGCCAGCCATCAGTATGCGTTCGGTGTCATCAGGCGTAAAAAATCCGCGATCGCAGAACACATCAATAAAATCAGCAAGATTGGCAGACGCAACCTGTGGTATCATTTCGTTGATAATCAGGTCAACATATTCGTCTTGCTTGCCTTTGTAATCAGCCGGAACAGCATGTGCTCCCAGAAATGTGGATTTTATAGTCAATGGACTGAGCATTTTCAGGCGGTGAATAACGCGCAGCATTTTCATTTCATCCTGAGTATTCAGACCATAACCGCTTTTGATTTCAACAGCACCGGTACCGTATCGTATAATTTCGTTAAGGCGTTCCAGTGCCTGTTCCACAAGTTCTTCCTCCGAAGTATCGTGAAGTCGCTGGGCTGAATTAAGAATGCCTCCGCCGCGTTTGGCTATTTCTTCGTATGAAAGTCCTTTTATTTTGTCAACGTACTCAATCTCACGGCTTCCCGCATACACCAAGTGGGTATGCGAATCGCAGAATGAGGGAAATACCATCCGGCCTCGGGCATCAATTACCTTTATTCCTTCCTCATCAAAAAGACTGCTGTCTAATTCGCTCATCAAACCATACGAAGAGATCTGACTTCCCTCGGTTAAAAGGTAAGCATCGTCAATCCGGTTCCATTCCGACATTTTTTTACCAGCCACTAATCGGGTTTCTAAACTGCCGATCCCGTTAAGAGTTTTGATGTTTGTAATCAGTAATCTATTGGTATTGTTCATAATAAAGCCTCCGGATTTTGATTTAGAAGTGTTGCAAAGGTATTAATTTAGGTCTTTATCAGATTAGTTTTTTAAAACGATTGTTATATATGGTTTCCGATCGATTATTGAAGTTGCTGATTGATTTTTAGTTCTGCAATGGGTTTTTTATTAATTTTGTCACAGGAAACTTTAAAAATCCCTGCTTCTAATTGATTGAGTTGTCATCAGCCAAGCAACTTTTTTTTGCTTAAATGGTTAATAATTCTGATCCGACAAACTCCTGATATTGAAATCGATCCATGAACTCAGGAATTTTCAACCCATTTATCAATCTAACACAGCTTATGAAAACAATTTTTCACTCTGAAACTTCAACGTTTAAAAGTTTTGCGCTACTGGCTTTGCTCGTATTTGCAGGTACTTTTGGCTTAATGGCACAAAATTTTGAGAGGGATTACCAGGACGGGCGTCTTTACTTCAAATTTAAGGACAATGTAAATCTGAATATTTCTGTTCGGAGCGATAACAGCGTTGCCATTGAGGATATTCCATTCATTGCTGATCTTCAATCCGTTTATCGGCTGAAAAGCCTTGAGCGTCCTTTCGATTTAAATCAGGATAGCAAATTGCTCCGCACTTTCATGCTTGAGATTGAGGACATTGCGCTGATCAATCAGGTGCTTCAGGAATTGCAGATTGAGCCTGACCTCGAGTATGTTGAGAAAGTTCCGATGGATTACATCCATTATGTGCCCAATGATACATTGTACAATATGTACAACGGACCCAGCAACTGGAACTGGCATATGGATGTAATTAAGGCCGAACAAGCCTGGGACATTACAAAAGGTTCATCTGATATAAAAGTAGCCATTGTTGACAATGCAGTTTGGGTTGATCACCCCGATCTGGCAAGTAAAATTGTACTTCAGCGCGATACTTATTATAATACCAACAATGCAAATCCACCAACAACCGGCGATCCTTTCGACTGGTCGCACGGAACCCATTGCGCTGGTCTGGCAGCAGCCATTACCGATAATGGAACCGGAATTTCAGCCATTGGTTTTAACGTGAGTATTATTGCTGTAAAAGCTGCGAATAACAGCAATCCAAACGGCATCTATGGTTATCCCGGTATTCAGTGGGCTGCAAACAATGGTGCTGATGTTATCAATATGTCATGGGGTGGTCCGGGTTACTCGGCAACCAACCAAAATCTGATCAATACCATTACAAATATGGGAGTTGTGCTTCTGGCTTCAGCCGGCAACGACAATGTGTCCAGTACGCATTACCCTTCAGGATACAACAATGTAATTTCAATTGCTTCTACCAATTCAGATGACCGGAAAAGCGATTTTTCCAATTATGGAACTGCCATAGATTTATGTGCTCCGGGAGGAATCAGCACCACAGGTCCTTCAGGATTGTTAAGCACTACCTACAATTCAAACACCTACGGATATTACGATCTGATGGCCGGTACTTCAATGGCTACACCGGTTGCAGTTGGTTTGGTCGGACTTATTCTTTCAATAAATCCGGCGCTGACACCTGCTCAGGTCGAAACCATTCTCAAAACAACTGCCGACAACATTGAAGCTTTAAATCCTGATTATGCAGGACAGCTTGGATCAGGACGTATTAACGCATATCAGGCCGTACTGAATACACCTTTTCAGCCTACCGCCAATTTCAGCACTCCGGTTACAACCATATTTCCCGGCGGAGGAGTTGATTTTACTGATCTGTCAACCGGCGTTCCTTCAACCTGGCAATGGACATTTCAGGGAGGAACCCCCGCATCATCATCGGTTGCCAATCCAACCAACATAAAGTTCAATTCACCCGGTGTTTACGATGTTACACTCACTGTAACCAATCAGTTCGGAACCCATACTCTTGTACTCGAAGACTATATCACCGCAACCAATACACCTGCACCTTATGTAGGTTTTACGGTATCAGACCAAACTCCTTGTATTCAGGATGTTGTTGTGATGAACGATCTTTCGCTTTATAGCCCGACAAGCTGGTCGTGGACAATAACACCTGATCATTTTGAATTTGTCAACGGAACAAGCAGTACCTCGCAGAATCCACAGATTCAGTTTATGATTCCAGGCTTATACTCTGTTGGTTTTACAGCCACCAATGCAAACGGGTCCAACTCTGTAACCGAAACCGACTTTATCGATGTTTATGGAGCCGTACCTTCATATACCGTTGATATGGAAGACGGAACTTCGGGCTACTTTATGGTATGGGATACAGTAAAATCACAGTCAAAAATTGATGCACGTTCCGCTTACCAAAGTAACTTCGGCATTCATTTTCATGGCGATCCGGTTCCAACCGGATGGTCAGGAAGCCCTACAACAGGCACTGCAACCCAGGCTTGGGAAAGCAATCTGGGCTTCCATGGCAAAGTGCATATTTGCGGCGTTGATGGAAATGATCTCAACAATATTGCCCTCTCATTCGATCTTCGCCAGACATATTCCCTCGGCCCCCGCTTCAGCTGGTTCAGGGTTCTGGTAAATGGCGAACAGGTTGCTGATATAAATGGAAACACTGATTTTAATCCGGTTACTGCTGCAGCTGACCCATGGACAAGGTTAACTTTTGACCTTTCGGCTTATGCAGGAACCGTTTTCGATGTAACTCTTCAGTCAGCTACCCGTTTTTCAGATAAAACGCAGGGAGAAGGTGATAATGTATTTATCGACAATATCAGCATCACCAACACCACCAGCACCAAACCTTCAGCTCAGAAATCTTCGGGTTTCAAGGTTTATCCCAACCCTTCTGACGGCAGGTTTACCATCGCCTCTGATAAACTTGAAGGTACTTATAACATCAAAGTTTTGTCGCTCCTCGGAAATTCAGTTTACTCAGTTTCAGGTGATTCAAATGGTCGTTTGATGAGAGCTATTGATCTCAGCCATCTGCCTGCAGGAGTCTATCTGATTAACATTTCGAATGAGAACCAGAATTTCAATCAAAGGATCATCATACGATAAGCTTATTTAAAATCATTCTAAATGCCTCTGCCTTTTGTAAAGTGCAGGGGCATTTTTTTTACTTTTGGCGCCAATCTATTCATTCCCAAAATATTTCTGATGAAATCAAGACTACTTCTTTTTATTGTATTGGCTCTGTTGCCGGCATTTAATGCCCTGGCCGATATTGTTGACCGTGAATCTGCTGCAATGGTTGCGCGCAATTTCTTTTATGAGCGTCAGGTTCAGAGTGGCGTTAATACCGACATGGATGCTGTGGTTCCTGTTTGGTTAAGTACCAAAATGGCAAGTGATCAACCAGTGTATCATGTTTTTAATTTTCAGGATGGTGGTTACGTTATTGTTTCTGCTGAAGATGCTTACTCTCCGGTTATCGGATATTCGCCAGACGGTTACTTCCCCGCAGGAAGCCTTGAGCAGAATTTTGGCAGTTTCCTGAAAGGATATGAAGATCAGATTGTTTTCATTCGTGATAACAATACCAGTCAAACCAGCGAAATAAAGAACTCATGGCAGTATTATACTTCCATGAACACAACAAGAATGTCGTTTACCGGCGGAAGAGATATGGAGCCTTTGCTTCCTGTATTGTGGAATCAGGATTTTCCTTACAACGCTTACTGCCCGCTTGATGCTGCCGGACCTGGCGGACATGTGTATGCAGGTTGCGTTGCTACTGCTATGTCGATGATTATGAATTATTACCGTTATCCCGAACACGGAACCGGAAGTTATTCATACAATTATGGCTCCTATGGCAACATCAGCGCAAATTTTGGACAGACCTATTACGATTGGGATGCTATGCTCAATTCAATTACATCAGGAAGCGGTAGAGCTGTGAATGCAATTGCAGAGCTCCAGTATCAGTGTGGTGTAAGTGTGCGGATGATGTATGGTCCCGATGGGTCAGGAGCTTACAGCGAAGACGTTCCTTATGCACTTCGCACTTATTTCGGATATTCCAGCACCGTGCAGCATGTAAGAAAAAGCAATTATTCATCAACCGCCTGGGAGAATATGATAATCGCCAGCCTTGATGAATTAAAACCGCTTTACTATTCCGGTCAGAGTACTGATGGTGGTCATGCTTTTGTGCTTGATGGTTATGAAGTAACCGGAACCGGCAAATTATTCCATTTCAACTTTGGATGGAGCGGAAGTGGTAATGGTTTTTATACGCTTTCTGATGTTAATGGTTTCAGCAGCGGACAAGCGATGGTCCGGAATTTCTTCCCCAATCCGGCAAACTATCCTTACAACTGCAATAACCATGTAATAACTTCCCCAATGGGAATTTTTGAAGACCGTAGCGGCCCGCTTTCAAACTATCTGTCCAACAAGTCATGCTCATGGTTGATTGCTCCCGAAGATTCTGTAACCTCAATTTCATTGACTTTCAATTCATTTGATCTGGCTGAAGGCGATGCAGTAAATGTTTACGATGGCGCAGATGTAAGTGCACCACTTATCGCAAGTTATTCGATGAATGCTGCCACCACTGTATTGACTTCTACAGGAAGCCGCATGTTTATTGAATTTCTGACCGATGGAGCCAATGAGGCCAAAGGTTTTATTGCTCAGTTTAACTCAACTTATCCTGTTTTCTGCTCTGGCACAATCACAATGACCGAGCCAACCGGAACCATTACCGATGGAAGTGGTGAGCATCGCTACAACCACAATTCAATGTGTAAATGGAAAATTGAACCGGGCCCATATGCTGATAATCTTACACTCGCTTTCACTTCATTCGATCTTGAAGAAAATAAGGATTATCTGAAAGTTTACGCACTGCCCACCAATCAGTTGATCGCCAATTTTACCGGTTCTACAATTCCTGAACCTTTGGTTTCGCCTACCGGAAGAATGCTGATTTTGTTTACTTCCAATGGTTTTAATAACAAAGGAGGTTTCGATGCTGAATATTATATCATGAATGTCAGCGCATCGGCCAAAGAATTTACGGGAAATTTGTCGGTTTATCCCAATCCTGCAAAAACCCACACTGAGGTTAAATTCAATATTGCTGAAGCCACAAAGGCTGTTTTCGGACTCTATGACTTAACCGGTCGCGAAGTTTATCAGGAAACTGCAACCCTGAACTCAGGATTCAATAGCAAGGTTTTGCAACTGAGCAATCTGAAAAGTGGAGTTTACCTGCTCAGAATCAGCAGTGAAAAAGGAATCGTTTCAAGAAAACTAATTGTAGAGTAATAAATTTATAAAGAGCTGATTATCTGATCGCTCTGACCTGGAGGGAAGTTTTACTTAATGTAGAACTTCCCTTTTTGTATTTTTCATTTTGCTTTTATGTACTTTTGGAATCTTAATTATTAAAAAATGATAAAAAGAATTACCACATTATTAATTTCAGTTCTTTTGGCTTCGCAGGTTTTTGCCGGAGGAATTTCAGAGCAAAACGCTCATAAAGTTGCCAAAGCATTTATGCACAGCAACGCTTTGTCAAATGCCGGTGTTAGTTTTGAATCGCTTGAAACATTGCCTGCCCTTGTCCTTTCAAGCAATACCCCGCTGCTTTATGCAGTCAATTTTGCAAAAGGTGGTTTTGTGTTGGTTTCGGCTACTGATGCTGCTTATCCCGTTGTTGGTTATTCCCCTGCCGGATCTTTTTCAATGCAAAACCAATCTCCATCGCTCATTGGCTGGATGGCTGGGTATGAACTTCAGCTTCAGGAAATCATTGATCAGCAGCTTCAGGCAACCGCCGAAATTGAACTTGCATGGAATGATCTTTTAAATTATGACCCCGATAAATCTGCATCAGGCAGAAATAATCGCCAGGTTGAACCGCTTCTTCCCTGCACCTGGAATCAGGGTGCTTTGTACAATGATTTATGCCCTGAAGATAACGGTGGTCCCGGCGGACATGTTTATTCAGGTTGTGTTGCTACTGCCATGTCACAAGTGATTTATTACTGGCGCTATCCCCTGCAGGGAACAGGCACACATGGATATTATTCAAGTTACGGTTATCTTTATGTTGATTTCGCTGATGTAGCATATAGTTATGAGGAAATGCGCAATTCCATTGGTGGCGAGAGCAACTACGAGATGGCTGAAATTCAATATCATTGTGGAATTACTGTAGATATGATGTATTCTGCTTCAGGGTCAGGAGCTTACAGCCATGATGCAGCAGAAGCACTCAGAAGTCATTTTGGTTTTTCCAATGACCTTTCTCTGGAATACAAAGACAATTATTCAACTGCTGCATGGGCTTCATTGCTTCAGCAAAACTTAGACAACGGTTGGCCAATGTATTACCATGGTTTCGGATCGGGTGGTCATGCTTTTAATGTTGATGGATATCAGGGTGATGATTTCTTTCATTTCAACTGGGGATGGGGCGGTTCTGCCAACGGGTATTTCTACCTCAACAACCTGAATCCCAACGGAAGCAATTTCACCAGTGGTCAGGGTGCAATCGTTAATTTTGTCCCTGCCGGCAACTATCCTTATTATTGCGATGGCGTAAAAACACTCACCCGCCACAACGGCACCATCGAAGACGGCTCAGGGCCTGTGGATGGATATATTTCCGGACTTGAATGCGGATGGCTCATCGCTCCGATGGATTCCGTTACAAATCTGACCGTTAATTTTGAAAAATTCGGGCTCACTGATGGTGAGGATGTACTGAATATTTTTGACGGGCCAGATGCTTCTTTCCCTTTATTGGGAAGTTACACAGGCAATGCCTTGCCTCCATCAGTAACTGCATCCGGCGATAAAATGTATCTTGAATTTTTGACTTCTGGTGATCAGGGCAGTGGATTCAGGCTTTCATACAACAGCGAACGCGCAGTTTATTGCTCAGGACAAACTGTACTAAACGATGCAACAGGCATAATCGCCGACGGAAGCGGTACCCGTGATTACAACAACAACAGTGTGTGCAAATTCAGGATTGAACCTGAGGATGCTGCTTCCATTACTTTTACCTTTAACTATCTGAACACTGAGCCGGTAAATGATGCCATAAAAATTTACAACCTCGCATCGCAAACTATGGTTGGTAATTTTTCAGGGAGCGATAATCCCGGTTCAATTACTGTTCCTTCAGGAAAAGCGCTGATACTTTTTACTACCAATAGTTCAGTTACCGCTCAGGGTTGGGAAATTTCCTATACAAGTTCAACATCAGCAGTAGCAACCGAATTTGAATCGGCGGATAAACTTAAGGTAAATGTTTTTCCTGTTCCGGCCAGTCAATGGCTGAGGGTGGAGTTGAGTAACCGGGCTTCTGCGGAAGTCACACTTTCAATTCACGATCTTTCGGGCAGAAAAGTTGCCGACAATTCGCTGGTTAAGTTGGAAGGACAAAAAACCGTCATGATTCCGGTGCACACACTTTCTGATGGCATTTATTACCTCAGGTATATTTCCGAAAGTGGTTCGGGTGTCAGAAAAGTGATGATCAGAAATTAGGAAATTTCAGGGGTTTCAGGTGCAGGCGGAGCTTCGGGTTTCGCCTGTTTCGTTTCCTGACGGGGGTCCACGCCATCGTATGCCCTGATGATGCGGGTCACAAGTTTGTGCCTCAAAACATCTGATTCATCAAGCATAATGAAATCAATACCAGGAACATCTTTCAAAATGATAGATGCCTGAAGCAGTCCCGATTGCTGGTGGCGGGGCAGGTCGATCTGGGTTACATCTCCGGTAATAAAGAATTTTGCAGATCTTCCCATTCGGGTCAGGAACATTTTTAACTGGCTTGATGTGGCATTCTGTGCTTCATCGAGAATTGCAAATACATTGTCCAGTGTCCGGCCGCGCATAAACGCAAGCGGTGCAATTTCGATGGTGCCGTCTTCGAGATAAGTGAGTAGCTTCTGAGGGGGAAGCATATCGCGCAAAGCATCATAAAGCGGTTGCATGTAAGGATCAAGCTTTTCTTTCATGTCGCCGGGTAAAAAGCCCAGATTTTCACCGGCTTCAACAGCCGGACGGGTAAGAATGATGCGTTTGACTTCGCGGTTTTTAAGCGCACGAACGGCTAAAGCAACCGCTGTGTATGTTTTTCCTGTTCCGGCAGGGCCGATGGCAAAAACCATATCGTTTTTTGCGACACTTTCAACAATCTTTATCTGATTGGCAGTGCGGGCTTTGATTACCACCCCGTTACGGCCATGAACCAACACATCGGGCGGGCTATCTTTGAGGCTGCCGTTTCCGCTGCCCGGTTCGGCCAGTTGCCTGATGTCAGATTCGGCAATGGATCCGAATCTATCGAAATGAAGTATCAACAGGTGGAAAAAGTCTTCAAAAGCAACAACCTCGGATGGGTCACCAATTACTTTGAGAAATTCTCCGCGTGCAATTATTTTTAATTTCGGGTATAAATCCCTGATGGTATTTAAGTTACGATCCCCGACTCCAAAAAATTCAAGAGGACTGTGAGATTCTATGCTAAAGACTTTTTCACTCATAAAAATTCAAAATTATTAAACATCAGGCTGGAAATGTTCTACCCGATTGGCAGACAGCAAAAGTAGCTGATTTTTCAGAGTGATTTACTGATCTCGTGTACTTTTCGGCGATCAGCTTCATGAGTCGCACTTTCGTAATCTGATAGTGGTTGATGGGCTAGAGTTTGAAAGGAATTATTTTTTTTGGTTTGCTTTATTTCCTGTATTTTATCTTGTCAACTCTCCAACAACCATCTCCATGCTGGCATCACCTTGATTTCCATGCCGTTCTCATTAATGATTTCTTCAGTACTGTAGGTGACTATAGTCAAACGTTTTACAGGATTTTTATCATAAACTTTATGCAAAGAAGATATCTCACGTTTCCGGGTAGCTGGCTCTTCCAGACTATAACACACTTGAATGAGCTCCTCCCCCGGAACAAAGAAATCTACTTCAAATCCATTTCTGAAATAAAATAGATTGGATCCGTAATTCAATCGTAAGTGATTAAATACCAGTGTTTCAAGTTGAAATGATGCCGGCTCTATAAGAAATAACGAGAGTATTCCGTTGTCCCGGAAATAGTACTTCTTTTTCGATTCCCTTATGCTGATCTTAGCGTTAGAATTGAGCAGCGTGTTTATAAGAAAGGAATTTTCCAGAAAATTAATATACTCAATTACTGTGTTTGTTCCAACAGGAAAGCCTGCAGAAACGATGATATTCCGCATCCTGCTATACGAAACTACATCCATGGTGCTTTCGGCCAGTTTCTTTATCAGAAGCCGCAATGCCTGAGGATTCCTTAACTGATAACGAGCTATAATATCCCCAAGAAAGACTTTTTGAAATATACTGCTCAGATACTCTTTTTTTTCATTGAATTTCAACAATTCCGGGAATCCGCCTTCAGCGAAGTATTTATCAAATAGCCTGATTACCTCAAACCTATCGGGCGAAAATCCAATGTTATCACTTATATCAACGCCATTAAAATTTAGGTATTCCTTGAAAGATAATGTGCCGATTTCCATAACCATAAACCTTCCGCCAAGTGTTGATGCCATTTCATTGCTCAGCATTTCGGAATTACTGCCGGTAATATAGATTTGAAAACCGCTATCGGCAAGCCGGCGGGCAAATTTCTGCCATCCTGTAATATTCTGGATCTCATCGAAAAACAAAATATGTTTGTGGCTAAATAACTCCCGGTAACTTTCGATAATGGAATCCAGATCGCCGACATCCATCCCTATCAGCCTTTCATCTTCAAAGTTTATATATAGAATCTCCTCAATTGATTGGCCCTGCTTAACCATGTCTTGCATTAGGCTGTACATGAAAAATGTTTTGCCTGCCCTGCGCTGTCCGGTGAAAATATAATTGGCCAGGGGTTCAACAGAATAGCTCCTTTTTACAACCGTAAGGTGAGGAATTCGCTCCTGATTTTCCAGAATTATCTTTTTAATCGTGCTTTTTTCCATCATTTTGTTTTATATATAGAGCAAAAGTAGCACAATTTTATTCTGTATGCAAGACAAAAATCAATATTCGTGTCTCTGTAAGTATATCAACATGATTTTCATTAGTTTAAGGTATATTCAAATGTGAGGGAAAGACATTAAATTATTTCCTTACATAGGTGGCTGAGATTTTGGTGTATTTTAAGTTCAATAGTATTATATTGATTTAGAAGGTTAAATTTATTATTTTTCAACTAACCAACTAGTTACTAACCAACTGGTTACTAACCAACCGGTTAGTTTTGTAAAGTATTGAATAACAGGACAATAACAATATAAATAGTCGATTTGCAACAGTTCAATATCAGTTTTAAAAAAACCACTACGACTTAAACCCAGTTTCTGCTTAGCACTAATTACTAACAAGTAAAAAATAGTAAATTACTAATTACCAGTTAGTGCAAAACACTCAACTTCATTTACTAAAATTTTGCTACTTTTGAAACATGGTACAACGCACCGACTCCGACTTCCTTGGCAACCGGCAAATTCCAGCCGATGCACTTTACGGAATTCATGCCCTGAGGGCAAAGGAAAATTTTCCTGATTATTCTCCTTTTCATATGGAGTGGTTTTGTGCAATGGGGATTGTCAAGCAGGCTTGTTATCTCACAGCTGCGTCCTATTTCAAGGCATTAAGGGATAAATTCGGGGATAAAGAATTGCCTGTCAGGTTGATATCTGATGAAATTCTGAATGTTATGACAGAAGCCGCATCGGAAGTTTCAAAGGGTGGATATTTCGCAGATTTTATTGTTCCCGCCATAAGCGGAGGAGCCGGTACCAGCATCAATATGAATGTGAATGAAATTATTGCCAATGCTGCGTTGCTGAAACTTGGTCATAAACCGTGCGATTACAACGTAATTGATCCAACAGAAACTGCCAATATTTTTCAAAGTACCAACGATGTGGTTCCCACTGCATTAAAGGTGGCCGTTATGTTTTTACTGAACGATCTGGAAACTGCCATCAATGAACTCAGGGCCGGATTTGAAGTGCTCGAAGGTCGTTACCGCGATGATTTGCGCATTGCTTATACCCAGATGCAGGAGGCAGTGCCATCGTCATATGGAAAATTGTTTTCAAATTACAGCGATGCACTTTCACGCGACTGGTGGAGGGTTTCGAAGTGTTACGAACGCATAAAAGTGGTGAATCTGGGAGGAAGTGCCATTGGAACTTCGGTTGCCGTGCCTCGTTTTTTTGTGATGGAGGTGGTTCAGCAATTACAGCAGCTTACCGGTTTGCCTGTAACCCGTGGCGAAAACCTGAACGATACCACCAGCAACCTTGATTCAATTGTTGAAGTTCATGCCATTCTCAAAGCCCATGCCGTGAATCTTGAGAAAATCGCAAACGATTTGCGTTTACTGGCTTCTGATTTGACTGGTTCAGCCATCAAACTGCCTCAGTTACAGGTCGGAAGTTCCATAATGCCGGGAAAGGTAAATCCGGTGATTCCTGAATTTGTGATCAGCGCGGCGCATCAGGTGTATGCAAATGATAGTCTGGTTTCCGGGCTTTGCGGACAGGGATGTCTCGATCTGAATGCTTATGTTCCCTTGATCGGGCACAGTCTGATCGGCAGCTTGAAATTGTTGATTGCTTCCTGTCGCACCATGCTTTCAAATATGGTTGCAGGTCTTGAAGTCGATACAAAAACCAGCCTTAATCGCTTGCTGCACAGTCCTGCCATCGCGACTGCACTAAGTCCGTACATCGGGTATCACAAAGCTGCAGAGGTGGCCAAATTGATGAAATCAACAGGAAAAAATATTCAGGAAATAAATACTGAACTTAAGCTTCTTCCGGCAGAAAAGCTTGAAATATTGCTCAAACCTTCAAATCTGCTGAAAGCCGGCTACTCGTTAAACGACTTTTGAATTTCTGTCGCGATAGCTATCGGGATTGAATCTTTGAATCTTTGAATCTTGAATCTTTGAATCTTTAAATCTCTATGTCCAAAGGAAAAGACACCAAACCGCATATCGGCATTTTCGGCCGCAGAAATAACGGCAAAAGCTCGCTGATCAATGCATTGGCGGGACAGGAACTGGCCATTGTTTCGGATGTTGCCGGCACAACCACTGATCCGGTGAAAAAATCGATGGAAATTGCAGGCATTGGCCCTGTGATTCTGATTGATACCGCAGGCATTGACGATACCGGTGATCTGGGCAGCAAGCGCGTGGCCAAAACCCGTGAAGCCCTGAAAATTATCGATCTTGCCATCCTCGTGATTACTGATAATGTTTTCGATGGCGTTGAAGAAGATCTTGTTGCGGAGTTTAGCGATAAAGCAGTTCCATTTCTGATTGTTCACAACAAAAATGATCTGAAACCTTTATCAGCATCCTTAAAAGAAAATCTGGCTGAAAAGTACAAAATACCTGTAATTGACCTGAGTGCCACATTTCAACCCGAAGTTGAAGCTGTAATTTCGGCCATGCGGAAGTTGATACCGGAATCGGCATACACATCTCCTTCTTTGCTTGGCGATCTTATTTCGTATGGCGATGTGGTGTTGCTGATTACGCCCATCGACATTGAAGCTCCCGAAGGCCGAATGATTCTGCCACAGGTTCAGGCAATACGTGATATTCTTGACCACGATGGCATCGCTGTTGTTTGCAAGGAACGCGAAGTTGACAGTTTTATCCGGCGCATGAACCCCAAACCAGCGTTGGTCATTACTGACAGTCAGGTGTTTCTGAAAGCAGATGCTTCGGTGCCCGGAGAGATTCCGCTTACCAGTTTCAGCATTTTGCTTGCACGTCAACGTGGAGATTTTCAAAACTATCTGAAAGGAACCCCTCACATTTCAAACCTGAAGGATGGTGATCGAATTCTGATACTGGAATCATGTACGCACCATGTTTCATGCGACGATATCGGCAGGGTTAAAATTCCGCGGTGGCTGGGCAATTTTACAGGCAAGAAGCTTGAATATGAGGTAGTTTCCGGACTTAGCAAAATACCCGGAACAATACAGGATTATGCCATGGTGATTCAATGTGGAGGCTGCATGATTACCCGGAAGCAAATCATCAACCGACTGAAACCTGCAGTTGATGCTGGTATTCCCGTTACAAATTACGGGATGGCCATTGCCTGGGTACATGGAATTTACAATCGCGCTGTGGCACCTTTTACGAAGCACAACAATGAAAATTCTGACTATTTATAAAAATGTATCTACACTCGCCCCCCGTCCCTCGCCCCACGTCCCTTGCTATCATCCCCTTGTCTCCCGGTCCCCGTGTCTCCTTGTCCAAAAACCCCTGTCTCCTTGTCCAAAAACCGTCCCCCGTCCCCAAAAAACAATCCAATAAGATATAAAACATGAACATAATCATAACAGGTGCATCTTCGGGTGTAGGTCGCGAAACCGCGAAAATTCTGGCAGATATTCCAGGAAACAAAGTGATTGTTATTGCACGCAATGGCATGAAAATCCAGTCTTTGTCGGGCGAATGCAACATCAAACGCCACGAAACTGTGGTTCAGCCCATTCAGTTTGATCTGGCTACCGGTGATATTGATCAGCTTGCTCAGCAGATTAACCGGCAATTTGGTAAGATTGATGTACTCATCAACAATGCCGGAGCCATTCTCAACAAACCTATCGGGCAGATAACTGCCTTTGAAATTGATAGTGTATTTGATGTGAATGTAAAAGCGCCGTTGCTTCTGACCCAGGCACTGCTTCCGATTATGAATCCGGGAGCTCATATTGTGAATATCAGCAGTATGGGTGGCGTGCAGGGTAGCGTTAAATTTCCGGGATTATCGGTTTACAGCGCCAGCAAAGGGGCTTTGGTGGTGCTTACAGAATGCCTTGCGCTGGAATTGGCCGAAAAGAATGTCTCTGTCAATTGTCTGGCTTTTGGGGCAGTGCAGACAGAAATGCTTTCAAAAGCTTTCCCGGGTTATGAAGCGCCTGTTTCCGCGCAAAAAATGGCTGAATTTGTTGCCGATTTTGCAATAAACGGACATAAATTCTTCAACGGAAAAGTTTTGCCGGTATCTTTGTCCACTCCTTAACCAATTTCAAAATTCAGTAAATGTCAGCAAATCCCGATTGTGTTGCCAAAGCCGGAGTTGTTCAAAGCATTGAAGGCCAGAAAGTAATTGTTAGAATTGTAAGTTTAAGTGCATGTGCCTCATGCCATGCCAATGGCGCATGCACTGCTTCCGATACCAGAGAAAAACTTATAGAAGTTGATCTGGCAGATGCCGGTGATGTAAAACCAGGGCAAACAGTATCAGTCAATGTTGAATCTTCAGCTGGAAATCTGGCACTCTTTTACGGCTACGTAATGCCATTTCTTCTCGTATTTTTATCGCTGATTGTGGCCATTTATTTTGTTTCTGAATTGATGGCAGGATTGATTTCGCTCGGCATTCTTGTTCCTTATTATGCCGGATTGTATTTGTTGAAAGACCGGATTGGAAAAAGGTTCAGGTTTACCATTGGTGGTTAGTCTTCTGCACTTTCATTTTTCTTCATTGTATAAGGGTTTGAGTTCTTGCAATATCACTCTTAGCTAATATCATACATCGATTTGGGCGGGCTCTGAAATTTTGCAGTTTACCAAGTGTCAAATTTTAAATCTTATTGACAGGAAGACCAATTGTGCGAAATAGTTTGACAGTAAAATGCTGTATCTGTCAAAAAGTGCTTAATTTTGACAAAAAGAAACAGTTATGTCAACCATAATTGACCTGTAAATTGTACCCGGAGGGTGAAGGAATTTCAGTATCAAAAACTCTACCTTTGTCACATAAGCAACGCACCTTCCCCATGCAAACAAATCCCTGGCTCGATATTCCCTTTTCTGATTACGAAAACCATATGGCCGAAGTCGGACAATCGAAGATATTGAGCAGATTGTTTGCAGATTGTGTGAAAGTTTATAAGCCTGCCAATGTTGCCTTACCTGGTTGTGCCACCGGAAATGGACTGGAGAATATAACCGATCAGCAGATACTATCAATTCATGCTGTTGATATCAATCCTGATTTTCTTGATCAGCTGAACCAGCGGTTTGCCGGAACCATCCCCGGATTATCAACCCATTGTATTGATCTTCAGAATGAAGAACTGCCATTCTCTGGCATCGATCTTATATTTTGCGGATTGCTGCTTGAATATGTGAGTCCTGAAATTGTCATCCCCAAAATGGCTGGAGCGCTTGGCAGGTATGGAGTCATCGTTATTGTAATTCAGCAGTCGAAGCAAAACTCATTCGTCACCAAAACCAGATTCACGTCTCTGGAAAAGCTGTCAGGTTTTGGACGGGAAATAAACACAGAAGATTTAACTGTAATCTTATCAAAATCGAACTTAGTTGTTGAGAAAAGTATTGAAATTCAAGTAAATGAAAGTAAATTCTTCAGAGTTTTTACGTGTAAAAATACTGAGAACGAATGATCCTGACTGTTACTTCAATGGATCGCAGATTCCAAAATCCTCTCTGTGCTTACTTAGACTGATTATAATGTTCATGCTAACATGTAATTTATATCAATTCTAAATTAATACCCAAAGTATTGTAAATCAGAAATATGCATTTGTAGTTAAGGTTAGTTATGTATTGATAAAAGTGTATGTAATTGATAGTCAGTGATATAATTGCAAACAGCATTTCAGGGCTTATTGTAGTCTCTTTTTTTAATTGTTGTTACATTTGTCACGTTCTGAAGATTGACCTTCAGAAGCCTATTAAATTTCGTACCTAAAAGGAACTGACAGTGAACGAAACCATTGTTTTTGCTGTAATTTCACTGAGTGCAATTGGTGGCACCTCCGCGGTGATACTGTATTTTGTAGCTCAGAAATTTAAAGTTATTGAAGATCCCCGCATCGACATTGTTAATGAGAAGCTTCCCGGAGCCAATTGCGGTGGATGTGGATTTGCCGGTTGCCGCGCCTTCGCTGAAGAGGCGGTTAAAACCGGAGATCTCTCGAAACTCAATTGTCCTGTCGGGGGAAATGATACCATGAAGGATATTGCTGCTGTTCTTGGGCTTGAACCTGAGGAAAAAGAGCCAATGATTGCTGTTTTGCGTTGCAGCGGCAGCAGGGTGAATGCTCCTCAGAAAGTTGCTTATGAAGGCGCTTCATCATGTGCTTTTGCGCATGTGCTTTCATCAGGTGAAAGTGGTTGCCCGAATGGTTGTCTGGGATTGGGCGATTGTGTGGTTTCATGCAAGTTTGATGCTATTTATATTGATGATACAACCGGATTGCCGGTTATCAGCGACGAAAACTGTGTGGCTTGCGGTGCCTGTGTTACAGCTTGCCCTCGCAGCATTATCGAACTTCGCAAAAAAGGCAAAAAGGATCGCCGCATTTTCGTTTCGTGCGTGAATACTGAAAAGGGGGGACCTGCCAAAAAGAATTGCGCAGTAGCTTGCATCGGTTGCGGAAAATGCGTGAAGGAATGTCCTTACGAAGCCATTACTCTTCAAAATAACCTTGCTTACATCGATTATGATAAATGCAGGCTCTGCCGCAAGTGCGAACCGGTTTGTCCCACCAGTGCCATACTCGAATTGAACTTTCCTCCACGAAAAGAAAAAGCCGCTGAAGCTGAAAAAGTTGACGGGCCTGTAACAGAGGGTTAATTCGTAATTCATTACCTGAAAAATAAGATCATTAACAAATAATCGGAGGCCAATAATTTGAAAACTTTCACACTAGGCGGTGTCCATCCGGAAGAGAATAAACTTTCAGCCGATAAAATCATTGAAGTACTTCCACTGCCCGAAAAGGTTTATGTCCCGGTTTCGCAAAGTCTGGGAGCCCCTTCAAAGGTTGTGGTTGAGAAAGGTGCCATGGTCAAAACCGGGCAGCTTATTGCCAAAGGAGAATCATTTATTTCTGCAAACGTTCATTCCCCTGTTTCAGGAAAGGTTGTCAAAGTTGACGATGTGATTGATTCATCGGGCTACAAGCGTCAGGCTGTCTTTATTGATGTTATTGGCGATGAATGGGAAGAATCCATCGATCGCTCGCCTGAAATTGTTTCAGAAATAACTGCCGACAGAGATACCATCATCAAAAAAATAAATGCGCTGGGCGTGGTAGGCCTTGGAGGTGCTACTTTTCCTTCGCACGTAAAACTAATGGTTCCTGATGGCAAAAAGGCTGAATATCTTCTGATCAACGGCGTTGAATGCGAACCTTATCTTACTGCTGACCATCGACTTATGCTCGAAAAAGGTGAAGAAATGCTGATAGGTATTTCCATCCTGAAAAAGGCACTGGGCGTGAGCAAAGCATTTATTGGTATTGAAAGTAATAAGCCCGATGCAATTGAACATCTGAAAAGACTGTGCGCAAATCATCAGGGCATTGATGTAATTCCGCTCAAAGTAAAATATCCTCAGGGCGGTGAAAAACAGTTGATTAAAGCTGTGGTTAACCGCGAAGTGCCCAGTGGAAAGCTTCCCATCGAAGTAGGTTGTGTGGTAAATAATGTGGGAACCGCGCTGGCAGTGTATGAAGCCATCCAGAAAAATAAGCCACTTATTGAGCGCATTGTTACCGTTACCGGGAAGTCAGTTGCAAAACCTTCCAATTTTATGGTTCGCATCGGAACTCCGGTTTCCACGCTGATCGAAGCTGCTGGTGGATTGCCTGAAAATACAGGAAAAGTCATCAGTGGAGGTCCCATGATGGGGAAAGCACTTACTTCGCTTGAAGCGCCTGTGGTGAAAGGAACATCGGGTATCCTTATTATGCCTGCTGAAGAAAGCAAACGAACACAGGTTCTTAATTGTATCAGGTGCGGCAGATGTATTACAGCTTGTCCGATGGGATTAGAGCCTGTTCTGCTCGCTCAGCTAAGCGAAAATCTGTTGTTTGAACGTGCTGAAGCTGAACGGATAATGGATTGTATTGAATGTGGTTCGTGTCATTACACTTGTCCGGCAGGTCGTCCGCTTCTGGATTACCTCAGGCTTGGAAAGAACAAAACAGGATTACTCATCAGAAACAGGGTAAAGAAATAATATGAGCTTACTTACCATTTCGGGTTCACCCCATGTGCATACGCAGCAAAGCGTCAAATCCATCATGTATGGCGTGGTTATCGCAATGATACCGGCCATTTTTGTATCGGTTTACTTCTTTGGAATCGATGCCGCCCGTGTTCTGTTAATTTCAGTGCTCGGATGCTTGTTTTTTGAATGGATTATTCAAAAATATCTGATCAAAGGTCCGGTAACGATCAATGATGGAAGTGCCCTGGTAACAGGCGTGCTGCTTGCATTCAATGTTCCGTCGAATTTACCTATGTGGATAATTCTTCTCGGAGCATTGGTTTCAATAGGAATCGGAAAAATGTCATTTGGTGGCTTGGGTAAGAATCCATTCAACCCGGCATTGGTCGGCAGGGTTTTTCTGCTGATATCGTTTCCGGTGCAGATGACCTCATGGCCTATGCCGAAAGCTTTGTTTGGCGAAGGCATTACCGATGCCATAACCGGGCCGACTACGCTTGGAATTCTTAAAGAAGGTCTGGATGCCGGAAAAACCGTCCAGGAAATCATGGCTTCTCCCACTTTTCCGGGATATGTAAATGATCTCATGGGCGCACAGGCCGGTTCACTTGGCGAAATATCCGCTTTGGCGCTATTGCTGGGTGCATTGTTTATGCTCATCCGCAAAATTATTACATGGCACATACCCGCAGCCTATATTGGTTCGGCAGTTGTTTTTTCCGGTATTTTATGGATGGTGGATCCCACTCAGTTTATCGATCCGCTGATGCATCTACTGGCCGGCGGAATGATACTTGGCGTTTTCTTTATGGCAACCGATATGGTTTCATCACCAATGACTGCCAGAGGACAGATAGTTTTTGGGGTCGGGGCCGGATTGCTCACCATTGTAATCAGGGTGTGGGGAGCATATCCTGAAGGTGTCTCATTCGCCATTCTCATCATGAATGCATTTACACCGCTGATCAATAACATGTTTAAACCCAAAAGATTCGGGGAGGTAGTGAAAAATGGCTAAAACAGAATCTACATTTAAAAATATGGTGCTCGTGTTGCTGAGCATTAGCCTTATTGCCTCATTTTCGCTGGGGGCAGTTTATAATCTTACTAAGGAGCCCATCGCCAAAGCGCAGCAAGCCAAAAAGGAAGCTGCCATCAAACAGGTAGTTCCTGAGTTTGATCAGCTGGAACCTGTTTCCGTTACTCCTGATGATGGCGGAGATCCTTTAACCATCAACAAAGCCATGAAAAACGGTGAAGTTGTGGGTTACGCTGTGGAAACATATACCGATAAAGGTTTTAGCGGACGTATTCTGCTGATGGTCGGATTTTTACCTGATGGCTCTATTGTTAATACTGCAGTGCTGAAGCATACCGAAACTCCGGGGCTTGGCGATAAAATGGATGCTGCAAAATCAGCTTTCCCTGAGCAGTTTAAATCGAAAAATCCTGAAAACTATAAGCTGAAAGTTAAAAAGGACGGAGGTGAAGTAGATGCCATTACTGCTGCTACCATAACTTCAAGGGCTTTTTGCGATGGAGTTCAACGTGCTTATGATGTTGTTAAAAAAGAAGGAGGTTCAAAATGAACCAGATGCAAAATTTTACCAAAGGATTTATAAAAAATAATCCGGTTTTTACTCTTCTGCTTGGGATGTGTCCAACACTCGGTGTTACCACTTCTGCCATTAACGGGCTGGGTATGGGATTGGCAACCACTTTCGTTCTGGTTGCAGCCAATGTTGTGATTTCGCTTATAAAAAATATCATTCCTGATAAGGTCAGAATCCCTGCGTTTATCGTGGTTATTGCTTCATTCGTGACCATTGTTGATCTGGTTATGGCTGGTTATGCTCCTGCTTTGCATGAGCAGCTAGGTCTTTTTATTCCGCTTATTGTGGTAAACTGTATTGTTCTTGGTCGTGCTGAGGCATTTGCATCAAAAAATAATGTGTTTTCCTCACTTATTGATGGGTTGGGAATGGGTTTCGGATTTGCTTTTGCACTCACCTTGCTTGGCGGAATCCGCGAAATTCTGGGAAGTGGTGCAATCTTCGGTTTTAAATTTATTCCGGGCGATGCCATCCTCGTTTTTGTTCTGGCACCGGGCGCATTTATAGCCCTTGGCTACCTGATCGCTCTGATTAATAAATTGCGCAAAGCATAGGCTGGTTGTTTTAACTCCAACAAGAAAAGATATGGAATACATCATAATCATCATCTCTGCAATCTTTGTCAACAACATTGTATTTGCACAATTCCTCGGAATTTGTCCTTTTCTGGGCGTTTCCAATAAATTATCCACTTCAGTGGGAATGGGAGGAGCCGTTGTTTTTGTAATGACGCTTGCAACCATTGTTACTTATCTGATTTATCAATTTGTTCTGATTCCTATGGGATTGGGATTTCTGCAAACCATAAGTTATATTCTTGTTATAGCTGCCCTGGTGCAAATGGTGGAGATCATCCTCAAAAAAGTCAGTCCTTCAATGTATCAGGCGCTTGGTATCTTTTTACCGCTCATAACAACCAACTGCGCGGTACTGGGTGTTGCAATCCTTGTCATTCAAAAAGACATGAACCTGTTGGAAAGTGTCATCTTTGCTGTTGCGAATTCTATTGGATTTACCCTTGCGCTGGTTATTTTTGCCGGCATACGTGAGCATATGGAACTGATGGGTGTTCCCAAAGGAATGCGTGGTATTCCCATTGCACTGGTAGTTGCAGGATTGCTTTCGCTTGCTTTTATGGGATTTGCAGGGTTGGTGTAAACTGGTCAAGGAGACAGGGTTTTAGGACACGGAGACTTGGAGACTGGGGGACAAGGAGACGAGACACGGAGACGGGGAGACGGGGAGACAAGGGGAAGAAGGATATATGGAGTTAAACCGGAGGTTGAGCGATTCCGATAGCTATCGAAACGAAACCAGTCCAAGTCGATGCCGAAAGATAAAAAAATATTGCTTCCGCTCAGATAAGCTCATTGTTCCATAGTTTTTTCAGGAAATCTTTCCAGGGACTGGTCTGCATTCTCAACCCTTTTAAAAACTTATCAGACTTTATCATAATATGGGATTGGGGAAGAAGAGAATTTCAAATTATCATGATAATCTTAAATCAAATTTCAAAATATCATGTAATATGCAAATTTATAGTGAAATTTCATCTTGATTATTTCACTCAATAGCACACGGATAACGCTGATAAGACGGATTCTCACAGATAAGAAAAAGTTAATCCAATTCCATTATTTTCGCTTCACAAGTACTGAGTCTGGTGAAGCATCTGCGTGCCATATTACCTACCTCTTATTCTTCTGATGGTGTTATTTATACACTATCAATGATTAAAATTTATGTAAGTTTGCAGAACAACCAAACATCCTCAAAAGCTATCTGAAATGAAACGTTTTCTCATACTCCTCTTCATCTTTAACGGGATTTTCCTTTCCTCTTTTGGTCAGGGATTTCTTCATACTTCCGGTAAAAAAATTGTAAACGGAAGCGGCGATGAAGTGATTATTCGTAGCATCGGCACCGGAAACTGGCTGTTGCAGGAAGGTTACATGATGAAATCGTCGGATGTTGCCGGCACTCAATCTGCCTTCAGGAAAAAACTGGTTGAAACCATAGGCGAACAACGCACCGTAGAATTTTATGAGGCCTGGCTCAATAATCATTTTACCCGAACCGATGTGGACAGCATGAAGGCCTGGGGATTTAACAGCGTGAGGGTAGCTATGCACTACAAATGGCTTACACTTCCGATTGAAGATGAACCCGTTGCAGGGCAGGATACATGGCTTGAAGATGGTTTTGTTCGCCTCGACAGCCTGCTCGACTGGTGTGGCGACAATCAGATGTATCTTTTTCTTGATATGCACGGAGCTCCCGGCGGACAAGGGAAAGATGCCAATATTTCGGATTACGATCCCACAAGACCTTCGCTTTGGGAGAGTGCTGAAAACCGTCGCAAAACAGTTGCTTTGTGGGCCCGGCTTGCCGCTCGTTATGCGAATGAACCCTGGATCGGCGGTTACGACCTGATCAATGAACCCAACTGGGAACTGCCCGGTGGCACGCTGCTCAGGCAGCTTTATGGCGATATAACCACTGCCATTCGTGCTGTGGATCAGAATCATATGATAATTATCGAAGGCAACTGGTTTGCAAATGATTACACCGGACTTACACCTCCATGGGACAACAATATGATTTACAGTCCTCATAAATACTGGAATTACAATACGCAGAATGAAATTAACTGGATGATCAATCTGCGAAATACATGGAATATTCCGATCTGGCTGGGCGAAACCGGCGAAAATTCCAATTCATGGTTCACCGATCTGATTGCCTTGCTCGAACAAAATGACATTGGCTGGTCGTGGTGGCCGGTTAAAAAAGCAGGCATTAATAATGTATTGCAGGTTCCTGAAAGTGTGAGTTACAACAATCTGATGAATTTCTGGAAAAACGGAGCACCATTTATGACAGCCGATCAGGCTTATGCTGCTGTGATGCAATGGGCTGACAATCACAAAATTGAAAATTGCGAAGTTAAACGCGATGTCATCGATGCCATGATTCGCCAGCCATTTTCTAACGAAACTCTTCCATTCAGAATTTATTATCCGGGTGAAGCCATCAACGCCGTGAATTACGATCTGGGTCGGAGCTCTTTTGCTTACCGCGATGCCGATTCAGCAAATTATCACTTAAATACCAATGTATTTACCAACTGGAATAAAGGTTGGGTTTATCGTAACGATGGTGTTGATATTGAAAAGTGTACCGATCCCTTTCCTGGTGGAAACGGGTTTAGCGTTGGATGGACAGAAGCCAATGAATGGATGCAATATACTTTCGAAGCAGATTCTGCAGCAGCATACACCTTGACTTTCCGCTCAGCCTCCAACAATACACCAGCCGGAATTGTAAGGCTGAGTATCAACGGCGCGGACATCACCAGCCCGCACACCTTGCCTTCGACAGGCGGATGGGCTACCTGGAATTCTTCTACGGTAAACGGGGTTATAATTCCTGCCGGTCAGAGTAAAATCAGGTTGATGATCGACAAAAGTGGTTCAAACATTAACCTGTTCAGTTTTACCAATCCGGTTTCTGTTGCTTCGGTTCCTTTCACTTTTATTACAGCTGAAACATCAACCTCAGGAAGTGAAATAATTCTAACCCTTAACAAAGATGTAACCACGCTGACAAATGTTCCTGCTGATTATCAGGTTACTTCCAACGGTATCACCATCGGTGTTTCTGATATTGCCTTGCATTCTGAATACCCGCAGAAACTGATAATTTCTCTTTCATCTCCCATCGATTTCGGGCAAGTAATCCGACTCAGCTACAGCGGAACTTCAGTTCAGAACGGCGAAACTTTTCTTGAAACTTTCACGGATAAAGTCGTAAAGAATAATCTCCCCAAACGGTTTACGCTCCCCTCAAAAATTCAAGCTGAGGATTTCTATTTCAACAATGGATTTCAGTTTGAGGACTGCAGCGATACCGGCGGTGGTCTGAATCTTGGTTTTGCCAACAACGGCGACTACATCGATTATCTGATCAAAGTTCCGGAAGCCGGAGAGTATCAGATTTTATTCCGCATTGCCTCCATTTATTCCAACGGAAGAATAAGCATCAGGGCTTCCAATGGCGGTGCTTTTCAGACTTACGGGACTTTTAATGTAACATCCACCGGAGGATGGCAAACATGGGCCAATCAGACTATCAGATTGAGTTTACCTGCCGGGAATCTTACTTTCCGACTTTATTCGGTTGCCGGAGAATACAACATCAATTGGTTCGATATTTCCAAATCAACAGGCATCAATGATAATAAAACCAAAGGCTCATTAAAAGTATATCCCAATCCAGGGAATGGCATTTTCAGGTTTGAAACCAATGAACTGATGCGCGTTGATCATAGTGTGATGGTTACTGATGTAGCCGGACGCCCTGTTTTCAGCAGAGATTTTACAGGTCAGCGTGACAATGATCTTCAGCTCGATCTGAGTCATCTGGTGGCCGGTATGTATTTCATTCAAATGAAATCGCGCGATAAAATACTGGATACAAGGTTGTTGATTCAGTAGGGGAGGGTTTGCCCATTTCTTTATTTCAACCCCGATTTATTCCGTGCCGCTTTCATCCTTTTCGGGCCATACCATAACCAGAAACCGGTTACGGTAAAAAGCAGCAACGAAATGCCCATCAGCGATGTGTAGATAAGTTTAAATACATTGCTGCCGGTGTTCAGATAGTAATCGATAATGGACCCGTCGTGAATCTTTTCAATAAAATCTGACCTTCTCTTTTTAATCTGCAAAAGCTCTCCGCTGACGCCATCCAGTTGAACTTCATAAAAATGGTCGCTGTAGATTAGTTTTATCACGCCTTTGTCTTTTCTGATGTCTATCCTTTCGGGATCTGAGGATAAAACCGGCGAGATGGAATCATGCAGATATTGTTCCGCATTTTTTATCAGGCTATCCAACGGAAGCCATGCCGATAGATCAGATGAAGTGCCTTGCCGGGTTTCGGGAAGCAGATAGCCACCACTGTTCTTTTTCCAACCCAGCAGAACCCCTGAAACTGAAATTATAAAGAAAAACAGAAACAGAAACACGGTGGTGTCTCTGTGTATTCTCCTGAAAAGATTGATTATTCCTGCCTGTTTCTGACTTTGTCCTTTTTGTGCCAATGTATTGAAGTGTAGGTTGGTTTATGAATCAATGTCGTTTAATTAAGTTCTGGTAATTGAAAAGAAATTGAACAAATATCCTTCGACTCCGCTCAGGATGACTGTCAGTCTAGGCGGAGTCGAAGACATATCTTCCTAATTATACGACATAGGAGTATGAACTGATTTCACAGGAGATTTTTGCCTGTTGAGTGTGCAAACTTAACACAAAGTCAAATACACGGTGTGGATTTTTTGAACTGGTGTTCTTTATTGCCATTCGAATCAATTTACGCAGAATTTCGCCCTGCATTAATATTGCCGTACAACGATCGGGTAACCAGTTTTTCATAGGCTTCCTTGTTTTCGGAATTTTCACTGATTTTCTGAAGTGCGTATTGCTGAATTACCAACAGGGGCAGGGCAATTTTTTCGCGGATTCTGATCGAGCCTTTTGCCACTGGTTCTTCTTCCATAAGTTCATGGTATCCTGAAATGAGCAGCAACATTTCTACCGAGAGATTGAATTCATCATACAGAATATGCCAGAAGTCACTATATTCAGGATCACCCTTAATGTAAGAAGTAAGATCAAAATTGCATTTCGATAACGACATCATGCTGTTAAGTATCAGGGCTTTGAAGAAAGCCACTTCCTTGAACAGTCTTTTGAGTCCGTCAAGTTTTCCTTCACTAATCATTTTTTGAATCGCGGTGCCGGTTCCAAAATAACCCGGAACATTTTGCTTAAGCTGACTCCACGAACCCACAAATGAAATTGCCCTGAGATCAGCCAACTCAAGTTTTGATTTGCTGCCCCGTTTTCCGGGTCTGCTGCCAATGTTTGCTTTGCCGTAATACTTGAGCGTGCTTTTGTTTTCGAGATAGGGGATGAACTTTTCGTGTGCTTTCAGGCTGCTGTATTTTGCATAGCTCAGGTCAGCCATTTCTTCAAGCAGCAGTCTCAAATCTTCAGGAATATCGTGTTCACCTTCCGAAAAACTGTTCGACAATCCGGCTGTCAGCAGCTGCTCACAGTTGTGGATGAATTTTTCCTTTGTTGCGTAGGTGCTTGTAATGGTCTGTCCCTGAATGGTGAGCTGAATTTCATGGTTGGAAATTTTCCGGCTCTGAGCGGCATAAAACCGGTGGGTCTTGCCTCCTCCGCGGGCAGGAGGGCCACCCCGTCCATCAAAGAAAATGGCTTTTATGTTGTTTTTGTCGCAAACTTCCGACAGAATTTCTTTGGTTCTGAAAATTGACCAGTTGGCCCGGAGATATCCTCCATCTTTGGTGCCGTCAGAGTAGCCCAGCATTATGGTTTGTTTGTTGTGGCGTTGTGATACATGCGCCCGGTATTCCGGAATACTGAACAACTCCTGCATCGTAGCCTCTGAAACCCGCATTCCTTCCATGGTTTCAAAAAGCGGGATGATGTCAAATGTAATTTTCTGATCATCCCAGCCACACCATCTGAAAAGTGCGTAAACAAAAAGCACCGAGTAATTATCTTCCGAATTGCTTATGATGTATCGGTTGCATCCTTCTTCACCATTCTTGATTTGAATGCTGTTGAGTTGCGAAATATTGAGAATGGTATCTTTTATCAGTTCATCTTCGTAATCGGCGGCATTCAGGCTGAACTTTTTGTGAAGAAGCAATTCAGTCAGTTCATCCTTTGTCAATTCTTCAAGTCCTGATGAAATAATGCCTTCCCGTTTCAGAATTTCCTCAATAGCTTTGCGATGTATGCTGCTGTCCTGTCGGATATCAAGACTTGCAAAGTGAATGCCGAATATGCTCACCTTGTCAATCAGTTTATCCAGATCTTTGAGATATAACCCGTGGTATCGGCTGACGATGATTTGCCTGATTTCGGAAAGCGGGTTGATAATTTCATCCCATTTAATGATTACCGCAGGGTTGAACATCGCATTATAAAGCTTTTCCCTGAGCTGATCCAACGGTTCCTCAACTGCCCTGAAGGTGAGTTTTTGCTGAAGGGTTTTTATATCCTGATAATAACATTTCATCAATGTCATCCGAAGTTCATCGGCTACACTCATAGTAATGTCCGCTGTTACGAAAGGATTTCCATCCCGGTCTCCTCCCGGCCAGAAACCAAGTTTGATGATGTTCGGGTTGCTAAAGTTTTTGTTTCCGGTATGTTCCTTTATTGAGCCATAGAGATCGCCAACGGCATCGTAATAAACATTTCGCAAAAAATAAATGATGTTTCGGGCTTCATCAAGCGGCGTTGGTTTTTTCGAATTGATCAGCGAGGTTAGTCCAAGTTGCTGAAGTGTCATGTCAATTTCGTTGATCTTGTTTTCCTCTATCAGATTTCGAAGGGTGCTGATAATGTCGAGGACTGCAGGTGGGTAAAACTGCGTTGGATGCGCTGTAAATACGATTCGTGCACTAAATGTGGAGAGTTTTTCGGAGATGCTGCTCCAGTTTTTCTTGCTGTCAACCAGTTGAAAGAAATCTTTCACCAGAAGGTAATTCCCCAGATCGCGGAGCTCAGAAAATGCAGCATCTTCCACACTGTCAAAAAGTACTACCTGGCGCTCAACGTATTGAATTACCCTGAACATAAATTCAATCTTCTCCTTTTCATCCTGAATGTCAGTAAAACTGCTGAAAAAAGAATCAAGTATATCTTTCGGATGACGACCTTTTTCAAGTTCCTGTTTGCATTGCTGATAAAGAACCGGAATAAGTATGCCGATGTTGCTGTCCTTTCTGTAAGGCAGGTTCAGGAACATGCTGTTGAATATATTGAATTTGTTGTGGACTGATTTTTCAAATGCCTCAACTCTTTTTGATTGTTTCATAGATGTATTTTTTTGTAGTCTTAGCGCATTACCGGGCTTATAATCAAATCCTGAGCCTGCCTGCGATAAAAGTTAAACAATTAATGTGTGAAAAAGGATTGGTTTGAATTCTATGGTTTTTGAATAGAACCATACTTTTTAACATTTTAAATTCTCTGAGATCTGGTTCTCTGTGTTTTATCAAAACTCTGTGAAACAAAAAAATCAAAAAAAGTAAGTTACACAGATTAACACAGGAGGGAAAGCACAGAGTTACACAGAAGGAAAAGATTTTTTTAGAAAATAGCCTCTTAAATATCCACAAACTCTGTGAAACTCTGTGAGACTCTTTACTTCTGATTGATCAGTTCCTCAATTTCATTCAGGTGAAGTCTGACATGTTCCAGATAATGATTGATCATTGATTTGAGCGAAACCTTTTGGTTTAATGCCGTTATCCATACATTGCTGAGTTTTTCGGCATTTACCTGATTGATCACATGTATGATATGCAGGTTGTAGAATTTCCAGAGTTGTACCAGATTGTACCAGTTTTCTTCCTGATATTTCTGAATAGCTATCCATCGGTCATTGTTTCCATTGTTGGCATAATCCGGAAAGATCAACGGATCAGGCTGATACTGAAGATGAATGATCCGGTGGGTGTTGTTGGAAACAGAATCGATCAGATGCCCGGTAATTTCTCTGATGCTTCGGTTCTGTGAATTGCGCCGCCCGGAAATTACTTCATCTTCAAGGGACAATAATCTGGGTTCCCAGACTGTAATCAGTTGAAGCAATTCCTGGTTGTTTGCCTCAAATTCATGTGTTTGTTCCATTTGTTTGTTCTCTGGAAGCCTTGTGCATTCAAAAATTTAGCCTGAATCCTCAACATATTTCTATGCTGTGATGCAGGCTAAAATGGGTTAAATCGTGCGTTGCAGTTTACTTTTCATCTTCAGCATAAGCTGAAACCGGGGCGCAGGTACAAACAAGGTTCCTGTCGCCAAAAGCATCGTCGATGCGGGTTACCGATGGCCAGTACTTGTCTGTTTTATCGCATTCAGCAGGGAAAGCAGCTTTTTCGCGGGTGTAAGGCAAAGTCCAATCATCGGTGGTTACCATACAAAGGGTGTGAGGTGCTTTTTTAATCACATTCACCACTTTGTCGGCTCTTCCATCAATAATTTCATCAATTTCTTTACGGATAGAAATCATGGCATCCACAAAGCGATCGAGTTCTTCAAGTGGCTCACTTTCGGTAGGTTCTACCATCAGTGTTCCGTGAACCGGAAATGCAACTGTTGGCGCGTGGAAACCATAATCCATCAGGCGTTTGGCCAGATCGATCACCTGCAGATCAGCAGTTTTGGAAAACTCATTGCAATCGAGGATCATTTCGTGGGCTACACGACCATGTGCTCCTGTGTACAGAATTTTGTAGTGTCCTTCAAGTTTGGTTTTCAGGTAATTTGCATTCAGAATTGCCAGTCGGGTGGCTTCCGTCAGACCTTCAGCACCGAGTAATTTAATATATCCATAGGAAATGGTGAGTATAGATGCACTTCCATAAGGCGCAGCAGAAACAGCAGATATTGCATTTTCGCCACCAGTGCTGACCATGGTATGGCCGGGCAGGAAGGCTTTCAGATGTTTCGCAACTCCGATCGGGCCAACGCCCGGACCGCCACCTCCGTGAGGAATGGCAAAGGTTTTATGCAGGTTGAGGTGACAAACATCGGCTCCGATAAATCCGGGACTGGTTAATCCTACCTGAGCATTCATGTTGGCGCCGTCCATATAAACCTGGCCGCCATTTTCATGGATAATTTTTATCAGATCAAGTATTCCTTCTTCAAACACACCATGTGTGGAAGGATAGGTAACCATACATGCAGAAAGTGTGTCTTTGTATTTTTCGGCTTTTTCTTTCAGGTCAACCATATCGATGTTGCCGTTGGGGTCGCTTTTAACAACAACCACCGTCATACCGGCCATTGCAGCACTGGCAGGGTTGGTGCCGTGGGCCGAAGATGGAATCAGACAAACATTACGGTGCGTATCTCCGCGGCTCAGGTGATAAGCCCTGATAACCAGCAGCCCGGCATATTCGCCCGATGCGCCGGAGTTGGGCTGGAACGACATGGCAGCAAATCCGGTGATTGTACACAGGGCTTTTTCCAGTTCACGGATCATAATATGGTATCCTTCAACCTGCTCCTCAGGAACAAACGGGTGTATGCTATTGAAAGATGGCCAGCTCAGCGCAAACAGTTCGGCGGCAGCATTCAGTTTCATCGTGCACGATCCAAGCGGAATCATTGATTTGTTGAGCGAAAGGTCTTTGTTTTCGAGTTTCTTCAGGAAACGCATCATGCCGGTTTCGGAATGATAACTGTTGAAAACCTTGTCCTGCAGATATTTTGATGTCCGTTTGAAATTTTCAGGAATGGTTTTAATGCGGCAACATTCCTCAGGAATGCACACATATTCACTAAACTGCTTTTTGGCTGCCGATGCAAAGATATTTACCAGGGTATTTACATCTTCAAGGTTGGTGGTTTCGTCGAGGCTGATGGCAATTTCTCTTTCGCTGATGTAGCGGAAATTGATTTCGTTTTCCAGCGCCAGTTTCCTGAACTCAGCCATTCTCACTGTTTCCGGAATCTCAATTCTAACGGTATCAAAATAAGTTGTATTGAGCTGTTTGTAACCGTATTTCAAAACTTCAGTGGCAAGAACTCCGGTAAGAATGTTAATGCGTTCAGCAATCTGATGTATTCCTTTTGGACCGTGATAAACGCCGTACATTCCGCTCATAATGGCCAGCAAAGCCTGAGCTGTGCAGATATTTGAAGTGGCGCGTTCGCGTTTGATGTGTTGTTCGCGGGTTTGCAGTGCCATGCGAAGTGCGCGGTTTCCCTGCCCATCAACCGAAACACCGATTATACGTCCGGGAATATTGCGTTTATACTCTTCGCGGGTGGCGAAATATCCGGCATGTGGACCGCCAAATCCCATCGGCAAACCGAAACGCTGATTGGTTCCAACCACAACATCGGCGCCCCATTCACCCGGAGGGGTAAGCAGAGCCAGGCTCATCAGGTCAGCTGCAACAGCAACCATTACATTTTTCTCATGTGCTTTGGTCACAAATCCGCTGTAGTCATGTATTTCTCCGATTTCATCGGGATATTGCACAATCGCACCAAACCAGGTATTGTCAAACTCAACAGTTTGCCAGTCGCCGGTTTCTACTTTTATGCCAAGCGGTTCAGCGCGGGTAATCAAAACATCAATGGTTTGAGGAAATACCTTATCAGAAACAAAAAACCGGTTTGCTCCCGATTTCACGGCTTCCCGTGAACGTGAATTAAAAAGCATAATCATGGCTTCGGCAGCTGAAGTGCCTTCATCGAGCAACGAAGCATTGGCCAGAGGCATTCCGGTAAGGTCGCTGATCATGGTCTGATAAATGAGCAAAGCTTCAAGGCGGCCCTGCGAAATTTCAGCCTGATAAGGGGTGTATGAAGTGTACCAACCCGGATTTTCGAGAATATTCCGCTGAATCACGCCAGGAGTAATGCAATTGTAATAACCCATTCCAATATAAGTCCTGAAAAGTTTATTTTTTGCACCCAGTTGAGCAAGGTGAGACAGGTATTCGTATTCATTCATTGCTTCGGGCAGGTTGAGTGGCTTTGGCAGCCTGATTGCCTGAGGAATGGTTTCGTCAATCAGTGCATCAAGGCTAGGTGCACCAATGACTTTCAGCATTTCAGTGACTTCGTTTTCTCTTGGTCCGTTATGACGATTGATGAAGTTGTTGGTGAGTTTTGACATTGGATTAAATATTATTGGAAGTGTAGTAAAACAGCGTGAATTTGCGGCAAAGATAAAGATTATCAGTAATGCAATGAAATTTCAGTAAGAAAGATTTTGTAGTTTAAAGTACTGATAAACAAATATATGCAGTTGTGTGGATGTGATTGATGATTATAAATGTATGGTTTGTGAAAGGGTGAAGAGGTTCTAAGATTTCAGTACAGCTTGGATAGAACTAATGTGTTTGTGAAGTATTTGGTTTTAGAGGATTTTGATTTTTGTGGTTTGTTTTTGGGAAGGACTTAACTTTGGAGTCTTTTTGGATTATTTCGATTAATCCAGTCAGTTGACTTGGATATCTTTACATCACAATCAATGTGACTTTATCAACAACTACCCATCTTTTATTCATCATTTCTATATATACTAAATTGTGTTCACCATTTGTTCCTCCTGCTGCAAATGAATAAAAAAAACATGCTTTAGAATTGTTCTTGTTGAATAAAACTCTTGATAATATAATGTTACCTAGATATAATTTTCCATCCCTTATTCCAAATCTTTCCTTATATTCTTCCTTATCTTCAACCAGACCAGGAATTAAAACGGTACTAATTTGTTCAGATAAGTAATTCAGATCTACAATTGTATCTTCAAAGATATACCGGGGTGCAGGATTGAGAAAATCATTTATTAAATTATTTCGTGACAGGTAAATCTTTATGTCAGTATAATCTTTTTCCAGTGATATCAGCGATGCTTGAATAAATAGGTATTTCTTAATTGTATCATGTTCAGATATCCGTTCCCTTCCTTCACTTTTCCAGTCTTTTTGAGATGATAACTTCTTAATTGAGTTAATAGATGGTGGCGGTTGGAAATAGAAACCATAGTCAATTAAAGAATCAAGAATATCACGATAAACGATCATTTCCAGATTTGGGGAAGAAATTGGTTTATTTGACTCAGGTTCATCAAAAGCATGATTTCCAATATTTGTACAACTAATTAATTGAAAAGCGAGAAATAATATAAAAGTTAAATTAAAGGAAAAGCGAAAATAAGATTTAAATGAAGTAGAATCCATGAGGGGCCGTTGTTGATGATGACAAAGTTAGAGATAAAATAATACGTTTGGCGCCTGGTGCCCATTTTCAGGATTCCTAAATTCTTCTTAAAGACATGGACTATTTCGCAGATGAAAACAAGCTCGCATTTTTTCATTGCAACAAAACAACTATTTTATTACTTTTGACGTATGAGTTGTCAGAGTATGGCACAAAACACCATAAATTTCAATTCTCTGAAACATAATTTTTAAACTTCAAAAGCAGAATATAATGTACACATACAAAATACATTTACACAAAGAAGCCGAAGGTGGTTTTACCGCTACCGTCCCTGTATTACCCGGTTGTATAACTTATGGTGAAGATGTTGAACAAGCTATTGCTATGGCTAAGGAAGCAATTGAACTCTACATTGAAGAGTTAAAGGAAAGAGGCGAAGTTGTTCCTGATGACAGCAATACATTGGAGTATTCTCTGAACCTTGAAGCGGTATGAACTTCAGCCCAAGGTATCTTATTAAACTACTGGAACAACACGGCTTTGTTTTCAAACGCTCCAAAGGTTCGCACCAACTTTACTACAATAGCCAAACGAATAAAACTATTATCGTACCTTTTCACGGTGGAAAGGATATGAAAAAAGGAACCTTCCTGGCTATCCTTAAACAGGCCGGCATTGATGTAAATGCTATCGACTAAAAAAGGCTAATTCATAAAAGATTATTGATTTAAAGAATAACATTCATCCCGGTTTCGTTTATCTTAATCGATATAAAATTCCTGAAACCTAAAAACCCTGACTTTTGTCAAAGTCTTTTTTTTTTGCAATTGTGATGTAAAGGTTAACGGCTGTAATTTTCGCTTATTTGTCCGAAGGATTATTTATATATTCACCCAAATGAAAATAGTATTTTTCATTATTTCTAAAAATATACAAGTCAAGACTGCCTGATAATTTAACAATGGAATCATTCAATTTAATGAAATCATAAAGATCGGGTGGGTTTAAATCAAAATTTTTAGATGAGTATAAATATGTCTTTTCTATTTTACCTTCGTTGAATAATCTTATGCTAAATCCTCTGTTTAAACTTTTGCTTTTAACAATTCCACTAAATCCTTTTTGGTAAAAATGTATTCTTTCATTGCTAGCCTTCGGTTTACTTTCTATGATATCAATAATTGAAAAGAAAATGAATATAGCGATGATTACCAAAACAATATATCGGTATGGTTTTAAAATAGGTGTCAGTTTCTTCATGTTTTTGAACCTGATTTCAAGTGTTAAAAAACAAATATACACCATTTGCAGCATTATGATATAAGTTAAGTCGAGGTAGCATAAGATGTTCTCAACCTTAACCTTAACCTCAGCCTTAACCTCAGCCTTAACCTCAACCTAAACTTAACAACACTCTTGCTTTTTAATGAAAATAATTCTATGTTTGTAGTGTCAAATACCTCTACCATGAGCATAAAACGCTATCTTTATTTATCAATGACTCCTGAGGCGCTTATTTCTTCAATGCTGCCTCCTGAAGAGTTCGGAACTTATTACGCTGTTGGAACCAATAAGCGTACCCAGGGACAAGCTCTGTTTTTTGAAATTGATCCTGCCTTCGAAAGTGATTATTTCGATCTGGCAAGCATCGAAACCCGCTGTGTGCCTCACATTGACGGCAAGCCCAAGCGGTCAGTTTATCTGTCCACATACAGGGTTTTGGAGAATATTCCCTTGAGTGTGTTCAGGAATCTCTATCTCACAACGGCAGATGGAAAAGTGCTGGAACTTACGAAATCGGAATACATTTCCGAAGAAAAGCCCTTGCTCCATTTTTACCAGCAGCTTTGCCCGGTTACGCCTAGGGTGGTGAGTAAACTCGATCCGCCAAAATACACCAAATGGGTAACCGATCATCATAATCCCATTTATTTCCCGAAAATTGTTTTTGTTGAGCTGATTCTCAATCGCCTTGCTGAAGATCCATTGTCGGCTCCGGTTGGAAATCTGCCTTATGCTAACAAGGATCACCTTCGCGATTGTCTGATCGGGCTACATATGGGTTACGAAAAGCCAACAAAAACCGTTAACCGGTTTTATCAGGGCGACGTACTTTACAGGACTGTGAAAAATGGTTTCTTCGTAGGCGATAAGGGAGGATTTGTTTTCTATAAATTCCCCGAAACCGATGAGCTGCAGAAATTATATTACCCATGGTGGCGTTCAGCACTGAATCTGGAGTTTCCTGAAAAGTAGGAAGTCTGCACACAAAGATTTAATTTTGAAGATTGTTGCCTGCCGGAAGTTTTTTCGGCAGGTTTTATTTGGGGGGAGTAATAAGGGTTTGAAATTTAATCGTAACGAATTTTTTTAATAACAAAAAAAGACCGGTAAGTCCGCAAACTTACCGGTCTTTCAATAATGTAAGGCCTGGTTATTTTTGAATCCGCATTCCGTAGAATGAACGATAAACAAAGAACAAACCAATGGCAAGGAAAATTACTCCGAGAAAAGCTGTCCAGTCGGTGACACCTGCAGCTTTTGCCTGCTGGCTCATTTTAATTGCGATTTCAACAGCCAGCAATCCGAACAAAGTCGAAAATTTGATGATGGGATTGAGCGCAACTGAAGAGGTATCCTTGTAAGGATCACCAACAGTATCGCCAACTACAGTCGCATCGTGTAAAGGAGTGCCTTTTTCTTTAAGGTCAACTTCAACTACCTTTTTGGCATTATCCCATGCACCTCCTGCATTGGCCATATACATTGCCTGAAATAATCCGAAAACAGCGATGGAAATCAGATATGCAACAAAGAAATTCGGATCGAAAAATGCAAATGCAAGGGTTAAGGAGAAAATAACAGCGAAAATGTTCCACATGCCGGTTTGGGCATACTGGGTACAAATTTTTACCACCGCCTTTGAATCTTCAATATCAGCTTCATCTTTGTCAAGCTTAATATTGCGTTTTATAAACTCAACTGCCCTGTAAGCACCCGTGGTTACTGCCTGAATGGAAGCGCCTGAAAACCAGAATATAACAGCACCACCAGCAATAAACCCAAGAAGAACCGGTGCGTCGGTAAGGCTAAGGTTAAGAAGACCCATCTGTTCAAGCATAAGAATAATGGCAAAAATCATTGTGGTAGCTCCGATTACCGCTGTTCCTATCAAAACGGGTTTCGCAGTAGCTTTAAAGGTATTTCCGGCTGAATCGTTCGCTTCGAGATAATGTTTTCCACGGGTAAAATCCGGGTCAAATCCAAAGTCGCGTTTGATTTCTTCCTTGATTCCCTGACGCTTTTCAATCTGTGAAAGCTCAAAAACCGATTGTGCATTATCCGTAACAGGGCCATAGCTATCAACAGCAATGGTTACAGGACCCATGCCCAGGAATCCGAAAGCTACCAATCCGAATGAGAAAATGGCCGGATAGGTCATTATCACATCAAGTCCCATTTTTGAGATGGCAAAAGCTGCGGCCATAAGTCCCATCATCACCATTCCTTTCCAGAATGCGCTGAAGTTACCGGCAACTATTCCTGAAAGTATGGTAAGAGATGCTCCGCCTTCGCGTGAAGCAGTTACGATTTCTTTTACGTGTCTTGATTTGGAACTTGTAAATGCTTTGGTAAATTCAGGGATAATGGCTGCAGCAAGTGTACCAAGACTGATGATGGAAGAAAGTTTCCACCATAGCCCTGAACCCGGAAGCAGATCGCTGATAAGCATGTAGCTTACAATGTAGGTTACAATGATTGAAATGATGGAAGTAATCCACACAAGGCTGGTTAAGGGTGCTTCAAAATCGAAATCGTTTTTGTCCTTAAAGCGGGCAATCGAAATGACCTGATTTATCTGATATGAGAAGATGGATGTAAAAACCATAAGGATACGCATGGCGAAAATCCACACGATCAGTATGCTTTGAAATTCTAATCCCATTGCAAGAACAATAAACGAAATAAGCGCAACGCCGGTTACTCCGTATGTTTCGAAACCGTCAGCGGTAGGTCCTACACTATCGCCGGCATTGTCACCAACACAGTCGGCAATTACTCCCGGGTTACGTGGATCATCTTCGCCAATGGCAAAAACAATTTTCATAAGGTCGGCTCCGATGTCAGCGATTTTCGTAAAAATACCTCCGGCAATCCTGAGGGCAGATGCTCCGAGTGATTCACCAATGGCAAAGCCGATAAAGCAGGCACCTGCGCTTTCGCCGGGGACAAACAATAGAATGAAGAGCATCATAATAAGCTCAACAGTAATAAGTAGTACACCCACGCTCATTCCTGCCTGAAGTGGAATTGAAACCACGCTCCAGGGTTTCGACCTGAGGGCAGCAAATGAGGTGCGGCTGTTTGCCAGTGTGTTGATTCTTATTCCAAACCAGGCAACACCGTATGATCCCAGAATACCCAGAATTGACCACAGTAAAACCAGCATTACTTTGCTGAATTCCATGTGATTGAGCCAGAAGAAATAATAAAATATAAGTGATCCGATAATTGCAAACAGAATAATAAGGAATTTACCCTGCTGAAGCATATATGTTTTGCAGGTTTCATAAATGATGTTCGACACTGCCAGCATCGATTTATGAGCCGGTAGTTTTTTGATCTGAATAAATTGTAACAAGCCGAAAAGCATACCAAACAGGATGATGATAATTCCCCAGGTGAGTAAGGTATGCCCATTCATTCCAAACTGCTGAAAGTAACTGGTGGCAAGGTCAGGTATCGGTAAATCGGCTTCACTTGCCCGGGATAAAAAAGGTAGCAGGGCGGCAGCCAACAAAATTGAAATTTTCTTCATAAAAATAAAAGATTAATTAAAAATGGTTGGTTTAATCGCACAAATATAGAAAAGTAAATATTATTAACCTCAGCCGCCCCGCTCATTTTTTACGGAACAAGCTGAAAAAAAGCGGTTTCAGGCGATTGATGGCTTCATTTCTCATTGCTTTTGTCCTCATTTTCTGACATTTCCGCAATCGATTGCAGAAATAAAAAAAATGTATTTTTTTTTAACTTGAGGAAGTCAAATCAGCTAAACATTACTTTAAAGGAGGTGTTATTTTAATTGAAATGAGTGAAAGTGTAATAAACCTTGTTGAAAAAGAAGTATTTTTTGCATTAAGCCGATGTGAAATCATATTTATTTGACGAGTAAGCTTGAATAATCAGTAATTTGATTAATTTTATCGGCCTTAAATATGACACATTAAAAGGGATGGAGAAAATTGCGCTTAAACTTTTGGGAATGATCAACAGCCAATCGCAAAGTGGAGCATATACACTTATACTCGGCGAAGTTGAAGGAAACAGGCGATTGCCAATTCTTATCAATGGTTTTGAGGCTCAGGCTATTCTGTTTCATATAGAGCAGATTAAAATCCCCCGCCCGCTCACACATGACCTATTCAAGAACTTTGCCGATATTTTCGGAATCGAATTTAAGCAGGTTGTGATCAGTAAGTTTGCTCAGGGCATTTTTTACTCAACACTCTTATGCGATGACGGAAAGGAGCAAAAAGAGATAGATTCCCGCACTTCGGATGCCATAGCGCTGGCCGTTAGGTTTAACTGCCCTATTTATACTTACGAAGATGTAATGAGTGCTGCAGGCGTTTCAGTTGACGAAGAGCCCGATATTGATGATCTGGCAACAGGCGGAATTGGTAATCAATCCGAAGGTTATGATTATGATAAGTTTACCGAGGAGGAACTCGAGGAAATGATGAACGAAGCCATTGAGAACGAAGAATACGAAAAGGCATCCCAGATCAGGGATATTATCAATAAGCGGAAACCCTAACATTAATCTTGTCTTTTAACCCTGTAATTTTCTATGATGACTAAGACAGCCAAAATTATCCTGCTCTTATTTTTTGTTTGTGTTGTTCCTGTGATTTCGGTCTGGGCACAAACATCCGCCGATTCGCTTGCAATTGCTGATACAGCTGCAGCAGTTCAGGCTGCAAAACCCAGTCTGGAATTGCATAAAGTGAGCGATCTGGGAGCCGGTTTTACCATGAAAGGCTTGTTTCGCGGTTTATTGGGAATGCTGGTTTTAATTGGCATTGCCTGGGTTTTCAGTACAAACCGTAAAGCTGTTTCGTGGAAGATTGTGGGAATTGGATTGCTGATTCAATCCACTCTGGCGATGGGAATTCTTCATGTGAAACCAATCAGGCTAACATTTGAGTTTGTTGGAAAAATATTCGTTGAAATTTTGAATTTCACCAAAGCCGGCAGCGAATTTTTGTTGGGAGGTCTTATGAGTGTTGACTCCTACGGTTTTATTTTTGCCTTTCAGGTGCTTCCTACCATAATATTTTTCTCAGCCCTTACCAGTTTGTTATTCTATCTGGGAGTTATACAAAAAGTCGTATACGGACTTGCCTGGCTGATGACCAAAGCATTGCGCCTTTCCGGAGCTGAAAGCCTTTCAGTTGCCGGTAATATTTTTCTGGGACAAACGGAATCTCCGCTTATGATTAAGGCCTATCTCGAAAAAATGAACAGGTCAGAAATTCTACTTGTTATGATCGGAGGAATGGCTACACTTGCCGGCGGGGTTTTGGCTGCTTATATCAGCTTTCTGGGAGGTTCTGATCCTGCACAGCAACTCATGTTTGCCAAGCATTTGCTGGCAGCCTCAGTAATGGCTGCTCCGGGGGCCGTGGTTATTTCAAAGATACTTGTTCCTCAAACCGAGCCCATTCAAAGTACCATCGAAATCACCAAGGAAAAAGTAGGTAGTAATGTGCTGGATGCCATTTCAAACGGAACTACCGAAGGTCTGAAACTTGCAGTTAATGTTGCAGCAATGCTATTGGTTTTTATCGCTTTTATTGCGATGGCTAATTTTATACTGATCAGAATCGGAGGATGGTTAAATTTGAATCCGCTGATTGAATCAGCAACATCAGGACAATATAATGAACTGTCGTTGCAGGTTTTGCTGGGTTATATTCTTGCGCCGCTTATGTGGCTGATCGGAGTTGAAACCAACGATATTATCATGCTCGGACAATTGTTGGGCGAAAAGCTTATCCTTACCGAATTTATTGGTTATGTCAGTTTGGCTGAACTTAAAGAAACAGCCAGATTAACCAACCCGAAGAGCATCATTATGGCCACTTATATGTTATGCGGATTTGCCAATTTTGCCTCAATCGGAATTCAGATCGGGGGAATCGGATCGCTCGCCCCCGGTAAGCGTGTATTGCTGTCAGAATTTGGTATGCGTGCACTGCTCGGCGGTACATTGGCTTCGCTTTTGTCTGCTACCCTTATTGGGATTATTCTGGGTTAGCCTTGAGATATTTTAACAAAAAGGGCAGCCATTCGGCTGCCCTTTTTGGTGTGTCAGGCATGTATAT
>DHVX01000095.1 GCA_002412885.1 Bacteroidales bacterium UBA5197
GGGTGTCCCAGTGTCGAAGTCAGGAAATATTATCACAGGCAAACCATTCTGCCCATGACGATTTGGTCTCTCTTAACCTGAGACTGATTAATTTAATATGATCAGGAAGCAGGCCTGTTAGCCGCTGAGAAAAATCAATCAGCAGATTTTCGCTGGTAGGAGGATAGTCTGCAAGAACCAGTCGTCCGACAAATTCACCCATTTTATCCAACTGATCTGGTGCAGTATCTTTGTGCAGAACCAAAGCATGGTCAAACTGAATGATTATTTCCTTTTCCACCATTAGCTTCAATTCCTTGAAGTCCATGACCATGCCAAAGATCGGGGATTCAGGATTGTTAACAGGCTCACCCGAAATGGTGATCATAAATTCATAGGAATGCCCGTGAATATGCTTGCACGGACCATTATACCCTGCAAGCGCATGTGCCATTTCAAACCTGAACTCCTTGGTTAACCTGATTACTGCCATCTAAAAAACTGCATTTATTTAATTATTCTTACAAACGCAGGATTTTTCCCTTGCTCGGTGAGTGATACGATATAGTAACCCTTTGCCAGTGATTCAGTTTCAACCCTTACTGTCGAAGAAGTTGTGGAATACCCTACCTGAAACTGACGTCCTGAGAGATCAGAAAAGGTAATGGTAACATCTTCGGTGTAAAATCCCGCATGTTCGATGGTGCATGTTGAAACAGCCGGAACCGGATAAACACTGACATTCTGGTTGACTCCCGGATTGTTAATCCCGGTAGGCCAGCCCCAGATCTGAGCTGCAAATTCAGGGTGGTCAATAAACGGGTTTCTGTTTTGCTGGTATGAATATACTGCATTGTTGCGGTTGATCTCTTTTGCGCTAACCGGATCGCCAAGATGCCAGTCTCTCATCATTGCCAGTGCCCATGGCTTTAGCTGAGCACCGTTGGTCATGTCGCTCCCGGGCCAGTTGTTGTCCTCGTTATAATACCGCACCGACATATAGAAATAGGTGCGCGCAAAATCGCCTTTATATTCATCAATGGGCTCAAACACAGTGCCTGAATATCCGGGATAAGTATTGCTGCCCACCTTACTCCCGTTATTTGAAGTATAAGTTGGGGATGAAACTTCTCCAAAAGGATGATTGCTGCGTTTGCCATTGACCCATCCATCGGTCGGATATAAGTGAAAAAGATCTGAATTCATGGGTGATTGATCGCCAAACCAGCTTTTGGGCCATGAGTGCTCACGGTTATAACAATCGCATTCGCTGTTGTAATTTCCGCATTGGTTTGAGAAAAAAGTCCAGGAGCAATTGGAATACATATCCCATACTTTTCCGTTTGGCAAGGCATCGGTATATTGAAACGCTGCCCACAGTCCATTGTAGCTGATCACATTGTGATTGTCAATAATGTTGTGCAGCGCAGCCTGCAATGCTGTACCTGTAAGCCCGTTCGCCGGATTATAGTAGCCACTGGGAGGTTGAGCAAACGAAATACTTACCAATGGCAAAAACAGAAACAGAATAAATTTCTTCATTATATTTAAATTAAAATTGAACAAAGATTGATCGAATTGCTGCTGCAACCACAGCAATTCCGGAGATCAGAAGCAATGTGCGGATCGACCGGTGAAGTCCGAAACGGTTTCCCGAAAGTAAGCCTGAAGCGATGGCCATTATTTCTAATCCAAAAAGAACAATAAACACATAAAAGTTGAGCACATAACAGAAGCCAAGACCCATACCAATAAACAAGTAGTTTATCCCTTTTGCAAGGCTTACTATTATGGTTGTTTGGCGGTCATCAATCAGCACAATTTTTTCTTCCGGGTTAAAGCGAATAGCTTCAGCAATTAATTTAATGCCAATAATCAATACAATAAGCTGTCCAGCAATGCATGAATAATCGGGCAAATAATGTATTACGGCTTGAGCGGGTAAATATCCGGCAATAAAAAAAAGAACACTGGCAATGCCACTTACTAAAATGAATAAATAGGGAAGTCTTACTGCAACTTTGCGGTGCAAGGCTCCTGTGTACCATGCCAGTGCAAAGCCTCCCAGCGACAAAGCAAGAAACAGAAATATTGTGACTATAACTTCCAAGGTTATTTTTTCAGGCTGCAAAAGTAAGTAAAATTGAAGCCGGATATCATTTTGCCAGCCTCATTGACAGAAAATAGATAACTGCGACTCAATTTTGGCCGAAGAACTAAATTCTACTTATCCCCTTATCCTTTCCAGAATCCGCAATCCGAAATTCGCAGTTGGTAACGTCCCTCGTCCCAAACGCCCCTCGTCCCTATTATATCTCCTTGTACCCATCTCTCCTTGTCACCTTGTCCACTTGTCATGGAGGGAGCGTTACCTCATTATAGTCTGTGGAAAAATTACTTTATCCGGATGTTTCTTCAATTCTGTCATTACGGCGTCAAACAATTTGTTTTTTACTTTCCCTGAATCTTTTGGTTCAACCAGATATCGCACTTTTACACCTACCCATGTATTGTCGTGTACCCTGAAAAGAACAGAAGGATATTCATCTACATCCAGTTCGTCAACTGGAGTTTCAGCCAGAATTTTCTTAAAACGCTTTACCCTTCTGATCATTGCCTCACCGATTTCCGATTCAACAACTTGTTTTATGGAATTTGCCGTAAACTTAAAATCACTTTCGTGAGAAATAAACAAACTAAGTTCGTTCCAGATAAAAGGAAATAGAGGCCATGAGTAATTATAGACAAATTCGCTGAAAACTTTTGAGTTTACAAATCGAATAATACGGCCACTTGGATGGTCGCCCGACAAATATTCGCCATTAAATTCCCACAATGTGGTATCAATGTAGCTCACATTAATTACGTCGCCATACACATTTCCTATGCGAATGCGGTCACCCACTTCATAAGGTTTTCGGATAAGTATGTATATCCATCCAAAAAAACTGGTGATGGGTGTTTGCAATGCAAAGCCAAGTATAAGCGAGACAATGCCAAACGAAACCATGGCAGCATACCAGTTTGCAAACAACAGCGACAGGATAATGGCAAGTATAAGTAGCCCGGCAAATAAGTTGGCAATGCGGTTAAAATTAAACACAGTGGTTTTATCCTCAATTTTCCGGTTAAGCATTTTTTTTACCAACCGTGTAGCCGACAATACTAAGGAAATGAGCATCACTGCCAATATAATTTTTTGAGCCAGCGGAATGTAAATTTGGGGAAGAGGTAGTTGTTTCCATCCTAAAAGAAAATAAAGAATTCCGCAAATCAAAAATATAAGCGCCGATATACCCAGGAAAGGAGCTTCATTTTTTACTATATCAGTGCTTGTGCTTTGCTCAGTTTTTGCAGTTTCGCTTAATGCCTTTTGAATTTTCTCCTCTTTTTTAAGGGCTTCGAGTTCTTTATCTTCCATTGGTTCTATCATTTTAAGAGGTAGTTTAAATGTGGGGGTTTTTTGTTGCTCGTGCGTGCAATGACTCCTTCAATCAAAGAATAATCTGCAATTATCTAAACAATTTCTTAGAACATTCTCCTCTTTAACGAACGTAATATTCGTCTTAAATCCATAATCCGGAAATTTTCTGACATCGTTCTTCAAATTTAGTAAATATTGGTGAGGTTGGAAGCAGAATGAAGGGGAATTGCAAATTCCGCTTAGCGAAGTTTGCGAACATGGTAGAAACATTTTTTCCAAAAATCCTGCATCAATTTTATAAACCTATGACAAAAATCATATTGCATAAAACCGAATAAATATTATATCTTTGCAGCCCTTTAGGAAGTTCATTTGCCTCGGTGGCGGAATTGGTAGACGCGTCGGTCTCAAAAACCGATGAGTGTGAGCTCGTGCCGGTTCGATCCCGGCCCGAGGTACTGAACCAGAATCCTCGTTGTTTTCAACGGGGATTTTTTTTTGGAATCCAGCTTGCCGTTAAAGTGAACCTACATATCCATTCATTTGCCCGTTTGCCCGATTTACTGTCAGGCTAAAAATTGATTTTCTAACTTTGCACGCTCAACAATCTACTGAATGCAAAACCTCATCCGCAACATCGCCATTATGGCACACGCCGATGCCGGAAAAACCACAATTACTGAACAGTTTTTGTATTTTTCCGGTCAAACCAGTCGGCCAGGCAATGTGGACAAGGGAACCACCCAGTCAGATTTTCTGCCGGTTGAAAAAGAAAGAGGAATTTCGGTCAGCTCTTCACACACATCTTTTCATTGGAGCAATACGCGTATTAACCTTATTGATACTCCCGGTCACGTTGACTTTTCAGGAGATGTGGAGCGGATAATGCGCATTCCCGATGGCGTTGTTCTTGTTATTTCGGCTGTCGAAGGTGTTCAGGCACATACCGAAACGCTCTGGAATGCACTGCGAATCAGACAAATTCCTGTTATTTTCTTTGTCAATAAAATCGACAGGGTAGGAGCCGATACCGCATCCGTTATCTTTAACATTAAAAAAGAGCTTAATGTCAATCCATTGGTGATTCAGGCAACCGACAATGAGGGCGATAATGAAGTTACAATCAGAAATTTATGGGATAAGGATTTCAGACATGCCGAACTGCTTGAGCATGTAATTGAACGTGATGAAAAGTTGCTGAACAACTATCTGGAAGGGAAAGAACCGGAGTTTCAGGAGCTTGATAATCAATTGGCGCAATTGATAAAAAGCTGTGCGGTTTATCCGCTCTTATTCGGATCAGCCAAAACAGGACTTGGTATTGAAGCCTTGCTGAATGCTATTGTCAGCTATTTCCCCCCTTCGTCTGGTGACCCGCTGAAACCCTTATCGGCATTGGTTTATGGCATTGGTCATGATAAAATTATGGGCAAAATAGCATATGTTCGGGTATTTCAGGGCGCAATAAATAACCGCGATCTGGTGCACAATGCTACGCAAGAAACCGAAGAAAAGGTGACTCAGGTAAGGCGGGTTTTTCCGGGAAAGTATGAAGATACCGGAGTGGTGGAAGCTGGCGATCTTGCTGGTATCTGTGGTCTCAGAAGTGCATGTGTGGGTGACCTGCTCGGCATTTATACAGAAGATATCCCTGAAATGGTAAAATTGAGAACACCATTGATTGTAGTTCAAGTAAATGCCATTAACAAAAAAGATTACCCGGCACTTGCTGTTTCTTTACAGGAACTTGCAGCCGAAGACCCCGCCCTGGAATTTGAATGGCTGCGTGAAGAATCAGAACTCAGGGTGAAAATTATGGGATGGATTCAAATGGAAGTTCTGGAACGTATCCTGGCTGACAGATTTGGTATTGAAGCCAAATTTGAAAACCCAACTGTTATTTATAAGGAAACACCTTCATCAGCAGCTGAAGGTTTTGTGCAATACTGGATGCCCAAACCCTGCTGGGCCATTATGAAATTCCGGATTGAACCCGGAGAACGCGGCAGTGGAGTTGTTTACCAAAGCACTGTAACTGTGAATAATATACAGCAGAAATATCAGTCTGAAGTGGAAAGAAGCATTGAAGGAGCGCTCAAACAAGGCTTAAAAGGATGGGAAGTTACCGATATCCGCATCACTTTAATTGAAGGCGAAGATCATCCGATGCATTCACGGGCCGGTGATTTTGCAGTGGCAACACCAATGGGAATCATGAACGGACTAGTTAATTCAGCAACAACCTTGCTGGAGCCGATCATCCGTTACAAAATTGATGCATCTGAAGATTTGCTTGGCCTGATAACCAGCGACATAACAAACATGCGGGGAATTTTTGAGTCGCCTGAAATTCAGAATGGTCGATTTACGTTAACCGGAACACTACCCCTGGCAACTTCTCTTGATTATCCTGTGAAGTTAAGTTCGCGCTCCGGCGGAAGAGCCAGAATTTCTACTCATTTTTCGGGCTACCGCGAATGCACTGATGAACAGGGAGTAATTCGTCCTTATAAAGGAATAAGTCCGCTGGAAACCGCGAAATATATACTTAAGGCACGGAGAGCAATACAATAATGGCAAAAATGAGCATGGTTCATCATGGATAATCTCACAATTTTCGCTTTCGCCAATGTAATATTATCATCAAATGTGAATAATTCAAATCAGTTTTCTGTCGCTGATTTTGCGTAAATTTGCGAATTCAAATTATATCTGCTAAGACTCCCTCTTTCATGTTTAAAAATCGTCGTTCAACAATATACCTCCCTTTTGCATTTGCACTTGTTCTGATTGCAGGATTTTTCCTCGGTGCTTCAGTGGTAAGAGTTTCATCAGTAAATACCGGAATTCTCAAAGGGATACAAACAAGAAATTATAACCCGGTTGACTATGTAATCAATTACATAAACCGGGAGTATGTAGATTCAGTGGATGTTAGCTCGCTTCAGCAATCTGCCATCGAAGGCATTCTTGCCGGGCTTGATCCGCATTCACAATACATCAGCGCTGAAGAGTTCAATGATGTTAACGATCCTTTGCTTGGTAATTTTGATGGGATAGGCGTACAATTCCGACTCGAAAGTGATACCGTTTACATTATCAATACAGTGCCTGGCGGCCCTTCTGAAAAAGTGGGAGTGATGGCCGGTGACCGGATTATTACGGTAGATGGCGATGTAATTGCCGGTGTAAAAGCTTCAAACAATGATGTAATGAAGCGATTGAAAGGGGTGCGAGGGACCAAAGTTACTGTCGGGGTATTGCGCAGAGGCGTTGATGAGTTGATCGAATTTGAAATTATCAGAGGGGTAATTCCTACTTATAGCATTGATGCTTACTTTATGCCTGCCAACGAAATAGGCTACATAAAACTATCCAAGTTTTCTGCTACTACTTCTGAAGAGCTGAGTAAAGCAATTTCAGAGCTTAAATCGCAGGGAATGAATAGCCTGATTCTTGACCTCAGGGGAAATTCAGGGGGTTATCTGCAAACTGCCATTACTGTCTCTGACGAGTTTTTGCCTGATGGAAAGCTCATTGTTTATACTCAGGGGCTTAATCGTCCGAAGCAGATTGCCAATGCAACAGCAAAGGGTTTGTTCGAATCCGGCACTCTCATTATTCTTATTGATGAAGGTTCAGCCTCGTCAAGCGAAATTGTTGCCGGAGCCATTCAGGACAACGACCGAGGTGTTATAATCGGCAGACGTTCATTCGGAAAAGGATTGGTACAGGAACAACTTTCAATGCCCGATGGCGCTGCATTGCGCTTAACTGTGGCAAGATATTATACCCCTACAGGTCGGAGCATTCAGAAACCATACGAAAAAGGTCATGCTGATGAATACAACGGTGAATTGTACGAGCGTATGGTTCATGGTGAACTGAACGAAGCCGACAGTATAAAATTTGCAGATTCTCTAAAGTTTATGACACCGGCTGGCCGGGTTGTTTATGGTGGTGGCGGTATAATGCCGGATATTTTTATCCCGGTTGACCGAAACCCCAATTACCGATACTACAATGAGATTCTCAGCAGAGGTCTTGTTCATCAGTTTGCATTTCAGTACACCGACAAAAATCGCAGTGACTTGCGAAAGTTTAAAGGAGTTGACGATTTTGACAGAAACTTTAAAATCACCCCCGGCATTTTATCTGAATTTGTAAGCTTTGCAGAATCCCGGGATGTTTCTCGCGATAAGAGCGGACTCGAGTTCGTTAAACCAGAACTCGAAAATCTGCTAAAAGCATTGATAGCCAGAAATATTTATGATGAAAAAGGGTTTTATCCGATTTTTCTCAGAACTGATCAGGCGTATCTGAAAGCCATTGAGGAACTGACCAATCCAACCATTTTGGTTAAGTAAAAATAAGGTTTTCAGAAAATTCCGTCAGGAGTTTCCCTGGTCGGGTAAAAAGGCCAAAAGGCAGTCTGCATAATAAATGCCAGCTGCCTTTTGATTTTTGCAAAAACTGAATTTGCTTATTCTACCGTAACACTCTTGGCCAGATTCCTGGGTTGGTCAACATTACAACCACGCATCACAGCTATATGATACGACAGCAACTGAAGAGGAATGGTCGCCAGCAGAGGAACCAGCATTTCTTCAGTTTCAGGAATTTCTATGTAATAGTCGGCAAGGGCTTTTACCATTTCGTCACCTTCGGTAACAATGGCAATAATAATGCCTTTGCGTGCTTTTACTTCCTGAATATTTGAGACTACCTTATCATAAGTTCCTTTGTTAGTAGCGATTACCACCACAGGCATCTCAGCATCAATCAGCGCGATGGGGCCGTGTTTCATCTCAGCAGCAGGGTAACCTTCGGCATGAATGTAGGAGATTTCCTTAAGCTTAAGCGCGCCTTCCATGGCCACCGGATAATTGTACCCACGACCCAAATACAAGGCATTGCGCGAATTTTTAAATACTTCGGCAATTTCTATAATCTTATCGTTGACCAAAAGGGTTTTTTCTACCTTTCCGGGAATTGCATCCAATTCGTGCAGAAGCAGATTGAACTTCGATCTTGAAATAGCTCCTTTCTGATCGGCAAGCATCAGCGCCATAAGGGTAAGCAAGGTAACCTGAGCTGTAAAGGCTTTGGTAGAGGCTACGCCTATTTCAGGGCCGGCATGTGTGTATGAACCTGCATGAGTAGCTCTGGCAATGGAAGATCCTACCACATTGCATATGCCAATAATGGTGGCTCCTTTCGATTTGGCCAGTTCAATGGCAGCAAGTGTATCGGCAGTTTCACCCGATTGTGAAATGGCGATTACAACATCATCCTCAAAAATAACCGGGTTGCGGTATCTGAATTCTGATGCATATTCAACTTCCACAGGAATTCTGGCCAGTTCCTCAAACAGATATTCACCAACCAGACCCGCGTGCCAAGATGTTCCGCAGGCAATTATGATGATACGTTTGGCATTGATCAGTTTTTGCTGATAATCGGTTATGCCACCCAAAAGAACAATGCCGTCTTTTACTTTCAGGCGTCCCCTCATGCTGTCGCGGATTGAGCGGGGTTGCTCATAAATCTCCTTTAGCATAAAATGCTCATAACCCTCTTTCTCGAGTTCACTCAGGTTAATCTCAAGAGTTTGAATGTATGGTGTTTTTTCAATGTTTGTGATTGTCCTGATCTTTAGCTCCTGACCACGCTTCAGAATGGCAATTTCCTCATCGTTCAGATAAACTACCTCTCTGGTATATTCAACAATTGGAGTCGCATCAGATGCAACAAAAAATTCATTTTCACCAATTCCGACCACCAAAGGACTGCCTTTTCGGGCTGCAATCAGCGTATCGGGATCATTTTTGTCGATAATTACAATGGCATAAGCGCCAACAACCTGATTTAATGCAATTTGTACAGCTTCGGCAAGGGGCACTTTTTCATTGAGCTGAATGTCTTCAATTAAATGAATAAGCACTTCAGTATCTGTTTCACTGATAAAAATAAATCCCCTCTTTTTCAGCTCATTGCGAAGCGGAGAGTAATTTTCGATTATCCCGTTATGGATAATGGCCAGATCCTGTGAATACGAAAAGTGGGGATGTGCATTGATGTCGTTTGGCTCACCATGTGTAGCCCAACGGGTATGCGCAATGCCAATGGTACCGCTGAGGTCTTTGCCTTTTACGGATTCTTCAAGCTCCGCTACTTTCCCTTTGCTTTTATAAAGCTTAAGGGTACTGTTCAGAATTGCTACGCCGGAACTGTCGTATCCCCTGTATTCCAGGCGGTGCAATCCTTTGATCAGGATTGGATACGCCTGTCGCGGACCAATATATGCTACTATGCCACACATAATTTTTGTATTAAATTTAAAAAAGAAATGTCAGCGTTTTAGCGCTTTCTGACTAATCATTTCATATTTGAAAGATGATTCCAGCAAGGCTTTGCACCTGAGGAATCTGATTGGGTTTCAGTAAGTAACTGAACTTTAATTTCTGGTCTTGTTCGACAGAAGAATTAATTGAAACAACGCCTAACAATAACCCTGATATATTGTATTTGTTTTACCAGAGTAGTGCAAAACTAATAATTATAAAAACACAAAGACTCCTTTTGCCTGATTTAATTAAGCAAAAGAAAGTCTTTGTAAAAATATTTAAAAACTTGATTATTCAATCAGTGTGTAATAAATCACCAGTTTCATTCGTCCGGTAGTGTTGGCCGGGCCTTTTAGCACAACTCTGTTGCCACTAAGAGAACTGCCTGCGATCAACAACATCAGTCCATTGTCTTTGGCATCAGGGTTGCTCATGCGATCCTGAACATATTTTGTCAGCCTGAATCTGTACTCCTTTTTATTGACATATCGTCCACCAAAATACGATGAACCAATGGTTTCATCAGGAAGAACTATATAAGCTCCGGTACTGTCAAGTGCCCTCATGGCAAGTTGTGTTGGTGGTGCAAAAACGCTTCCGGGCTCATCGTCAGTAATAATCAGTATGGCTTCATTCACTGCGATTCTGGCATTCTCAGGGATGTTTTTGAGGTATGGCATCCTTAGCTTGACTTTGGCTCCTGCCATCGCCTGCATAAAAACTCTGTCGTTGCCCGAAGTGGTGTCTCCTGCAAATTGCTGAAGAAGATCAGGTGCAGCTCCAATGTAATAATAATGAATATATTTATTGAATCTGGCGCAATTTGAATTGATCGGAAGGGAAATCGTGGCTGTGTCCTTATCATTGTGATAGTGCACAGATATTTTCGACATCTCATCAAGCAGATTGAAATAGAGGATAGCTCCTGTACCATTTGAAGTAACCGGATCTGCAGTGATATATAGCCCTTTGAACACCTCGGTAAAGAAACTGTTTGAAGACAAAGTTGCTGAATCGGCAGTAATCAGTCTGTTTGAAAATTCCTGAGACAAAGTAATTCTAAGGTGAGGAGGTACTTTTACTCCGTTTACTGAATCTGCAGTTAGTAGGTTAGGAACAAAAGTTGCTACGCCAATTTGATTTGGAATGGTTGCTTTGGTTGAATTTGAGTAATAAGCTGCTTTTAGACTCATGGTATCGGCCAATTCATATACCCTGACAGTATGTTGTGATAGTGAATCACCGAAGATGCCATTATACACAAGCGAGAGCACAACAGAGTCAGCTACCGGATTCACACCGAATGATACATTATTGGTTGGCAGGTTAAAATGGGTATAGATTGACGCAAGTGTTTTCCCAAAAACCGGATCATTTATATATCCCAGAAGATTGGTCGATAATTCATCGGTTCGCAGAGAATCCTCTTTGACTGTATAGGCTATAATGGTTGATGTATCGATAAAACTCATGTTTAGCCTGTCACCTTCCGGCAAGAGGTCTAGCCCGATAAGATTGGGTTCTTTATTACATGATGCGAAAATAAGGACAGCCACAAACGCTGCCAGCAGATGAAATAGTTTGTTTCTGAGCACGTTAACCAATGTTATATTTCAGTAAAAAGACTCTGCAAGAATACGGCTTATTCTGTTGCAGCAGATTGAGCGTTAAGGATTTTATCATAAAAAATGTTATAAGCATCAATAAACCTGTCCATGGCCTGATAGGGCAACATGGGCTTATCGCTTTCATTAACATATTCAAGAAGTTCAGCATTAACGGTTTCGCTGCCGAGAATTACTCCATCGGAGAAATCAATGGCCGATTTCATCATACTAACGTACGAAGGCTTCTTGTAGTGTTTAAGATCCTTGTTTGTTATGCCATCTATCTTAATTTTGTTTGCAGAATCCTTATTCAGGCTTTCTTCAAAATCGTCGTCGTACAAGGAAACTACAACGCGGGTGTCGGTAAAGAGAGGATTATCGCGGTAAGCTTTTTTAATATAGAGAGGCACAAGACTTGTCATCCAGCCATGGCAATGGATAAGGTCAGGAGCCCAGCCCAGCTTCTTTACAGTTTCTATAACTCCGCGTGAGAAAAAGACAGCTCTCTCATCGTTGTCCTTGTAAAACTTGTTGTTTTTGTCGCGAAACATGTACTTCCGCTGAAAGTAATCATCATTGTCGATAAAGTAAATCTGCATCCTGGCCGATTGGATGGATGCCACTTTAATGATCAACGGATGATCCGTATCATCGATAATCAGGTTCATACCGGATAGCCGGATTACCTCATGAAGTTGGTTGCGACGCTCGTTTATGTGCCCGAACCTTGGCATGAATGTACGGATTTCACGACCTCTCTCCTGTATTCCCTGAGGTAAATGCCTTCCGATATATCCCATCTGACTGTCTTTCAGATATGGAATAATCTCCTGAGATACAAACAGTATCTTCGCTTTTTCCATATTTATCCCGGTATTTAGAAATAATGTGCAAAATTAGCAAATATTATCCAATTTTTTTAAATGTTTTTACTTTTATTGCATTGCTAATCAGCTACAAGCAAGATTACAGTATTCTGCTATGCTGCAATTTAATTTTGTATTTGATTGTATTACAGACTACTATACGATTTAACAATATGATATTGTAAAGAAAACAGGGTAAAAGAATTTTCATTTTTATGCAATCGATTGCGAAGGTTGAAGTTGCTATTTTTATTCAGTCTAAGTTAACATACTGAAAATGATGATTCTACTCTAAAATGGAATCATTATTAATTTCAGTAATTTTAAATTGACGTAACAAATAATTTTAATTTTGCCGCGGTTTGGTTGAATTGATGACCGATTTATTTTTGTAAGCAATTCAGCGACATAATTTTAAAAAAAATCATCTACCATGCACAAGATCAACGTACATCCCATACTCGACATTCAACCTGCTGAGAAGGTTTCCTTTATTTTTGAAGGGAAAGAAATTGAGGGAGAAAAGGGATTTACCATAGCTGCTGCTTTACATCAGGCTGGTTTTCCGGTTCATAGCCATAGTCTTAAAAACCGCGAACGGAGTCTGGAATGCGGAATCGGCAAATGCGGTGCCTGCGAAATGCTTGTGGATGGTCAGATCAAACGTATTTGCATCACCACAGTCGATCAGATAAAGGAGGTAAAGGAGATTCCTCACGATTTTTCGCCTTCGATGATTGAGCCCCAAAAGGATGTTCCACTCAAAATATACAAAACTGTTGTTGCTATTATCGGTGCCGGTCCTGCCGGACTTGCCGCCCGTGAAGAGTTCAACAGGCATGGTGTTGATAATATCGTTATCGACAACAACGACCGCATAGGTGGACAGTTTCTGATGCAAACCCACCAGTTTTTCTTTTTTGAAAAGCAGAAAAAATTTGGTGGAATGCGAGGCTTTGATATTGCTCAAACTCTTGCCGGAGAAAATCACGATGGCATTTTTCTTAATTCAACGGTGTGGGATCTGCTTGAGGGAAAGCGAATTGCCGTTAAAAATATAAAAACAGATGAGATCTATTATGTAGATGCTGAGTTTATGGTTGTCGCAACCGGTGCCGTTCCATTTATGCCGGCTTTTGAGAATGATGACCTTCCCGGTGTTTATACTGCTGCCGTTGTTCAGAAAATGATGAATACGGAACTGACTCTGCTGGGTAAAAATGTTCTTACTGTCGGAGCCGGAAACATCGGTTATCTTACCTCCTATCAGCTTATGCAGGCTGGTGCCAATGTTAAAGCCATTATCGAAGCCCAATCTACCGAAGGTGGTTTCCCGGTGCAGGCCAACCGCGTGCGTCGCCTTGGAATACCGGTTATACTTTCGCATATTTTACTCAAGGCAATTCCCAACGAAAATCATGATGGAATTACTGGCGCTGTTGTTGCGGAGTGTGTTAATTTTCAGCCCGTTCCCGGAACCGAGAAAATAATTGAAGGCATCGACGCCATCAATATCTGCACCGGCCTGGTTCCTGACGATCAGTTATTGATTAAAGGAAATGAAGTATTCGGAAGAGCTTGTTTTGGAGCCGGAGATGCAATAAAAATCGGCGAAGGTACAAGTGCTGTGCTCAGAGGAAAACAGGTGGCCTTCGAAATCATGAACGAAATAAATACAAATTTCAATTACAACGAATTCCTGAATGTTTCCAAAGAGTATATCGATTCTCAGCAACATCCGGTAAAAGTGATTGAAAGTCCGTTTATTCCGGATTCGGAGCGGATGAAAGCCAAACCTTTTGTGCAAATCGATTGTCTTTACGGATTTGCATGCAATCCTTGCGAATTTGCCTGCCCGCATGGAGCCATCACCAAAACTTCAACCAGCACTGTTCCGCAAATCGATTTTGAGAAATGCATAGGATGTATGGATTGCGTTTACCAGTGTCCAGGACTTGCAATTTTCGGATACAACCTTGCAAAAGACTGGTTATTCCTGCCTATTGAGTATCATGCCGAAGTAAATGCCGAAGTTTTTCTGGTTGACAACAATGGAGTAAAACTTGGCGAAGGAATTATAGAGAAGATTCTGAAAAAAGCAAATAAAACCAATATTGCCAGGGTGAAATCGCTGAATGTTCATGGTGAAGACCTTATTAAGGTACGTGGATTTATTGTGAAGGATAGTTTTCCGGAAGCTGTTGAAATGACTCCAATAGAATACCGCAGTGTGGAAGATATGTATGTTTGTCATTGCGACGATGTAACACTCTCCGAAATTCTCGAAACAATTGGCGATCGCAAATTCATTTCAGTTGACGAAGTAAAACACACCACTCGTCTGGGCATGGGTGCCTGCAGGGGTAAACGCTGCATCCGCAGGTTAAAACAAACCCTGCGGAATTACGAAATATCCATTGTAGGAGAAGCTACTCCACGCGGGCCTTTGTCGAATCAGCTCTCAATGGGCGAACTCTATCCACACAATGTGCATGAAGAGGTTTATATAAATCCCAAAGGTGACAGACCAGGTGTTATAAAAGTAAAATCACTCGTTGCCGGTGGAGGTATCGGCGGATCTGCGCTGTTCAGGTATCTTGCCGAAGCAGGCGAAGAACCTGTGCTTATCAATTCAGGGCGTGGAGCTTCATGGCGCAATATTGCCGGAGGAAGGCCAGCATTCAGTTTGCCCGAAATGGCTGACATTGCCCGCCATAACCTTGAAATATTCAGGGATTTACAAAGTGTAAAAGACATCAACTTCCGGCAGATCAATTATGTGACTTTCGCACACGATGAAGCAATGTACAAAGCATTGGACGACAGCCGTTCATGGTCAGATGCTTACATGGTATCGCCGAAAGACTATAGTAGGGAGATTTCTGAATTTATCAATCCGAATCTCGATAATTACCTTGGCGCACTTATTACCCGCGATTGCTGGCAGGCCACGCCGGGAAGAGTAATTGACCTGATCCGCAGAATTGGCATTCAGCATGGCGGAAAAGTGAAAGAAGACTGCAAAATAGTGGACGTAAGACGCGATGGTAAACTTTACCGGGTATTGGTTCAGGATCATGACAAAAAGTTTATTGAATACCAGACCGAGGTGTTCATAAATGCACTGGGACCTGAAGCCGGAAAGTTTGCAGGAATGCTTGGAATTGAAACCGGAATGTATCCTGTTAAACATCAGGCATTTATTACCCGCAGATTGCCACTGATGGGACTTAACGGCAGGCCTTTGGATATGATTATCGACAGGCGGAAGTATAAAGGATTTGTGGCAGTATATGGTCAGCAGCTGGCCGAAACCGGGCAAATTATCGGATGCGCATCTCCTGCAGTTGATCCAATGGAAACGGATAAAAATCTGAAAATAAATTCACAGCATTTCCTCGAAATTGCTTCGGAGGTTTTTGTAAACTGGTTTCCCAAACTTTCATCTGTTGGTTTTCAGGCTGTTTGGGCAGGTTATTATGTTGAGCCTCGGATGATCATAGATACTGATCTTGGTTTATTTATCGGCCTCAGAGGTCAGGGATTTATGCTCGGACAGTATCTGGCGCGTTTGTATGTTGACAAATTACTGGGTAAACCGGTTCCGTCATACATGGAAAGGCTGAGTATGCAAGGCGACGGACTTCCGGAGAAAGCGTTTAAGTAAGATCGGAGAAACCTGGTAATCCTGCCGTGACAGGCAGTTGATTAGTTACTGGGTTGCTTAAGAGGTGCATAGCACTGAATTATTATTTGCTATTAATAATAATAATTTCTACTTTTGCACCCCCTAAACCTAAAACGACGATGGCCGTGGATAACTTAAAGGAATATATCATCCCTTATGTTGGCTTAAGCCTTGGTAATCATGGTTTTAGTTTTTTTATTGACGACAAGTTCTTTGCATCGTTTGAAGAGTCTGAGATATCCCGCGCAGGGGTAAAGATTGAACTTGACCTGAACAGAAGTGAAAGGATGATGATACTGAATTTCACAATTTCAGGTTTCATCGGGGTAACCTGTAGTCGTTGTCTTGATGAATTCGATATGGAAGTATCGGGTAATGAAGAGTTCTTTATCAAGTTTGGAGCGGAATACAGGGAAGAAAATGATGATGTACTCATCATCCCCGAAAACGAGACTCATATTGAAATCTCAGGCCTTATTTATGATTATCTTCACCTGATGATACCTTACAGGGTAGTTCATCCGGATAACGAATCAGGGGAAACCACATGCAATCCTGAAGTAATCAAACGCCTGAATGAATTATCTCTGAGGGAAGAATCTGATGCGGATTCTCCCTGGGGAAAACTAAAAGACTTAAATCTGGAGTAAATAAATTTTAATTAAAAACACACCGAAATGCCACATCCAAAACATAGGTTTTCGAAAACCAGGACAGCCAAAAGAAGAACCCATTACAAAGCTGTAGCACCAACAATCAGCACATGCTCAAACTGTGGAACATCTGTTTTGTATCACAGAGTTTGCAACGAATGCGGCTATTACAGAGGCAAGCTTGCCATTGAGAAAGCAGCTGTTGTTTAATAATTTCAGGGTGCTTTACCACTTACAGAACTTAAATTTAGTCAGATGAAAATCGGACTAGACGTTATGGGCGGTGATTTTGCCCCGGGAGCTACTGTTGCCGGAGCTATACTCGCGCTCAAAGATTTGCCGCCGGCTGATCGTATTGTACTTATTGGGCTTCAGGATATCATATTTGAAGAACTCTCGAAGCATGGAGTTGATCCATCACTTTTTGATATCGTACATGCAACTGAAGTCATCGGAATGGGCGAACACCCCACTCATGCCATACTCCGAAAGCCGGATTCAAGCATTGGAGTTGGGTTTAAGTGCCTGAAAAATAAGTCAATTGATGCATTTGCAAGTGCCGGTAGCAGTGGAGCCATGCTTGTGGGATCAATTTATAGCGTCAATAATATTCAGGGCGTTATCAGGCCTTGTACTTCGGCTGTTCTCCCTCAGGAAGGCGGCGATCTGAGCCTTTTGTTAGATGTGGGTACCAATCCCGATGCCAAACCTGATGTAATGTATCAGTTTGCCTTGCTGGGATCAATTACCGCCAAAAATGTCTACAAAATCAATAACCCAAGGGTTGCGTTGCTCAATATCGGACATGAAGAGGGAAAAGGGAACCTGCTTAGTCAGGCTACTTATCAATTGATGAAGGGCACAAAAGAATTTAATTTTATCGGCAATATTGAAGGACGCGATGTGCTTCGGAATAAGGCCGATGTTATAGTTTGCGATGGTTTCACGGGAAATGTGGTACTGAAAAACCTGGAAGGCATGTTTCGAATTATGATGAAACGCGGCCTGGTTGACGATTACTTTGCAAGGTTTAATTACGAAAATTACGGCGGAACCCCCATACTTGGAATCAATTCAACAGTAATTGTTGGACACGGTATTTCCAATGACAAGGCAATAAAAAACATGATATTGCTGGCAAGAGATATCCATACTGCAAAACTTTCTCAAAAGATCAAGCGTGCACTGGCGCGGGTTGCTGTTGTTGTAAGGGATTAATTAATTTACACAAGAATTGCTGATGACTAAATTAAGAGCTGCAATAACCGGAGTAGGAGGGTATGTTCCTGAATATATTCTGACTAACGAAGAACTCAGTCGAATGGTAGATACTTCCGACGAGTGGATTATGTCTAGGATAGGAATCAAAGAACGTCATATTCTTAAAGGAGAGGGAAGAGGTACTTCTGATATGGGCGCTGAAGCGGTGAGGCAACTTCTGGCCAAAACCGGCACCAAACCCGAAGAAGTTGATATGCTCATTTGTGGAGTAGTAACCCCTGATATGCTTTTCCCGGCAACGGCCAATATAATTGCTGATAAAACCAACATCAGGAATGCTTTTGGATATGATATCAATGCTGGTTGTTCAAGTTTTCTATACGCCCTTTCCACAGCTTCAAAGTTTATTGAATCCGGCTCACACAAAAAAGTAATTGTTGTTGGAGCTGATAAAATGTCGTCGATAGTTGATTATACCGACCGTGCTACCTGTCCGATTTTTGGTGATGGTGCTGCAGCCGTGCTGCTTGAGCCGACAACCGAAGAGGTTGGTGTGGTAGATTCCATACTTCAAAGCGATGGTATTGGACGCATTCATCTTCATCAGAAAGCTGGTGGTTCAGCCAAACCACCTACCTATGATACCATAGCAGCACGCGAACATTATGTTTACCAGGAGGGTCAGTCTGTTTTTAAATGGGCTGTTTCAAAAATGGCTGATGTTTCTGCAGAAATGATGGATCGTCATGGCATTACTCCTGAAACACTTACATGGCTGGTTCCTCATCAGGCAAATATGCGCATCATTGAAGCTACAGCCAACCGCATGGGCATTCAAAAAGATCAGGTGATGATCAACATAGAGCGTTTTGGAAATACCACTTCGGCAACACTGCCGCTTTGCCTGTGGGAATGGGAAAATCAACTAAAAAAAGGTGATAATATTATTCTGGCTGCTTTTGGTGCCGGCTTTACCTGGGGTTCACTTTATCTAAAATGGGCTTACGACGGTGATAAGGTCTGAAAAAGACTTAGACAAGTAAAATGAAAAAGGCCTGTAAGTACTACAGGCTTTTTTTATGCTGCTCTTTCAGGGCGGTGTAGCAGAGCGATTCCCAAGGGCAGCTTAAAGTTAGTATAGCAGCTTGTTGAATGGATACCGTACTACGTGGATCTCATGTATGGCATTATACAGGTCTTTTCTGAATTCTTCCAGATTTATAAGCTTTGTGGCGGATATAAATTGCGCGGGGCTGTTTACTTTGGCTATCCATGTGCGTTTCAGGTCTTCGTAGGATACGTTCTCCTTTGTTGCAGGGCTGAGGTCGTCTTTGTCCTTTTCGGTGAAACTGTAGGCATCTACTTTGTTAAAAACCATCATTACAGGTTTATCGGATGCGCCGATTTCTGATAAGGTCTGGGTTACCACATTGATCTGATCTTCAAATCCGGGGTGCGAAATGTCAACAATGTGAAGCAGCAGGTCGGCTTCCCTCACTTCGTCAAGTGTTGATTTAAAGGATTCTACAAGTCCGTGAGGAAGTTTGCGGATAAAACCTACCGTATCGGTTAACAAAAACGGGAGATTCTCAAAAACCACCTTTCTTACTGTGGTATCAAGGGTTGCAAAGAGCTTGTTTTCCGCAAATACATCTGACTTACTCAGCAGATTCATTAGTGTTGATTTGCCAACATTGGTATATCCGATCAACGCTACTCTGACCAGTTTTTCTCTGCCACTGCGTTGGGTAACCTTTTGTTTGTCAATGTCTTTAAGCTTCTCTTTGAGCAACGAAATTTTATCGCGGATAATACGACGGTCTGTTTCAATTTCTTTTTCTCCGGGACCACGCATTCCGATTCCTCCCCTTTGCTTTTCAAGGTGGGTCCACATTCGCGAAAGCCGGGGCAGTAAATACTGGTATTGCGCCAGCTCAACCTGGGTTCGGGCTGTGGCGGTGCGGGCACGTTTGGCAAAAATGTCGAGAATCAGTGTGGTGCGATCCAATACTTTACACTCAAGCTCTTTCTCAATATTTCGCAGTTGCGATGGACTGAGTTCATCGTCAAATACAACTGTGCCAACATTTTCGTTGGTGATAAATGCTTTTATTTCTTCCAGTTTGCCGGAGCCTACAAATGTGCGGGAATCGGGCTTGTCAAGTCTCTGAATAAACCTTTTAACGGATGAACCGCCAGCTGTTTCAAGTAAAAATTCAAGTTCATCAAGGGTTTCCCTGAGTCGGTCTTCGTCCTGCCGATAGGTAATCAGTCCAACAAGTACAGCGGTTTCAGTTATGGGTGTATGCTCAATCATTTAGTCAGGTTATATTTTCTGCAAAGATAAGGTTTAGTTGGTTCAGAGAATCAAGTGTTTCGGGCACAACCTTACCAAACGGATCTCACCCTATCAGCGATTTTGCAACTATTCCCAGCAAATCAACCTGATCGAGGTTTTTGAGGATTTCAGTGATTTTTGCCGTTTTATCCTGTGTTGGAATGTCAGATTTGATGACCTGAGCAATGTCTCTTGATTGTTTTACAGTGACGTATTCTTCCAGAGCCAGCATGGCTGGGTTGGTTTCAGGGTTGGTTTTTTCCGGAAGTCCGAATGCTTCGAGTTCGGCAATGCTGGCTTCGAGTACTTCGCGTGCCATTTTACGGCATTCATCAATCTGCGAAATCCTTCCGGTTGCATCGCGCAACGACCATGAGCTGAAATCAGGTTGAATGGACCTGATCAGCTCAGTTTTACGCGAGTTTTCACCGAATATCCTGCCAAGGATCATAACTGCATTTGTTTTCCACGATTGCAGATCGAAAGGTTTAAGGTCGAGGCGTGCTATAAGGTCGTTGATCAGGTTTATCTCTTTGTTCGACATGGCTGGAGCAGATTTTCAGGATGAGGGTGAATTTTATGTATTGCTAAATTAGACATTATTCTCAAAGAATTGCTTTTAAGCAGATGATTTTTTACCGGCTCTAATCCATGTCTTTTTGTACATTTGAGGTTAATATTTTCTAACTCTATCTGATTGATACCCAGAGACACCATACAAAGCATTATTGATGCAGCGCGCATCGACGAAGTAGTCGGCGATTTTGTTCAGCTCAAAAAACGAGGCGTTAACCTGTTGGGTTTGTGTCCGTTTCATAACGAACGAACACCTTCATTCACTGTTTCGCCGGCAAAAGGAATTTTCAAGTGTTTCGGCTGTGGCAAAGCTGGAAATTCGGTCAATTTTATAATGGAGCACGAAAAGTACTCCTACCCCGAAGCGCTCAGGTATCTGGCAAATAAATACAGCATTGAAATTGAGGAGCAGGAACCTACGCCCGAAGAGAAACAGCTGGATACTGACCGTGACAGTCTTTTTGCCCTGAACACTTTTGCCCAGAAATTTTATACCCAAACCCTTCGCCAAACCGAGGAAGGCAGAGCCATTGGTCTGAGCTATTTTATCGAAAGAGGTTTTCGTGAAGATATCATCGATGCGTTTCAACTGGGCTTTTCGCCAACAGCCTGGGATGCATTTACTCAACATGCCATCAAACACGGATTTGCCGAAAAATATCTGATTGATTCAGGACTTACCATCAGCAAAGAAGGTAAACTTTACGACCGCTTCCGCGAAAGGGTTATGTTCCCGATTCACAACCTTACCGGAAAGGTGATTGGTTTTGGTGGCCGGATACTTACTTCCGATAAAACCAAGCCCAAGTATGTAAATTCGCCGGAGTCGGAAGTTTACAATAAATCGAAAAGCCTTTACGGGATATGGCTGGCCCGGGGTGCTATTGTTGCCCGCGACAATTGTTATCTGGTTGAGGGTTACACCGATGTAATTTCGTTGCATCAATCGGGGATTGAGAATGTTGTGGCTTCGTCGGGAACATCGCTGACAAACGACCAGATTAAACTCATCAACAAATATACCCGCAACATTACCATTCTTTATGATGGCGACCCTGCCGGAATAAAAGCTTCCTTCAGGGGAATTGATATGATTCTGGAGCAGGGCATGAATGTGAAGATTGTGCTGTTTCCTGATGGTGAAGATCCGGATTCATATGCGCGAAAGAACCGTTCAGCCGATGTGGAGGCATTTATCTCCTCTCAATCTGACGATTTCATCACATTCAAAACCAGGATGTTGCTTAGTGAAACCAACAATGATCCTGTCAAAAAAGCCGGGTTGATTCATGAAATAATTCAATCCATCAGTTTGATTCCCGATGGCATTATCCGCCCCTTATACATCCGCGAATGTGCCGAAATAATGGGTCTGGCCGAGCAAACCCTGATGAATGAACTCAACAGGGTTTTGCGGAAGAAGAGACTGAAAGGCGCTCAGGAAGAATCTGTGAATGAAGAAGTTCAGGATCAACAGCTTGTTGCACCTCCGCAGGAACAGGTTTTGGATATTACCGATTGCAGTGCTCAGGAGCTGGATGTAATCAGGGTTTTACTGCACTTCTCCGATAAAGTTTTGAAATTCAAGCAGCCGGGAAATGAACCTGAAGAAATTGTAATTACTGAAGTTGGGGTTGCAGAATACATCTGCAATGACTTAAGAGCCAATCAGATAGTATTTGATTTACCTGTTTATCAAATCATTTTTGAAGCTTTTTGTGTGGGTGTTGACAATCAGGAACTTCCTGACGAAAAGTATTTTCTGATGCATGTTGATCATACAGTTGCAGATACTGCCATCAATATTATCACTCAGCGCTATGAACTTAGCCCGGGTTGGGAAGAAATTAAGATTTATGTTGCTTCGGAAGCGGATAAACTTGAAGATACGGTGAGTCAGGCTGTTTTATCGCTGATGCATCGGAAGTTATCTGCTATGATATTTGTAAATCAGAAAAAAATGAAAGAATTGCCGGCAGACAGCGAAGAATGGGCCGATCACCTTTCCCGGGATATTCATTTAAAGCAGGCCCGCAATGAAATCAGCCGGCGGCTTGGTCGCACCCTTAATAACTGATAAGAAGGTTAAGGTTAAGGTTGATGTTGTGCTTCGACTGTGCTCAGCAACCGAGGTTGAGGTTGAGAGCATAGTAGGTACTCAATCTCGACCATCATTCTAAATCCGAAATCCGAACCGAAGCGAAGCGGAGCTCACCGAAGGTAAATCCGAAATCCGAGATTCGAAATCCGAAATTCAAAATCCGAAATCCTCAACAAAAACTTTCTTAAATATGAAGTGTTTATTGGTCTGAAACTAAAAACTTTATACAAATGAAAAAAAATGTGGGCAACACCGATAAGCTGATTCGACTCTTAATTGCTTTACTTATTGCAGTACTTTACTTTACCGATCTTATCAGCGGAACACTGGCAATTGTGCTTGGAGTGGTTGCGCTGATAATGGTTGTCACCAGTTTATTGAACTTTTGCGGTTTTTATGCCATTTTCGGAATCTCGACCTGCAAAACAAAGGAAGTAAAATAATACAACTTCCAGCCTTGCTTTGATCAGGGGAAAAATTAAAAAAGCCTGCTAATCTTTGATGATAGCAGGCTTTTGTTGTTAATTATTATTTTGCTAGACAAGATCAGATTCGCAAAATTTGCAATCGATTACTTAGCGAATCTCATCTGAACTTATCATCATAAGGCCCTATTTTGAATAATATTATCAACGCAAAACAAAATATTGCCACCAGACTAAAGATTAATAATTTTTTTCTGTTTTCAAGGTGAGCATACCCTGCAATGATAGTGTTATGTTTATTTCTGATCAGTAAAATATAATACATCAGGACAAAGGTTATTAACCAGAAAAATCCCACATTTTTGTAAATGGAAATTGAAAAAAGATGCTCAATGTGATAAATGATCAAAAATATCAGGTGGCTAATAGCTAAAGACAAGAGAAAAATAGTCAGGACTTTGACTCGTTCTTTCCGGCGTGGATGATATAATACTATTCTATCCAGTAAGGAATAAAAACTAAAATATAACCACTCAAATAAACTCATTTGGCATCATTTCTATATTTACCCAATTCAACAAATTCTATACTGCTGGCATAGTGAGTCAAAAGTAGGGAATATTATTGAATTGCAAATCCTTTGGGTTGATAGCGGAAACTTAAATGTTGCTCAGCACTACTGAGTGAATTATTTCCCACATTGATCGCTATTTATAAACAATTTAAATTGTGATAGGGAATCCTATTTGTGAAAATGCTGAAATGAAAATATTCTACATTTACCACCAGAAATTCTAAAACGGGCTACCCTTGGCAAAAGAGAAGGGGATTGTTTACATACAATGTAACGGCAAAGCGAAATTGCCAGTGGAAACATTCATAAAATTTGCAATTACCTTGAATCACCAGAGACTCCTTAAAAAATAAGGTAAACTTTAAAATCAGTTTTTTATAAAAGGAAGCCAATGCAACTTAAAAGTTTAATAATATGCTCCGTAATCCTGCTCAGACTTGGTCTTTCTAATCTGGAAGCTCAGGATAACATGAATACCTCAGGTGGAAATGCCGAAGGCAACGGCGGTACAGAAAGCTATTCCATCGGACAGGTTGTCTGCCATACTTATACCGGCACCAACGGCTCATCAGCTGAGGGCGTTCAACAACCTTATGAAATCTCAAATATTCTGTCGATAGAAGAAAAACCCGGGATAAGTCTTTTAGCAACAGCCTTTCCAAATCCTGCAAATGAAGGTCTTACCCTTCAGATCAATGAACCTGTAATTTCTGATTTATCATATCAGTTACTGGATTTCCACGGAAGGATTTTGCTAAGTGAACGAATTACAGACAATCAGACCAGCATAGGGATGAGCAATCGCGTGCCAGCAACTTATTTTCTAAAGGTAACACAGGGTTACAAAGAAATCAAAACGTTTAAAATCATAAAAAATTAAGGAGTTACAACTATGAAAAAACTGTTGATCATTACTACAGCATTCTTGTTTACACTGTCTTTTTTCAATCTGAAGCAAGCCAATGGACAGGCGCCTGAAAAAATAAACTATCAATCCGTTATTCGAAATACAAGTAACCATTTAGTAAGCAACCAGCTGATCGGCATGAGAATAAGTATTCTGCATTCGACACCTGATAGTGACGCAGTTTTTGTGGAAACGCACTCCACAAGAACCAACGCCAATGGTTTGGTTACGATAGAAATCGGAAATGGAACCCTTGTTTCAGGTAATTTTTCAACAATTAATTGGGCGGATGGTTTGTACTTTATTAAAATAGAGACCGATCCGACAACTGAAGGAGGTACTGAATATACAATTTCAGGTACAAGCCAACTGCTGAGTGTACCTTACGCTTTGCACGCCAAAACAGCTGAAACTATTACAGGCGGGAACAATCCGGGAAACTTTGTTATGCCTGCTGTTACCACCAATGCCGTTATAGGCATTTCATCAAACAACGCAACATTTAGCGGCAGCATTGGCAATGCCAATAGCAGCCAGATATTGGTACGTGGCATAGTTTATTCCACTTCACCGAATCCGGGTTTATATTCATCGAAAATTATGATCGGTTCGGGTATTGGAATGTTTGAAGCTACGACTGAGATTAATCAATCCGGGCATCTGTTAAAAGCGAATACAACCTACTACGTCAGGGCATATGCATTAACTGAAAATAATATTTCATTTTATGGTAATGAAGTAACATTCACAACATTACCTGTTGGACAAACCGGGCCTGGTGGTGGCATTGTATTCTTTGACAAAGGCGTCAACACAGAAGGCTGGAGATATCTGGAAGCAGCACCTTTAGATCAAAGTACGGGTACAGTCTGGGGGTGCAATAATACACTTATCCCCGGAACGCAGATGGCTATCGGCAAAGGTGAGATGAATACGGAACTGATAGTTGGAGCATGTAGTGAAACAGATTATGCTGCAAAATTGTGCTACGAACTGGTTTTAGGTGGTCAGAGTGATTGGTTTTTGCCATCGATTGATGAGTTGAACCTGATGTATAATAATATGTATATCAATAATATAGGCAACTTAACAGGCTCTTACTGGTCTTCATCGGCATCAGAAACAATCAGCCATGAAGCGTATGTTTATGGAATCCAGGATGGATATATAGGTAATATGTGGAAGAACCAAAATGCTTATGTCCGGGCTGTAAGGGCATATTAACAATCTGTTTCTTTCTTTAATACCAGACTTGCCCGCTTAGCTGGTTTTATAATTAAAAACGCCTGTTACCCTTTAAAGGCAACAGGCGTTTTTGTATTTATTACTCAAACTATTACTCAAGCTTTTCAAGATTTACATCCACATCTATCTGAATGCTTTTGGCTATATTTTTGGCCACAGCCCCGGGGATTTTTATTCCATAATCTTCAACCAATACATTAAAGGTTGATTTGCCGATCACCTTTCCATCTTTCACCTCAAAAGTGCCTTTTTCTGAAATCTTTTTGGTTACACCCTTAATCGTGAGATCTCCTTCAACAATAGCATTGTAAACACCGTTTTTGGCAAAATCAATATCCTTGATATTCGTTACTTTACCGGTAAAAGTTGCGTTGGGGAATTTATCGGATTCCACATAGTTTTCGTTGAAATGTTCCTGCATCAGGGCTTTTTCAAATTGAAACGATTTCATCAGAACACGAAAAACAAAGTCTCCGGTTTGCTGATCAAGTGCGCTGTTTACCTGACGGTTGTGGGCTAAAATGTCTTCAATGGGAGTACTTGAGAAAAAGCGGATATTGCCACTTTTTGTTATGAATTTTTGCGCCTGAGCTGAGCCAAGGGCTAAAGCGACTAATAAAATCAGTGTTGACAGGATTTTCATTTTGTTTGGTTTTAAGTTTGGGTTTTGGTTAAAGCAATTCAAATGGCAATGCTGCAATGTTCCAGAATTACATCTGTTTCGTTATATCCGGTACAATGCCCTTTTATGGTGATGGTGCTGCCGGGAGGTATTGATATCAAAGTTTCGGCTTTTTCAGGAATTAGTACGCACCGCACTCCTTCGCTGCCAAACATTCCTTCATCTATTTCAAATAATGCAACTACCTGCTCATCAGTAACCTCAACGGAGGACAATTGTCCGGTAATCGCAATTACCTTGCCATTATAGCGTGCTGAAGATGCCGCTGCATTGGTTCTGAATTCCTCGAAAAAAGCAATAGCTTCTACTTCGAAATCGGGTTTGGCTTTTGAATAATCTTTGTGAGGTTTGTTGTAAACAAAGAAGTAAACGAGCAAAGCTAAAACGATACCTGCTGCAGCCAGGCCTCCGATAATGATCAACCATTTCTTTTTCATGATGATTTTTTTTGATAAACAGTTTAAAGCGTAATTAGTTGCGAAAGGAGTAGTTAAACCTTCCCAACGGGAATAAACCGCGGACAAACGGGAATAATACCTGCCCGTATGCTACCCTTTGGGGCTGCAGTTACTTATATTTATCTTCACCGTGGGTTCCTTGAAGAGCTCCTCCCACGGTTATTGTTATTGAGCACCTTCGGCGCTCTGACATGCGTCCCCGAAGGGGGCGAATTTCAACTAACCGTGGGTGAAACCTGCCTGCGTGCGCAAGCAGGCAGGTGAAATGGAACCCACGGTTGGCGGATGGGCTGATGAAACAGCGTCCCCGAAGGGGGCGAATAAAAATTCTTAAGTTACTATCCTATCAAAATAGGACTCTGCCTGATAAAATTCTTAAAATCCAAAATGGCAGATTGAACAACATTGCTATATTTACACGTCCAAATACAGAACTATGCTACTCATTTTTGTATCTGTTTTCCCTGTTATTGTTATTATGATTTATATCTACTTCAGGGATAAGTATGAGAAAGAACCTCTGTGGCTTCTGATAAAAGCTTTTGCAGGAGGAATTTTGTCAGCAGTTGCAACAATATTATTTTTTGTTCCGTTTCATAATTCCCTGCCTGAATTTCAGAACGTTTTTGCAAATGCGATGTTCATGGCTTTTTTTGGGGCAGCTATTCCTGAGGAGATCTTTAAATTTATTTTTCTCTATTTGATTATCTGGAAAAACAGCAACTTCAATGAATACTACGACGGAATTATTTATGCAGTGTTTGTTTCGTTGGGCTTTGCCTGCCTTGAGAACATATTCTATGTAACTGAACATGGAATGGGCGTTGGGATTGCACGTGGAATTTTCGCTGTTCCCGGGCATGCGCTTGACGGTGTGATTATGGGTTACTTTCTTTCATTGGCCAGGTTTATGCCTGAGCGCAAAACGGAGTTTATTTTTAAAAGCTTGTTCTATGCAATTATGGCGCACGGCATTTATGACTTTCTGCTTTTCTATGCGTCCGGAATATCTGAGTCGAGCCCTTTTTTGTCTGTTCTGGTGATGTTGGTTTTTCTGGCATTTATCATTTATTTGTGGCGTCTGGGTTTTCGGAAGATCAACAGGCATATTGAGGCTTCGGTGTTTAAGCGTTAGAAAATGATATAAAAAAACAGCTGAACCATGAACATTTCTGTTCAGGCCCAGCTGCGCATCCCGCAGGTTAAACCCTGCCCATTTTTGATTAAATGTTACTCAATCAAAAGTTTTTGTTGTTTTATTCCTTCTTTGGTTTGAACCACAATCAGGTAGGCTCCTTTTGCCAATCCGTTCAGATTCAGGCGGAATTCCTCCGATCTGGCTTCGGTCTGCAGTCTGAGTTTTCCATCCATTCCGAAAAGGAGGACTTTGGCATCATTACATCCGATGATAGTCACATACTCACTTGCGGGGTTTGGATAAATCCTGATTTCAGGAATTGGTGAATATGAGTTGTTTACACCCAGGAAGTCAATTACATTGGAGAACGATAGTTCCGATTCGCCAGTTGTGTAATATGCCTGCACTGCATACACATACTTGTTGTTTGCAGCCGGAGGCCAGTTTGAATCGTTGTATTCGGTTTCATTCAGCGTTGTAGTGTTGAGGACCGGCCAGTTTTCGGCATTGGAAATATCAGTCAGTTCGCCAAAGCGGATATCATAACCTGTTAAGGCTCTGCCTGAAGAATGTGAAACTGTTTCGGTCATAACGTGTGGCCTGATCAGGAAATTTCCTGCACTTCCAACAATGCCTGAAAGCAAAGCAATGTCGCCGCCTGCATATTTATAACAGGCAAGTTCAATAACAATATTGGTAGAATCCCAGGCCAGAAAAGTTGATTGCTCAGTAGTACCATACCAGTATATCATTGCATAATGATCTCCCTCAAGGGTGATGTTTGGAATGCTGATATGCAGCCATTCGTCCATACCTGATGAAAACTCATCACTACTAACAACCAGATTGTAGTCTTCGTCAAATATATCAAGGCGCATTGGTTGTCCAGTGGAAAAGACATTGTATTTAGCCCAGTAAACATCGAAGCCGGTAACGGTTGCAGGCTCATCAAAGGGAATGTGATTTCCAAGCCATACTTCTTCGCCAATTTCACCTGCCCAGCCCTGTTCATGAACACCATCTTCGAAAATCATAACATGATGAGCTGCTGAGGTTGGCTGATGCCATGAAACATTCATCGTTTCTGCAGTTGGTGCGGCAAGCACAACATACGGAATCAGCATTGCTTCAGATAAGACGATTTCGCCGAGATCAATGTCTGATTCTGCAACTGCTACCGGTGCCGAATAGGTGGCATATCCGTCAGCAGCAACACTTATCTGGTAGGTGTTCTGACTGTAAACATTTTCAAGTGTAAAATTACCATTTGCATCTGATGTAGTAGAAAAAGGTGCATAACCTGTGAGGGATATGGTGGCATTTTCAATACCAACACCTGGGTTGTCGATTCCGGTGACTTGTCCGCTTATGGAAACCAAAGCCAGCTCATTCATAATAAAGTTGAGTGTAGTGGTGTTTCCAAGTGTTACTTCAAGTGACTCATACACAGCAGAGTATCCAAGTTTATCGGCTGTAGCCGGATAGGTACCTACCGGAACAAACGGTAGTTCATAAAGTCCTGAAGCATCGGTGTAAGTTGTGATGTTAAGCGGATTTATCTTTACTGAGGCACCTTCAATGGGAGAACCATCAATATCAGTTACTGAACCGGCTGCAGAGCCCAGATTATCATTGAAAACAAACCTGATTACAGGATTGGCATTTGAGCTACCTGCTCCCGGAGGTGAATATGGATTGGGAGGATTGGTGTACCCGGCTGTGTATTTTGTAGAAGATACCATTCCGCTGTATGTACTAAAACCCTGATTGACGTTTGTGTGATTATCAATTTTTTCAACCATAACAACCAGATTTTTGGTGTTGTCGTTATAGTTGAACGGAGTCTGGAAAGGAATGTAAATGGTCTGTTCTCCAACTATAAAATTCAGATTACCATCAAAAGCAAGCTCAAGTTCGCCGGCGGGAATCCACTCAGGCAACTCTTCCATTTCTGTTGTGCCTACCCATACCCGAACCGGAACCTCTGTTTCGGGATACATAAATGAATAATTATAGGCGATGCCGAAAATTACACCCTCTTTTCCGATTTCATCATTGAGATAGAGCGTTTCATACAATGAATGATTGTAAGCCATATCCACAGGGCCTGAATATGTTGTATATCCGAAGGTCTCTCCAACTGTAATTACTTCAGATTCGGCAGGTATGCCCGAAAGCATAAGAATTGCACTGGTGTTGTTTTCCAGATACTGATCCTGTAAAAACTCAATTTCAGCATAGATTTTATATTCGCCGATGTCAGTGAAAGTATAGGACAGGTCGTAGGTAAGTTCTTGTCCGCTTGCAATCTCAAGTCCGGAAACCGAGAAAACCTCTACCGGGTTTTCAGTACCTCTGAGCAACTTTACACGGTAGTCATCTGCAGGAACAGTCTCAAGTCCGTTGTTGCGGATAGTAAGGGTAAAGTCAGAAGCTTCTCCCAGGCTGTATAGATTATTTCCTGAGAATTCTTTTGCCTTCAGATCAAATTCATCAAAATGAACCGAAACATTCTGTCCAAGAATATAATCAAGTGTTACCTGTCCTGAGAATGCGTAAGGATCTGAAACATTTACCCTGAATCCTATCCTGCCCATTTGTCCGGCAAATGCCGACATATCAACTTCATATCTTGTAAACTGCATGATATTCAAAGCAGGGTTCTGAACATAAATCCATTCGGAAGTGCCTTCTTCTTTCCAGAGAATATTCAGATTTCCGGGCCACCACATGCTTGAAACAGCATAAAATGAGAACGAGGCATCTTCGGCAATATTCAGGCGGGTGGTAATTAGTGTGTCAGAATATCCTACCGGAACCATTGACATAGCGCTGCTGTTTCCGCTGAAACCATAATATCCGGCACCCCAGTATACGCCATTGATCCAGTTTTCAGGAGGGAAATTTCCTGTTTCAAAATCTTCAAAAAAGGCATCAAAGGCATAAACATAAGTATCCATTGATAGAGAGTTATCCGGTTCGGCTCCATCATCCTCGGGGATTGAAGCTTCGATGGTATAATCACCGACTTCAGCAGGTGTCCATGGCAGGCTGACTCTTACTGTATCAGCAGGATTAAGCATACCTGTGAGTTGTGTTCCTAAAACAACTCCGTTGGCTTTGAAAGTAACGGTTTTCTCCTGCGCCATTGATCCGTAATTCTGGACTTTGGATGAAAGAATCGTAGTACTATTCTGGAAAATTGTGGAAAGACTGCTTTTGAGATCAAGTAAAGCAAAATCGTTGGCAACAGGAGTAATACAGGATATATAAGCAACCCATCCGGAAGTCGTTTCCCAGCCGGGTCCCATAAAGTGAATGGTGAGGGCGCCATCTGCATTTAGTGCAGTTATAACTCCAGGGCTTTCGGTTCCCATCCAGTTTCCGAGCATTGGAGCACTCGTTGAGGTTCCGTCGTAGATTGTAAAACCACCCCAACTGGCATTAAATTCCAGAAAAGTAAGTCTTACCCGGTCGCCGGCGTTGGCTGGGTAAATGGTAGTAACCGCATCGTCATTCATTCCAATATCGCCGTCAAGTCCTCCGGCATCGGTAAATGTTGCACCGCAGGAAGTAATGGTCTGGGTTCCTGTGGATGGCATTGTATAAATTGTGCCAAGATTATAGATTGTTTTTGATGCTGTGTTGTTGCCTGAAACAGGATCGCCGGCATGGGTTACAGTTGCTGAAATCAGATAACTTCCTGCAGTTGAGAGGTTAGCTGTTGCTGTAAATGTGTAGTTTGCTATCTGGTTGGGTGCCAGCGAAAAGGCGCCAACATTTTCAACAACCGGAGTGCCGCCATTAATACTGTAGCTGACATTAAAACCGGTTTCAACAGCATTTCCTTCATTTTTCAGCGAAACAACAACCTGCTCGCTGGCTGTTAAAGTTGCCGAAGTATTGGGTTGCACAATACCGGTGAGAGATAAATCGTTGTCAAGACCATCACCATAAAGTGAAAAGGCAAGGTTAAAATCAGACCACACAATCATTGAAGCAGCAGTCCAGTCAATATTTCCGGTCCCAAATCCATTGCCAGGGTTTTTCCAGTGAAACTCATTGCCAATGGTTGTTCCCTGATGACTATACCATCCCCATTGATTGGAAACGGAATAATCAGCAACAGCCTGAACGCTAACCCAGTAAACGCCTGATGTGAATGGAATCACTGCAGGAAGCGTAAATTCGTATTTGTAGCTGTGATAAACTTCATCAAGAAGAATCTCATTGTAATTGGTGAAATTCTCGAAAGTATGAATTGCGGTTCCCGGAACGCCATTGTTATCTGCATAAAAATAGATATTAAACGCAGTAGCTGGTGTGCCCGTCCATTCAAAATACTGCCCGGCTACATCAATGTATCGGATATCCCAGATTACACCAGCCGGAACTGTAAAATCGTCAGCAGCGTAACTCGTATTGTTTACACTTACGGGATCGGTAAATTGTTGACTGACCATGTAGTTCCATCCCAAAGGGAATAGCTGATCGTAAATTACCTCGCCATTGCGGGCAGAGGGGTTGTGAACCGTATGGCTGTTTGTGCCAAATATGGCTTGCTGGCCATATCCTTGCAACGAAAGCATCGATAGTATGAATGCTGCCATGGTTAAAACTTGGGTAAACTTTCTCATGATTTGGGTATTTGGTTTGTTTTTGTTTGGTTATTCGGTTAAATTCTGATTTTTGAGTTGACTCTCCGTTTTCTTTTTCCTGCTGCGAACAGGCGGTTTATCTTCCTCAACCTTCTTTTCTCCCATTTTTAAAAGGATCTTTCCCAAAGCCGCATTTTCGTTATTCAGCTTTTTTATAAGAAGTTTCATCTCCTTTTCAATCTGGTCGGGTTCTGTTTTCTTGTCTGCTTTCATGATGGGTAAAATATTCATCGGCAAAACTCGGTGACAATTTCAGACACACCTAATTTTAATAGCCCACAAAAAAACTACAACAGGTAAAAGGGAGGAAACAATAATGCTACAAATGAATTACAGTATTGATAAACAATGCGTTAACTAATATATAATATCGTGGTATTATCTGTAAACTGCACAGAAAAGTTGTTGCCGGAAGGCCGAAAACTGAGGTTTAAACCGGAAGGAGTGATTCTTTTTACAATTGCTGAAGTATGGTTACCAGGTTATCGTCGCGGGTAATTCCCATTCTTTTTCTTAATCTGGCGCGGGCAACCTGAATGCTTTTAAGAGATTGAAAGGTAATGGCAGAAATGTCTTTGGTGGTCATATTCAACCTCAGGAAAGCACATAACTTTGTTTCGTTGGGCGTAAGATCGGGATACTTTTCGCCAAGTTTTTGGTAGAAATCCTGATGAACATTCTGAAACCTCACCTCAAATTCTCCCCAAACTGTGTTGTCGATATTTGACTTCATTTCGCGGATAACCTCCTGCACAACCACTTTATTTTCAGGGAGAAGCATATGCCGTATGGCTAAAAGTTTTTCGGTAACAGAAGAAAGAAACTCATTTTTGTTTACCAGATACATTACGTGGGTGGCAAGTTCTTTATTGCGGTATTCAAGTTCAAGTTGAAGGTTTTGTTTTTCGAGAAGCAGGTTTTGCTTCTCCAGATTAAGATTCCTTTGCTCAAGTTCAAGACTTTCTTTTATAAGCCTGACCTGTCTCATTTTTATGCGTTGATTTCGGTTAAGCAGCATAACAATAATAAAAGAAAACAGAAATGCAGCTGCTATTACCATATATATCAGTGCTTTTCGCTCCTTTCGGGCAAGCATAATTTCCTGCTTTAATTCACTTTCCTTGCGCTGCTTCTCATAATGATATTGCAGTTCAAGTCTGGCTGAAGTCTGAATCTGCTCTGTGTTTATGATGCTGTCGTGCAGTTGCTTGTATAGTCGATGCATTTCCAGTGCATCTGAATATCTTTTGACTTTCTCATGGGCAAGCGATAAAAAATTGGCCGCTTTCATCTGCGATCTGATATTCCTGACTTTACGGCTGATCGCCAATGCTTTGTCCAGGCTTTCAATGGATTTCTGATAATCACCGGTAAGGTAATAGCAATCGCCAAGGTTGTTGTAAACCTGAGCCATACCTGCTGAATCCTGCAAGCTTTTTCTTATTTGCAGAGCCTGATTGTAATAATCAAAAGCTTTTTCGAAATCCTTTTTCTCTTTATAAACTATGCCAAGGTTATTATACAACACGCCGTAGTAAATCTGATTGTTGAGCGGTCTGTTCATCTCAAGGGCTTTCTCGAAATTCGCCTGTGCTTTGTCGAAAGCTCTCCCGCTCAGATGAACTGAACCCATATTTATATACAAAACCAACTGAGATTCAGATTCTTTATAAGCAGGATTTATTGTTGCCTTCTGCATTACTTTGTCAAGACTCTTCTGAAAATATTCCAACGATTTAGCCAGATTTTCTAAATAAAAATAACAGGTTCCCATCTGCACATACAAGCTTGCGTATTTGCTGCTAAGGCTGGTTGTGTCATGCCCCACTGATGATTCTCCGTCAAGCATTGACAACATTTTAAAGTAATATTCAAGCGTAATCGAATAATTGCCACTGGCTAAAAAGAGAAGCCCCAGCTGATTGTAAATCAGGTATTTGAATTTGTCTGATTTTTGTTTTTCTGACAATTCCAATGCTTTTGTGAAATATATAAGCGCGGAGTCATGCATTGATTTTTTGGTGTAACGTTCGCCCAGCTGACCATAAATCTTAATGGAAGCAGTATCTGTTTTGGCTAGCTTGAGAGCTGTTTTCAAACTGTCGATTTTGTGATCAGCATAAAGTTTTGATGCTGAAAACAGAACTAATAGCAACGCAATTGACATGATTAAAAATGCCTTGGCAGGTAATACGGGCCGGAAATAAAACTTTTGCTTCATTTGTAAGTCAGACAGCATTCAAACAAAAACAAATATACCTAAATATGTGCTTCTATTACACAGTTAATTCAATTCACTGAGGGCATAATTTACATTGCTCAAAAAACATTTGGAATTACGCTACTTAGCCTCCTTATTTTCATATTTTTGTGAATAGTAGCCGCCTCCTTCCAATTTTTCAATTTCTGAGTATTTAAAAGACAGAACACCCTATGAAACCCGATCAACTTTATGAAAGTCTGCTGAGTTATTGCCAGACCCACGCCAATCCCGAATTGGTTAAAAAATACTCCCGTTACTTCAAAGAAGGAGTTTACGATGCATGGGGACTTAGTCAGGCTCTTATGGATGCAAAGAAGGCAGAATTAAAGCAATCAGGGGAAATTACCGTGGATCTGGTTTTTGAAACAGCTCCATTGCTGATGAAAAGCGGCAAATATGAGGAAACATCATTTGCCCTGATTTTGATCACCATAGTGAAAGACAAACTTGTAAAAAGTGATTTTGGCAGGCTGGAAAGCTGGTTTAAAATCGGAATAACCAATTGGGCTCATGCCGATCACTTTGGAATGTTTTTCCTGCCCGAAATTATGAAGCAGGGTTTGGTAGAAAAAAATGACTTTACAGGATGGATCACTTCACCTTACAAATTTCAACGGCGTTGCGTGCCGGTTACATTTATAAAACTACTTAAGACCGGAATATCTTTTCAGGAATTATTCACATTCCTTGAGCCACTGATGTCGGATCCTGCCCGTGAAGTACATCAAGGCATGGGTTGGTTTCTACGTGAAGCATGGAAAGTAAAACCTGAAGAAACAGAGGCTTTTTTATTGAAATGGAAAGACATCGCTCCACGGTTAATTTTTCAATATGCCTGCGAAAAAATGACAAAAGAACAGAAGTTACTGTATCGGAAAGCTAAGTGAGGAGTCAACTTTAATCAGGTCGGACATTTCTGATTTGATAAATTTCATCAGAGTTTTAATCAATGAATCTGAGATGAATAATTCGGGCGATAAGTTGTCTTTCTCAAAAAGAAAAGATTCGGGAAGAATTAAGCAAATTGGCTTTTTTGCATTTCAACTGGTAAAATTTAAATACCAACTGAATAACCTTAGCCGAATCCTCAAACCAGTGGTTCCTGCTGGTGAATTTTCTATGTTAGACAAAGCGCATTTGTCATTTTCTTCGCTTTTCCGGCATATGCTTTTTTCAGTGCTTTGTTTTTTTGCAGCCTGGATGATGGTTGTGATTTTTCAGAATGTCATTCATGCTTTTCTTCTTTACCTGAATGGCATACATTTCAGCTATTCGCTGTTTACTATCTCTTATTTGCCAGGCGATATTTATGAATGGGATGAAGGCAGTATGCTGCTGATTTATTCATTGCCTTACTTCGGTTATTTTTTACTTGGCGCATTTCTTGCTTCCAAAACCGGCCGGATGCTGCTGATTTCATGGAAGCTCAGGTTGTTGCTGACATGGATATCAATACATCTGATGGTGTTTTTTATGGCTGCTGTGCTGAAAGGTGTTTTCGTTTACCGTGAGTTTGGAATTGCTTTTCAGTGGGTGATTGAAGTGTTTTATCTGAGGTTATTGATTGCAGGATTATTTATTGCTTTTGCTGTTTGGTATGTGAAGCGTGTGGCTGTTTATTTATTCCTGAAATCAGTTCCGGTCAGGATATTCCTTTCAACTGAAATACTCAGGAATACATGGTTGTCATGGGTTGCAGGATTTTCCTTTGTGCCGGGAATTTTACTCGCATTTTTTCTTTGGCGCCCATTTATGAGTTTTCAGGTTCTGGCCACACTTATGATTTTTCCTTTAATCATTCCTGCAATTATCTATTCTTCAGCATTTATATCTGATATAAGAATTCCGAAATCAATGAAATTAGTACCTTCTTACACTTTCATTGTCTCTGTACTTGCTATACTATGGGTAGCACTGAGGTTGCTGAGCGGGTATTCATTTATCATTAATGGTTAAAAACCAGAAATCACTTGCGTTGCTGTTTGTGGCCTGATTGTATGGAATCTCAATTTTAACGATCCAGCCAATCCCTGAATTCCTGCACTCTTTCTCTGGATACAATGATTTCCTGGTCATCAATTCCTTCAATTTTAAGCTTTAAACGGCTGTTCGACCAGGCTGTGATGTTTGCGCAAGCCTCAAGCGAAACAATGTATTTCCGGCTTATCCGGAAAAACTTTTCAGGATCGAGTATGGTTTCCAGATGATCAAGCGGGAAATCAATGGTATAATTTCGCTTTGACGAGGTGAGAAGATAACTCGCCTTTTCAAGACTATAAAATGCCTGAATTTCTTCGACGGGTATGGTTTTGATTTTTTCTCCGATTTTAATCAAAAATCTTGATTTGTAGTTTTTTGCCGGACTATTGCCAGCCATTGCCAGAATTTTCTCAAGCATTGGCATTGGCGAAAATTGCCTGGCTTTTTCTATTGCTTTTTGCAGACGGATTTCCTCGATTGGCTTCAGCAAATAATCGATGCCATTGGTGTTAAATGCTTCTATGGCATAATGGTTCCATGCAGTTGTGAAAATAATGGGGCAACTCACCTTTACCTGTTTGAAGATCTCAAAACTGATTCCATCAGCCAATTGAATATCCGAAAAAATGAGTCCGATTTCAGGATTTCCTTTTAGCCAGGCAACGGCATCTCTCACGGTTTCGAAATTCGAAATTACCTCCATTTCAGGAGCTACTTTGCCGAGCAACCTTACCAGATGGTTAGCGGCTCTTTGCTCGTCTTCAATGATGATTACTTTCATTTTCAATTTGTTGGATTAAAGGAACCCTGACTTTAAAGGTCAAACCATTGTTGATCACCTCAACTTTGCGATCAGTAAAAAAACTGAATTGCTGGATTATATTCTTGAGGCCGGTATTTTTCGATTCCTCCAGAATCTCTTTTGGCTGAATTGCATTTTCAACTTCCAGAAAATCATCAGTTTGCCGGAGGTGAACTTTCAAAGGGTTTTTGTTCGAAACCTCATTGTGTTTCACTGCATTTTCAATCAAAAGTTGAAGTGTCATAGGAACAATCATCTGGTTTTTTCCCTGAGGCAAATCGATGTTCAGTTCAAGTTTATCGCCAAAACGGGTTTTGAGTAAACCGGCATAACTATTCATAAATTCCAGTTCTTCCCGTAGTGTAACCAACTCTTTATCACGGCTGTCAAGTACATAACGAAAAAGATCGCTCATCTGTCTGATGAAGTTTACTGCCTGAGCCTGATCTTCATAAACCAGATCGCTGAGCACATTAAAACTGTTGAAAAGAAAATGTGGGTTAATCTGGCTTCGCAATGCGTTATATTTATGAGCCATCATTTCCGATTTCAGCTCTGCTTCCTTTAAAACCGATTTCCGCCAGGCTTTGAAAAACCCCACTGCGGTGAACGTAAGGGAGATAAACAGCGAAATGAGAAAAGTATAAATGATTGAGTTTTGAATGCTTAGCCATGCTTTGGCAGGCAGAATGCCAAGTACCAGATAATACATCAGAAACTGAACCGATATAAAGGCAAATACCGACCAGAGTAAAAGGCTGAAAATTTCAATAAAAGTTCTGGCCACTGGCTGATCAATCCACTTAAAGCGCTTTTCCAGAATGATATTAATCATTATAGGACCGGCCCATTGTGTTATGCAAATGGAGAATGACCAAATGAAGCCAGACAGGAATCTTTCGGGATTGCTGAAAATATTTCCAAAGAAAACAGCCATGATAATCAATGCCAATACAGCATTGGCAAGCAAAAACTGCAATATGTCGAGTGGTTTGAATTTGGTCTTTTTCATACGAAAGAAAGGTTGCCGGCAGTACTAAATATGGGCTAAATGTAGCCCATATTCAGCGACTTTAAAAGTAAAATTGTTTGATTTTCCGATTTGGATTAAAAATCTCGCCAGTAACGTGCAAGATGACGTTACTGGCAAATGATTTCAGAACTTATTTACATGATTTCACCAACTCTTCGGCCTGATCTTTTCCCCAAACAGGGTGCAGTTGCGACTTGGGAACAAATGAATCCCAACCTGCCAATAAATCGTTAGCCTGACTGCAATACTCTTTCGGGTCTTTTCCGAAAAATCTGGCAGATCCCATGTCGTTTTGTATTTTCAGCAACTTTGCACGTGGATTTGTAGGATCGAGTGCTGATGCACGTCCAAGCGACTGAGCTGTCAGCATGCTGTATTGTTGTCCGCGTTCCATTGGATTCACCACCAATCGGGCGGTGTAAAGCATGGCCTGAAGTGCAAAAACTTCAGCTTCGGTGGGAACCATTGTTTCGAGTTGTTTCAGCGATTTTTCGGCAACATCAAGATAAGAGTCTTTCTTTTTTGCATCTGAAGGCTCCATAAAACTCATGATGATATAACAATGCGCATGGTAATACAGGGGAAGCCATTCTTCTTTTTCATTGTTTGCAATCATGCCGAATCTGTTTCCAAGTGCCTGAAAGTCATCAGGTGTTTTGCAGTTTGCATACTGGCCAAGGCTTTCGCCCATTGCCTGATAATATTCAGCTTTCTGTGCAAATCCTGTGAGAGCAATCAGGGTGATGATCAGTGTAAAAATGGTTGTTTTCATTGTGTTTGGTTTTTGAGGGTTATTGTTTTAAGTTGAGGTTTGTGTAAAATTTAAGGTTGTCTTATTGGATTTTATCCAGTTGATTTTCAGTGCCTTTTTTGGTTAGCGTGATCAATATGGCAATCACATAAAATCTATCAGAACCTGGAATGATTGCGGCACTTTTGAACATTCCATTCTGGTCAGGCTGATCGGAAAACCGTCTTCCAAATTCCTGTTTAAAGCCCGGAACATTAGTTACAGCGCCATAAAAGATAATGTTCTGCCTGAAAAGAAAGCTCCAGCTTATGTCAAGACTTTGATAGGCAAGTGTTCTTTCTCCATTGAATTTTTCGCTGTTCGGGTTGTTGTAAATCCTTGGCGAAGAGTATATGTAATTTACACTTGCAAGCGATCTTAGTTTACCGAACCAGTGTTTGTAAACCACGGCAAGGTTGTGTTTTGAAGCAAAGGTTGGTATGGCCAATTCAGGATATTGGCGGTAATTACGTTTGGTGTCAAGGTAAGAGTATGAAATCCAGTAATCTCCGTTTTTGATGCTCTTTTTGTCTCTCCAGAAAAGATCAAGCCCTGCCGCATAGCCACTGCCATTGTTGTTGTAACTTTCCGCCAGGAAAAATTCTCCGGCATTTTGTTTTACAAGATTTCTGTAGTCTTTCAGGTAAACTTCAGCGCGCAGAGTTCGTTCATTTTTGGCTGACTGATAGCTCAATGTATAATGATCGGCCCTTTCATAATCAAGCTTATTTGTGTAGATGAGGTAATCATCATTCGGGTTTTGGTGAAACCATCCCCATGCCATTGAAAGTTGACTGGTTTCATTCATTTTCCAGGCTGCGGTTACCCTGGGTGCAAAATTGGTATTTTTCAGGTATGATGAGTGTTCAACTCGCCCCCCAATGCGGGTTACAAACCTTTTGGATGCATACATTTCAGCTTCTGCAAAGGCAGCGAAAGTATTGTTGTCGTATTGATTTACAAATGTGTCGGTAACTGTTTGAAAGGTTTGTTCCACCGAGCGTGAAAACCATTCGCCGCCGCCCCGCAGCGTAACTTTTTCGTTGAGTTCGTTTGTAATTGTCTGTTTCAGGTGAAATCCGGATAGTTTCTTGTCGAACTGATTTCCATCAAATGTTACATCATCTGCATCAGCAGTGAAAGAGGCAGAAGTAGCAGCACTCCAGTTCTTGCTTAAAGCAGTGCGGTAAGATGTATTGACGAATGTATTTCTGTTTCCCAGGGCAAAATCGATCTTTTTATTCTGATCCAGATCGTCCTGAGCCAGCTTAAATTTACCGTCATCAAAACTTGCATACACTTTCAGCATTCCGGTTTTCCCGGTTTTTTGTCTTATGCTGATGGCTGCAGCGGTTGATTCGGGCGCTTTTTTCCATTCGAAATTCTGAGGCACCAGATTCATATAGGGCTGAAGATTATTATAGGTAAGCGTGGCAGTTACTGCACCGTTTTTCCATAGTTTGGTGCCGGCTATTTCCGGGCCAACCGATAAAACGGAGATATCGAGCTGATCCTGTGTTGGCATATCGTTGGTGTTGAGCAGCAACACGCTTGATAGTGCCTGACCGTATTCCGCCGAATATCCGCCGGTACTGAAGATGGTTCCTTTAAACATGAATGGGTTAAACCTCCCGCGGGTGGCAGTGTTTGGCGCTGTTGAAATGTAAGGTGTGTGCACCAAAGCTCCGTCAATATAGGTTTGTGATTCTTCGCTGTCGCCACCTTTTACAAATAATCTGCCCGATTCGCCATTCGTGGTGGTGCCGGGTAAGGTCTGCAAAGCCCCGAAAACATCACCAGCAGCTCCGGCGGTTGTTATCATATCGAGAGATGTCAGAGTGTTGGCCCGTTTTTTATCCCCGGCTTCAAAAGTTCCTGCGGTAATGGTGACAGCATCCAGTTTACTAAAAGTCTCTTTTAACCCGATCAGCAAAGTGATTTCAGCACCGGTTAAATTTATTTCTTTGGCAAACGGCTCATAACCAAGAAATTCAACAACCAAGGTATGAGTTCCGATTTTTTGGGTTTTAAAACTGAACCGTCCATTCACATCGCTCGAAGTTCCATCGTAAGTCCCTTTCAAATAGATATTAGCTCCGGGAAGCGTACCATCTTTTTGTGCTTTCACCGTTCCACTGATGGTAGTTTGCGCACTTATGGCTTTTATGAAAAGGAAGAAAACGATCAGCAGGTAAATTCTCATGGCTTTTTTGATTTGATGACGCAAAGATGCACCTAGCTATAAGCCTGTGAAATATTTTGTTTCTGAATTGTTGAATTTGCCGGACGAAATGTTGACATATCCGGATACAGGCTGGTCTGTTTTTTGGCGATTCCCGGATTTCCGGCAATATTTTTTTTATAGTGAATTAATATGAAAATATTATTGGTTTGGCAACTATGCTTTATCAAATCTTCTTAAATTGCAGCGCTGAAAACAGCATCTAAAACCAGTCATCGATCTTAAAAAAATATCCCGATATGGAAGTTCTTCAAAACTTAGACCCGTTATTGAAAGCATTCTGGTTTATTGCAATTCCATCGAGCCTGATTTTTTTGATTCAAACAATTATGACTTTTATTGGTGTTGATGCCACCGATGGAATTGATGCTGATTTCGACAGCAACCTTTCCGGCACAGATGCGCCATTTCAATTATTTTCACTTCGAAATCTCATTAATTTTCTATTGGGCTTCAGCTGGACAGGAATCTCTTTTTACAGTTCCATCAGTAGCTCTGTCTTATTAATTGTTGTCGCTTTTTTGATTGGCTGTCTGTTTGTTTATTTGTTCTTTCTGATTATTCAGCAGGTTCAGAAACTTGCCGAAGACAATTCATTTACAATGGCTGAAACCCTGAATAAAACCGCTGAAGTTTATACTCCGATTCCTGCAAATATGCAAGGAATGGGAAAAGTACTGATCAGTGTAAAAGGGGCTTTTCATGAACTGGATGCTATGACCGAGGATCAGAAAATTGAGTCTCATGCAGTGGTTAAAGTTGTGAGGATTGAATCAAACAGTATTCTTATCGTTGAGAAAATATAAAACAAATCTGTATTATGCTTACACCCATCGTATTGATTGCAATTGCCGCAGTAGTATTTTTTGTTACTGTTTCGGCACTGGTATCCAGGTATAAAAGATGCCCATCGGATAAAATTCTGGTAGTTTATGGACGTACCGGCGGAACATCGGCAAAATGTATCCATGGCGGAGGTGCTTTTATCTGGCCGGTAATTCAGGATTATGCGTTTCTTGATCTTAAACCATTGTCCATCGAAGCTAATCTGACCAATGCACTTAGCCGCCAGAACATCCGTGTGGATGTGCCTTGTCGGTTTACCATTGCCATTTCAACCGAAAGCGATAGTATGAATACTGCCGCCGAGAGGTTGCTCGGATTGACTTCAGAGCAGATTCAGGAGTTGGCAAAAGACATTCTATTCGGACAGTTGCGTTTGGTAATTGCCACAATGACAATTGAAGAAATCAATTCTGACCGCGATAAATTTCTGGACAACATCTCTAAAAATGTTGACAGCGAGCTTAAGAAAATAGGCCTAAAGCTGATCAATGTAAACGTAACTGACATCAAAGATGAGTCTGGTTACATCGAAGCTTTGGGTAAAGAAGCTGCTGCCAAAGCCATAAATGAGGCAAAAATCAGTGTGGCCGAGCAGGAGAAAATCGGGGAAACCGGAAAAGCACTTGCCGATCGTGAAAAAGACACGCAGATTGCTGAGACCCATCGCGATAGAGATGTAAAGATTGCAAATACCGAAAAAGACCGCGAAGTAAGTATTGCTTTGGCCAGAAAAGATGAATCGATCGGAAGGGCTGAGGCAGACAGAGACACCAGAGTAAAAACCTCGGAAGCCAATGCCGTAGCTATTCAGGGAGAGAACGAAGCCAAAATTTCAATTGCTCAGTCTGACGCGCTCCGCAGAGAAAAGGAAGCCGAAGCATTGAGAATTGCCCTTGCTTCAGAAAAAGTACAGCAGGCAAAAGCGCTTGAAGAAGCCTATCTGGCCGAAAAATTGGCAGAGAATGCCCGTGCAGAGCGTGAACGTTCAACTCAAAATGCCAATATTGTTATTCCGGCTGAGATTGCCAAACAGCGTGCCATTATTGAAGCTCAGGCCGAAGCCGAAAGAATCAGAGAACAGGCAAAAGGTGAAGCTGATGCCATTTTTGCAAAAATGGAAGCCGAAGCCAAAGGGCTTTATGAAATCCTGACCAAACAAGCTGAAGGTTACCGCGAGGTTGTTGATGCAGCTGGCGGAGATCCTACCAAAGCTTTCCAGTTGCTGCTTATTGAGAAATTACCGGAATTGGTCAGAACCCAGGTTGAAGCTGTGAAAAATATTAAAATTGATAAGATAACTGTCTGGGATTCAGGTAATGGAGAAAATGGAAATGGCTCTACTGCAAATTTTGTTGCGGGGATGATGAAAACGGTTCCTCCGCTTAATGATCTGTTCAATATGGCGGGACTGAATCTTCCATCTTTTCTGAAAGGAGCTGATGACAAAAAGGAAAGCGATAACAAAGTTTCCGAATAGCAAAATCAGAAAGATAATTCTGACATCACAGGAATCTTTACAAATTTGAAAAAATCTTCTCTGAATCATTTTCAGGGGAGATTTTTTCTGTCCTTATTGTTGTGGGAACTGAATGTTCAGCTAAATCGTAAACGAAACAAACAGGCAGATCAGAAAACCACCGTACCATGCACCCGGCTTTTTCTTATACGATCAACACGAGCTGAAAGGTTTGGCAATCCCTCTATTCGGTCGATCCAGTCAGAGGGCAATCGCAAATGTGCCTCTTCGCCAAAAACATCACCAACAATTGCAGTTGCATCAGATGAACCATCGGCATAATCCATTTTTTGAATATACCGGATCGGAAATTCATATACTTCACCATCCCTGTAGTAAGGGTTTTCCGGCTCCAGAACAGGGCTTCCATCTTCGGAATAATACAAAAACCTGCAGCGTATTTTATTGCCTTTTCTGATGTTATAATGGGCGTACCACTTGCATTCCAGCTGATGCGTATTGCCATCCGGATCGCTGAGGATGAAGTATTCACCGGAAAGTTCCTTTACCGTAAAAGGATAATAATTCCCGGGTTGCAATAAAAGGTTTATTTCAGTTTCATCGGCCGGACGAAGGTGAAGTTTCGCTTTTTTTATCCTGTCAACACGGCAATTCATAAGGTTTCCCGAAGAATACTTATCATATTCCTTTGCAGTTACCTTTATAATGTAAGGCATTTTATTTACATCGGAAAGTTCAATAAAATACTGTTTATTCTGGCCGTCTGCATCTTCGGCCCAGTGTCTGGTGATTTCAAATGCATAGGTTTCATTTTCGGTGTAAACCGGATGCAGCGGTTCAAGAAAAACCTGACCGCTGCAATTTACTTTGTCTATCCTGCAATAGACTTCAGCGCCGGGTTCAAAGCCATAATGAGCATAAATTTCAGCAGGCAAAAGTATTTTATACCCTTTCGGATCAAGTAAAACATAATAGGCTTCTGTTTCTGACAATTCAGTCTTTTTCAAAATGGTAAAGGCATAAGTGCTGCCCTCTTCGAAGCGTGCATTGTTGTAGCGAATGATTTTTATTTCAGGCAACATAACTCAGGATATGGGTTTTTTGGAAAACAATCTGCAGGCATCAAAAAAAATGGGTTACACGAAAAGAGCTTCGACTACACCTGACTGACGAATATCAGGCAAATATAGTCGAAGATGAAATGTAAATTTTGAAAATCAATTTTGGATTAAGGTGCGGCAATTAATCTATTCTCTTGCCAGATCAACAGTAAAATGCCTCATAATTGGCGCTTCACCGGTGATTTTCAAACCTTTAACAATGCTGTTTCTGCGTTCAAAAACATTGGCAAGCGCAGCAGCCACATAGTCCATATGATTGTTTGTGTAAACCCTGCGGGGAATGGTAAGCCGGAGTAATTCAAGTGCCGGGAAACGGTTTTCGCGGGTTTCGGGGTCGCGATCCGCAAGCAGAGCTCCGATTTCAACACCCCTCACACCACCTTCAAGGTAAAGTTCAACCGCCAGAGTCTGTGCCTGAAATTGTTCTTTGGGCAACTGGGGCAGAAAGCGCTTGGCATCCACAAATATTGCATGACCACCAAAAGGCTGCTGAACAGGAATGCCATAATCAACCAGTTTTTGTCCCAGATGAGCTACCTGACTGATGCGGGTTTCGAGGTAATCAAACTCTGTTCCTTCGCGAAGACCCTGAGCAAGTGCATTCATATCACGACCTGACATTCCGCCATAGGTAATGTAACCTTCAAACATAATGTTGAAAACCGAAGCTTTTTCGAAAAGCTCTTTGCTGCGTAACGCAATAAATCCGCCCATATTTACAATGGCATCTTTTTTACTGCTCATGGTCATTGCATCGGCATAGCTGAACATTTCCAGAACGATTTCACGTATGGTTTTATTCGCATAACCTGCTTCACGGGTTTTGATGAAATAGGCATTTTCGGCAAAACGCGCTGAGTCGAAAATGGTCATAATACCATATTTGTCAGCAAGTTGCTTTACATTCCGCATGTTTTCCATTGAAACCGGCTGTCCGCCTGAGGAGTTACAGGTGACAGTAACCACCAGAAACGGAATCTTTTCTTTCGGATGGCTTTTAAGCACATCTTCGAGTTTGTTCAGGTCAATATTTCCTTTGAACGGATGACTTATGGTAGTGTCGAAAGCTTCGGAAATGGTGCAATCCACAGCTTTGGCTTTGCGGAATTCAATATGTCCTTTGGTGGTGTCGAAATGGGAGTTTCCCGGAACAATATCTCCGGCTTTTACCAGAGCAGAGAAAAGCACGTTTTCAGCAGCACGGCCCTGATGTGTTGGCAAAAAGTACTCAAATCCGAGGATTTCTTCAATGGCAGCTTTCATTTTGAAGTAGGATGAAGCGCCGGCGTAACTTTCGTCGCCAAGCATCATTTCACTCCATTGGCGGTCACTCATGGCGCCGGTGCCCGAGTCGGTGAGCAGGTCAATAAATACTTGTTCGCTTCTTAGCTTAAACAGATTGTAATTGGCCTCTTTGATCCACTTTTCTCTTTCTTCGCGGGTACTGCGGCGGAGTGGTTCCACCATCTTAATTTTATATGATTCGGCAAATGGCAATTCCATAGTTGTAATTTTTTTGAAATGAATGGTAATAAAAACAGGGGTCAGATGAATACTCAACTGATTATTGGTGTACTAAAACTGGTATTCGTCCCGGTTTTTTAAATTTCGGAAGATGGTTTTTGACGTTAGCCGGTAGTGATAAGATGTATGCATTTTCATCAGCTTGTTGCGGTCAAAAGTAAATCATTTTTCAGAGATGCAAAATTTTTCGACTTTTTTAATGCAAAATTCACACTTCAGATGCCATAATTGTTGTTTAATTGCTCATCTAATCTCCCATCCCTCAAAAAAATGCTCCGTTTCATATCTTGTTTCTTAAGTATTTCCTATCTTGCAGCAAGTTTTAACCCATAAGTCCGGTTTTATGGTCAAACAAATAATATTTATCACCATCCTGCTGATAACACTTGGCATCTTCACTTATACGGTGAAGCGGATTTATAATTTTTTCAGGCTAACCAAACCATTTCCCGTTTCCGAATGGGGAAAAAGGATAAATATTACTCTGAAAGTTGCCATCGGGCAAACCAAAATATTCCGGCTCCCGGTCATAGGATTTATTCATGCACTGGTTTTCTGGGGTTTTATGGTGATTACTCTGGGTAGTATTGAAATGGTGATTGATGGCATTGCGGGCATCGAGCGAAGCATGTCGGCTACCGGCTGGTTTTACGATTTTGTGATGGCTTCGGGCGATATTATGGCCTATGTTATTATGGTGGCCATCATTATATTCCTGATCCGAAGGCTCTTTATGACCATCAGACGCTTTTATGGCATTGAAATGCAGCCGAAATCAAAAATCGATGCATTAATTGCCCTGAGCATTATTTTTCTGCTTATGGTTTCGCTGGCCGGAATTAACCTGACTTATGTACAGGGCCATCCGGTTGATTATGAAGGACTTTTCCCTGTAAGTGCAGCACTGGCTCCGTTACTTTTCGGCGAAAGCCAGAATATGCTCTTCCTGCATGAACTTTCGTGGTGGACACATATACTTCTGATTTTTGCTTTTGCAAACATTCTGCCTTATTCCAAACATTTCCATGTGTTTACATCTATACCAAATGTTTTTCTGAGCCGGCTTGAGCCACTTGGTCATTTACCAAATATGGAAAATGTTACCCGGGAAGTTAAGCTGATGCTTGATCCTGAAACTGCATTTGCACCGGCTCCTGAAGGTGAAGTAATTCCCTCACGTTTTGGTGTGAAGGATGTGGAAGATGTTACCTGGAAAAATTATCTGGATTCGCTGGCCTGCACCGAATGTGGCAGATGCACTGCTGTTTGTCCGGCCAATATTACCGGGAAAAAACTTTCGCCGCGCAAGATTTTTGTCGATCTGCGTGCCCGAATGAAGGAGAAAGGTCCCGGATTGCTCAAAAATAAATCATTTGATGACAGCAAGTCGCTCATTGGCGATTATATTTCCACCGAGGAATTATGGGCATGCACCACTTGCAATGCTTGTGCCCAGGAGTGTCCGATCAACATTAATCATCCTACATTAATCCTTGATATGCGACGGTATCTGGTAATGGAAGAATCCGCTGCACCGGCATCATTGAATACCATGTTTACCAATATTGAAAATAACGGTGCTCCCTGGCAGTTTTCTCCTGAGGACAGGATGAAGTGGACGGAAAGTCTTTAATTGGAATCTCTCACACAGAACAAAATATTTATGAATACATCAATAAATGTTCCTGTTATTGCTGAACTTGCAGCACGGGGCGAAACTCCTGAATACCTTTTTTGGGTTGGATGTGCAGGCGCGTTCGACGAACGATATCAGAAGGTAACCCGCGCCTTTGTGCGATTATTGCACCATGCAGGGGTCAGTTATGCGGTGCTTGGCACTGAAGAAACCTGCACCGGCGATCCTGCCCGGCGTGCGGGGAACGAAATGTTGTTTCAGATGCAGGCACTTACAATCATTGAAACCCTGAAGGCTTACAACGTCAAAAAAATTATAACCTGTTGCCCGCATTGTTTCAATATTTTTAAAAATGAATATTCCGATCTTGGCGGTCATTACGAAGTAACTCACCATTCTCAGTTTCTCAAAAAGCTGGTTGACGAAGGAAAATTGAAAGCAGATCCTGCCATTTTCAATGATAAAACCATTGTCTTCCACGATCCGTGTTATCTGGGCAGGGGAAATGGGGAGTATGAATCACCCAGGGCGGTAATTGCTTCGCTAAAGGCAAAAACCATAGAAATGCCCCGCAACAAAAGCAAGGCACTATGCTGCGGGGCCGGAGGAGCTCAGATGTTTAAAGAAGCGGAACCTGGCACAAAGGAAGTAAATACTGAACGTACCGAAGAAGCCCTTGCCACTGGTGCAAGCATTGTTGCAACAGCCTGTCCGTTTTGTATGACCATGCTCACCGATGGTATTAAGTTTCGTGACAAACAGGAAGAAGTTAAAAACTACGACATTGCGGAATTGCTTGTTATGGCAATCGGGTTGTAGAATGATGATATTGTCAGAATATTGTGCTTGTAGTAAAAACCCAAATGAACAGATAAAGCGCGAATATTCCGTATATATTTATTTCAAAGGAGGTAAACAATGAAAAGAGACTTGATTAAATCATTGACTGATACTTTTCAGGATCATTCTAATACAACTGACAATGGAATTGAATTTTGGTTTGCACGCGATATCCAGCATTTGTTGGGTTACAGCGAATGGCGAAATTTTGTCAACGTTATCATTAAAGCTAAAACTACCTGTGAAGCCAGTGGTAATCTCATATCTGATCATTTTGTTGACATCAACAAAACGATACAAATGCCCAAAGGAGCAAGCAAAGAAATTGATGATATCATGCTTACCCGGTATGCCTGTTATCTGATTGCTCAGAATGGCGACCCAAAGAAAGAACCTATAGCTTTTGCTCAAAATTACTTTGCTGTTCAAACACGAAAGTTCGAAATAATCGAACAACGGATTAATGACTGGGAACGACTGCATGCAAGGGTAAAGCTCAGTATGTCAGAGAAGGAATTATCATCCATTATTTACGAACAAACCGGGAGTGATAAGAATTTTGCCATTATCAGAAGTAAAGGCGATACTGCCTTATTTGGCGGCAAAACCACGCAACAAATGAAAGAAGGACTAGGAGTTCCCAAAGAGCGGGCATTGGCGGATTTTTTACCAACAATCACCATCAAGGCGAAAGATTTTGCAACTGAGATTACCATTTTTAATGCGAAGGACAAAGTGCTGAAAACGGAAAGCGAAATATCTGCAGAACACATTAAAAACAATAGTGGTGTAAGAAAACTTTTGCTTGAACGCGGAATTAAACCGGAAGAATTGCCGGCAGAAGAAGACATTAAGAAATTGGAGCGCAGGGTAAAAGGGGAAGAAAAACAAATAGGCAAGAAACCTGACAAACTCTCCGAATAAATTATTATTTATCGAACAAGCAGTTTCAGCGAACTCCACATCCAGCCTGTAAGTATTTCTGAGATAAAGCAGGTTTCATCGTTTCCAGGATTTCAGAGAAGGCGCTGGTTTGGGATCTCCTATTTTAACTTCCCACCAAGCACAGCCGTCTTTTTAAACTGCTTCACTTTTCCCGAAAGATTAAACACTTCAACGTGAATGATGTAGATTCCGATTGCTGCTTTTTCGCGTTTTTCGGTGGTTCCATCCCAGTTAAAAACATTGCCTGTGCCGGCTGGTTCGTTTCGGGCCAATAGCCTGACTTCACGTCCGTTGCTATCAAATATGCGGATGGTCACTGAATATCCCGGCTCAGCAAAATTGCACGAAATCGCCAGAATATCATTAAATCCATCGCCATCCGGCGAAAAAATTTCGGGAGTAATCATCACTTCATCGCTACCTTCGGGCGAAAGCATAAACTGTGAGTTTTGGTAACCCGGCGTTGCAAATCCAACATTTTGCGATGCTGAATGCCAGTTTCCGGGATCAGTTGTTGGTCTGTTGAAGTTTATTCGCTCCAGCGAAACCCCGTCGGTGGTGTTGAGCAACGAAAAATGCATTTCGGAGGTGTATGCTAATTCGTCAAGAACAACTTCCCAGGGAGTTAGTATTACTACCGTACCGGAAGCAATGGCATAGACAGGGAATGATGGTACGGTTATAAAACCATTGGGGTTCGAAGTGAAATATTCTTTTTTCACCACATTCGGGTCTTTAGTCAGCACGAGGTATTCTTCAGGAAACATCAATCGGCCTTCGGGAGCTGTTTCCTTTACTGAGGTGATTTCGCCTGTATTTTTATCGCGGGTTGCAAGCCATATATCCTTAAGATCCAGTACTTTATTTGATCGGTTATAAATCTCAACAAACTCGGTTCCGGTTGCTCTTGGATCAGAAAGCACTTCATTTATAACCACATCCATTGCCTCTGGAGGTGATGGTTTGGCAAATCTGGCGGTTAATTCCTGATCGGTGATATTGCCGGCACAATCAATGATTCCAACGGAAACGCTGAGGGTGTATATAATACCTTCAGCGAACGCGGCATCGAAATTCAGGTTGGCCGAACGATAATCGGGTGGGTTTAAAGTCACGGTTGATGGATTCCCAAAACCATTATCCACAAGGTATCTTGCAGGATCGGAGATGCTCAGACTGTCGATGGACTCATTAAAGAATACCCTGATGGTTTGTGGCCCTGAAATACTTATTTTTTCAATGCCTGGCTGCAAAGTGTCAGTATTTGCAGAGTTTACGGAGTTTAAACTGCCGGGAGTTCCACCGGAAGGATGAATGGATGCCCTCCAGTTTTGAGCTCCTGCACATGGGTTGGCAGGGTCAATCATTTCGAGAGACCATCCCCCGTTTTTCTTCACTGCATCACGATACCAGGTATCACTATAAACCAAAGAATGTATGATAGAACCTTCGTTGTTGCGAAGCACAAGACTGGCACCTGTATTTGAAAGGCTGATGCTTGAGAAGTCGGTTACTTCGCCATATTCTGTGAAAGCAGGCCGTGCTTCAGTACTTGTGATAATATGATATTCGCCGGCCCCGATTACTTTTTTGGGGAGAATTCTGCGTGTGGTTCCCAGGTTTAACACCCAGTTTTCAAGTTGAATGGGGAAATTGCTGCGATTGTATATTTCGAGATATTCGTAATTAGGCAATGATACCGGAGGATCGGGATCGGCCATAATTTCAGTAATCAGCACATCGAATGCCTGCACATTGTAAAAAGCAAACTCTTTTACAACCGGCACCATGACATTACCTGCAAGGTCTTTTATATTGCTCACATTCAGGTTGTAAAGCTGGCCTTGTGAAAATGCATCCGCAAAAAGCAGGTGAACCACCGATTTTTGAGTAAGATCCCGCCCGGCAGCAATAGGTGATCCAAGCCCATTATTGCCTGAATAATTGTTGACATTTGCGGTAGTGACCTCATCCACCGATTCACTGAAGATCAGATCCAGAGTATTTTCGCCGGTGACTTCAATTGAAAGTAGCTGCGGCGGGATATTGTCAATGATGGGAGGGCCTGCATAAATATCGTCAAAATAAAAACGGGTGGCATTGCTTGAAGTGTATTTACAGCTTACCCCGAAATGCGAAAAGTTGTACCATTGGGCATCTGCACCCGTGGCCTGAAACTGAAAGTCTTCACCACCTGAAGGGTCGGCATACATATTCCAGATGCCGTCTTCATCCCGTGTTACTCTGATGCGTATTGAAAATGAAGTAGCAATAAGTCCGTCAATGCCACGGCAGATAAAATTATTGACTGTGCCGCTTTGCCTGTAAAGCTCAATGGCATCGGCCGATCCGCCTTCGCCAAGCTTAAGGTAAAAACCATTCAGAGGTTCGTTGAGGTTGGGATTGTCAGAAACAAGGTAAATTTTTGCAAGATTATTATCGCTGGGGCTGAAGTTCAGCCTTACCCAAATCCGCCATTCTATCAAACCATCAGCACTGAAAGGGGTTACCAGATTTGAAATTGCTTCACCCGTTGAATTCAACTGCAACTGACGACCTATGTTAACAGTAAACTGATCAGTATTGCCTGTCCATTCAGGATTTTGAGTAAAATCACCATCCGAAAAATCTTCAGAAAGCTGGGCAATGGAAAGTAGTGGAAAAACAATAAATATCAGTAATGCGGTTCTCATAGTACAGATTTTTTCAAGTGATAAAGGTATGGAAATTCTTCAATGTTGAGCGTTGCAAAGTTTTGACGAAATGTTTACTATTGTGGTTAGGGAGCCGTAAATCTAAATGAGTGAAAAGCTGATTTGATTCTACAAAATTTGATATAAAAAATACCAATTCTCTCTTTTTCAGATCTCGGTTTAGAACCACAATTCTGATTTTGCAAATTCAATGGCATCGGCAACAATCTGATCATGATCGAATGCCAGCTTTGGAAGTTGATGAATATTAAACCACCGTGCTTCGGCAGCATCGTCGCCACCTTTCACTTCAAACGAATTGTTTTTCAGAAATCCTGCATAAGCAATGGCGATGGTACGATGGCGGGGATCGCGGTTGATCGCACCATAGGCGTGAAACTGATAAAGCTCAACATCCTTTAGTCCGGTTTCTTCCTCAAGTTCCCGAATGGCTGCATCTTCGGGGGTTTCATTCATGTCAATAAATCCTCCCGGACAAGCCCACATGCCAATAAATGGGTCGTGTCCTCTCTGTATCAACAGAACTTCAATGTTGTCATCTGATTTCCTGAATATCACAGCATCAACCGTAACGGCTGGCCGGGGATAGGCATATGAGTACATACTTTTTTGTGCTAAATTAAGGTTTTTTCAAGTGGGTTGATCCTGCATTTTTCCTGACCTTTTGCAATCAAATTTAATACGCTATTCCCTGAAAAAACAAAGCCCGCAATAAACGGGCTCCGGATCTTCACACACACTGAAAAAATCGCATATCCGGCACAAAGCAAGGATATGTTTTTTAATCTGGTTTGATTTGTGGGAATCGGAACCAGATTAAGTCTTAAAGGTCTTTAGTACATGATAAATTTCAGGATCAGTCTGAATTGTTTTTCCGAAAATTCGGCACCACTCAGCACAATGCGTTTTATCTGATCAATAACATATTCGAGCAATCCGGGATGAGTGGCATTGCTCTCAAATACCAGCACACGGCCTGATTTGTCTGTGGAAATATCCACATTTACGATGCCTTCGAGGTAATTTTTGCGGGCGAATTCAGGATAAGATATGGTTCTGCTTATCTCATCCCTGAGTCCGGAATATTCTGCAGCTGCAAACATCGAACGACATCCGCCAAGCCCAACTACCATAACAACCGGAATGTACCCTTTCATGGAAATATTATTTTTTTGTTGCCCGTTTGCTAATTTCATGCCAAAAAATATAACAAACTGAAAAATAGGCTTATAGACAAATATAAGATTGTCTTTATGTTCGCTTTTATAGCATAAATGTCCATAAACGAACGAACATAAATCTAAGACGGCTTCTCCTCAAAGAAGTTACCTGAACATGAAAAGAAAAGATGGAAAGAAGGTCTTTTTATTCTTCTGTGAGGAGAACTTCCTCATTCTCCGGCTCATCGCCTGAATTGCCTGCTACAGTTATTACTATTTCACCTTTTGGAGGGTGATTGGTGTAGTGAGCAGCAAGTTCTACAAGTGTTCCTCTGCGATTTTCCTCAAACAGTTTCGATAATTCGCGCGAAACACAGGCCTTCCTGTCCGGATTGCAAACCGTGGAAAGTTGTATAAGTGTCTTCGCCAACCGGAAAGGAGATTCATAAAGTACAAAAGTAAAAGGCAGCGTTGCAAGGTAGTTAAGTCGCGTTTGCCTCCCTTTTTTGTGAGGAAGGAAGCCTTCAAAATGAAAACGGTCGCAGGGAAGTCCTGAATTTACCAACGCAGGTACAAAAGCGGTTGCCCCCGGAAGTGTCTCAATTTCAATTCCTGCTGCAACGCAGGTTCTTACGAGCAAAAACCCGGGATCAGAAATGCCCGGCGTGCCCGCATCGCTTACCAGTGCAATCGATTCCCCCGATGCAATTCTCGCTGCAATCTCACTTGCAGTGCGGTGCTCGTTGTGCATGTGATGAGAACGGAGATTGTTGCTGACGCCGTAGTGTTTCAGCAACATTCCGGTTTTGCGGGTGTCTTCTGCCAGAATAAGATTGACTTCCTTCAAAATTCTTACAGCCCTGAAGGTAATGTCTTCAAGATTGCCGATTGGTGTGGGGACAAGGTATAATTTCGACATGAATATCAGTAAGTTAGAACGAAATCTCTGAGCAGACGAAAAATATCCTCATATTCAGTAAGCGGAACTCTATGCGACTGATCGTAAATGCTATGGTATTCCCGGTGTTCATTTCCCATACTGTAAATGAAAATGGAAGGGACTCCTTTTTGGTAAAACGGACAATGATCGCTGTTGCAGCTTTCGCCCCGCTTTACTACTTTAGGAATGAAATTGTTGTCTGAGTTAATTTTTACAAGTTTTTCAAACGCCTCCTCATAAATAGTTCCATTGACAACTGTAATGCCTTCGCTGCCTGTTCCCACCATATCGAGGTTAATTAAAAAGCGAATGTTTCCGAGTGGAAACAACGGATTCTCAACATAATACTCCGAACCTTTCAGCCCCATTTCTTCAGCAGCCAATGCAATAAACGCAATGCTGTATGCCGGCTGGTTGGTGCTATCTGCAAAGTGACGGGCCAGATCAAGCATCATGGCTACGCCACTGGCATTGTCGTTCGCTCCCGGAAAGTAAGTATCTCTTCCCATTCTTCCCAGATGGTCGTAATGGGCGGTAAAAACCAAAAAAGTATCAGGTGAAACTGAGCCGGGAATATACCCGATAATGTTTCTGACCGAATGATTATTGAGATATTCCGCATCAATGCTCAGCGCAAGGTTTTTGGCTTTTCGTGGAAGAGCGTCTTCGATAACCTCAATTACCGGGAATTTTTTTTGCTCTTCGCCAGGCCATACACTCCAGACAAGTTTATTTTTACTGTTGATCAGCAGGTATCCTCCTGCACCAAGAAAGTTATCTCTGAGGAGAGAGTCAGCCAGCTTTGCAGCTTCACCTTTAAGTGCTGACCGGTCGAAAGCCAGTAAGGTGGTTTTTAAATCTTTTTTGGCAAGTTTCTGAATTTTCTTTTCATTCTCAAAAAAATTCTCATCTGTGAACAACAGTTCGAATACCTGATTTACTGAAGGAGTAGATGCCGAAACAATAAATTCCGATCCGGCTTCCAGTCTGAAGCCATCAACATTTACCATCATGCTTCCCGGAAATGTATTCACATTCAGGCCGAAAGACTGCGAATAACTATCGGACAAAGGTTTGATTCCGTTTCGGGCAATTTCTCGCACGATAAACTCTGCTGCCTGATGCGCACCGTATTCAACATACCCGCGACCATGCAGCCCCGGAGCCGATAGGCTGTCCATCAGAAATCGCGCATAATCTATTTTTTGCGCTGATGAACGGTTACCAGCCGTCAGCAAAATAACTGACAGCAATAACGTGAACCAAGTTAAACGGGAGGATTGGATATGACTTTTTTGCATCAGAAAATCAATGATTTAGCTCTGAAGATATCTTCGTTCAACATATTCCTTGAATTTAAGAAATGCTCTGTTTTCTGCATCCCAGTTATTGCGGCGCTGATAATCAGCGAATAACTGATTGGCTGCAAATGCGCTACTGCAGTTGTTAAGCAATGCAATGGCTTCGTTGTACAATTCACCGGAACCTTCGAATAACTCGTTGATAAACTGAAACTTTTCGTTGATTCCGATGGCTGCTTTTATGTCGCGAAGAGGAGTGAGTTTTATTTTGTCGGCAAGGGTATGGTCTGATTTCCCGGAAACCATCCTGTCGTTGATAGATAATGTATCGGTTTTGTGTTTGTCAGCCAGACTGCCATTCCCGAAAAGTTCAGGCTGAGATTGAACTTGCTTTGTATATGACGGCGTTGGTGGAGTATAAACAGGTTCAGGAGCCGGCTTATGAATAAACACAGGTTCGGGATCCGGTTCAGGTGTTGGGGTCGGCTCAGGTATTGGAGTTGGTTCAGGCACGGTTGGAGGTATTTGCTGTGGCTCAGGCATTCTTTCCGGTTCCGGAATGGTGCGTGGCTCAGGAATAGGTTCCAGCTCTGGTAATATTTGGGGCTCATGTATTGCTTCGGGTTCAACCGAAAAAGTTACTTCAGGCTTCGGTGCCGGTGCAGTTTCCTGATGGAACTGATGCATTGCTGAAATTCCTGCTACCTGTCCCGGAATGTGCGGCGGTGAAGGAGGTGTAAATTCCGGAACAACTGCCGGTTTGTATGGTTGGGCTGCAGGTGCAGGTGTTGTATAGTTATGAGACACATTTCTTACTTCTGCTTCCGGAGCAACTTCTTCCTTTTTTAATAGGGTGGTTTTGAGATAAATATCCCTGATCAGTTGAAGCAGGATATCTACATCAATCACGTGAACTTCACCTGAAGATGAAATGTCTTCAAATCTGTTGTTCAGTTCTGCCAGTTTTGCACCGACCTCTTTTATTAATTCCTGATGAGCCATGTTGATAAAATTCTGAAATGTAAGCTTGAATAACGCAGAATCATGGTATTTTTGTACATTATGTACCAATTACCTGACTGAGTTCAAATCCTGATAAAAACCAGATTTTTGAGACGTTAAAGGTAAAGTAAAAATCACAAACCGAGGCAATGTTTTTAGAAAGTGCAATAAACCCAACACACCGCAGAGGTTGGATAGAAATTATCTGTGGCTCAATGTTTTCGGGCAAAACCGAAGAATTAATACGTCGGTTAACACGTGCACGCATAGCCCGGCAGCGCGTTGAAATTTTCAAACCTGCCATCGATACCCGTTATGATGAAACCAATGTAGTTTCGCACAACGAGAATGCAATTCCCTCTACTCCTGTACAGGCTTCGGCACAAATTCTTCTTTACGCCAATAATGTGGATGTGGTTGGCATTGATGAAGCACAATTTTTCGACGATGAACTTATATCTGTTTGTAATAAACTGGCAAATAGCGGAGTCAGGGTAATTGTTGCCGGTTTGGATATGGATTTTACCGGTAAACCTTTTGGTCCGATTCCATCACTTTTAGCGACGGCAGAATATGTTACAAAAGTTCATGCCATCTGTATGCAATGTGGCAATCTTGCGCATTATTCGCACCGCAAAACCGCCGATGAAAAACAAGTGATGCTGGGCGAAACCGATAGTTATGAACCCTTGTGCAGGGATTGTTATACGAAGGTCAGGGCGAAGCATTAGATTTCAATATCTCCGGTAGGATAACTTACAGCGCTTTTTCAAGATGTTTTGACATCAGGTAAAACTAATTTTTACCTTTGCTGCTGACATGTTTCAAATTTTACCATATGAAATTCTTTAGTTCCAGGCACATTGCTTTGCTGGCAGTTGTATTTTCTGCGCTAACTCTCACAGCTCAGGATTTCGGCAAATATCCGCCGCAGCGATTAACACACCATATGTCACCCGAAGAGGCTCAGAATCGCCACCTCATCGGACGGGGTTTTGTTGAAACTGATCCTCCTCCGGGAGCCATATTCAGTTTGGGTGAGTTTGAGCGGTCAAAAGGTGTTTTGGTAAGATATCCTTTCGGTTTACCCCTGACTATAATCCGGGAGATGGCCCGCGATGCCGAAGTAACTACATTGGTTACTGGTTTGCCGCAGGAAAATACAGTCCGGAATCTTTATACAGGAGCCGGAGTAAACCTTGACAATTGCAATTTCATATATGCGCCAACCGATAGCTATTGGACCCGCGATTATGGTCCTTGGTATATTGCTTATGGCAATAATCAGATAGGAATAGTTGATTTTCCATACAACCGGCCAAGACCCAACGATAATGATGTCCCTGTAAAAGTAGCTACTGCTCTCGGCATACCATGGTTCGGAATGAATGTTGTTCAAACGGGTGGTAACTATATGTCCGACAGCTACGGTATGGCCGCTTCCACCATGATCGCTTATACCGAAAATCCATCGCTTACCCCGGCTCAGGTGGATCAGCGTATGCAGAACTATTTGGGAATCAACGATTATCATGTGGTTGAAGATCCGAACAATACCTATATTGATCACATTGATTGCTGGGGAAAATATCTGGCAACCAATAAAATATTGATTCGTTCTGTCCCTGCCACACATCCTCAGTACAATGCCATTGAAGCTACTGCAGCATATTTTGCATCAATCACTACGCCATGGGGAGTTCCTTACGAAGTTTACCGTGTAAATACGCCTCAAAATCAGCCTTATACCAATTCATTTATTCTGAACGATAAGGTATTTGTTCCGATAATGAACTCACAGCATGATGAAGCGGCGCTTGAAGTTTATCGTCAGGCCATGCCGGGGTATAAGATTTTCGGTGTTATCGGACAAGCTTCAACCCCTTGGGAATCAACAGATGCGCTTCACTGCCGCACCCATGAAATGGCCGATCCTGAAATGCTGAGAATAAGACATATTCCGTTGCTGGGTAATGTAACTCCTGCTTCTGATTATTATTTTACTTCAAATATTGCTGCATTCAGCGGTGAAGAGGTAATTGCAGACTCAGCGCTCCTTTTTTACAGGATTAATCCTAACCCATACACACCGTTTCAAGCTGTAAATCTGACCAATACAATGGGAGGCAATTGGTTGGCAAGTATCCCTTCGCCGGAATATGGCAGTACTATTCAGTATTATATTCATGCTGCTGATGCTTCAGGTCGCATTGAGAATCATCCCTTCATCGGGAAACCCGACCCACATGAGTTTTATGTTGGCGAGCAGCTTTTTGCTCAGGCAGAAGTAGATTTCCAGTCAATATCGGTAACTACAATGAAGGATGTTGTTGAGCAAACACCTCTTCAGCTCAGCAATAACGGCGAATTGAGTCTGAATTATTACATCACAGTCTCAACAGCACAGCCCGATACAATATCACAGGCTTTGTCCAATAGCCCGGCCGTTAATGCATATTATTCAAATACCTTAACAGAAAATGGCTGGACCACGCTGAATATTTCCGACCAGGGAAATTTGAGTGAACTAATCGTCAGCTACAACTGGACAACAGATAATTATCCCTCGGAAGGCTCATTCTGGGTTGAAACTCCTTCAGGAATGCAGTTTATGCTGGCAGGCGGACAAACAACCGGCAACTATACCATAAATAATACATCGGTCTCCGGGCAGGAACTTCAGGGAATCTGGAAATTCTGGATTGAAGATTCCTATGGCGATGGCGGACATCAGGCGAAAAACATATCCTTAAAATTTGTGAGGGCAATTCCAACCGGGGATTGGCTGAGTGTAAATCCTGCCGAAGGAAGCATTGCACCTGACTTGTCAGGCGAACTTATTGTAACCTGTGATGCCACCGGAATGGAATTGGGCGTGTATAACGGCAGCATTACCATACTTTCAAACGACCCCGATCAGCCTGAGCTGGTAGTGCCAGTTAGTATGACAGTTACCATTAATACAAACCTGAACAGGCCGGGCAATCTTTCGTGCAATACTGTCCTGTATCCGAATCCTGTTGCTGATCAGTTGCATGTAAAATCGAACTGCCATAAGGAAAGTGGTATCGAAATGCGTATTACTGATATGTTTGGCCGGAATGTTCATTCGGTTGATAATCAGAAAGTTTTCGCCACAAATGGAGAAATGCTTCTGGATGTTTCACATCTCACTTCAGGTGTTTATTTGTTGACCATAAAAGGAAATAATATTATGGAATCATACAGGTTTATCAAGAAATAGGCCTAGGATTGCTTTTAAATAAAGCCGGAAGTTAACTACTTCCGGCTTTTTTGGTGTGTCAGGCATGTATATCAGCTATAGGGTGTAAGTCCCGAACACGCTTCACAGTAAGGAGTGTTAGCCAAGGGCAAGGGTGTCCATCGTGAGATGGAATCTGAAGGAAGCTGGCGGCAAAAGTCTGCACCTACGAACAGAAACTACATACAAGGCGGTCTGCTGCGGGTAATGCTGCCAAACAAGCAAAAGCCCAATTACTGTGCAGAGCATCAGGGCGTAAACGTAGAGGTGACATGGACTGAAAGCG
>DHVX01000045.1 GCA_002412885.1 Bacteroidales bacterium UBA5197
AAAAGTCGTAATTACTCTTTTTGCAGCCTTTATGGCATTAAGCCTTTCTGCTCAGGATAACCTGCTGACCAAAGGGGAAAAAGTCCTAAATCTGGGTATCGGATTGGGAAGCACACTTTATACTGGTAGTGGTTATACTTCGACCATTCCTCCACTTTCTGCATCATTTGAGGTTGGAGTTAAAGATGATGTTCTGGATGTTGGATCAATTGGCGTTGGCGGATACCTCGGATATGCTTCAAGCAAATGGGAATATTCATATTTTGGCGGAACCTGGGGTTATAAGTACACCAACTTCATTTTGGGAGCACGTGGTTCATTCCATTATCCGCTCATTGAAAAGCTCGATACTTATACTGGTTTGATGATTGGTTTTAATGTTGTTTCAGCAAAAGATATAGGTACAGTTGACCCGTTGTATAATTATAATACTTCCAGCAGTGGACTTATCTGGTCATGGTATGCCGGTGGTCGTTACTATTTCACCGATAATTTTGCTGCTATGGCTGAAATCGGATACGGAATTGCATGGCTCAACATAGGTGTTGCCCTGAAACTGTAATCATTTCATTTCTCTTTTATAAAAAGGCTGCCCATGCGGGTGGCCTTTTTTCTTGCCTGATATTCGAAATCTATTGAACTTCTATTACTTATCTTTGCTGATCTTCTTACTACTTACAAATTCTTTTATGAAAGTCGGCAACAAGCATTACCGCACCTTATGGATGGAAGGTCAGGAAGTTCATATGATCGATCAGAATCTTCTGCCATTTTCGTTTAAAACAGAATGCTTTCGTACCAGCGAAGAAACCTGCAAGGCCATTGAGCAGATGACGGTTCGCGGAGCAGGAGCCATTGGTGCTGCTGCCGGTTTTGCAATGGCTCAGGCTTTTGCCGAAGGTAAAGACCCTGAAACTGCCCGTGCACGCATCAGGTCAACCCGCCCAACCGCCCGCGATCTGTTTTTTGCAGTGGACAGCGTTTTTGAAGCCGGAAAAGTTTCAGTAGAAAATGCCATGGATCAGGCGCAAATCCTGGCCAGCGAAAACGAAGCTGCTGCATTAAAAATCGGAATTATCGGTGAAAAACTGATCAGTGACGGAGCACGAATCCTTACCCACTGCAACGCAGGTTGGCTGGGGTTTGTGGATTATGGCAGTGCACTTTCTCCGGTTTATCAGGCACACCGCAATGGAAAGAAAATGCATGTTTACGCTGATGAAACCCGTCCGCGAAGTCAGGGCGCAAGGCTGACAGCCTGGGAACTCAGCAACGAAGGCATTTCACACACCATAGTTCCCGACAATGCCGGGGCTTACCTTATGTCGAAAGGCATGATTGACCTTATTATTGTCGGAGCTGACCGCGTAGCCGCCAACGGAGATGTTGCCAATAAAATCGGGACTTTCGAAAAAGCCATTGTAGCGAAGCACTTTGGCGTTCCATTTTATGTGGCGGCACCGCTTTCTACTTTTGATCTTTCAACCCCGACAGGCGAAGGCATTGAAATAGAACAGCGTAGTACCGATGAGATTCACTACCAAACCGGCCCCGACTTGAAGGGGCAAATGCATACAATCAGGGTAACAAACCCGGGATCTGATGCTTTTAATCCTGCATTTGATGTAACACCGGCGGAGCTGATTGCAGGGATTATAACTGAGAATGGGATCATTAAGCCTGGAAACGCTGATTTTCAATATTGAGACTCTCCACTCCTTACTTATTTTTGTATTTTTGTTAAATAAAATCTCAAGTCATAAAAAATGCCACGCGAAACGCTGATAAAGAAAACCATCAAAACATTATCGAAACTTCCTCCGGATAAGGTGAAAGAGGTCTCCGATTTTGCGGAATTCATTTTTATGAAATACGAAGATGAAATACTGCTTAAAGGGATGGAAAAACTGACTTCAGATTCAAAGGTGTTTTACTTTCTGAATGATGAAGAGGATTTATATACTGTTGAAGATCTGAAAGAAAAATACCAATGATCAAAGGCGATATTGTTCTTATTCCATTTCCGTTTTCCGATTTATCAGGCAGTAAAACCAGACCTGCATTGTTGCTGATAACCGGTCCGACAGAAATTACTCTGGCCTTTATTTCAACCCAACTCAACAGGATAGATGGCAATGACATTCTACTAAAACCTTCTGATGCAAACGGGCTTAAGCGCGATTCTATTTTAAGACTCTCAAAATTAGCAACACTCGACAGAGACCTTGCTTTGGGACGGCTAGGAACGGTTGATTCCAGAACTCTTAAACAAGTAAACAAAAACCTTATAAAGATTTTCAAACTCGAAGATTGAAACATCTCTGACGTCTCATTATTATATGATTTCGAGGATTAAACGGATTTAGATTTTCATTTTTCCTAAACACACTCAAAGCAGCCCTGACTGCCGTCAAGCTAGTTTCCCGGACGCTAAGACCTAGAGAAACGCAATTTTTTTCATGAAAATCCGGGGTCAATTCCGAAATCTGAAATCCGAAATCCTTTCTCCTTGTCCCCCAGTCTCCCAGTCTCCTTGTCTTTTTATTACCAAATCTAAAATCTAATAACCAACTTTCAAATGACCCACACATGCACCTGGCCGGGCAATGACCCGAGAATGATTGATTATCACGACACCGAATGGGGTGTTCCTGTTCACGATGACCGGAAACTTTTTGAGTTCCTTGTGCTTGATGCGTTTCAGGCCGGGCTGAGCTGGAAAACAATTCTTCATCGCCGGGAAGGCTTTCGCAAGGCTTTTGAGAATTTCGATGCAGGCAGAATTGCGTTGTATGGAGACGAAGATTACAACCGCCTGCTCAATGATTCCGGAATCATACGGAACAAGGCAAAAATCAAGGGAACCATAAAAAATGCAAGTGCATTTCTGAAAGTGCAGGAAGAGTTCGGCACTTTTGATGCTTATATCTGGCAGTTTACCGGCGGCAAAACCATGGTTAATCACTGGACGGAATCGAATCAAATTCCTGCCACCAGCCCTGAATCAGATGCCATGTCAACGGATATGAAAAAGCGCGGATTTGCTTTCTGCGGGAGCACAATTTGTTATGCGTTTATGCAGGCAGCCGGGATGATTGATGATCACCTGGAGGGATGTTTCCGAAAGGGAAAATGAGTAGAATGAGGGACGAACCTTCAATTGTAGCTCCTGCCATGAAGTATCTGACAAGGAGTAATGGAGAAAGGGTCCCAAGGTAAAAAAATAGGTCGAAAGACTCCCTCCCCTTGTCCCCGTGTCTGCCACTAAAGAGACGATTCACTCTTACAATGGTGTGCCCTGAGGATTAAACCGAGTTAAGAAATTCATATAAGTCTTCATCGGCTTTTATATTGAGTTTCTTTCTCAAACGCGATCGGCTTATAAAAGCACTTGAGGGAAGAATGTTCAGTATTTCAGCTATTTCCTTCGAATTCAGTCCGATTTTTAAGTAGGCGCTTAATCGTAAATCATGAGTAGAAAGTCCCGGATAACTGGTCTTTAATTTTTTATAAAACTCCTGATGCAGTTCATCTATCTGAATTTCAAATGTATTGACCTCATTATTTATATAGGACTCCAGGATTCGGTTAATTTCATTTACAGTCATTTTTGCCAGGGCAGGTTCTTTTTGAATTCGTTCAAATTTTTCCTTTAAAGAAATCAATATGCGGTTTTTTTCTTCGTCAACCCTGGATTTACACGCCAACTCAATGGTTTTGATTCTTAACTGTTGTTTCAGTTTATTAAATTCTGCTTTTAACTTATCCTGCTCCAGCATGATGACTTCCTGTCTGTGTTTTTCGGCTTGTTCCCGCAGTGAGAGCTGTTCTTTGATCAAATGTTTTTTCCGCTGTTTCTTTAATGCTATCTTTTGCAAAGCAAATAATCCGGAAACAAATAAAATAGTTATTAAAAAGTATGAAAGATATGCATACCACGAATGATACAAGGGAGCTTTAATGCGAAATGAAACGGAATGAATCTGTGTAACTTCCCCGTTTACCATTGCTTTGACAAAAAAGGTGTATTTCCCTCGTTTCAGATTAAAAAACTCAAAGGTATTTTTTGAGTTCCAGGTGCTCCATTTACCTGATTCTTCGAGTTTATATTGATACAATACATTGTCCTGGTTCGGAACAATACACTCAATTTTCAAATTATTTTGTTTGAAAGGAATGCTTGCTCCCGGATAAAAAACAGCGCTTTCATGATTACGGCCGAATGCTTCAATCTTTCTTAAACTAATCGCAATGTTTTCCCGCTTTTTGTCATCGTCAGGCTTCAGGTATTTTAAAGCAAAACCATTGTAAACCGGGTAAAATTTATAATCCTGATGGATAACTTTTGATGGATGTATTCCCACTACCAGGTCTTCAATTTCAGGTTGACTGCTGACAGAAACTTTATTGATGAATTTTTTTTCTGCAGAGCTAAAGGTGTAACGGAAATTATCAGTCAGCACATGCATTCCAGAGTCACTTTTCACAAGGAAGGGATTATCGCCATCAAATTCCTTGTCTTTGATAATCAAGCGTTCAGTCGGGTAAAGATTGTCGTTTAAAACTGCTCTGATAACACCAAAGTTGGGGATGTTAACCCATAAAATATTTTCTTTTTCGATGATGAGCTGATTGCACGATCCGAGTATGAGTTCCATCTTCTTTACGAAAGTCCAGCTTTTGCCGGCTTTCCTATAGACTGAAATGCCATTGTAATTTCCTGTAAGTAAATAATCTTTATAAGGGACTATTGTCCAAACACCGGGCGTATTGTTCAGTTTTTGAAAGTTGTTTCCATTCAGGATAAATAGCCCCCGATCGTGACCAAAAAGGATGGTATTCTCAATTTCTTCCAAACACCAAACCTGCCCTTCGGTACCCGGAATCAGCTGAAACCTGCTATAATCCGAATCGTTATTCAGATCATCCCATTTGGATTGATACAAACCCTGATTGGTGCCAAGATAGAAGATTTCATTGTAAAGCAGGGCAGAGGAACCTGTGCCAAAATCTCCTCTGAAATCATAAAAAGTGGTGATTCTTTTTTGAAGATCTATGGCTGTAACTCCATAATCCATGCCCATCCATAGCTTTCCCGAAGGACTATAGTGAAGGCTCAGGATGGTGTTATTTTGCAAGCCCTTGTTTTTATTAATCTGATGAATTATTCTTCCATCGATGTCAGTGATATACAAACCTTTAAGAATAGTACCAAACGCCAGATACTTATCGCCGAGGGTTGTAAAACTAAAAACCTTTGCTGTTTTTAAATTTTGAGATGCTGCATTATTCAGATAGTTCAGTTTTCCTGCTGAAAAGAGATACAATCCTGAATTTGTTGTCACCAAAACTGTACCTTGTGGATGTTGATAAATTCCGGCTATCTCAAAATTCAGATCTGGAGGAAAGGCAAAAACCTGTTTCAGCTCCATGCCGTTAAACAGAAAAATACCAGCCTTATTATCTGCAAAATACAATGAATCATTAACGGTAAAACTTCCTGAGAATTTAGTGGGTGCCGAAATCTTTGTAAAATGTTGGTTTTTGTAAATATAGATGCTTTGAGAGGATACAAACAGCACTTTATCGTCTTGCTTGTAAACGCCCCAGAATTCCTCATTTATTTCGGCAACATCTTCCTGAAAAGGATACAATGATGTGTATTCAAAAACCTGATACCTGTTTCT